>CABULH010000001.1 GCA_902492455.1 uncultured Oscillospiraceae bacterium
TACGCTTAAAAGCCGGTTTGCGCAAAATCGCAAACCGGCTTTTTCGACAGACTGAGGCACGGGATTATCCCGTGCCTTTTTGCTGGCATATTCCGCTGCCGCCGTGCATATCTATTTTCAGAGGCGAAGATGAGGATCAGAAAGGATGGATGACAAATGCTTTGCAGAATTACGGATATGCACGACAAGGAAGTCATCAACGTCTGTGACGGCACCCGTTTGGGCTGCGTGGACGATGTGGAGGTAGATACCTGCACCGCCCAGCTGGTGGCGATTGTGATCCATGGACGGCCTAAATGTATGGGCTTCATGGGCCATGAAGAGGATTTGGTGATCAGCTGGAAAGAGATCGAAGTCATCGGTGAGCAGACCATCTTGGTAAATCATCCCACACCACCGGAGCAATGCGTCGCCCGGCGCAAAAGCACCAGCATTATGAACGGGATGTTCGGCGGAAGATAGATATTCAACCGCTCCTTTATATGCGCGCCTGCGGGCGCGCATTTTTGCTGCCTTTTTTCACCAAGAAAGCGACGGTAAAAGCAAGAGGGGTTGTGGAATTATCTGAAAATCCCTTTGTGCGAAAAAAACAGCAGAAAAATTTGCGTTTTCTCTTGTCCCAGGGCAAAACGTATGGTATACTATTTCGGCAAAACGCACGCAGGTGCTGTGCCGCGGCCGGTGCCGCCGCTAGGCGGTTGCCGCGGATGGAAGGATAAATCTGCTGTTCTTCCAGAACCTGCGGAGGAAAAACCAAGGAGGATTTTGCACTATGGCAGTCGTATCCATGAAACAGCTGCTGGAGGCCGGCGTCCACTTCGGACACCAGACCCGCCGCTGGAACCCCAAAATGGCCCCGTACATCTTTACGGAGCGTAACGGCATTTATATCATCGACCTGCAGAAGACCGTCCGCAAGCTGGAGGAAGCGTACATGTTCGTACGTGACCTGGCGTCCAACGGCGAGACCGTGCTCTTTGTGGGCACCAAAAAGCAGGCGCAGGATTCCATCCGCGACGAAGCAACCCGCGCCGGCGTCCATTTTGTCAACGCCCGGTGGCTGGGCGGCATGCTCACCAACTTCCGCACCATCCGGGGCCGGATCGGCCGTCTGAAGCAGCTGAAGGCTATGCAGGAGGACGGTACTTTTGATCTGCTGCCCAAGAAAGAAGTCATCAAGCTCAATCACGAAATTGAGAAGCTGGAGAAATTCCTGGGCGGCATCAAGGATATGGAGAAGATCCCCGGCGCCCTGTTTATCGTTGATCCCCGTAAGGAAAAGATCGCTGTTTCCGAAGCCCGCAAGCTGGGTATTCCGATTGTGGCGATTGTGGATACCAACTGTGATCCCGACGATGTCGATTATGTGATTCCCGGCAACGACGACGCTATCCGCGCCGTGAAGCTCATCGCCTCCACCATGGCCAACGCGATTATCGAAGGCCGGCAGGGCGAGGAGACCGCCGAAGAAGCCGCTGAGGAAAAAGCGGCTGCGGACGAAGCGGAAGGCGACAACGCTTGAGACGCCGGTATCCGACAGAATCGAACAAACAGAAAGGATTGAAGAATAATGGCATTCACGGCTAAAGACGTGCAGGCGCTGCGCGAGAAGACGGGCGTCGGTATGATGGACTGCAAAAAGGCCCTGACCGAGGCCGACGGCGATATGGAAAAAGCCGCCGATATTCTGCGGGAAAAGGGTCTGGCCGCTCAAGTGAAAAAGGCTGGCCGCGTCGCTGCTGAAGGCGCGGTTTACGCCGCTGTCTGTGACAAATGCAAGGTCGGCGTGGTAGTGGAAATCAACGCTGAAACCGACTTTGCCGCTAAGAGCGATAAGTTCCAGGAGTTTATCAAGGGCGTTGCCGAGGTCATCATGAAGAAGAACCCCGTTGATGTGGCGGCGCTGATGGAGATGGAGTACGAGGACGGTCGTACCGTTACCCAGGCGCTCCAGGATCGGGTTCTGGTTATCGGTGAAAATATCAGCATCCGCCGTTTCGTCCGGTTTGAGGGCGACTGCGTGGCTTATGTCCACGGCGGCGGCCGCATCGGCGTTCTGGTTCGCTTTGAGGCGGAGGGCGCTGCTTCCGGTTCCGATATTCTTAAGGAATGCGGCAAGGATGTCGCGATGCAGATCGCGGCTCTCAACGCCACCTATCTGGATAAGAGCACTGTTCCTGCTGAGGCACTGGAGAAGGAGAAGGAAATCCTCATCGCCCAGATCAAAAATGATCCCAAAAATGCCAATAAGCCGGAAAACATCATCACCAAGATGGTGGACGGCCGGATCGGCAAGTTCTATGAGAACAACTGTCTGTTGCAGCAGGCGTTTGTTAAGAACGGCGATATCACCGTGGAGCAGTATGTCGCGGAAGAGGCCAAGAAAGCTGGCGGCGCGATGAAAGTGGCCGACTTCGTCCGGTTTGAAAAGGGCGAGGGCCTGCAGAAACGGGAAGACAACTTCGCGGACGAAGTTGCCAGCATGATGAAATAAAGCGATCTGAAGCCAATAAAAAGTGGCCTGTCCCTCCTGGGACAGGCCACTTTTTATTGGCTTCAAATTTATTCCTTATAATATTCGATTAGGGTAACCTTATCATCGGTTATCCGAAAGGTCAGCGTCATCCCTTCTCCAATGGAATACGCCATCCCCACTGCGGTTTTCTCATAGGAATCGCCGTATAGGCCTTGAATCTCCGCCTGCGTCATTCCCACCTTAGCGCCTTCCGGTGTGGCAATGGCCGCGTCCGTTATTTCCACACTGTAAAGGATGGATTTTTCTCCCTGCATATAGGTGTAAACGGTAAAGCCATCATAGGTATAAATGCTGTCGGAACCGTCGTAGTGGCAGCTGGGAGCTTGGACCATATCCACGGGTTCTCCCAGAGATGTTTCCTTTTCTTCGGTGAATTCTGCGCCCAAGGCTAGTTCCACCCCATTGACAGTGACATGGGAGGCGATGGTTTCCTCCTTTTTCTCTGAGCAGCTGGAGAAGACCATGGTAAGAAGGAGAAGGGCGAGAAATACGGCAGTCTTTTTCATAGAGATTGTTGTCCTTTCTTTACGAAACGGGATTTGATCGACCATCGGTGTTCGCTTTCATCTATCGCTCAGCCTGCTTTTCCGGTTGTATCACCACGGACACCTGATATCCGTCCGTTTGATCCGCAGGAAGATAGGCGGAAAAGCCGTTGCTTTGTACCTCTTCGCTGTCCAGCAGAGCGGATTCATAGATTGGGAAAGCCTCCGCGTACCGCACATCGGTGCCGTTGGACAGACGAAGATTAATCCGCCGGGCATTTTGGGCGTCGGCCTCCTCCAGATAGCCGTAATAGTGGCGATAACCATTGACCGTCCTGGTTTTCAGCACTGCGTCTGTCTCTAAAGGGGCTTCCGCCTCTTCCGTCAATGGCGCGGGCATTATCGGTGCGCTCATCAGCAGATTGCGCAGATTCCGTTCGGCGATTTCCAGGATGACGGTATCGTAAGGCGTATCCTCTAGTTCATACAGCGCGTAAGGCACCGCCCGGGAAAATTTGGCTGTTTCATAGCGCTGCGCCAGGAAGGGAAGCAATGCGTTGGAAAAGGAGTCCCGAAAAATCAGCAGCGAACCGCTGCCGCTCTTATTTTCAGTGGTGATCAGCAGGTCCTCTTCGCTGTGAAAGTTGGAGGTGTATTGATAGGTCCATTCCGTATGGAAAACTGCCTGCCAGTCCCGAATTCCCAGCTTGGGGAAGATCATGGCATCCAAATCGCCTTCCCAGGTCCGCTGCCATTCCCAGCTGGTGTCGGCATAGGTTTCATGAGGCGTTCCTGCTGTGTCCAGCAGCGTATTATAGGCTTGCAGGGCGCCGATATTGTTCCAATGGGAATCCCGGGCGTGGTAGGTTTGTTCCCGGACATTTTTCAATGCCTTTTTCAGATCAGCGAAATACGCCTTTCCGGTCAGCTGATGGGTGAGACGGTCCAAATTGGTTTCCTCTGCGGTTTGCCGGTAATAGACAGGCATATTTTCTGGATAAAGGGTATTTTTGTTGGGAGCGACGGCAAAAACCAGCCGGCCGCCTTGCCGACTTACATAAGCCTCCATCAGGTCCAACGTTGTTGCCAAATGGCGGATATCCGCCTCTGACAGAAGATTCTGTCCCAGATAATCGGCGGCGGTTTCCGCAAAATAGAGCCAGCCGTTTTTCCCAACAATCACCTGATCTTCGTCAGAAGAGTGGAACAGCTTAGCCTTCAGCAGATTGTTGGCTGTGATCAGCTCGGAACGGAAGGCAAAATGATCGGTGATCCAGCCGTCCAGCTCTTCCGAGAAGGCGGGATTGACGGCCCCATCTTCTATCAACGCGGGAAATTCCGCCAAATCCCGTTTTTCCGCCGAGCTTTTTTCGCCCCAAATCGGCGTCAGCAGCAGCGGAAGGGTACACAGGGAGAGAACGGCTGCAATATAGACCACGGAGAGCTTTTTCATACCACATCACCTCCGAATTAAAAGCGGAAATAGATAAAGGGATTGTAGGTGTCCGCCGCCAGTGAAAGTATGCACAGCATCAGCAGCAGGAAAGAGACGGCGTAAGCGGCGCCGGTATATATCCGCGCCCCGGTTTGACTGCCGCCCAGGGTTCGCTGAACAGCGGGAAAGATGGGGAAGGAGGTGACGCAGGCAATGAGGAGAATGCAGATAAACCAGGGTGTGAGATGGGTGAGGATACCTGCAAGCTGCGCCGCTGTGTCTGTCCCGCCGGTAAACAGTACCCCCAGATAGGACAGCGCCTGGGTCATGGAATCCGACCGGAACAGGGTGAAACCAACCAGCACGATGAACAGGGTGTAGATTCTGGCGATAAACCGGGTGACAGGATGCCCGGCCGCTTTCCCGATGGGGATGACGCCGATGCTTTCCATGGTGAGAAACAGGCCGTGGAACAGGCCCCATACCAAAAAGGTGAGATTGGCGCCGTGCCACAGCCCCGTAGCGGCGAAGACGATCATCTGATTGAGGAACATCCGAGCTTTGCCCCGGCGGTTGCCGCCCAGGGGGATATACAGGTATTCCTTGAACCAGGTGGAGAGGGAGATATGCCAGCGGCGCCAGAAATCCTTGATACCCACAGCGGCATAAGGGTATCGGAAGTTTTCTTTAAACACAAAGCCAAACATCCGGCCCAGACCGATGGCCATATCGCTGTAGCCGCTGAAATCAAAATAAATCTGGAGCATGTAGCATACCGCACCCAGCCAGGCGGTATAGATGGACAGGGAATCCCCCGGCAGCCCGAAGGCGTAATCGGCCACCACCGCCATGGTGTTGGAGATCAGTACTTTTTTGGCTAAGCCGTAGGAGAAACGCCGCAGCCCTTCCGCAATCCGGTCAGCGGACAGATCCCGCACTTCCAGCTGGTCCCGGATATCGTGGTATTTCACAATGGGACCGGCGATCAGCTGGGGGAAAAAGGAGATGTACAGCAGCAGCCGGGACAGCTTTTTCTGCACGCAGCTTTTATCCCGGTAGACGTCGATGACATAGGAAAGGGTCTGAAAGGTGAAAAAAGAGATGCCGATGGGCAGGCGAATGGCGGGGACGGGCAGGGAAAGGGAGAAAAGACCGTTTACCGACTCCACCAGGAAACCACTGTATTTGAATACCACCAACAGACCAATATTCAGGATCACCGCTCCGCACAGCAGGGCCTTCCCGCCCCTGACGCGTTTGGATATGGCTAAAGCCAGCAACCAGTTCACCAGCACGGAGAACAGCAGCAAAAAGACATACACCGGTTCTCCCCAGGCATAAAAGATCAAGCTGGTGATAATTAGCAGGATATTGCGGTATGTCCAGTTGGGGACGGCGATGTAAAGGATAAAGGTGAGAGGGAAAAACAGAAAGAGGAAGCTGAGAGAACTAAAAACCATACATTACCATTCCTTAACTGCGTTTTAGCTGTATTCCGGTATCCGGCTGCGGCAAGTATGGATATAAAACACATCGGTGGTATAGTTGCTGCCGATGGCCTTTTTCGCTTCCAGATCATTGAAATGCCACCATTCCGAGGCCAAAGGCGACAGCCCGGCCTGGGTACAGTATCTTTTCAGCCGCAAAGCATCCTCTGTCATGGTGTCGGCAGGCTCCACATCGATCCAAGCGGTGGCCGATGCGGAGTTGACCGGCTTTTTCATAGAAACAGCGGCGGCGCTCAGTTCATGTATGGGAGTGGGCATCGCACATTCCTCGTAAGCGGTCACCTCCGTGTATTGATAATCTCCGGCCAGGGCATAGCGGATGGATCGTACTTTGGCAAGGGAAACATCCATGGCGCAGCCCAGCTGATGGGTGGAGAGCTTGTTGGCAATAAACCAGCCGATACCCCAGGGCCGCTGATCAATCCCTGCTTTTACCGCAGGATCATCCGTGTACAGCTGCTTCAGCTGTGCCGCCACCTGCAACTGTACATCATAGGGCCGGAAGGTTTCGTTGATCACCAGGGTATAGCCTTCGGCTAAAGCCATCTGCTGGGCGGCGTAAATCTTTTTCACCATCCAGTAGTTGGCTGCCACCACATATCGCTCGTCGCCGTACCGTTCGTTGCGGCAAAGGGAGTCATAAAGAAGCTGCCCGGTGATATCGGGAATGTCCTTGCCGGAGGAAAGAAAAACGGAGGAATAAGCATTGGTATTGTCAAACACAATGGAGGGCACCACATCCGGAATGTTGAGGTAACAGCAAGTGTTGTCCACCCAGCCGCTGACGCTGTCCGTTTCCATCCGCCACCAGACCCCCTCCACCTCCTCCAGAATGGTGAAAGCGTCGCCGGGCTGCAGCGTGGCAAGAACGTCGCTGTTTTGGTCTGCGGAGGTATAGACAGGGGTATTCACCGATGCATAGCCGGTGGCGCCCTCCAGGGGCAATTCAAAATAGTCCGCCCTTTTCCCCTGCAGGTCCTGATTCTCATAGCGGATCCCGGTTTCCGGATCCACATAAAGGGTGGGGGCGGTGGTGGGAGACGTTGTGGACAGGGAAACGGAAGAGGTGGTCTGCGTCAGGGAGGAGATAACGCTGCTGCCGGATGAGATACTGTCATCACCGCAGGCACTTAAACAGATGCTGAGCAGACAAACGGCGGCTAGAGGCAGCCGGAACAGCCGACGATGTTTCATCAGCAGCCCTCCTTCTGGTTGAATATTGTTTCAGGATGGAAAGGCATTCTGATCCCATTTATAGCCTTTTTTCGTCAGTTCATCGGCGGTCAGTTTAGCGGAACGTACATATAGGGAATCCACATAATACCAGCCACCGTCAAAATTGGCGAGAATCCAGCAGTGATAGGTGCCATGCTGCCAGCCGAGGCCGGTGACATAATAGACGTCGTACCCGGCCCGCTGAAACAGCAGATAGGTCAGGGCCGCGAAATTGTAACAGCTTCCCTTTCCATAATCAAGCAGATGCTGGGCGTTTTCCTCCAGGGATTTCTCCGCTGTGTATTTGTACGTGTAATGATCATGGACGTAGTCGTAAATATTTCTTGGCGTGCGGCCGTATCGCTCCAGAATATCATCGAGACGCCGGGCCAGTTCCGCAGACAGATTGGCGGTGGGCTTGATGGGATGGGTGGTGGTAGGGGTAGCCGGAGACGTAACCGGAGTAGTATTCGCCGGCGAAGTAGTGGGAGAAGAGGCCGGTGTGTTCGGAGAGGAGGTAATGGCAGTGCCATCCTCTCCCAGCACAATGCCGTCTATGGTGGTACTGCAGGCGAGAACACCGTCTTTGCCAAAGTAATAACGCCGGCCTTCGATATCCTGCCAGCCCTTGACGAGAAGGCCGCCCGCGGCATAATAACGAGTGTCGCCTGTGTTTACCCAGCCTTGAACCAAAGCGCCGTCCTCCAAAAAGCGGCAGGTTTCGCCGTCTATCTCCCGGCTGCCGGTATACAGGATACCGTCGGCTCCGCGATAGAATGCCTTTCCTTCCTGGACAAACCAGCCAGCTGTTTCTCCGGCGGCTGAAGCCGAATGGGAGAAAACGCCGGAACTGAGAGAAGAAGAGATCGTGTCCGGCTCCTTGCCGCGAAGGAGAAGATAAAGGCCGGCGGCGCAAAGAATGATCAGCACCAGGGCACCCAATAGACAGAGGCGGACAAATTCTTTGTTTTTCCTCTTGTTGGCATTGTTCTGTTTGTTGTTCATTCCCGCATCGTCCTTAATCTAGTGAAGACATATAATACCCTATATTACTACAAGAGGCTGTCATTTTCAACTCTTTTCAGCTTGACGGCGCGCACCCGTTCAGCAGTCGAAGTCCGCTCCTTTCCAAGAGCATCCCCTGCCAATCGGACATCCGATGGATGGAACAGCCAAGCGGATTGCCAATCTCTGCTATTTTTAGTATAATCAATTCAAAGGGGTTTTATAAGGAGGCGATGAAAAACATGATCAAACGGATCGAGCTGTACCGGCTGCGGAAAGAGCTGGAACGCTTGTATATTTGCATACGGTTTGACCCGGAGAAAAAGGGGCTTACCCGAGAGATCATCCCCTACAACTATCGCCTTTCCCTGAAAACCATTAGGCAGGGCAGTCTGATTCCTTATTTTCGGCTGGAAATGGGGATTTACTCTCCCTTCCTGCCCCGAAAATTCAGACGATACGATTTCAACCGTGCGGTGCTTTATCTGCCGGTCCTGGTCTATGCCAACACCGCCGTGGCCGCCTGTATAGGGGCGCGGGATTTCCCCAAAGCACGCACCATGGCAGCGGCGTTGCTCAATCTGCCAGGTTTTCTGCTGGGGGAATAATGATAAAGAGGATGATTTCCAAACGGAAGGAGCGTAGCAATGGGATACACTATTGACGAATTCCTTGAGTATGTGGAGCCGCGCATTTTTACACGGGGCGAGGACTACTATGAAAACGGCATGGTGAAAAAGGTAATCAAGTCCGATGGGCACTATACCGCAAAAGTATCGGGAAGCAATACAACACCCTATACTGTGAAAATCTTTTTTGATAAAGATGAAACGATAGAAGATTGGTCCTGCTCCTGTCCCTATGATTTCAGCGATGTATGCAAACATATTGTGGCGTTGCTGCTGGCGATTGAAAACGGGGATTATATTGAGAAAAAAACAGCTCAGCCTCCGAGCACGGCTGGGGATGAATCTCTGGGAAAATTGCTTGCCAATGCTGGCAAAAAAGAACTGGAGAGGCTGGTTTTGGACCATTGCCAGAGAGATGACAGTTTTCGTATGGAGACGATGGTAACCCTTTCCGCATCAGAAGAGCGGGCGTTTGTCTATTTAAAAGAGATGCTGCAGGCTTCTATCCGTCGCAACACCCACCGCGGTTATGTCGATTATCACGGCTGCGATAACATCTGCCGGGATATGGAAAGGGCGTTGGATATCGCCCACGGCCATATGGAGCGAGGATGGTATTCGCAGGCAATAGATATCGCCCAATTGATCATTTTGACCTGTGTGAAACTCGCCTCCCATGCTGACAGCAGTTCCGGGTCTCTTTCCTTTACGGTTGACATTGCGCTGAAAATAATAGACTCGTGCATCGGTGCCTTGGTCCAAGTCACAGTATCCGATCCACAAAGACGCAAGCAGCTCGGTAGTTTGCTTAAAACCGTCCGCAGCAGCGCGTTTGACGGATGGGAGGATTGGCGCTATGAACTGCTGCGCCAGGCGGCACGGCTGGCGAATTCCAAAAGCGCCCCCCAAATTTATGCACTGTTGGATCAGCTATTGGAGGAGCGAAAGGAGACAAATTATTTCGCACATATGCAACAGAAAGATAAATGTATCCGCTATTATGTAATTTTGGCCGCTGAAGGGAAGGAAGCGGCTGGAATATATTTGGAGCAAAATCTGGATGTGGATGAGCTGAGATATTTGGCAGTGCAGGAAGAATTAAAGGGATGCCGCTTTGCGGATGCTGAACGCTTATGTTTGGATAAGACGAAAACCGCTCCAAATCGGAAAGTCTTCCCGGATCGATGGGAATATCTACTATATGAAATTTATCATCGATGGGGACGGAGGGATCAGGAAAAGGCACAGACTCGCCGGTTGCTCCTGTTGGGAGATCAGGCCTACTACGAGCCGCTTAAAAGAATGCTGCAGGAAGAGGACCTCTGGGAAGCGGAGTATCCCGAACTGTTGGCGGCAATGGAAGCCGTCAGGCCCTGCCATGAGTATATGGCTCTGCTTGCCCGCGAAGGGGAAAAAGAAAGGCTTATGGAGCAGGTACGCCGGCATCCGTATATGGTGTTTGATTACGGCAAGATGCTGCCTCCGTCTAATGCCGGAGAGGTGTATGACCTTTGTGCGGCCTTCATCCGGGAAAATGCGGCTCAGGCTTCTGAGAGAAAGGTCTATCGCGATCTGTGCAATAAGATCCGGCTGCTGAATGAATTCGGCGGAAAAGCGGAAGCGCAAGAACTGATCGATGAATTGATTCAGTCTTATCCTCGGCGGCCGGCTATGCTGGATGAGCTGGGGGAAATCCGCCGCAGGCTGATGGCGAATCAGAAATGACAGGTGGCGCCGATGGACAAACATAATAGGAAAGCAATCCACTCATCAAGCCGGAATCTGATGAATGGATTGCTTTTCTTTGACTTCCTCATGTCCCCATTTTATGGAAGGCATGACTTTAATTATATATAATAAGGATTGGGCTTTGTCAGCAGAATAATCAGATCAATAAACCAGCCGATTCCGAACAAACCCATGGTAAAGATATACAGCACGCCCATCCCGGCTTTGTTCTCATAAAACTTATGTACGCCGATGAAGCCGAGAAAAAGACAAAGGAAAAAAGCCACCCATTTGCTCCGCTGCCGACCGGGCTGCACGACATTCTGAACAATGACGGTGGGCTGCTGCACATAGCCCTGCGGGGGATAGGGGACATATGGCTGCTGGGCATATACCACCTGTTGAGGCGGATAGGGCTGCTGAGGATACTGCTGTTGAGGCTGAGGGGGATAGTTCTGATTCAGGGAAGCCTGCACTTTCTGCGCCCCGGTTTCCGCACTGACAGGATAGCCGCATTTGGGACAGAATTTTTTATCGGTCTGCGTACCGCATTTTTCGCAAAACATACTGTCAGATCCCTTCTGGATTCATAGGGAAGCGGTTGGCTTCCTGTTTCCATTATATAAGAAGCGGATGTATTTGACAAGCGGTATTTCTTAATAGCGTCTGGCCTTGCGGGCCTGAAGATGCCAAGCGGTCCGCAGCAGCATCTCTTCCGGCAGCAGGCGGGTCAGCTGGCGGGCCAGCTTCATCTCCAGGCCGGGAATGATCACCATGCGGCGGCGGAACAGCTGATCCAGAGCATAGCGGGCCACATCGCCGCTGTCCTGCCCTTTTACGCTGAAGTGAACGCCCGCCACCCGGTCGAATTCGGTTTTCACAGGACCGGGACACAGGGCGCTGATGGTTACAGCACTGCCCTTCCGGCGCAGCTCCTCATGAATGGCTTCGGTGAGGCGGAGCACATAGGCCTTGGAGGCGTAATACCCGGAGAGCAAAGGCCCGGGCAGAAAGGCGGCGGAAGAAGAAACATTGAGAATCATGCCGCTGTTTCGGCGGAGAAAATCCCGCAAAAAAAGTTTGGTGAGGATATGAACAGCCCGGATATTGGTATCCAACATCCGCAGCTCCTGTTCCAGATCGCTTTCATCAAAGGGGCCGAAAACGCCGAACCCGGCGTTATTGATCAGCACTTCCACCGGTTCCTCCCCGGTCATGGCGTAAAGCCGCCGGCAGTTGTCCGCGTCGGCGAGATCCAGTGCAATGGTGCGCACTCGGGTAGGCAATTCCGCCGCCAGTTCTTCCAGACGATCCTGTCGCCGGGCGACCACAATCAGATCATATCCGCGTCTGCTCAGCTCCCGGGCCATATCCCGGCCTATACCGGAACTGGCGCCTGTAACCATCGCCATCATGGAAATCTCTCCTTTTTCGACTACATATAGTATAATATATCAATCAATAAACAAATTGTGTCGAACTCTGCCGGATATTTTTCGATGAATTTATTCCGTTCGCCAGTAAGCTGCACTGAAGGGAGGCAGCACGCTGCCTCCACCGAAATCGTGATCTTCACCGGTGAGCAGATCCACCGCCCGGCCGGCCTCGGCATCAAAATGCGCGGTATAGGGATAGTCCGCTGCGTTAAGGGCAACGATCACTGTTTGGCTGTCGTATCGGCGGCGGAATACAAACTGTTCATTTGTTAAGCACAGAGTGCGGAAATCGCCGTAGCACAGGGCGGTTTGCTCCCGATGGACTGCGGCCAGCCGAGAGATCCAGTGAGTCAGCGAGGAGGAAAGCGGATGCTCAAAGCAGGGACGCAGAGGAGCATCGGAGGCGCCGCCTTTGCATCCTATCGCTCCCCATTCGCTACCGTAATAAACACACGGAATACCCGGCATAGAAAATAACAGAGCGTATAACAAGTCGAGGTGGCGCATATCCTGCAGAAGACTGGCGATACGGGTCACATCATGGTTGTCTGCGAAGCAGAAAAGATGCTTGTCCTTGTAGAGAGTCCAGCTTTCCGGGCCGAATTGACGCTGCAGGGAATGAGCAATCTCAAACAGATTATGGGAATTGAAGCTGGAATACAAGCCTTTATAGCATTCATAATTGGTAACGCTGTGAAGCAGCCGGTCACCCAGCAGCCGGTTGTAATCTCCGTGAAGCATTTCGCCCACCAGAAAAAAGTCAGGCTTCACTTTGTCGCAGAATTCCCGCAGCCGTTCCACAAAGCCCTGATCCAGGGAATAGGCCACGTCCAGCCGCAGACCGTCGATATCAAATTGTTTCACCCAGCTTTGAACGCTGTTCAGCAGGTGATCCGTTACCTCCGGATTGCGCAGGTTGAGCTTCACCAGCTCCTCATGGCCCTCCCAGCCTTCATACCAGAGGCCGTCGTTATAGCGGTTGTTGCCGTCAAAACGAAGATAGAACCAGTCACGATAGGGAGAATTTTCCCGCTGGCGCAGCACGTCCTGAAAAGCCCAAAAACCTCGTCCAACATGGTTGAAAACCCCATCCAGCACCACCCGAATCCCTGCCCGGTGCAAAGCGGCGCAGACGTCGGCGAAATCCTCGTTGTTTCCCAGCCGGCAATCCAGCCGGGTGAAATCCCGGGTATCATAGCCGTGACGGTCGGATTCAAAGACCGGGCAGAAATAGACGGCATTGGCGTTAAGGGAGAGGATGTGGGGAATCCAGTCCATCACCTTGCGGATTCGGGGAACCTCCACGCCGTCGTTTTCCTCCGGTGCACCGCAGCAGCCCAGAGGATAGATTTGATAGAATACACTTTCATATGCCCACATATACGCAAGTCCTTTCAGAGAGACGATTCTGTCAATAGGCTTCCCCTGCGCCCTGCAGAATATGAATCCCAATGTTCAGGACAGGGAGAGGGAAAAACCACCCGCGGGCCATTCTTTAGTCCCGCAGGTGGTTTTCAGGTAAGGATAAAATATACGGAGTTCAAAAGCGCGAAGTACCGCTCTGACCGGGATGTCAGGCTTCCTTCAGCAGCGCCCGATACAGCCGGATATATTCGTTGGCCGAGCGTCCCCAGCTGAAATCCGCCTTCAGCGCCCGGTCCACCAGGATGGGCCAGTCGTTTTTATTGCCATAAGCCCCCAGCGCCCGGCGGATGGATTCCAGCATATCATTGGCGTTATAGGTTTTGAAGGTAAAGCCGATGCCGTAACCGTCTCCGCAGTCGGTAATGCTGTCCTTGAGGCCCCCGGTTTCCCGCACTACAGGAACGGTACCGTAACGGCAGGCCACCATCTGGGACAAGCCGCAGGGTTCGCTTTTGGAGGGCATGAGGAAAATATCCGCGCCTGCATAGATTTTCCGTGCCAGCTCAGGGACAAATCCCGCGCAGTAGCAGAATTTATCGGGATGGCGGCTCTGTGCCTCCCGGAAGAAGTTCTCATACGTCCAGTCGCCGGAACCCAGCAGCACCATCTGAACGTCCGCCTGGAGAAGTTCATCCAGTACATATTTCACCAGATCCAGTCCCTTATGGGAGACCAGCCGGGTAACCATACCGATCAGCGGCACGTCCGACCGTTGAGGCAGATTCAGCCGCTCCTGGAGGGCCCGCTTGTTTTCCGCCTTGCCGGAGGGATCCTCCGCCGAATAGTGGGCATAAATATCCGGATCGGTTTCCGGATTATAGCTGTCGGTATCAATACCGTTGAGGATGCCGGACAGCTTGAAGCTGCGCAGCCGGAGAATGGTATCCAGCCCATGGGCATACCAGGGATCCAGCAGCTCTTCCGCATAGGTGGGGCTGACGGTGGTCACCCGGTCGGCCATTTCGATGGCCCCCTTCATCAGGTTGACACAGCCGTCCTGCTCCACGATACTCTTGGCCGACTGGGGAATGCCGAAAACATCCTCCAATATCTCCATGCCGTATTTGCCCTGATACTGGATATTGTGGATGGTGTATACCATTTTCATGTTCTCGTAGCCTTCCCGCTGGTCGTAGAACAGATGATAGTACACCGGAATCAAGGCAGTCTGCCAGTCGTTGGCGTGAATGATATCCGGATGAAAATCGATGTGGGGCAGCATCTCCAGCACCGCCCGCGCCAGAAAGGCGAACCGCTCCGCGTCGTCATAATGGCCGTAGAGGCCGGGGCGCTTGAAGTAATACTGGTTATCCAGCAGGTAATAAATCACCCCGTTATGTTTGGCCTCGAACACACCGCAGTATTGGCGTCTCCAAGCCACCGGCACCGATAGGCTGGTGAGGAAGGTCATGTTGTCCCGCAGGTGCTGAGGTACCGATTCATACAGCGGCAGCACCACCCGGCAGCCGATCAGCCGGGTCCGCAGGGCCTTGGGCAGCGATCCTGCCACGTCCGCCAAGCCGCCGGAGGCGGCAAAGGGAAGCGCTTCACTGGTGGCGTATAATACTTTCATCTCTTGTTCCCTGTCCTTTCCGCGTTTTCCATGTTGGAAGTACGCCGGGTTTATGGGCGGGCATCCGGTTTTACACCACCGAGCCCTTGCTGACGAATACCGGATAGCTGTCAAAGCCGGTCAGGGTGCGGCCGTCCTTGATCACCACGTTCTTATCCAGGATCACGGCGCTGAGCCGGGTGGCCCGGCAGATCACCGATCCCTGCATCACAATGCAGTCCTCCAGTACCGCGTCCCGCTCGATCTGCACATCCCGGAAGATGATGGAGCGGGTGATAGAGCCTTCGATTTTGCTGCCGTCGGCCACCAGGGAATCCTCCACATGGGCGTGCAGGCCGTAAACTGCCGGTGCACAGTCCCGCACTTTGGTGTAGATGGGCCGTCGGCTGGGGAAGAGAGCAGCCCGCACCCCGGGATTCAGCAGATCCATATTGGCGCGGAAATAGCTGTTCAGATCACAGATCACCGAGGTGTATTCCGGCACCTCGTAGCCGAAGATCCGCAGGGAATCCACGTTGCGCTGCAGCACGTCCCGCTCAAAATGCATCCGGTTGCGGCTGACGGCGGCGCTGATCAGCCGCATCAGCACGCTTTTCGACATGGTGTATAATCCCAAACCATAGGCGCCCTTCTCCTCGCCGCCCGGGCCCAGGATCATATCGTTAATCCTGCCGTCTTCGTCCATATACAGCAGCAGATTGTCCATCAAAGGGGGAACCGCCCCCTGCTTGTAGGCCACGGTGATATCCGCGCCGGAGGCAAGGTGAGTCTCCACCAGCCGGTCGTAGTCTATGTTGCCCACCACATGACAATCGGAGAGCACCACGTACTCCTCTTTGGAATTGCGCAGGAAGGGCTGAATGCCGTTGAGGGAAGCAATCCGGCCGTTGTACATCTCGTCGCTGGTGCCGAAGGGCGGCAGAAAATACAGGCCCTCGTTCTTTCGGGACAGATCCCAGGCCTTGCCGGAACCGATGTGATCCATCAGCGACTGATAGTTGCTTTTGGTGATGATGCCCACCTTGGAAATACCCGCGTTCACCATGTTGGACAGGGTAAAATCGATCAGGCGGTAGCGGCCGCCGAAGGGTACGGAACCCAGCGCCCGCACACTGGTGAGATCTCTCAGCTGCTCGTCATGCATATTGGAAAACAGCAGGCCAAGCACATTATTGTTTCTCATAATTGTACGCTCATTCCTTTCCGCGTGGCTCCGCCGCTGCGGCAGATCCCGGAGCCGAATTGCAGGAGGGGCTTATTCCGCCGCGGTAATATCGGTATCCACCATGGCCCTGGCCGGGACGGTGCAGCCGTCGCCCACCCGGACGCCGGCTGCGATCACCGCCACGCCCCAATCCTTGGTGTCCTCCAGCTCCTCTGGCCGGGCGCCCACCAGGGCGTTTTCCCCGATGACCGCGTTTTCTGCCACAATGGCATAATGAACCCTGGCACCCTTTTTGATGATTGCCCCGGGCATGATGATGGAGTCGCGGATTTCCGCCCCCTCCTCGATGGTCACACCCGCGAACAGCACCGAAAAGTCCACATTGCCGTAGATATTGCCCCCTTCGGAAATCATGCTGTTTTCCACCACGGCGCCGGCGGCGACATAGTGGGGAGGCAGTCCGGGATTACGGGAGTAGATTCGCCATTCCATATCGGACAGATCCAGGGGAACCTTGGGATTGAGCAGGTCCATGTTGGCCTCCCACAGGCTCTCGATGGTGCCTACGTCCTTCCAATATCCTTCAAACCGATAGGCCACCATGGTTTCTCCGGCAGCCAGCATGGAGGGCAGCACGTTTTTACCGAAATCGTTCTGAGATTTGGGATCCTTCTCGTCAGCGTTGAGGTATTGGCGCAGCTTGTTCCAAGAGAAAACATAGATGCCCATGGAGGCCAGATTGCTTTTGGGCTTCTTGGGCTTCTCCTCAAACTCATAAATAGTGCCGTCCTCATGGGTGTTCAGGATGCCGAATCGGCTGGCTTCGGACATCTCCACCTCGATCACCGCCACGGTGCAGGCGGCATTCTTCTTCTGATGAAAGGCAATCATCTTGGAATAATCCATTTTATAAATATGATCTCCGGATAGCACCAGCACATATTCCGGATTATACCGCTCAATAAAGGGAATATTCTGGTAGATGGCATTGGCGGTGCCCTTGTACCAATCCGCACCCTTGTTGCGCTGATAGGGGGGCAGCACATGCACGCCGGCGTCCATCCGGTCCAGATCCCAGGGCTGACCGGATCCGATGTAGTCGTTGAGCTCCAAAGGCTGATATTGGGTCAGCACTCCCACCGTTTCGATGCCGGAGTTGACGCAGTTGGAGAGAGGAAAATCGATGATGCGGTATTTGCCGCCATAGGGCACGGCGGGCTTGGCGATATTTTTGGTAAGGGCGTACAGACGGCTTCCCTGGCCTCCGGCCAGTAGCATGGCCACGCATTCCTGCTTGCGGAACATAGAGAGATCCCTCCTAGCTTTCTGTGCTTTCTGATACGGCCGGGACGGCCGCTTTTTTTGCGGATGCCCGACGAGTTCCAGCCGTTTTTCGGGGCGTTTTGGCTTTGGGCAGAGCCTTGGCTTTTTTCAGCCGGAAGTAAAGGACCGATAAAGGGGGCAGCGTCAGAGAGAGGGATTGGGGAAAGCCGTGCATGGGAACCGGCTCGCTGTCCAGGGTGCCGTTGAGAACGCCGCTGCCGCCGAACTCCAATTGATCGGTGTTGAACACTTCTGTATAAGAGCCCAGCACCGGCGCGCCGATGCGATAGCCGGTACGCTGCACCGGTGTAAAGTTGCAGACCACCAGCAGTTCCTTTCCCTTTTGATCGATGCGCCGGAATACAATGACGCTCTGGCTGTAATCGTCGTGGGCGATCCAGGAAAAGCCGTCCCAGGAAAAATCGTTTTCCCAGAGAGCGGGAGTTTCCAGGTAGAAATGATTCAGGGTTTTGGTGTAATGCTGCAGCATCCGATGGGATTCGTAATCCAGCAGCAGCCAATCCAGGCCGCTTTCATAATCCCATTCCTTAAACTGGCCGAACTCCCCGCCCATGAACAGCAGTTTTTTCCCCGGATGAGCCATCATATAGGCTAGAAACAGCCGTACCCCGGCGAACTTTTCCTCATAAGAGCCGGGCATTTTGTTGATGAGAGAGCCCTTTCCGTGAACCACCTCGTCATGGGAGATAGGCAGCACATAATTTTCCGAAAAGGCGTAGAAGAAGGAGAAGGTCAGGTTGTCATGGTTGAACTTGCGGAACAGAGGATCCAGCGACATATAGTGAAGCATGTCGTTCATCCAGCCCATGTTCCACTTGTAGTTGAAGCCCAGGCCGCCGTCGCAGGTGGGACGGGATACCAAGGGCCAGGAGGTGGATTCCTCCGCGATCATCATGGTTTTGGGGTGGGCGGCGAAGACCGATTCGTTGAGGCGGCGGAGGAAATCCACCGCTTCCAGATTCTCTTTGCCGCCGTATTGATTGGGCAGCCATTCCCCCTCCCGCCGGTTATAGTCCAGATACAGCATGGAAGCCACCGCGTCCACCCGGATACCGTCCACGTGGTACATCTCCAGCCAGAACATGGCGTTGGATATCAGAAAACTGCGCACCTCATTGCGTCCATAATCAAATACACAGGTTCCCCATTCATAATGCTCGCCCTTGCGGGAATCGGCGTATTCATAGCAAGGGGTGCCGTCAAAGCGGTAAAGGCCGCAGGCATCCTTGGGGAAGTGAGCGGGGACCCAGTCGATGATCACTCCGATTCCCGCCTGATGGCAGCGGTCCACAAAGGACATGAAGCCCTTGGGATCGCCGTAGCGGGAGGTGGGGGCGTAATAGCCGGTGACCTGATAGCCCCAGGACCCGTCGTAAGGGTATTCCATCATTGGCAGCAGCTCCACATGGGAATAACCCATCTCCAGCAGATAGGGAATCAGCTCGTCCGCCAGCTTATCGTAGGAAAAGGGGCTGCCGTCTGGATACTGCCGCCAGGAGCCGGCGTGAACTTCATAGATGTTGACTGGACAGTCATAGATAGAGTTTTCCTCTTTGCGGCGCAGCCAGTCCCCATCGCCCCAAACATAGCCCTCCAGGTTGTACACCTTGGAGGCGTTGGAGGGACGGGTTTCAAAATGAAAGCCGTAAGGATCGGCTTTCATGACGGTTTTGCCGTCCGGTCCGGTGATGGCATATTTGTAAGGATCATACTCGCCAACTTGGGAGGATTGACATTCCCAGATGCCGCCCCCCAGCGCCTCCAAAGGATGGAGACCAGGCTCCCAACCATTGAAATCGCCCACCAGGCTTACGGCGCTGGCTTCCGGCGCCCACACCCGAAAGCCGTAGGTTCCGTCTCCCAGGTAATGACAGCCCAATAATTCCCAGGCCCGGCAGTTTGTCCCGCGGCCGAAATTCAGGATCTCTTCTTCAAGGGCCGCGAAGCCGTTGGTCAGCCTTTGCAGTTCCACCATTCTCACACCTTTCCCGACGGTATCTTGTGAAACCCGTCCGATTATCCTTATTTTACCAATCAGTGAAGCAGATTTCAAGTCTTATTTGTTAATTTACTTATAATAACGGAAAAAGAATCTTTCTATAGTTGTATGATTTGTTCAAATATCGCCCATAAAAAATAGATAAGCGGCCAGGGGAGATCAATCAAATGATCAATCGGTACCCGACGGACAGGCGGCTGAAGACGAATGGGTATTATTATATACGATTTTTGTTAAAAAAATTGTCGAAGAGAGTTCAGGTAAAATGAAAGATTTTACCTGGACTTTTTCTGAGCAAGCGGCGAAAGATGAGAGAGGGATTCCCTGCGCGTATGAAAGGTGATAGCGCGATTTCTTTCATTTTTCCCCTTGACTCTCCAACCGCGTTATAGTTTATGGTATACTTGTCGAAGGGAACAGGCAATTGAAAGGGATGGCAGAGATGAAAACAGTCAACCAGGTGGCGAAGCTGTCGGGCGTCAGTGTGCGCACACTGCATTATTATGACGAGATCGGTCTTCTCACGCCCACAGTGATTACCGCTGCCGGCTATCGGCTGTATGACGGCTCTGCCTTGGACCGCCTGCAGCAGATCCTGTTCTACCGGGAGTTGGATTTTTCTCTATCGGATATCCGCCGGATTCTGGATGATCCCGCCTTCGACCGTATGGAAGCCCTGAACGGACACCGTGCCCTTCTGCAGCTGAAGAAGGAACGGCTGGACCGCCTCATCGGCTTGGTGGACAATATGATGAAGGGAGAAAAGGATATGAGTTTTGCAGAATTTGATCAAACGGCCATTGAGAAGGCCCGCGCTCAATACGCTAAAGAGGTGGAGGAACGCTGGGGCGGTACGCAGGCTTATCAGGAGAGCCGGGTGAAAACGGATGCTTACGGCAAAGAAGAATGGGTGGAAGCACAAAAGGAGGCAGACGCCATCTTTCAAGATTTCGCCGCCTATCAGCAGGAAGATCCCGGCAGCCCGGAAGTACAAAAACTGGTGTCCCGCTGGCAGGAGCATATCACCCGCCGGTATTACGCCTGCACCAATGACATCCTTTCCGGATTGGGGACAATGTATACCGCCGATCCTCGATTTACGGAAAATATTGACCGGTATGGTGAGGGATTGGCGTCTTTTATGGGAGAAGCTATCCACATTTATTGCAGCTCGCATCAATAAAAACCATGCCAAAAAAGCAGAGGCGCTGCGGAAGCAAATTCCGCAGCGCCTCTGCTTTTTTGGCATGGTTCAAGCCCTGACAGGATGAATTCCGTTTGTTTATACTTCTGGCAGCCGGGTCACCAAAACCCGTTGGGCCCGGCGGTTTTCCACGCTGATAATCGTCGCCCGCAGCAGCCCTCCGTATTCAAAGGCATCTCCTTCCTGCGGTACCGCTCCCAGTTCCTGCATGGCCCAGCCGCTGACCGTCAGGGCCTCACATTCCTCTTTGAGGCCCAGCAGATCGAAAAGATCCTCCATCCGTGCGCCGCCGTCCGCTTCCACCGAGGTGTCATCAATACGGCGGAAGTCCTCCTCCACCTCATCGTGCTCGTCCCAGATTTCGCCCACCAGCTCTTCCAGGATATCTTCCATGGTTACCAGACCGCAGGTACCGCCAAACTCATCCACCACAATGGCTAAATGGGATTTGGCCTGCTGCAGCTGCCGCAGAAGATCGGAGATTTTCGTCCCCGTCGGTACGCACAGCGGTTCCTGCATCTTGCTTTGCCAAGGGACGGATTCATGAACCGCGGCGTAAAGCTCCTTTTCATGAATCACCCCCACAATGGTATCCACTGTACCCCGGTACACCGGCAGCCGGGAATATCCCTCGCTGAGGAACAGCTCTTTTACCTCATCAGCGGGACTCTCTTCATCCACCGCTGCCATCTCGACCCGGGGAGTGAGGATATCCTCCACGCTGCGGTCTTCAAACTCAATGGCCGCCCGGATCAGTTCGCCCTCATGGGCGTCGATATTGCCCTCGTTTTCCACCTCATCCACAATGGTGAGCAGTTCTTCGCCGGTAATGCCGCTGTCTTCCTTGGGACGGAACAGCCGATTCAGCAGCTTTTTCCACTGCATGAACAAGAAATTCAGCGGAGTGAACAGCACCATAATCACCCGCAGGACCGGCGCGGAGGCCATGGCGAAGGATTCCGCGTTCTGCTTCGCCAGGCTTTTGGGGGAGATTTCCCCAAAAATCAGTACCACCACCGTCATCACCACGGTGGATACCGGGACGCCCATGTCGCCCAGAAAGCCCACAAACACAACCGTGGAAATGGAGGCGGAGGCGATATTGACGATGTTGTTGCCAATGAGGATGGTGGACAGCAGCTTATCGTAATTCGCCTCCAGCTTTAAAGCCAGAGCGGCCTTTTTATTGCCGTTGTCCGCCAGATTTTTCACCCGGATGCGGTTAAGGCTGGAAAAGGCGGTCTCGGTTCCGGAAAAGTAGGCGGACAGAGCCACCAGCACCACCAGCACGCCGACGAGTATCCATGAGCCGTCTTCCATTTACAAAAACCTCTCCTTCCAAATCAAGCCAATATTTGTGTCAGCCCTACGATCAGCGGCATGGTTACGGCTGAAATCAGGGTGGTGAGGGATACGAGGTTTACCGACAGGGCGGTGTCCTGGCTATAACGGGTGGCGAACATGGTGGTGGCCGCGGCGGCGGGGGCACAGACTGCAATCATACAGGAAATCAGCACCGTCCCCCGGATGCCGCACAGCCACATGCCGCCCAGCGACAGCAGCGGCAGTACCGCCAGCCGCAATCCGGCAGCCACATAAGCGCCGCGATCCCGCAACGCCTGTTTCAAATCTGTTTTTCCCAGATAGTAGCCGATCACCAGCATGGGCAGAGGCGTATTCAGCGCCGACAAACTTCGGATAGGCGCCGCCAGCATCTCCGGCAGAGAAAAGGGAAGAAAAAACACCAATAAACCGACCGCCAGCCCGATCATACCCGGATTCAACACCAATTTTTTCACCGAGAGGCTGCTGCGTTGGCCGCTCATTTCCAGGAGACCATAGCTCCACAGTACCAGATTGAACACCACCAGATAAGCAGCGCCCACCAGCACGCCGTCCTCCCCCAACAGCGCCTTCTGCAGAGGGATGGACATATAGCCGGCATTGGAGAAGACCACGCCGAAACGGAGCACCCGTCGCCGGGACTCAACCTTATCCCGTATTGTCAGCCGGGCCAGAAGAATGGACAAGCCGTGCACTGCCAGGGCAGCCAGAGCGGCCACACCCAGCCAAACGAATTTTTCCGGCGCTACCTCCCGCATGAAGGATTCTACGATCACGCAGGGGGTGGCGATCAGCAGGGTGAGATCAGCTAAGGCCCGGGCGACTGTTTCATTGAGGATGCCCTTTTTTCCGCAGATGAAACCGGTGAATATCAGTATAAACAGGGCCAGCACCTGTTGCCCTACCGTCAAAAACCGCTCCAACTTTATACGCCTCCCTGGGTTACCGCCAACGTTTTTCCATCGGTCACCGCCGTCACCCTGCCCGCGGAGGTCAGCAGAATCTCCGTATCCATGGCACGCAGCAGAGACAGCAGCTCTTCCTCCGGCGGCTCCTTCTCCGAGCAGGTAATCACCGCCCAGCGGGGCTGCACGGCGTCCAAGAAAGCCGCGCTGAGGCCGTTGTACCGGCCGTGATGAGGAACTTTGAGGAAATCCGCCGGAGTGCCTCCTGCGGCAAGAAATTCCGACAGCCGTTCCTTTTCCGCGTCTCCGGCAAAGAGAAAACTCACCTCTCCGTAGGTCATGGTGGTGATGATGGAATAATCGTTGTCCTGATCATAGGGAGGATGAGCACCGGGAATCAAAGTTAGGGAGGCGCCGCCCAAGGTGAGAGCCATTTCCTTCCTCAGCCGCAGCGGCGTCAGACCCAGTTGGGAGCAGGCCTCCCGGTATTTTTCATATTGTCCGCTGTCCTCATCATAATCCGCTTGAATCAGCTGTTTCACCGGAATGCTTTCCAGAATGCGGGCCGCGCCGCCGATGTGGTCTTTATCCAGATGGGTCAGCAGCAAAAATTCCAGCTGCCGGATGTTCCGCTTCTCCAGTTCCTCCACCAGATCCTTGCCGTCGCCCTTGTCTGCCGTATCGATCAGAGCGGCCCCTGCTTCCGTTTCGATGAGAATACAATCTGACTTTCCTGTCTGGAAAACGGTGACGGTAAGTTCCCCCAGAGCCACCGACGGATGGGTGGAAACGGAGGAACTGTTTCCGTTGGGCGGGGTAGAGGAAGAGGATGTATCGTCGGAGGAGCTGTTGTTCTGACCGGTGCAGCCGGAGATTAGCAGCAGAACTGCCGACAGAAGCAGCAGACGGGTCAACCGTCGTTTCATAAGCGGCGATTCTCCTTCTTAGATTTTTAAAAGTGGGAGGATTCTCCCCGTCAAGCATGGCGTGGAGTTATTATATCATCAAATTCCGCCAAATGCATCCCTTTTTTATCGAAAAGGAGAACCGCTGTATAGGACAGCGGTTCTCCGTTATTTGGTGTTTTCCTGAAGCTGTTAATGCACATCCAAGCCATACCCTTGAAGCAGAAAACGGGCTTCCTCCACCTGCTCAGGTTCCGGCGGCTGGGTAGCCCCCAGGGTATAGGGCTGCCCCAAGGCTTCCCACTTGTATTCCCCCATTTTATGAAAGGGCAGCAGCTCCACCCGCTGAATGCAGCGGTAAGGCTTCAGCAGCCGGCCCAACTGATGCAGCCGTTCCCGGTTCAAGGTCAGGCCGGGAACCAGCACATGGCGGATCCACACCGGTTTCCCAATGTTTTCACAGCGGTTGAGAATCTCCAGAGTATTGTCCATTCCTCTACCGGTGATCCTGCGGAACAGCTCGTCCGCCGCAGCCTTGATGTCCAGCAGCAGCAGATCCGCGGCGTCCACCGCCTGGCGGCAGTGAAGCAGGGAAACCGCGCCGGAAGTATCCAGGGCGGTGTGCAAGCCGTTTTCCCGGCAGCCCTCCAGGATGGAGGCACAGAAAGCCGGCTGCATCAGCGGTTCCCCGCCGGATAAAGTGACCCCGCCGTGATGGATGAAATTGCGGTAGCGGAGAATATCCTGCACCACATCCACCGAGCCGATCTCCTGGCCGCCGTCCGGCCGCCAGGAGTCTGGGTTATGGCAGAAAAGACAGCGCAGGGGACAGCCCTGCAGAAAAAGGACGTAGCGAATTCCCGGTCCGTCCAGCGCGCCGAAGCTTTCCACCGAATGGATGCGGCCGGTGACGTTTGTCATGATGACTTCCTTTCTGCCGGTTGACCGGTTAGAACCGGGTGTGGAAGGTGCGATTGATCACATCCATCTGCTGTTCCCGGCTGAGTTTGATAAAGTTGACCGCATAACCGGAGACCCGGATGGTGAGCTGGGGATAGAGTTCCGGATGATCCATGGCGTCCAGCAGCACCTCACGGTTGAGGACGTTGACATTGATATGATGGCCGCCTTCATTGAAATAGCCGTCCATCAACCCCACCAGATTTTCCGCTCGCTCCGCTTCCTCTCGCCCCAATGCCGATGGAACGATGGAGAAGGTATAGCTGATGCCGTCTTCGCTGTAATCGTAGGGCAGCTTGGCCACCGACATCATGGAGGCCACGCAGCCGTGACTGTCCCGACCGTGCATGGGATTGGCACCGGGGGCAAAAGGTTCGCCCGCCTTGCGGCCGTCAGGAGTGCTGCCGGTTTTTTTGCCGTAAACCACATTGGAGGTGATGGTGAGAATGGACATGGTGGGCTTGGACTCCCGATAGGTGGGGCACTTCTGCAGCTTGCTCATGAACATCTTCACCACGCTCACCGCGATGTCGTCCACCCGGGGATCATTGTTGCCGAATTTGGGGAAGTCGCCTTCTACCTCAAAATCCACCGCCAGGCCGCTTTCATCCCGAATGGGACGGACCCGGGCATATTTGATAGCGGAGAGGGAATCGCACACCACCGACAGGCCCGCCACGCCGCAGGCCATAGTGCGGAACACCTCGTTATCGTGCAGCGCCATCTGCAGCTTTTCATAACAGTATTTATCGTGCATATAGTGGATGACGTTGAGGGTGTTGACGTACAAACCGGAAAGCCAGTCGCAGATGGCGTCGAACTTGCGCATCACATCGTCGTATTCCAGGTATTTGCCCCGGCAGGCCAGCAGCTCCGGTCCCACCTGGAGACCGCTCTTCTCGTCCCGGCCGCCGTTGATGGCGTAGAGCAGGGCTTTGGCGAGATTGGCCCGGGCGCCGAAAAACTGCATCTGCTTGCCGATGCGCATGGCGGATACACAACAGGCGATACCGTAATCGTCTCCAAATTTCTTGCGCATCAACTCGTCGCTTTCATATTGAATAGAGCAGGTCTCCATGGACATCTTGGCGCAGTACCGCTTGAAAGCGGCGGGAAGCCGGGTGCTCCACAGCACGGTCATGTTGGGCTCCGGCGCCGGTCCCAGATTGGTCAGGGTGTGGAGAAAGCGGAAGGACATTTTGGTGACCATGTGCCGTCCGTCAGTGCACAGCCCGGCGATGGCCTCGGTCACCCAGGTGGGGTCACCGCTGAACAGCTCATCATAGGAAGGGGTGCGCAGGAAACGGACCATCCGCAGCTTCATCACGAAGTGATCCACAATTTCTTGAATGTCGCTTTCGGTGTAGCGGCCTTCTTCCAAATCCCGCTGGGCGTAAATATCCAGGAAGGTGGATACCCGGCCGATGGACATGGCGGCGCCATTTTGCTCCTTTACCGCCGCCAGATAGCCGAAATACACCCACTGGACGGCCTCTTTGGTATCCTGGGCGGGCTGGGAAATATCATAGCCATAGGAGGCGGCCATCCGTTTCATAGCTTCCAGCGCCCGGATCTGTTCCGCCAGCTCCTCCCGCAGCCGGATGGCACGGGAGTCCATCACGCTGAAATCCGCTTCGTCCCGGGATTTCTGCTTTTCACCGATGAGAAAATCCACCCCATACAGCGCCACCCGGCGATAGTCGCCGATGATCCTTCCGCGGCCGTAAGCGTCGGGCAGACCGGTGATGATGCCGGTGCGGCGGGCGGCCCGCATCTCAGGGGTATAGACGTCGAAGACGCCGTCGTTGTGGGTCTTGCGATACCGGAAGACGTTTTCAATCTCCGGATCCATCTCCCGGCCGTAGGCCTCCAGGGAATTCCGCACCATACGGATGCCGCCGAAGGGCATGATGGCCCGGGTGAGAGGGGCCGCGGTCTGCAGGCCGACAATCTGCTCGCTGTCCCGGTCAATGTATCCCGGTTCATAGGCATCGATGCCCGAAATGGTGTGGGTGTCAATATCATACACCCCGCCCCGGGCGTGCTCCTCCTTCATCAAAGCGGATACCTTGTCCCACAGGGCCAGGGTTCGCTGAGTGGGAGGGGCCAGAAAGGATTCGTCTCCGTCGTAGGGGGTGTAATTGCGGACAATAAAATCCCGTACGTCTACAAAATTCTGCCAGCTGCCTTTTTTGAATTCGCGCATGTTCCACTCCAGTCTTAAGGGAAGTCAGGTACGGCAGGAGCGCCGCCCTTATCGGCGGTCCTGCCGCGTTTCTTTATGGATTCAGTATACCAAATTCGACAAAGGGTTACAAGGGACGCGGCTATAGAAAGCCAACCGGGCCTGTGTGCCGATTTTGTATGGGTTGCCGCTTCCACTGGAATATTCTGCGGCGTTCATCTTTGAATATACGGATAACAAGGCGGATTACCAGCAGAAGAGCATTCAAACAAAAAACGGTGCTGCAGAATGCATGGCCATACATTCTGCAGCACCTTATTTGGGAGGAACCGCTGTGGAAGATTTCGACATGAAACGAATACTATTTGTATATATCATGTCGGATTGTTTTAGCTGTATTCAGATTGTATCGAATATCGCCGTTATCCGATGCCCGCCGCTTGAAGGGCTGCCTTATCACCGATGAAGAAATATTCGGTTTGAGCTTCCTTCATGGAAAGAGAAACCTCGGTGACATTTTCCTGCCAGAGACCGGTAAAATAGCAATACACGTCCGCCGCTTCCGGCAGGCGCAGGGTCTTGACGCCGGCGGTTTTGGCGTGAAGCACACTGAGGCTGCCGTTGCCGTGATAGGTATCGCCACCGGCGGCATAGCGATGGATACCGGCTACCTTGGCCACACCGTTGAGCAGTTCGGGAAAGAGCTGAAAATCAGCATAGAACAGCTGGCGGGATTTTCCCACTGTTTGCAGGGAGAGAGCAGGGGTACCGTCTTCGAAAACGGCGAGTTTTTCCACACCCTCCGACACAACCTTGTACAGCGGCTCCAGGTACCAGGTTTCCAGATCTCCACTGTAGTCAAAGCCGGATTCCGCATGGGGACGGAAGGTGATAAGTCCCAAATCGTTGCCTGTCTGCGGCTGGATATCCATGCCGGTGAGAGTGTGCATCTGGGCTGGGGTCAGTTCCCCAAAGCCGCCCATCCACAGGACAGTGCGGCCCTCCCGCTGTGCCTGAACCGCCAGCTTTTCCGTCTGAGCATTGGTGAGGGACCAGCAGCTGAGTACCACCACCAGATCCGCATCGATGCGCCCCTCAATAAAGTCATCCAATAAGTAATAACCGAAATGATAGCCGGAGGTATAGATCATCTCCCGGGTATCGGCCAGCAGGGTGACGTTATTCTGCCAGGGCTGGCCGCTGAGAGCCATCCCCTTCTCATCGATGACGAAGGCGACGTCGTATCGGGGCGTTTGCGCGATGGCACTGTATTTCATGTAAAGACGGCCCAAAGCGCTGGCTTCATTCCAGAAGTCCTGAGAGTCGAACCAGATCATCCACCAGGTCCCGGCGCCGTCCACCATCAGCTTGCCCATCTCCCGGCGGGTGACCTCCATCCAGCCCTCCATACTCTGAATCTTCGCGAACCCTCCGGGATCGGTCTTCATGACCGGCGTACGGTAGTCGCTTTCATCGAACCACAGCTTACCGGAGGCCAGCACCGACTGAGCGGCGCTCATATACGCGCCGATGCCCCCTTCGTTGCGGTCGTTATAGGAAACCGGTCCGGCGATGCAGTCCACGTCCTCGCAGTTCAGCAGCGCCTGCATGTTGAAATGGCCGCTGACAGCGTTGAAGAGCTCGGTATAATAGCCGTAAAAAACAAAGAAGAGACTTCTGCCGCCGCTTTCCAGCTTAACCGCCCGGGCCAGCTGCCGGATGCGGTTGGTGATCATATCGCTGTAGTAGAGGATATAATCCAGATAGGGGCGCTGCTCCGCTCCGGTGAGAAACATAAAGGCTGTATCGTTCTGTCGTCCCAGTCCCGGCACCTTATCTTTAATCGTGACGTTGTCAAAGGTGATGCTGGAATCGCCCCAGGCCGTCTGCAGTTTGGCGTTGTCCCCTTCATAGCGGTATTCCAGCCACTGCCGGAACTTTCGCAGATTTGCCACGGACACATCCAGCTTGCCGTCCCAATAATCGGGGGAGAACCATTCGCCGCTGGTGCCTGCCAGGGGATGGTAACCGATCACCCGGGAAGCGAACTGCTCATTCTGGGAGATAAAGTCCACCAGCTCGCGAGTGATGTCCACCGCGCTCTCAATCCAGGTATCGGATGCCAGGGAACAGGAGCTGGTCTTGGTGCCGTCCGAGTAAACCAGCCGATCACTCTCCGGCGCGCCGTGGAAGCTGAGGCGGCCGATGGGGGTGTAACGGATAACAATGTAAGCGTCCGGATTGGTTTCCAGGATACCTTCCAGTTCTCCCTTCAGGCGCGTATACCGTGCATCCTCATCCATGGTCACCACTGTGTCGGTGAAAATGATTTTAGCGCCGGACTGATACATCTGCGCCCAGGCATTGTTGGCGGCCTCCTCCATGACGCCGCCCTGCACCGTCACGCCGAAAAAGCCCATGGGCAGCTCTTCTTTCCCGCCGACATACAGCCGGCTGCGGCCGTTTTCCCGTCGGACTTCAGCGGAAACCAGCGCGTCCGCATCCGCGTCAGGGTCGTCTGCGGAGAAAATAGCGTCTTCGCCAAAGGGCTTCCAGCCCAAGGTGCCGTAGGCGGTGGGAACCGCCAGCGCGGGTTCCGCTCCCAGCTCCCTATCGGAGCCGGAGAAAGAAGTCGGGGATGAGGGAGAATCCTTATTGTTGCAGGATGCGAAAAACATCGTCAGACAAGCCAATGCCGCCGTGAGGGCGGTCAACCTTTTCCATGACACAGAGCGATTCCTCCTATTCCTATGTGGCAGTTGATTCATTCCACATTGCGGCCAGGAGACGACAGGACGATGCCGGAGTGATCGAATATCCATGTGTCGGATAGGCAGCCTGCACTCCTACCCCTCCAGGAGCTCCGCTGCATAGGGCAGCAGATAGGCGGCGGTTTTCATATGCGTTTCCTGATTGGGATGTCCCGCCGCGCCGGTGGAGGAGGAAAGGGAGGACTGATTGGGCAGTTTTAAGAAGCGCCCCCTGTGCCCGGCTGCTGCCATATCCTCCACCGCTTGGCGGAGGATATCCGTATAGTCGGTATTCATCAATCCATAAACCCAAAGAATTTCCGCATGTGGATGAAGAGCGGATAACCGGCTGATAAAGGCTTTTACCTTTTCGAATACCTTGTTCTTCGGCGCACCGGCCGCGTTGTCATTGGTACCCAGATTGACGATGATCAAATCCGGATGGACGGCCTGTTGATTCCAGCGCATGGTTTTGCTTCGGGAGGGCTGTGCCAGTTCATACAGATCGGCCATGTTTTCCTTCGTGCTGCCATCGTTGTTCATGTAGATTCCGTAGCCGCTGGCGGCGACGAGAAAAAGCTCGGCATCCAGCTTATCAGCCAGGAGAGCGCCGTATGTGTAAGCGCCGTCTTCCGTCATGGCGGTGAAATCTTCGCTGGGGCCGGCCAGAACGCCGAATCCGGCGGAGATAGAATCCCCAACCACTTCAATGGTTTTGGCCCTCCTTCGGGGCGCAGTCTTCAGCTCGCCCGCGATTTCCAGGGCGGTGACGTCGGCATAGGCAAAGACAGCTTCGTTCAGCTTCTCCAGCCGGATGTGCGCAACGCTGCACGGATCCAGATCCTCCGCCAGAATATACCAATTGCATCCGGCGCGGAGACGGAATTTTGCCGTCCTTCTGCCGTTGACGGAGACGGCGACATAGGTGCAGTTGATGTCGCTGGTATCCCCGGCGGATAGTTCAATGCGGGCGGCGGCGCCTTTCAGGTTGAATTCCAAGCCGGACAGGCTCCAATCGATGCTCACCACGCCGTCGGTCTTTACGGCGCGGCCGTTCCATTTCAGTTCCGGATGATCCAGAGGAACCGGCCGCCAATTCAAGTTTGCTTTCCTGGCATTATCATGTGGACAGGTGCTTTCCCCTTTCAATTGGAGGGTATTGGACGGATATTCGATAGGATTTGTGTTCAAAGACAGATACCCGCTTTCCTGAAAACTCTGTGCCGGCGGCAGGCCAGGATGATACACAAATGGCCTGCGGCTCACATGCCATTTCATTGTATCATTTCGTCCCATTATGTGCAAGGCGGCACGGGGCTCTTTCCATCAAGAGGAGGATACTCCCGATATCCTCTTCTCCTGTATCTGTCGGAATCAAAAAAGAATTCCCCGCCTCCTCTCATTTTTGCTGCTTTTCGTAATGACCACAGTCTCAATATACAGCAAGGCAGCCGATGGTTGCATAAATAAAAAGACATAATATATCACTAAAAGGACTTGATTCGTTATAATCTTTAAAATCCAAGTTTTTGTCCGCTCATATTTATGAATGTAAGCGTTGGAGCGGATCAGCAGTGAATTTCCGCAAAAAGCAACACCAGTGCCCGTCCGGCGGAATAACATGGGAAAGACAATAATGATTGCAGGAGGGAAGACCATGTTTGAATATCATGCGCCGGTTCGGTTTTACCTCGGCGCCAACACGCCGGTGGGATTCGTCGGCTATCTGGATGATCTGTACGATGCAGCGGAAGGATGGCAGGCTTACATCATCAAAAGCGGGCCGGGGACCGGAAAATCCTCTTTGATGCGCACGGTGATGAACACCATGAGCGAACTGGGACAGGAGCCGGAGGCCATTTACTGCTCCTCTGATCCCCGTTCTCTGGATGGGGTGCTGTTTCCTCAGCTGAAAATCGGGATTATGGACGGCACGGCGCCTCATGTCATTGAGCCGCGATATTGGGGAGCGGTGGAGCAGATTGTCAATCTCAGCGAATGCATGGACGGGGAACAGCTCCATAAGCAGCACGCGGCGATCATCGCCGCCACCGACGCCTGTTCCGCCATGCATGTTCGCTGCCGCAAATTCATCGGGGCGGCCGCCTCTCTGCTGGGGGACAGCGCCCGCATTCTGCAGGAATTCACCGACGAAGAAAAGGTGGCGCGAACCGCCGCCCGCATTGCCGCCCGCGAATTCGGATGCCATGGCGGCGGAGCCGGTAAAGAGCGGCGGCGTTTTCTCAGCGCCGTTACCCCGGAAGGGATTGTCACCTTCCATGAAACGATTCAGGCCCTCTGTCCCCGGATTTATGCCATCGAGGACGAACAGGGCGCCGCCTCCCGTCTGCTGCTGGATGATCTGCGCCGCCGCGCTCTGGAAGCCGGACTGGATATCATCACCTGTGCCTGTCCGCTGGCGCCTCACGATAAGCTGGAGCATCTGCTGATCCCTGCGCTGGGACTGGGCTTCACTACCTCCAACAGCTGGCATAAGGCGGATTTCCCGGTTTACCGACGGATTCACGCTGCCCGCTTCACCAACGCGGAGGGGCTGCGGTCCAAGCGGCAGATTCTTTCCTTCAATCGCCGGGCCGCCCGGGAACTACTGAACGAGGCCATTCAGATTGCAGCGGACGCCAAGGCGCTCCACGATAAAATGGAACGGTTCAATACCCGGGCCATGGATTGGGAAAAGGCCGATGAGATCACCCGCCGAGTGGTGGAAACCTTCGTGCGGCATATCCCGGAGGAAGAATAAGTGAAATAAAGGGGCCGTCCGGCGTTTTCACACCGGACGGCCCCAGCTTTTACGGCCATCGGTCAAGCGCGCCCAGGCTGGAGAGGAGCCGGACGCCGTCCCGCAATCCCTGCTGATAGAGAGTCTGCTGTAAAAGAGAATCCGCTTCTCGGCGCAGCTGGAAGTATTCCAGAAAATCTCGGCAGTCCTCCGGGACGATGGTGACGGAGTGCTGGCGTTCGATGATGGAAGCGATGTTTTCATACAGCATGCCGCACTGCGCCATTGTCACCGCGTAGGGGCCGCTGTTTTCCTCCAGCTCCCGGGTGATCTCCTCCACCCGCATGGCCGCCCATTTTTTTGCCAGTTCCTGCATTTTTTCTTTCCCTTTCTGATTGGATTCCAACCATGCTTGCAAGGAATCACGGCGTATGCTATATGGACACAGCCCGAAGTATTTACAAAAGGCGACGCTGGGGGCTGTGTCTTGCGATTGTCAGCAGACAATCGCCCAACTTTTGTGGTATAATGGACACAGCCCTAAAAGGGAGAACATCTAATTTTTTCGGCTGTGTCATCGCGTTTGCCTAGCAGCAAACGCCTGACCTTTGTGGTATAATGAAGACACCGCATCTGCCTTCGGGCATGTGTTGGTGGAGAGGGAAGCGGTGTGTCTTTGTGAGAGTGCGCCGCTTCCTTCATTTTTCTTGGAGCCGTTCATAGAGCGTGTGAACGCCTTTTCGCAGAACTCCTGATCGGGTCAGGTTCAATGTTTTCATGCAAAACTCAAGCTTTGCTAGGGTTTCATTATCCACCCTGACCTTTAGATCGTGTTCCAAAGGCTTCTCCGGATGAGGCCCCGGTTTTTTACGCTCCTTCAATGTATCACCTCCACATCTTGGAACGCAAGTTAATTATATATCTTGTGCACCGAATTGTCAATCCTTATATGATAACCATCCCCTGAAAAATCGCTTGCGGGCCATCAATGGTGGTCCGTATTTCGCGTTTTACGAGCGTGAAACCGTGCTTTTTCCAGCTTAAATATATATTCATGCATTGTGCAAAGCCTTTTTCACTTTCAGCGCAAAATCCGGCAATTTTCATCTTGCGCGTGTTTTTCAGTAAAAATGCGCCACACTATAGCCGTTAGACCTGCGGAAGAAAAGGAAGGTCAAGTGGATGGAAAAATCAAGAAAAAAAGAAAAGCGTTCTCTGTTCGGCCGGTTCCTCAACGGTGTGGAACGGGTGGGCAACCGGCTGCCCCATCCTATCACTCTGTTCGCCGTCTTTACATTGGCCATTATTCTGATTTCCGCCCTGTGCGCCTGGCTGGGTGTGTCCGCCACCGGCGAGGTGATCGACAGCCAGACTATGGAACTGACGGAACAGACGGTGACCGCGGTGAGCCTGTTGAGCCGGGACGGTATTGTGTATATGCTCACCAGCATGGTGAAAAACTTCACCAGTTTCGCGCCGTTGGGCGTGGTGCTGGTTACCATGCTGGGGGTGGGGTGTGCGGAAGGGAGCGGTTACCTTTCCGCAGTGCTGAAAAAGCTGGTTCATGTCACCCCTCGCTTTATCGTTACGCCTATGCTGGTGTTCCTGGGGGTGATGTCCAACGTCGCCACCGATATCGGCTATGTGCTGCTGATCCCCATCGGCGCGCTGGTATTCATGGCTTACGGCCGCCATCCGCTGGCGGGGCTGGCCGCCGCCTTTGCCGGCGTATCCGGCGGCTTCAGCGCCAATTTGCTCATTGGGGCGCTGGATCCCCTTCTGGCAGGGATCAGCACCGAAGCGGCGGGCATCATCGCTCCCGGCTACAACGTCCTGGCCACCTGCAACTGGTATTTCATGATCGCCTCCACCTTTTTGATCGTCTTGATCGGCACATTGGTGACGGATAAAATCGTGGAGCCGCGGCTGGGGAAATACCAACCCCGGCAGGCGGAGGGGGAAGGGCTGACCGCTCTGAATCGGCAGGAAGGCAAGGCCATGCGGGCTGCCAATTGGACCTTCCTGGGGCTGATTGTGCTGCTGATTGCAGCGGCTGTCCCCCAAAACTCCCTGCTGCGCAATCCGGAGACCGGTTCCCTTACCTCCGGCGCGCCGCTGATGGACGGGCTGATCCCGCTGCTGGCGCTACTCTTTTTTATCCCGTCGGTCGTATATGGCCGGGTGTCCGGCACTTATAAAAATGAAAAAGAGGTTTGCGGTCAGCTGGAAAAGAATATGGCGCTGATGGGCGGCTATATCGCCCTGGTGTTTATTTCCGCCCAATTCATCAGCTTTTTCAACTACAGCAAGCTGGGAACCATCCTGGCGGTCAACGGCGCGGAATTTCTGAAAACCATAGGCGTCGGCGGGCCGGTTCTGATGGTACTGTTTATTTTGTTTGCGGCCTTCATCAATTTGCTGATGGGCTCCTCCACCGCCAAGTGGACGATTCTGGCGCCGGTATTCGTGCCCATGTTTATGCTGCTGGGCTATTCCCCCGAGCTGACGCAGGTGGCCTACCGCATCGGCGATTCCTGCACCAACCTGATCACTCCGCTGATGACCTATTTCGCCATGATCGTGGTGTTTGCCCGGAAATATGATCCGGATACCGGCATCGGCACGCTGATTTCCACCATGCTGCCTTACAGCCTTTTCTTCCTGCTGGGATGGTCGCTGCTGCTGGTGATCTGGATGGTTGCCGGTTTGCCTCTGGGCCCCGGCGCCGGTCTGACCTTCGGCTGAATAAGTAAAAAAACCAGGAGGATGCGTGCAGCGCATCCTCCTGGTTTTTAGTCTGTCAGAGAAATGGGGGAAGACCAAGCGCAAAGCCCCTGGGCGTCCTGAAGCTCCACCCGGAGAAAATGCTCTCCCGGCTTGAGACGGTAAACCGCCCGGGTGATGCCCTCTCCTGCGGTTACCCGGTCGGAAGCGTAGACCAGATCGGAGAAAAAAACCACGCTGGAGACAGGAGAGCAGGTCACCTCCACTTGATCCCCCTGAATGGTGAGGGAGAAACGAGGCCCCTGTGTGGCGTAAAAATCTCCCCGGCGGATAGCATCCAGAATAGCGGCTGACGTTTTCTCCGCCGCTTTGACTAAGATATAGGAACGGGTGGCGTCGCCGTTGTAAAAATGCGCGTCATCCGCCGCGAAGCAGGGCAGCAGGCGTCCCTCCACAGCCAGCTGATCCACAAAAGCGCCGGAATAAGGCCGGGCGTTCCAGGGAATGCCGGAAACGCTATTGTAGATTTCTGTTCCCGCCAATCCGCTGAGACGCAGCGCATCTGCCGGGCGGTTCAAGGACCAGGCCGGGTGCGCCAGAACAGCCAGCCCGCCGCAGCCGCTGACAGCGTCGATAATAGCCTGGGGAGTGAGCGCCGACCCCTTGACAAGGGGAGGCGTTTCTTTCATCCCCACGCCGACAATATGAAAGATACCTTCCTGAGCGCTGCCCCCCACGTCATATTCACAGCCAGGAAGCATCAGCAGTCCGTCCCGCTCCTCTTCCTCCGACAGCACCCAGTGATCGGTCAGGGACAGAAAATCATAATCCTTCCGCTTGTAAAGTTCCATGACCTCTTCCGGCGTCTTCCGACCGTCCGAACGGGTGGTGTGAGTATGGAGATTCCCTTTATACCAAAAGGCTCCATTGGCATCCTTTTCCATGGAATGCATCATCCTTTCTGCTTTCGACGGAGGTTTTACAGTCCGACAATAGAAGCACGGTTTGAAAGAACCACAAATAGTATAGAAGAAAGGAGAAAAAATTGCAATATGAAAGACGGCGGCGGAGACAGCGGTGTGCCCGGCAATGCCTTTTTTGCCCTATCCAAATTTAAAAGGCACAGGCGGCGATACGGCAGCGTATGATGGTGGTGCCCGTCCGCGCAAGCCGGGTTCTTCATTCGCGGCGGGCGGGAAAGGAGGAAGGGGCAGTGAATGAGCCAATCACTCCGGAAAAGACGGCGGAAAAAAGACGTCTGGCCGAGAAAATTCTGGGTATCCCGGAACAAAAAGCCGCTGCCGTCAGAAGTTATTTGAAACCGAACCGTGGATTTGTCGGATACGACGGCCCGGAGAAGGGACTAGAGGAGCTTCGGCAGGAAAGGGCGGTCTACCGGCGTCTGCTGGATCAGTGCCGTTATGGAAAGGAAGACTGCCGGCTGTTATCCAGCATCAGCTTCTATGGGGAGAAGATCCAGTCTCTCAATGCCCGTATTGAGCTGATGGAAGCCGCGGAGAAAACGCAAAGGATGGACAAAACCCTGCTCAAAAACTGAACACAGCAGATGCAGACACCCAACCAGCCGGGAACGCGGATCATGTGTTTCCGGCTGGTTATTTTCAGAAATATTGCCGCAGCAGTAGTGTGAGGAAGCTTCACTTTACACCATCCCCCCTTCGACGTTATGATAGTATCAAGCAAAAAAGCGGCGTCACGAAGAACAAGAGGATGAATCGGGAATAGAGGGATTGGCAATGGTAAAAAATTGGATGAGACCGGCAACCTGTTGCTTCACCGGGCACAGGATTATCCCAACAGGGGATCTGCCGATGATAGAAGAAGAACTGGAACAAACGGTGAGAGAGCTGATCGCGCGGGGGGTAAGCCGATTTTTGTGCGGCGGCGCCCGCGGCTTTGACGTGTTGGCGGCACAGATCGTGCTGCGGCTCAAACGGGAATTTCCCGGCCTGGAATTGTTTTTGATTCTCCCCTGCCGGGATCAGGCGCGGGGATGGTCGCCGGAAGAAATCCTGCAGTATGAAGCGGTGCAGCGCCGTGCCGACCGGGTGGTATATATAGAAGAGAATTATACCGAAGGCTGTATGCATCAGCGCAATCGCGCCATGGTGGACAGCAGCCACTATTGCATCTATTACAAGACGCAGAGTACAGGAGGAACAGCCTATACCGTGGATTATGCCGCCAAAAAAGGATTGGAGCTGCTGCCTGTCGGGATAACGCGGCCGCACCAATCGCTGCAGGAGAAATGGCAGGATTGGTAAAGCGTTATTTGCAAATCGACTCATGCTTTCCCCTTTTTCTACATACCTAATAATAAGAGAATGATGGATTGTACGATGATGTTAAAAATGAGATAAAAAGAGAAAAAAGAAGATATCGAAAGAAAATGAATGATATAGGGAGATAATTTCGCCTAATAGAATGTCGATGGCAAAAAGGTCGTTTGTTTTATATTGAAGTTCATATGAACCTGTGGTATAATAGCTTCGAACTTGAGATAATGACTATTGAACTTCAAAGGAGGCCGGCCATATGTCGACGATGCCGGGTACCCTGCTGCAGATGCCGCCGGGGAGTGAGGATGAAGCATTTTCCGTGTTGGAGCCGGTTTTTGCCGTGTCCGGCGGCGGATTGGTGCTCTCCCAGATTACGGAGATGACCGGCCTTGGACCGGCCACTATCCAAAACTGGGTGAAACGGGGCTGGGTATCCAATCCGGTGAATAAACGGTACGGCCGTTTGCAGGTGGCGCGGATTCTGCTGATCAACCTGCTACGCCCGGCCATGAAGCTGGAGCAGATCGCTCGTTTGCTGCAGTATGTCAACGGCAGTGTGGATGACCGCACCGACGACATCATCCCTGAGGATCGGCTCTACACCCTGCTTTGTTCTATTGTTTTCCGGTTGGAAAAGGAAAAACGGCTCGACCGCGAGTTCATCATAACCCTCATCGGTGCGCAACTTGAGGGCTATGAGGGACCCGTGCCCGACGCCAAATCCCGGTTGGAAGACGCGCTGCTACTGATGCTGCTGAATATCGCGGCCGCGATGCTGATGCAGCAGGCAGACATCCTGTATCGGCGCATCGCCGGGGAATAATCCCTTGCACGGACCCCTATTTTTGTGCTTTTCGGGCGGCGCCCGGGGGCACGTCTGAAAGGCATGGTGTTCATTATGTTCGCATGGTGGAACGATTTGTCCATGGTACAGCAGGTGTTTTATATCATCGCTATCCCTTCCACGCTTATCCTGCTGATCCAGACGGTTCTGCTGTTCTTCGGCCTGGGGCATGACAGCGAGACGGATGTGGATCACGATGTGGACACCGATGTGGATCATGATTTTGATCATGACGGCGGCGGTGCGGAACATGTGGAAGGCCTGCGGCTGCTGTCGGTGCGGGCGATCATCGCCTTCACCACGGTGTGCGGCTGGGCGGGTGTGATTATGCTGGACATGGGGCTTCATCCGCTGCCCACCATTCTGATTTCCCTGCTCCTGGGAATGGGGGCTATGCTGTTTACCGCCTGGGTACTGCACAAGTTTATCAAGCTGCAGGAAAGCGGAAATCTGGATACCCATAACGCCATCGGCTTATCAGGAGAGGTCTATGTACCTATCCCAGCCGACGGCAAAGGGAAGGTGACCTTGGTGGTGCAGGACAAATTCATGGAAATGGATGCGGTCTGCCCCGGCCAGGCGCTGAAAACCGGCCAGCTTGTCCGGGTGACGGATGTCACCGAAGCCAATGTGCTGATCGTGGTCCCGGAGGGGACCTCCACTACATAAGTTAAAGGAGTGTTTTGACAATGCTGAAAACCATTATGCTGGCGGAAGGAACCGGCTTTCCGCCCTCCCTGCTCATCGGCATCATCGTTGTGGTGGTGCTCCTCTTCAGCTTGCTGCTGGTGTGCCTGACAAGATACCGCCGCTGTCCTTCCGACAAGGTCATGGTTATTTACGGTCGGGTGGGGCAGAACAAGGACGGTACCTCCCGCTCCGCCCGATGCATTCACGGCGGCGCGGCGTTTATCAAGCCGATTTTCCAGGATTATGAGTATCTGGACCTGACGCCCATGTCCATCAGTGTGGACCTGAAGAGCGCCCTGTCCCGCCAGAATATCCGAATCGACGTGCCTGCGCGGTTTACAGTAGGTATCTCCACCGAACCCGGCACCATGCAGAACGCCGCCGAGCGTCTGCTGGGGCTGAAGCTGTCGGAAATCCAGGAGTTGGCGAAGGATATTATCTTCGGTCAGATGCGTCTGATTATCGCCACTATGGATATTGAAGAAATCAACATCGACCGTGACAAATTTTTGGCCGCCGTTTCCTCCTGCGTGGAAAGCGAGCTGAAAAAGATCGGTCTGCGGCTCATCAACGTCAACGTCACGGATATCAGCGACGAATCCGGCTATATCGAGGCTCTGGGTAAGGAAGCCGCCGCCAAAGCGATCAACGAAGCCCGTATCTCCGTTGCCGAGCGCAACCGGGAAGGTTCCATCGGTGAAGCCAACGCCGTGCGCGACCAGCGTGTGTCCGTGGCCGCCGCCAACGCCACTGCTGTGGACGGCGAAAATAAATCCAAAGCGGACATCGCCAAATCCGACGCCACCCGCCGTGAGCAGGAAGCCGACGCTATGCGCCGCGCCGTAACGGCGGAGAAGCTGGCCGAAGCTAAGGCGCAGGAAGAAGCCTACGCGGCTCAGGAGATCGCTGAAAAGGCCCGTGCGGCCCGTGAACTAGCGACCCAGCAAGCCGACGTTATCGTCAACGCCCAGATCGAAAAGGAAAAGAAGGTTCTGGAAGCCGAAGCCGAGGCCGAGCAGACCCGGCGGATGGCCAAAGGTGAAGCGGACGCTATCTTTGCCAAGATGGAAGCGCAGGCCCGCGGTATTGAAGAAATTTTGAAGAAGCAGGCCGATGGTTTCGCGGAACTGGTGAAAGCGGCCGGCGGCAGCGCGGACAGCGCGGTGCAGCTGATGCTGGTGGATAAGATTGAGGAGCTTACCAAGATTCAGGTGGAAGCTATTAAGAACCTCAACATCGATAAGGTGACGGTTTGGGACAGCATGAACGGTAAGGACGGCGCCTCTACCACGGCGAACTTCCTCTCCAGCATGATGAAATCCATTCCGCCTCTCAGCGAGACCTTTAAGATGGCCGGGCTGCAGATTCCCGCCTTCTTGGGTAAGGAAATCGGCGATCAGACCCCGGCAGAGGAGCCTCCCGCTGATAAATAATCCGGCGTTTGTCGTTCAGCCGGTACAATGATGAGGGCGGGGCGGAAAAAAGCCCCGCCCTCATGCTGTACCTGCAAACAGCCGGAGGAAAAGAAAATGCGGTGCGTGGGCTCCGGCAGTTGAGTTTAATAGAATCCGGTTTTTAATTTGGTAAGAGAGGGTGTTTGCTGTGTTTGATCGCACGTATATCAAAGGGTTGGCCCGCAACCGGCTGCGGTATGGGCTGGGAGGCGCCATTGCGGTGCTGTTGATCGGCCTGCTGCTGGGCGCTGTGGAAAGCGCTAATCTGAATATTCGCTTCAACTATCAGATCGAGGATAATACGGTTGAACTCAACGGCGTTTTAGGCCGCTGGATGGCGATTATACTGCCCATAGCGCTGGTTGCCTCTGTGATAATTATTCTGGTAGGCATCTTGGTTTCCAATGTGCTGAAGGTGGGGATAAGAGGCTGGTTCCTGCGCTATTGGCGGGGGGAGCAGCCGCCGGTGGGTGAGATGTTCGCTTCCTTCCGCTTTTACGGCAATGCCGTAGGCACTATGCTGCTGCGGGATATCTATATCTTTTTGTGGTCGCTGCTGTTTATTATCCCGGGGATTGTCAAAGCGTACGCTTACAGCATGACAGAATATATCCTGTATGAAAATCCCCGCCTGTCTGCCGGAGAGGCTATCCGCATTAGCAATGCCATGACCCAGGGCTTCAAGGGGGAGCTGTTTGTCTTTGATCTGAGCTTTATCCTCTGGAACCTGCTGTCTGCCATATCTCTGGGAATTGCAGGAGTGGTGTATGTCAATCCCTATGTCTATACCGCCCATGCGGGAATGTATGAGATGATAAAGGATAACGCGCTGCGCTCCGGCCGTGTGCGCTGGGAGGATTTCGGCCTGATGCCGCCCAGTGTGCCGGGCTACGGCTGGTAAATCCATCCCACACAGGCGAAATATGAAAAAGCGGCCGCCTGTGGAAAGAAACATCATAAAGGGAGAGCATGTCGGCGAAGCAGGATCCTGGAGAGGCTCCTGCTTCGGCGGCCCGGCTTCCTGCGCCCAAAATAAAAGTATTCAGCAAAGGAAAACGCCATAAGCCGCAGAGATTCGCCATTTGCGGCGGTGTGAAAGAGGATGAATTGAAATGTCTAAATATGTATGGAAAGGCGCACCTGAGCATGGGGAGACGCTTGCTGCGGTAAGAGGCTTCCTGTTCAATCATTACGGCTGTGACGCGGTGGCGGAAAGCGCCTGCGCCGGATCTGATCTGCGGGTGGATGTGGTAGTATGCGATAAGCATTTTTTTCGGGTGAGCAACCGGGTCAGTTTGACGGTAGTGGTGGCGACTGATTCCTCTGCCACCAGAGTGACGGCTATGGGCTCGGGCGGCGGAGCCAGCTTACTGTGGCGCTTTGATTGGGGGGCGGAAGAGGACTTCGCCTCCAGTCTGGAAGAAGCGTTGATTCCCTTAGGATTCCAGGAGGGATAAAAAGCAGCAGGATAATTACCAAAAGACGGTTTTCAGGATCAGCAGCGCTGCCAGCAGCCAGATAGCGATAAAGTGGAGGGCATACCTCCATCGTTTCCGCCCGCCTGTCTGCTGGTCTTTCGCCTGCCGGCGGCAGTCATCGAGGACTTCCCGGGGAATCAGACGTATGGTCAAAGCTATAAGAGCGGGAAGAAGGATCATATCGTCCAGGTATCCCAGCACGGGGATGAAATCCGGGATCAGGTCAATGGGAGAAAGAGCGTAAATAAGAATAGCGCCTGCCAGAAGTTTGGCTCCCAATGGCGTTCCTTTGTGGCGAAACGCCAGGCAAACGGCTGGAATATCTGTTTTCAACCGGGCCGCTCGCTGCCGCAGATCCATCAGATCCTCCTCCTTTCTCCGTTCTGCAACGACTATAGCACGGTTGTGCGGAATAGTCAAAGAGGGACTTGTATGGCAGAGAACCGTCCCCTATAATATAGGTAAATACATTCTGCCAGCTGTGGCGGAAAGGATGGACAGCCATGGGCATAACCAATGAATGGGCGCAGCTGCGCGCCTGGAGACACGGCGTGCGCCACACCACTCTGAATCCGGAAGGTCCCGGAGCGGTGCGGATTCATTTGGTGCCGCCCCGGTATCGGCCGGGAGGGAAGGCTCCCTATGTGGTGATTCTCAACGGATACTATGTTCTGCCGCTTGGCTATGCCTGGGCGGTGCTGCTGGAAAACTTTATCGATGAAGTGGACCGTTACGACGGTCGCCCCATGGGAGAGGCGGAGATGGCGAAGGTTTCTTCTGAGACAGTCAGACGGACAAAACGGGTCTATCCCGGTGTTCCGGCGGCGGAGTTGAGGGAAGATTTGGAACAAATGATAGGGGTGCTGTTCGATGTTGCCCGCGGGGATATGCCCCGCTGTGAAATTGGCGCCATGTCCCTGCGGGAATATGCGCCGCATATGACGGCGCCCCATCGGATGGACCTGATGGTGAGTGCTATGACCACCTCCCAGGGGCAGTGGAACTGCAATCTGAAATGCCGCCATTGTTATGCCGCCGGGCAGCCGGGGGCGCAGGGCGGCGAATTGTCCACGGAGCAGTGGAAAACCATCATCGACCGGTGCCGTGCCGCCGGCATTCCGCAGCTGACCTTTACCGGCGGAGAGCCCACCATGCGGGAGGATCTGCCGGAACTGATCAGCTATGCACGCTGGTTCGTCACCCGGCTGAATACCAATGGACTTCGGCTGACGCCGGCGTTGTGCCGCAGTCTGCGCCAGGCCAGTCTGGACAGCGTGCAGGTTACGCTGTATGCGGCGGATGCTGCTGTCCACGACCGATTGGTGGGTTTGAATGACGGCTGGAAGAAAACGGCCGCCGGCCTGCGCAGCGCGCTGGAGACGGGACTGGATGTCAGCGTCAACGCGCCGCTGTGCCGGGACAATGCAGCGTGTTTTCCCGATACACTGGAGTTCCTATATAAGGAAGGGGTGCGCTATGTGTCCTGCTCCGGCTTGATTGAAACCGGCCGGGCGTCGTCGGATGGATCGCTGTCCGTGCAGCTGGAGGTAGGAGAAATGGAAGCCGTACTGCGGCAGGCCGCCGCTTTCTGCAGAGAACAGGGCATGGAGCTGAGTTTTACCTCTCCCGGCCGGGCGGCCCCGGAGCTGCTGCGGGAGTTAGGGCTGACGGTGCCGATGTGCGGCGCCTGTCTGTCCAACATGGCTGTGGCGCCGGATGGCACGGTGGTGCCTTGTCAGAGTTGGCTGCGGGAGGGAGATGGACTGGGCAATCTGCTGCATGAGCCCTGGAAATCCATCTGGAGCCAGCCCCGCTGTCGGCAGATTCGGGGGATGGGGGAAGAGGAAGCGCTGTATTGCCCCCTACGGCATGAGAAGGAGGGAAAGGGATGATCCGGCTGGAGCGGGAAGAATCCCATTTAAAAGAAAAATCAAAAACGTGGATATGGCCTGTAGCGGTGATCGCTCTGGGCATAGTGATCCTCATCGCGTATATCGTCTGGTCAAAACAGCCTCTGGACCGTATCCGTCTGTATGAGGTGGATGCCGATCCTCAGGCGAATGGGGCGGTGAATTTGACTTATCATCTCCGCTGGGAGGTGCTTAACGACAGCCGGGAAGGCCCTCTTTCCTGGGTAAGGCTGGGAATGGCCAACCAGGATTTTACGGTTACCGGCTACGGCGGCGACATTCAAGGCGAATATCTCTGGGAACAGGATCCGAATTATGCCAGCTTTTCCTTGACGAGAAGCTTTCAAAAGGGGGAGACGGCGGATTTCTGGTTCACAGTGGAGCAGCGCCGCCTGCTTTGCCGCAATGAGGAGAATGGGGAGCGGCCCTATTATGACTTTACGCCGGGATGGTTCAACGGCATCCGGGTGGATGAATATCGGTTTACCTGGGCTGCCGAGGGTGTGGCGGAGCATAATGCCGACCGGGAAGAGCGCGGCAGATTGATTTGGGAGGGGACTCTGAAACCGGGAAAGAGCCGCCGCACCACCCTGTATATGGATGCTTCCCGGTTTGTCCAACCGGAGTTGGCAAACGCCGATTTTGCCGTCGTTCAGGGAAGCGACGGCCCCGGACCCAATGGCGGTGTGATTATGATGATCCTGCTGGGGACGGGCTTTGCCGCTTATATTCCTTATATGGGACGACGGTCCTACGGCCGGGGCCGGGGCTATTCCGGCTATAGAAGCAGGGGGTTCTTTCATGGCGGCCACGGCGGCGGGTGTGCTTGTGCCTGCGCCGGATGCGCCTGTGCCTGTGCTTGTGCCGGCGGAGGCCGGGCCGGGTGCAGCGCCAAGGATTTCACCCGCGTTAGGGACCAGAGCATGGAGAATGGGCAACAGGGGGAAGAGGACGGAGCGTAGAAAAAACATTGTTTGAAAAGAATCAGTGAAAAGATGCTGCCGGAACGGCGGCATCTTTTTTATATAAGTGGATGAATAAAACGGGAATACCGTAGAAAGGCACATACAAAAGGGAATATATAGCAATTTTGGAAAATTCACCCGAATGCAGCCGGGAATGCTGGAAAACTGACACATTTTCTTTTGTGAAATTCCCTCTCCGGCTCTTGCATTTTCCGGCGAATGCCTTTATAATGGCATTATGTGGTGAAAAGTGCATCGAAGTGGTGACTAGTGGTGGATTTCAACTTTTTCCACAGAGTTTTCCACAGCCACATGTTAACACGAGTATAAACCCGAAGATGTCGAGGACTGACGTATGCTCTATGGTCGCTTCCAACATAATATCGATGCCAAGGGGCGCATCTTTGTGCCTGCGAAGCTGAGAGAGAAGCTGGGTGATGGGTTCATCGCCGCGGCCGTGATGGATCATTGCGTCAGTCTGTATTCCATGGAGGAGTGGGACAAGCTTCAGCAAGGGCTGGCGGATATGCCCATGACCAAGGCGCGCAAACTCCAGCGGTACCTGTCGGCCAACGCCTGTGATGTGCAGGTGGATGCCCAGGGGCGGATCCTGCTGCCCCGGCACCTGTTGGATTACGCCCGTCTTGAAAAGGAAGCCCTGGTGGTGGGCGCGGGCAACCGCGCGGAAATCTGGAATCCCGCGGCCTATGAGGAAGACATCGGCGACATGTCATCCGATGAGGTGGAAGCGGCGTTCATGGAGCTGGGTTTCTGAGATGACGGAAAAGAAAAACTTTGCCACGCAATATCACCGCCCTGTTCTGCTGGATGAGACTCTGGCGGCGCTGGACATCCGGCCGGACAGTGTTTATCTGGATGGTACGGCGGGAGGCGGAGGCCACTCCACAGCCATTGCGTCTCGTTTAACCACTGGTCGTCTCATTGCTCTGGATCAGGACCCCGATGCGGTGCGGGAGGCATCCCGCCGGCTGGAAGGCTTGCCTGCGGTGGTGGTGCGGTCCAACTTCACCGCCATGGATCAGGTGCTGGAAGAGTTGGGCGTGAAAGCGGTAGACGGCATTCTTCTGGACATCGGCGTCTCTTCTCATCAGCTGGATGCACCGGAACGGGGCTTTTCCTACCATCACGACGCGCCGCTGGACATGCGGATGAGTCAGAGCGGTTCCACGGCGGCAGAGCTGGTGAACAGCTTGTCTGCGGAAGAGCTGGCGGATATCTTTTTCCGCTTCGGGGAAGAGAAGTTCTCCCGGCCCATCGCCCGGGCTATTGTCCGGGAACGGGCGGCAGAACCCATCGTCACCACCGGCCGATTGGCCGAGATTATTAAAAGCGCTGTTCCCGCGGCGGTCAGACGGGAGGGCCATCCCGCCCGCCAGGTATTTCAGGCGCTGCGCATCGCGGTGAATGGGGAACTGGACTGTCTCTCTGCCGCGCTGGATACCGCCTTTGACTGCCTGAAGGAAGGCGGCCGTTTGGCGGTGATCACCTTTCATTCGCTGGAAGATCGCTTGGTTAAACAGCGGTTCGCCGCCTGGCGGCAGGGCTGCGTCTGCCCACCGGATTTTCCGGTCTGCGTGTGCGGTCGTACACCAGCGGCGGAGCCGATACTACGTAAACCGGCGCAGGCATCGCCGGCGGAACTTAAGGAAAATCCCCGGGCTCGCAGCGCTAAATTGCGGTGTGTCCGGCGGCTGCACGCTCGATATAAAGACTAAAGAGAAGTTGAAAAAGGAGGAAGCGTCATGGCGATTCATTCCCCTGGAAGTGAAGCCTATGATCTGTCGCTTTTTGAGCCGAAGGAAGATAAGATCATCAAGCTTAAGCCCAACAAAAAGCTGGAAAAAGTCCAAAAGCGCCGGCTGAAGGTGCAGTCTCTGCTGAATACCGCTCTGACGCTTTTTGTGGCGGCTCTCTTGGTAACGGTAATCGGCAGTATGATCACCACCCGGGTGCAGCTGACCGAACAGAACAAGCTCATCAGCCAGAAACAGCAGCAGTTGGACGAGCTGAAAAGCGAATATAAGCAATTGAATGCTGAGTTGGCAGCCAAAACCTCCGCCCAGAGCGTGGATGCCTATGCCCAGGAACATGGGATGCAGAAGATAGAATCCGGGCAGATTGAGTATTTCACGGTGGACGGCGGCGATAAGGTGGAGCTGCCGGACGAAGGCTCTCAGAGCTGGTGGGAAAAAATCGGGAGCTCCATTACAAATTTTTTCTCTCAGTTGGCATACCTGTTTAACTAGCACAATAAGTATGATGTGGAGGGCCGCGTGCGGCAACAGGCGCCCCTCCGCGCGGGGATAGATGCCGAGAGTTGGGATGAGAGATCGCAACTCTCGTTTTTCATCTGCGGGGAAGGGCGTCGGCAGCAATCTCTTTCGACTTGGGCCATGGCGCATCCTGCCGATCATGGCCTGGAAAGGCAGGGACTCCAGTTGGCAAAATCGGTAAAACAGGACGTAACAACCAAGGCGCCGACCAGGCAGATGTGGCGGCGGTCTATGATCATTCTGGTGGTGATCGTGGGCTTCTGCTTTTCCGCCATAGTCGGCAAGCTGGCGGTTCTGCAGATCGTTCAGACAGATGAGTGGCAAAAAAAAGCGGTATCCCAGCAGCTCAGCGACAGTGAGATTTCCCCCAACCGGGGATCCATCTACGATGCCAATATGAAGCTGCTGGCGGGCTCCGCCGAAGTGGGGACTATCATCATGTCTCCCCATAACATACCGGATGACGAGGCGGTGCGCACCAAAATCGCCGACGAGCTTTCCGTATTGCTGGAGGTGGACCGGGAACGGCTGTATAAACAGACGCTTAAGGTTAACTCCCAATACGAAATTATTAAAAAGAAGATTGAGAAAGATCTGGTGGAGACCTTCATTCAGTGGGTGGAGGACAACGGCTTCGGCAGCACGGGCATCTTTCGGATTATAACGGATTATAAACGGTATTATCCCAGCGGCACCCTGCTTTCCAGCGTTCTGGGCTTCGTCAACGCAGAGAACAAGGGCGGCGAAGGTTTGGAGGCTTATTACAACGATGTGCTGTCGGGAAAACCCGGCCGGATCGTGACCGCCCAGAACGGTTGGGGCGAAGAAATGCCCACTTCCCTGAAATATGAAAGCACCATCGATGCGGAGCAGGGGCGTTCTCTGGTGCTTACCATCGATCAGTCGGTACAGAATTTCGCGGAAAAGTATCTGGAAGTGGCCGTTAAGGAAACCGGCAGTACGAACCGGGGCATCTGTATTGTGATGGAGGTGGACACCGGCGCCATTTTAGCCATGGCCACCAAGGGAGATTACGATCCCAATGAGTATCAGGTGATTGCAGATCCGGATATAGCGGCTCAGATCGCACTGTTATCCGGTGACGAAAAATCCAAAGCGCTTCAGGATGCCCAGTGGAAGCAGTGGAAAAACAAGCCGGTAACGGATTACTATGAACCCGGTTCTGTTTTCAAAACCTTCACCGCCGCTATGGCGCTGGAAGAGGGAATCGCCGACGAGCATACCACCTTCAACTGCCCTGGCTATCTGGTAGTAGAAGGCACGCGGATCAAATGCCACGTCGGAACCCCGGGCCATGGACAGGTGGATTTCCCAGGGGCCATATCCAAATCCTGCAATCCCTATTTCATGCAGTTGGGCGCGAAGATCGGCCGTCATCTTTTCTTTAAATACTACACTGGTTTTGGTTTTACTGAAAAAACCGGTATTGATATGCTGGGCGAGGCTCGGATCACCTCTGATCTTTATCATCCGGAGGAAGGCCCCAACGGCTTGAATCCCGTGGAATTGGCCACCTGCTCCATCGGTCAGACCTTTAAGGTCACCCCCATCCAGATGATCACCGCCATGGCGGCGGTGGCCAACGGCGGGCGGCTGATGCAGCCTTATGTGGTGCAGCAGATTCTGGATGAAGAGGGCAACGTAGTGCAGAAAACCGAACCCACCGTCAAGCGGCAGGTGATCTCCGCCAGCACCTCCCAGCGCCTGGCCACGATGATGGCGGCCAGCGTCAACGGCGGCGGCGCGAAAAACGCTTATGTGCCTGGCTACCGGGTGGCTGGCAAGACCGGTACCGCCGACAAAACCGAAACCAAGCGGGACGTTTGGGCCTCCTTCTCCGGCTTTGCGCCGGCGGACGATCCCAAGGTAGCGATTCTGGTCATGCTGGATGAGCCTCAGTGCGCTGTCCGCTTCGGCGGCACCATTTCGGCGCCTGTGGCCCAGAAGGTTCTCAACGATACGCTGCCCTATTTGGGGATCGAACCCAAATATACGGAAGAGGAAATTGCCAACATGAGCCGCACCACCCCCAAGGTGGAAGGGGATTCGGTCAGCACCGCGCAAAACAAGCTGGCGAATCTGGGGCTGGAATACAAGGTGATGGGTTCCGGCGGCACCGTAATCAAGCAGGTGCCGGAATCAGGGAAATCCATTCCCAAGGGCGGAACGGTGGTGCTGTATACCGAAGAGGATACGACGCCGAAAACAGCCAAGGTGCCGGATTTCAAGGGTATGACTGTTTCTCGGGCCAATGCCGCCGCTGTCAACGCCGGGCTGAATATCCAGCTGTCCGGGCTGGGACTCAGCAGCGGCGAGGCCAAGGCATCCGGGCAGAGCCTGGCGGCAGGCACGGAGGTTCCTATCGGCACGGTAGTTACGGTAGAATTTGTTTATGAGGACAATATCGAGTAGCTTTTTTGTCCATACTACTAGAATAAACCCCATAATGAAAGCGGGCCGCGGGAGGGAAAAGGTTCTCTCCCTGCCCGGCTGTAAAGGGAGGGTCCAAAACATGAAGCTGTCACAGCTAATGAAGGGTCTGGATGTGATCGATACCAACGGCGAACTGGAAATAGAGGGCATTACCTGCGATTCCCGGCGGGTAAAACCTGGCTGGGCCTTTGTCTGTATCGAGGGAACGGCGGCGGATGGCCACGATTTTGCGGAAAAGGCGGCCCAGGACGGCGCCGCTCTGGTGGTGGCGCAGCGGGATTTGGGTCTCGATTGCCAGCTGCTGGTGCCTTCCACCCGCCGCGCCTGGGCGCGGATGAGTGCCAACTGGTTTGGGAATCCCGCTGATAAGCTGCATTTGGTGGGAATCACCGGAACCAATGGCAAAACCTCCACCACGTATATGCTCAAGGCGATTATGGAGGCCTGCGGCTATAAGGTGGGTCTCATCGGCACAATTCAGAATATGATTGGCGAACGGGTGCTGCCCGCCGGACATACCACGCCGGACCCCTACGATCTGCAGAGCATGCTGGCGCTGATGGCGGCGGAAGGGTGCACTTATGCGGTGATGGAGGTCTCCTCCCACGCTCTGGATCAGGACCGAGTGGAGGGCTGTACCTTCGATGCGGCGGTTTTCACCAATCTGACCCAGGATCATCTGGATTACCACAAAACCATGGAAAATTATCTCGCCGCCAAAAAGCGGCTGTTCACCATGTGCCGCACCGGTATCGTCAATATGGACGATGAATGGAGCCGGCAGCTCGCCGAAGGTCTCGGCTGCCGGCTGGTGACCTATTCCGCCGGCAATGATGAGGCGGATTACACCGCCCGGAACATCCGGGGCCGGGCAGACGGGGTGGATTTCGAACTGGTGGGCACCGGCGTGATCGGCCGGGTACGGCTGGGAATTCCGGGGGATTTCTCCGTGTATAACGCCTTGGCGGCCGCCTCCTGCGCGTTGACGCTGGGGATGCCCTTCGCCAAGGTGGTGGATGCGTTGTCCGCGGCGCCGGGGGTTAAGGGAAGGGCGGAGATCGTTCCCACCGGCCGGGATTTCACCGTGGTGATCGATTATGCCCATACGCCGGACGGTCTGCAGAATATCTGCGAAACCATGAAGAAGTGTACCGAGGGGCGCTTAATCACCGTCTTTGGCTGCGGCGGAGATCGGGACAAAGGCAAGCGTCCCAAGATGGGCGCCATTGCCGCCGCGCTTTCCGATTATCTGGTTATTACATCCGATAATCCCCGTACGGAAGAGCCGGGCGCCATTATTCAGGATATTCTGGAAGGGCTGCAGGGCAGCAAGACGCCCTATACGGTGATCGAAAACCGTCCGGAAGCGATTCGCTGGGCGGTGGCTCACGCCAAGCCCGGCGACACGGTGCTATTGGCAGGCAAGGGACATGAAACCTATCAGATTCTCCACACCGGTATCATCCATCTGGATGAACGGGAGGTTGTGGCGGAGGCCTTGAAGGAATGAAAACGATGAGACGGGCGGAGCGACGGTGTGGCTGGAGAGAACTTACCACCTTCCCGTCCCGACCGGCTCCTTGTTCTCATCGTTTATAGGCTGCCGTCAAATCCGCAGGACGGCCTAAGTCAACATGTAAGGATTGCGATTTATCAATCCTTGCATCTGGACGAAGGGAAACACCTGGAATCCGCTTGGCGGTGTGTTTTGCTCGTTCAGCAGACGGGAAATAAGAGTGGGCGGCCCGGCCGCCGGCTGCGCGGGATTCGTGGGAATCCGGTGCGGCGAGTTCGTACAGGAAGGTAGATAATGGGTATGGATGCGATGGGGATAACCGTGGTGGCAGCTACGGCTCTGGCGGCTTTTTTGGTTTCCGCTCTGCTGGGAAAAAAGCTGATACCAGTGCTGCACAGGCTGAAATTCGGCCAGACAATCCGGGATATCGGACCGGCCTGGCATAAGAACAAGCAGGGAACCCCCACTATGGGCGGCGTCCTGTTTATTCTGGGGATGGTGGCCGCGCTGGTTGCCGCCGTACTGGTATGTGATCTCTTCCTGCCCATCAAAATATTCAATGTGGAATCCGGTGTCAATCAGCTGCTGCTGACCCGGCTGGTCGCCGGTGTGTTGATGGCGCTTTGCTGTGGCGGCATTGGTTTTATGGACGATTACATCAAGGTTGTGAAGAAGCGGAATCTGGGTCTCACCAGCGGCCAAAAGATGTTTGCTCAGCTGCTGGTGGCGGCGGGATATGCTCTTTCTCTTTATCTGGCAGGAGGCACAGCTGTGGAGGTCCCTTTTGTCGGAGAGGTGGATTTTGGCCTGTGGTTCATTCCCTTTTGCATGTTTGTGGTGGTAGCCACCTCCAATGCCACCAATCTGACCGACGGCATCGACGGGCTTTGCGGAACCGTGAGCTTTGTGGTTTCGCTCTTTTTCCTGGTGGCGGCCGGTATCACCGGCTATTTTGCCCAGGGGTTGGTGGCTGCGGCCATGGCGGGCGGCCTGGCGGGCTTTCTGCTGTGGAATCTGCATCCGGCTAAAGTATTCATGGGCGATACCGGTTCTCTCTTTATCGGCGGGGTACTGTGTGCCTTAGCATTCGGCATCAACCGGCCCCTGCTGCTGATCCCGGCAGGAATCGTGTATATTCTGGAAACCCTTTCCGATATCCTGCAGGTTGGGTATTTCAAGCTGACCCACGGCAAGCGGCTGTTTAAAATGGCGCCGCTGCACCACCATTTTGAGATGTCCGGCTGGAGCGAGAATAAAATCGTGGTGGTGTTTTCCCTGCTGGCGGTGATCGGCTGCCTAGCGGCCGGAATGCTGCTGTAAAATGCTCTCGGACGCATAATCCCTGGCAATTGCCGTATACTGTAAAGAAGAAATTCCTGCGGAAGGAGGAATGAACATGGCAGCCGCAAGAACAGGCGTTAAGAACCCGGCTGCGCCTCAGCAGCCAAGACAGAAGAAGAAAATCCGTTTTTTTTCCGTCGCCAACGGATTCGATACGCCGATGTTCATTCTGCTGATGATCCTGCTGGTGGTGGGGCTCATCAGTCTGTATTCCGCCAGTTATGTCTATTCCTTTTATAAAAATGATGACAGCTATCTTTACATCAAAAAGCAGCTGCTTTTCGCCGTGCTGGGCGTTGTGGCCATGCTGCTGATTTCCACCATTGATTATCACGTGCTGCATCACTTCGCCCTGCCCATCATGGCGGTTTCTCTGATTTTGCTGGTGGTGGTGCTGTTTCTCCCCAGTTCCACCGGCATCCACCGTTGGATACGGCTGCCGGGAATCGGTCAGTTTCAGCCGTCGGAGGTAGCGAAATTCGGGCTGATCCTACTGTTTGCCCATTTGATTTCCTTGAATCATAAAAAGATGAACACCTTCACCCGGGGTTATCTTCCCTTTATGCTGATCCTCATGGTGGTGTGCGGGCTGGTATTCCAGGAGCCTCACCTGTCGGGCACCATGCTGCTTTTAGCCATCGGCATCATCATGATGTTTGTGGGCGGAACCAAAACGCTGTATTTGATCCTTACCTTGATCTTGGGAGCGGCCGCCGTGTTCGTGATGATTTTTGTCCTGGGTTATGAACAGGACCGGATTGCGGTATGGCTGAATCCTTTGGAGGTTTACACCAGCGATAAGATTTATGAAGGCGGTCTTACCGGCCGTGATCTGGCCTGGCAGACGGTGCAATCCTTGTATGCCATCGGGTCCGGCGGCCTGATGGGCCAGGGATTGGGGAACTCCCGGCAGAAGCATTTGTTCCTACCCGAGCCGCAGAACGACTTCATCTTCTCCATTGTGTGCGAGGAGCTGGGATTCGTCGGCGCAGTACTGATTATTATCCTGTTTGCTTTGCTGGTATGGAGAGGGTTTACCATCGGCATGAAGGCGCCGGATAAATTCGGTTCTATGCTGGCAATTGGCCTGACCGCTCAGATCGGCGTTCAGGTGGTGCTGAATCTGGCCGTGATTACCAACGTGATGCCCAACACAGGCATCAGCCTTCCCTTTTTCAGCTACGGAGGCACCTCGCTGGTGATGCTGCTGGCGCAGATGGGCGTGGTGCTGTCCATTTCACGAAACGTAAAAGCGGAAAAGACGTAGGAGAGGCTGTTGCACAATACATGAATACACAAACTGGAAAAAGCGCGGTTTCACGTTTGAAAACGCGAAATGCGAGCCGCCATTGATGGCCCGCAAGCGGTTTTTCAGAGGGTTGCTGCAAAATGTTTCATTTTGCAGCAACCCCTTTCTACACTTTACCATATCGTTTGCTACAATCGGCATGAGGAGGATCAAAAATGCGCGTGTTGATGACCGGCGGCGGCACTGCGGGACATATCAATCCCGCCTTAGCCATCGCCGACAAAATCAAAGAGCAGAATCCCACGGCGGAGATTTTGTTTGTCGGCGCCAAGGGCAGAATGGAGACCAATTTGGTACCGGCAGCAGGCTATCCTATTCAAACCGTGGATGTCCGGGGGTTTCAGCGGCGGCTGAGCCTGAAGAACATAGGGCGCAACGTCTCGGCCGCTGTCCATGCGGTAACCGCCGGCGGGGCCTGCGCCAGAATTCTCAAAGAGTTCGGGCCGGATATTGCCATCGGCACCGGCGGATATGTCAGCGGTCCTATTCTGCGCAAAGCGGCGGGGATGGGGATACCGGTGCTGGTTCATGAATCCAACGCTTATCCCGGCATGACGGTGAAGATGCTGGCTAAATACGCCTCTGCTGTGATGATCTGTGATGAAGCCGCCCGCAAATATCTGCCGGAGGGCTGCCGGGTGGTGGTGACCGGTAATCCCCTGCGCCCGGCATTCCGGCATATGGATGAAGCCGCGAAAGAGAAGGCCAGGAAAGAGCTGGGCGTGGACGAGAGGCCGCTGATCCTGTCCTTCGGTGGCAGCCTGGGCGCGGAGCGGGTGAATGCCGCTATGGCAGATGTGCTGGCGCACAGCTGCCGTCAGGGGAGGCTGCAGCATATCCACGGCACCGGAAAAGCGGGATGGGATTCCTTTTGTTCTGCGATGAAAGAACGAGGGGTTCCTCTTGACAAAGAGGGAATTCGTGTGCGAGAATATATCGACGACATGCCCCGCTGCATGGCGGCGGCGGATCTGGTGATTTGCCGCTGCGGGGCTATGACCCTCAGCGAACTGCCCGCCGCCGGCAAGCCTTCCATTCTGATCCCTTCCCCCAATGTGGCGGAGAATCATCAGTACCACAATGCCATGGCACTGGTTCGCCGGGGAGCGGCGGTTTGTATGCAGGAGAAAGAGCTGACCTCCGATGCATTGTGGGACGCTCTGCAGAAGATTGTCTTCTCTCCCGATACGCTGAAGCAAATGGGGGAAAATGCGCAAAAAGCGGCTATTCTCGACGCGGATGACCGCATATACGCCGTTGTGGAGGAAACTCTGCAGACAGCATCCAGCAAAAAGTGACAGTTCCCTAGCGGCATCGTCATGAACATCCTTTCCGCCGCCTGCATACGATGGTTTGCGGGCGGTTATCCGGCGGTTTTCTGCCGGATCGCCTTTTCAATGGAGGAAAGGGTGCGTGATATGGAAAGGCTAACGATTGAAGGGCTACATAAACTGAGTGGATCGGTGACGATTCACGGGGCGAAAAACAGCGCACTGCCGGTTCTGGCCGCCACACTGCTGGCGGATGGCTCCAGCGAGATCAGCAACTGTCCGGCGCTTTCTGATGTGGAGGCGTCTGCCGCTATTCTGCGGTATCTGGGCTGTCGGGTGGAACAGCAGGGCGACTGCGTCACGGTGAATACCGCCGGTCTCTGCCGCAACGACGTACCCGATCAGCTGATGCGGGAGATGCGCTCTTCCATTGTGTTCCTGGGTGCGATTTCCGCTCGGATGGGAGAGGCGCATCTGACCTTCCCGGGCGGTTGTGAATTGGGGCCGCGCCCCATTGATCTGCATCTGGCGGCGCTGCGCAAGCTGGGGGTGGAGATCGAGGAAGAACGTGGAAGGCTCAACTGCCGGGTGAACGGCCGGCTGAAAGGCACCACGATTACCTTGGCTTTTCCCAGCGTGGGCGCTACGGAAAACGTACTTCTGGCCGCCGTACTGGCGGAGGGAACCACGGAAATTGTTAATGCCGCCCGGGAGCCGGAGATTGTGGATCTATGCGCGTATCTCAACGCCTGCGGCGCCCGGATTACTCGCCAGGGCGAGGGCTGTATCCTAATCGAAGGGGTGGACCGGCTGTCGGGATGCCGTCATCGGGTCATTCCGGACCGCATCGAGGCGGCGACATATATGGCAGCGGCCGCTGTTACCGGCGGCTCCTTGTTTCTAAAACAGGTAGAGCCGGCCCATCTGGCCGGTATTCTGCCAGCCTTTGAGGAAGCGGGATGTCATATTTCTTTGTGGGAGAAGGATATTCTCATCAGTGCGCCGGCCCGGCTGCGGCGGATCAAATCCGTGCGTACCATGCCCTATCCTGGTTTTCCCACCGATGCGCAGGCGCCGGTGATGGCTATGGCTTGTGTGGCTGACGGCACCAGCGTATTCATCGAAAACATCTTTGAAAGCCGCTATAAGCACGCCGGTGAAATGCTGCGCTTGGGAGCGCGTATCAAGGTAGAAGGCCGTGTGGCAGTGGTGGAGGGCACACCGGTTTTGTCCGGCGCCCAGGTGGAATGTACCGATCTGCGGGGAGGAGCCGCCCTTGTTCTGTGCGGATTGGCAGCCGAAGGGATAACGACTGTTACAGAGCTGCATCATCTGGACCGAGGCTATGAGAAACTGGAGGCAGGCTTGCGTTCCATCGGCGCCGAGGTGCATCGGGTGATAGAATAGACACAGAGCCAAAGAGGAGCGGATCTTTGTTTGTGTGCTTGTACCCTGCATTTGAGGTAAAATAAGAAGATAACAGTGAATGTTCAGGACGGCAAAAGGAGGTGCGGCATGGAAAAGCAGATCAAGGAGTCGAGAGCGGAAACAACTGTTAGGCGAAAACGCCGGCGAATCAGCCGGTTTCATCTGGTGATTGTGCTTTTCATTGCCATTCTGGTGCTGGGAGGCGCAACGGCATTCATGCTGCTGATGATGCCGGGACGCACAGATAACGACCGTTCTGCGGTATTTGCGGTTAAGTCGATTGAGGTGGTAGGGGATACCCGTTATTCCAAAGAGGCGATTGCGGGTATCAGCGGCATCCAGGTGGGACAAAGCGTTTTTTCGGTGAATAAAAAAAGGGCAAGTGAACAAATTCGTGAGGCGTTTCCTTACATTGATTACATAGATATCGGCAATTCTTCCTTTGATACCATCACCATCCAGGTGCGGGAGACGGAAATTCTGGGTGCCCGCTATGCCGATGGAAATTGGTATGTGGTGGGCGCCAACGGAAGGGCAGTGGAAAAACTTCCTGTGGAGTCGGACCGCCCTCCCCGCTATCTGTATTTTAAGGGAGTCACCCCGGAAAGCTGTACGCTGGGTGGGCAGGCTATGGATGAGAGAAGCTTGGACATTATAAGCACGCTGCTGGCCGCCTTTAAACAGACGGCACAGATCGCCCAGACCACCGAAGGCCGGATGGATCTGACCGGTGGAATCGTGGAGATTGATTTGGCGGACAAAAGCGATATACAGCTCAACTGGAACAATCAGGTGACAATCGCCCTGGGGAATGAGACCAATCTTTCCCATAAAATCGCGGTGGTGTCCACCACCCTTCCCATGGTGCTGAAGGGACATGGCGCCCTGACGGAAGGGGTGCTGGATCTGCGTTCCTATTCGGACGGGAAATCGGACAACGATATGGCGGTATATACGCCCCAGGAGCTGCTGACCACCGCGCCGACGGGAACCGGCCCCACAACGACTGCCGGTACCGAACCCACCGCTTCCGCCGCTCCTTCGACTACAGGGACCACTGCGCCTGCCGCATAATCCCCCATATATTGGGGTTTTTGTCGAATAAAATTAAAATTCTCTGTAAATACGGCATTTTCATTGCGGTTACCTGTTGAATTTCATTTTCCGCCGTGGTAGAATAAAAAGGAAATTTTGAACCTGCGGTAAAAACCGTGATTTTGAGTATAAGCTGAGTGGCTAGGAAATAAAAGCTGGGAGGAAGTTTCATGGGGTTTCAGTTTGACAGTGATTTCGTCGACGGCGTGCAGATAAAGGTAGTCGGTGTGGGCGGCGGCGGTGGCAACGCCATCAACCGCATGGTCCGTTCCGGTGTTCAGGGTGTGGAGTTTGTCTCTATCAACACCGATCATCAGGCTTTGTATCTCTCCCAGGCTACGCAGAAAATTCAAATCGGAGAAAAGCTGACCCACGGCATGGGGGCGGGCGCCAACCCGGAAAAGGGACAGCGCGCCGCTGAGGAAAGCCGCGAGGAGATCACGGCCGCCCTGAAGGGAACAGATATGGTTTTCATCACCGCCGGTATGGGCGGCGGCACCGGCACAGGCGCCGCGCCCGTAGTGGCCGAAATTGCCCGGGATCTGGGGATACTGACGGTGGGAATCGTTACCAAGCCTTTTTCCTTTGAGGGGCGCCGCCGGATGGAGCAGGCCGAAAACGGGATTGCCAACCTCCGGGAGCATGTGGACAGCCTGGTGGTCATCCCCAACGAGCGGCTGAAGATGGTGAGCGAGCAGCGCATCACCTTGGCCAACGCTTTCGAGGTGGCGGATGATGTGCTGCGGCAGGGTGTTCAGAGTATTTCTCAACTCATCAAGGTCCCTGGACTGGTTAACCTGGACTTTGCCGACGTGACGGCGATTATGAAGGACGCGGGTTATGCCCACATGGGCATTGGCCGTGCCGGAGGCAAGGACAAGGCGCAGATGTCCGCGGAAGCCGCCATCGCCAGTCCGCTGCTGGAAACCACCATTGACGGCGCCCGCGGCGTTATTATCAATATCACCTCCTCGGCGGATATTGACCTGGAGGATGTGGAGCTTGCTTCTTCCATGATTTCCAGGGCCGCTCATCCGGATGCAACCATTATCTGGGGTGCCGCTTTCGACGAAACCATGGACGACGAGATGTGCGTGACAGTGATCGCTACCGGCTTTGTTTCCGATGGTTCCTATAAAGCTCAGGAGACGGCGGCAGCGCCCGGCGCGGCCAATCCTGCCGCTGCCTTTACTCAAACGGTGAACAGCGCTGCCCATCCGGAGGAAGATGCAGATTATATCGATATCATGTCCATTTTCAACAAACGTAAAGATTGATTTTCGTTATTCGTATAAAAAACAGCCGGCGAAGGACAAAAAATCCCTTCGCCGGCTGTTTTCCTATATACCGTTATTTAACAGAAATTGATGGGCTTTTTCCAGAAGTTCTTTAGACGTTGGATAGGACAATGCCGCATAGGCTTCCACATAAGGAAGGAGCAGAACGTCTTGAACCTCGCTTGTATGGCTGGGCGTATATTGGTTATCATAAGCAGCAAGGAAACAGGTCAGATGCTTCTGCAGACAGCTCCTTTTCTGATAGGATACCTCCAAGCGGAAACCGTCGATGATGCGAGCTGTTATACCGGTCTCCTCCCGTATTTCCCGCAGCGCGGTCTGTGTTTCCGTCTCTCCTGGTTCTATATGTCCTTTGGGAAGCCCGCAATGGCCCTCCTTCTCGATAACAAGAACATAGCGGATGCCGGACGGGGTGACGGTGTACAGGACGGCCCCGCAGACATATTCATGACGCATGGTATCACCTCTTGAGTATTATAGGTTATAAGCCTGGAAAATACAAGAGCCGGATTGCATATGGTGAAGTGGATTGCTGAGATTCTATTCAAAATATCCGGAAAAGGACTAAATAGTCCTAAAAACCCCCGTTTTAGGCGAATAGGGTAGGTAGAGTACTGATTTTGTTGAATTTCTCTTGCAATCTACGTATATTGTGCTATAATAGACACAGTCAGCAGTGACGATGAGGAATATCAACGCCTGTTACAGACGGCGTCAATTGATGATCGCCATCTTCTGCGGTTTTATGAAAAACTGAGAGCAGCCTGCATGTTTGTATAAGAAACAGGCGGCTGAATCATCCATCACGGAGGTGGGCAAGGTGAGTCCTGACCCTGGACGATGTTTGCGTATTCAAAAATTACATAAGGCCGGGGCTCGCTGTCTGCAGGGATAGGTGTGCCCCGGGAAAGGGGTATGCTTATGATTCGGTATTACAAGACCGTCAATGGCCGCATCCGCCCACAGGAGGAACTGGAAAACGGGTGCTGGATCAATGTGGTGAATCCTGACGAACGGGAAATCAATGAGCTGCTGACGCGGTTTTCTCTGGAACCTGACTTTCTGCGCGCGGCTTTGGATGAGGAGGAATCCTCCCGTATTGAGACGGAGGACGGCACAACCCTGATTATTATCGATGCGCCGGTGGCGGAACGGGATGAAACAAGTGTTACTTACAGCACCCTGCCGGTGGGGATTCTGGTGACCGATACCAATGTTATCACCGTGTCTCTGCGGGAGAACGCCATTCTTTCCGAGTTTGCGGAGGGCGTGGTCAAGGGAGTGCAGACCAGCCTGAAAACTCAGTTTGTGCTGCATCTGATCCTGCGGGTGGCCACCCGGTATCTGCAGTTTCTGAAGCAGATCGATAAGCTGTCCAGCTCGCTGGAAAAGCAGCTTCGCCGGTCGATGAAAAACAAGGAACTGATCCAGTTGCTGGATGTGCAGAAATCGCTGGTGTATTTTTCTACCTCTTTGAAGGCGGATGAAACCACCCTGGAAAAGCTGATGCGGGGTCGCTATATTAAGCTGTATGAGGATGACCAGGATCTGCTGGAGGATGTTCTGATCGAGATCAAGCAGGCGATTGAGATGTCCAGCATTTATCTGAATATTTTGTCCGGAACCATGGACGCCTTTGCTTCGGTGATTTCCAATAATCTGAATATTGTCATGAAGGTGCTGGCCTCCATCACCATTGTGATTTCCATTCCCAACATTATCGCTGGATTTTACGGCATGAATGTGGAGGGGCTGCCTTTAGCGCAGTTTTTCTGGTTTCCCATTGTGCTGGCTGTGGCGCTTATGGGTGTCGTCAGTTGGATTCTGCATAAAAAGAACATGCTGTGATTTCCGCACAGTCTGCGGCTGCCTGCAAAAGGAAAAAGGGGAATGCCTATAAAATGAACGCCTGTGGACCGATGATGGTCCGCAGGCGTTGTTGTTTGTCCTTTTTCTCTTGAAACCGGATCATTGCAGATCTTCTAGGGAAATATCCAGCTGAAAGCGTCGCTGGAAGAAATCCTGAATTTCTGTAAAGACCATTTGGGGCGGATAACGGTCCGGATGCAGGTGCATCGCCAGCCATTCAATCTGCATGCCGAGCAGCACGGAATAGGAGCCGTCAGACCAGAGAACGGCCGGCAGCTGCAGGACATGGCCTTCCCGGACGGCAGACAGTTGCGCCATACGGTTGTCGGACAGCAGATCTTCCTTGGTATAGGCGGCATCCTCCGGAAGCAGGATATAGTCGGGATCCCATTTCGCCAGCTGTTCAGCCGTTACCGCTGTTCCGGCTGGTATTGCTTCTGCCACATCCCTGCCACCGGCGGCTCGCACCAGATCCCGCATCAGGGGTTGATCGGAAGTCATCAGAGGGTTCTCCGGGCTTGGCAGATAAACGCGGCAAGGTTTTTCCTGAGACAAGGCGCTTTCGATGGTGTAATAAATATCCACCGTGTCACGGGTGAGCGGACGGGATTTGTCCATGGGAAGCAGGGAGCATAAAGATTGGCAAAAGCCTTCGAAGGTAGAGTTGTCCAGAATTCCAACGTTCAGTCCGGCATTCTCCAGCGGACCTAATTCCTTCTGATTCTCCGTGGATAGGATGACGAGCTCCGGCTGCAGGGCGATGATTGCCTGAGGATTCACCGCGTTGCCGTCCATAGTTTTCAGTGGATCGGAGGACGGTATACCCATCCGCTGAAACAAGGTGTTGCTTTCACAAAAAGCACCGGTGGCAACCAGATTGTCCCGCATCCCGGCGGCGATTATCAGGGCGGCGGAGGCGAAATCGGTTGCCGCAATGGAGTGGATATCCCCTGGAATAGTAACCCGGCGGCCCAAAGCATCCTGATAGATATAGCTGTTATAGGCGGTATAAACGTCGGTGATGAATGTGGGTATTACCGAATCTGCCGGTTCCGCACTGCAGCCGCCGGCGAAAAGAGAAAAAGCGGCAATGGCCAGAGCAGTGGTTATGGCAGCAATGGTTCGCAGCATAGGATGCCGTGCCTTCATGATGTTCTTCCCACCTTCAAGAGGTTATGCCGAAGTTCGGAGATATAGATCGATTTCAATCGCATCTGCGCGTTTTTTACATTATAGCCTGTTTTAGCACAAAACACAAATGATTTTCAGAGAATTCCGGATTCGATTGACACTATATTCCAGCAGCGGCTATAATGATCAATGTTCTGATAGATCTGCCAGACGACAGAAGCGGAAGGGAAGATGTTGTATGACCAAAATTCGAAAAGCGCATGAAACCATGACGGCAAAAGAACGGGTGCTGCGGACCTTTGCTTTTGAAAAAACCGACCGGGTTCCCATCGATTACTGTACTAATGCAGGTATTCACCACCGTTTGTGTGTGGAACTGGGGATAGAGGGAGATGATTACGGGCGGCTGTTTGAAGCGCTTGGAGTGGACTTTCGCGGTGTTTCTCCCCGCTATACCGGACCGTTGCTGTATCCCAAAATTGAAGGCTGTCAGGTGGATGCTATCTATGGTTTTTATACCAGATGGGTGGAAAATGAAAGCGGCGGTTACAACGATTTCTGCCATTTCCCGCTGCAGAATGCGGATGAGGAAACTATTCGGGCCTTTCCCTTCCCTTCGCCGGACGATTTTGATTATGAAATGGCGCTGGACTACATTCGATCTCAGAAAGAATATGCTCTGTATATCGGCAGCCCCGGCACAGGGGACATCATCAATTCCATAGGCCGGGTCATGGGCATGGAAGACACGCTGGTGAATCTGATGACGGAGGATGAGGCTACCCTGGATTTGGCACGCCGGAAGCTGGGGATGGAAATCGGCATTCTGGAACGTCTGCTGGACAAGGCGGGGGATGCGCTGGACTTCATGTGGCTGGGAGAGGATCTGGGCACCCAGATTGCGCCGATGATCAGCGTGGATATGTATCGCAGGGTGCTGCGGCCCATGCACCAGCAGTTTATTGATCTGGCGAAAGCGTATCATCTGCCGGTAATGGTGCACACCTGCGGCAGCTCCAGCTGGGTGTATGAGGATTTTATCGAGATGGGAGTAAACGCTGTGGACACCCTTCAGCCGGAAGCAGCCAATATGTCCCCTGCTTATCTGAAGGAACATTTCGGCGGCCGGCTCTCCTTCCACGGCTGTATCTCCACCGCGGGTCCGCTGGCCTACGGCACACCGGAAGACGTGGTCCGCAACGTCACCGAAACATTGGAGATCATGATGCCCGGCGGTGGTTATCATCTGGCGCCCACCCACCAGTTGCAGGACAACAGTCCAGTGGAAAATGTCATTGCCATGTACCAGACTGCCCACGATAGGGGCGTGTACTGAACCATAATGCGCTAAAATCCAGGACCGGAATATTCCGGTCCTGGATTTTATTTGTCATGCGGCTGTAGCGGGTGCAGAAATGCTGCTTTTGCCGCTGGAGGTTGGCATGCCGCATCATGAATCCATGGAAAGCATGCGAAAGCGGCTTAATGGTGTAAAATAAAAATGTTTTTTGATGTTGGTGCTTATTCATTTCGTATCTATGTGTGCTCTGATGAAGTTCCGCATTCTTTTGACTGTTATTATTTTATACCGGGAATGAGAGTTCATCATTCAACATATACTCCCCTACTGCCTTGGCAAAGCATCGCCCCAATTCCAGAAGGCCCTGCTTGCTCACTTGATTATCTTCTGTGCCAAAATAGGTGGTTTCCAATGTAAACGCCAGTTGATTTTCAGGCCGCTGGCTCATATAACAGGCGAATTGGGGGCCAAACCGATTCCAGGCGGTGTCGGCCGGATAGTCATTTTCCGGCCGGTAGCGCAACGCCTCCTCGGTGATGCAGCCGGCAAACAGGGAGCTGAATCTTTCAAACCGCTCCAACCGGTCGGCGCGGTTGCGGACGATAAATACCCGGTCGTGCTCCCCTCCCTTATGCCAGGGTGAGTGGAAATCAAAACCGTAGTGGCACCCGTTTATCCCGGCCCATGCTTTTATGGCGGCACATTCGGGATAGAGGGATTCTGCATGGAAATCATAGTCGCGGTTATGGTCATGAGGTGCGCGGGATTTGCCCTGGTCGCCGCGGAGAACGCCTTCATAATCCACAAACGGAACACAAAATATGGTGGTGTCGGGGAGTGGGTTTGCTGTCAGCGAATCCAGCACACCTTCCAAAACGTAGTTTCCCGTCGATTCGCAGGCATGGTGGCGGGCGGTCAAAATAACGCTTTTGTGGCCGTTTCCAAGCTGTATGCAGGGCACGCTGCTGCCCTTGTAGCCCCGGCAAAGCTCCATTATTGCCAGGCCTTTTTTCTGCGCAAACGCCACAAAGCGATTGGGATGATACAGCATATGATGGGCAAAATATACGGTGCTTTCTGTTTCGCCAAAGGTATAGGTAAAGGAGGAAGGGCTGTCAAGGCTACCCAACCAATGCCAGGTTTCCAAATCGTAGCTTACGGCCGGCCCGAAATAGCCCAAGCGGGAGTTTTGCAGATGAAAAGTTATGGTTTTTCCCTGGGCCCCCTCCACGCAGAACGCCCAGTAAAACCAATCTTTGGTAGTATCACGCAATTCGTTTTCCAGTACGACCGCTTGCGCGGTTTGGTTCTTCACGATGCTGTTTCCGCCGATGAAATTTGTGTGGATTTTCATAACCACTTTCCCTTTACATTCTTTTTAGAATTAAATCGCTATCTAGCAAATCGTTACGGCTATTATAGCAGTTTTTCTTATGATTTCCAAGAATGCTATAGCGAAACAAACAACGGAATAATTATATCGATCAACCGGTATTTTGCCCATTTCGCTTTGCGGAAGCTGAAAACGCAAAGTGGAAAGATTTCTTTATCAGAAGATGTTTCCTTTGAGTACTGTCTGGGCATACTGTCAGGTGAAGGACAGAGAATTATCCAGCGGGAAAGGACAGGATGTGGATGAAACTGGCAAAACAGGCGCGCCTGTCGCTGAAAGGACAGTGGAAAGGAGCGATTTTAGCCCAATGGATTGTGGCAGCGGCAGGACTGCTGCTTTTGCTGCTGGAGGTTGGCGTGCTACGTCTCACCGGCTTGGGGATGGAGCAGGTGATTCATCTGGACGAGATCTCCGGCAATTCCCGGTTGCTGCTGCACGCATTGGTAGTCGTCGGTATCGTAGGGCTGGACCTGCTGCTGACATCGCCCTTGCGGCTGGGACAGTCGGCCTATTATTACAAAATAACGGAGGAAACGAAAAGGGAGCAGGTTTCCTCCCGCTGCCTGCGCTCCTATTATCGCTGGGGACGATACAGCGTAGCGGTACGCTGGCGGCTATCCCTATGGATTCTACGAAGCATGTGGGGATTGATTTGCTTTTTCCCGGCGGCACTGGTACTGGGCTTCACACAATTGCTGCGGGAGCAGGGAAATGGTGAACCAATCAGCGCGGTGACCGTTTTATTCGCACAGATATTTGGTCTTTTCGCATTGCTGGCGGGATTTGTGGCCTTGCAGCTGATTATGCTGCGGTATATGCCAGCCCAGTATTTTTTGCAGGAAACAAAATCCGTCTCTGTCGCCATAAAGCGATCCCGCCGCCTGATGCGGGGGAAAACGGGAGATGCCGCCTGGATGATGGCGGGGTTTTCCGGCTGGCTGCTGGCCTGCGTGTTGGTGCTGCCCTATTTTTATGTGTCGCCACTGTATCTAACCTCGCGTGCCGAATGGGTGCGGCGGCGGGAGAAGGAGCGGATAGAGGAGGAACGGACCGAATGGGCACAGACCCGACGGCTGGATCATCTTCCCAAAGCGTTGAAAAAGGGGACAGCGCATAGCGGATAGGAGCGGAGATTGAGCATGTGGGATGTGGATAAGCATCTGGAAGAAACCAATCGGGCTTGTCGGGCGGCGCTGCGCAGAATGCGGACCGCGATCAAGGATGACAGGCTGACGGATATGGAATGCGCAGAGGAAATAGCGGAAATTCTGGAAGATCTGGGGGGAACCGAGCCGAAAAGTGAACAACGTTCTTAAAGGCAAAAGTCCCTTTTATGAAATCGGCCTCCTGTTGGCTTTGCAGCAACAGAAGGCCGATTTGTTATTGTGTAACGCTCAAACGCTTCAGACAGGGAGCTTCTCATTGGCTTTTTTTTGAGATTTCCGGTATTGAAGCGGGGTCATATTGTTTGCCTTTTTAAACGCCCGACAGAAATAGCTTAAATCATGAAAACCAGCCTGTTCCGCAATCGATAAAACAGAGTCGTCGGTGTAAGAAAGCATGTGTTTGGCATCGTCCATACGTTTGTTAAAGATATATTTACCAATGGTCATTTGCTGATACTTGGCAAATAAATGGGAAAGGTAATATTTGGTTACAAAGCACTCGGCCGCTATACTGTCCAGATTTATATTTTCCAGATAGTGCTGGTCAATATAATTCAATGCATTATACAGGGCTTCACTTTGTTTCAGCAGATTATCGGCGCATTGAGACCGGGTCAGCAGACGAAACAGCTGCATCAGCATAACCTGGAGCGTATTTTGCGCTATGTCGGAATAAAACTGATTTTTTGTAGTCAATTCTTCGATGATGAAATCGAAATAATGCTTGAAAATCTGATACATATCCTCTGTGGAGTATATACAATCGTATTGCGGCGGGATAAGACAGTTTGGTTCCAGATTGGTGATGCTCAGCTTATCGAAGCCGATAAATAGAGCTTCCAGCGGCTGGGAAGGATCACTGTATTCCGCATGGAGAACATTGGCGTTATAAATGACAATGTCGCCTTTTTGTATGTTTTTTTTCGAATTTTCAAAAACCACCGTGCCTTTGCCGTCCACAATGAAAAGTATTTCCACAAATTGATGACTATGAGAAATTTCGCTCCATTTTTCCTGCTTGCTGAGGGAGCCGACGTAAAGCAAGCGCGGCTTTAAATGGAAGGTATAGCTTTGCTCCAGCAAATAGTGCTGCCGTTCTTCGCTGTCATACCTATGAACAATTTTCATGAACACAATCCCCTCTGTTAAAAGAGTATGAAGAAATGGAAAGGTTTGGAATTGCGTACTAGCATTATAACATTTCAAACAATAATAGTCAATAAAGTTAAAAATAATAGCAGAATCTTGTCTCTGGAAGTCGACAACTTAAGACATTGTATTTCTCGTTATTTTGACTAAAATAGTATTATAGATCAAAACAGTATTTGAAGAAAAAACAAATAGGCGATTGTCTGATGTGGATTAGAAGGGAATCAGTTGATATATTATATCACAAGGAGGGATTGAGTTTGAATGAAACAATCCTGCAGATGAAAGACATCGATAAACGTTTCTCCGGGGTCCATGCGCTGAAATCGGTGCAGTTTGAGCTGCGCGCAGGCGAGGTTCATGCGCTGATGGGAGAGAACGGAGCCGGCAAATCCACACTGATGAAGGTCCTCTGCGGCATACATAAAAGGGACGGCGGAGAGATCATATTGTTTGGAAAATCCGTCAATTTCAGCAATATCGCGGAATCGCAGAAGGCCGGCATCAGCATCATCCATCAGGAACTGAATATGATGAACCATCTAACCGTTGCGCAGAATATTTATATCGGCCGTGAGCCAGTGAAAGGCGGATTCATCGATGATGCCCGGATGGAAAGAGACGCGGCGCAGCTTTTTGAACGGATCGGCATCCGCATCGATCCGTCCGTCAAGCTGGGAACACTGACGGTAGGCAAACAGCAGATGGTGGAGATCGCAAAAGCGGTTTCCCATGACTGTAGGCTTTTGGTGCTGGATGAACCAACGGCCGCCTTAACCCAAACAGAGGTGGAGGAGCTGTTCAAAATCATGCGGGACCTGAAGGCGAAAGGCATCGGCATGATCTATATTTCCCACCGTATGGATGAAATTAATCAGATTTCAGACCGCGTCACCGTCATGCGGGACGGCGAATACGTCGGAACCCTTGTAACCAAAGACACCACCAAAGATGAAATCGTTAAAATGATGGTGGGCCGTGTGATTTACGGCGATAAAAAGGCGGCCAGCACGGTTCCGGCGGATGCGGAAACCGTATTGGAAGTCAGGCATCTGAACAGTGGCAATACCATCAAAGACGTCAGTTTTAAGCTGCGGCGCGGAGAAATTCTGGGATTCTCCGGATTGATGGGAGCCGGTCGGACGGAAGTAGCCCGGGCCATCTATGGGGCCGATCCCTTCCAGAGCGGAGAAATATATGTCAACGGCAAAAAGGTGAATATCACCTCGCCTAGCGCTGCAGTCAAACATGGTATCTGTTACCTGTCGGAGGACAGAAAGCAATACGGTTTGCTCTTAATTAAATCCGTAGCGGAGAACTCGGTTTTAAGCTCCCTGGACGATTATATTCATTTCGGCTGGATCGATGACAACAAAATCAAGGCAGCGGCGGCCGAAGCCAACCGGAAGCTGAGGACCAAAACCCCTTCCATGGATCAGCTGCTGAAAAACCTCTCCGGCGGTAATCAGCAAAAGGTCATTGTAGCCCGGTGGCTGCTGAGAAATTCGGATATTTTCATTTTCGATGAGCCGACACGAGGCATTGATGTCGGCGCCAAAAGCGAAATGTATGAATTGATGGAGGAACTAGCGAAACAAGGGAAATCGGTTATCATGATCTCTTCGGAGCTGGCGGAAATTCAGCGATTGAGCGACCGGGTCATCGTAATGTGTGAAGGCAGAATTACCGGGGAACTCGATATCAAGGATGCAACGCAGGAAGAAATCATGAAGTATGCAACGATGCGGGAGGAATACCATGGAAACGACTAAAAGACCGGCATTGCCTTTTTCCAGAAGGATCAGAAAAACGGGGCTGAAGGCGACAAATTTCGTTGCAACCAAGGGCAAACAGAATATGATCATTGTTGCCGCGCTGATTGTGCTGATCATCATTTTCGCCGCTCTGAACAAGAATTTTGTCAGTACATATAACATTGTCAGTATGGCGCAGTCCTTAGCCCCCTATGCGATTTTGGGCCTTGGTGTTACCTTTGTGATTGCAACCGGCGGAATTGATCTGTCCATCGGCACCGTTTGTATTGCTTCCGCCGTCATTGCAGGTAAGCTTTATATGATCGGAATGCCTTTGTGGATGACGATACCGGTGATGCTTCTGATCGGCACTCTGTTCGGCTTCATCAACGGTATTCTGGTCGCCAAGTTGAAACTGCCGGCATTTATCGCCACTTTAGGCACGATGATGTTTTCCAGAGGACTCAGCGCTATCCTGGTATCCATTCCCAATATTTTCTTCCCCAGCGGAACTTGGTTCAACAAGGTGTTCTCCAATGCCAACGGCTTGCCGGTGGGGCTATTTTGGGTTATCGGCTTTGCGATTTTATGTATGTATTTGATGTACAAAAACAAGATCGGTCGGTATATTCTGTCTATCGGCAGCAATGAGGAAGCGACCCGGCTGTCCGGCATCAATACGGATACCTATAAGATGATCGCTTACACCATCAGCGGAATCGGCGCTGGCATCGCGGCTGTTTTCTGGGCCGCTTCCTTCCCCACGGTTGCCGCCGCCACCGGAAACGGCATGGAGCTGGACGCCATCGCCGGTGTTTATATCGGCGGAACCAGCGCGGCGGGCGGCGTGGCATCCGTTGCCGGCTCGGTTGTGGGTGCGATTATGCTTGTCGTCATCCGCAGCGGACTGAATTTCGTTCTGGCCAAGTCCTCTTTGGATATCAACTCCACCTACGTCACCTTTGTGCTGACCGGCGTGATCGTTGTTGTGGCGGTTCTGATGGACGTTATCAAGAATAAGAACGCCAGCAAGGTTAAAGTGGAAACAGAAGCGGCGAAGTATAAAAGGACGGCTAAAGAGAAGCTGGAAGAACTGAACGGAGAGTTGGATCTCGCGCTGACGGACGGGTCCATGAATCCGCAGCAGCGGCAGGAAAAAGCCGCGGCACTGCGCAAGGAGATTGAGGCGTTCAAAGCGGCTTCCAAAACGGAACATGCCCGCCTCAAACAGGCGCAGAAATAAAAGTGTGGTTCACCCTGTAAGGGTAAAATTATAGTAAAGAGAGGTAACGGAAATGTTCGCATTCAAAAAGACAGGCGCAATGTTGTTATCTGGCGTGTTGGCCGCAACAATGGTGTTGAGTTTTACAGGGTGCAATGAGGGCGATTCTAAGACAATCGCAGTCGTGGCGAAGGGCAAGTCCCATGCGTTCTGGCAGTCTGTGAAGAAGGGCGCCGAGGACGCGGGCAAAAAGTATGGCTATACCATCACCTTTGACGGCCCTGCCAGCGAATCGGCACAGGATCTGCCCAAGCAGAAAGAAATGGTTAACACCGCTATCAGCAATAATCCCAAGGGACTCGTCATCGCCACCATCGGCGAGGGATTTGTCGATTATCTGAAGCAGGCGAAAAAGAATAATGTGCCGGTAGTCCAGTTCGACAGCGGCATCTGGGCCAACGATATCGATGCGCTTGGCGACGAAAATCCCATTGTTTCTTCCGTTGCCACAAGCAATGAGAAGGCGGCGGCGCTGGCGGCGGAGAAATTCTTTGAGCAGATTAAAGCGGATATTGCAAAAGAAGAGAAATATGTTGTCGGTGTGATTCAGCACGACCAGACCCAGACCGGTATCGACAGAGCCAAAGGCTTCGTGGATAAGTTCACCGAACTGGCCGAGGCCGATTCCACCACGAAGGGAAAGGTGACCATCGAGACCCAGGTAAAGCCTGGCGACGCCAACAATGCTTATAAGGATGCGCTGGAAGCGCTGGCGGAAAAGAATGTGAATGCAATTTTCATGTCCAATGAAGGCGTTGTGAAGCAGGTCTATGATGCCATTGGTTCCGCCGGAACAAAGTACGACGCCATCAAATTCTGCGGTTTTGACGCCGGCACCAAACAGATTGAATGGATGAAGAAGGATTCGGGTCCGAAGCTGGTTGGTTCCGTTGCCCAGGATTCCTATCAGATCGGTTATCAGGCGGTGGAGCAGGCTGTTTTCGCTATCGAAGGTAAAAACGTCGAATCTTCTGTTGCCATCTCCGGCGCGTGGTGGAACGCGGAAAACGTTGACCAGATGAGAGCCGATAACCTGGTTTACGACGGCTGATCAAGCGCGATGCATTAAAGTTAAACAGGCGAAGAAAGACCAAATAAAAGACGGTCCCATCCCCTTTTGAAATCCGGGGATGGGACCGTCTTGAAATGTCTGTGAGGCTTCTTGCCTTTCTATCCTGAATATGCTACAATATCTCGTATTACTGTGTATTTCTGGAGGAGACATGATTACTGTAGCGGACGTCAGCCTGAATTTCAGCGGGCAGAACTTATTTTCCCACGTCAATTTAAAGTTTACGCCAGGCAACTGTTACGGCGTTATCGGCGCCAACGGCGCGGGTAAATCCACCTTTTTGAAGATTTTGTCGGGAGAGTTGGAGCCTTCCACCGGCGAAGTGATCGTGGATGAAAAGACCCGGATGTCGGTGCTGAAGCAGGACCATTACGCCTATGACGCGTTCACGGTGCTGGATACCATCATCCAAGGCAATCCCCGGCTGTATGAGATTATGCAGCAGAAGGACGCTCTGTACGCCAAGGAGGATTTCACCGAGGAGGACGGGGTGCTGGCTTCCGAACTGGAAGGGGAGTTTGCCGAGCTTAACGGATGGGATGCGGAAACCGAGGCCGGACGTATTCTGCAGGGCCTGGGACTGGATATCGCCAAGCTGGAAGAATCCATGGCTTCCCTGCCCGACCGGGAGAAGGTGAAGGTTCTGCTGGCCCAGGCGCTGTTCGGACAGCCGGAAATTATCCTGCTGGACGAACCCACCAACGGTCTGGATGTCGCCTCGATTTCCTGGCTGGAGGATTTTCTCATCGATTATCCCGGCACGGTGATCGTAGTATCCCATGACCGGCATTTTCTCAATAATGTCTGTACCCATATTGTGGATGTGGATTACACCAAGATCAAGATCTACGTGGGTAACTACGATTTCTGGTATGAATCCAGTCAGCTGATGCAGCGGATGATCAAGGACCAGAACAAGAAAAACGAGGATAAAATCAAAGAGCTGCAGAGTTTTATCGAGCGGTTTTCCGCCAATAAGTCCAAATCCCGGCAGGCTACCTCCCGGAAAAAGCTCATCGAAAAGCTGACGGTGGAGGAGATGCCCGCCTCCTCCCGGCGTTACCCTTATGTGGGCTTCCAGATGGATCGGGAGGCCGGCAAGGATATTCTCACGGTAGAAGGCTTGAGCAAGACGGTGGACGGGGTGAAAGTGCTGGATAACGTCACCTTCCGGCTGGCCAAAGGGGATAAAGTAGCCTTTGTGGGAGAGAACGAAATCGCCGTCACCACCCTGTTTAAGATCCTGATGGAAGAGGAGAAGCCGGACGAGGGCTATGCCAAGTGGGGCGTGAGCACCACACAGTCTTATTTCCCCAAGGACAATACCGCCTTTTTTGAAGACTGTGATCTGAATATCCTTCAGTGGCTGCAGCAATACGCGCCGGACCCCATGGAAACCTATCTGCGGGGCTTTTTGGGAAAGATGCTTTTTTCCGGTGATGACGTGCTCAAACCGGTGAAGGTGCTGTCCGGCGGCGAAAAGGTGCGCTGCATGCTTTCCCGGATGATGATGTTCGGTTCCAACGTCCTGGTGCTGGATCAGCCCACCAACCATTTGGATCTGGAATCCATCACCGCAGTGAACGACGGCCTGATCGAGTTCAAGGGCAACGTTCTTTTTGCTTCCTACGATCATCAGTTTATCCAGACGGTGGCCAACCGGATCATTGAGATTCTGCCCGATGGCAGCATCCTCGATAAGCTGATGTCTTATGACGATTATCTGGAATGGAAAGCGGCCAACGCCTGATTCTTAACGCAACAATGCCGGGCCGGACTCAAAAAGTCCGGCCCGGCATTGACGTTTTTTCTACGAATCCAGCGGACCGTTCAGTCCGCCAGCATATGGTTCAGCAGGGTATAGCCGGTTTCAATGTGATTGCCGGCGGCTTTGGCCGTCATTTCTGTGAAGCGATCCGCTTTGCCGGTCACGGGCCGGCTGCTGCGGTAGAGCAGATAGGGCACCGGAGCGGCGTCATGGGTGCGGATAGCCAGAGGCGTGGGATGATCCGGAAGAATGAGCAGGGTGAAATCTTCTCCACGCTGCGCCAGTTCCGCCAGCAGGGGGGCCAGGATGCGACGGTCGATATCCTCGACGGCCTTCACCTTGTTTTCCGGTTCCCCCCGGTGACCGCACTCGTCCGGCGCTTCCACATGGATATAGACGAAATCCTTCCCGGCCGCCAGAGCATCCAGCGCGGCCTGCCGCTTGCCCTCGTAGTTGGTGTCGATGTAGCCGGTAGCGCCGGGGACATCGCAGACCTCCATCCCCGCCAGCCGGCCGATCCCTTTAAGCAGATCCACCGCGGAGATCATGGCGCCTTCCAGCCCGAAGCGCTCTCGGAAGTTCTGCAGCCGCGGCCGCTTGCCCTGCCCCCACAGCCAGATGGCGTTGGCAGGCGGAAGCCCCTGGGCGATACGTTCCCGATTGAGGGGATGATCCTTCAGCAGGATATAGCTCTGCTCCATCATAGACAGCAGGGGGGCCGCCGCCGCATCCTGGGGAAGATACGGGCCGACGACCCGACCGGTGATATCGTGGGGAGGGGTCAGCCCTGCCGGTTCCTTCCCGTTATGCCAGACCATGCAATGGCGATAGGCAGTACCGGTGTAAAAATCAAACGCTCCGCCGTCGAAAGCGGCCTGCACCGCTTTGATAATCTGCCGGGCATCTTGGGTGTGGATATCTCCGGCACAGTAATCCAGAATGGTTTTGGCAGCAAAATCCGGTTCTTCCGATAACGTTACCAGATTACAGCGGAAGGCCACGTCCGTGTCCGTTAACTCCACGCCGATGTTGGCTGCTTCCAAAGGGGAGCGGCCGGTGTAGCATTCCCTTGTGTCGTAGCCCAGCACCGCCAAGTTAGCGACATCGCTGCCGGGAGCCAGCCCTTCCGGCACCGTGCGCACGGTTCCCAGTTCACTGCGGGATAACAGACCGTCCATGGCCGGCTTGTACGCCTTTTCCATAGGGGTGAGGCCGTCCAGCGCCGAACAAGGGGTATCCGCCATACCGTCACAGAGCAAAACAATGTATTTCATTTTGAAGAATCCCGTCCTTCCCGGCATTCTTAACCCCTCCCGAGATTTCGGAGGGGAGGAAGCCGTTTGTTCCGCCGACTATTATAGCAGATATACAGGAAAAACAAAAGGGTAAGAGAGCGTGAACCATTCTGAAAATCGTCTTCGGGAAAAATTCTGTGTTTTTGCTAAAAGTATGCTATTTTTTTCACAATATTCTGTCGGCGGAATCTTTCGGCAGCCATTGCTTTTTTTCAATGGCTGCGATATAATAAATATCAAGTTTTTATGATGGGCGGGAATGGGGTTTTGTGAGCTCCGGCGTGTTTTTGTGCCGGTAATCGGCCCTTTTCGCACGAAAAATGTAGTGGTATCGGCGGCCATTCTGCTCAGATGAGGCGGAGCACCGCTGAGGAAATGTGGGGTGTATCCATGTTAACGCATACCGTTATGGCCGTGGATGTCGGCCAATTGATGGCAGATGCGGGAATGACCATTCTGACCGGCGTGGTGGTCGTTTTCTCCGTACTGATTCTGCTGACTTTTATCTTCTGGCTTTTTGGGAAAATAGCCGGTGGTTCCAGCAAAAAAACCACGGCGCCCAAAGCAGCTGCGGCGGAACCCGCCGCTAAGCCGGCCCCTGCTCCCCGACAGGTTCCACCCACTGTGCAGGCGGGAATCAGTGAAGAGATTGTCGCTGTCATCGCTGCAGCAGTGGCGGCTATGGAGACGGACGGCAAGCGTTACGCCGTGCGCAGCGTCAGCCGCGCCCGTTCTCAGCGGCCTGTCTGGGGTATGGCAGGCATATCCGAGAATACCCGGCCTTTTTAAACATTCCTTTATTAAAAAATGGAAAGGACTGACCGGTGATGGGCGAATTATGGGAAGCCATTGTCAAGCTGTGGGAAGAATCCGGTTTTGCACAGCTGTTTAACTTTGCGGGCGGCGGCTGGAAAAACCTGATTATGATCGGCATCGCCTGTGTGTTAATCTATCTGGCGGTGAAAAAGGGTTTTGAACCGCTGCTGCTTCTGCCGATTGCTTTCGGTATGCTGCTGGTGAATCTGCCGCTGGCGGGTATCATGGATCCCCAGCAAAACTCTTTGGTTCCCTTAACCACGGCGGAGCTGGAGCACCTGGCTCAAGGAATATACGATCAAAACTATCCGGTTTTCCATATGAACGGGGTGCTGTATTGGCAGCATTTTGAGCAGGGCGGCCTGATGTGGTATCTGTACCAGGGCGTAAAATTCGGCATTTATCCGCCGCTGATTTTCCTGGGTATCGGCTGTATGACGGACTTCGGTCCGCTGATTTCCAATCCCAAAAGCTTTCTGCTGGGCGCTGCTGCCCAGCTGGGCATCTTTATCACCTTTTTTGGTGCCAAAGCCCTGGGGCTGATTCCGGGGGCGGAAGACATGAATATCATGTTTACCGACCAGGAGGCGGCCTCCATCGCCATCATCGGCGGTGCGGATGGTCCCACAGCCATCTATCTGACATCCAAGCTGGCCCCCCACCTTCTGGGCGGAATCGCGGTGGCCGCTTATTCCTACATGGCGCTGGTGCCCATTATCCAGCCTCCCATCATGCGGGCCCTCACCACCCATAAGGAACGCAGCGTGGTGATGGAGCAGCTGCGGCCGGTTTCCAAGACCGAGAAGATTCTTTTCCCGATTTTTGTCACAGCTATCTGCGTGCTGTTGCTGCCCAGCGCCGCGCCGCTGATCGGTATGTTGATGCTGGGGAATCTGTTCCGGGAAAGCGGCGTAGTGGAACGGCTGTCCAAAACTGCTCAGAACGAGCTGATGAACATCATCACCATTCTGTTGGGCGTGACGGTTGGCGCTACGGCCAACGCCACCACCTTCCTGCAGCCCAAGACGCTGTTGATTATCTGCCTGGGGCTTATCGCTTTCTGTGTCGGTACAGCGGGCGGCGTGCTGTTCGGCAAGATCATGTATGTGGTCACCGGCGGCAAGGTGAATCCGCTGATCGGCTCCGCCGGCGTGTCCGCGGTGCCCATGGCCGCCCGGGTTTCCCAGAAGGTGGGCCAGAAGGAGAACCCCGGCAACTTCCTGTTGATGCACGCCATGGGCCCCAATGTGGCCGGTGTTATCGGCTCTGCCGTGGCGGCGGGCGTGCTGTTGTCGCTGTTCGGTTAATCGGCTGAGCGGCAGCCTTTAAGAGAATATGGTTATCGGCGCCTCCGTCCTTGCGAAAACAGGAGTATCCTGTGGTTCGGAACAGCGGAGGCGCTGTTTTCATCCGATGATAAAAGGCGGAAAGGACGTAGAAAAGGCGTGCAGGAGTATATGACGGAATTTGTGTCGCTTCGACGGCGGCTGATCGAACGGGAGTTTTCCCGGATGAACGATATGCAGCGGCGGGCGGTGTTCCACACCGACGGCGCTTTGCTGATCCTGGCAGGAGCAGGCAGCGGCAAAACCACAGTGCTGGTGAATCGCATTGCCAATCTGATCCGCTACGGGCGGGCATACGCCAGCAGCGAGGTGCCCGCCTCCCTGACGGCGGAGGACTGCGGTTTGCTGCGGGACTGTCTGGCCTCCGGCCATGCGCCGGACGACCGGGTGATTTCCCTGTGTGCAGTGGATCCTTGTCCGGCCTGGAGGATTCTCGCCATCACCTTCACCAACAAGGCGGCGGGGGAATTGAAGGAGCGGCTTACCCGGATGCTGGGGGAAGAGGGCGGCGAGGTGATGGCCAGCACCTTCCATTCCTTCTGCGCCCGCATCATGCGGCGGGAAGGGGAGAGGCTGGGCTATTCCTCCCACTTCACCATTTATGATACCGACGACAGCCGCCGTCTGATGAAGGACTGTATGAAGTCCCTGAATATCGATGAGAAAACACTGGGCCATAAGGCGATATTGGCGGAGATCGGCCGGGCCAAGGATAGTCTGCTGACGCCGGAGGAATTTGCCCGGCAGGCGGGCAGCGACTTCCGGCTAAAAAAGGTGGCGGACTGCTACAGCTTGTATCAGCGCCGATTGAAGGAAGCGGACGCCATGGATTTTGACGATCTGCTGTGCAAAACGGTGGATCTGTTCCTCCAGTGCCCGGATGTCCGGGAACGGTATCAAAGGCGGTATAAATACATCATGGTGGACGAGTATCAGGATACCAACCATGCCCAATACAAACTCATCAGTCTGCTGGCGGAGGAGAGCGGCAACCTCTGCGTGGTGGGAGACGACGATCAGAGTATTTATAAATTCCGGGGTGCTACCATTGAGAATATCCTCAGCTTTGAGGATGAGTTCAAGGGCTGTACCGTGATTCGGCTGGAGCAGAACTACCGCTCTACCAAAACCATCCTCAACGCCGCCAACGCGGTGATCGCCAAAAACGTCAACCGCAAGGGCAAAACCCTGTGGACGGATAATCCTCAGGGAGACGCCATCCAGATGCATGAACTGGAGAACGAAGACGAGGAGGGCCGTTTCATTGCGGATACCGTGCTGGACGGGGTGGGAGACGGACGGAAATACAGCGATTTTGCGGTTCTCTATCGCGCGAATGCCCAGTCTAACGCCATTGAGCGGGCGCTGGTGAAAAGCGGCGTCCCCTATCGGATCATCGGCGGCCATCGCTTCAACGATACCAAGGAGGTGCGGGACGCCACCGCCTATCTGCGGGTGATCAACAATCCCGGGGATGCGGTGAGTCTGAGGCGGATCGTCAACGAGCCCAAAAGGGGAATCGGCGACGCCACCATGGACAAGGCGGCGGAAATCGCTGAGAATTTGGGCGTCACCTTGTATGAGGTGCTCTCCCACGGGGAAGATTATCCCGCCATCAGCCGGGCGGCCGGCAAACTGAAAACCTTTGTGATGATCATTGATCATTTGCGGGAAATGAATGAGGACCCGGATACCTCTGTTCATCTGCTGTACCGCACCATGCTGGAGACCACCGGCTATCTCGCCATGTGGGAGCAGGCGGGTGAAGCGGAGGCCGGACGGGTGGATAATCTGAATGAGCTGGCCTCTTCCATTTTGAATTATGAGCAGAACAGCGGGGAGGAACTGCCCAGTCTGTCCGGTTTTCTGGAAGAGAATGCCCTGATGACCGATATCGATAACTATGACGCCGGTTCCGACGCGGTGGTGCTGATGACCATGCATGCCGCGAAAGGGCTGGAATTTCCCGTGGTGTTTCTGCCTGGTTTTGAGGACGGCATCTTTCCCGGAATTCAGACCCTGTACAATCCGGACGAGATGGAAGAGGACCGCCGTCTGTGCTATGTAGCGCTGACCCGCGCACGGGAACGCCTGTATATCACCCGGGCGGGCAGCCGGATGCTCTACGGTTCCACCACCCGCAACCGGCCTTCCCGCTTCTGGGAGGATGTGCCTCCGGAATTGACGGAGATTCACGAGGCGCGGCCGCGTTATTCCCTGAATCGCTCATCTTCCGAAAGCGGATTCTTCCCGTCACACGCTGTATCCTCTTATCCCTCGGGTTCCCCCTCTGGCGGCAGTGCCGTACGGCCGGCGGCCCGGCCTGTACGGGATGGCCTTGCTTCCCAGCGCATCGGCGTCGCCGCTTCCTCTCCCAAGCCGGCTTCCAGCGAAAGCTGGCATGTTGGCGACCGCGTTCTTCACAAGACCTTTGGAGAAGGGCGCATCCTGTCCGTGACCCCCATGGGCAACGACAACCTGCTGGCAATAGCTTTTGAGGGGACGGGCACCAAGAAAATCATGGCTAATTTCGCCCATTTAAAGCGAATAGAGTAATTTTGTCACCGAAATCCTCCTGTTACATACACTGGTATTGAAGCGGTACCCATTCTTCCAATACATAAAAGGAAGGAAGGGAGCATCCTTCATAATATCGATATAGGAGGATTTTTTATGCCCGATAACACTTTTGCGCGCGAGAACGGCCCGAGAGAGGCTGTCTGCATCGATGCCGGGCGGGTTTATGATTCCTGCTCCGACAAGGATTGTCTGGAAGATCTGCGGGTGTATTTCACCGAGCGCGATCAGATGATCGTGGACCATGCGGTCAGCGTCCGTGCCAAAAAAGCGGAGGTACTTACCACATACATCGACGTGGAGGCCCTGCCTTTCAACCGCGGCTACTACTCCTGCGACCTGACCTTCTTCTTTGAGATCCAGGTGGAAGTCTACTCCGGTCACGGCGTCCCCTGCACCGTTGTCAACGGCATCGGCATTTTTGAGAAAAAAGTGATCCTGTATGGCAGCGAAGGCAATGTCCGTGTTTTCAGCAGCGAATTCCGCGACGACGCGGCCGATCGCCAGGAAATGCCCTCCCGCAACGCGCCCCGGTGCAGTGTACAGGTTGCCGAGCCCATTGTCCTGTCCGCCCGTGTGGTTGACGCCTGCGAATGCGGCTGCTGCTCCTGTGACTGCTGCTGCAACTGCAGCTGCATTCCGGAATGCATTACCCGCCGGTATGGCGGCAATTTCTGCGATGACAACAACGGCAAGATCGTGTATGTCACCATCGGTATCTTTACCATTGTTCAGCTGATCCGCAATGTGCAGATGCTGGTGCCGGTATACGATTACTGCATGCCCAGCAAGGAATGCTGCCCCACCAGTGACAATCCCTGCGACCTGTTCCGCAAGATGTGCTTCCCGGTGGACGAATTCTTCCCGCCCAAGAGCGACGGCCACGGCTGCGACTGCGAGCGGTAATTCTTCCGCATCTCTCAATGGCAGAAAAAGAGCCCTCCCCGTTCCCAACGGAACGGGGAGGGCTTTTCTATAGAAGCAGAAAATCAAGGAGCGGCGGACCGTCCCCAGGGACAGGCGATGCGGCCGTCCAGCGCTGCAACAACGGCGGCGGCGGATTTGTCTGGCAGATCCAGCCAGGCGGATGGATCTCCGAGCTGATGCAGATAATGCGCATCGGAATTCAGCAGCAGCGGCTTGCCGGCGGCTTCCGGATACCTGGCCACTAGAGCCGGCACATCTCCCCGGGCGGTGATTTCCACCGCCTGGAAGCCCACAGGGGGAATATCTCCCAACGCGGCAGTAACGCTGTAGGAATCCCGGTCAATATGAGCCGGGAAAGCAGTGCCGCCGAAGGAACGAGCCAGCGGCAGAACCTCTTCCACACTGATGGAGGAGGCGGTGGTGAGCAGGATGTCCTGTTGTCCCACAATTTCATCGTCTGCGTCCATCAACAGCTGTTCCCCGAAAATATCCGGCCGGTTGTTCACCGGCGGCAGGGTAAGGGCTACCGCAGCGCTAAAGGACATGGCAGCCTCCAAGCTGGGGAATAAGCAAACCACATGCGCCTCTTCCGCCGTGCACAGCTCCATGCCGGGGACCACTGTCAGGCCGGTTCCTTCGGCCACCTGCAGCAAAGCGGGGCAGTTGCCGCTGCTGTTGTGGTCGGTGAGGGCAATGATATCGAAACCGGCCAGAAGGGCCATATTGACGATGTTATTGGGGGTCATGTCACTGTCGCCGCAGGGAGAGAGACAGGAATGAATGTGCAGATCGTAGGTCAGCCGCATGTCCTCTCCCTCCCAGTTGATATTTTCAAGTGTTTCAGAACGCCAACCGGATCATATGAAAACTGTGTTTTTTGAGCAGAGCGGTCAGCCGCCCGTTTTCAATCTTACTGTCGGAACACCCGACAGGCACCACCGCACAGGGGGAAGCCTCTGTGTTGCAGGCCTTGAGGTCGTCATGATAAAGCATCCGGTGTTCCAGGAGGCATATGCCGTCATACTGCCGGAGATCGCAGGTAAGCTCCAGGTTCTCTTCCAAATCCTTATTGACCGCCAAGATGGTAAGCTGCCGTTCTGCGTCGGATACTACCGCCACGGCGTCCAGAATCGGGGCATCGCCGTAGGTTTTGCTTGGATATGTATCGCAGTGGATCAGTGTTTGCAGCGCTGTGCCGCGCCCGCAGAGGCTGGCAATTTGATACGGATAATAGATGGTCTGCGCCCAAGCACCGGAGGGGGAGGTCATGATGGGGGCGATCACATTCACCAGTTGCGCCATGCAGGCAATCTTCACCCGATCCGCGTGGCGCAGCAGGGTGATGAGCATACTGCCCACCAGCAGCGCGTCTTCAAAATTATAAATGTCCTCCAGCAAGGGAGGCGCTTGTGTCCACCGGGGAATTTTCTGATCCGCTTCGTTGGAATGATACCACACGTTCCATTCATCGAAAGAGAGATGAATGCGTTTCCTTGCCCGCTTACGGGCTTTTACACTGTCACAGATGCTGACTACGGAGGAGATAAAGGCGTCCATTCCCACAGTGGAGGCCAGAAAATCCGCTGTGTCGCCGTCCCGGTTGCCATAATACTGATGGAGTGACAGATAATCCACCTGGTCGTAGCACTCCTCCAGCACGGTATCCTCCCAGGAGCCAAAGGTAGGCATGGTCATACCGGAGCTGCCGCAGGCCACCAGTTCAATACCGGGGTCCTGCATTTTCATCACCCGACCCGTTTCCGCCGCCAGCCTGCCGTATTCCGCCGCTGTTTTGTGTCCGATCTGCCAGGGTCCATCCATTTCGTTTCCCAAGCACCATACCTTGATGTTGTGGGGCCGCGGCACGCCGTGCTGAATCCTCAGGTCGCTGTAACGGGTACCGCCGGGAAAATTGCAGTATTCCAGCAGGTTCTTAGCGTCTTCGGCACCCCGGGTGCCAAGATTAACCGCCATCATGGGTTCCGTTTCTGCCTGCCGGCACCAGACGGTGAACTCATTGAGGCCGAATGCGTTGCTCTCGATGGAGGACCAGGCCAGTTCCGGTCTGGCACTGCGTACCGGTCCCACGCTGTCCTCCCAACCAAAGCCGGAGACAAAGTTGCCGCCGGGATACCGGACAATGGGGACCTGTAGCCCCTTCACCAACTCCAGGGCGTCGCGGCGGAAGCCGTTTTCATCTGATAAGGGACTGCCCCTGTCATAGATGCCGCCGTATACGGCCCGGCCCAGATGCTCGATAAAGGAGCCAAAAATGCGCGGATCCACTTGACCTATAGTGAAATAACGGTCGAGAATGATTTCAGCTTTTTTCATAGAAATACCTCCTTGGCGATAAGGGATATCCTATTATCGGCACTCGGCACCGCCCCATTCCACCACGGTGAAGCCGGAGCGAACGGGCGCGGATTCCAGCGCCTGCTCCGGTACCGCTGCCGCTTTATCCAACGGCTTGTATGCCATGAAGATCCGCAGCAGGGTGTCGGGGGCGGGCGTGATGGACAGCTCGGCGGCGTCAGTGTAAGCTTCTTTTTGAAAAGCAATGAGATTATAAGGGTTCTGCTGCATCCGGGGAAGCCAGTAGGTGATGAAATCCGCGGCCTCCCGGTCGTTGAGCCCCAGCAGTGCCAGCTTTTCTTCTAAAAATGCCGCTGTCTCCGTGCCGGCCACAACGAAGCCGCTGGAGAAATCCCATTTTGCGTTCAGTTCGCCTTCCCAGAACAGATAAGGATACTCCCGGCCGGATTCATCCGTCAGGGTGCCGTCCGGCCGGGCGGTTACCTTCCAGGTGCGGGAATCCAGCGCCGGATAGGCGCAGTTCAGGTCCCCATCCAGATCCAGGGCGACGGTGACGGCGGTTTCTTGCTCCGGGTAGAGATAGAGCACCGGTTTTTCGGCTTTTGGTCCGATGAAGTCGGGGATGCAGCCGGTCAGGGACAGCATCGCCAGCGCCCCGGCCAGGGCCGCGAAACGATGGATTTTCATACCGCGCCTCCTTTTATAGCCAAGCTGGTTTCATTCAGCCGTCAGGCTTCCTCCGACTGCCAGCCTTTGCAGACATCCACCCATTCCTTGGCGTGAGAATAGGTAAACAGATCGTCACAGGTGAGTTCGATGGCGGAATTTGCGCTGCCGCAGGCGGGAAAGACGGTGCTGAACCGCTGCAGGGAAATATCCAGGCAGACATGTACCGTGTCGGGCACTGCGAAGGGACAAACGCCGCCCACCGCGTGACCGGTAAGTCGCAGAGCATCCTCGGGAGCCAGCATCTTGGCCTTGCACCCAAAGGCGGCCTTGAACTTGGGATTATCGATCCGGGCGTCGCCTGCCGCCACAATCAGCAGGCAGCCCTCCCCCTCCTGAAAGGAGAGGGTCTTGGCAATACGGGCGGGCTCTACTCCCAGCGCCTGGGCGGCCAGCTCCACGGTGGCGCTGGATTGGGAAAATTCCCGGATATCCTTTTCCCGCCCCAGAGGACGGAAGTATTCACGGACAAGGGCAATGGACATAATACAGGATCTCCTTTATTTTATCTTTCGTTGGGCGGATTTTCGCTCAGGGATCAGACGGCGATGAATCTGAATGATCCAGCAGTTTCCCCAGGGCCACGGCCAGATGATAGGCGTTTTCACCGCTGCGCAGGATGGCGACGCCCTGGGCTTCCGCCTTAGCTTTGGCCTCCGGATCCAGCGGGGAATCCTCCGTGAGGATGATGCAGGCGGTGTCCGCCAGCACGGCCACGGCCACGGCGTTGACATTGCCCATCACCGTCATCCAGGCGTCCCCCTCCCGGGCGCGGCCCATCACCCAGCTGAGCAGATCGCCGCAGTAGCCGCCGGTGACCTGCCGGTCAGGGTCGCCTTCCGTCAGCCGTTCCAGCGATAGGGCCTTTTGCAATTGAGCAACCGTCATAACATCCTTCTCCTTTATTGACTGTCCCGGTCCGGCGCAGATTCCCGGCCGGGCACATAGCCCTCCAGCCGGGAGAGCTGGCTGGCGATATCCTGGATTCTCTGCCGCATTCGGAAGATGCAGTCGTTTTCCTGGGCATTGCCCCGGACGATATCCTCAGCCAGAGCACGGCAGGTGGGAGCACCGCAGGAGCCGCAGTCCAGCTGGGGAAGCCGCTGGCTGATCTGGTCGATCTCCTGCATCAGCCGCATGGCGTCCTCCACATTTTCCGCCAGCTTCATCACAGGAGCGAACTCCAGCAGCTCGGTCCATTCCAGTTCCCGGCCGCTTTCCGCATCCTGAAGCCGGTTGCAGGACACCGGCAGATATTTGCGCAGCCGCTGGATCCGGGCCCGGGCCACATAGCCGTTTTCCGCGGTGAAGATGCCGCCCACACAGCCGCCCGCACAGGCGTTGAGTTCAATGAAGTCCAGCTCCTGCAGCTTTTCGTCCTCCAGCTCCTCCAGCACCTTGATGACGTTTTCAATGCCGTCCGCGGCCAGATGGTTTTCGTTGAGCAAGCCCGCCGCTTCGCCGCCGATGGAGGACCAGCTGACCCCGATGATGCCCGATTTCGCCAGGGGCTCCACCTTCTCCAGCTTGTTCATCCGGCTTACCAGCGCGGGATAAACGTCGCTGATGGCAAGAACACCGTCTACATTGGAACGTTCGATGCCGATGGGGACCCGCACGTCTGTGACTTTGGCCGCGCAGGGGGAGATGAAAAAGATACCGATTTTCTCCGAGGAAAGGCCGGTTTTCTCCATGGCTTCCCGCCGGGCCAGCAGGGCGGCTACCTCCATGGGGCTTTTCAGCTGCAGCACATGATCGCACAAATCGGGGAAGCGGACCCTGATCAGCCGCACCACCGCCGGGCAGGCGGAGCTGATTACCGGCCGCTTCAGCTTGCCGTCAGCGAGCAGCTGCCTGGTCGCGTCGGAGACGATTTCCGCGGCACGGGATACCTCAAACACATCATCGAAGCCCAGCCCTTTCAGGCCGCTGAGTACGATGTCAATATCGTCGAGATGATTGAATTGGCCGTAAAGAGCGGGAGCGGGCAGGGCCACGGCATATTGAAAATTTTCCAGCATGGACAGGGAATCGTGATTCGCCTTTTTGGCATGGTGAGGGCAGACGCGGATGCATTCGCCGCAGTCGATGCAGCGTTCCGAGATGATCTGCGCTTTGCCGCCCCGCACCCGGATGGCCTGGGTGGGGCAGCGCTTGATGCAGTTGGTGCATCCCACACATTTGTCCCGGTCCAGCGTGACGGAATGAAAGAATCGGTCCATTGGGATACCACTTGCCTTTCTGTGGAATAGGGAAGGCTCAGGAGGATGCGCTCCTGACCACCAGCGTCATACGAGTGCCGGCGCCGATTTCCGTTTTGATATCCATATAATCGGTATATTTTTTGATGTTGGGCAGGCCCATGCCGGCGCCGAATCCCAAGGAGCGCACATTGTCCGGGGCGGTGGACCAGCCTTCCTGCATGGCCTGCTCCACATCCGGGATGCCGGGACCGTGATCGGTGAGCACCATGGATACTCGGTCGGGAAGAATCTCCACATCCGCTTCGCCGCCGCCGGCATGGATCACCATATTGATTTCCGCCTCATACATAGCGATGGACACCCGGCGGATCAGATCAGACGGAAAACCCAGCTGCTTGAGCGTGCGCTTCACCGCCCCGGACGCCTCGCCGGCCCGAGTGAAATCGTCGCCGGGAACGTCATAATGGAGTTTTATGTTCATATCGCCGCCACCGCCCGTTCGTCAGCGGACATTGTCCCCGCCGTTGAGGCCGCTTTCATACAGCAGGCCGCAGGCGGTGAACATGCGCAGCGGGGTTTTCAGCAGAGCGATGCCTCTGTCTTCGGCCAGCTCCACCATCTCGGGAGAGGGCTCTTTGCCCCGGACGAACACCACGCAGACCATGTCCATCATGTCCGCGGTGCGGATCACCTGAGGATTTACCAGGCCGGTGAGCAGCACCGATTGATCTTTGACAAAGGCCAGGACATCGCTCATCATGTCGCTGCCGCAGGCATTGTGGACCTCCGTGTCCACGCAGACATTGGGACTCACCAGATCGGCCTTTAAAATGCGTTGCACATCGGCTATTGTCATAGCGGGTACCATTCCTTTCTTATTACCGCGAGCATGACTCCTTGAACTCATTACGGCAATTTAACCATATTATATCGTTTTGCCGGTTATGATGCAAGCCGTTTTGAACATTGGGAAATTTTCCGGTGAAAATTTCTTTGGATTTGGCGGATTAACAATTGACTATTATTTATCAGGATAGTACAATAAAAAACAATATAGCCTTTGAGAAACATTGGAGGAGAGAAACATGGCGAGAGTGTATAATTTTTCGGCCGGACCCTCGGTCCTTCCCGAAAGCGTGCTGCGTCAGGCAGCGGATGAGATGCTGGATTATCAGGGTTCCGGTCAGTCGGTGATGGAGATGTCCCACCGCTCCAAGGTGTATGACGCCATTATCAAGGAATGCGAGGCCCTGCTCCGGGAGGTTATGAGCATCCCGGATAATTATAAGGTGCTGTTCCTCCAGGGCGGCGCTTCCTCTCAGTTTGCCATGCTGCCCCTGAACCTGATGAACGGCAGCGGCAAGGCGGATTTCGTGCTCACCGGTCAGTGGGCCAACAAGGCTTATCAGGAGGCTTCCCGTTACGGCGAAGCTCACGTGGTGGCCTCTTCCAAGGATAAGACCTTCTCTTACATACCCAAGCTGGATCCCGCGGCTTTTACGCCGGATGCGGATTATTTCCACATTTGCCTCAACAACACCATCTATGGTACCCGCTACACCACCCTGCCCGAAACCGGCAGTGTGCCGCTGGTGGCAGACGTGTCCTCCTGCATTCTGTCCGAACCCATCGATGTGTCCAAGTTCGGCGTGCTGTACGCCGGCGCTCAGAAGAACATGGCTCCCGCCGGCCTGACGGTGGTGATCATACGGGAGGATCTCATCGGTCATGCCCGGGACATCACCCCAACCATGTTCAACTATCAGACTCACGCGGACAACGATTCCATGTACAATACGCCCCCCTGCTATGCCATTTATATCTGCAAGCTGGTGCTGGAGTGGATCAAAAACGAAATCGGCGGCCTGGAGAAAATGAAGGAGCGCAATGAAAAGAAGGCGGCGCTGCTTTATGATTTCCTGGATTCCTCCAAGCTGTTCAAGGGCACGGTGGTGAAAGAGGATCGCTCCCTGATGAACATCCCCTTTGTCACCGGCAACGAGGAGTTGGACGCCAAATTTGTCAAGGAAGCGGCTGCGGCCGGCTTTGTCAATCTGAAGGGCCACCGCTCCGTGGGCGGTATGCGCGCCTCCATCTATAACGCCATGCCGGTGGAAGGCGTGGAGAAGCTGGTTGCTTTCATGAAGGAATTTGAGAAGAACAACGCCTGATTCCGGGCGCCATAATAAAGGAGTTGCAGCAATGAATATTCTCACCCTGAACAAAATCGCGGCCTGCGGCACCGACCGCTTCGGCCCGGAGTATACCGTGGGCGGTGAAGTGGCGAATCCGGACGGCATTATGGTCCGTTCCGCCGCTATGCATGATATGGAGCTGCCCGCTTCCCTCCAGGCCATCGCCCGTGCGGGCGCCGGCGTCAACAATATCCCGGTGGATAAATGCAGCGAGGCCGGCATTGTGGTGTTCAACACCCCCGGCGCCAACGCCAATGCCGTAAAGGAATTGGTAATCGCCGGCATGATCATCAGTTCCCGGAAGGTGGTTTCCGGTATCGAATGGGCCAAGACCCTGAAGGGTCAGGCGGAGGTCGGCAAGCTGGTGGAAAAGGGTAAATCTGCCTTTGCGGGCCCGGAGATCAAAGGGAAGAAGCTGGGTGTAATCGGCTTGGGCGCTATCGGCTGCTTGGTGGCCAACGCCGCCAAATCCCTGGGCATGGATGTTTACGGCTATGACCCCTACCTGTCGGTAGACGCGGCCTGGGGACTCTCCCGGGCGGTGCATCACGCCGTCAGCGAGGAGCAGATTTTTGCCGAGTGCGACTATATCACCGTTCATGTACCTCTCAACGACGCCACACGGAACAAGTTCAACAAAGACACCTTAGCCATGTGCAAGGACGGGGTGCGGATTCTCAACTTCTCCCGTGACGGGCTGGTGAATTCCGCCGATATGCTGGAGGCGCTGGCTTCCGGCAAGGTAGCGGCCTATGTGGTGGACTTCCCCACCGAGGAGATGCTGGATGTGGAAGGGGTTATCGCCATTCCTCATCTGGGCGCTTCCACCCCTGAAAGCGAAGACAACTGTGCTGTGATGGCGGCCGACGAACTGATGGATTATCTGGAGAACGGCAACATCACCCATTCGGTCAACTATCCTGATCTGCAGGTTCCCCGCAGCACCGACGTGCGGGTATGCGTTATGCATAAGAACATTCCCAATATGCTTTCCCAGATCAGCGGTGTGGTTTCCGAATACGGCGTTAACATCGATACCATGACCAACCGTTCCCGCAAGGAGTATGCTTACACAATTTTGGATGTGGTGAGCGATCTTCCGGCGGAATGCATCGAAAAGATCAACGCTGTGGACGGTGTGATCCGGGTGCGCAAAATCTGATATACGGATAAATTGGGCCTCCCCGGACGCTGTTCGGGGAGGCTTTGTTATAGTAACTGTGATAAATACAAACAGACATAATACGACAGAGTTCGACTTTTTGTATAGATAAATTGAATTTCTGACGGTCCTTGCAGGCGACAGCTGAAGGGCGCAAGCTGTATGGACAAGCAATGCCATTGGTTGACAAAGGGGAATTCCCCAGGAACCTAAGAAGAGGATTGAGTTTTGCATATACTTAATATGGAAAAGCGGGAGATAACGGATGAATCGTGAGGAGATCAGACTTTGGATCCAGGATCGGGCGGAACCGGATTTTCAGTCTTTTTCCGCCGCTTTGGTGCCCGGAGCGGGTAATATGGCAGGTGTGAGGCTGCCGCTGCTGAAAAGCTTGGCCAAGGATATCGCCAGACAGCCGGATTGGCGGATATTTGTGGAAAATACAGATGACATCTGGTTTGAGGAAACCATGCTGCGGGGAATGGTGATCGGCTGCGCGTCTATGGAGCTGGAGGAACGGCTGGAACAGGTGGCGGCGTTTGTGCCCCAGATCCGCAACTGGTCGGTGTGCGACAGCTTCTGCGCGGCGCAGAAATGGGCCGCACGCAGCCGGGATACAGTCTGGATGTTTCTCCAGCCCTACCTTCAATCGGAAGAAGAATTCCATATCCGTTTTGCCGCCGTGATGCTGCTGGACCATTTTCTGACGGAGGATTTCATCGACCGGGTGCTGGAGGCGCTGGATAAAATGAAATTGACCGGGTATTACGCCCAGATGGCGGTAGCCTGGGCGGTTTCCGTCGCCTATGTGAAATTTCCGCAGAAAACAGAGGATTATCTCCATCGATGCAGATTGGATGATTTCACCTATAACAAAGCCATTCAAAAAGCGATAGAATCCCGCCGGGTGTGTGAGACGGATAAAGAACGGCTGCGTGGGATGAAAAGGAAAGGGTGAACAATCGGGAATGATTATCAGCATCAGCCGTCGAACGGATATCCCCGCCCTGTATACGGATTGGCTGATGAACCGATTGCGGGAGGGATATGCCTTGGTACGGGAACCCTACCGCCCCCATCGGGTCGGTCGGGTGAATTTGGCGCCGCAGGAAACGGACTGTCTGGTTTTCTGGTCTAAAAATCCGGAGCCGCTGCTGCCTCACTTAGAAGAAATTGAGAGGATGGGCCATCTGTTCTATTTCCAGTTTACCCTGAATCCCTACGGCCCACCCTTGGAAGCGGGCTTGCCGCCGGTGAACAGAAGGATCGATACCTTTCGGCGGCTTGCCCAGGCTGTTGGGCCGGAGCGGGTGATCTGGCGGTATGACCCGGTAATCTTCGGCAGCGGATGGGACGCGGAGAAACACCGGGCGGTTTTTGAAGAACTGGCGGAGGCACTGGAAGGCTGTTCCCGCCGCTGTATTTTCAGCTTTCTTGATTGGTATCCCGGCATGCAGGGGAGGATGCAGGGACTGGCCCAGCGGCCGGATGAGGTTCAACGGTACTCTGTGGCTGCCGGCATTGCAGCGTCCGCCAGGCGGCATGGATTCCACCCTGCTACCTGCTGCGAAGAGGAAGACTATGGTGAACTGGGGATCGGCCGGGCATCCTGTATTGATCCGGAGCTGATTGAGAAGCTGCTGGGCTGCCCTGTCCGCCAGAAGAAAGATCCGGGACAGCGGCCGGGCTGCGGCTGCATAGCCAGTGTGGATATCGGCGCTTATGGAACTTGTCTCAACGGCTGCCGATACTGCTATGCCAATCGGTCGGAGACGGCGGCAGAGCGGAATCACGCGAGACATGATCCCGCGTCCCCACTGCTGATCGGCTGTCTGGAAGCGGGGGATGAGATTGTGGAGAAAGATACAGGTTCGGTCCGGATCGGCCAGACATCTCTTTTTGGAGAACACAATCAAGGATGAATTGTTATGTCAGACAACAATCCTATTTAAGCTGCCAGAGGTATATTTATTTTATCGATCTCATAGGTATATGCGGCGCCCGTCGTCTTAGAATGCAAATCCTTATAGAGTGTATCTCATCATCATATGGGTTTCAGACGAGGGAGGAAGAGGGCGGAAAGCGGCGCGCTGCGGCAGGGCAGGGCCGCCAAGCGAGCAGGATGGGTTCTGGCCCGTGAAATCGGCCAATTGGAGGATTTGGACCGGTTGCAGGGGAAGGCGGAAGGTGATATAATGCGCGTAGCAGCCATGGGCGCTGATGGAGGATAGAATACATGAGTGAACAGCAGGGCAACCATCCGGAAGGGCAGAACGACGAGCTGCCCAATGCTTTTTCAACTGACGATTCTCCCAAGAACGAGATGCGCGGACGGTTTACCCGTCTGCTGAAAAGTTTGAAGCCGGGACAGATTCTCACCATGGGATTCCTCGCGGTGGTAATACTGGGCGCGCTGCTGCTGACACTGCCTGTCGCAACCATCGACCGGGAAACTTTGGGATTTGTGGACGCTCTGTTTACCGCTACCTCTGCCGTGTGCGTCACCGGCTTGACAGTGGTAAACACAGGCGTTACCTTTTCCGTTTTCGGACAGGTCGTCATTATTGTGCTGATTCAGATCGGCGGTCTAGGCTTTATGACGATAGCTTCGCTGGTATTCATGGCTATTGGCCGCCGGATTTCCCTGCGGGAACGGCTGGTGATTCAGGAATCCTTCAACGCCGATTCTCTCCAGGGGTTGGTACGGCTGGTTAGGAATGCTATCTTGGTTACGGTGATCATTGAAGGGATAGGCTGTGTGATCTTTACCCTGCGTTTTGTTCCGGTTTATGGGTTGGGAAAAGGCGTTTTCTACGCCATGTTTATGGCGGTGTCTGCCTTCTGCAATGCCGGATTTGATCCCTTTGGGTTTGCCAATTCCATTGAACCCTTTGCGGCGGACCCGGTGATTAATCTGACGGTGATGCTGCTGATTACGCTGGGCGGCATGGGTTTTTCGGTGATACTGGATGTCGTGCGTCAACGCCGGTTTCGACGGCTGATGCTTCACAGCAGGATTGTTTTGGTCATGACGGGTATTCTATTTTTATCCGGCTGGCTGCTGACTCTGCTCCTGGAATGGAATAATCCGGCGACCCTGGGGAAATTTCCGCCGGCAGTGCGGGTAATGGCCGGAGCCTTCCAGTCGGTGACCCTGCGGACCGCGGGATTTGATACCATCGGCCAGGGCGGATTGACGCCGGCGGGACAGATGATATCGATTATTCATATGTTTATCGGCGCTTCTCCGGCATCCACCGGCGGCGGTATCAAGACCACCACCTTTTTTGTGGTATTTCTATCGGTAGCAGCTATGGTGCGGCGAAAAACAGATTACAACGTCTATCATCGTCGGCTCAATGAACAGCTGATTCGCCGGGCATTGGCGATTTTCACCCTGGCGCTGACCCTGGTATTGTTTGATACGGTGGTCATCAGTGCGGTGGAAAGCTTGGCTGGAAACGAGGACACCCTGGCGGATGTGCTGTATGAAACGGTTTCGGCTTTTGCCACGGTGGGACTTACCACCGGCATTACCCCCTCCCTCAGCACGGTATCCAAGCTGTTGATCTCGCTGACTATGTTCCTGGGCAGAGTGGGGCTGCTGACGGTTTCCATGGCGCTTTCCGGCGGACCCGGGAAGCCGGATGCCATTCGCTATCCGGAAGAACGAATGATGGTGGGATAAGCGTTTTAGTTGTCTGTTCAGGCAGAAAGGGAAGGAAGACTCATGAAACAAATAGCGGTATTGGGCCTCAGCCGGTTTGGCGCCAGTGTGGCACGGTCTTTGGAGACCATGGGCGTGGAAGTGATGGGCGTGGACAGCGACAAGGAAAAGGTTGCGGATCTGGCCCACGATATCACCCATGTGGTTCAGGCGGATATTCTGGACGCCGACGCGCTGGATTCGCTGGGGCTACGGAACTTCGACGTGGTGGTGCTCAGCGTCAAGGATGTGGAGATCAGCTGCCTGGCTACCATGGCGCTGAAGGATCACGGAGCTGCCAAGGTAGTCGCTCAGGCCAGCGGTGAAGCCCACGCCAAAATTCTGGAGCGTATCGGTGCGGACAAGGTGATCATGCCGGAAAAGGATATGGGGATTCGGCTGGCCCGCAGCCTGGCGGGCAACAATATCCTGGATTATATGGAACTGTCCTCCCGTCACAGTCTGGTGGAAATCGAAGCACTGGACGAATGGGTGGGGCACACTCTCAAGGAGAACAACATCCGTTCCCGGTATGGGATCAATGTGGTGGCGATCCGCTCAGGCAAAACTCTGCGGGTATCTCCCCAGAGCGATGATCTGATCCATGACGGCGATATCATGGTGGTTATCGGTGAAAATAACGACCTGGAGCGAATGAACAAGATAGAAAAGAAGAGAAAGAAGTAATAAGGAGAGGCTTGCTGAGGGGTCATTCCAAAGTTGATAGAGCTGTGCTATGCAAAAAAGAAGGGAGCCTGGCTCCCTTCTTTTTTTATTCAGCCGTTGGGCTTTTCTTCTTATGCAGGGCAAACAGGCCTAGGCAGATAATCAACAATACAGGAAAAACGATGGCCGAAAGAAGTCCGACTTTCAGGTTATCCTCAAAGGCTCCTGATACAAATCCCACTAGCGTCGGCCCCGCCGAACAGCCCAGATCCCCGGCCAGAGCCAGCAGGGCGAACATGGCGGTGCCTCCCGCCCGTATCTCCTTGGCGGAGATGCTGAAAGTACCCGGCCACATGATTCCCACCGAAAGGCCGCAGAGAGCGCAGCCCACAAGACCGAAAATCGGCCAGGGAGACAAGGCGGCCAACAGATAGCTGACGATACACAGAATGCTGCTCAGCAGCATGAAAGGAGCAAGAGCCACCTTTTCGCTGAATTTAGCGTAGAAAACCCTCGCCAGCCCCATCAGCACGGCAAAAGCACAGGGGCCGGCCAGGTCACCGATGGTTTTGGACACCCCCAACCCGGCTTCTGCGAAAACGGAAGCCCACTGGCTGACGGCCTGTTCACTGGCGCCCGCGCACAGCATCATCAGTAGCATAATCCAGAAGATTCGCATACCCGCCAGCTTGCGGAAGGGAAGACCTTCGGCTCCGTCCGTCAGGGTCCGCAGGGGAACCTGAGAAAAATACACAGCGTTGGCTAAAGGGATAATTGCCCAAATCAGGGCCAGAATCTTCCAGTTGGCAATGCCTGCAAAGGTGAAAAAGGCAGTGGACAAAAGCACTACAGCCACATGACCCCAGCAGTAGAAGGAATGCAGCAAGCTCATGGCTGCCTCCTTTCGTTCGGTGGGACAGGCTTCCACTATGGGACTGATCAGCACCTCAATCAGACCGCCGCCGATGGCGTACAGGATAATGGCGGCCAACAGGCCGATATAGGGATCGGCAAACCATTCCGGCAGCACAGTGAGGCCGATCAGACCGGCAGCAGAGAACAAGTGAGCAGCCACTATACTGATGCGGTACCCGATTTTGTCCACAAATTTAGCGGCAAGAACATCCACCACCAGCTGAACCCCGAAATTAAAGGTTACCAGCAGGGCGATCTTATCCAGCGAGATGGCGTAGGTGGTCTGGAAGGTCAGAAATAGAAGGGGTGCAAAGTTGTTGATAATCGCCTGTACAATGTAACCGATGAAGCTGGCGGTAAGGGTATGGCGAAAATTTTGCCGCAGACTCATGAGAACGACATCCTTTGCTGTAAAGGTCACGGTGCTCGATGAACACGATGATCAATGTATCATGCCTTTGGAAAAAAAGCAATGGCAATCTGGAAAAAACAAAGACTGCAAAATATAAAGGCCGCCTGTTTCTCCCGGCGTTCCGGGCAGGCGGTTTGGATATTGGTTTGTCTAGTCATCAAAAAAGAAGAGTTTATGGACAGGTATCTCCAAAGCATCCGAGAGACGAAACAGGACATCCAGAGATACGCCGGTGGCCGCCAGCTCGATATTGCCGATATGTGTTCGGTCAATTTGCAGCAGCTGAGCCAGATAAGATTGGGTAAAGCCGCGCAGCTTACGGTAATAGGCAATATTCAGTCCCAGCTTTTTATATTTATCCATGTAACGGTAATCCATGATTTTTCACCCCCAGCCAAAAAACGGCGCAGCGCCGGACCGGGGAAGGCGGCGACTTTCCACGCGGAGATAAAACAAGAGAGCCGCGAGGGTGGCGGCTCCCATTGGATGACCAGCGGCATTATTCCGCCGGACGTTCTTTTTTCGCTTTTTTCTCTTCCTTTTTCTCTTTTTCCAGTTCCTTATCTTCACTGGGTTTCAGACTATCCAAAATTCGTGCGGCGGCAATCCGCCGCGCATTGGCCTCCAGCGCCATGGTCATAGCCAGCTGATATAAAGCGGCGGTATCCTGCTCCCTGGCGGCGTCGATCCGGGATGCAGCTTCCTGCATCGCCTGACGATGAATGGTGGTAAAAGCCGGATACAGATCTTCCACTCCCTTGCCGGCTGTCATCCCCTCCAAAATATTGTGAATCTCAGGCAGGGAGAGCACGGATTTCAGCATACAGATCATCAGCAGCATCGCCAGATGATTTCGGGAGTATTTTTTGGATTCCGGACGGGGAAGAACACCGTCCTTTACATAGTTGTTAATCATGCTGGAGGTGAGCAGACGCTCCCCGTCGCCGGAAAAAGGCGCCAGCTGTTTATCCATCAAGGTGATTACCTGATCCATATATAGATCCAGCTCCGGCAGACGATCCCATTCCGCCGGCTGATAGTCATGGATGGCAGCCGTCCAATCCAGAAGTTCCTGTGGTATTTGCTCCATATTCTCAACCAGTCCTTTCGCTTATGCAGAAGACACGGGCTTGGCTTTCCCCATTTTATCCCCGCCGCCCTTTTTTCATACGGCCGAATAGCCAGCCATTCGTTTTTTCTGTTTCCCTCTGTTCCCTGCCGCGTCAAAAATGTGCGGCCGCATTCCTCGAATCTGTATAAAGTATAACATGATGCGGCAGACTATGCAAGAAGGGAATTTCGAATCCGTTGGAATGTTTAATACTTCATAACATAGTATTCATAATTATATGTTACAATATAAATGATTAAATCCGGTGGAGGAATTATTATGAACGATATCCGTTCGGTGGCGATTTGGGGTGACAGCGTTATGAAAGGTGTGGTGTATGACGACCTTAAAGGGCGTTATGTTCTGCTGCCGGAGTGCGGAGCGGACAAGGCTTCCAAGACGCTCGGGCTGACTCTGCGCAATCGTTCTCGTATGGGCTGCACCGTAACCAAGGGGCTGCAGATCATGAAAAAGGATTTGCAGACCGGTGTGGAAGGGGATGTGGCGCTGCTGGAATTCGGCGGCAATGATTGCGATTATGACTGGGCTCAGGTGGCGGAGAGGCCGCAGGAACAGCATCTCCCCAAAACGCCGCTGCATACCTTTATCGCTCAGCTGAGGGAAATGGTTCGCCTGGCGCGGCAAAGAGGGATGGAACCGGTGATGATGAGTCTTCCTCCTATTCACGCCCAGCGTTATTTTGATTTCTTCACCCGTGATGGACTGAGCAGAGACAATATCCTGTTGTGGCTGGGGGATATCCAGTTCATCTACCGCTGGCACGAGCGGTATAATGCGGCGGTTATGCGGGTAGCACAGGAATGCGGCTGCCTGCTGGCAGATGTGCGGGAAGCCTTTTTGGGACAGCGGCATTATGAGGATCTGCTTTGTGCCGATGGGATTCACCCCAATGAAAAGGGACATTCCTTGATGGAAAGCGTACTGGAATCTTTCGGCGCGGCGGTACGCCCGCAGCTGGCGGCTGCCGAATAAGCAGCTGACCAATCAATATAGAGTCATCGGAAGAACGGAATTATTGGCGATGCCCCTGCGCTTTATGCGCAGGGGCATTAGTATGTTAAAAAACAAGCGGAGAATACGGCTTTATCTGATTTCTATAACTCACAAAATCTTCGTCTATTCCTTGGATGTTTTACGTGTTGACTTAACAGAATTTAGCACCTATAATGTGAATATAACTCACATTTTTTATTTACTATATTTTCATATTGCATACAAAATATAAATAAATTTTGGATATAATTTAAATTTGCTTATATGGTACCCAGCGGGTTGGATTATATCAATAGTATTCAGCAAAGGGGGGATTCTGTACGGCGAACCGGCGCATAAAATGGCAGAATAGCGGCATGACGTCGGTCGGATGCGATGGAAGGGAATAATAAAAAGGAGAGTCAAAATGAAAAAGAAGCTGTCACTGGTGCTTTGCCTGCTCTTGGTATGGGCGAACTTATTTGCTTTTGCCGTTCCTGCTTCTGTCTCCAGTACAAATCGTACCCCCGCCATCAATGAAGATGTTTACTATTTTCTTAAAAACGCAGCCACAGGGTATTATATGAGCAGTAATCCGGTCAACGGCAATGTCTATTGTACTTCCACGATCTATAGTGTGGGGACTGCCCCAAGCAGCATGGCAATGTGGTGTTTTGCTTTTGATGAAGAGAACGATAGCTACCAAATTACCACCAAAGCTATGAGCCTGCAGTTGAGCGTGAACGGCACTGAAACCGCTGCAGGTTCATATAATGTGACTGCCGGTTCCGCCAATAATCACTGGACAGTGACTTATCTCGGAGCCGATAGAGTTTCTTTCCGCTCCAAGCAGTTTGATGGCAGCTTGTATGCGAACAGCGGGACAGGCAGCGCTTTTGGAACGGATTATAGTGCCGCGGGGAATGTATTGCTGAGGCCTGATACATCCAGTCTCAATCAGCAATGGGTCTTGGAACCGGCCGAAATACTGCCGGAAGGTGAATACTATTTCCGGAATCCTTTGGATACTGCTCCTCTATCCTTTTATTCGCTGGATGTGGACGGCAGTCTTGGAAACCGTAAAAAGCTTACCGTTACCAAATCGGGTGATGGGATTACCTTTACTCAGGAGCTGAACAACACAAAGAGATTTTTAGGGACCGATGCGCTGGATAATACAGTCCTGATGTCTTACTCCTATCATTGCGCCAACACCTTATGGAAGGCCTATAAGAGTATCAGCACGGGGGCGTATTATTTGGTGCCCTATTACAGAGCAGATCTTCATATTATATACGGCGGCGCAAACGCTTCTTTATCCCAGACGGCGGGGGAACATAATACTTTTAATGCGCGGAAGACAAATGCCAACTATCTACCGGAATTGAATCGGATGTCCTATACGGTCAAAAGCGTCAAGGACAACCGGCCGATTAAACAATATCAAAACAACATGAACGGTCTTTATCTAGGCAATGCCGGAGATGTCGGCCTTACCATTGATGTGATTTATGATGAAGACTACGATGCGTATGTACTGACTTTTACGGATACCAATCCACTCCCCGGGCATACCGGCAGTTTGGATCGATACATCTGGTATGGATATGAAAACGATTCCTCCTATTGGACAACCTTCAGCAGCACCCTCACGCCGGAGTGCTATTGGACGATTACTCAAATGGGGAGCGGGTATGTTTTCAAGCCGCTGCTCCTGCCGGACTGTGCACTGAGCAATGACAGCTATCATGATTTGACGGTTAACACGCACCATGACAGTTATGGTGCGGACATGCAGTGGATTCTGACAGCGGTGTAAGAACAGAGGCTGCTTCACAGGAAAAAACAGGAGACAAGCCATGCTTGTCTCCTGTTTTTTCTACGGTATGGGCATCAGCTTCTTACTCGTCATCATTCACATATTGTAGTATATCCGCCAACGGCTTGCGGACCTTCTCCCGCAGTTTTTCATCGGCGGCGTAGCCTACACCGATGACTAAGCGAATGGGCTTGTCCCCCGGCAGTCCCGCCGCCTCCCGCAGCGCCGTCTGGTCAAACCACCCCATGATGCAGGTGGAAAGACCGAGATCTGTCGCCTGCAGACAGATATGGGCGGCGGCTATACCGATATCCACAGGGGCGTATATCTGTTCGCTGGGCACCGCATCCCGAATGCGGGAGATCAGCCGGGCCGGCTCTTCCACCACAATGATAAATGCGGGGCACTCGTCTGTGAATTTGTTCATCCGCCGGTCCTGCAGACATTTGGCTACCCGGGAACACCGGGAAGGCCCCTGAACCACCACAAAACTCCACGGCTGACTGTTGCAGGCGGATGGAGAGAGCCGCGCCGCTTCCACCAACGCGATAAGTTTTTCCTTTTCCACCGGTTTGGCCGCATAATGCCGGCAGCTTTCCCGGATGCCGGCTAAGGTGTAAAAATCCTTCATAAAGCCCATGTCCGCCTTTCTGTGATCAGGAGCGTACCTTCACATAGACCAACCGGCTGTTGCCTTCGTTGACGGGAACCGAACGGATATCCAGGATTCCCAGGGATTTGATGAACGGCGTCAGCTTGCGGAAGCCATAGTTGCGTACGTCAAAATCAGGATACCGTTTATTCAGCCGGCTGCCAATTTCGGAGATGGAAACCCATTCATCCTCATCGGATATTTCATCCATGATGGACAACACCGCGTTTTTCACCGTTTCCAGGGGAGTCATTTCCTCCGTCCGGCGCTGGGTGGCGGAGACGGTTTCCGCCGGCTGAGCCAGGATTTCCAGGTATTTGAATTTATTGCAGGCGGAGATAAAGGCAGTGGGGGTCTTTTTCTCCCCCATTCCCAGCACCAGCATGCCCGATTCCCGCAGTCGGGCAGCCAGTCGGGTGAAGTCGCTGTCGCTGGAGACAATGCAGAAGCCGTCCACATTGCCCGAATAGAGAATGTCCATGGCGTCGATGATCATGGCGGAATCGGTAGCGTTTTTCCCGGTGGTGTAGCCGTATTGCTGAACAGGAATGATGGAATTGTCCAGCAGTACGTTTTTCCAGGAGCCCAGCACGGGTTTGGTCCAGTCGCCGTAAATCCGCTTATAAGTAGCGGTCCCGTCGTTGGATACCTCGTCCAAAATGTATTTGATGTATTTATCCGATACATTGTCCGCATCGATCAGCACGGCGATACGGTTGTCCTTGGACATATGCATAACCTGCCCTTTCCTGCGCCGGAGCGCTTATTGGTTATCGATAAATATAAGCTGTGGTGAATTTCCATTTCCCGTTTTCCCGGATAGCGAAAAGGGAGGTGCTACCCGGCGGAATATCCATATATTCATACGATATTTTCACCTGGATTTGGGCGCAGCGATGTTCGGAGCCCATTTTTACGTCCTGAAATTCCAGATAGAAGGGGGTAGCTGTCAAGGAGGTCCAGACATCATGATCGACGCTGAAAGTGCTGTCAAACAGGGTGGAAAACGCTTCTTCATCGCCCTGACGCAGCAGTTGATTCCAGCCCTCCACCAGCTTTTCCGGCGATTGATGATATCCCAGAGAGGCGCGGTAGACCGACAGGGATATGCCGATGCCAAGCACTAGAAACGCCCCTGCAATCAGAAGCGGAAGCAGCCATTTTCGCCGTCTTCGGGATATCGCCTTTGAGACAGCGGGCAATTGAGCATCCGGAGACGGCGCGTCCCCATCCCAGAGAAGCTGCCGGCCGCAGCGGGGACACATCCCTTCACCAGCCAGAGGTGCCCCGCAGTATGAACAGTGATGGGTAGCCTGCGATTCCATTCACAACCCTCCTTAACGGCGACAGCCGTACTTCTTAATCCCAGTAATCGCTGCTTGATGACTGCTGCAGATAGGGCAGCCGGGAGAGAGAGGAGGCGGCGAAATACCATTTGCCGTCCGCTTTACGGGCGGTAATCAACTGAATTTGATCATCGTAATCCGGCAGCCGGACGATGATTTCCGCATATTGATCCTTTTGCCCAATAAAGGAATCAATATACTCTACATGATACTGCCGAAAATAGGAGGACATGGATGAGGAGAGATACAAGCCGGCATCCTGCTCATCCGACGGAATCAGGGTCAGGAGCAGCTCCTCGTCGCTGCTGCGCAGGGCGGCGTTCAGGCCGTCTACCAGCTTGTCCGGCGAGGCATTATATCCCAGGGAACTACGGTAAACCGCTTGTATGCCCGCAATCAGCAGCGCCGCAGCGGCCAGAATGATGAAAAATACCAGCAGCCTGCGGACTCGTCTCCGCCGTACAGGAGAAATCGCCGTCTGGCCGGCAGGCACATCTGCCGGCGGCGGTGCCGGTACGGCTTGGAAAGGCGCGGCGCCGGGAGAAAAAGGAGGAATTTGGGGCGGAGCACTGACGGTATTCGGCAGGGATTGAATGGCTGGAACCGGCGGTACTGAATCCAGCGGCGAGGACTGGTTCAAAATATCCTCAATCCGGGCCTGCCGGTCACTGGCGGAAAAGACGCCGCCGCAGCGGGGACAGGGAGCGGCAGGGTGAGTCATATGAGCGCCGCACCGAGGACAGAGATATTCGTTGGTTTCCGGCATAGGGAATACATCCCCTTTCAAGCGGATTTCTTTAACAGCTCTGCTGTCTAGTGTACAACAGAACACCGTCGGTTGACAAGGGCTGAAAGGCTTTTTCAGGCAAAAAGAAATATTGACGAAGTTCCTATCTGTCCAGTATTCTTTTAATAGAATAAGAAAGATCAAATGTGACTGCGTCACAGAAAAAGAATTCCCCGGCGGTTATACTAAAAGCGTACCCTGCGGAAAGCAGGAAAATCCATTAGAAATAAGGAGAGCTGCCATATGTCGGTGATAAAAGTAACGAAGAGCAATTTTGAGAGTGAAGTGGTTCGTTCGGAAAAGCCGGTGCTGTTGGATTTCTGGGCTTCCTGGTGCGGTCCGTGCCGGATGGTATCTCCCATTGTGGATGAGGTTGCGGAGGAAACGCCCGCCGTCCGTGTGGGAAAAATTAATATCGATGAGGAGCCCGAGTTGGCTCAAGCTTTCGGCGTGATGAGCATCCCCACACTGGTGGTGATGAAAAACGGCAAGGTGGTCCGCCAGTCCAGCGGCTCGAGACCGAAGGAAGCCATTTTGGCGATGCTAAAGGGTTAAGGCGCGCAGCTTTTGTTTGTCGAGGATTCGAATCCCGCCCCGAGAATGCTCCGCAATCCCCTCGGAAGCGAAGTATTTCAGCATACGGGAAACCACTTCTCTCGCTGATCCCATGTATCTCGCAATCTGCTCCTGGGTCAGCTTGATGACAGTGTCCCCGTTTTTGGACATTTCATCCCACAGGAAAATGGCCAAGCGCTTGTCTAAACTCATGAAAAGGATCTGCTGCATGACCCACATCACATCGGAAAACCGCCGGACGGCTGTTTCCAGCGCAAAGTTTTTCACGTAGACATTGCGGTCGGCAATTTCCGCAAACACCTTGCCGCCGGCGATATAGCACTCACTGTCCGTTTCCGCGTCCACAAAGACATCGAAGGTGATGGCTTCCAATACGCAGGAGGCGGACAGCATGCAGATATCCCCGGGATAGAGACGGTACAAGGTGATTTCTCGTCCCTCTTCGGACAGCAGATAAGCGCGCAGGCAGCCGGTTTTTACAATGATGGCGCCGGTGCACTCGCTGTTTCCGCCGTGTATATTCTCTCCCTTGGCGTATGCTGCTTCGGTGGAAAAACGGCAGAAGAGCGCCTTATCGTCAGGGTTTAATTGATCCCAGAAAGGGAAAATTTTCTCATACAATTGCTCGCAGCAGTTGTTCAGCATAATGAGGATCCTTTCGGATAGAAATCAAGAAAGGCAGTGAAAAAATGAAGACTCTGATTATCGGCGGTGTTGCCGGCGGCGCTTCCGCTGCCGCAAGGCTGAGAAGATTGGACGAAAAGGCAGAGATTGTGATTCTGGAACGCGGCGGTTATGTCTCTTTTGCCAACTGCGGTCTGCCGTATTATATCGGCGGTGAGATCACCGATCAGAGCAGCCTCACCCTGCAGACACCCCAAAGCTTCCGTTCCCGTTTCAACGTGGATGTCCGGGTAAACAGCGAGGCTACTTATATTGATCCCGCTGCAAAAACGGTCACAGTGAGGAATACAATCACAGGGGAAAGCTACCAAGAGAGCTACGACCGGCTGCTTCTCTCTCCCGGTGCGGAACCCATCCGGCCGCCTATCCCAGGCGCGGATGCAGAAGGCGTTTTTACCCTGCGCAGCATCCCGGATACCATGCAGATCAAAGCTTATATGGAGAGCCGCTGTCCCAGATCGGCAGTGGTGGTAGGCGGCGGCTATATCGGCGTGGAAATGGCGGAAAACCTAAAACAAGCCGGGCTGGATGTCACCATTATCGAATTGGCCGATCATCTGATTGCGCCGCTGGACTTTGACATGGCTGCGGACGTCCATCGCTATATAAAAAGCAAAGGGGTCCGGCTGGTCCTCGGTAACGGTGTAAAGTCCATTGCCACTGGCGGCGCCCTTACCGTCACGCTGGATAAGGGGACGTTGTCTGCGGATATGCTGATCCTGTCTGTGGGGGTGCGTCCGGATACGGCGCTGGCGGCATCCGCCGGTATCCGCGTGAACAAACGGGGAGCCATCATGGTGGATTCGTTTATGCGGACCAATGTGGAGGATATTTATGCGGTGGGAGACGCAGTGGAGGTGACGGATTTCGTCACCGGCAGCCCGGCGTTTATTCCTTTGGCCGGACCCGCCAATAAACAGGGCCGCATTGCGGCAGATAACATCTGCGGCCTGGAGCGCCGATATACCGGTACCCAGGGCTCTGCTGTGCTGAAAATATTCGATATGACCGTCGCTTCAACGGGAATCAACGAAAAAGCGGTGATGGCCGCGGGAATGGAATATGACAAAACGTATATCTATTCGGGTTCCCATGCTTCCTATTATCCCGGGGCCACCAATATGTCCATCAAAGCGTTGTGGGATAAAAAGACGCTGCGGCTGCTGGGGGCGCAGATTGTCGGATTTGACGGCGTGGACAAACGGATGGACGTGCTGGCCGCCGCCATCCGTTTCGGGGCCAAGATAACGGATCTGACACAACTGGAGCTGTGTTATGCACCGCCCTTCGGCAGCGCCAAAGATCCGGTGAATATGCTGGGCTTTGTGGCGGAAAATGTGATTTCCGGTAAGATCAAACAGTTCTTCTGGGAGGACGTGGCCGCGCTGCCGCGGGATGGCAGCGTCACTCTGCTGGATGTGCGCACGTCAACTGAAGTCAGCCGCGGTAAAATCGACGGCTTCATGCATATACCCTTGGATAGCCTGCGGGAGCATTTGGATCAAATTCCCCGGGAGAAGCCGGTTTACGTCCACTGCCACAGCGGGCTGCGCAGCTATATCGCCTGCCGTATTCTGGAAGGAAACGGTTATGATTGTTACAATCTGGCCGGCGGCTGGCGGCTGTATGAATCGGTTATCCACGAAAAGACGGTGCCTGAGTATGTCTGTACCGAATGCCGCGATTAATTGAAATTTGAGGTTGGGATATAAAAGAGTATACCCTGCTGGCGATGATAAGTCAATCTGAGGGGCGCACCAATAGATCGAATAAAACCGGATTTTTGAGGCATTTCCCAATTTTTACGGGATTTCAAAGGATATTCCCCTTCGGTATACAGAAAAAGGCCGTCGTCCGCATGTCTGGTTTGCGGACGACGGTTTGTCGTTTTTATTTCCATTTCGTCAGTGGCCTCAGCGGGACGAGGGAGTGCGGCATAAATAAACAGGATCTCGAGGCGAAAGGGAATAAGGAAGGAGAAATTCCCGAATACCACTGGCGTAGGGGGCGATATCGTATTGCTGATAATATATCACCACACCTTGTGGCGTGCAGTAGAAGCTGTTTTCGTTGAAAGTTTTGACCATGAGCTTTTCATAATCTTCAAAGTAGACCTCCGGCTCTTTTTGAATTTGGGTGCGTATCTGCAGGAAAATGCGGCGCTTATAAAAGCGGTCGGAGAGAAAGAGAGAGGAGAGGGGAATCTGTTTGGCGCTGTGCAGGTTCCAGGTTTGTGAATACCGCAGCGTGCTGCCGTGGGCCCCGCCGGTGAAGGTATAGCGGTCAAAATACAGGCTGAGGATGCAGTCCTGCTGGTATGTTATATGGTATTCCGTCAGTACCTCGTATACCATAACGGGATAGTTGTTCTGCACGGCAAAGCGATAGCCTTCCACTGCCTGAGGATAGAGCTCCTCCTGCACATATTGCAGGTAGGCCAAGGCCTGCAGCTTATAGAATCGATTGATTTCCATAACCGAACGGGGATATAAGGCACACCGAAAAATCGGATAGGAGATTTTATAGGTTAGGACGATTTCGTCCTCATAGCGCAGTTCTCCCTCCAATATCCCTGGAGACGAGCGCAGCCTCTTTTTATTCAAAGCCATCACCTCGCGCCATCTTATGCGGGGGATGAGCCATATGTGCGAATGATAAGATAAGTTTCGTAAATGACAGAGAAGCAGGACTATTGGAGCAATAAGAAAACCTGCGATGCACAAATGTGCTCATCACAGGTATGGCGGAACCGTTTATTCTCTTGTCGAACCCGACACCCGGAAATCGGCTAGCAATCAAATAATCTAAAAACTATAAAAAGATATTTTGGCATTTTAGACTGTTGGGGTTGAACTCTCGCAATTCGATAAGATATCACTTAAGAAAGGTATTTCCATATAAGCAACGCTTTTATATGGATTCTCAAATTGGACACAGAAAATCATTTATTATCTTCAGGCTTCTCAAGTAAAACAAATGCAACAAACGTTTCTTTGCGTGCCGGTTTCTGATTGTCATCAATTTCTACCACATCGTGCGTAATATGGGCAACCTTCCAGCCCCGATCCAATAGTTCATTGATATGGGTAAAATACTTGTTTTCATTTATATTACCCTGCTCAGTATAATCCCGACTATTGCTTAAATAAACTAACTTCTGCATCTATTTACCCTCCTTCGATATATTGAGGACTTTTTGCATGGTGGAGCTGACGCATCTCTCATCGAACCCAGCTCCCGGGGTTCGACCAGCGATTAAATTGGTGGAGTCGAAAGAATGGCGGAACAGTCCGCAAACGAGATCCTTAAGCGGCGGCCGCGGACGGAAATGGATGACAATACACCCGATTGCCGGGTGGTGCTAATCGGGCGATGGGCCTTGCTGCGTGCGTATGAAACAAAATAAACCGATAACTATAGAATACGTGACTTTACACTGCGGCTAAATTTAGGTATACTAACCATGATAGATTTTAGAAAATATCGTTCTGCTAACGCGGAGGTGACATACGTGAATGAATTCATGAAGGACAGCCCGTTGATTTTAGAAATTAAGGCTTTGATGGAGAATGCGAGAAAGAACATAGCACAGCAGGTCAATACGGAGTTGCTTGGGACTTACTGCCAAATTGGTCGCATTATCGTAGAATACGAACAGAAGAATCAAATCCGGGCCGAATATGGAAAACAGACGATTAAGGAGCTTTCAAAAGCCTTGACGGAGGAATTCGGCAAAGGGTTTTCCCGCTCAAATTTGCAAAATATGCGGTCTTTTTATCTGGCCTATGGAAAATGCCAGTCAGTGATTGGCAAATTGACTTGGACGCATTATTGCGAACTGCTTACCATTTCTGATGAGAACAAGCGCAGCTTTTACGAGAAGGAGGCTGTCAATTCAGGCTGGTCAGTCCGGGAATTGAAAAGGCAGATCGGCAGTTCTTTGTACGAGCGATTGCTGTTATCTGACGGAGATGTCAATAAAGCCAAGGTGCTGACCCTTGCTCAAAAGGGAATTGAAATTGTACAGCCAGTGGATATCATTCGCGATCCCTATGTGTTTGAGTTCCTTGGTTTGCCGGAAGATAAGCCTATCCTGGAAAATGATTTAGAAAAGGCTCTAGTGGCTCAAATTGAGAAGTTCCTATTGGAACTCGGGCGAGGATTTATGTTTGTCGGAACACAGCAGCGGGTTACTTTGAACAACACGCACTATTATGTGGATATGGTGTTCTACAACAAGATTCTGAGGGCATATGTGCTCATCGAACTGAAAACAACAAAATTGACGCCCGAAGCTGTTGGACAGATCAATATGTATTTAAATTATTATGCTACGGAAGTAAACGAACAGGATGATAACCCGCCGATAGGAATTATTCTGTGTACGGACAAAGATAGTGTTGCGGCGGAATATGCGCTGGGTGGATTATCAAACAACATCTTTACTTCGCGGTATGTCCTGTACATGCCCAATAAGGAACAATTGATTGCGCAAGTAGAGGCCGTTTTGAATAAGTGGCGCGATGAAAAGCAGGAGGATACTGAAAAGTATGAGGTCTAAGTTGTCCGGTTTCTGTATGGAAAACGGGATTATCTGAAGATGCTTTCTGGCGGACAATTCGAATATTCTGTATTTGCGGCGGTGTTGGGACTATTCTGGTTCTGACACCGTCTTTTTTTCTATAATAAGTATGGTTGAAAGACTTGCTTTAGGTGGCGAATCATAGTAAACTATAGAAAAGATGTAATATTTTGGTGAAACAGTTCGAACACGAATGGACGGGATACCTCACTAAGAGGGCTATGTGCAGATCGGTGTGAAAAATACACACAAAAGGTGCAATAAATGGACAAGCACAATTAGAATTGCTTCACCCAAGGGAGGGTAAGGGCGTCTGATATCGCATCCCAGTCCGCATTATGGGGACCTACACCGAGCCGGTGCAGCCCTATCCGATCGAGTCGAAGATAGCGGAACTGCTGGCAGAGAACAAAAAATGCAGGGAAATGATGAATCTCATTGAGCAGATGGCCCCGATTTCATCTGGAATTTGATGGCATCCACCCTTTCATCGACGGTAACGGACGGACAGGCCGTCTACTTCTGAATCTCAATCTGATATGAAACGGCTACCGCCCATTAAAGTGAAGTTTACTGACCGCAAGCAGTACTATGCGCCTTCGACGCCATTACGGTACGGAAACGTCGACGAAATGATCAAACCTGATCGCAGGATATGTGAATGAGTATTTCATAGTTCTGAATGGATGAGGAGAATAAGCCGGTGACGATGTCTGAGCATAACAGTAAATATTTGCACTAAACTTTGTGAGCTTAAAATATAATTCAAGGAGGAAAAGCTATGGATGCAAAAAAATTTTCATTAATATGTAATTCTCTTCGGCAATATCGTAGAGCAGAATTGAAGGATTTTGAAGATGCTTTAGGTGCTTCAGCTATAGACACTTTATATGTCGACCCGTTACCCTTAAATGCGGTCCTTAATCAAGTTTTGGCTCCTACAACGACTTTTCTTTTAGGCAGGAAAGGGACTGGAAAAAGTACGGTATTTGCTAAAGCACAAGCCGATATAAGGCTTGATACCAAAAACATTTCTGTGTATTTAGATGTTAAAGCAGTATATGATCTTATTAGTGCAAATGATGTTCCTATAACTAAGGATTTGGATGTGAGCCCTGATATATTACGAGCACATTATCTCCGAAAAGAGTTTTTAGGAGCGATTATTGCTGATATCCTAAAGGAACTGCGGTTACAAGCAAAAGGATTGCCTCTTTGGGACAAGGTTTTGGGAAGAAAGCGTATTTTAAATGAAACAATAAGAAAAATGGAGCAGCTTGAGGGAGATATAAAAAAAGGAATGCTGGCAGAAGCGGAAATTCCAATACTCCAAACTATAACAAAAAAGAGAAAAGAAGAATCCAAGGTTGTAGAACAGAAGACTTCATACGCTGATCTAAAATTAGCAATACAGAATGGTACAGATGTAGCTATTTCTGCTAAAGATTTTGAAGAAATATTGTCTGATAGTGATATGTATGAAGAATACTCAGATGCTATATTACGTTCATTTCCTTTTTCCTCACTTTTAGACCAAATAAAAATTTATTTATATGAACTTGGACGTAATCGACTTTACATATTTTTTGATGATTTTTCAGAGATTACTTTCATTGATCAAAAACTTTTTGTTGATGTAATATTGGCTCCTTTAAACAACTCAAGTGACGAGCGAGTTAAGCTAAAAATTGCTGGTTATCCAAATCGAATTTATTATGGTAAGATTGACCCTGGTAAAATTGATACTATTAACTTGGATTTTTCTAGGCTATACAAAGATAAAGATATCCAAACAACGGAAGAAAGAGCAATTGACTATACGAAAAGATTGATCTTAAAAAGATTTGAGGCATTTGAAGCGGATTTTTTTGACTATTTTGATAAAAAGATACCTTTAGAAGAATATATGCGTCTTCTTTTTGAATGTACATTTAATGTGCCTAGAATTTTAGGATTTATATTATATTACTGTTATAATGATAGAATTGTGCAAGAAAAAGTTATAACTCCAGCTATTATCAGGTTGGCTAGCCAAAAGTATTATGATGATGTTCTTGAAAAGTACTTTGATCACATGAATAGGTTTGCTCTTGAACCATTTGATAGAAAACTTGATAGATACATACAACGTGAACTATTAAGAATAATTATATCCGAGGCGAAAGAAGTTAGACGAAAAATCATTTCAGGAGATATTGGTGGTAACTACTTTAAAGATTTAACAAATCCTCCGGCGAGCCATTTTGCTATCAGTAAAGAATTGGAACCTTTCTTATTGTCCCTTGAATTCAATTTTCTTATAAGTAGATATCATGAGATGAGGGATAAGGATGGAAATGATGTATATATAATGGCTCTTTTCTATGGAATTTGTGAAGCGGAGAACATTCCTTGGGGATATCCAAAAGGAAGGCGTGATGATAGAAGTTATTTTGTTCAAAGGTGCTTTTCTTATAATGCATTATTACAAGAATTTCTATCAAAAAAGCAAACCATTCGTTGCAAAAAATGTGGTGCATCTCATCCGATGGATGACAAAGCAGCAATCGAGCGGTTTGGATGGCTATGTCCCGACTGCAAATCTGGTCAATGTGTTGTAGTTAATGTAGCTGATGATTACAAAGAAGAAATCAATTCCCTTAATCAGGAATTGATGCTTGAGGATACTGAATTGGAAATATTACAGGTTCTTAAAAGTGAACAAAGAAAAATGAGGGCGAATGAGATATCAGAGTTAATTGACAAAAGCTACCAATTAATTGGAAGAAGAACCAGCAAATTAAGAGAGTTAGGGTATGTTGATAAACAACAACATAATGGTCATATGTATAACGAGATAAGTGAGAGAGCAATAAGTATCTATTTCTCTTAAATCCTACTTAAAAATCCTCTGTTGTTATATAATCTGTAAGGTGGTCTATAAATTAATATTACAGAAGATGCATATGCAATAAAATCAACACATTTTCCATTATGCTATTACACTATTCATTTTTTCAGTCAAAGTTGGAGCACTGGTTGGGAAAAATCCCATCGGCGTTGCCGCCTTAATTCGTTGTTAAAGCAGCAAGACTAAGCACACCGAAACAATAAGGTAAGGAACAGGTGTCGCTCAAAAGCAGACGCCTGTTCCTTTTTCAGTACTACCAATTCGTTTGGTTCAAGATCCGCTGGTTCGGTTGCCCTAAAACCGGACGCCGAAACAGTGGGCGGTCAGCGGATCAATGAGCACAGTATCCACGAACATGCCCAGGTGATGAAAAACTGCAAGGGCTTGCGGTTCCCCGCCGTCCTGGAGCCATAAAGGACTCCCGAATCATCTTCTTTTCGGAACGGATATTACCTTTAAATGCGGGATCGGTTCTTACTGTTTTCACCCTCGTTTGGAAAATGCTTACTAACCAGCAACAGTAATTCCTTCTCAAAGGAAGTGGGTTGTTTTTCTTTCTGCGGGATTCCCAGCAGAAAATCCGTCGTCACATCGTAGAGCAGAGCCATCCTCATCACCATGGATAAGGACGGCTGAGTAGCACCCGTTTCGTAATGAGCATAGGTGGAACGGTCAATATGCAGGGCAGCAGCCACCTCTTTTTGCTTTGCCGCATTGTATCCCCGCAGAAAGCGGAGCTGTTCCGGCAGAACAAGCTCAACCTCTCGCTCCAGATTCCGGGGTTCAAACTGATACAGCATCGCCGGATTCCTCCACCCGATCCATCAGAAGCTGCAGGACGGTATGGTCGGTTTGCATATCCCGATGGATAAGATTGTAGATCAGATCTACGGTGCAGCCCTGCAAATACACATCCAGCGGCTTCACCCTTATAAAGCGCCTGAGAACCAGTTCGTTGAGACGTACCATTTCCATTTCGCTGCCGGTCATACTGACAATGGATTCGAACAACTGATTGATGTAGATCGTGTCATAACGGCAGCGGACGATGTGTTCTTTTTCCTCGATATACCGCTCGGCAGTGTGCTCCAGATACAGATTGGCCAAGTCGACCATATAGACCGCCAATCTGGTTTCCTCCTCTATAAAGGTGAGGGGATGGTCTTGTACATATGCACTCACCGCGTCACCAATTTTGGTGGGCTGCTTTGGCTTTTCCGCCTGCATTGCCTGCCGAATCAGAACGCGCAGTTTCCTGCTGGCCTCCACGCCGTTCTCAGCCAAATCCGGCAGAGAGAAGGTATTCGCCATTTCTAAAAGTGTGAGCAGATACCAGTCCAACAGGTATTTTCGGCATCCCAGCTTCGCCCGAATCGACCTTGCCAATTCCATGAACTCGGCAAAGGCGACACCCAGATCTTTTGCATTCACCTCCCCCAAAATGTTTTTCGTTTCTTTGAACACGTTCATACGATCCCGACCTTTCCGCGCTTTTAAGCGCCAGCGGTCGGGAATCCCCCGAAATAGAAAAACGCGCACAAAGGCTGAACGACAGATGTCATTCATTGACCCTTGCACGCGCTAAAATACAAAACTTGTTTTCCTGCGACAAATACGCTATACTAACATTGTCGCGGTGCCGAGAATTCGGTTGTGCAGGGGTGCCCTATTCACCTTTGCGCAGGGCGGGGATGGTTGCAACATCCTCGCCTGCCGCGGCGTTATTTTTATGCCGGGGAAATCCCGCCGTGTATACTACAACTCTGAAACGGCGAAAAGTCAAGTCGTTTGCAAAAAAATTTTTTGGGCAACCTCCTTACTTTTTACCATGAAAAGTAAGGAGATTTTTTATGTGGGAATAGCGTGAATTTCCAAACATGTAAATAACTTATGAATTTTTGGGCTTTAAGGTTGTAACCCCTTTGATTTTTTACCATGAAAAGTGAGGGCATATTTTATTTTGATGCTTAACTTAAATATATAGTGAATTTTCCTTTTTTGCGTGTAGACCCTATCACTCAATGGCGAATAGAGTTTAGGGGCCTCAAAAAACAAATACGTTTGGGGCGACATTGACAGTTAAGCGAGGAAACAAATGAAGGGGGTGAAAAAATGAAAACTAATTTCTTCATGGTGAGCAACCGGATTTTCGACCTCGAGCTGACTCCAAGAACCCTTGCGGTCTATTGCTGTCTGCTCAGGCACAAGAGCCAGATTACCAACGGCTGTTGGCCATCGCGGGAAACTATCGCAAGAATGTGCCGATGCACACGGCGGACAGTGGATAAGGCACTCCATGAGCTCTGCGACATCGGACTTGTAAAGAAGAAGGAGCGGTATGCCTCCGACGGGCGTAGGACCAGCAACCTCTACATCGTGTGCGACCTGCCCCCTGAATGGTATGCAGGGCAGGACACCACACCGGGCTAGTGTTTAAGATTGCTCATAAACAAAACCCAAGAGAACCAGACGCACCGGAAGATACGATACTACAGAAAAAGAACAGGAGAAGGCTATGGCAAAACTGACAGCTACCGAAAAAGAAACCATCATCCTCTTCAACGAAAAAGAAGATACGGTGGAGGTGTATACCTACAACGGTAAAATCAAGCGGAACATCGAGAAAGCGCGATCAGCCGCACCGCACCTTTATCGGCTGATCCGTGACGGCGGGGACGGCAGCGTGACCTACCGTTTGCCGAAGTTTCTTTTTTCTGCCCGTTTTAGAGTGCCGCTCAGCGACGAGAAGCGCCGGGAACTGAGTGAACGGGCGCGCCGCGTAAAACCGCATTTATCCCATGCGAAACCGCAGGCTTTTGATAAGGACGCTGCTCCCATCGAGGATTGACCCGCCCAAGTCGGTTAAGCGGTTCCAAAGCGCGCGTTTCCACACGGATTTGACGGGGAAATCAAGAGGTGGACGAGGAGGCGGAACGCAGCCGACGCCCTCACTTGCAAGGTATGGCGCGTTCGAAAATGAAGCGGGAGAAAGAGCCGGCGCCGTAAACGGCGCACGGCTCGGTTCACAACGGCCGGCAGAGCCGACCGTTACGGGAGTTTCCGCCAATAGGAAATCTTTAAAATCCGGCGCCGGTTTTCGGCCTGCGGGAAGATGTCCGGCGCCGGGAAAAGGTAAAAATAGCGGCGTAGCGTCGTTTGTTCCGACACCGCCGTCAAAAATGGAAGGATTGATATGATGCGAGAGAAAAAAGCCCGGTTTTCCGTTTGGCTTCATCCGGAAATTATGGAGCAGGCAAAAAGGTGGCAGAAGGATGACAACTGCAGGAGTCAAAGCGAATTTATCGAAAAGGCGATTGAGTTTTATTGCGGCTATGTTTCGTCGGAGAAAAACAAAAATTATCTGTCCAACATTGTAGTCTCGACGCTGAAAAGCATTGTGCGGGAAAGCGATAACCGGACAGGGCGGCTGCTGTTCAAAATCGCCGTGGAGCTGGCGATGACTATGAACGTGCTGGCCTCCATGGAAGAGATTGATGAAATCGACCTTGCCCGTCTGCGCGGCAACTGTGTCGAGGAAGTCAAACGAATCAACGGCATGCTGTCCTTCGACGACGCAGTGGAGTGGCAGAGGGGATAGATGAATTTTTATTTTGGCTGGACATTGGAAAAGCCTTGTGGTAATGTGTGTGGCTGAAAGGGAGGCCGGTATGCTCTGCGTTACACAGCGAATCACCCTTTCAAAGGCGTTAATCCCCAAAAACAGCAGAGGTGGAGAGATAAAAACGATGAGAGAAATCGTCGGCGAGGCTGTCGAAATTCCCGGCGAAGCCGTCCTTTGTCAGATGATTTCCCGCCTGCTGCAAGAGGAAATGGAGAGTGAACAGCATGACGATTGTTGACAACTTGAAGGCACGGGGAATGATACCGAAAGCGGTTTTGTATGCGCGATTTTCCTCAGACAACCAACGGGAAGAATCCATCGAGGCCCAGCTGCGGGCCATGAAGGAATACTGCCAGCGATGCGGCATCGTCGTTGTACGGGAGTTTATCGACCGTGCGCGGAGCGCCACCACCGACGACCGCCCCGCTTTTTTGGAGATGATAGCCGCCTCCAAAGAACAGTCTTTCGACATTGTGCTCGTCCACAAGCTGGATCGGTTCGCGCGCAACCGTTACGATTCGGCCTTGTACCGGCGGGAGCTGCGCCGAAACGGCGTAACGCTTCTGAGCGTACTTGAGCAGATAGACGACTCACCGGAGGGGATCATCCTAGAAAGTATGCTGGAGGGGATGAGCGAGTATTACTCCAAAAACCTATCCCGCGAGGTGCGCAAGGGAATGAAAGAGAACGCGCTCAAATGCCAGTTTACGGGAGGGCGGCCTCCCTACGGACTGAAGGTGGACGAGGCTACCCGGCGGTTGGTTGTCAACGAGGAAGAGGCTCCGGCCATCCGCTTCATCTTTGACAGCGTAAAAAACGGGCTGGGTTATAACCAAATCGTACAGGAGCTGAACGTCATGGGCTACCGTACGCGCTTAGGGAAACCCTTCGGAAAGAACAGTCTGTACGAGATTTTGCGCAACGAAAAATACCGGGGCGTGTATGTTTTCAACCGCTCAGCGGAGAAATCGGTCGACGGCAAGCGGAACAACCACCGGAGCAAGCTGGATGAAGAGATCATACGCATCGAGGGCGGGATCGAGCCTATCGTGGACGATAAGACTTTCGAGGCAGTGGCCCGGGTGCTCGCCTCCCGTCGTCGGGAAACCGCCTGCACCGCCAAAGAATCCTATCTGCTGGCCGGAAAAATCTTTTGCGGCGAATGCGGCAGCGCCTACTGCGGGAGCCGGAAGCACAGCGGGCGGAGCAAATATCTCTATGTAACCTACCGCTGCGGCGGACGCAATCTCAAGGCGGGCGTGGATTGCCGCAACAAGGACATACGCCGCGAACCCATCGAAGATTTTGTCCTGCGGGAGATCGCGAAGATAATTTTCAGCGAGGAATCCGTACGCAAGGTCACCGAATCCTATAACGATTACCGTGCAAAGCAGGACAGCGATGCGCTGGGACGGCTGGAGCAGCTGCGAAAGCAGCGGGACGGGCTGGAACGGGAACTGAACAACCTGGTCGGCGTTGTGGCCAAAACCGGCAGCGAGGCCATCCTGCAGGCACTGGAGGACACCGAGGAGCGCAAGCGAACACTGGACGAGGAAATCATCCGGTGCGAGAGCGAGGGCAGGAGCGCGGACGTCAGTGAGGAACAAATTCGGCGGGCGTACAAGCTGGCGCAGGAGCAGTATCTGTCCGGAACGCTCAAGGAAAAGCAGCAGCTTGTCAACATATACCTAGACAAGGTCGTCGTTTACAAGGAGCATGTGGAGGTCTTCCTCCACATGCTCCCTACATATTTACTCAGCAAAACGGCGCAAAAAATCAGCCGCAAATCCCAGCATTTGCTGGAATTTGCGGCTGACGCTGGTGGAGGCGAGGGGAGTCGAACCCCTGTCCGAAAATCACTTGACACAGCTTTCTCCGAGTGCAGCCCATTGTTTAGGATTCCCCTCACCGGACGCCAAAGGGCAGGCTTCCGGCTGCGGTAGCCGCTAGGTCATGACGGGAGCCGCGGCTTTCTTCCGTTCACGTTCACCGCTAATCGACGCCCTTATCCCGGTCGCGGTACTCCAGGTAAGGACGGCAGCCTAATTAGGCTGCAACAGCAACAGTATTGTTGTCGTTTATTTTTTAAAGTTACGGCTTTTATAGCGGGTCCGCACCGCTACTCGCTTACTGTGCCTCACAATCCCCGTCGAAACCTTTACGCCCCCATGTAAACGGGAAAATGCCAGACTTTTATTATAGGGGGAATTCACCTGTTTGTCAATCGGAATTGCCTGACAAAAACCGAGGCGGCGGTTGATTTACGCGTAGCCTCGGTTCCATATTATTCGTTGAAGAAATACGCTTCTGCAGCGGCACACAAAGCATGATACACCGGCAGATGAAGCTCCTGGATCTTATAGGTTTCGGTTTCAGGGACAATGATGCAGACATCTGCACAAGCTTTCAGCAGCCCGCCGTCCCGGCCGGTCAGTCCGATGACCTTCATTTCCAGACCGCGGGCCACCTGTGCCGCCGCGTAAACATTGGCAGCATTGCCGGAGGTGCTGATGCCCAGCAGAATATCGCCGCTCTCACCTAGACCGATCACCTGCTGAGCATAAATCAGCTGAGGATTGACGTCGTTGGCAAACGCAGTGGACAGCGCAGGAGAACCGGTAAGAGCTATAGCGGGCAAGCCGCATTGCAGTTGATCCAGCAGGCTGTCCTCCAAAGCGGGATTCTCTTTTTTCATTTTGTTCCGGATTTCTTCGGACAGCGGACGCTTTTTCAGAAAGCCCTTCATCAGTTCACCGACAATATGTTCCGCGTCCGCACAACTGCCGCCATTGCCGCATACCAACAGTTTATGGCCGGATGAGAAGCAGCGGATCAGCATACGGCTGGCTTCTTCCACCTGGTCCCGGCAGCAGCTGAGCTGAGGATAACGAGCGATCAATTCCTCAATAATGTTTGTCATGTCAACCTCGTTTCCCTGCGGCAGCAGTTTTTTATAAGCTTTCGCCGCAGTCTTTAATTTATCCTGTTATTTAAGCGTAAAGGGCCACCGAAAGCGCGGCAAAATCTCCCAGCTTTTCTTCCAGTTCAGCAGGAACCACCTGACAGCATTGCCGGGAAAGCAGCAGAGTTTCCTTTTCGATGATCTGCTGAGCGGAGGGCCAGAGTAGGTCACGGGAACGGGCAAAAACACTGCCCAAAATAATCTTGTCCGGATTGAGCAGATCAATCAGCACGGAAAGACCACGGCCCAGATATTCCCCGCATAGAGCGTATACCTGTTTGGCGGTTTCGTCTCCCTGTCCCGCGGCATCCGCTACGGTTTTGGCTGTGACAGCGTGCGGAGCAGCAGGGTCAAAATACAAGGGGCGCTGGCCTCGCTGAAAAGCGGCCAAGCCCATGGTATAGCCCAATTGGGCTATACCGGAGCCGCTGCAGAAGCCCTCAAAGGAACCGGCCTTGCCATATCCGGTGGGCCCATATTCGGAAAGACGCATATGGCCGCATTCGCCTGCCATGTCGCTGGAACCGGCATACAGCTTTCCGTTTAGAATCAGTCCCGCGCCCAAACCGGTGCCGAAGGTCAGAAAAATCATATTTTCCGCCCCGCGGCCAGCGCCGAATTTCCATTCGGCCAGCGCACAGGCATTGGCGTCATTCTGCAGCTTGGCCGGAACGCCGTAATGATCGCTCAGCATCCGACAAACGGGAACATGATCCCACAGAGGCAGATTGGGCGGGCATTCCACCGTGCCAGCACGAGAATCCAGCGGCCCGCCGCAGGATACACCGATCCCTTCAAAATCATAATTGGTATACCGATCCAGAATATCTGCCGCCTTATGCAAAACCTCCTCCGGGGGCATCTGCATACCAGTGGAGAATTTTTCTTTTTCAAGAACCTCCAGACAGCCGTTTTCCTCACGGCCGACCAATACGGCGCATTTGGTGCCGCCGATATCCACACCGGCCACAATTCTCATATTGTCAATCCATCCTTTTCAGGGGATCCGACAGATATTCCCCCTGGCGTTTTCTCCATTTTAACATATGGAAGGTCCCTGTCAAGTATTGATTTGCAGAGTCTTTTGCAATGGCGGCCGTTGCATAATTTTACCATTGTGCTATAATATCCGTATGCGGAGGCTCCAGTAGCACCGCAAGTAAAGATCAAGAAAGAAGGATGTATTCATGAGCAATCTCAAAGGTACCAAAACCGAAGCCAATTTGATGGCAGCTTTTGCCGGCGAGTCTCAGGCCAGAAACAAATATACATACTATGCCTCTAAGGCGAAAAAGGACGGTTACGAGCAGATCGCCAACCTTTTCCTGGAGACGGCCAATAATGAGAAAGAGCACGCCAAGATCTGGTTTAAGCTGCTGCACGACGGCATCGGCGATACCGATGCCAATCTGCTGGATGCCGCCGAGGGCGAAAACTACGAATGGACGGAAATGTACGCTCAGTTTGCCAAGGAGGCCAAGGAAGAAGGCTTCGACCATATCGCTTATCTGTTTGAGGCGGTTGGCCAGATCGAAAAGGAGCATGAGGAGCGGTACCGCAAGCTGCTGGCGAATGTGAAGGAAGGGCTGGTTTTCTCCAAGGATGGAGATACCATCTGGCAGTGCGCCAACTGCGGCCATATCCATGTAGGCAAAATTGCTCCGGAAGTTTGTCCGGTCTGCGCTCATCCCCAGGCATATTTCCAGGTTCAGGCCAAGAATTATTGAACAATATTCTAAACCAGACAACGGGCGGCTGCAGATCGCAGCCGCCCGTTGTCTGGTTTATCCGTAAATCCGTTTATGCATTTCTGCGATACACTTGTCAAAGTCGATGCCAAGAACAGACGCCCCGTTGACCCGCATATATTTATAAGCGCCGCTCATGGGAACCGCCCAGGAATCAATTTCATAGCCGGTATACTCCGGCAGACCTAAAACCAAGGAATACAATTCGCCGGTTTCAAGATTGGTTTTCACCTTCGGCAGAAAGGTGTTCATCAGCTTATCAAGCTGTGTTATGCTTTGGCCCTTCACCTTATCGAACATTTTCTCCAGCACGATTCGCTGCCGGTTGGTGCGGCCGAAATCTCCGCCGCCGCCGCTGTACCGGTTCCGGGCATAGCCCAGCGCCTGTTTGCCGGTTACATTCTGCAGACCTGGAGCGGTCAGCAGACCGTCGTCCTTAGGCTTATTGGTCAGCCGGTTGATCTCATGGATATAGTTATTAGCCACGTCAACCTCAGCCTGGGTCAGTTCCAGTTCTATACCGCCCAATTGATCGATGATGTCGATAAAGGAGAAAAAGTCCACCGCCATATACCTATCCACTTTGACACGGAAGTTCTCTTCCACCGTTTTCAGCAGCAGAGCGGGTCCTCCGAAGGCGGTAGCGGCATTGAGACGATTGCTTTTATTAATCTCTGGGATTTGTACATAAATATCCCGCAGAAGAGAAGTGACGATGATTTTATGGGTTTTCTTGTTGATGGAGACCAGCATCATGGTATCAGAGCGGGACCAATGACCGGATATACGGGTATCGCTGCCGATCAGCATGATATTGAAAACGTCTTTATCATACGCCAGCGGGATTTTATTGTTGTTATAATTGGATTCAACCTTGCTTTCCAAATCATTAATATCCGATGCTGGTGAATCCGGCTGAGAAGATTCTCCGTCATCATCTTCAGGAATGCTGTCCACTATACTTTGCGTGCCGGGATCGTATTGGATTTTACTGATATAGCCATGGAGAATTAAAAAACCGATCAGAACGACCAACAGCAGGACGCCGAGGACGACGCCGATGGTGATCAGAGTCTTAGCTTTTGCGCTCAGCTTTTTCTTTGGTTTATCCATATTTTTCGCCCTTCCTTTCCCGTATCCATGCCGGGATACAGCGGTCCCCTGCCGAAGCAAGCGGCAGGGGATGTTTTTGCCTAGGCTTTGCCGTATTCGTAGTCGTATGCCTTATAGCTTTTGTAGGCGCCGTAGGGTTTATTCTGTTCGCTGACATCGGTGATAACGACACCCAGCACGTTGGCTTCCAAGGCCCGGATGCTTTCCACCGCTTTCTGCAGTTCTTCGTAATGGGTCTGCTTCTGACGAGCCACCAGCATCACGCCGGCCACTTTTTTTGCCAGCATAAAAGCATCGGAGACCACGTTGACCGGCGGCGTATCTATAAAGATATAATCGTATTCTTCCGACAGACGGTTTAAAAGATTCAGCATGTTTTCCGATCCCAACAGTTCGGAAGGATTGGGCGGAATCGGACCGGAGGTGATTAAGTCCAGATTGGTTACCACATCCCGCTGAATGGTATCCTTCATAGCAGCCAGACCGCTGAGGAGCTTGGACAGTCCCTGGGCATTGTTGACGCGAAAGATCTTATGCTGGGTGGGCTTGCGCATATCGGCGTCGATAAGAATGACCTTGGCGCCGGTTTGAGCCATGGTGATCGCCACGTTGGAACAAGTGGTGGATTTCCCAGCTCCCGGTTCTGCGCTGGTGCAGACGATGGATTTCTCTTGGGCGGTAGACAGGGCAAAGAGCAATCCTGTACGGATAATCTTATAAGCTTCCACAATCTGGAAGGTACCGCTTTTGGTGACGTTGGTATTCAGACGGCTGGCAGGCTTTTTATTTGGCACGTTTACCGCCTCCCTTCACAGGGTTATCAAAGCTGGGAATCTCACCGAGAACCGGTACGTCGATCCTTTGTTTCAGATCATCCTCACCTTTGATAGTATTGTCCAATAAATACTGGATGATCACTGTGCCCAAAGAGAGAGCCAGACCAAGCAACAGCCCAATTAAGGAATAATTGAGTCTTTTGGGGGATGATTTTTCGTAGTTGACCTTAGCCGGACCGATTATCTCTACCGAACCGGCCTTTACCACCCGCTGCAATTCGGCGGGCGCCAGTTCTGCCAGGGTATTGCAGATTTCAGCGGAGAATTCCGGGTCCTTGGTTTCAGCACTGATATGCAGAACCTCCGTGCCGTCCACAGCCTTCATGGACAGCATGCTTCTCAGCGCATCCGTTTCGGTTTTTTCGCTGAGCCGCTGCGCAACCTGTTCCAGAATATTATCATTCTGAAGAATGGCAATATAGGTTTTTACCAGCTTCTGGGAAGCATTGATGGAATTGATATCAGCGTCCCCATCCCCATTGTTTTGGACACCGTTGCTGTTGACATAGAGTTCCACCGAAGAGGTATACTTCTTCGGCAGAATAAAGGTGGCGAACAAAAACAACAGCAGAAAACCCGCCGCCGTGCTGCCGACGATCCACTTCCACCTTTTCCGGCATAAATAAAAAATTTCTTTTAAATCAAGCGTATCCTGCATGATTCTGTGTCATCCCTTTCCCGATTCCCCGTGTCCCTATCCCAGTGGTTGATAAGAAACATTTATTGTTCAATACGGTAAAAACACAAAGGTGAAGGAACAGATTGCCAGTTGACATTGAAGAATTTGAAATCAATTATAATCAAATTCACCGAGTTAGTCAACTAAAATACAGGATTTGAGGCAGAATACAATCACTCTCTACATTTATCGTCAATAATGTTGTGGAAATCACAATATTTTGTGTATTTCACACATATAAATTGCGCTGATAAATCAATGTGTACATATCAATGGGAAAAAGTGGCAGCAAAATATCAGGAACAGAAATCCATCAGCGCAAGCTGTTCCCTGGGGCGAAGCTGACTGTTCCTCCTTCAAAGGGTAAGAGTCTTTTTTGAAGGATTTTGTTGCACGCTATGCAAAAAAACTTTCTGTATGACGTAAGCGGCCATTTGTGTCTACGGCGTGAAAGGATAATAGCTTTCTTTCTCCATATAATAAAGATATCGAGTAATAAGATGTGGAGGGAAAGCGGATGTCCTATGTCAATCCCGCTTTACGGGAACAGTTTGAGCAAATCCCTATTGATATCAAAAACAGAATTCTGGAAGCAAACGTCAATATTGAAAATACTGAGGATTTACAGCTTTGCGTGGAGTTGATTCAGAAACAGGAAAGCTGCTGCGGCGATCTGTAATCCGCTGCTTGCCCGGTATATAAATATTGAGGCGTTTCAAAATGAAAGCAGCTGTAGAACGGAAAAAGCGGCATGAATGCAACCATTCATGCCGCTTTTCAAGATAGAAGTGGTTCTCAATACGCTGAATATCGAGCGTTCAGCAGGAACGCTCGATATCTTTTTTCAGCCGTTTGATGATTTTTTTTTCCAAACGGGAGATATAAGACTGGGAGATTCCCAGCATATCCGCGACTTCTTTTTGGGTGTGTTCCTTGTTGCCATCGATGCCGAACCGCAGCCGCATAATAAGCTGCTCCCTTTCGGAAAGGCGGCTGACACATTCCAGCAGCAGATCCCGCTCCGCCTCCTGTTCCACCCCACGGTTCACGATATCCGGATCGCTTCCCAAAATATCCGATAGCAGCAGTTCATTGCCGTCCCAATCCACATTCAGCGGTTCGTCTATGGACAATTCGTTGCGCTGCTGGGCGTTCTTGCGCAGATACATCAGAATTTCGTTCTCAATGCAGCGGGAGGAATAAGTGGCAAGCTTGATATTGCGTGTGGGGCAGAAGGTGTTCACTGCTTTAATCAGGCCGATGGTGCCGATGGAGATTAGATCCTCAATCCCCACACCGGAATTTTCAAATTTGCGCGCAATGTATACCACCAACCGAAGATTATGGGTGATTAATTCTTCCCGAGCGCTCTCATCGCCGGCTTCCATACGCTGAAAAACCGCCGCTTCTTCCTCTGCTGACAAGGGGGCAGGAAGAGTATCCGCGCCGTTGATATAATAAATTTCATCCGCCGACTGATCCACGAAAAGGAAGACATAGAGTTTCTTCAACCCCCGCCGAATCTCCGTCAGCCAGCATCGGAAGCGCCCTTCCGTCGTATAGGCGATGGGGAAATCTCGTTCCCGCGCCTCGTTGATATGATTATCCACGTTTATCCTGTCCTTCCGCTGGTTTGCTCACGCTCTGTCCGGTCAATTCCGCCAGATCGCTGCCGATCAGCGCATCATACTCACCGCGGCCCAGATCACCGCAAAGCGCTGTGTAGAGTCCTGTCACATCTCTGGAAATGCCCGCCGCGGAGATCAGCACGGCGTTTTGGGGGCGGAAGGCGGGCAGCAGTCCGCTGCCTCCAACCGAATGATAGGGAACCAAGCGCAGTCCGCTGCTTTTCACCGCCGCAGCCGATTCATCCGGTCCGGCCGGAACCGGTTCCCGATTCTGCAGAGTACGGACGGCGGCTTCCTGAAGAGGGGAGGGGAGCGCCATGCTTACGGCATCTCTGCGGATGACGGCCACCGGACTGCCGGAAAAAATTTCTGTCAAGTGATTGCCGGTATCAAGAAGAGCATTCACTGTTACCGCTCCCAGTCCGTAATCTAACACCAACTGGTATGTACCGCCTAAAGGCGCTTTTTTCCGAGTAAAGCGGTCCCAGAACCATAAAACGCCATAGCTTACCACCGTGAGCGCCACCAGCGTCAAAGGGGCCACATCGTAATAAACCACTCCGTTGACAACATAGAAGCCTTTGGGGGCGGCAAAAAACCATATGGCCATGGAAAGACCTGCAAAGATGGTGGAAGAGACGAAGAAAACAATGCCGTCCTTTACAAAGGCGGAGATTCCCGCCCAGGGAAAGGCGATCAGCACGATGATGGCCGCCGCCGCCAGTTTCACTGCCACCGACAGTACCGACGGCATATCCGGCAAAAAGATGAGACAGGAACAGGCGGCGCCGAAGAGCGCGCCCAGCACCGTCCGCCAGCGGCGGTGGGGGCGGCGTCTCAACCGAGCGGTAGCGCTCAGCAGCAGAAAATCAATAAAAAGATTCAGCGCCAGCAAAACATCTATGTATATGACAGGCATACCGCCGGTCCTCCTCTCAGCCCGTTGTCCTATCTCAAATTATAGTCGAGGGAAAAGACGGATTATGCCGAATGAAGACGGATTCCACTTTTTTTATCGCTGGACGTAAAGGTCATTCAACCCTCCGTATCCACCAAATTTTCCCATTTATGCGGCGATTATCCGGCTTCCACATTTTCCACCGAGGTCAAAAGCGGGAAATAAAGAGGTTTATCCACACTTTCAACAGAGTTTTCCACAGTCCAATCCAATTGCGACGCCAATCTGAAATTTTACAAAGAGTTAACACACCTTGCATCAAGAAATAATCCATGCATCGTTGATGTATAGAGCAGGAAAATTGATCCATACTTTTGAAAAAGGGATATGGGAGGCCGATGGATATGATCAAGGGCGTCAACCGGCAGATAATCGAGGTCAGCGATACCGGCAGCGTCTATTTTGAAAGGGCGTTGCTGATTGTGCGCGCCAACTGTGCGGATGCCGATCCTGCCATGCTGCATGACGAAGCGGGAAGGCTGGTTCGTTCGGCGGGGACTTATACAGGGCTGAGGCATAACCGCCGCCGTTTTCGCCGTACATTGGCCGTAGGACTGGGGGGCGGTGCGCTGGGCACCGCTTTGGGCGTATGGCTGACGATGCTCATACGATAAGTGAACAGAGCTGTTCCGGAAGCATCCCGTTTCATACAATGGGATGCTTTTTTGCGCAATTGTCCCAATGAGAGGAATATGGTACAATAAACAGCGGGATGGCGGACATCCCGAAAAAAATTTTTTGTATTATGCGATAAAATGAGCTTCTCCCGCATTAACAAGATGAGAGGGGAACATCCATGTTTTTCTTTTGTATGCTGTCGACCATTCAAAATGAAAATCAAACGCGGCAGACTCGGGCGGAGGAGGACGCTCTGCTGGTCCGGGTGGGAAAAGGGGACCGGGAGGCGCTGTCGGCGCTTTATCACCGGACCTCCCGCGCGGTATATGGATGTATCCTGTCCATTGTAAAAAATCCACACGATGCGGAGGAGCTTATGCAGGATACCTATGTGCAGCTTGTTTCCGGAGCCGCTGATTATCGCCCTCAAGGGCGGCCGCGGGGATTCATTATGGCCGTTGCCCGCAACCTGTCACTGATGCGGCTGCGGGAGAACCGTCGTTTCCCCGGCTCCGATGAGGATGAAACGCTGGAAATTCCCGCCGAAGAAAACGAAGTCAGCCGGTCGGAAGACCGGATGGTGCTGGACTGCGCGATGCAGGTACTGGGTGAAGAGGAACGGCAGGTGGTCATGCTTCACGCGGTAGCCGGTATGAAGCATCGGGAAACGGCTTCTTTGTTGGGGCTGCCTTTGTCCACGGTATTGTCCAGATATCACCGGGCATTAGCCAAGCTGCAGAAAGCGCTGATGGAAGGAGACGCGGCAAGATGAATGGAAACAGAATAAACCGGAAAATGAAAAAAAAAGAATTAGAAGCCAGTCTGCGCCGGGCCGTCCAAGAGCAGGCGCCGGAGGTTCTGCCAGCTGTTCTGGCCGCTGTGGAGGATCAAAGGAGGATACGGGTTATGGAAAATCCGGCTGTACAGAAGAATAAGCGCCGTCCGGTTTTGTGGGCGGCAGTGGCGGCGGCCGCCGCCCTGGTATTGGTGACGGGCGGTATTTTTGGCTATAGTTATATGAATAAAGCGGAAACGGTCGCTACCATCGATGTCAATCCCAGCGTGGAGCTGCGGGTCAATCGCCGGGAACGGGTGACCGCGGTAACGGCTCTTAATGAAGACGCTAAAACCATTTTAGACGATATGGATTTGAAGAACACCCATCTGAATGTGGCTGTCAACGCCCTGATTGGTGCGATGGTCCGGGAGGGCTATATCAGCGATATCAAAAATTCCGTGCTGGTGTCGGTGGAGGATTCGGATACTTCGCGGGGCCAGCGGCTGCAGGAGCAGATTACCGCTGATATCGCCCAGGCGCTGGAGCAGAGCGCTGTGGAAGCGGCGGTACTGAGCCAGACGTTGGCGGAGGATCAGTCTCTGAAAGAAACAGCGCATCAGTTTGGCATTTCCATGGGTAAGGCGAACCTTATCCGGGAGATATTGGCGAAGGATCCCACACTCAAAGCCGAATCTCTGGCGGGGCTGTCCATCACCGATCTTTCCTTGATTCTTCTCTCCAAAGAGCCGGAAGCCAATCAGATCGTTTCTTCCGGTCAGGTAAGCGATAAGAATTATATTGGGACTGAACGGGCGAAGGAGATCGCCTTGGGCAAGGTACCCGGCGGTAGGGTGACCAAGGTGGAATACGATATGGAGGACGGCAGAATCGTTTATGAAGTTGACATCCTTCTCGGCGGTGTGGAGCATGAATTCGAAATTGACGCCCTTACCGGCGATATTCTGAAATGGGAACAGGAACGGGAAGACGATGATGACCACAATCGCCCGGATTCTTCCGACAAGCCCACCACTCCCACCTCTCCGCAAGCTTCTGTAATCGGCCTGGATCGGGCGAAGGAAATTGCGGAAGGGCGGCTGCCTGGCGGTACGGTGACGAAATTGGAATTGGACAAGGAAGACGGCCGCTGGATCTATGAGGGTGAGATCAGAAAAGACAATGTAGAGGTGGATTTTGAGATCGACGCCTATTCGGGTGAGATCATCCAGTGGGAGCAGGATATAGACGATGATCATCCGAACACAACGCTCTCCGGAAAGGTGATCGGGATGGATAAAGCGAAACAGATCGCCGAGACCCGGCTCCCCGGCGGCAAGGTTGTGGAACTGGAACTGGATGAGGACGACGGCCGGCTGATCTATGAAGGGGAAATCGAGACGACTGCCGTGGAAGCGGCATTCGAAATCGATGCGATAACCGGTGAAGTGATCAAATGGAAAACGGAGAAAAACGACTGAGCGTCTTGCTATAAATTCAAACCGCCGCGGGATATATATCCCGCGGCGGTTTATTCTGCGATTGTCATATCCGAAGAAATTTATTAGACATAGAAAACTGAGGAACACAAATAGATTGCCGCTTCTTTTCTGGAAATGATCTATCAGGATGGTAACGGAGAAAACAAAATCCAGAACCAGTTTGTTCCAGAATCTCCTATCGAGACGGCTGAGACACAGCCGAAGGCGAATCCGGTGTGCAGCAGTATACTATGGAACATAATTTGGCTTTTCGGGAGATGACGTAAGCGAAGAGGAGGAGAAATGCGGTTCAGGCATTCCCCTCTTTTTGGGGGACCAGTAGCGTAACAGCGTGATGCAGACAACGGATTTCCACACGGTCGCTGCCCTCCTCCCGTTCCCCGTCCAGAGACCAGGGAAAAGCCTCTGGGCAGTGAATATCCAGAGAGGAAGTCTGAAACAGGTATACCAGTTCTCCATCATATCGTTTCTTCTGCAAACATTGCAATATGCGGCCCAATTCGGTGGGATTCTGAGGCGGACGAACCAGCAGCACCTCCAGCCGTCCATCACCAAGATCAACCAGCGGGGAAGGCAGCTTGATCACCCCGCCAATAGAGGTGGTATTGCTCACCGATCCGTATACGAAGGGACCTTCCAGCCGGTGGTCATCCGAGTCCACCGTCAGAGAAAAGGGGCGGATACCGGACAAGTCCTTGATCCCCTCCATCACATAGGCCAAATGACCGAAAGTGTTTTTGGCGGCTTGGGGCGCTGCATAGGACGCTTCGGTAAAGGCGCCGAAAGAGGCGATATAGGTGAAAAAACGGTGGTTGAAGCGGCCAATGTCCAAAGCGCGGCTTTCTCCCTTCAAAACGGCTTGCGCCGCCTTGCTTATGCTGCGGGATAAATGTAGGCTGGCGGCTAAATCGTTGGTGGTCCCTGCCGGGATATAACCTAACGGTTTCCGGCAGTCGGTTTGCAGCAATCCGGACACCACCTCGCTGAGGGTGCCGTCGCCTCCGCAGCAGACGATAAGATCGTATTGATCCGCATATTCCGCCGTTAAGCGGGCAGCATGTCCAGGCTCCAGGGTGGTGTGAACGGTGACGCGGCAGCCTTTTTGACAAAATTGTTCCACAATGTCACACAGTCCGGTTCTGGCCTTCCTTTTGCCGGCTGCCGGATTGATGATCAAAAGAATATTGGCGTTTTGCAAAGCGGTCGCGCTCCTTTCCCATAGCTGTAGGGATAGTTTGCGCAGCATATTCCAAGGCATACGGGCAAAAGGTGATTCAGGAGTTGGAAAGCCTTATCTATCAAAAAGTATTGAAACGGACAGCCGCTGCTTTTCGCTCCATCGACTGCTGTCTTTTATCAAATGACGATAGCAGTCTGCGATATTAGAGAGAGTCAGAAGGAGAGCTGTTCATATACAGGGGTTGAAGGGGTACCAAGGAGCATGCGAAGTCTGTCCGGCCGGTCGACGGCAGCCCCTCCCGCGTATTTTCCATTGCAGGTGATGAAGTAGATGCTGCGCTTCAAAGATACCCCGATCCGGCGCAGCGTTTCGTGGGTGATGGTTCCGTATCGCCGCGCCCGCAGGATTTTTTTGGCGTAAATCACACCGATTCCGGGGACGCGCAGCAAGGTATCATAATCGGCTTTGTTGATCTCTACCGGAAAAAGATGGATATTGCGCATGGCCCAGGCCAGCTTGGGGTCCAGTTCCTCGTCCAAAAGCGGCGCGTCGGCAGGGGTGATTTCCTCCGGTGTAAAGCCGTATAGCTGCAACAGCCGATCGGCTTGATACAGCCGTCTGGTACGCCAGGTGGGGGTAGATACGGGATCAAGATCATATCCTTTGGCAGGATGCCGATACTGAAAGGCTGTATAGTACACCCGGCTGAGACGATAGGTGCGGTACAAGGCATCGGAAAGGCACAGGATGGTGCGGTCATCCTCCTGGGTGCTTCCTGCCATCAGCTGGGTGGTCTGGGAGGTGGCAAAAAATGTGCGATGAGGCCCCGCCTCGGCTTTTCTGCGCCGAATCAAGCTGCTGATCCGGCTCATGGGGGCAAGGATGTTATCACGGTTTTTCTGTTTGGCCACGCGTGCATATCCGGAAGAGCGGGCCACTTCGATATTGACGCTCAGACGGTTGGCATAAAGGCCGGCCTGTTCGATAAGGAGCGGATCGGTTCCCGGCATGACCTTGGCGTGGATGTATCCGGTGTATCCCAAATCATCCCGCATGCATTTCAGAGCGGCGACGATCCGTTCCTCCGTGTAGTCCGCGCTGCGGCAGATGGCAGAGGTGACGAATACGCCGTGTCCATTTTTAACCGCCTCGTTCACAGCCAGTTCCGCCAATTGGCGGGGTTCGGTACTGTAGCGGCCGCGTTCTTCGTTGCTGCAGCGACAGCCGCAGTAGGCGCAGTTGAAAACGCAGTTATTGGAGAGAAAGACTTTGGGAACCTTGGAGGGGGCGGGACGGGAGGAAATATCCGCGAATATAGAAGGATCCGGAATACAGCTGTTATCCATAGCGTCATTATCCGCCACATCGAAACGGGCGTCCTCCTGCATCAGCCGCAGCTGCTGTCCCGCATCCAGCGGAGCATTCACATGTATTGCCGCCATAGTTTTTCCCCCTTTGCCTACATCGTATCACATTACCGGCGCGGTGTCAAACAAATGTTCTGAAAATATGTTCTGCCTCAAAATGAGACCAGATCATGCAAAAGAGAGCTCCCATTTGGCAGCTCTCTTTTGCATGAGAGTTTATTTCGTCAGAATTTCCGCTTTGCAGGTAGAGACAAAGGTGGGATCGCTGTTGTTGGGACCTACCAAAACCAGCATACCGAATTGGTTTTGAATAACCGTGCCTTGAGCAACCGTTTGTCCGCCAGCATTGATGGCGGCACCGGTGGTCCCGGTTGGCAGATAGCTGCGCACCGCATTTTGACAGTCTGCACCGCACCCTTCCGGGGTGGGAGTGGGGGCAGGGAGGTAGGTGATGGCATTGTTATAGGTGGCACTGGTGACACGGACTGCGGCGATTCGGCAAAGAGAAAGCGCTTCCTGCGGAACGCCTTGATTATTCACCAGTTGTAGCAATCCGGAGTTGGGATTGGTGATGGGACCGGGCAGCAGGGCGTTAGCGCGGCCGCTGGCATTGTTGCCGCTTTCCATGCTGACAACTACATTATCATTCGGATAGAGGGCAATAATCTGTGTGAGCACATGACGCATTTGTGCTACACAAGAACATTCGACCGCATTTCCGGCAGGTCCGGTAGGACCGGTTGGGCCTGTGACGCCGGTGGGTCCAGAGGGGCCTGTGGGACCGGTTGGACCTGTGACGCCGGTGGGTCCAGAGGGGCCTGTGGGACCAGTTGGACCCGTGATGCCGGTCGGACCAGTGGGTCCTGTAGCCCCGGTGGGTCCGGAGGGGCCGGTCGGACCGGTTGGTCCTGTAGCACCGGTCGGTCCGGGAACACAGCAGACGGTACAGCAGGAACGGCAGCAGTTTGCGGATCGTTGAGAGATACCGAATGAAATTTGACGTTCACGACAATCAATCATATTGGTAGAAGGTTCAAAGGAATTGCAATTTTCCATTTTGTCGCATCCTTTCCATTAAGCAGGGACGAGAGGTCCCTGCTATACTTTATGCATGTCCCGAACTTTGGTGCGAAAAATTTCTGTTCTCATTGTAAGCTTGAAAGAATGGGGATCATAAAATTCGCCACAGTTCCGGCAATATAACACCCTGCTATCTGCTGGCGTTCTGTTAAAATAAAAATGGATAAGTCCAATGATGCGCAATTATCGGGAATGATATGTTGGAAAGGGATGATGGCTATGACATCTTTGCCGAAGCGCTTTCAAAGCATCGTCTGCACCTTGTCGGCGGTATTGCTGACCGGCTGCGCACCAATCGATCCGGAATCCGCAGCTTCTTCCGATTCATCTGTACCTGTATCGTCCGTTTCTCCGTCCTCTGACGCATCCACGATACAGTCTGAGGAGTGGCGGCAGGAGAACTTTATCCTGTCCTCCTTTTTTGCGGTGGGCGGCAGCGGCAGCCGTATTCAATACCGCAGCTGGCTGTCAAGGACCAAGGCGGCGGGAATCGATATAGTGGAACTGACCTTTTTGCCCAGGTCGGCGCTGCTAACGGCGGTGGAGGTATGTGAAGAACTGCAGTTGTCCTGCATCGTGCAGGATCTGGATCAGGCGGGAGGCATCGGCGGGAATTATCAGTTTACCGAAGAAGCGGTGCAATCCTTTACAGAACTGATGCAGCCTTACCAGTGTGTAGAGGGATATTTCGTCTGGGATGAGCCGGCGCGGGAAACCTTTGAAAAAGCACAGGAGCTGCGGAAGCTGTATAAAAAATATGATCCTTCCCGCCTGGCCTATTCTTGCGTATATCCCAGCTACGGTGTGTACAACTGGACCGGCAGCCAGATTGATTGGAGCAACAGCGCCTATGCACGGTATATTGACGACTATTTGTCCGCTGTGGAGCCGGAGGTGCTGTCCCTGAACTATTATCCTTTTGCGGTAAGCGGCAGCGATGCGTCCCTGAAACAGAATGATCTCTGGCGGGATATGGGGTATGTGCGCAAACGGGCAATGGAAGAAGGACTGCCCTACTGGCATTATTTTCAGGGAGTAGGGGATTTGCAGGATAAGGTGATCGGAGCCATGACGCTGGAGAAAATTCAGGTGCAGATGTACGCGGCTTTGGCTTATGGCGTCAAGGGACTGAGCTACTATACCTCCTATGGTCTGCTTTTGGATGCAGATGGGTATGAAACCGATTTATATGAACCGCTGACCGCTTTGAACGGCAAGGTAAAGAATATCGGCGGCTATCTGTTTGACAAGGAGCCGGAGGCGCTGTATCATTCCGGTTTATCAAGCGAGATGGAAGCTGCCTATTTCCTGGATGCGGCGGGAGAATCCTCTCTTATCGCCGGGATGCCGGAGAATCTCATCATCGGATTGTTCCGGCAGGGGGATGTCCGGGTGCTGGTGGCGGTGAACAAAGATTATCGCTCGGCGGTTTCCGGGGATCTGATGCTGCGGGAAAAGAAGAAAGTCGGCATCTTTGACAGCAGCACCGGCGCTGCTGTCAGCGGAAGTGATCCGACGGACCGCATCCCATTGGAGCTTCCTGCCGGAGAGTGCGCGGTGTATATTTTGGAATAAGACAAAAGCTGCTGACGCCCAGGCAAGGATAGCGATTACCCAAAAAGCACCCCAACGATTCATCCACTGAATCGTTGGGGTGCTTTTTGGGCTTCAGTCGTCAGGCGATTTCATACCAGCGGATTTCGTTGGCTTCCAGATGCAGGGGGAAAGAACTGCTGTCCCCGCGGTATACTACCGTGTCCTGGGGGACATAGGTGTTGTTTACCACGCAATACTTGCCGTTTTTGACATAAGCGTGAACCTCCACATTGTAGTTCTCACTGAACCAGGTGCGGAGTTTGTCCTCGTCATGCGCGGCCCAAAGAATGGCACGGTAGAGCAGCCGGGAATTTTGGAAGCTGTAAGGCAGGCCGCTGATATATACGCCGCGGCCCTTTTCGCATTCGTTGGCAGCCAGCTGTACCTCTTTCTCCCGCTGGCAGAGAATAAGAGTGCCGGATAGGGCATAGATGTTATTTTTCCCTTCGCCGAAATCAATGGTGCCGTCCGTATCCTCGGTGATAAAGTGGGGCTGTTCCTCCCAGTTGTATTTGTCCACGCCCAGGGTGAAGCCCCGTTCTTCTTCCACACCCAGTTCGCCGGAAAGCTGGAAGAAGCGGCCCTGATATTGATGAGCGGCGGGTTCGCCGACGCCGATGAAGCCGCCGCCCTCCCGAATAAACCGCTTCACGGCGGTGAGAATCGTGGGATCCGCCCAGTTATTGCCGCCGGTGTAGGCGGTATCCGCATCCCCCACGTTCAGGATGACGTCGAAGTTCTGCAGCAGATCCGGGTTCTCCCGGATATCGTCGAAGCTGATGAAGGATACGTCGAAAGGAGCGCCGCTGAGGGTCTCGATAATGCCGGCGTAGGAGTAATTCTGCTTGAAATAGATGGCATGGTGAACCATATGATTGCCCCAGGCCCGCATCTTGCCCCAGCAGTTGAGCACGGCCACCCGTTCCATGCAGTAGGGAGTGGTGCCTTTGATGTTGTCGTACAGGGTGCGGAATTCATCGCACACGCTTTCCACATAGTCGATAAATTCCGGAAACTCCAGGGCCAGCTTGAGATAGCCGCCGTAGCCGATGCGGTCGATGGGTTTGCGCAGAATGGCGCGGCGGGCGGTCACCCAGTTGATCTTGGCCTCTTTTACCGGATCGCCGCCCTCGTGGAAGGTGTCCGGGAAGAAATAAGGGAGAAAACGCCCCTCGGTATACTTCACACCAGGAATATCGCTGATCAAACGTAGGGTGGAGCCGTTGCCCACGCTGCCCACCACCGCGTCCAGACCGATGGATTTGAATTCTTCCATGAAGGGCTCGGTGCCGATCCAGTGGTCGCCGAGAAACATCATGGCTTCCTTGCCGTATTCATGGGTGATATCCACCATTTCCTTGGCGAGCTTGGCCACCTCCCGGCGCTGGAAAGCCTGAAAATCCCGGAATTCTTTGGAAGGAATGCGGTAGGTGTTGTTATGATAGCCTTGATCGATGATATATTCCGGCCGGAAGGGATAGCCCGCTTCCTGTTCGAACTGCTCCAGAATATAGGGGCTGACGCTGGCGGAATAGCCGTACCAGTCTACATATTTCTCCCGGGCCAATTCATCGAAGATCAGGGTGAATTGATGAAAGAAGGTGGTGTAGCGGATAACATTGACATAAGGGTGCTCCTGGAGAAAGCGGCGAAGCCGCTCCATGGTGAAGGCATGAGTCTTAGGCTGGCGCACGTCAAAGGTCATCTGATGCTCCACGCCCTGCCAGCCGTTGGTGACATAGTTGTACATGTGAACCGGATCCCAGAGAATATAGGCCAGAAAACTGACGGTATAATCGTGGTATGGGCGGGGCGAGGGCAGAATTACACAGCCGGATTCCTCATCGTATTGCCACTGGGCGGGAGGAACCACCTCGCCGGTGGTGCGGTCCACCACCTCCCACCAGCGGGTGATGTCGTCCCTGGTGTTGGGGGCCAGCATGTCCGGATACAGCCCTTCCATCAGCCGAATGGAAAGAGGGCCGTTTTCAGCGGTGCGGAAACCGGTCATGACGTACATCTGCTGAATCTCGTCCGGGTTTGCCCTGGCCCAATCGTTGTCCTTGCGGGTGGTGTAATAGGTGGAATAGACCTTGGCGTCTACCGCTTTGAGCTCCTCCGGGTAGTCGGTGCCGTCACAATCCCGGATAGCGTCGGCGCCCCAACGCTGCAGCAGCTCCAGGGTTTGAGGCACCACATCCACATCGGTGGGAATCGTGACGCGACCCTTCTGTGTTTTTTGTTCCCGTTTATCCATCGATTAACCAACCTTTCCGTAGAGAAACGAATTTTCTGTGCGATCCATCGAAAAAAAGTCACAACATCCCCGGCCGGAGGAAAACGGTCTTCTCAGCCGTCCCACAGGCTTGTCATTTGTCTGTTCCGTTGTGTTGTCTCCCGTGCGCTCTGTTCCCGGCCCTTTCCCGGCCAAGAACAGTTACGCAAACGGTGTTATTCAGGGAGCATTATTTATCAGCGGTCGTTTTGTCCGCCGCCTTTTCTGCTTTTTTTGCCATCCGGTCCGCCCGAGTATAGCGGCGGTTATACAGCCACAGCAGGAACAGCAGACCTGCCAGACCGATCATCATCACCAACAGCCACACCGCTCCCCGGTTGGCCTGGCCGATGATCACCAAAGCAACGCATACGGCGAAGAAAACAGCGGCGGCAATGCCACGCAGCCAATTCATAGCGTTCATCCTTTCCTGCGCTAAAAGCGTAACCGGTCAGCCTTTGAGTCCTCCCACCGTCATCCCCTGGGTCAGCTTTTTCTGTACCAGAATATAAAGGATCAGGGTGGGCAGCATGACGATCACCAGACCGGCGTACATCTGACCATATTGAGCGGCGGCATTTTGGGCCTTCATCAGGTTCATCAGGCCCACCGGCAGGGTTTTGGAATCCCCGGTCATCAAGGTCATGGCGATAATATATTCGTTCCAGAAGGAGAGGAAGTTGAAGAGGATAACGGTGATGATGCTGGGCTTCGCCATGGGAATGATGATCTTTACCATGGTGTTGAAATAGCCGCTGCCGTCCACATAGGCCGCTTCCTCGTAGGCCTTGGGCAGGGTTTGAAAATAGCTGGAGAGCAGATAAATGGTAAAGGGCAGAGCGGTGGAGGCGTAAATCAGAGCCAGAATAAAAATGTTGTTCAGCAGAAAGCCATCCAGAATATTATAGAGGGGAGACCCCTTTTCCACATGGAGAAGCTTCATCAGACTCCCCAGGCCCTTGTTACCGTCCACCAGCATCAGGAAAATGGGCACCACGATATAGTTGACGTTGATAAACAGGCCGCCCATAAAGGCGACGTTGATCAGCTTCCGGCCCCGGAAACGGTAGCGGGAAAGCACGTAGGCGGCGGGCAGCGCCACCACCAGCAGGATCGCCAGGCCGATGGCCGTCACCAGCACCGAATTGAGCATATAGGCGCCCATGTTGGCTTTATTGAAGGCGTCGATAAAATTCTGAAAGTGGAAGCCCTTGGGCAGCGACCAGGGATTCTGATAAAACTCGCTGTTTTCCTTGATGGATGCGAGAAATACCCAGCCCACCGGCACCACAATGGTGATGGCGAAGGTGATAAGGGCGACAACGATGAATATCTTGTAGAGCGTATCGGCGCTCATGGATTTTCTGTTTTTCATGCCGGTGTACGCTCCTTTCTCAGTATTCCAGCGGCTCACGCTTGGTGACGGCGTTGACGATAGCCGACAGCGCGAAAGAGAAGATGAAGACAACCACGCCTATGGCCATGCCGTAGCCGTAAGAGGAGTTGGTGTAAGCCTGCGAGTACATATAGCTGAGGAAAACCTCGGTGGATCCGTCCGGACCGCCGCCGGTCATGGCCTTCACCAGCAGGAAGCTGAGGTTGATGCTGCTGATGATAAAGAAGGTCAGGGTGGTGCGAATGTTGGTCCAGATCAGCGGGATGGTGATCTGGAAAAACTGACGGAACCGGCCTGCGCCTTCCAATCCGGCGCTTTCGTACACGCTTTCCGGCACAGCGGACATGGAGGCCATATACATCACCATGTAATAGCCGATGGCCTGCCAGATCAGGGCGATGGCAATACTGAAGATGACAATTTTCTGATCGCCCAGCCAGAGAATGGGATCCTTGCCGGCACCGAACAGCTTGAGAAAGCTGTTCAACAGGCCGCTGTTGGGATCATAAATAGCATTGAAGATGGCGGCAATCACCACCACGGACAGAATGTTGGGAATGTAGAAGATCACCCGGAAGATCCCCTGGCCGCGGATTTTTTCCCGAGTCAGAATGCCCGCGAACACCAGGGCGAAGAGCATGGTGACGATGGTGACAATCACGATCAGCAGCACCGTGTTCTGAAAGGATTGGAGAAACCGGGCGTCGGACATCAGCTTTTGGAAATTCTGCAGGCCCACAAAGGTCTTTTCATCGGAATAGCCGCCCCATTTATACAGGGACATCCAGAAAACCTGCAGGGTGGGGATGATCATAAAGATGAAAAACAGGATGACCGCCGGCGCCACACATAATACGATGAAGCGGCCCCTTCCCTTTTGTTTTGGCATGTGTTCACTCTCCTATCAACGGGAAAAATAACGGTGGGCGTCAGTCGCCCACCGTTATTTCACGCCTTTACGGCCGCGGCCAGAGCGAAAACCTCCTCCGCGAAACGGCAGGTGTATGCTGGTTTATGCCCCTCTGCCGGATGACTTTACTTCAGAGCTGCCCGCAGCGCATCGCTGGCGGTTTTGACGGCTTGCTTCCACTGCTCCACGGTCTTGTCGCCGCTTACCAGGCTGTTGACCGTGTCGAACAGAGAGGCGGCCATGCTGACGCCCTCCACCGGATCGGTGGTGGCAAAAGCACCCAGAGCGGGTTTGATGGTCCCGTCGTTGTAGATGCCGTACATCATTTTACTTTCGCCTTCCAATTTATCGCTGATACCGGTGATAGGCTGGATGGCGGGGTTCTCTTTATTGGACCGGAAGATATCCGCGGCTTTATCGGAATACAGGAAAGCGATGAATTTGTCGGCCAGTTCGGGATTTTCCGCCTTTTTCGGGCTCCAGATCTGCTCGAAGAAGGTGTAGGAGTAGAGATCTCCGCCCGCTTTCGCCGCGGGAATGGGCGCAAAGCCCCATTCGAAGCCTTCGGGTTTCGGCACATCCTTCATTTCGCCCACAACCCAGGTACCGTTGGGCATGAAGAGGGCTTTGTTATCCACAACCAGCTGCTGGTTTTTCAGATAGTTATCGTTGTTGGCATTGGCAACCGTGGTTTTCTCGGTATAGGAAGCCAGCTTGGAAACGATATCGAACATCTGGGCTGCCTCGGCGCTGTCCCACACGCCCTCGGCGTAATGGGTGGCCTTCTGGAAGAAGTCGTCGCCGCCGATGGAGTACATCAGGCCGTAGAAGAAGGCGTCAAAATAGCCGGTGGTGGGATAGGTGAAAAGAGAGATGCCCTCCGCCTTGGCTTTGTCTCCCAGGGCCCACATTTCATCCCAGGTTTTGGGAACTTCCCAGTTCTTAGCTTTAAACAATCCGGCGTTGTAGAAGAGGCCGCAGGGACCATAGAACATGGGCATCAGATAGGTTTTGCCGTCGGAGTAAGGGTTGGTGAGAGAGGTGTCCAGGAATCCAGGGAGAATCTTGTCTTTCACCTTTACATTTTCGCCCGGAACAGTCATATCCAGGATGGCGGACAGATCCCGCAGAGCGTTGTCCTTAGTCATGGTTTCGGTAAGAGCTGCGGGGCGGCCGGTGGCTAAATGCACCACATCGGGATAATCGCCGGACTTCATGGAAGGACTGATGACATCCTCCAGGTTTTTGTCAATGGTGAGTTCAATGGTAACGCCTTCGTTTTCCTTTTCAAAGGCTTCTTTGATCTGCTTCCACATGTCGGCGCCGTAGGCGGACTCCAAAGCCGCCACCTTTAAAGTGGTTTTCTTGGCGCCGCCACTGGTTCCGGAACCGGAATCCTCGGGAGCCTTACAGCCGGCGAATGCTGTGAGAATCAGGACGGACGACAGACCCAAAGCAATTGCTTTTTTCATAGCGCTTCCTCCTTCTATTCTATACAATGGAATGATGCAGGGTTTGGTGACTTTTGTTCACAACTCCAGTATACTGCTTTTCGATGGCTGTTCAATGCTTATATTGCGCAACATTTTAGCTATCTTGCTGTTTTCGGTGTTTCATCTAATTTCATGTATGCGTATTGATAGAAATTAGGCATACAATGGCAATGTTAAGCAAATGCAGCACATACGCTACATATTATATCCAGACAAGCGATATATAAGCAGAGAGATGTAGATAACTTGCTGATTTCCAGAAAATAATGTATACTGGAGGAAATCAATTGATTTGATGATCTAAGCAAGATTGTGACAGGATCGATATGAGGAGGGAAAAGATCTATGAGCAATCGGCTGTATGCGCTGTCCGACGACCGGGAAAAGCCGGTGGAGGCGAAGCTGCTGTATGTGACCAGCGCTAAATATGAAAACGATTGGCACAGTACGCCGCATACCCACTACTTTACCGAATTTTTTTATGTTCTGCGGGGAGAGGGACGTTTTCTGGTGGAGGATACCACCTTTCCCGTCAAGGAAAATGATATGGTTATCATCAATCCCAACATTCCCCACACGGAAATGTCGCTGTCTGATCGGCCGCTGGAATATATTGTTTTGGGAATCGACGGCTTGTTTTTTTCCTTCCAGCAGCCGGGGGCTCCCGAAGGCTATACGGTGTTCAGCTTTCGAGAACAGCGGGAAAGAATATTGTTTTATCTGAATACCCTGCTGCGGGAGGCCGAAACCGATTTGCCCTATCGGGATGCCGTTTGCCAGAATATTCTGGAATTGCTGATTATTCTGATGATCCGCCTGACGGATTTTGGAATGGAAGTGGCGTCTTCCCGGCGAGCCAGCGTGGTGAGCAGCCATGTCAAACGCTTGATCGATCAGCGCTATCAGGAGCCGCTGACCCTGGATCAGCTGGCGGAGGCGGTCCATGTCAGCAAGTATTATCTTTCCCACGCTTTTACGGAGGATTACGGCATCGCGCCGATTAACTATCTTATTGCTAAGCGGATTGAAGAAAGCCGCAATTTGCTGTCCACCACCGATTATTCCATTTCTCAGGTGGCGAATTTTACCGGCTTTTCCTCCCAATCTTACTTTTCCCAGTCCTTTCGGAAGTTTACAGGGGTAACGCCCGCGGAATACCGGCGGCAGGTCAAAAAAAACGGGCAGGGATAGAGGCAATGGGTTCCACGCGCAAAATAGATAGCCAGCGTCTGCAAGACGCTGGCTTCTATTTCGGTCATTTATAGTCACCGATTATACCTCATCTGAGGAGGTGAGGAGGGTATGGCGCGAGACGGAAGGAAAAATCTTGCAGAAGACTCTATCAGCGCCCCACGATTGCAGAAGTCATGGCAAAATATTTGGCAGCGGGTACATAGTCGGGAATGCTGTTTCCGGAGCCCAGGGCATAGCCGCCTTTTTCGGCGCACATATCTAACAGGTTTTGGGCCCGTTGCCGGATTTCCTCCTCAGAGCGACGGCTCAGAAAATCCACGTCGATTCCTCCGAGTATGGCGATTCTTCCGCCCCAGCGGCGGTAAGCCTCCTCTACAGGGACGATGTTGTCCTCATAGGAATGACGGCCGTCGTACTTCATATCTTCAATAATGTCCTCCATAATATCCACCATGTAACCACAGGAATGGAGAACAGCCAGCTTACCGTTTTTATGGGCGGCCTCCACCATCTTTTTATGCCAGGGAAACACATACTTTCGCATGTCCGCCACAGACAGCATTGTCTGTGTATTGAAGCCCCAATCATCATTAACCATCAGCAGACCCACGGTATCATATTTGGCGCACTCCTCATAGTAATCCACCAAAATTCCGCCTATCCGGTCAAAGATGGCTTTTACCAACCCGGGATCATCATAAATCAGCAGGCACAGGTTGTCGTACCCTACAATGCTGATCACGATTTCCAGCAGTCCACCGGGGGCGGAAGCCATCAGCTTCATTTTGCCGGGAAGCAGGGGAGCGATTTTCTCCAGCCTCGAGTAGTCTCCGTGCTTGGTATCCGGCCAGGGATATTTATCAAAGTCTTCCCAGCCTTTGATAACGGAATGGGCGTTCAGGGAAATGGTATCCTTGCGTTGGGTTTCCCCTGTGGGAAAGCAAAAGTCGCAGCCATAGGTGTTCACATAGTCATATCCGCAGGCGGCGTAGGCTCTGGCCATGTATTCCAGCTGCATCACCGGATCTGGGTCATCCGGCCACATGCCGGCGGCTTCCTTGTAAACATCCCCATTCATAAAGTATTCAAACAGCGTGGGTCGGTTCGGCACCTGGCATTGGAGCACCTTGCGGATATTTTCAAAATCAGGTTCACGATGTACTTGATTTGTCATAATCACAAACGCCTCCTTATTTTTATTGGAAGAAAGGACGTATCCGCTTCGACAGCAGTATTCCGGCCCCTTTAAGTACATTTTAGTATAACAGTTCTCGTGAAGAAAAGGAAGCTTTTTGACTTTTCATGTAATCAAAATTTTGAGGGAACAACCGCCGCTTAGGAGAGGGAGGATTTTTAAAAATTTCAGGTGGATAAGCAAATCAGCGATGGTATCGTTTGCATTTACTGAATAGGCCAGATTGCAGGGGGCTTCCCGGTCACCGCGGGGATATGTAAACGACATTTATGCGGCTATCGTCAGCATATGGTAAGCAGAGTTTTGTCCCGCTATCCGATGAAAGTATGATTTATAGGCGGTAGTATCCGAGTCATTAACACATCAAAATGGTGATATTGTTCATTTACTCAAAACGATCTTTAATTTTGTTCGCGCAGGACAGGCATATGAACCTTTCTCCGAATTCTTTGATATTTTGTATTCCACCACAAAACATACAGCTTGGTGTATACAACACTGGGATCGCCAACTTGTCATCTATTAGAAGCTCCACAGTCACATTAAACAAGCGAGCTATGGATAACAAGTTTATTGCAGAAGGGGTAGTTTTTTCGATTTCATAATGCGCATATGTAGAGCGCTCTAAATGCAGCCGATTTGCCACTTCTTGTTGCGTCAGATTCATATTTTTTCGGAGTTGTGTTATTTTTTCACCAAGAGTATAAGCTACTAACTTTTTATTTCTCATCGCTGTACCACCTAAAAAACGGAATACTAGCCTTAATTGTATATTATGTGAATATTATTTGAATATCAACTGACGGCTATATTTAATCATTGCAGGCTATTATAATTTTCATTGTCAGACAAATAATATGCTTTGTATTGCCTTTGACGATGAGAGGGTGGTTCCGTGTCTAAACAATTTTCCTTTCGTTTTGACGACGTTCTGTATGCAAAGACAAAAAAGATAGCCAAAAGAGAAACGCGCACAATGTCCAACCTCATTCAGCATTTATGTCAACTCAAAATTGAAGAATTTGAAGAAAAACACGGTGAAATTATACTCAACGATGAAGATCTCGCCGATGAATGACAAACAAAACGAACAAAAAGGGACAGGCTTTCCGTCAACGGAACCTGTCCCTTTTTGGGTAGAGCGAGAAGCCGTGCGGCATCTTTTTTTGTCAATCCAAATAATTTCCCACGTCGTAGCTGTTAAACTGCTTGATGATCCGGATGACAATAGACCCATCGTCCAGTGTTTTTTCTTCCAGAATCTTATGCTGAATATGGCGGCGGTCCAGCTGCTGTTTGTAGTTTTCGTATTCTGCCTTCACTTCATCCACCGCCAGCTGATGGGCAATATCATCCTTCAGCTGGAAATGAACGGTTTGGTGCAGACAAGCGGATTGAATGCGTTTCATGATTTCTCCAAGTCCTTTCCTGTCGGATGCGGTCAGTCCAGATAATCCCCCACGGAGTAGTTGCTGTACTCCCGCAGGAGCTGGACCTGAACGGTATTGTCGGAGCGGAGTTGCTTATCCAGAATTTTATAGCGAATGCGTTTGCGCTCCAGTCCCCGGATAAACGTCTGATAGTCCCCCTCCGTCTCAAACTTCTGGGTTTGTTCCAGACATGCGCCGATGATGCGCTTCATACGGGTTCACCTCCTTCTGACAATACCACGGGCATTCGGTCGAGTATTGCCTGATATTACCAGGAATCCTTGGTTACGGCTGCGGCGATGTAGCCTTCCACCTGATCCATTGATATATCCAACGCCGCGGAGAGCTCGCCGTGAAAAAAGCGTTTTGCTTGCTCTCCGTAAGCGGACTCCTCCGGAGAAAGGGGCATTTCCTGCCCACGCAGATAAACGGTTTTGATCACCCGAATCCACTCGATTTCATCGTATTGGGCCATGGCTTCCTCATACAGTTCCCGGCGGAGCTTATCATTGGGAGCCTGGATGGTGTGGATATATCCCACTCGGCTTACGGCATCCAACAAGACCTCTCGGGAAGCGATGGGACGGATGATTTCATCGGTATCCGGCGCCAGCTCTTTGAGAAAACCGGTATCCTGTTCCTTCAGGGTGCAGCCGCTGCTGTCCGTTCGAATCATCCGCCAGATACCGCCGCCACGACAGACAACGAAACCGCCGGTTTCCACTGTCATCAGGCTCCCTCCTTATCCTCCAACCGAATCTGCTGGAGGATAAACGGCAGCACCTGTTCCCGCTTTATATTCAGGACCATAGCAAATTCGTCGTACAGCATCTTTTCCGCATCCCGAAATAACCGCTCGTCCGCTAGATGGAGGCGTTTGCCCTTTTCCTGCAGTTCCTGCTGATGTTGATAGAGCCCCTTGATAATTTTAATCAGTTCGCTGCGGTCGCCTTGGGCAATGGCCTCTCTGTACCGTTCTTTGCGCACATTTTCGTTGTCAATCCAGTCGGCATTCTCCTCAGGCATGGATCTGATCAGTGCCTTGATTTCTTCCGGTGAAGATGTCCGCCGCATTTTGGCGGTGAGTTTATCATTGGATATCGGCACAAAGAGGGTGGAGTTGTCGTCATACACCGGTTTGAGAACATAGTAGTCCATCGGCATACCGCCTATGTCCCGTTTGGTAATGTCCGCAATCCGACACACTCCCTGAGCACCGTATACCACCGTATCGTTTACTCTGTACATGGGTCTCTCCTTTCCACACAGCAGGTGAACAGACGAAACAAAAACGTGCAGCCTGCTTCAACTGGACTTACGTTCCGCAAAGCAAACTACACGTTGATGTTATAAATAGTATAGCACATTTTCCAAAAAAATGCCATGGGCATTTTCGCCAAAGCTCCGGCTGTCCTAAAGGACGGCCAAACCGTCAGAATGCAAAGGCAGGAATGTTGGCATATCAGAATAAAGGAAGTTCAAAGGCGTCGATGTCAGGGTCTTCATAAAAGGAGTTTTTCTCCAAGTATGGGGAGTAGGTACGCACCCGCAGCTGGTTGGCCGCCTTGTCAAAGGTCAGCAGTCGGAGAAAACCGCCGCCGCCCTGGCCGGCGGCCTGATAATCCGCCAGAATCTGATAAACGGTGCGGTCGGTCTGGCCGTCCCCATTGTCATCCAGTTCAGTGCTTTTCCGCCCGGCAGCATGATGATGGCCGCAGAGAACCAGACGCACGTTGGGATTGGGCACTACAATTTTCTGATAGATACCCTTGCCCAGGGTGGTGAGCACGCCGGTTTCATGCATATAGCTATGTACGCCCAGGATGGCGTAGCGGTCCGGGTATTTGGCGAGGATGCTGTTGGTCCAGGCGATGCCTTCGTCGCCGGTGCCGTAGCCCATCATCACAATGAGCAAGGAGAGACCGCCGGCGTCCAGCAGGGCGTACTGTCCCTTGCCGCCTTGCCATAATCCGCCTCCCACCGGTTCCGTTTGACCAAAGCGAGGGGTGAAGCGGCTGTAATCTCCTGTTGGTGCTCCCACATCGTGGTTGCCTGCGGCGATGAGAAAGGGCAGCTTCCCTGTCAGCCGGTTCATCGCTTCCACGGCGTTTTTCCACTGCCCGTCGCTGTTGCGGTTGTTCACCACGTCTCCGGTGTGCAGCAGGTAGCGGATATTCTCTTTTTCCGCGTTGTCCGCCAGCCAGGTAGTCATAGAATGAAAAATGGCGGGATAGCTTTCAGAATACAGCTGGGTGTCGCTGATCCAGGCCAGGGTGAAGGGATCGGGCTGAGGCGGTTGGGGGGTCTGGGTAGGATTGGTCAGAACAACATCAGAAGGAGTGGTGGCGGCGGTTTCACCGGGGGAGCTTTCTTTGGTGGTATCGGAAGGCCGTGTGATGGCAGAAGAGAAAGAGGCGGAAGGCCCGGCCTGACGCATGTATTCCCGAAATTGCGCCATGGCTTCGGCTGCGGACTGCTCCCAGGCGTTGCCCAGCGGAGACAGCCACAGAAGGAGAAGCGCCAGCGCTGCGGCGAATAAAACAACAGCGGCGACAGCGCCGCGGGAAAAACGCCGTTTTGTTCGGCTCATACCTCTTTCCTCCCATCTCTGGAATGCGGAATAAGGTTATCCTAACATAAACGGCGGGCTGAAAAAGGCGGCAAGCCGTCGAATGGCGGGCGGTGTAAAATGAGGCAACGGGCAACGGTTGACAGCGGCCGATTCGCCGGGTAGACTGTAGAGGAAAGGATGAAAATACAGAGGGGAGCGAGACGATGACGCTGAAAAAGACCGGGAAGATTTTGTCGGAATACAGCCTGCTGACGGTAGCGACTCTGGTGATGAATCTAGGAATCTATGTATTTAAATACCCTAATAACTTCTCCTTCGGCGGCGTGTCCGGCCTTTCCGTGGTGCTGGCAAAGCTGACGGGGCTGGGACCGTCCACCCTCAATCTGGTGATCAATATGGTGCTGCTGGTGCTGGGATTTCTCTTCCTGGGCCGGGGCTTTGCGTTTAAAACCGTTTATGTCAGTCTGCTTTCCTCCATCGGCCTGAGCGTGATGGAAAAGATCTGGCCCCTGTCCGGTCCGGTGACCGATCAGCCGGTGCTGGAACTGATATTTGCCATCTTTCTGCCGGGGGCCGCCTCCGCCGTGTTGTTTAATATGGGAGCCAGCAGCGGGGGCACGGATATCGTGGCGATGATTATCAAGAAGTATCGCTCACTGGAGATTGGAACCTCTCTTTTTGTCGTCGACTGCCTGATCGCGGTGTCAGCCTTCTTCGTATTCGACGCGCAGACAGGGCTTTTCTCCCTGTGCGGGCTTTTGGCCAAATCCCTGGTCATCGACGGTGTGATCGAAAGTATCAACGCCTGCAAATATTTTAATATTGTCTGCGACCGGCCGGAACCCATCTGCGACTACATCTGTCATACTCTGGAAAAAGACGCCACCGTCTATCGGGCGGAAGGGGCTTTCACCAAAAGACAGAAATATGTGATTCTCACTGCAATGAAACGGTCCCAGGCCGTGGAGCTGCGGCGGATGATTAAAGAAAGCGAACCCACCGCTTTTATCCTGATTTCCACCACCAGCGAAATTATCGGCAAGGGCTTCCAGGGATTTGATTAATACCCAAAGAGGCAGCCGATTTAACGCACAGGCGCCCCATGCGAAAAGCATGGGGCGCCTGTCTATCCAGTATGAATTTTTAACCCCGCAGGAAGCCTTGGATGATCTTCTCCTCCGCTTCCTCCTCGGTGAGACCCAGGGTGCGCAGCTTGAGAATCTGCTCCCCGGCGATTTTTCCGATGGCGGCCTCATGGATCAGAGCGGCGTCCACATGTCCAGCGAACAATTCCGGTGCGGCGGTAACTGTGCCGCCGTCCACCAGGATTGCGTCGCATTCCGAGTGACCGGTGCAGCGGTTATTCCCCCGGATGCAGGAATGGTAGCTTTGGCGGGAACTGCCCTTTGCCACCGAGCGGGAGATTAAATCCACCCCGGAATCCTCTCCGTCCAGGGAGACCAGAAAATCGGTTTTCGCGGTCTGTTCCCCTTCGGTCAGGAGACTCTCCCGAATAATCAGCCGGGAGCGGGCGGCCAAAATGGCATTGGTTTTGCGGATGGTCCGATCCACACCGCCCAGCTGGACGGTGTCCATCTCCAGGGTAGCGTCTTCTGCCAGAATCACATCGGTTACCGGATCGATGCGCCGCAGCCCTTTGCCGCTGCCCGCTCCCACGTGCTTTTCTTTATACAGCACCCGGGACCCCTTTCCCAAAAAGAAGCGGTGGATACCGTTGTGCCGGGCGTCTTCTTCCCCATCCGCGTGTACGCCGCAGCCGGCCACAATCACCACATCCGCCCCGGCACCCACGTAAAAATCGTTGTATACCAGATCATCCACGTTGCTGTGGGTGACGCAGGCGGGGATATAGACGGTTTCCCCCTTGGTATCCGGACGGATATGGATCACCAGACCGGGGCCGTCGGTTTTGGAGTCAATCTGAATATTCTTGGAAGAGACCCGGCCGGCGCATTCCCCGTCCTCCCGAATGTTGTACGCGCCTTCAAAGTTTCCCTTCCAATCGGAAACCATCTGCAGCAGTTTTTCCGTCACCTTGTTCATACCAGCGCGTCTCCCTTCCCCAGCGGGCAGCGTCCCGCTTTTTCTCCCGCCAGCAGGGCGGGAAGCACCTCTTCCCGGGGACCGGCCTGGCGGACCAAGCCGTCGGCCACCACCACGATATCGTCCGCGATTTCCAGTATTCTCTCCTGATGAGAGATGATCATCAATGCGCCGGTCAGTTGGCTTTTCATCTCCTGGAATACTTCGATCAGCCCGGTGAAGCTCCACAGGTCGATCCCTGCCTCCGGCTCGTCAAAGATGGAGAGCCGGGCGCCCCTAGCCAGTACCGAGGCGATTTCCACCCGCTTGATCTCGCCGCCGGAAAGGGAAGCGCTGATCTCCCTGTCTGCGTACTCCCTGGCGCATAGGCCAACCTGCCCCAATAAATGGCAGAGACGATCTTCATCCAGCGTGTTGCCCGAGGCCAGCTCCAGCAGATCTCGAACATTCAGTCCCTTGAAGCGGACCGGCTGTTGAAAAGCGTAGCCGATGCCCAGACGAGCACGTTGTGTGACATCCAGCCCGGTGATATCTTTACCGTCCAGCAGCAGACGTCCGGCAGTAGGAGTCTCCAGGCCGGCAATAATTTTGGCCAGAGAGGTTTTCCCGCCGCCGTTGGGACCGGTGACCACCGTCATCCGGCCGGCGGGAATGGTGAGATTGATGCCGTCCAGTATTGTTTCTCCGTCTGGAAGCTTCCAGACGATATTTTCCAACGTCAGCATATGACGTCCCCCTGTCTGATTGTTGCTTTTTTGACAATATATACTATTATAGTAACCTTTTTTCGTCTCTTGTCAAGAGAAGAGCGTAGGGTTCTCTTTCCTGCCTAAAAAGATCATGGTTTGCAACCGGTGGTTTCATTTTTTCCTGCGATCATAAAGAGACGCGTTATTGCATACCCCACTCTCCTCCGTTACAATAAAGGCAACGGAATCAACCCCGGGATGCCGGTCAAATCAGCAAGGAAAGAAGGAAATAGCATGACGATACAACCGGAAAAGATAGGAGCCTACATTGCAGCCTTGCGTAAAGCAAAGCAGATGACACAGACTGAACTGGGACAGCGGCTGCAGATTTCCAGTCAGGCGGTTTCCAAGTGGGAGCGGGGCGAATGCCTGCCCGACACAGGGGTGCTGCTGGATCTGGCAGAAATATTGGGGACCACGACGGATAGCCTGCTGCGGGGAGGAGGAGTGATGCGGACCTACAGCGGGAAGATTCGGGTAGCAGATATCTTGGAAGGGATGACCGGTTTCTTTAGCTTTCCCCGCTTGGTGGGAAAGGAAAACACCCTGTATCAGGGAATGATCGAAGGGATCAATCGCCGGATGAATATGGATTGGGAAGAGGACTTAAAGGGAAGAGACCAGCGATGGTGCATCGAACTTTTTGCCGCTGAGGTGATCATTCAGGAACTCAAGCAGGGGAAATTTTTAGATAAAGCGGAGGTCAACCGCCTGTTTACTCTGGATAAGTGGCGGGAGTCCGTGCTGCGTTATGCCGATGCGTATGGCATATCCTGAGGGCTGATAAAGGGTTCGCGGCTGATAGGTCGTGAACCCTTTATGCCGTTTGAGAGAGTATTTTTCAACGGATTAAATGCTCGTGTTCCCCAAAATATAGAAGAAAATTTGAAAACAGTGAGAAAATCGCACGGAATATGCTATAATCAGATTGATACAAAGCGGAAACATGATAAGGAGGTTCAAGATGTATTATACAGCGGTATATCCGTCGCCCGTGGGAATGATTACGCTTGCGTGTGATGGTACTGGCAGCCATCTGGTAGGACTGTGGATAGAGGGTCAAAAATATCATGGCGAGAGTGTACCGGAAGCTATGCTGCCCAACGGCGGCATGCCGATATTGGGGATTGCTCAAAAATGGCTGGATCGATACTTTGCAGGAAAAAGGCCGGATATAGCAGAATTGTCGTTAACGCCTATCGGCAGTGATTTCCGTCAGAAAGTATGGAGCCTCTTATGTGAGATTCCATACGGAGAAGTGATTACCTACGGCGACATTGCCAAAAAGATGGCGGTAAAAATGAAAAGAGAAACTATGTCCAGTCAGGCGATAGGCGGTGCGGTTGGACATAACCCTATATCAATTATCATCCCCTGTCATCGGGTGGTGGGCTCCAACGGCAGTCTGACAGGTTATGCTGGGGGGATTAAAACAAAGATAAAATTGCTGGAACTGGAGGGTGTGGAACCATCTCGCTTTTTTATCCCCAAGACAGGCACAGCCTTGTAACATAATTATTTTGCTCTCCGCAGCGGATGCTTCTTCAATGCAGAGCATCCGTTGTTTATATCATGTCAAAAAGCGACCGGCAATTCCATTATGAATTGCCGGTCGAAAAACTATTCAGAGATTACGAAAGAGATCCAGAGAAAAATTTCAAGGAGGACTTAATCCCGCGAAAAGCTGATAGTGATGGTCAACCGTCCTGAACACGCTTGAAAGGAACAGCAAAGGCACGGCGTGACTTTTGGCGGAGAGGAGGAACGACGGAGCGGTATGAGAAATCCCCAGCCGGATGGCTGGGGATTTTGAATGGAGCATAGTCCATTCCGACGTGTAAGGGTGAGACAAAATGGACCCTACTTATGGTCGAGCCACAAGATAAAAAAGTGGCCGGCAACTCATTACGAATTGCCGACCGCAGGTCTGGTGCCGCTGGCGGGACTTGAACCCGCACACCGTTTCCGGCCAGGGATTTTAAGTCCCTTGTGTCTGCCGATTCCACCACAGCGGCAAATGAGTGGGATGCCATCCAATGATAGCCTATTTCAAGCGGGATGTCAAGCCGGCGAAGTGGATTCCCGCGCATATTTTCCCGTCCTAGACCGCATTTTTTCTTGACAGAGGGACAGGATAAGTCTATAATTTGAACATATCTTGGATAAGGCAGCTGAACCGGAGGAGGACGCACGGGATGAATCATTTTATCGTTACTGTCGTATACGCCGGCCTGTATGATGTCTATACGGGTTTTCTTGTGCTGCCTTTGTCCCGATAAAACCGACGATGGAACGGGGGCGGCCTTTGGAAACAAAGGAAGCCCCCGTTTTACTTTGTTCATAAGGAGATGGTCTTGTGGTTGTTATTCTGAAGAAAAATGCCGATGCGGGTAAAATCCAGGCATTGCTGCGGCAGATTGACACCCTAGGAGTAAAAACCAATTACAGTGAGGGTACGGAAGCCACGGTAATCGGTTTGATCGGCGATACTTCCCGGGTGGATATGGACACCCTTTTGGCAAATGAAGCGGTGGAGGATGTCAAGCGGATCACCGAGCCGTATAAGGCTGCGAACCGCCGGTTTCATCCGGAGGATACGGTGGTATCGGTGGGAGCCGTGTCGGTGGGAGCGGGTACCTTCAGCGTGATCGCCGGTCCCTGCTCCATCGAAAGTGAGGAACAGTTAACCACGGTGGCCTGGGCGGTGAAGCAAAGCGGCGCCAAGCTGCTGCGGGGCGGCGCTTTCAAGCCCAGAACCTCTCCCTACTCCTTTCAGGGGCTGGAGAACGAGGGGCTGCGGCTGTTGCTGGCGGCGGGAAAAGAAGTGGGGCTGCCGGTGGTGACCGAAATCATGGGGGAGTCCCAGCTAGACGACTTTGCCGATGTGGATGTGATCCAGGTAGGCGCACGGAATATGCAGAATTTTCGTCTGCTGAAGGAACTGGGCCACAGCCGCAAGCCCATCCTGCTGAAACGGGGACTGTCCGCCACCATCGAGGAATTTCTGATGAGCGCGGAATATATCATGGCTGGGGGAAATCCCCATGTGATCCTTTGTGAGCGGGGAATCCGCACCTTTGAAACCATGGTGCGCAACAATCTGGATATCTCCGCCGTTCCGCTGCTGAAACGACAGTCCCATCTGCCGGTGATTGTGGATCCCAGCCATGCGGCGGGAATGGCCTGGATGGTGGAGCCGCTGTCCCGCGCGGCCATTGCCGCGGGGGCGGACGGTTTGATGATTGAGGTGCACAACAATCCCAAGGCCGCTTTGTGCGATGGCGCCCAATCCCTGGATCCGGAGGAATTTGACCGGCTGATGGGAACGGTGAAAACCCGGGCGGCTTTTGAGGGACGGCAGATGTAAGAGGGTGTGACAGATCTTGTCCGCCGCTGTTTTCTATGATACAATACTTTATAAGAACGGCCCCGCCGGACGAGAGACGGGGAGAGAGAATGGAGACAACCATATGAGTGAGAAGAAACAACTGGCGAAAACCTATGAGCCGGGAGAGGTGGAGGACCGCATCTATCGGTTCTGGCTGGACGGCGACTACTTTCACGCCGAGGTGAATCCAGATAAGAAGCCGTATACCATCGTGATCCCGCCGCCCAATATCACCGGACAGCTGCACATGGGCCACGCCCTGGACGAGACTTTTCAGGATATCCTGATCCGCTGGCGGCGCATGCAGGGTTATGAAGCCCTTTGGATGCCGGGCACTGATCATGCCTCTATTGCCACGGAGGCCAAGATTGTGGCCGCCATGGCGGAGGAAGGCGTCACCAAGGAGGAGTTGGGCCGTGAGGGCTTCCTGGAGCGGGCCTGGGCATGGAAAGACAAGTATGGTTCCCGGATTGTGGAGCAGCTGAAAAAGCTGGGTTCCTCCTGCGATTGGGAACGGGAGCGGTTCACCCTGGATGAGGGCTGTTCCAAGGCCGTCCGGGAGGTCTTTGTCCGGCTGTATGAGAAAGGGCTGATCTACCGGGGTGAGCGGATCATCAACTGGTGCCCCCACTGCCGCACCTCCATCTCCGACGCCGAAGTGGAATTTGAGGAAAAGGACGCCCACTTCTGGCATCTGCGCTATCCCATTGCGGATGATGGGGGCAATCCCACCGGCGAATATCTGGAGCTGGCCACCACCCGGCCGGAGACCATGCTGGGAGATACCGCTGTGGCGGTGCATCCCGAGGATGAGCGGTACCGGCATTTGGTGGGCAGAAATGTGATTCTCCCCTTGGTGGGCCGTTTGATCCCGGTGGTGGCGGATACGTATGTGGAGATGGATTTCGGCACCGGCGTGGTGAAGATCACCCCGGCCCATGATCCCAATGACTTTGAGGTGGGGCTGCGGCACAATCTTCCGGTGATTACCGTTACCACCGACGACGGCCATATGAACGAACTGGCGGGCACCTATCAGGGACAGAGCCTGATGGAATGCCGCAAGAACATTGTGAAGGATCTGGAAGAGCAGGGCTATTTGGTGAAAACCGAGCCTATGAAGCACAACGTGGGTTCCTGCTACCGCTGTCACACGGTGATTGAGCCCCGGGTGTCGATGCAGTGGTTTGTCAAGATGAAGGAGCTGGCCGGTCCCGCCATTGAGGCGGTGAAGGACGGTCGCACCAAGTTTGTGCCGGAACGCTTCAATAAGGTGTACTTCCACTGGCTGGAGAATATCCGTGATTGGTGCATCTCCCGTCAGCTGTGGTGGGGACATCGGATTCCCGCCTGGTATTGTCCGGATTGCGGTGAGATCGTGGTGAGCCGGGAGGACCCCGCCGTCTGTCCCAAGTGCGGCGGCAGCCGTCTGCAGCAGGATGAGGATACGCTGGATACCTGGTTCTCCTCCGCTTTGTGGCCCTTCTCCACCCTGGGCTGGCCGGAAGAGACCCCTGAGCTGAAATATTTCTATCCCACCGATACCCTGGTCACCGGTTACGACATCATCTTTTTCTGGGTGGTGCGGATGATGTTCTCCGGTCTGGAGCATATGGGCGAGGTGCCCTTCCGGACGGTGTTTATCCACGGCCTGGTGCGGGACGCCAAAGGCAGAAAGATGTCCAAGTCCCTGGGCAACGGCATCGATCCTCTGGAGATCATCGACAAATACGGTGCGGACGCCCTGCGCTTTACGCTGGCAACCGGAAACAGCCCCGGCAACGATATGCGGTTTATGAACGAGAAGGTGGAAGCCTCCCGGAATTTTGCCAACAAGCTGTGGAATGCCGCCCGCTTCCTTCTGATGAATATCGAAGGACACGAGGTGGCGCTGTCCCTGCCGGCGGATTTGGCCATGGAGGACAAGTGGATTCTTTCCCGCTTCAACACGTTGGTGGGCGCCATGACTGAGAATCTGGAGAAGTTTGAGCTGGGCATCGCCGTGCAGAAGCTGTACGACTTCATCTGGGATGACTACTGCGACTGGTATATCGAGCTGTGCAAGGCCCGGCTCCAGGGTGAGAACGCCATGGGGGCCCGGCAGGTGCTGCTTTATATCATGACCGGCATGCTGCGGCTGCTCCATCCCTTTATGCCTTTTATCACCGAGGAGATCTGGCAGTCTCTGCCCCATGAGGGAGAGACGCTGATGCGGGCTCCCTGGCCGGAACTCCGGGAAGACCTCTGCTTCCCTGCGGAGGAACGGGAGATGGACCGGCTGATGGATGCCATCCGCGCTATTCGCAACCGGCGGGCGGAGATGAATGTGCCCCCCTCCAAAAAAGCCCAGGTGTATGTGGAAACCGCCTTTACCGATACCTTTGAAAACGGCGCTCCCTTTATACTGCGTCTGGCTTCGGCGTCCGAAGTCAGGGTGGGCGCGGCTTTTGATCTGCCCGGCGCGGTGAGTATTGTCACGGCGGACGCCACCATCCGGATCCCTCTGGACGAATTGGTGGATCGTGAGGCGGAGCTGGCCCGGCTGAACAAGGAGAAGGAAAATGTGAAAAAGCAGCTGGACGGCGTACTGGCCCGACTGGCGAATAAGGCCTTTACCGACAAGGCACCGGAAAACGTGGTGGCCACCGCTCGGGAAAACGCCGCCAAGCTGCAGGAAAAGCTGAATCTATTGGAACAGAGCATCGGACAGTTCGGCTGACGTTAAAGGAGGCGAACATGAGGAGACAGATGTCGTGGGGCTTGGCTCTGCTGCTGGCGCTGGTTGTTTTAAGCGGCTGCAGCGGAGACGGGAAGGAGGCATCATCCGCATCTCATTCTACTTCTGTATCCGGCAGCGTATCCGAAAACGCTGCAACGGTTTCCACTGCTTCAACGTCTCCGGCAGAGACAACAGGCAGCGTTTGGGAAACCTCCGATGCGTCCCATGAGACCACGGGGAGTGGGACGGCGCCATCAACCAGCTCCACAACGACTACCAGTACCGTGCCGACCAGCACGACGGAAACATTCCCCCCCCTCTCCCTGGTGCAGACCCCCACGTCTCAGACGGCAGCGGTTTTCGGGCGCACCGTAATGAAGGACGGCCGCCTGCGGCTGGAGTGGAGCGGCAGCGGTTTTGCTGTGCGGGTGGCCGGAACCCAAGCGAAAATTTTCCTCAATGCCGCTGTAGAAAAGGACGCGCAGGCACCCTATGTTCGCGTGTGGGTAGATGGAAAGGAACGAGAGACCACGGCGGTCAGCGGCACCGTCAGTATCCAATTGCACCTGGGAGCGGGAGAACATCTCATCCAATTGGTGCGTCTGTCGGAAGTGCTCACAGTGGCACCCATTCATGTGGTCTCCCTTCAGGTGTATGGGGATCGTCAAATGCCGCCGGGCTTGCTGTCTCCGCCGGTGCTTCCGCAGCGCCGGATTGAGTTTATCGGGGATTCCATTACCTGCGGTTTCGGCGTCACCGGCCAGCCATATGCCGTTACGGGAAAACCGGGTCGTTTCCTCACCGAAGAAGAGGATGTCACCAAAACCTATGCGGGGATAACGGCTGCCTATTTTGGGGCGGACGCCCGCTACATCGCCGCTTCCGGACGGGGTGTGTGCCATAATCATACAGATGGGGGAGACAGCCTGCTGATTCCCCATCTGTTTGACTTGGCCTCGCCCGAGGATAATACAAAATGGGATTTCTCCCTATGGCAGCCTCAGGTGGTGGTGATCAATGCCGGAACCAATGATTACCGCGGAAAAACAACGCCGACGGAAATGCGGGCGGGCGTCAAAGCATTTCTGGAACAGGTCCGCCGGACCTATCCCGATGCGGAGATCATTTGGATGTATGGCATGATGAATAAAAAGCTGGAAGAACCGCTGGTGCAGGGAATTGAGGACTATAACATCGCACACAGCAAGAAGGTGCATTATCTTGCTGTGGCGACCCTCAGGGGAGTTCAGGAACAGGGGGCGCTGAGTCACCCCAACGTCGCTGCGCAGCGGGACCGGGCCAAACCACTGCAAGAACTGATCACGCAGCTGACCGGCTGGAAGCCGGCCTGAATAAAACGAAAAGGCAGCGTGCCGGTTAAATCGGCACGCTGCCTTTTATACCTCTCCTGCGGCGAACAGGTTATCCTTACCCATGCCCAGCACATAAGGATTCTGATCGTATCGATAGCAGAAATCCAGGAAATCCGCTCGCTGGTTAGGATCCGCCATAATTGTGCGAAGAATCTCTCTCGGAAGAGTCCTTGCGAGGGCGCCCGGCCCCGCCATGTGGATATGATGAACGCCGTATCGCTCCAGGATAGCTTTTAGTTCGTCGGGCATGAAAAGATAAGTGATGGGCCAGGGAGCGCCGCCGGATTCGTATTCCGTTATCTCCTTCTCTCCGCCCATCAGGCCTTCCGCCAGCAGATCTTCGGCTTCCTGGCGGTTAAAACGGAAGGCGCCGACACGTTCTTCCCGGCTGGAGAGCAGCCACTGAACCCAGGGGTCAGGAGCATGCCCATCCAGAATATAGGGATCTTTTTGCAGCGGATTCGCCAGATAGGGAAGGGTGCCCAATCGGCTGGAGACGCTGAGCAGAATCCGTTTGCGGGTTATGCGAACCAGCTGCCGGATCACCTGCTCCTGATGAGGATAGGTGTAGGAAACCGGCGCGTCGAAGGAAAGCACCAGGTCGAACTGCCCGTCCCGATAGGCGGATAAATCCTCCAGCGCCCCCTCCGCGAATTCCATTTTGTCCAGCACACCGGCCTCAGCGGCCAGCTCCCGGGCCTTATCGATCATGGGGCGGGAGATATCAAAATGGGTAACCCGAATCCCTTGCTTTGCCAGCAGGATGGAAAAACGGCCGCAGCCCGCTCCGCCGTCAAAGGCGGTGCGTATCCCATCCAGACTGGCTAAGACCTCCCGTTCCAGATGGTGTTTTTGAATGATATCGTCGATGAAGGTTTGCTCCCGCCGGCTTTCCCGCTCTCCTTTATCCGGGAGGTTCCACTGCCGCTGGGAAATCTTCCGGCTGTAATCGCCATGGCTTTTTTCCCAGTCCATGCCCATTCCCTCTTTCCTATTTCAGTTCCGCAATAGTGACGCCGTTTTCACCTTCGCCATAGGTGCCCAAACGGTAGGATTTGATGGAGGGATGGCTGCGCAGATGCTGCTGAATGGCGGTCCGCAGGGCGCCGGTGCCCTTTCCATGGATCAGAGTGATGGTTTCCAAGCCGGACATCACGGCGTTATCAATAAACTGATCCGCCTCCAGCAATGCCTCTTCGATGGAGAGTCCCCGCAGGTCCAGATCGGTTTTAGCAGACCGTACCTGCCGGGAGGGGACATTCCGGGTACGGGGCGGGGCATAAGGAGAGGCGTTTCCCGTCTGTTTCTTTCCGGTAATCAGCCGCAGGTTCTCCACCGGCACCCGGGTGCGGATAATGCCCGCCTGCACCTCTACATTGCCGGAGGAATCCGGGGGAGAGAGTACCACGCCGGTTTTATCGATATCCGCCAGCCGCACCTCGTCGCCGGCTTTCAGCGGCCGGGGCAGCACATAGGCATCCCGTTTTTTCTCCGCCACTGGGTCGATGGAATCCTCCACCGACCGCAGCCGGGAGCGCAGGCGGGTTTTGGCCTCCTGAGCCTGAGCAGCGAAAGCGGCGGCGTTCTTCTGCTTGCGCAGTTCGTCCAGCTCATCCATCAGCCTTTCCGCATCCGCCCGGGCACGTTCCACCAGCCGCCGGGCATCCGCCCGGGCTTTCTCCATTTCCTGTTCCTTCCGCTTTTCCAGTTCTGCCAGCTGTTTTTCCGCGTCCCGTCCGGCGGCCTGAGCGGCGCTTCTGGCCGCCTGCGCGTCCGCTAACTCCTGCTCCAGGGCCTGCCGCCGCTCTTCCAGATTGGAGACCACGTCTTCCAGACGGCGGTTGTCACCCGAAACCAATTCCCTGGCCCGGTTCACAATATGGGCGTCCATGCCCAGGCGCTCGGATATAGCAAAGGCATTGGAGCGGCCGGGCACCCCGATCAGCAGACGGTAGGTGGGGCGCAGCGTTGCCACATCGAATTCGCAGCTGCCGTTTTCCACGCCGGGAGTGTGGATGGCATAGGCTTTCAGCTCCGCGTAATGGGTGGTGGCGATGACCCGGGCGCCCAAGTCCCGCAGCCGTTCCAGAATGGCGATGGCCAGGGCTGCACCTTCCACCGGGTCGGTACCGGCTCCCAGTTCATCCATCAGGACCAGACTGCCCTCTCCGGCTTCACCAAGGATCCGGATCAGATTGGTCATATGAGCGGAAAAGGTGGAGAGGGATTGTTCAATCGATTGTTCGTCTCCGATATCCGCCTGTACATCCCGGAAAATCGACAGGGTGCTGCCGTCTCCCACCGGCGGCATCAGGCCGCACATGGTCATCAAGGTCAGCAGGCCAACGGTTTTCAGGGTAACGGTTTTGCCTCCGGTGTTGGGGCCAGTGATCACCAGCGTATCAAAAGCGCCGCCCAGTTCCACATCGATGGGAACCACCTTTTGAGGATCGATCAGCGGATGACGGGCCTTATGCAGCAGAATACGGCCGGTATCGGTCACCTCCGGCATTCCCGCCTTCATTTTGTAGGCCAGCCGGGCTTTGGCGAAAATCAGGTTCAGTTCCAGCAGTATCTGGTAATCGGTGATGATGGCGTCGGCAAAATTGCCCGCATCGGCGGACAGTTCCGCTATAATCCGGTCGATTTCCGCTTCTTCCTTGGACTGCAGCACCTTGATCTCGTTGTTGGCCTCCACCACCCCCATGGGTTCCACGAAAACGGTGGCGCCGGAAGCGGAGGTGTCGTGAACCAGCCCCGGGACCCCACTCCGGTGTTCCGCTTTCACCGGCACCACGAAACGGCCGCCCCGAATGGTGACGATAGGATCCTGCAGCAGCTTCTGATAGGCGGGGGAGCGGATCATCTTGTCCAGCTGTTCCCGCACCCGGGAGGATGCGGCCCGCATTTTGCGGCGGATATCCGAAAGGGCGGGAGAGGCGTTGTCCGCAACTTCCTCCTCCGACAGTACCACCATGCCGATCCGGTCCTCCAAATATTTGTTGGGGATCAGAACGGAAAACCGCTCGTCCAGGGAGGTTTCCACCCCGGCGCAGTGGGCGCGCCACTCGGTCATGGAGCGAATGATGCGCAGGGTTTCCGCGATATCCAGCAGCTCCCGCAGGGAGAGGGAAGCGCCGGCGCCCGCCCGGCGCAGGGCGTTGGTGACATTTTTCATCTGGCCGAAGGAGGGGCTGCCGAACCGGGCCATAAGCATATGGGCGTCACCGGTTTCCGCCAGCAAACGGCGGACCTCGCCCAATTCCGCTGCGGGTACCAGCTCTCTGGCCAGAGCAGCCGCGTCGCCGCAGCTGGTCTCCCCAGCCAGCAGATCAAGAATTTTGTCCAATTCCAATGCTTTATTATTGCGATTCATCTTGTTCAAGCCTTTCCAATGTCAAAAGCCGTTGTATGTTCCGAAGTTCATCCGATGTGGGCCGCCAGACATAGGCGGTCAGATCCACCCGGCCATCCGGAGAAACAGGAATACCTTCCATTTCCAGCAGCATCCGCTGACCGTCCCCGGTGCCAAAGGCGGGAAAGGGAGCCAGCCTTCCTTGAGCGTTCAGCACCCGATGACAGGGCACATCCTCGTAGGGACATCGACTCATGGCGGTGCCTACTGCCCGGGCAGACCGGGGGCGGCCCAGCCACAGAGCCGCCAGTCCATAAGTAATCACCCGGCCCGCCGGAACCAGGCGAACCAGGCTGTAAATCTGTTGGGTAAAAGTCATGGAAACATCCTCTTAGTCGGTAAAGGTGTGATAGAAATCCAGCGTGTGAAAGCTCCGGCCCAGCTGTGCCAGCAGAAACGCTTCTGACGCTGCCGACAGCGCTTGCATTCCTTCCGGCGTCATGGTGAAGGAGAAGGACTTGTTCAAAGGGGAATAAAGGATATGCCGCATGGCGGCCAGCACGTTTCTCCCTGCCGGAATGGCTTCCTGCGGCTGTCTTGCGGCGCATTTCATGCAGGTCAGCACCCCTTTTTGCAGATGAAGCCACATGGGGGCGCCGTCGTAGCCGCCGCAAACCGAGCAGGCGGTGAGATCCGGCATGAAACCGGCATGAGCCAGCAGCCGCAGCTCCAGTACTGCTTTGACCTGCCGGGGTTCTCGCTGGCCGCTGCCTAAAAAGTGGAGGGCGTTGAGCATCAGCCGCAGGATATCCTCCGCAGGTTCCTCCTGAGGGGCCAATACCCCAGCCAGTTCACAGAAATACTGGGCCAAAGCCAGCTTTTCCAGATCGGAGCGCAGATCAAAAAACACCTGCAGCGGCTCAGCGTCGTCGATTATGTATTTTTCCCGCCCCTTATATAGCGAGAGGCGGGAATAGGAGAGCAGCTGTGTGGCGGAGGCGTTGCGGTTTTTCAGATTTCGCGCTCCCCGGGCGGAGGCGCGCACCACCCCCAAATCCTTGGTTAAGGCGGTAACAAACCGATCCGCTTCGCCGATATTGTTATTTTCCCGGATGATCAGCGCTTCGGTGGTCAGGCGCATGCCGTCGTTTCTCCTTTGGCGGCGCCGCATAAATGTCGACGCCGCGGTATCGCAGATAATCCTCAATCCGGCCGGTCTTCATAAAGGAATCCCATAATTCTTCCCGTTTCATGCCCATCCCTTGCCTTTCCGCCGGAGCGGCCGCATCACCGTCGGAACAGTCCGGCCAGCTTCCGTTTCTTTACTCCTATCCTATGCGGAAAGGCAAAAGATACCCACGGAAATCCCTTACGGAAACAAATGGCAAATCACCGCTTTTATATTTTTATTATGCAGCAGAAAAACACGGCGGCAAAGGCTGAATGCGGGGAGGCGGGAATCACAGCTTGTAACCGAAGCCGGTCAGAAGCCCCTGGCGGTTGCGCCAGTCCTCTTTTACCTTAACCCAGCATTGCAGGTTAACCTTGATATCAAACAGATTTTCCATATCCTGCCGGGCCAGGGAGGCGATTTCCTTGAGCATAGCGCCCCGCTTGCCGATAACCATTCCCTTATGGCTGTCCCTTTCGCAGAAGATGTTGGCCTCCACGTCCAGAATCGGTCCGTTGGGCGTTTCCCGTTCCGCCATGTTCTCCACCACCACAGCAATACCATGGGGAATCTCCTGCCGCAGCAGCTGGAGCATCTTTTCCCGGACCAATTCGGCGGCAATGACTCGTTCCGGCTGGTCGCTGACCGCATCATCGGGAAAGAAATGGGGACTTTCAAATGCGTATTTTCCCAGTTCGGTTTTCAAATCGGCCAATCCGTCGCCGGTAAGAGCGGAAACTGGCAGCACCGCGTCAAAGGGATAGGCCTCCTGCCAGGCGGCGATGCAGGCCAGCAAAGCGGATTTATCTGTTAAAGTGTCGATTTTGTTGATTACCAGTATGGCCGGCAGCTTGTTCTGCTTAAATTGATCCAGCAGCTGCTGCTCTGTTTCGTGAACGGCGGGCCGGGGTTCCACCACCAGCATGGCGGCATCCACGCCAGAAACCGCTTCGCCGATGGATTTCACCATGAAATCCCCCAATCGGGTGCGGGGACGGTGGTTGCCGGGGGTATCCAGAAATACCAGCTGAGTAGCCCTTTGGGTCATCACGCCCATGATACGGTTACGGGTGGTCTGGGGTTTGTCGGATACGATGGCCACCTTGCGGCCCACAAGGGCGTTGAGCAGGGAGGACTTGCCCACGTTGGGCCGCCCGACGATGGCGATAAAGGCGGAAAGAGTGGTTTCGGACATGGTTGTTCTCCTTTTATTTTAAACGGCAAGTAGTGTATAAACGACGGTAGAGCCGAGGCAGAAAGCGCCGGTCAGAGCGGCGGTGCATCCGCGGATCAAACGATAGAACCGGCCCTCCTGTTGGCAGTGTCGCAGCATCAGGCCGATCATCACCGTGCCCACCAGAATAATCGGGACAACATAACGGATGTCCATGGAGCAGGTATGGGCAAAGGTCAGGCTGAACTGATAATAGGATACCAGCATCACCACAGCCAGAACCGCCCAAAAAGCCCGTATCGGCGGCTCCAGCTGGCTGCGCTGAGAAAAGAGTATCCAGCAGAAGGCGGCCACGGAAAGCAGAATCAGCGCTGTGTTGACAATGAATAGAAAGGTGGCGGCGGGTTTCATCGCCGATCCGGCAAAAGAATAATCGTATTCTCCGAACAGGGAAGATTTCAGCAGATAGATGGTGGGATTATATTCAAAGTAATCGGCGTTTTTATCTCCCCAGGCCGTGAATACGGAGGAAAATTGATGGGGAGAGAAATCGAACAGCCGCTTCAACGCAGGGATATAACCAACATACTGGCCGTCATCCGAAGAAATCATAGGTACATAGGTGATAGGCGTGCCGAAACGGATAAGGTTGCGTATACCCCACCAGAGTCCCAGGGGAAAAACCGCTGCGCCGAAGGCCGCATATTGGCCGATCAGCCTGCCGGGCGCTTTGCGGTTTTGTATCAGCTTGATAAGGAATACCACTGCGATTGCCGGAGCCACCATAGCGCCGAACAGCTTGGTCATCATGGCGAAGCCGACGCTCAGCGCGATAAAGAGGATATGCTTAAAGGTGGGAGCGTGGTACCAGCGAATGGTCCACAGGATGGCGGCCAGCATCAGAGTGGTGCAGAGGATATCGTTGTTGCTGCTGCCCCCGAGAATGATAAAGGTGGGGTGAAAGCAAAGAATCGCCATGGGAACCAGCAACGCCATCCCCTTCAGTTCCAGTTCCCGCAGGATCCGGTAGCTGAGGAGCATACAGGAGGAGGAGTAAAACAGGGTGAGAACCTGGACGCTTTCCCCAGCCTGGAGTACAGAGAGTCCCAGCCAGGTGTTCAGCCGCATCCAAAGGGCAGCGATGGCGTGATGCAGCGGCGGCTGATAATACTGGGAGCGGGTCAGGGGATCAAAATCCGGCAGATGCCCGTTGTCATACAGATAGCGGATGTATCCCGCATGGCCGTAGATATTGTCGAAATACCAGAAATCATGCTGACGGGTGATGCCGTTGGTATACAGGATATAGGCGGCCCGCAGCAGAAAACCGGCCGCCAGCATCAGCAGCACGACCCGGGAAGCGTTCAAGCCGCCGGTACAGAGCAGCCACAGCGCCGCAGCCAGCAGGAAGAGCAGGCCGCCCGTCAACAGATACCGCACTGGAAAGTTGGATTGAGGATAGAAAGCTGTCCATACACCAATTGCCAGAATGCCGCCCAGCGAGACAATCAGCGGGATGCGGCGGCCGGTACCGGCGGGGCGGCTGAGGCCGTAAAGCAGAAAGCCGCCGGCCATCAGACAGACGATCATCAGCAGCATATCGGCGGGCAGAGGATCGGCCCCGGATATGCAGGAAGCGGCGTGTACCAGCAGGCAGCAAAAGGCCAGAATCAGATAAGGGTGACGCCGCAGTGTCTGCAGCGGGGTCAGGCGGTTCGAAAGCGTGCCTTCCATAACCGTCTCCTTTCGGTCCTGTTATTTTGGATACTTCGAACGGCGGGGCGGGATGGCATTCTGCCGCCGTCCGCCACTGATGATAAACCAGAGCGCCAGAGGAAGGGAAAGCAGAAGAAGCACCGGCTTCCACCAGTTTGTCCGAAAATCGGACAGAATACACGTCCAGACATCCCAGCGGGCGAAGAGAATGAATCCGACAGCCACAGCCGCTCCTGCGCACAGCAAAACGGCCCCCGCCGCAACATCCTTCGCGACGCGGGCCCTCATGCGCCGCCGTGGAGCAGCCAGATTGACGGTCTGCTCCACGGCGGTATTGACGGCCTCGGCAGCAGTCACCAGGCCGATGATCGCTAACAGTGCGGCCCATTCGCCCCGCGTCAGCGAAAAATACGGTGCAAAGAGAAGAACATAGATAGCGGCCGACATGTGAATGCGGAAGTTCCGCTCATGCCGGATGCAGAACCAGATACCCCGCCCGGCATAGACAAAGCTGCGCAGAAATCCCATGGATTACCGGCCCTTGCCCAGCATCACATAACTCTCACCGCGAGGCAGGCCGACGGAGGTCATGACCGCTTCCTCCCGCTCCCGCATGCGCACGGCCTCCAGCCCGCCGTCCACATGGTCGTATCCCAGCAGATGCAGGATGGAATGAACGGTGAGATAACCGATTTCTCTTTGGAGAGAATGACCAAACTGCTCGGCCTGTTCCACGGCCCGTTCTATGGACAGAACAATATCGCCCAGCATCTTGGCGCCGGTTTCGGGATTGACGTCATAATGGCCGTTTTCGCCCAGCGGGAAAGAGAGCACATCGGTGACGGCGTCGATTTTACGGTGTTCGCGGTTGATTTCCTGAATTTGAGCGTTGTCCACGATGGACACGTCCACTTCCGCCGAGCCCTCAAAATTTTCCATTTCCAGCACGGCGTGGCAGCAGCGGCGGATCAGCAGACGGATGCCGGTGGGGATTTTAACCGTCTTTTGTTTGTTTTCAATTACGACCTTGATTTTTTCCATAATTTCTGACTCGTTTCCCTTCTTCGTATTTCTCGTAGGCCTGGATGATCCGCTGCACCAGCTGATGACGGACAACATCCTTCTCATTAAATTGGCAGATGCCGATGTCCTCGACACCCTTGAGAACGCGCATGACCTCGCGCAGGCCGCTCTTGTGACCATCCGGAAGATCGATCTGCGTAATGTCGCCGGTAACAACCATCTTGGAATTGAAACCCAGGCGGGTGAGGAACATTTTCATCTGTTCGGGAGTGGTGTTCTGCGCCTCGTCCAGAATGATGAAGCTGTCGTCCAGCGTTCGCCCGCGCATATACGCCAGAGGCGCCACCTCAATGTTGCCGCGCTCCAGGTATTTTTGATAGGTCTCGGTGCCGAGCATATCGAACAGCGCATCGTACAGGGGCCGCAGGTACGGGTCCACCTTGGATTGAAGATCACCCGGCAGAAAACCCAGTTTTTCGCCTGCCTCCACAGCGGGACGGGTCAGGATAATGCGGTTGACCTCCTTGGCCCGAAAAGCCTTGACGGCCATGGCAACCGCCAGATAGGTCTTACCTGTGCCCGCGGGCCCGATACCCAGCACCACCGTGTTGCTGCGGATGGCCTCGATGTATCGTTTCTGCCCCAGGGTCTTGGGTTTGACCGGCCGTCCCTTGGAGGTGATGCAGATACTGTCGCCCGACAGCTGGGGAAGTTCCTGATCACTGCCTTCATCCACCAGAGTGAGTACATAGCGGACATTCTGCTCGTTGAGCTGTTCGCCGCGGTTGATGAGCTGAAGAAGTCCCTCGATGGCCCGGACCGCCTTGGCGACGCCTTCGCCCTCCCCGCTTACCTTCAAATCTGAACCGCGGCTGACGATATCCACGCCGTAATGCTGTTCAATCAGCCGCACATTTTCATCGAAGCTGCCGAAAAGGGAGACCGCCTGTTCCATACGGTCCACATTGATGATTTGTTCAAGCATGTGAAACCTCCGTTTAGATTAGCCATAGGACGCGGAGCACAAAGCTTCACGCCGTATGTTTTGCCGCTTTCGCCGGTTGACTGCCTGAACAGAGGAGATCCGGTAACAGCGCCCGAAATACCGCGGATAGTATGCTATGTAAATTTATTATACCAATATATTATCGGTTTGTCATGGTGCAATACCGCCAAAATTTTCCCCGTCGTTTCCGTTGCGGTCTGTATCCGTAAAGCGGGGCGATGGACATCAATCCAGCAGAATCTGCTCTTCCACGCCGATATCCTCAATACACCCGTAGAAACCCTTCAGAATATAGTATCCGTCCGCCAGATTTCCCTGATACCGGGAGGCGGTGATCTGCGCGTTGCCCAATTCCGCCTGTTCCTTCTGCTTCAGCTGCTGTTCCGCCATGGCGGCAGCTTCCTGTTCGGTACGGGTTATTTCCGTGGGGGCCATGAGAATATAGCGGCGACTGGTAACGGAGAGGGGCATGGGCAGGCCGCCGGCCATCAGCGCGTGTTCCGTTTCCTCCAGGGAATATTCGCTGTCGATGGGGCCGTCGGTATACCAGGGGATGGAGATGGTGAAAAAGTTCAGGGATGGCCGAAAAATGGTGCGGCCGGTAGGCAGCAGCCGGGTTTCCTTCAAGGGAATCCGCACCTCCAGCTCCCGATTTGTTTCCGCAATGATCTTGGCCTGGGAGCGGCGCAGAATAGTGCCCTGGGTTCCCTCGATAACGCCGCTGACCAGCAGCATCCCCTCGGTGACGGCGTCGCCGTTCTGTACCGCAGCCTCCCCTCCGTAAACCGAGAATTCGATGATCCGTCCGTCCCGGGCCGCCCGGATATTGGAGGGGCGGTTGGGGTCGGTAGGCGTGGGGGGCAGGGTGCGTTCCTTAACCTCCACCCGGGCCACGCTGCCGCTGAGATTCACCGCCAGCCAAGCCACATCTGGAATTTTCTGCAAAGCGATCAGCTGGATATTGGGAATATCCAGGTTCTCCGAGCGATTGCCCAGTTCCACGCCCATAGGCTCCAGCACGGACAGAATCTCCCGGTCGGTGAGTTTTTCGGTGCCGATCACATCGATTGCCCATATGCGCTGAGAAAAGAAATGCAGTAGCAAAACATAAGCGGCCAAACCCACGGCAATCCCTGCCCGGGCATGGTATCGCCGCAGGAAGAAGGGAACACCGTGGCGTTCCCGCACCCGCATGCGCATACAGGCTTTGCGGGCGGGCTGCCGCAGCTTTTTGTAATCCCTGGCCCGGCAGCAGGCGGTCAGGGTAATGCCCTGGCGGCTGATGCCCCAAAGCTGGATTTCTTCTCTTGCCGCCAGGTTCAGCAGCCGCTCGGGAAAGCCTCCTTCCGCTGTCAGCCGTATCCAGCCGAAGAGCCAGCGGAGAAAACGAATCAAAAACATGCCGGTTCCCCCTTATTCTTTAGGTAAGCAATGAATTCATCCGATGCGAAGGAAGAGCCCTTTGCTCAGGATAAGAATTCCACCGAAAGAATGGTGCCGGAAACCACGGCGCTGTCCTCCGTCAGACAGTTCATGGTAAGATCACGGCCCATGAAGCGGACGATGCCGCTGGTGGTGTTCAGGCGGATGACGCCTTCCTCATATTCCAAAATACCCCGGCAACCCTCCACCACGGCCCGGCGGTTGCCGGAGAGTTCCACCCGGGCCGCACCGCTGAGAGATCCTTCGGGCAGTTCCAGCACCTGCTCCACCCGCTGGGTGATGGGGGACGGCTGCCGGGCACAGTAATTGCGTTTTCTTCTCAAGGTTTGGCACACCTCTTTCCGCCTGCGAAAGCGGCGCAAGCCGCAGACTGATAATGGGATTCCTCCTTCTACCATATGCAATTTCTGGGAAATTCATGCTGGAATCCCTGCCGAAGTTTCAGGCATAAACGGCATGAGACTAGACTATACATGGAAGAGAGGACAAGGAGCCGGATGGCGGCAAGAGGAAGGACAGCAGGGAGGAAGTTTTTATGTTTATTAAAACGCTGCACAAATCAGCGATGAAGACCGGCGGCCAGCTGGCAGCGCTGGCAGGAGCGGCCGCTGCGCTGCTGATCTGGCCCCAGGCAGTGGCCGGCGGGGTGAGCCGGGGACTGTCTATCTGTGGGACGGTGATTATCCCCTCCCTTTTCCCCTTTCTGGTTTTGGCAGGCTTTCTGGTGCGCAGCGGAATCAGCGCCGCGCTGGGACGGCGGCTGGAGAGGCCCACCCGTTTTTTGTTCGGTCTGCCGGGCTGCTGCGCCGCCGGTATCCTGGTGGGCTTTATCGGTGGGTATCCGGCGGGAGGCATTGCGGCGGGGGAGCTGCTGGAAGGCGGCTACATTACCCGGACTGAGGGCAGGCGAATGCTGCGGTTCTGCGTCAATGCGGGACCGGCTTTTATCATCAGCGCCGTGGGTGCGGGAATGATGGGCAGCGTACGGATGGGAGCGGTACTGTTTGCGGCCCATATTCTGGCGTCGCTGCTTTTGGGAATCGGCGGCAGGATATGGGATGGACGCAGCAGGAAAAATGAGCCGGAGGAGCGGTCCGTTCTAAGAACCAAACGGCTGCCCGCAGCAGCTGCTTTTGTAGAATCGGTCAACAGCGCCTGCCGTTCACTGCTGTATATGTGCGGCTTCGTGGTGCTGTTTGCCGCCATTCTGGCGTTGTGTGACGCCTCTGGCGTCACCGGCTTTGTTCAGCAAGCGCTGCTTCTGCCCTTTCATTTGATCGGAGCGGACGGCAGCGGGCTGAACTGCCTCTTTCCCTGTCTGCTGGAGGTCAGCTGCGGAGCGGTGGAGGCCGCCGGCGCAGGAAGTTTGGCACCGATGCTGCTGGGTATGGCTCTGGGGTGGGGAGGGCTCTCGGTTCATTGTCAGCTGGCGGCTAATCTTCACGCCTATAAGGTGATGGATCGGGGATTCTTTGCCGCCCGGGCGGTCCACGCGGCTTTGGGTGGGCTTCTGACAGTGCTGCTGTTCCGCATCATCCCCATGCCGCTGGAAACCTTTTCACCGCTGACCGATGCGAAGGTCACGCCTTTTTCCAACTCGATAGTCGCTTCGGTGGCGCTGCTGATGATGTGCGCCATGCTGCTGCTGGTAACGGCTTCCAAGGAGCCGGGGCGAATGAAAATATCACTGGAAAAAGGCCGAAAATTGTGATATACTGATTCCTATCCGGAGATGCCACAACGGCGGGAGGGGACAGGATGCGGAAAAAATTATACGGCAATACGGTGCAGCCTTCCTGTGAGCACTGTGTCTACGGCCGAAAATCCTTTGACGGCAATGCAGTGCTTTGTGAGCAGAAGGGGGTTATGCCCCTGTATCACCATTGCCGCCGATATCGATATGATCCGCTGAAACGGGTGCCTTATCGTCAGCCGGCATTGGCAACCTATACGGAAGAAGATTTTCAAATCGAATAAAAAGGGGCTGGAGCCGACTGCTCCAGCCCTTTGGCAAATGGCTTCATATTTCCGATGAACTGCATGAGATACGGAGGGATATCATGATTCGGCTGTTTCGTAAACGGGAGGAACCGGTCAATCAGCATCCGCCGGTGTCGGCAGTGGTAGTGGCTGCGGGCGGCTCCACCCGCATGGGGGTGCCAAAGCAGCTGATTCCGCTGCGGGGCATGCCGGTGATCGCCCGCACTTTACTGGCTCTTGACGCGGCGGAACTGGTGGACGAGATCGTGCTGGTGGCCCGGCAGGAGGATATGCTGCCCTTTTATACCCTCTGCAAGCAGTACGGGGTGCGCAAGGTCACCGCTATCGTGCCTGGCGCCGCGACCCGGCAGCAATCGGTGGCCGCCGGCGTGGCTGCCGCACGATCCGGCGCGGCCTATTTTGCTATTCATGACGGCGCCCGGCCGTTGATCCGCCCAAGTACGGCGGATGCGGTGATCGAGGAGGCTTTTGCCTGCGGGGCCGCGACGGCGGCTGTGCCGGTAAAGGACACGGTGAAGGAAGCGGATGAAAACGGCTTCATTGCCGGGACGCCGGATCGCAGCCGCTTATGGAATGTTCAGACCCCTCAGGTATTTGAGGCGGACTTGTACCGGCGGGCTATGGAACAGGCTGCGGCGCTGGGAGAGGATTTTACCGACGACTGTCAGCTGGTGGAGCGCATGGGCTGTCCGGTCCGATTATGCAGGGCGGATTACGCCAATATTAAGATCACAACGCCGGAGGATGTGGCCTTTGCCGAGGCCATCCTGCGGGAAAGGGATGACGAATGGCAGTGAGGATTGGACATGGCTATGACGTGCACCGGCTGATCCCGGGCCGTCCGCTGATTTTGGGCGGTGTGGATATCCCTTATGAGAAGGGGCTGCTGGGCCATTCCGACGCGGATGTGCTGACCCATGCGGTGATGGATGCCTTGCTGGGGGCGGCGGCACTGGGAGATATCGGCGGGCATTTCCCCGATACCGATCCGGCCTACAGCGGTGCGGACAGCCTGCGGCTGCTGGAACGGGTGGCGGCGTTGATCCGGGAGAAGGGCTATGTCGTCGGCAATATCGACGCCACGATCCTGGCGCAGGCTCCCAAGCTGAAGTCCTATATCGGTGATATGCGGCAGCGGATAGCGGCGGCGTGCGGCGTGGAATTGGATCAGATCAGTGTTAAAGCAACCACAGAGGAAGGATTGGGATTTACCGGCGCAGGCGAGGGGATTGCCGCTCACGCCGTCTGCCTGCTGGAGCAGCGAACCGAATATCAGGAGGAGGTCAAACATGCCGGAGCCTAAACGGGTGGCGGATTCCCGGACGGAGCAGATTCAGATTTTAATGCCCGAGCACATCAACGGAGCGGGCCGCCTTTTCGGCGGCAAGCTGGTGGAATGGATCGATGTGGTGGCCGGCGTGGTGGCCCGGCGGCATTCCGGCCACAACGTCATCACCGCGGCTATCGACAACCTCCAGTTCAAGGAAGGGGCCTATGTCAATAATACCCTGGTGCTGATCGGCCGGATCACCCATGTGGGCCGTACCTCCATGGAGGTACGGGTGGATACCTATGTGGAAGGGCTGGACGGTATGCGCAAGGCGGTCAATCGCGCTTATCTGGTGCTGGTGGCGCTGGACGAGGAGGAGCAGCCCACGGAGGTTCCCGGGCTGCTGCTGGAAAACGAGACCGAGAGGGCGGAATGGGATGCCGGAGAACGTCGTCGGCAGCTGCGCTCCCAACGGCGAAAAGAAGGATATTGACAGCTTAAAATCCGGTAAGGAAAGCGGGCCGGAGGATGGAAAAGGAGAGGGATAATATATGAAGATCGCCGTCAGTTCCTACAGCTTTCAGGCATTGATTCAGGCGGGAGCCATGACCCAGCTGGATTGCGTCCAGGCGGCGAAACGTCTGGGCTTCGACGCGGTGGAGTTTATCGGTCTGCAGCCCCACGACAGCTCTGCCCCGGCGGAATACGCAGAGAGAATCCGCGAAGAGAGCGAGCGCTGCGGTTTGCCGGTATCCAACTATACCATTGCCGCCGATTTTTTGACCGGCAGCGGCGGTGATCTGCAGCGGGAGATTGAGCGGCTGTACGGCGAGGTGGATATGGCGGTGCGGCTGGGCAGCCGCAGTATGCGCCACGATGCTTCCGGCGGATATCCCGCCGAACAGAGGAGTTGGAGAGGGTTTGAGCAGGCTCTGCCCAGGCTGGCGGAAGGCTGCCGGAAGGTAACGGAGTACGCCGTCCAGCAGGGCGTGCGGACAATGGTGGAAAACCACGGCTTCTTCTGCCAGGATTCCGACCGGGTGGAAAAATTGATCAATACGGTGGCCCACGACAACTTTGGCTGGCTGGTGGATATGGGGAATTTCCTCTGCGCCGATGAGGATCCGGCTAAGGCTGTGGGGCGGGCTGCTCCTTATGCTTTCTATGTTCACGGAAAGGATTTCCTGGTGAAAAGCGGTATGGAGCCGGATCCGGGCAGCGGTTTTTTCCGCAGCCGGGGCGGCGCTTACCTGCGGGGCACGGTGGTCGGCCATGGGAATGTGCCGGTACGGCAATGCTTGGCGGCGCTGAAAGGCGCGGGCTACGACGGGTATATCGGGCTGGAATTCGAGGGAGTCGAGCCGACGGAATGGGCGCTGCGGACCGGATTGGAAAACCTGCGCCGCGCCATAGAAGCGATATAAAGCAAAAAGGAAGCCGCGGCCGCGGCTTCCTTTTTGCTTTATATCGTTATCACTTCCACACTGTCGGGCGACTGTACCTGAGAATCCACGCTGTCGTCTGAACGGCGGCGATGGCTGACCGTGAGGATGCCATGCGGGGTGGGGTAGCTGCCTTCCGCCCATTCCAGATCCCCAAGCTGTGGCTCCACCGCGATTCGGCGGCATCCGGGTTCCAAAACCTTGACTCCCAGAACCTCCTCCGCCAGAAAAGGTACTGGACCGGAGGCCCAGCCGTGACAGAGACTGTGGCGAAAACCGGTATAACAGGCGATACCGTTGTCTCCGTGGAGATCCCGCTGGTCGCCGGTGGGAAGCTCGTCAATTCTGCCGGTATTCTCCAGCCAGCGCAGATCCAGATCCTCCCAGAAGGAGGTGGCTCCTTTGTCCAGCATCGCGCCGTAATAGGCGCGCAGCATATGCAGGGCTTCCGCCATCCGGCCGCCTTGGGAGGTGGCTTTGAGTATGTAATAGCTGAGAAATGTGCACATGCCGGCGGCGCCGTCTTGGGTGATCCGCTGCGCGGCCTCTGCGCAGTCCAGGAATCCGGCCAGCGCCTGAAAGGCGGTGACGGATTTAGCTTCCACGCGAGGAACCTCGCGCAATCTCAGTGCCTGGTACTTTTCTTTACATAAAGCCGCCGTTTCTGTATCGCCGTAAAAGCCGGCAAGCCGGCAGGCTTTTTCCAGAGACAGAGACAGCAGAGCACGAACGCCGGCTTGGGCTGCGGGAGTGCCGTCGGTTGGCCAGTCGAAGAAATAAACCGGCACCTGGTCCTGGCCCTTTTCATCCACCAGCGCCGTCAGCTGGCGAATCAGCGTCAGGGCATAGTCCCGCTGTCTGGCAAGAAAGACGGCGCTGCCGCTGTAGAGATACCAATCCCACAGGATGATTATCCACCACATGGAATAGGAAGGCAGACCGTTCATCCAGCCGGGCAGAGGTGTTTGCAGCCGGATAAAATCCAGGCTCTCCTCCACCAGAGGATGGGCGCCGAACACGCTGCGGATGGTGAGGGCTTCCGGATGCATGTCTCCGATCCAGACCAACCGGTCTCGCTTGATGCCGTCCCACAGCATTCCCTGCATATTCAGGTGACAGGTATAGGCGGCGGTGTCATAAATCCGATTCAGCAAAGGGTCGCTGCAGCGAAAGGATCCCTTATATTCCAGGTCGCGGTAGATGAAAACCGCGAGCGCCGCTTTCAGCGGCAGAATGGCCTCCGGGGTCAGCAGCTGAATAAAAACAAAACGGAAGCCGGTTTGCCCAAACTCCTGATCGCTCAATGGCGGAATGGTCACCGTCATGTCCCGGGCGGCGTGATCATTGGTAGCGTTCTTTTCTCCGATTTCGCTCAGCGCCTCCCCAGCGGATTCCCCAAACCGAAGCCGTACCTGAACACAGCCGCCGGCATTACCTGCGGCGTTCAGCAGACGGAGGCCGCCGTGAAGCTCACAGCCGTAATCCAGCAGAACACCGGCAGGTTCGCCTGAATTTTTATTGATCAGGTTGGTGGTATGGAGTTCGCTGAGGCCGATCTGCAGCGGTTTATCCGCCAGCAGCTTTTCCGGATTTTCCACCTTCCCGCAGATTTTCAGAATGCGGCGGGGAAGAAGAAATTTCCGCGTTCGTTCATCACGTCCGGAAAAGGGTAGGCTATCGATCACGCTCATTTGTCAGCCCTCCACATATGTTTTTCCCATTGTAGCTTTCTGATGGAAAATTGTAAAGCCCTTTTTAGCCTGCTGATTCCTTCAGCGGCTCTGTGAGCAGCCGGGCGGTGACGCGGACGCCGGTTTCCAATATCCGGCCCTCTGCGGCGCCACCGGATAAGGGCTTCCCTCCTGTTCCCAGAAGAAAAAGCAGACCGCCCGCTGTTTGCTGCAGATGGGCGTAATCATCCGCCTTGAATGGGAAAAGGAGACGGCGGCTGCCCCGGCAGACCACGCCTTCCATCCCACGAAGTATTTCGCAGGCATTGGTACATAGGGAAGGAGCATTGACAACCGGTGGCAGAGAAGAGAAAATACCGGCAGAGAAGGAGACGTTCCAGTGGGCTTCCAGCTTCGCTGCCAACAGCTGGAGGCGTTCCGCAGTCAGCTGATGCAGCGTTCGGCTGTAAACGCCGATGTATCCATAAAAACGAATGTCCCGCCGGTCGATATCTGTGCGGAGAATGCCCGCCCGGATGCAGCGTTCTCTGACCGCCGTGTTTCTCAGCAGCCGGGAAATATTTTCCGCGGTGAGGTGAGGATGGGTGGAGAGGGCGGCGACCTGCCGGACGGCATCACACATAATCTCTTCCCACTGGGATTTGGTCAGTCCCTCCCGATAGGACAGACGCAGAACAAACCGGGTCAATCCGCTGGCAACCGTTCCCTGGCCGATCATCACTTCACCAGCCGGGCCGGTATGAGAGCGAAGGGCGTGAACACAGGCGGAATCCGTGAGAATTTCCGGCGGCAGTTGGTGTGCCCGGCCAACGGGATAAAAGAGGAAGCGAACAGTACCCCGCCAATCCCGCCGCCGGGCTGCCAGAATCTGCGCCGCGCCCAAGGCCACGGTGGTCTGCAGAGCCCAATCGGCTGCTTCTTCCACGCAGGAGGCAGGAAGCTGGGTGGCAAAGCAGGTGTTGTCTCCCGGCCTTGCTCCGGATAACCGGGCTATGATGCTGCGACCGTCGTCCGCTTCTTCGATCAGGGCGCCGCATTCCTCCAGCAAGGTTTTGATAATGGGCAGAGCGGCGTCCGGTTCATCGGCCAGCACGCGCCGCAGTTCCGTCCATTCCCTTTGCCGTCGTATGATGAAGGGAACAGGGGAAGAAAAAATCTCAGTCATGATTTTCACCTTTTTTCTACTTTAAATATTACAAAAAAAGTTATACGTTTGCCGATGGGCAAACGTGAAGACACAGTCGGTGTACGGTTACACTCCCACCGGCATTCTTCAAAGAGAAAATCTTCGATTTTCTCCAGCATACCAGGATAACGCTGCCACCGGAAGAATGCCAGTGCGGCGAAGCCGCAGGAGGCTGTTCAAGCCGACCGGCATTCTTCAAAGAGAAAATCTTCGATTTTCTCCAGTATACCAGGAAAAGCGGACGAAAAGGGTGAGAAGCCTTCACGCGGCGGTAGACTTTACGATTGGAAGGATACGGCTTATAATGATAGCAGGAGGGAGGCGCATCAGGTGAGCGAATACGGAGAACTGATCAAACGATTCGATAAAATCCGGGATTACATGCGGGATTTCTATGTTTACGGCTTTATGTCGCGGGAGGATTTCCAACGCAAAAGTCTGCGTTCCTATGACGATGAAAGGCGCCGGATCGAAAGTTATCTGGGGGAATATATGGCCTTCCGTATGGAGGAAAACGGAAAGCGGATATTTCTGGCGGTGAATAGCGCCGACATACCGGAAAATCCCTTATACCGGGCCTTCAAAGCCAAGAGCTTCACCAAAAACGATATAACCCTTCATTTTCTCATTCTGGATATTTTACGGGACGGCGGAGCCTTGTCTGCCGGGGATATCGCGGACAGAATCGCGGATTATCAGGATATCTTTCAGGAACCCTTTCTTCCGGATTTGTCCACCGTTCGAGGAAAACTGGCGGAATACGAGGCTCTTGGCCTGCTGCACGGAGAGAAGCAGGGGCGAAAGCTGCTTTACAGCCTCTCTCCAAGAGAGGCGAATCCTGCTACCTTTGGAGATGCGCTGCTGTTTTTCTCCGAAATATCGCCGCTGGGGGTGGTGGGCAGTTATCTGCTGGACAAATGCGGGATAAAGAACCGGCGGCTGGGCTTCAAGCACCACTACATTATGCATGCTTTGGAAAGCGAGGTGGTGCTGGAGCTTCTGGAGGCGATGCATGCCGGGCAGACGGTGGAAATGACCCATGCGCCCTCCCGATCCCCGGAGATGCGGCGCTTGGAGGCGGTACCGCTGAAGATTTTGATCAGCGTGCAGGGGGGACGGCGGTATGCGGCAGTTTTCGAGATCCGCACAAGAAAGATAACCGCCCTGCGGCTGGATCATATCCGCAGCGTCAGCCGAAAAGCGGCGGCGCCGGATTACCCGGTGCTGCGCGACCGGCTGGAAGAGATGCTGCGGCATACCTGGGGCGTTTCTTTCGGCAACAACCGGAAGCTGCATGATCTGCAGATGACGCTGCGGATCACTCCGGAAGAGGAATACGTGTTCCAGCGCCTGCAGCGGGAGGGGCGTTTTGGCCGGTTATCCCGGCTGGATGAGGACACCTGCCTGTATGAGATTCAGGTATATGACGTCAGAGAGATGCTGCCCTGGCTGCGGACCTTTATCGGCCGTATTCTGTCGCTGGAGTGCGATGTGCCGGAGATTGTTCAGACCTTCCGCAGAGATATGGAAGAGCTGTACGCTATGTATGGAGGGGACGAGGATGCTGTTTAGCGAGATTTACAGCGCCTATTATCAAGCGGCGGCAGGCTTGATCAACGCGGCGATCAGCGGGGAACTGACGGCAAAAAACGCGGAAGAGCTGATCGCTTCCAGGGCCTTTCGGGAGAGCTTCGTCTATATTCTCGACGCTATCCGCCGGGAGGATTGGAAAATTATCACCCGGGATTTCCGCACGTCCCTCCGGTACCCTCCACAGACGCCCCTTTCCACACTGGAGCTGCGGTTTCTCAAGGCGATAACCCTGGACGACCGGTTTCGCTTGCTATATGACGGGGAGCCACAGGGGCTGGACGGAGTGGAGCCGCTTTTTACACCGGCGAATTTTCATTTCTTCGACCTCATCAGCGACGGGGACCCCTATACGGATGCTGCCTATAGGAATCATTTCCGCACGGTGTGGAAGGCGCTGAAGGAAGAGCGCCGCCTGCGGATATCCTTCCGGGACGGTAAGTGCCGGGATCACACCGGTATTTACACGCCGCGCAAGCTGGAATATTCGGAAAAGGATGACAAATTCCGCCTTTTATGCCAAGGGAGATATCGGCTGGACATCATCAATCTGGCCCGTATCCGTGGCTGCGAAATGTTGGAAGCATTTGACGAAGAAGTGCTGCCGCCGCTGCGCCGCCGGACGGAGCGGGTGCTGATTCGGATACGAGATCAGCGCAACGCATTGGAGCGGTGTATGCTGGGCTTTGCCGACTACGCTAAGGAAACCCGGCAGACGGGGAAGGACGAATATGAGATGGAACTCACCTATTATAAAAGCGATGAGACGGAGGTGCTGATTCGGGTGCTGTCTTTTGGCCCTTTGGTGCGAGTGTTGGCACCGGATGGATTCATTGAGCTGATTCGGGAACGGCTGGACAAACAGCGTCAATTGTGGTGATGCGAAGAGAGGAAGGGGGAACCGCCGGCGGTTCCCCCTTCCTCTCTTCGCAGCTTTTTTTCCATGATAAAGGGAAGATTTTCCTGTATAGTAAAGCCTGCAAAGCCGCTTTGCAGGGAACTGCCGGTTCCGGCGGTGCACGGGGCGCTGCCGAAGTGCATGCCGGCGGCTATGCGAAAATTGGGGTTCGAGTCCCCAGCAGTCCTTTCGAGACTGCCCAGGGTTTGGTTTGCGGGTGAAATTCCCGCCCTCTTAAGGGTGTTCCGCACCCATTTGTAAAAGATGGGGAGGCACGCCGCTGAGCCTGCCGACAGGCAAGCATAATGACTGCCCTGCCGGAAAGCGGATACCGGCGGCCGGTTTCCCCTGCCAAAGCATAAGCTTCCGCAGGGGAGAACCGCCGTCTGAAGCCTTCCGCCGCAATCAGCATGCGGCTTGACGGCGTGCAGCTTCCATCGAATGAGACATGATCATCCCGCAGCGATTAGCGGGGAAAGGAATGATGGATATGAAAATCATCGTAAAAGAAAACGAACGGGGTTTGCTGTTTAAGGATGGGAACTTCATTAGAATGCTGGCGCCGGGCAGGTACCGCTTTTTCCGCTCGGGCATGCGGGTGGATAAACAGGCCATCGACGGCGCATTTGATGCCAGAGGGTATGATTTATCCATATTTGCCAGGGACACGGAGCTGAAAAAGCAGCTGGCGGTGGCAGATGTTCCCGATGAGATGGCGGCGCTGCACTACATAAACGGTAAATATGCCGGCTGCCTGGTCAGCGGCCGCTACGCTTTCTGGAACATCTATGATAAGCATGAGTTCCGGCTGACGGATATGCGGGAGCCGGAGGTGGGCGAGGATATTCCCCGCTATATCTGTGACCGGATTCCCCTGGAATTGATCCGCAAGGTGGAGGTGGCTCCCTATCAGAAGGCGCTGCTGTTTGTCAATCAGAAGCTGATCAAGCTGCTGGATGAGGGCACCTACTATTTTTGGAACAACGGCGCGCGGATCGACGTAAAGCTGGCGGATACCCGGCTGCTGCAGATGGAAATCACCGGGCAGGAGATGCTGACCCAGGATAAGGTAACTTTGCGGGTCAACTTCATCTGCCGGTACCGGATTGCCGATACCATACGGATTTTTACGGAAATCGATGACTACGAGGAACAGATGCACGTTACGCTGCAGCTGGCCTTGCGGGAGGTCATCGGGCAATACCGGCTGGATGAGATTCTGGAAAACAAGGAGCGGATCGCCGCATTTGCCCTGCAGCGTCTGAAAGAGCGGGAAGGGGAATTCTTTGTCGCCGTGGCCGATGCGGGCATCAAGGACATCATTCTGCCGGGGGAGATCCGCGCCATCATGAACACGGTGCTGGTGGCGGAGAAAACAGCCCAGGCAAATGTCATCACCCGGCGTGAGGAAGTGGCTTCCACCCGCAGCCTGCTGAACACCGCCCGGCTGATGGAGGAAAACCAGACGCTGTATAAGCTCAAGGAGCTGGAATATCTGCAGAAAATCTGCGAGAATGTGGGTAGCATCTCGGTGACAGGCGGCGGGGATCTGCTGGCGCAGTTGACAAAGATACTGAAGGGAGCGTAAACTTTTGATATTATGGATCAAAGCCTTTCTGAAGGAATGCGGTGAGGCTTTGAGAAAGGCGGCAAATGATGCTGGAAATTAAGGGTCAATACAACACAGCGAAGGTTTTTACCGATAGCCTAGAAGAAGCGGCTGCCGCCCAGATCCAGCAGCTGTGCGATATGGAATACGCGGCAGGGGCCAAGATCCGCATTATGCCGGATGTCCACGCCGGCGCGGGCTGCACCATCGGCACCACTATGACCATAACCGATAAGGTGGTGCCCAATTTGGTGGGGGTGGACATCGGCTGCGGAATGGAAACGGTCCGGCTGGGGAGCCGGGAACTGGATCTGGAGAAGCTGGACGGTCTGATCCATGAGCGGATTCCCGCCGGCATGAATGTACGGGAAACGCCTCACCGCTTCAGTGAGGAGACGGAGCTGTCCTCTCTGCGGTGTTTCCGCGACATTCATGCGGACTGGGCGCTGCGGTCTGTGGGTACCTTGGGCGGAGGGAATCACTTTATAGAAGCGGATAAAGACGATGAGGGACGGCTGTACCTGGTGGTGCATTCCGGCAGCCGTTACCTGGGCAACGAGGTGGCGAAGCTGTATCAGGAGAGAGGCTGCGCCCGGCTGAACGGCTGCGACAAGCGGACGGTACAACAGCTAATCGCCGCTTACAAGGAGGCGGGACGGGCCAGAGAGATTCAATCCGCGCTTAAGGCGCTGAAAGGCCGCGCTGCCACGGCGATTCCCCGGGAACTGGCCTATGTGGCAGACGATTTGTTTGAGGATTATATCCACGATATGCGGATTGTTCAGCAGTACGCGGCGATCAACCGCCGGGCCATCGCGGCGGATATTCTGGATGGTATGGGAATGGAGGCGGAGGAGGCATTCACCACCATCCATAACTATATCGACACCGATGCCATGATTCTGCGCAAGGGCGCTGTTTCCGCGAAAAAGGGGGAGCGGCTGCTGATTCCCATCAATATGCGGGACGGCAGCCTGCTCTGTATCGGTCGGGGAAATGAGGACTGGAACTGCTCCGCGCCTCATGGCGCAGGGCGGAGAATGAGCCGTGCGGCGGCCAAAAAAACCTTTACCGTGGAGGAGTTCCAGCGGCAGATGGCAGCGGTCTATTCCACCTCTGTGAACGGGGAGACCTTGGATGAATGCCCCATGGCCTATAAGGATATGGAGGAGATTGTACAAGCCATCACACCAACGGCGGAGATCGTTGGAATCATCAGACCTGTTTACAATTTCAAGGCGGGTGAATAAAAGGGCGCGCCGTATCTGCGCCTCTCTTTCCGCAGCAGAATACCGGTCCCTCAACCAAAATGAGGGACCGGTATTCTGCTGCGGATTTGATTTACTGCTTATCCTGGAGTTCGGCCAGCTTACGGATTTGATCCAGAGCGTAATCCTGGAATTCGGGACGCAAAGAACGGAAGATGCGCAAAGCCTCATCCAACTTGACCGTATCGGCCGGGCTGCTGTCGAACATCTCTCCTTCGCCGGTTTGCAGCCAATGCTCGTTCACTCCATACAGCTGACAGATATGGCGCAGTAAAAGCTCCTTCGGCTGGACACGGTCATATTCCAAGTTGCTGATGACGTCCCGACTGACCCCCAGCCTCTCGCCGAATTCTCTTTGAGACAGCTTGAACGCCTCGCGCACGGCTTTGATTCGATTGGACAATTCTTCTACCTCCTTCTGCGAGGATATCCTCAGCGAACAAAAGGCGGCCTGTTATGCCGCATGGGAATGCCTGCCTCACTTTCATCCGCGAGGGTATGTTTTTATATTACAACACAAAAATAAGGCTGTCAACACAAAAGCACAGAGAGGTTAGTGTTGACAGCCTTGTTTTTGTGTGCTATATTGAGTATATAACACATTTTGGGAAGGGGAGCTGTGGATATGCCACAAGGTAGTGAGCAGATCAAGAAGCTTGCGGAGCTGAACGCCCTCTTTTTAAGCCTGAATGACAAGGGTCAGGAGGGAGCTTTGACCGTACTGCGGTCGCTGGAGTTCGCCCAATCGGTGATGGAGCAGGCAGAGCATCCGCCAACCCCGACCAAGGATCATTCGGTTTGAATCGTCCAGCGGCATCGTATCAGCTGCCGCTGGAATAGGCGATACGGCCCCGGACCAAGGTCATTCGGACCCGGTTGTCCGGCCCCAGAACCAGCAAATCGGCATCCTTGCCCGGCTGGATGCTGCCGGTTTCCTTATCGATTCCCAGCCGTCTAGCGGGAACAGCACTGGCCATACGCACAGCGGCCGGAAATGGAATACCAAAGGAAGCCGCCCGCAGTACGCAGGAGAGCAGGGGCTGAACATTGCCGTTGATGGTACCATCCGCCAGACGGCAGATACCATTGACGATTTGGCTGCAGACGCCGTCCATTTCATATTCGCCGTCTCCCTGGCCGGAAAGCGGGGTGTCGTCGCTGATCAGAATCAGCCGTTCCTCCCCCAGCAGCCGATAGGCCATACGGATAAAGGCGGGATGTACGTGATGACCGTCCGCAATCAGTTCGGCTGTAGCGCCGCAGTCCAGCAGCGCGCCCCATATTCCCGGCTGACGGTGCCGGGGATCCGCCATGGCGTTGAACAGATGGGTGACGTGATCTGCTCCCGCCTCCATGGCCTGCAGCGCCTGGTCGTATTCTGCTGCTGAATGAGCCACTGCGGGCTGGATTCCCCTCTCCCGGCACCATTGAATCAGTTCCGCCGCTTCGGGCAGTTCCGGTGCTACAGCCAGAAAGCGCAGGGTTCCGCCGGATTCCTGATAATAGGTTTCCGCCAGCTTCCGATCCGGCAGACGCAGGCGATCCGGCCGCATGGCTCCTTTGAATCGCGGCGAGAGGAAGGGGCCTTCCATATAGATGCCCCGGGGCAGCGCGCCGGGAGCTTCTGCCATATGAAAATCCCGCAGACGAGAAAGGGCCGGCAGCAGTTCCGTCTCAGACGCGGCGACGGTGGTGGGCAGAAAGGAGGTAACCCCCTGAACCGCCAGCATCCGGGAAAGCTCCCGCAGGCCGGATGCGTCCGCATCCATCACATAGCGTCCCCGATAGCCGTGAATATGCAGATCAATGAGGCCGGGCAGAACACGGCAGCCGGATATATCCAGTTCCTCCCCTGTTTTTTCGCCGGAAAAACCGGCGATTTGGCGGCCGCTGATAAACAAGTCTATCTGCCGGAATTCTCCCTCCGGCAGCAGTACGCTTCCGCCCCGCAGCAGCATAGCCATTTCCCCTTATCTGTTGGTTATTTGTTTCCGCATCCATTCCAGACAGCGGAGGTAGACCTCTGCCAGCTGCTCCTCCCGTCCGCCGGCGCGGTAAGCCTTTAGCTCAGCAGCGGTCTTCTCCAGCAGCGGCAGCTGGTCCCGAGACACGTGATCGGGATATCCCATCCGGGAGGCATCCTCATCCTGCGGCAGCAGGCAGCCGCCCAGCGGAGTGAATACATCCAGTCCCTCCGGCGTGTCCGGACCCAGCACACGCCGGGTAAGCTCCCGTCGATAAGCGGCGTCATACGTCAGATCCCGATGATCCCAGAGCTTATCGCCAAACATCTGGATGCCGGATGGCAGGGTCCAGGAGAAATGTGTTTTTCCCTCCCACGCACACAGACAGCTGCCCAATACCTGCTTCTCATATGCCGGCGGGCAGAAAGGACGCTTCAGCGGATTCCAATCGGCCAGCTTCTCATCGGTCATATACAGATCGATGTAACATTCCGGATAATCGCAGTTCAGTAGCTCAAATCCCTCTTCCAGATACCGCTCCATGGAGCAGCCCTCCCAGGGGCCCCGGCCGGGAGCCGGAACCCGCCACCAAAAAATGAGAATATCCCGTGGAATGGCGGGAGAAGAGGCGATATCGATATTGTCGTTTCCCATGATCATCCGTTTGCCCATCCGCTCCAAAATGGTGTGTACCCGGCGGATAAAGGAATAGAAGATTTCCCGCTTGCCGTGAATATGTTCCCGGCGGCACAGTTCCCGGCAGACGGCGCAGTGTTCCCAGTTGACCCAGAGATCCTCGGTGCGGATATCCAAAAATTCCAATTCGTCTCCACACAGCATCATAAAGGAACTGTCAAAAACAGTATAAACCTCTTGGTATAAATTTTCAATAAAGGGATAAAGTTCCTCATTGCCAACGCAGACCGCCCACTGACTGGACTGAAAACCATCCTCAATCCGGCAGGCCAATTCCGGCATACAATCCAGCAGATGGGTGGCATGAGCAGGAAAATCGAGGGAGGGAATGGCGTCGATTCCCCAAAATGCGGCATATTCCACCAGCTCCCGCATCTCCTCTGGCGTATACTGCAGCAGAGAACTGCGGTTCAGCTGGGGATACCGATGGGACTGCAGAGCGTAATGCGCGGAATCCATCAAATGAAAGATGGCTTTATTCATTTTAGCCTCGGCCATGCGGCGCAGAGTTTCCTTCACTCGCTGCGGTTCGATGTATTCCCGGGCCATATCGATCAGCATACAGCGAAAGGGACTATCCGGCCAGTCTTCCACTTCAAGGCAGGGGAGAGTGTAGACGCCGGAATCCATTTGAAGGGCCTGAGACAGGGTGACAAAAGCGTTGCGCAGCCCGTTCCGGTCCCGGCAGGCGATATCCACGCCTGCCGGAGTAATCTGCAGTCGGTAGCCCTCCGCGGCGAGACATCGGTCCACGGATATGAGCATAGGTATGCCCTGGTGCGCAGCAGCGCCGCTGTCGGCAGATGCGGCAACAAGCCCCCGGGTGCAGGCGGTTAGCAGCAATGCCGCCTCTTCCGCCAGTTCACCGCTGATGCAGAAGGGAATGTGAAGGGACAGCCTTCCCTTTGTCAGCTGCATTTTCTTAGTGGTAATCATATAAATCCTCCTTTAAAATTGGGAAAAAATGGAAGATAAGTATTAGGCGTATTTGCATGAATAGAAAGCCGATGAAGATAAAATATTTAGAATAAATATATGAAAAAATATTGAAATGCAAAATAATATCTGGTATACTAATTCTGTTGGTCTGTGGAAACAAGGGTGGGGAAAGGAGCGTTCCATGTTCGAACGAATTAAGCCTGTATTCAGCGCCGATTGGGAAAACGATCATCTGAAGTACAAGATCAGACTGATCAATCCGGAAGACAAGGTTGTCATCGCTTATGACGATACGCCGCTGGATGAAATGTATCGCTGTAATTTCCTTGGAAGGCATACCCATGATTTTTATGAGATTGAGTACATTCTCTCCGGTTCCGGCACACAGCTGATCAATGACCGGGAATATAAGGTCAACAAGGGCGACATTGTCTTTTTGGGGATCAATGATCAGCATACCTATTATCCGGACAAGGATACGGAAAGCTTCGGCGTCATCAACTGCGTATTCCGGCAGATCCCTGTGGGGCTCAAGGACAGAGCAGGGTCGCTGCCCAACATCATCTCCCTCCAGCCCCATTCCATTGTGGAGATCGACACCATATTTTCTAAAATGCAGCGGGAATATGAACGCAAGGAAATCGGCTACCAGGATGTGCTCAACGCTTATCTTAATCTGATTTTTGTCACCCTGTTCCGGGAATCCAAAATCCAGGCGGACCGCTCTCCGAATCCCAAGGCCAACATGGCCACCATTCTGGATTATATAGAGAAAAACTATCAGCATGTCACCCTTAAGGATTGCGCCGATTATGTTTCCTACTCTTCCACGTATTTCTGCCGGCTTTTTAAGGATAACGTGGGAATGACGCTGACAGAGTACCTCAATCAAAAGAAGATTCAGGCCGCTATGACCCTGCTGACCGAAACCGACCAGTCGGTGGAATCCATCATTATGAATGTCGGATTTAACCAGCGTAAATATTTTTACGCGCTCTTCAAAACCTATACCGGGATGTCTCCCTGTGAATTCCGTAGGCGAAACCGGCATAAGGATTAACCCCTCCCGCAGCTGAATGGCTGCGGGAGTTTTTTTGCCCATTTTTAGTATAACGCCCCAGGGATGCGGGAACTAGGCATGAATTTTATGATTTTGTAGTGATTCTTGTGATAATGCGAAATATGCAGGATTTTATTGAGCATCCTGCATATTTCGACGGGTTTTGCAGGGTGTGCAGGATTTTATATAAGTGGAATACAAGCAGACAGCGTAGCTGTCCGCGAATGCATAATGGTAATTTATGCAAATAATCAGAATGCCGAAAGGTTAAAATGGATGATTATCATAAAATACACTACATTCATCACAAAATACTACACTGCCAAAAAGGAAGAATCATGGTATTTTTAACATGAACCACATGAGATTCATTTAGGAATTGTACAACAATGTAAAAATCCCGGCCTGGGCATGCGGACAGGGCACTGTACAAATGAAAAATGCCCGGCAAGAGAAACCAATAGCAGCCTTCGGTAATCTTATATAAAAGCAAAATGGTCTGAGAGGGGACGAAAAATGCAATCAATCGATATTCAGCCGACCTGCGGACGAGCCACTGTGTATGCGGGCGAATACCTGCTGCTGGACAGCGATGTGTCCCGGGGCGGCGGCACCAATCAAACGGCGCTGCTGCAGGCGATTCTGGATAAGGCGGAGGATTGGGGTTGCCTGCATCTGGTGATGGACGGTGCCGCCCTGGTGGATGGACTGCGGATTCACTCCAACACGACCATTGAATGTGTGAGCGCCTCCTGCGGCTTTTATCTGGATGATCACCGCAGTGAACCGCTGCTTCAGAACGCCCATCCATGTTTGGCAGGGGAGCGGATGGATCGGAATATCCGGCTCATCGGCGGTACTTATAACCAGAACTGCCGCAACCAGGCCCATCATGTAGAAAAGCATGAGGAAGGTCCTTGGCCGGAAGAGGGCCGGGACTGGGTGATGTGCATGAAATGGTATGGCGTGGAAGAACTGACGCTGCGGGATGTCACCATTCGCGATCAGGCTTCTTTCGGCATTCATGTCGCCAATTTTCACAGCGTCTGTATGGAAAACATCCATATTGATATTCCGCATCTGGGTTTTCTGCGCAACCAGGACGGTATCCACTTCTGGGGACCCGGCCGTTTTCTGACCTTGCGGAATATCCGGGGAACTGCCGGGGATGATTTTATCGCTTTGGCGCCTGATGAAGGGGACGGCGTTTCCTCCATTACCGACGTACTTATCGACGGTGTGCAGCTGGAGGAGGCGGATCAGGGGATTCGTATGCTGTCCAAGGGATTGGGGCGGCTGGATCGGGTGACGGTCCGCAATGTCACCGGTACCTACAAGAGTTATGGATTCTTCCTGAATCCCTGGTTTTACGGCACGCAGCGGGAGGGAGGCAGTTACGGCAATATCCTGATTGAGAATGTGGATCTGCGTCAGACTGCGCCGAAATACACCCATTATACGCCCTTTCTCTTCCGGATCGGCGGCAATTTTGAGGTGCTGACCCTGAGGAATATCGCTCACCACCAGCCCATCGATTCCCGGCCAGTTATTGAGATAGACCAGCCGTATCATGAGCCTCATCCCCAGGCGGAAAAAAGAGCTTATGTCAGCGATATCGGAGCATTGATTGTGGACGGCCTGACGATTTATCAGGATGAGGAAAGCGCTCCCATGCCCCGTTATTTATACATAAACGGCCGGGTTCGCCGGTTGTGCCTGCAGAATATCCGCTTGATCCGGACGGAAGAGGCTCAAGCCGCCGGTTCCCTGCTGACAATGGGACCGGGAGGACGGGTTGATCAAATGGAGACGGATACGGTTACCGCTCAATCGCTGGGATAAATGGAAAAATGAATATCAGGGAGGAAGATCACCATGCGTTTTCACAAGCATCTGGCTCTGACCCTGGCAATGACATTAGCGCTGACATTGTTGACTGGCTGCGGCGCATCCCTTTCATCCGACGGCGGAAAGAACGAGGTGAGAGGCGCGCCTTCATCGGAGGTATCTTCTTCATCGGCTGCGGCAGATGCGCCTGATGTATCAACAGAACCCAGTGAAACGGTAGCCTCGTCGACGAATGAAGTCCAACAGCCGGCACAGCGATGGGATCAGTTCCATATCTCCACCAATTTCGCCTTCGGCGGCAGCGGCAACCGGGCCATGTACGACAAGGTGATCAGGCAGACCAAGGAGGCGTATTTTACCACCATTGAAATCACCAATGTAGACGTGGCGGATCCCAGCCCGGAAGGTCCTGCAGCAGACGGCGTCCGCGCGGTGATCCGCACTGCGCTGGATGTCTGCCGTCAGTATGACATGAGCGCTATTGTAGCGGATCCATATTTGGGCGGCGCCATTGATTACTATCGGGAAATTGGGAAAACCCACGTTCAACAGACGCTGAATGCTTATCAGGATTATGAGGACGTGCTGTTGGGCTACATCCTGTGGGATGAACCGAAGATACCCCAGTTTTCCCTGATCAAGCAACGAATCGGGTGGGTGCGGGAAATCGATCCGGACGTGCGGCTGTATTTGAATCTGCTGCCAAGTTATAACGATACCTACACCTGGAAAAAGAATGCCTTTCAGGAATATGTATCCACCTTTACTTTTGATGTAGATCCGGAGATGCTGTCGGTGGATTATTACGTCTTTGGGGATAGAACCGACTGCAATCCCAATGTCCTCAGCGCCGATCAGGGACTATGGCGGGATATGGGGCTGTTCCGCATGCTGGCGCTGGAAACCGGTAAGCCTTTCGAGTTCTACATACAGGGCGTGGGGGATTTTTCCGCCAGCAAGGATATCGGCAATATGACTGCGGAGCGCATCGCTTTTCAGATGTACGCCGCTCTGGCCTACGGGGTGAAGAGGGTGAGCTATTTCACCTCCTACGGCCTGCTGCTGGACGCCAATGGAGATAAAACGCATATGTACGACAGCGTCAAGGCCATCAACGAGGAAGCCCTCCAGGTCGGCAGGTTCCTGTACGATAAAACATCGGTGGCCTTGTATCACAGCGGTGCGGGGCAATTGCAGAAGGTGCAGGACCAGATGTACTTGGATAATCTGGCGGAAAGCGATTTGCTGTCGGCCATCCCCTCCGAAACCATTGTGTCGGTGTTTGAGGATGAGGCGGGGGGACGCTATCTGATGGTGGCAAATAAGGATTATAACAATGCGGCGGTGGGCCGCCTGGTATTTAAAAAAGCGGTGAGCCTGCGCCGGTATCAGGCCCTGGAGGACAGCCTGGCGGCGTCCACCGGCGCCCTGACCGAGCTGGCAGTGGAGATTCCCGCAGGGGGATACCTGCTGTATCGGGTAGATTAAGGATACACGGATTGTTCAGCTGAAAACAAAACGACCATGGAAAGGAATCAATGTATGAAAAGACAATTGACCGCCCTGGCGGCTATGGCTTTCCTTTTGGCTGCATCGCTGCCTCTGAGTGGCTGCAAGGATAACGGAGACAGTTCTTCCCCATCGTCCGCTGTGTCCGGCATGGACAGCACCCCCTCCTCCGGCACATCGAACAGCGGTTTTCCGGATGGTGAACGCTGGACGCCGAATGAGTTTATTATCTCTACTCTGGTCGGGATCCCCTCCGGCGCCAACGACGCCCAAAACGACCGGGCGGTAAAGTATCACAAGGAAGCCAACTTCAATATGATCGAGCTGTGCAATTTTTCCGACAAGGAAATGCTGCTGGCGCTGGAAACCTGCAAAAAATATGGCGTTTCGGCACTGCCGTCCGATATTTCTTTCACCGACCCCAATGTCACGGAAGAACAGATCAAGGAACGAATGAAATTCTACGAGCCGTATGCGGATACCATCCGCGGCTTTTTGATCCGAGATGAGCCGGCTTATGACACTGAACTGTATCAGCTGCTGAGAGAGCGGGCGGATCTGGTGCGTTCCCTGGCGCCTACCAAGCTGATGTTCATGAATCTTTTTCCCAGCTACGGCAACTATACCTGGGCTTCGGAAACCGGTGACGGAAACGACAGCCAGTTTGCCAAATACTGCAATGATTTCTTCGCGGCCACCGATCCCGATGTGCTGTCGGTGGACCATTACGTCTTCTTCAACAATGAAGCCTGTATCGCCAACCTGTCGGTCAATGACCTGTGGCGGGATTGGGGCTTCTTCCGCAAACGTTCCATCGAGACCGGCAAGCCCTTCTGGTGCTACATTCAATCTCTGGGTGTTTTTATGCACGATAAAGGCATAGGTGGCATGACGCCGGAGAAAATCGCTTTTCAGCTCAATTCCGCCATTGCTTACGGCGTTAAGGGCATCAGCTATTACAATTCCCTGGCCAGCGTCATCGATGAGCGCGCTTACAAAACCGAATTGTTCGACGGGGTGAAGGAGGCCAACCGGCAGGCGCTGCTTTTCGGGAATTATCTGCTGAACAAAGATTACGGCAAGCTGTACCACACCTCCATGCTGGAAAAGGCGGAGAAGCACTATTACACGGATAAACTCAGTGAAAGCGATTTGCTGGCGGCCCTGCCGGATAACGCACTGGTTTCCACCTTCACCGACGATACCGCCCGGACCTATCTGATGATCGTCAACCGCAGCTATGAGGCCGCGATGGAAGGAACCATCGTCCTCAAGGACACCAAGCCCATCGGCATGCTGGACACGGCCAGCGGGGAAGAGTTAGCCGTCAGCGCTTCCGCCGACCGGATCGCCGTATCGTTGCCTGCCGGAGGCGCTGCCCTTTATATGATCGGCTGACGGATAAAGGGCCGGCCGATATGGCCGTTATTTTGAAACGGGGGATGACTGTTGAAGCTGAAACGGTTACGAATAGCGGCGGGGCTGATGACGCTGGTGCTGCTGACGGCGTTTGCGGCGCCTTCCGGCGTGTGGTTCGCCGCCGCGGAAACGGATGCTGCCGATGAAGGGACGATAACCGGCCAACCGGGCACCGCAGACGGCTATGCCGCCTATCTGGAGGCTCACGGCAGCGCGGCGCGTCCGAAGGCGGATCTGGTGATACAGGGCGGCGACTTCATCGATGCCGATGGAGCCGAAGTGGAAAAAGTCGCTTCCTATGAAGGCGAAGAAAACGCGGCTCTGTGGACCAATCAAACCGGATCTGTAACCTGGGAGGTCCAGGTGGAACAGGCGGGTCTGTACTGCCTGGAGATGCTGTACCATCCGCTGGAAGGCAAACGGGGAAAGATAGAGCTCAGCCTGGCCGTCAATGGCGTCGTCCCCTTCTCCGGCGCGGGAAAGTTCACCTTCCATCGCCGTTACACCGATGCGCTGGCAGCGGATGAGGACTTTGAAACGGATAATCTGGGCAATCAGCTGACCCCTTCCCAGGAGGAGACGCTTTGCTGGATGCGGCAGAGTTTTTCCGATGTGGAAGGCTATTTTACCGAACCTTATGCCTTTTATTTTGAGGCGGGAACCAACACCATCACCCTGACCTGTATGCGGGAACCCTTTGCGGTGGGCGCTATCCGCCTGTATCAGCCGGAAAAGGCGCCGTCGTATGAGGATATCAGGCCGACGGAAACCGGCGGCGCTCCGGAAGGGTATATACAGAAGATCCAGGCGGAGCGTCCCGCAGGCAAATCCGATTCCGCTCTGCGGGCGGATTATGATAAATCCAGCCCGCTGACCGAGCCTTCCGATCCGGTTCTGACCAAACGGAACATCATCGGCGGAGATAAATGGACCAGCCAGTCCCAATGGATTGAGTGGGAGTATACCGTTCCCGAGACCGGTTATTACAAAATCGCGCTGCGTTACCGGCAGAACGCCGTTCGGGGATTTTTCACTTCCCGCCGGGTTTATCTGGATGGAGCGCTGACCTATGCGGAGCTGGACGGCGTCCGGTTCAACTACGGCGCCAATTGGCAGGTGCAGGCGCTGGGAGGCGATGATCCCTATCTTTTCTACCTGGAGGCGGGGATGACCCACGTCATTCGGATGGAGGTCACCACCGGCGACATGGCCCCGATTCTGCGGATTTTGGATGAAACCCAGCAGGAACTCAACGCCCTTTATCGCAAGATCATCATGATCACCAGCACCTCTCCCGACCTGTACCGGGACTATGAGCTGCAGAAGGAGATCCCGGGGCTGCTGGATATTATGCTGACTTCGGCGGAAACGCTGCAGAGTCAGGCGGAGGCAATCGAAAGCATGACCGGCTTTTCCGGCTCCGAGGCAGCTTTGCTGTATCGGGTGGCGGAGCAGCTGCAGAGCTTTGTCAAGGACCCTTATACCATTCCCGAGCGGCTGAGTAACTTCCGGGAAAATATCTCCGGCCTGGCCTCCTGGATCATGTCGGTAAAGGAGCAGCCGCTGGAGCTGGATTACATAGCCGTCATGGCTCCCGATACCCCGCTGCCTAAGGCGGACGCCGGCTTCCTGAAAAAGCTGTGGTACGGCGTGCAGTCCTTCATGGCCTCCTTTGTGCTGGACTACAACAGCGTGGGCACCGACGCCCCGGACGAGGAATGCCTGGAGGTATGGGTGGGCACCGGTACGGATCAAATGTATATTCTGCGGCAGCTGGCGGACAAATCCTTTTATCAGGAGACCGGCGTGCCGGTGCGCCTGAAGCTGGTAACCTCCTCGCTGCTGGTCCAGGCGATTATGGCGGATATCGGACCGGATGTGGCCATCAACGTCGCCCGGAGCGAGCCGGTTAATCTGGCAATGCGGGGGGCGCTGGAACCGCTGGACACCTATCCGGGATTTGAAGAGACCGTGGACCGGTTCATGCCCACCGCCATGGATCCCTACCGCTTTTACGGTCACACCTACGCCATGCCGGAAACCCAAAGCTTCAACATGATGTTTGTCCGTACCGATATTTTTGAGGAACTGGGGCTCACGCCGCCGGAAACCTGGGATGATCTGTATGAAATCGCACCCATTCTCCAGCGGAACAACATGGAGGTGGGCCTGCCTGCCGGCGTGTTCAACATGCTGCTGCTGCAAAACGGCGGCCAGTATTATAACGATACGCTAACGGCCATGGATTTTGACAGCGATGTGGCAAATGAAAGTTTCCTGGAATGGGTGCAGTTCTACACCCAATACGGATATTCCCTTTTCAAGGATGATTACAACCGGTTTCGTACCGGCGAGATGCCGTTAACCATCATGGCCTATTCCTTCTATTGCCAGCTGCATGTGGCGGCACCGGAAATCATGGGACGCTGGGAAATGCTGCCCATTCCGGGCACACGGCAGGAGGACGGAAGCATTCTGCGGGCCGATTCCACCACCGCCTCCTCTACCGCTGTCGGCTCGGGTACCTGCGGCATCCTGCTGAAAAGCAGTGATAAAAAGGAGGAGGGCTGGAAGTTCCTGGAGTGGTGGAGCCGGGCGGATACCCAGACCGAATTCGGCCTGGAGGTGGAAGAGACCATCGGCACGGCGGCCCGTTACACCACTGCCAACCGGGAGGCTTTTGCCAATCTTCCCTGGACTACAGACGAGTTGGAGATGCTGGAGAAGCAGTGGGCAAATATCCAGGAAATCCCTGAAGTGCCCGGCGGCTATTATACCTCCCGAAATCTGGACAACGCTTTCCGCGCCTGCGTATACCGGCTGGAGAACCCCCGGGAAATGCTGCGTTACTGGACCAACGAGACCAACAAAGAGATTCAACGCAAGCTGGAGGAATACCATCTCGGGCCGCAATAGCGTCCGCCGCGACAAGATGACAAGACTGAAAGACAGAAAGGCATGGTGGAACGATGGCTCGAGAGAAACGGGTGAAAGACCCCTACAGCCTGTGGAGCCGGATCTGGCGCGGGCGGCAGAACTATATGCTGCTGTTTCCCTTCCTAGTATTCTTCTTTATCTTTACCCTGCTGCCGGTTCTGCTGTCCATTGTTTTGGGCTTCACCAACTATGATATGATTTCCAGTCCTACCTTTGTGGGCTTCTCCAACTATATGCGGATGTTCTTCGATGACGACGTGTTCCTTATCGCGGTGAAGAACACCATGATTTTCGCCCTGTTCACAGGCCCGATCAGCTACTTTCTCTGTTTTCTCTTTGCCTGGCTGATCAACGAGATGCGTCCCAAGCTGCGGGCGGTGTGCACTACGGTATTCTATGCCCCCGCTTTGTCGGGGCAGGCCTTTACCGTGTGGCTGTTTATCTTCAGCTCGGATCAGTACGGCATCATCAACGGGGCGCTGATGCGTATGGGCTTTCTCAACGAACCCATCGCCTGGCTCAGCGATCCCGCCTACAACATGACCGTGCTGATCCTGGTACAGCTGTGGATGAGTCTGGGCACCGGCTTCCTGGCCTTTATCGCTGGCTTGCAGAGCATCGATACCTCCCTGTATGAAGCGGCGGCCATTGACGGTATCCGCAACCGGTTCCAGGAGCTGTGGCATGTGACGCTGCCCTCCATGGTGCCGCAGCTGGTGTTCGGCGCGGTGATGCAGATTATTTCCTCCTTCTCGGTGGCGGAGGTATCCATGCGGCTGGCCGGTTTTCCCAGCGTGGAATATTCCGCTGAAACCGTGGTGACCCATATCATCGACTACGGCACCCTGCGGTTTGAGATGGGATACGCGTCGGCCATGGCCGGATTCCTGTTTATTGTTATGCTGCTTTCTCAGAAGGCCATCACCAAGCTGCTGCAGAGCATCGGCCATTGACGAGAAAGGATTGGACGCGAGAATGAAGCATATGAAGCTGAAGAAAAATCTTCTGAACCGTTCCAGGGGCGGGAATTTTCTGGTCTATCTGCTGTTGGTGCTGGCGGGCGTGTTTATGGCGCTGCCGCTGGTCTACGCGATAGCCAGCTCCTTAAAGCCCTTTGAAGAAATATTTCTTTTCCCCCCGAAGCTGTACGTAATCAACCCCACTCTGGAGAATTTTGAGAGCCTTTTCACCCTCTCTCAGGATTCGGAGGTTCCTTTTACCCGTTATCTGTTTAACTCGCTGTTTATCGCCGTTGCCAGTACGGTGCTGCAGATTATCATCGCCTCCATGGCCGCTTATCCCCTGGCAAAAAACGATTTTCCAGGGAAGAACGCTATTTTCGCAGTGGTGGTGGCCTCCCTGCTGTTCGTTTCCCAGGTGACGTCGGTTCCTCAGTATATCATCATGGCGAAAATGCGGATGATCAACTCCTATTGGGCGCTGATTCTGCCGGCGCTGGGTTCTTCCATGGGCTTGTTTTTGATGAAACAGTTTATGGAGCAGATTCCCATCTCCCTGATCGAATCCGCCCGGCTGGACGGCGCTTCCGAGTTCCGGATCGTCTTTTCCCTGGTGTTCCCCAACGTCAAGCCCGCCTGGCTGACTTTGGCTATTTTCACCTTCCAGGCGGTGTGGAACCAGACCGGTACCTCCTTTATCTTTGATGAAAATCTGAAGCTGCTGCCCACGGCGCTGAATCAGATCACCGCCAGCAACGCCATGGCCCGCATGGGCGTGGGAATGGCGGCCACCGTGATCCTGATGCTGCCGCCTATCGTCTTTTTCATCATTTCCCAAAGCAACGTGGTCAAGACCATGGCGTTTGCCGGTATCAAGGAATAAGACAGGGCTGACAGCAGAGTTTCCGGGCGGGAGTATGTGCCCGGTCTCCATCCATACGTGGGAGGGAAAGGCTTGAAAAGAAAGATTGCATGTGTGGCTGTGGTCCTGCTTCTGCTCTTCACCGCCGGCCTGAGTGCCGCGGCGGAGCAGGTTTACAACAGCTATACCTATGATTATTGGGGCAATCCGGTGGAAGCGCCGGAATCCTACACCCCGGACCGGTTTTATCTGGCGACGGATATGGGAACCACCGCCTTCAAGCTGCCGCAGGATATGTTCGTGCAGCAGGAAACGGGCAGGATCTACGTTGCGGATACAGGCAACAACCGCATTGTGATACTGGATAAGAATTTTCAGCTGGTGCGGGAAATTAAAGAACTGCAGTTGGATCCGGAGGAACTGGGGCTGACGGATCAGGAGAAGAAGGACGCGGCGCTTATGTCCGCCTCCTTTGCCACCCCCAATGGTTTGTTTGTGGACGGGAAGGGCCTGATTTATGTGGCGGACACCGAAAACAAGCGGGTGGTGATCTGCAGCGAGGACGGCCGGGTGGTCCGGCTGCTGTCCAAGCCTCAGAGCGAGGTCAACTTCACCGGCATCGATTTTCTGCCCATGAAGGTGGTGGCCGACGACACCGGCTACACCTATCTGCTGTGCAAGGGCATCTACCACGGGGCGGTGGTTTACACGCCTGAGGGACGGTTTTCCGGTTATTTCGGCGCCAACACCACCGAGGTGACCTTGTCGGTTATACTGGACAATTTTTGGCGCAAGCTGTACACCGCCGAACAGCGGCAGAAGATGAACAAATATGTCCCCATCGAATTTTCCAATCTGGATATCGACGAGAAGGGATTCATTTATACCACCACCTTGATTACCACTACCTATAAGAACCACATTAAAAAGTTCAATCACAACAGCACCAACGTTCTCAGCGGCGCTCAGGTGATCAGCAGCCAGTACGCGGGATTTTACGGCGATCTGGAACGGGTGTGGTACAACTCGGAGATGTATGAGTCCCGCTTTACGGATATCTGCTACCGGGACGGCTTTATCCACGCGCTGGATATGTCCCGGGGCCGGGTGTTCGAATATGACGACAATGGTATGCTGGTTTCGGTTTTCGGGGGAATAGGCAACCAGACCGGAACCTTCGGCAATCCGGTGGCGGTGGACGCCCTGGGGCAGAATCTTCTGGTGCTGGATGCCGCCAAAGGCAGCATCACGGTGTTCAAGCCCACGCCGTATTGCCTGAAGATTCACAGCGCCACCAAGGCGTATAACGAAGGAAGGTATACAGCCTCCCGGAATCAGTGGGAGGAAATTCTGGCGGAGAACAGCAACTGTCAGCTGGCTTATATCGGCATCGGCAAGGCCTATTATGAAAGCGGCGACTACGAGAACGCTATGACCTATTTCCGTCAGGGCCAGGATCGGGAGGGCTACGGCAAAGCGTATAAGCAGTTCCGCAACGAACGGCTGCAGGTGATAATTCCTGTGGTTGTGGTGGTGCTGGTTCTGCTGATTGTAATCTGGAAGCTGGTGCGCTTCATCCTGAAAAAGACCGGCCGTCTGCGGCCGAGGGTCAAGAGGGAGGAAAAATTCCGCCGGATTCTCTGGGTGTGGTACACCATGCGGCATCCGGTGAAGGGCTTCACCGACTGTAAGGAAAACAGGCGGTATTCCACCCCCTTCGCTCTGCTGGTGTCCCTGCTGCTTTTTGCGGCGATGATCGTACAGCGGCAGTTCACTGGCTTTCCCTTCAATTATGAGGATCCGCTGAAGATCAACGTGCTGCTGATCTTTGCCAGTACGGTGCTGCTGCTGGTGCTCTGGTCCATCGGCAACTGGGCGGTTTCCACCCTGCTGGACGGCAAAGGCCGGATGAGGGAAATCTTTTATGTCACCGCTGTCTCCCTGATTCCCTATCTGCTTAGTGTGGTGCTGACGGTAATCATGAGCAATGTCCTGGCTACGGATGAAGGGATGTTCATCACCTGGGTATCCGGCTTCGGTATACTGTGGAGCGCATTCCTATTGTTCTCGGGACTGATGGTGCTGCATGACTACAGCTTCCTGAAAACACTGATGAGCGTGCTTTTGACGCTTTTCCTGCTGGTGGTGGTGGCGTTTATCGCCGTGTTGCTCTTCAGCCTTTTCCAGCAGACCTTCCACTTCTTCGAGGATATTTACAATGAGATCAATTTCCGGATGATGAAAAGCTGACGCAGCCGTTACGGCGGTATGAGCAAGCGTGAGAAAGGCGGGATTTATACATGACAACCGTGCGCAAAAAGGCGCTGTCCCTGCTGCTGGGCGTGCTGCTTCTCTGCTCCATGTTTCTGGCCTCCTCCAGCTCCGGCTTGGCGGAAGCGGATCCGGAAACAGGGGAGGAGATGGTGCTCCGAGAGGGGGCGCCCCAGACGGACGACGCGGATGAACCGGATGATTCGGACGGGTCTACGCAGGCAAAGCCGGAGAAAGAGGGAGTAGGCGAGACAGCGGCCGGGATCATTCCCTCCGACTGGCAGGCAGCGGCGCAGGATGGCGGGCTGAAGCTGTATGTGGACAAAAAAACCGGCCAATTTGCCGTGGAGAACGCCGCCGGCCGCATTTGGTGGAGTGTTCCTTATGATGCAGGAGAGGACCCCCAGGCCAAAGGTAAGAACAAGATGAATCAGCAGTCGCTGATGATTATCAAGTACGGCAATCCCGATACCAATACCTTGGATACGGTGAGCAGTCAGGCGGGTTCGGTGCAGAAAAAGGGGATGTCCATTCAAAATATCGATAAAGGAGTACGGATTACCTACGATTTTACCGGTCCTCAAATCCGGATTCCCCTGGAGATCGCGCTGAAGGAGGGCCACGTATCGGTAACAGTTGTTACAGAGGATATTGAGGAATATGGGGAGGATTATCTGTACGAAATTCAGCTGCTGCCCAGTATGGGGGCTGGTTCCACGGCGGACGAGGGCTGGCTGTTTGTTCCGGACGGCAGCGGCGCCCTGATCCGATTCAATAATGGACGGCAGAATCTGAGCAGCTACAGCGCCATGGTTTACGGCAAGGATCCCAACGCCTCCATCATCCGAAAAATCGAGGTGACGGAAAGCGTCCGTCTGCCGGTTTTCGGTGTGAAAAACGGGGAAGGCGCCATGTTGGGCGTCATAGCGGAAAACGATGGACTGGCTTATCTGGAAGCATCGGTATCCGGCAAAAACAGCAGTTACAACACGGTGTACAGCCGCTTTGCCCTGCGGAAAACCGACACCTATGTCATGGGACAAAGCACCGGCAACAGCCGGACGGTGACGCTGTATTCCACCGCTCCCCTGCCCACAGCGCCCATTCAGGTAGATTACTATTTTCTGGAGGGGGAGGAAGCCGATCTACCCGGCATGGCCGCAGTATACCGGGAGGTGCTGAAGGCCGGCGGCATGAAGGATTTTGCAGGCGACTACCATACCCCCCCTGTATACATCGACGTGCTGGGAGGCGTGTACAAGGAAAAGCCAGTGCTGGGGATTCCCTCTATGTCCGTGCTGCCGGTGACCACCTTTGAGGACTGCGCGGAGATGCTGGCGGAGCTGAAGAAAAAGGGCATGGAACAATTGGTGGTCCGCTATCAGAACTGGAGCAGCGATCTTCTTCGGGGCAAGGTTTCGGACAGCGCCACACCGGACGGGAAGCTGGGCGGCCGGAGCGGCTTGAAAAAACTGCTGGCAGATCAGAGCATCCAGGTTTATCTGGACGGAGATTTTACCTATGTGAGCAAATGGCAGCTGGGTTATGGGAAAAGCGGTTATGCGGCCAAAAGCATCAGCAATATTCCCACCACGCTGTACGAGCATGATATCGCTACCTATTTTTCTGATGACCGCTTCCCTCAGAAATGGCTGCTCTCTCCCTTCAAGCTCAACAAAGTGGGGGAAAAGTATCTCGCTTCCTATGCCAAGCTGAACAATCCCTATCTCAGCACTGGTCAGACAGCGGCGCTGCTGTACGCGGATTACGGCTATCGGGAGTATAACCGCAGCGACAGCAAAGACGCGGTGACGGCGCTGTACGACCGGTTCGTTGAAGAGGGATTACGGCTGATGGTTTCCGGCGGCAACAGCTATGCCGCCGTTTATGCGGAGCATATTCTGGACGCACCGGTGGCCTCCAGCCGATACGATATTCTGGACGAAAGCGTTCCCTTTTATCAGATGGTGTTCCACGGCAGCAAGCTGCTGGGGTCCGAGGCCATCAATAACGCCGCCAATCCGCAAACCGCTCTGCTGCGGGCGGTACAGGGCGGCTCCCTGCTCCACTATACCTTCATTGATCCGGACGGCAAGGAGAGCCTACTGAACACGGTTTATGACAATCTGTTCTGTGCGGATTATACGCTGTATGCGAATCAGGCGGCGGAACAGTATCAGGCGCTGAAGCCGCTGTACAGCCGGATCATCGGGCAGACCATCACCGGTTACCGGCAGCTGGCGGACGGCGTAACCCTCACCGTGTATGCGGACGGCACCGAGGTGGCGGTGAATTTCACCGAAGAACCCTTTGTCTATCGGGACGAGGAAGTGGGCGCCAGCGGCTATCGCTACTGGCTGAGCTGAGCGGGAGAAAGGAGAGTTCCTGTAAATGAAACTGCCGTACGAAAGACGAAAGGCGTTGGTTGGGTTTGGATTTACCGTGCCTTTTGTGATCGGGTTCCTAGCCCTTTACTTCTGGCCGTTGATCCAATCCTTTTATTACTCTCTCAACGATCTCACCATCACCACCTCCGGCTTCACCTCTTTCTTCATCGGTCTGGACAACTATCAGAAGGCGCTGTTCTCCGACGCGGAATTTGTCCGTATCTTCGTTTCCACCTTTAAGGATCTGGCTTATCAGGTGCCCACCATACTGGTGTTCAGCCTGATGATGGCGTTGGTGCTCAACCAGAAATTCCATGGCCGTCTAATTGTGAGAGCCGTGTTCTTTCTGCCGGTGATCATCGCCAGCGGTGTGGTAATTGAGATTCTCAACGGCGATGTGATGTCCCAGCTGCTGATGTCGGGGGAGAAGTCCTCTTCCATGTTCCAGGTCAACGCTTTGACCGACATGATGCGCAACATGGGGTTGGGAGAATCGGTGGTGGAACTGATTACCACCACCACCAACAGTATCTTTGAGCTGTCCTGGCGTTCTGGCGTACAGATCCTGCTCTTTATCGCCGCCCTGCAGACGGTGCCGGAGCAGCTGTACGAAGCGGCGGACATGGACGGCTGTACCGCCTGGGAACGGTTTTGGAAGATCACCTTTCCGCTGCTGACCCCCATGCTGATGGTGAATCTGGTATACACCATCGTGGATCACTTCACCTCTTATTCCAATGAAACCATGCGCTTGATTCTGCGTTATGGTTCGGAGCTGAAGTTTTCTTACAGCGCCACGCTGGCATGGATGTACTTTGTAGTGATCGTCGTGATTCTGGCAATCGTGTATGCATTTGTCAACAAGCGTGTGTCTTATATCTGACGGGAGGTGATCGGCGTTGCCGCAACCGCATTTTATCGCCAGTTTGCAAAATCGCTATGAAGCCGCCAGCGCTGCCGCTGAAGCGATGCTGGAGCGCAACCAGACCAAGCTGAAAAAGGGAGAGCGTCGGCTGGGCCGCGTCCTCTGGTGGTGTCTGTGCGCGTTCCTGCTGTTCGGCCTGAGCTTCGTTATCCTGTACCCGCTGATCTATATGCTGAGCATGGCCTTCCGGGTGCCCGCCGACATCGGCGACCCCGCGGTTATCTGGATTCCGAAAAACTTCACCATGGAGAATATCCAGGACGCCTTCCGCTTCATGGACTATGGAAATTCCCTAAAGAATTCGGTGCTGCTGGGGGTGGTATCCTCCCTGCTGCAGATTATCTCCTGTGCTCTGGTGGGGTACGGCCTGGCACGCTTCCATTTTAAAGGCCGGGGCTTGATTTTCGGCTTGGTGATCTTCACCATCATCGTGCCCCCCACCGTGACCTACACCCCTACTTACATGATGTATAAGCACTTTACCTTTGCAGGCGTCACCAATCTAATCCAGCTGATAACCGGACAGGATTTCGCGGTGAATCTCATCGACACTCCCTGGGTGCTGTATCTGCCGGCGGCGCTGGGCGTGGGGATCAAATCCGGGCTTTTCATCTACATCTTCCGGCAGTTTTACATCAATCTTCCCCGGGAGCTGGAGGATGCGGCATATATCGACGGCTGCGGCCATGTAAAGACTTTTCTGCGCATCATCATCCCCAACGCGGGGGTGGCCTTTCTGACGGTGTTCCTCTTTTCCCTAGTGTTTTACTGGAACGATTATTACAACGTGTCCATGTATTTCACCAACACCAAAACCGTCTCCACCGCGCTGGCAAATCTGGGCTCCGCTTTTTCCATTGACAGCGCCTATGAGGCCATCCGCGCCAATCCCTATTTGAAGGCAACCCGTATGCAGGCCGGCTGTTTATTAGCCATTACGCCGCTTTTGGTGATTTATCTGTTCCTCCAGCGGTATTTTGTCACTGGCTTGGAGCGCAGCGGTCTGGTAGGCTGATGTCAAAATGGCTCTAGATGCCTTGAGCATTTTATTATCTTGAAGAGAAAGAAGGATCCGAATGAAGAAGCGATTTCTCCCTTTGGCGGTACTGGTTTTATTCGTGGTTTCTCTCTGTGCGGGATGTAAACCCGGCGACGGTTCGTCCTCTGGCGGCGGGACCAAGCTGCCCACCGGAAGCAAGGTCACCGGCGATCTGGCTTTTCCGGAGCTGAACAAGCTGACCGGCAGTACCTTCACCATCCTGGGCACCGATATCACGGTTTCCGACGAGGATAAGGAGCTGCTGAAAAACGAGTACGGCCTGGAGCCAAAAGTGATTAATGTAGCCTATGATGAGGTCTTTAAACGGGCGGCCACCCTGGTGCTCACCGACGATTCCCCGGATATGATCCGGGTCAGCCGCGGCGGTCATAGCTACATCAGCAATAACATCGCCCAGCCCATCGATGAATACATAGATTTTACCCATCCCTTCTATAAGGATCTGCTGGACGCTTATGACGAGACCAAGTGGGGGGAGAAGGAGCATTATTTCCTCATCCGCGGTCTGCAGATGCTCAGCGGCATGATCTATAACTCCAAAATGTTTGAAGACGCGGGCTTGGAAAATCCCTGGGAGCAATATCAGAACGGCACCTGGGATTGGAACGCCTTCCGGGAGGCGGCTAATGAACTGGCTGACGACACCGACGGCGACGGCCAGACGGACGTATACGGCTTCGGCTTCTACCGTCCCCAGATTTTCGGCTACACTACCGGCAAACCCTTCGGTATGCTGAACACCGACACCATGACCGTTACCAATAATCTGCGGGATGCGGATATCGCCCGGGCGATGAACCTGATCTATGACATGACCTATGTGGACAAAAGCGGTCTGAACAATGTGGGTCAGGTGGTGGATACCTTCGGCCAGGGCAAGCTGGGCATGCTGATCTTCGACATCAACGTCATCGGTTTGCCGGAAATCCAGAAGGTTGTGGATAAGGGTGAAGCCGGCCTGGCTCCCCTGCCCCGGGACCCCAACCTGGATACCCATTATTCCTACAGCGTTATCGTACGGGACATCATTCCCAAGGGCGCCAAGAATCCTCAGGGTGCTATCGCTTACAATGCTGTGGAAAGGTACAACGCTCTCAATAATGAAAATTCCACCAAAGCGGTTGAAAAGCGCAAAACCGAGCAGCACTTCACCGACGAGCTGGAGGCTCAGTTCCAGGAACTGCACACCATTGAGGGCAGCAAGGTACAGCCCCTCTACGACGATATGGAACTGATCGGCTACAACGCCACCTGGGACTGCATCTACAGCGGCCTGGCCTGGGCCACAGCCATTGAAAACCGTTCGGCCGAAGCGGACGCCTATATAGCCGAGCTGCTGGAGGTCAAGGAAGTGGACCTGCCGTCCGGCCCCAAGAATCTGGAGCTGTTTGAGAAATACACGGTGGGCGAAAACGAGCCGATTCCCTCCACCAAGCTCTATTCTATCACCGGCGGCAATCCTAATTTTGAAATCTATCTGGATAAAGAGAACGCCCACGAGGGCAACTATGCCGGTAAAATCTACTACAGCTTCGATCCGGCGGAAGGCGATTGGGGCGGCTTTACCAAGAACCTCAACATCACCTGGAACACCAACAACACCATGACCTTCTGGGCCAAGGGCGACGGCAAACCGCAGACGATCATCATTCAGTTTGTCGCCAACGGCGTGCCATGGGAGTACACCATGGATATCGACGGCGCCGAAGGCAAGGTATATGAGATTCCCTTCACCGATTTCAAGGTGGTTGACTGGTGGGAGGATCAGAGTGTGACGCTGGATCTGACCCTGATCGACAACATCAGCTTCAGCTTCAAGGGCGAAGGCGACCGGTTTATCTATCTGGATGATATCCGCGTAATCCGCAAATAAATGTCCGCCGTTGCCGGGGGCTGCGGCCCCCGGCAAGCAGACGAAACCATCAACAACGGTCCTTCCTCCCCGCCGGAGGGGACTCCAATACAGGGAAAAACGAAAGGGACTACAGCCATGGTACACAACAACTATCCCATCGGGTTCTGGAATATCCTGCACGCCACCCAGCTGGGGCCGGAGGCGGTGCAGGACTGGGTGGATTTCGGCACGACGCTTACCACCAGCGGCACCTATTATCCCGGGCAGGATAAGGAAAAATTTATTCGGATTCTGGATGCCTGTCAGGAAAAGGGAATCCAAGTGCTGGTGGAGGATGCCCGGGCCAGCTATCACAATGTGGACAACGGCCATTATGAGGAGGACGCCCGGCAGGTGATCGCGGATTTCGCCTGGCATCCGGCGGTTTATGGCTTCCATCTGGGCGATGAACCGGATGGGCATCAGACGGAACAGGCCGTTCGGGCGGTACAGGTTTATAAAGAGCTGTGTCCGGAAAAACAGCAGTACCTGAATCTGCTGCCCTGGTACAGCGATCAGTACGGCGGTGTGGAGGCCCGGGTGGCCATCCAGACGGATTACAAGCAGTATCTGCTGGATTTTGTACGCCGCTCCGGCATCGGCATCTTGAGCTATGACTGCTATTTTCAGCTGGAAGAGCTCCATGGCCAGCTTACTGACCGGGCGCTGGAAACCTATTTCCGCAACCTGCGCATCTTTCAAGAGGTAGCGGCGGAAACAGGGATCGAGCTATGGTACACCACCCTGGCGGTGGGGCACATGATGTACCGCTGTCCCACTGAAGACGACATTCGCTGGGAGATCAACACCGCGGTGGCTCACGGCGTGCAGGCGCTGTTCTATTGGTTTTTGTATTCCGGCTTTTACAACGCCAACTATCGGGTGGCGCCTATCAACGAACTGTTTGAGCGCACGGAGACCTTCAACTGGGTATCCACCGAGAACCGGCTGTTTCAGGACGTTTTCGGCAAGCTGTTCACCGAGCTCAAGCTGGAACAGGCCTATCACGTGGGCACCGCCTACGGCGGCTTCCCGCTGCTGGAGGAATCCCGGGATCCTTATGTGAAGAAGGCATATGCTGCCAACGGTGTGCCCTTGATTGTCTCCCGATTCCGCCGGGAAGCCGATCCGGATCATCTCTATTACGCGGTGGTCTGCAACAGCCAGCGGGAACCCGCTTCGGTTTATGTAGAGTTCCATGAACCTGCGGAGATATTTGAAGTGCGCAGCACCGGCGGCAAAGTGACGCTGTCTCCCCGTGGGCTGAAAGAGTCCATCCAATATTGGTATGCACCCGGCCAAATGTGGGTGATAGCGGTAAAGACAAAGACAGGGAGCGAGGGGTAACCAATGATCATGCTGGACTACGCGGCCTACCGCCGCAAACTGCGGGGTTGTTTTGTGGGCAAGGCCATCGGCGGCACGCTGGGGATGCCGATGGAGGGCTATTTGGGGACAAAGGAAGTTACCTATTATGATCCCGTGCCCACCGGCATGGTGGCCAACGACGATCTGGATCTGCAGGTTGTCTGGCTGGAGGTGATCCGCCGCTGCGGCCTGCCGGTAAACCGGCGGGATCTGGCGGACGGCTGGCTGGAACATATGCGGGCGCTGCCGGATGAATACGGCGTGGCGGTTAAAAATCTGGAGACCGGCCTTTATCCGCCGATGAGCGGTTATTACGACAACAAGTTTTATGCGGGCATGGGAGCGGCCATCCGCACCGAGCTCTGGGCTGCTCTGGCGCCGGGAGATCCTGATCTGGCGGTACGCCTGGCCCGGGAGGATGCCTGTGTGGACCACTGCGCCGACGGGGTGGAAGCCAGTACCTTCCTGGCGGCGGTGGAAAGCGCCGCTTATGTGGAGAGCGATCGGCAGCGGCTGATCCACACCGGTCTTTCTTATCTGGATCCGCAGGGCCGGATGTATCACGCCTTTACCGATACCATTCGCTGGTGGGAGGAATACCGAGATCCGCTGGCGGTTCGGGAAAAAATCCTCACCACCTATTTCCGGCAGAACTGGACGGATGTGGCCATCAATTTGTCCTTTATCCTGCTTTCCTGGATGGCGGGTGAGGGCGATTTCGGAAAATCCATTTGCACCGCCGCCGGACTTGGCTACGATGCGGACTGCACTGCGGCCACATTGGGCGCTATCCTGGGAACAATCAATCCCGACGGCTTTGAGGAGCGCTGGACCCGCCCGCTGGGCGATGATCTGGTTCTGTCCGCCTGTATCAGCAATATGCATGAGGTGGCTACCATCACGGCTTTGTGTGATCAGGTGGCGGATCTCTGTCAGCAGGTGCTGGAGTATTACGGCTCCAATTCTCAGTTCACCGCGCCCCCCGCCTTGCAGACATGCTGGGCGGCTCCCTGGGCGCCGGATAACCGGCTGGTGGGACTGCGGGAAAGGTACCGGGAAACGGAGAGCCTTATCAGTGTCCGGCCTTTCACCATTCGGCTGATTTATCCCGAACGGGTTGCCCTGGCGCCGGGAGAAGCGGCGGATTTCACCGCGCTGATTTCCAATCCCTTAGGGGGTGAAAGCCGGGGAACCCTGCAGCTGCATGTCCCCGACGGGTGGGCGGTAGAGCCGCAGAATTTTGAACTGGAGCTGGAAAAAGGCCGGGAACAGACGATTTCCTTCTCGATAAAGGCTCCCGATGACGCGCGGCGCCGTATTCCCCGCAATCCCCTGGATTTCCGGATCGTTTGCGGCGACTGCCGATTTGAGGCCAGCGCGGGGCTGGTACAGACCATCGATTTTCTGCGGGTCGCCTGCGACTATGACGGGGAGGAATGCCCGCCGGACGCGCTGTTCCGGAATGCGGTGAAGGTTTCCGCGGCGGCTCATTTCCAACCGGTTCCGGAGGGAAGGCATCTGTACATGGCCGAACTGCGGGCGCCGGCGCTGTACCCGGAAACGATTCTGGTGGCCCAGGGAACCCGTCCGCTGAAGGTCTGGCTGGACGGCAGACTGATTCTGGATCACGACGGCTGCGAATATGTTCCGGCTTTCCATCGCAGCGATTATGTGGCTGTACTGCCTTTGAACGGCAGCTGGCAGCGGCTGGTGATCCAAACGGGTGAGGAAGGCCGAAAGGGTGAAAAGGAGGATGTAAACCGTTCTCCCGGCGCGGCTCGGGTACCCATTCCTGGCAATCCCTCCATGTTTGAGATCCGGAAAAAGTACGACGCGGAGAAGCTGTATCAGGGAGAACCGGGGGAGATATTCATCGGCTTTGCTTCTCTCACCGGCACCCATTGGCTGTCCGAACTGGAATGGAAGATCCCGCAGTTACAGGCGTAAGGCAATTCCAAATTCATATAGAAGGGAAGCAATCAAATGAAAAAGAAGCTGATCTCACTAGCGGCGGCTGCGCTGCTGACCTGCAGCGCCGTCATGACGGCCTCGGCCGCGGAAACCGCCCGGGTATGGGAAAACTTCGACAGCTACGGCGGCAACGCCCAGAAGATGGCCCAGACCTGGAAGGTGGTTGCTGGGGGCGCCACATCAAACATGCAGCTGTTATCCGACGGCAAGGGCGGCCACCAATTGAAGCTCACCTGGGAGCAGGATGTAGGTTGGGGCGGCATCGGCCGGGATGTCAACGAGGATTGGTCCATGTTCGAAGGGGTGCGGATCAATGTGAAGGACGGCGACTGCAACACCGTGGTGTTCCAGTTTGCCTGTCTCCAGGAGGATGGCACCTCCACTCCCTTTGACGGCCAATTCGATATGACATCGGCGGGAGAAAAATATCTGCCCTTTTCAGCGTTTGTGCCGAAGGACTGGTGCACGTTAAAGGAACTGGATCTTACCGCTGTAACAGCTGTGACTATAACAGTTGTTACCTCCCGCGGCACCTTCTTTACCATCGACGATATCGCACTGGTGGATGAGGACGGCAAATATGATCCCAACGCCACCACCGCGCCGCCGCCCACCACTACCGCGGCTCCCACGCAAGCGCCCACCACTGCGGCGCCTACCGAGCCTGATGAGACCAAGCCCGCCGCCTCCGAAGCCGTCAAGACCACCAAGGCCAACGAGAGCAGCGTACCCGTGGACGGCGACGAAGAGGGAGGTTTGTCCACCGGCGCTATAGTGGGCATTGTGATTGCCGCCGTGGTGGTATTGGCCGGCGCAGGCGCCGCCGTTTACTTCCTGGTAATCCGCAAGAAAAAGTCGGTATAATCCTGAACCGGTGATCCCTAAAATAAAAAGGAGTGAAATGTGCATGAAAAAGTTCCTGGCGATGTGTCTGTCCGCAATGGTTCTTTTGGCGAGCATGCCCCTGGTGATGGTTAGCGCAGCCCCGGATACCAATACACTCCAATATGTGTTTAACGAAGACTGCACTTGGTCGGGCAATGCCGCGAAGGATGTCAGCGGCGGCTGCCTGAAAATCACCAATACCGATTCTAACGGCTACAGCTATATCGGCAGCGGCAACGGCTTTAGTAAAAGCCTTACCGGTGCGGATGCCATCCGGCTTTATATCAAGAATTCTACAGATAACGATATCAGCCTGTTTGTGTATTTTATGGATGCTTTAGCCCATCATTGGCAGCAGGCGGTCACCATCAAAGGCGGCTCCAATGAATTCGTCGCTTATGACTATCCTCTGGACAGCTTTACCTATCGGTACAGCAACAATGGTGCTGACAGCAATCTGGTGGAGGGAGGCACCACCTGGGCGGCAGCCAAGGAAGCCGGCAAACTGACGGCGGATAACTATAACACTTATACCATGACTCTGTGTTTCAATTCCACAAACGCAGCCGATGAGCTATCCATCAGCAAGTTAACGACCGTCGCCTATTCCACGGATGAAACGGTCCGCAATGTCTACGATTTCCGCAACTATCCTTCCACCGCCAACTGCGCTGTGGATAAGGATACGGCGGCGCTGAAAATCACAGCTCCTGGACCGGGAGCTAACGTCAACCTGAGCAAAGCGATCACCATGGATGGCGGCAGAGGAACCGCCAATGTTTCGGACGCCATCCGGATCTATATCAAAAATCCCGGCAGCGATGCGGTTTTGAAGCTGCATTATCAAGATGAGGCCGCCAACCGCTGGCAGCAGGAAATTACGGTTGAGGGCGGTTCCAACGATTTTACCGCGTATGATTTCCCCTTGGAAAGCATGGTCTACCGGTACAGTGATAAAGGGGCGGAGTTTGCTCTTGGCGACGACGGCACCACCTGGGCAGCGATCAAAGCGGCCGATGCCAGCAAAATTGGAGAGAGCCAGTATCAGGCGTTCAGAATCGGCTTTGATCTGTCCGAAGGCGCCACGGTGTATCTGAGTGATATGCAGGTGGTTACCTATCCGGAAGAAGGCGGAGAAACCGGCGGTGAGACTGGCGGAGAAACCGGTGGTGAGACCGGCGGAGAAACCGGCGGTGAGACTGGCGGAGAAACCGGTGGTGAGACCGGTGGTGAAACCGGCGGAGAGACCAGTAAACCTAAGGATAAGGAAATCCGGGATATTTACGATTTCGTCAATTATACCGGAAATCAATGTTCTGTAGAGGGCGATGCACTGAAAATGGTGGCTCCGGGCCCAGGTCCCAATGTCAATCTTTCTTTGGCCTTGACGATGGACGGCGGCAGGGGGACCGACAATGCTGCGGACGCCATTCGGATTTATATCAAAAATCCCGGCAGCGATACGGTTTTGAAACTGCATTATCAGGATGAAGACGCCAACCGCTGGGAACAGGATATCACCGTCAAGGGCGGCTCTAACGAATTTGCCGCTTATGATTTTCCGCTGGCTGACATGGTTTATCGATACAGCGACAAGGGTGCGGAGTTTGCCTTGGGCGACGATGGCACAACTTGGGCGGAAATCCAGACGGCCGACGCCTCCAAAATCGGGGTGGGGCAGTATCAGGCATTCAGAATCGGCTTTAGCCTGTCCGAGGGCGCCACGGTATATCTGAGCGATATGCAGGTGGTTACCTATGCGGAAGAGGACGGTGATAAAGATCCGCAAGGAAAGATTGAGATACTGGATGATTTCAACGGCTATGCCGACGCTGCGGCGCTGAAAAAGGTTTGGCAGAACGCTGGTTCCTCTGCAGGCATCGATTTTGTGCTGGGCCAGGGACCGGACGGCAGCAAGGCGGGCAAGCTGACCGCCAGCGCTGCGGGAACTGCGGTGTACAAACTGAACTTTGCCGGCAGCGACGCTTTGAAGGATGCGGAGTCGGTGCGCATATGGATTCAGGGCACTGGTAAGGTGGTGCTGCAGTTTGGCCAGCCCGTTGAGAAACAGCCGGACGGTTCCTCCACCGCCCCCTTCCAGGCGATTTTTGATGCCACGCCGGAAGGCAAGGTGCATGAAATCCCGCTGAGCAGCTTCACCTTGGCTGAATGGTGGGGCGGCGCCGGCAACGACACCAGCATCAAGCTGGATTTGACAAAGGCAAATGTATTCTATCTCCAAGCGATTATGGGTGAGAATACCGCCATTCAGGTGGATGATTTCGCGGTCGTTCACAAGGCGGGAAGTTCCGGAAATCCGGATACCGGATCGGCCGGCGTTAAGACGGTTTCCCTGCTGGTGGTTGCCGTCGCCGGTACCGGCGTGATTCTTCTGCGGAAAAAGAGAAGCTAAGGATAGCTGAAAACCACATAGCGGCAAAGGAGCGCGGCGTTATCCGCCGCGCTCCTTCTTATGTACGCTTAACGGGGGAACGCTCATGAAACAATATGTTTTTTCCCAGACGGATTGTCGCCTCCTGGGCCGTACCTTCACAGACGGCCAGGGACTGTGGCTGGATTGGTCCATGTCTGGGGTGTGGTTTCGCTTTCGGGGGACGGGAGCGGTGTTCCATTTCGCCCTGCCCGCCCCGGGGTATATCCCTCAAGTAGGTTTGGAAGTCGACGGCGAAGGATGCGGTATGCATCCGATACGGGAAGACAATCTGGATATCCGCACCCCGCCGCTGACAGAAGGAGAACATACGGTGAGACTACTGAAGCTGACGGAGGCGACCGTCGGCATGCCGCTGCTGCTTAAAGCCATCACCCTGGAGGGAAGCGGCATGTGGCTGCCGCCGCCGAAGCTGCCTTCCCGCCGCATCGAATTTATCGGGGATTCCATTACCTGCGGTTTCGGCACCCTCAGCGATAAGCCTTCCGATCCATTTACCACTGAAACGGAGGACCCGACGAAAACCTATGCCTGCCGGATCGCCCGTTACTTTCACGCCGATGCCCGCTTCATTTCCATGTCCGGGCGGGGACTGCTGCGCGATTGTGCCGGCGCCGCCTTCCGGCCTGTGCCGGAATGGGTGGATTTCACGGCTTTTTGCCATCCGGAGCCGTGGGATTATACCCGCTGGCAGGCGGATATAGTGGTCATCAACGTCGGAACCAATGATGTAGCCGGAGGGACCCCAGGGTTGGAATTTGAAGAGGCGGCCAAGTCATTTCTCAAAAGGATAAGAGACCATTATCCCAAGGCATGGCTTCTGTGGGTTCACGGCATGATGAATACCGAGATGACCGAACCCATCCGCCGGGCGGTGGATGCTGTACGGTCAGAGGGCGATAGCCGTGCGGCATGCTTTTTCACGCAACCCGTCCGTCTGCATCCGGAGGAAATGGGGGCCTGTGGGCATCCCAACGCCTGCGGGCACGCACGCTTTGCCCGGGAATTGATCCCGGTGATCGCCGCGGCTGCCGGTTGGACAGCGGAAAATGTCGATGAACCAGGAGGAGAATGAGTATGTACAGCATACCTGCGACAGAGACGGAAATGGCGGCAGCGCGGATGTTTATGGACGGCCGTCCGCCGCTTTCCTTTCTCTATGACGGCAGGCCCTTCCCGGAAGGCTTTATCAAAGAGGAGCGGGGATATAGCAGTTCTGACGGCAGGCTTTTATGCGAATTGATACCGCATACCTATGAACAGTCCTCCGCTGTAGAATGGACGCCGCGTTTTCGCTGCATTTCAGGTGAAAGATCCGGGAAAGTACAGGATATCAAAGCATTGGATTACGTCTTCCCTTGTGAAAAGAAGGCGGTCCTTTATTATGTGAACGGCCCTGATGGAAAAATAGATGACTTTAATCTGCATACGCGGGAAATTACCTCTCAGCCGTTTGTGATGAAATCCAACGGATCAAAATCCTATCTGCCGTTTTTTAATTTGGATACTGGAAACGGCGGCGTGATTCTGGGACTGGGATTCACGGCCGATTGGGTTGCGGTATTTGAAAAGGTGCAGAATGGAATTCATGTCACCGTTTCCATGCCGGAGACCGATTTTTTCTTATATAACGGGGAAGCGGTACGTCATATCAGGGTTCTGACGATATTCTGGCAGGGGGAGCGAAGCCGTTCCTTTAATCTGCTGAGGAATCATTTGGTACGCCACTGTATCCCCTGTGATGAAAACGGCGAGCCATTCCCACCCATGTGCTGTATCTCCTGGGGCGGTATGAAAACGGCCAATCACCTGAAATACATACGGTTTCTTCAGGAAAACCATATGCGATACGATTGCTATTGGATCGATGCGGGATGGTACGGCCCGGATCATGAAACCGATGAATTTCAGAATATCGACGTGGAGGACTGGGCTTATCATCAAGGCGATTGGAGCGTTAACCGCTGTGTCCATCCGGAAGGACTCCAGCCTGTATCCGCAGCGGCGCATGCCGCCGGCATGAAGCTGCTGCTTTGGTTCAGCACCTATTGCTGCAACGAAGGGATCGGCTGGCAAAAGGAACATCCCGAATGGGGGGACGGCATGCCGATGCCGGACGGAATCGGACGAAATCCCCAGCCTACAGTGATTCATACAATTAACATGAACCATCCGGAAGCCAGGCGCTATATCATCGAAACCGTCTGTACGGCGCTGAAGGAAAACGGCGTTGATTATTACCGGGAGGATACCCTGCCGGTTTATGGAGGCGCCGACGAAGATGGCCGAACAGGCGTCGGCGAGATGAAAGCCGTCCAACAGATGTATGATTTTTGGGATGAGCTGCTGGCTCGGTTTCCAGGCATGCTGATTGACAATTGCGGCGGAGGCGGTACGCACATCGATCTGGAAACCCTGCAGCGCTCTTATGTTCTTTGGCGTTCGGATTACAACTGCCGGCCGGACGCCGACCCCATCGGCGCCCAAACCGGGAACTATGGGCTGGGGCATTTTATACCGCTGGTGGGATGTACGCCTCCCAGCAATCCCGGCAGCACCTATGCTTTTCACAGCGGCTTGTACGGAGGAATGAATTTCGGCCTGTTTCATCCGGTTGGTCCGGAAAACGAGGCGGAAAAGCATACCTGGTTTGTACCGGATTATCCGCTGGAATGGCACAAAAGAATGCTGGATGAATATCAGATGGTCAAGCCCTACCTGTCCGGCTGTTTTTATCCGCTGACCCCTTGCACCACGGAATCACAGGATGTGCTGGCTTATCAGTTTGACCGGCCGGACAGGAACAGCGGTGTGCTTTTCGCCTTTTTCCGCCAGGATTGCGGAGAGGATCAGGTCAAAATTTCGCCGGTTCTGGCGCCGGGAGTCTACCGGTTCACCAATCCGGACACCGGGGATAGCTTCCAAAAAAGAGCGGACGATCCATTTTGGCTTTTGCTGAAAGCGGAGCGGAAGCCGTCCAGCATACTGCTTCACTATCAAAAAGAGACGGATTAACCAAAGGAGCGGTAGACTTGTATTATGCACTGCTGGCTACATCGATAGCTGTGGCAACGCTGGGAGGAGCGCTGAAGAACAGCTTTAGCAAATCCCACCTGCAGACGGAAAGCGATTGTATGCTGTTTAATGCCATTTGCAGCGTGTTTGCCCTGGTGTTCGTGTTTGCCCTTTCTCCTGTCTGGTCGCTTCCTTCCGTCTACACCTTGCTGCTGGGCGGGGCGTACGGTGTGGCGACGGCGCTGGGACAGCATTTCTCTACCCGTGCACTGCAAACGGGACCCATGGCTTTCAGCTCGCTGTTCAGTTCATTCGCACTGGTAATCCCCACCCTTGGCGGTCTGCTGATCTGGCGGGAGAGCATCTCGCCGTTTCAACTTATAGGGCTGGTACTGCTCTGCGCCTCTTTTGTGCTGACGGCCAACCCCAAAATGGACAAGGGCATCACCGGTCGCTGGCTTCTTTACTGTCTGCTGTCTTTTTTGTCTTCCGGCGCCGTGGGGTTGATGCAGAAGTTTCATCAGACTTCCATTTATAAAGACGAGCTGGATGCGTTTCTGATAACAGCCTTTTTGGTGACGGCGGTTTGCTTTCTTTTATTGTATGGCAACAGCCGTCAGCGGCAGAAAATCCCCCTTTCTTTTTCCCTGAAGTCCCGGGTACCGCTGATGGCGATGGTATCCGGCGTGGGAATCGGGGTGTGCAACAAGATCAACCTTTATCTTTCCGGACGGATGCCCGGCGCGGTTTTCTTTCCCCTGGTCAACGGCGGCGGTGTGGTATGCGCCGTTTTGGTGGCGATCCTGTTTTTCCGGGAGCGGCCCCGGCGGCCGCAGATGATCGGTCTGGCGCTGGGCGTAGCCGCTATTCTGCTGGTGAGCAATCTGTTGGGAGCCTGATCTCTATTGTCTTGACAAAAAGCCGTCCTTTCACAGGACGGCTTTTTTGCTTGTGTTCAGATGTGAAATGTGCTAAGATATAAACATACGTTCTTATGGAGGCGGCGGCATGCAGAATACCATGACACTACCGGTGAGAGAGCTGGTGGAATTCGTACTCCGGGGCGGCAGTATCGACAATCGCTTCGGCGGCGTGGACAGGATGGCCGAGGGCAGCCGCATCCATCGCAAGCTGCAGAAGGCCGCCGGAGACGGGTATCAGGCGGAGGTGCCGCTGTCCCTGGAAAGTGTCTGGGGAGATCTCCGCATCAAGGTGGAAGGCCGGGCGGACGGACTGTATACAGATGAAGAGGGGCTGGTGGTGGATGAGATCAAAACCACTGGCGCGCCGCTGGAGATGATTACCGAGGATTTCAACCGTCTTCATTGGGCGCAGGCTATGTGCTACGCCTATATACTCTGTACGCAGCGGGGATTGGAAGCCATGCGTGTACGCCTGACCTATTATCAAGTGGATACCGACGAAATCAAGCGCTTTATCCGCGGCTTTTCCGCCGGCGAATTGACGGAATTCTATCAGGATCTTTTGGAGCGGTACCGCCGCTGGGGAGAAAGCCGGCAAAGCTGGACCGGGATACGGGATGCGTCCATCAAGGCAACGGTGTTTCCTTTCCCGCAATACCGTCCGGGGCAGCGCCGGCTGGCCGAAGCAGTTTACCGCACAGCACGGGACGGCGGCAGATTGTTCTGTGAAGCCCCCACCGGCATCGGCAAAACCATTTCCACCCTGTTCCCGGCGGTCAAAGCCATCGGGGAGGGGGAAGCAGAGAAGATTTTTTATCTGACCGCTAAAACCATCACCCGCCAGGTGGCGGAAAATGCCTGCCGGGTGATGCGGGAGGAGGGCCTGCGGCTGCGTACCGTCACCCTGACGGCCAAGGATAAAATCTGTTTTCTGGAGCAGCGCAACTGCAACCCGGACGCTTGTCCTTATGCCGATGGCCACTTTGACCGGGTCAACGATGCGCTGTGGGAGATGCTGGAACGGGAGGATGTCTTTACCCGGGAAGTGGTGGAGACTTATGCCTGCCGCCACAGGCTCTGCCCTTTTGAACTGGCTCTGGATCTGACCCTGTGGAGCGACTGTATCATCGCAGACTATAATTACGTGTTTGATCCCCAGGTTTATCTGCGGCGATTTTTTTCCGGCGGAAAGTCGCCCTTTGTGTTCCTCATCGACGAAGCTCATAATTTGGTGGACCGGGCGCGGGAAATGTACTCCGCCGGTCTGCAGAAGTCCGCTTTCCTGCAGCTGAGCCGGACACTGGATAAGAAGGACAAGCTGCGCCGTTCCCTGGGGCGTATCAATACCGCCATGGTGGCGATGCGCAAGGAATGCGGGGAGGCGGGCTTTCTTAAGCGGAAGGAACCCTATTTGGAGTTTCATAAACAGCTGACCCGGACGGCGGCAGACTGTGAGGAATGGATGCAGCGGCATCCCCATGCGCCGCAGGAGGAACAGCTGCTGACCTTATATTTTGATATTCTGACCTTCCTCAAAATCGCAGAGCTGTACGACGAACGGTATATCACCTGGGTTCAGACCAAGGGAAGCGAAGTGGTCCTGCGGCTTTTCTGCCTGGATCCTTCCTATCTGCTGAGTAAGGCGATGGAAAGGGGGAAAGCCTCCGTCCTGTTTTCCGCCACCCTGACGCCGCTGGACTATTTTATTTCGGTTCTGGGAGGAGACGAGAATTCCAAAAGGCTGACGCTGACCTCTCCCTTTCCTCAGGAGAATCTGTGCCTGCTGGTATCCGACCGAATCAGTACCAAATACAAAGACCGCCAGGACAGCCTGGTGCCGGTGGCGGACCAGATTGCGCTGACGGTGAGCGGTAAAAAGGGCAACTATTTGGCATATTTTCCCTCATACGCGTATTTGCGGGAGGTTTACCAGGTGTTTCAGAAACGATATCCCGCGGTCGCCACGATTGTGCAGCGCAGTGGGATGGAGGAAGAGGAACGGGAGGCCTTCCTGCAGCGATTCCAAGCGGACGCGGCAGATACTCTGGTGGGTTTCTGCGTGTTGGGAGGCATCTATGCGGAGGGAATCGATCTGCGGGGAGAGCGGCTTATCGGCACGGTAATCGTGGGAGTAGGGCTGCCCCAGATCGGCCCGGAGCAGGATATGATCCGGGATTATTACGACCGGCGGGACGGTCGGGGCTTTGATTACGCCTATCGGTATCCCGGGATGAACAAGGTGCTGCAGGCCGCCGGCCGAGTGATTCGGGATGAATCCGAGCGGGGCGTGGTGGTGCTCATCGACCAGCGGTTCACTTCTTCGGCTTATCGGCCGCTGCTTCCTCAGCATTGGCGGCATTACGCCGCTGTACGGGACGGCCGGATGCTGGAGGAGCGTCTGCGGCGCTTTTGGACAGGGGAGTAGCTGCTCCGCGCCAGCAGTAGACGGGATAGCGGTTGTTCCGATGATGGGCGGTGCAGGCAGCGCAGTCCCCATGCCGGGGACATTTGCGCCGTTTGCAGGGACAGACGGAGGGAAATTCAGGGTTTTCCATGGATTTTTCCTTTCCGGAACTCGTCCACAAACCAGATGTCTTCGACAGCGAATTCCCGCCCGTTCAAGTAATCCAAATCCTCCGCTGGTGTTTGAAAGGCGAAACGAAGCTTATAGGAGCACAAGGCCTGGCGGTTGAAGCCAGTGCCCCGGTTCAGGGCGTTGGAGCCGTATTTGCCGTCTCCCAGCAGCGGATGCCCGATGGAGGCCATATGCGCCCGGATCTGATGGGTGCGTCCGGTAAGCAGCTGGATTTCCAGCAGGGAGAGATGGTGCCGCTCCTCCAGCACTTGGTAGCGGGTGGCGATGGAACGGGCGCCTTCCCGCGATTCCCGGATCACGGTGACCTGGTTGCGCTTTTCATCCTTTTCCAGATAACCGTACAGGGTATCCTCTTTTTTGTCCAGGATACCGTGGACGATACAGAGATAGTATTTTTCAATTTCCCGATTTTTCAGCTTGTCGTTGAGAATGCGCAGGGCGGCGGCGGTTTTGGCGGCGATCACAATGCCGCAGGTATTGCGGTCGATCCGGTTGACCAGAGCAGGGGCGAAGCTGTTTTCGGCTGCCGGATCGTATTCTCCCTTTTCATAGAGGTAACGCTGTACCCGGGCGATGAGAGTGTCCCGGAATTCCCGCTCGTCTGGATGCACCAGCAAACCAGCCTTTTTGTTGAGCAGCAGCAGGTGACGATCCTCATAGAGGATATCCAGTTGTCGGGATGCGGTGAGGAAATCATAAACCGGGGCGGTCTCGGTGAGAAATTCATCCTTGACATACAAGGACAACACGTCTCCCTGCTGCAGACGGGTGGAAATCTCACACCGTTTGCCGTTGAGCTTGATATCCTTTTGCCGGATATATTTGTACATCATGGAGACCGGCAGATTGCGGAAGGTTTTGGTGAGAAATTTATCAAGCCGCTGTCCCGCGTCATTTTTTTCTATGGTGATGGTTTTCATGGCGGTTACGCTCTTTCCATGCCGGAAAATTGGAGGACTTCCGCCCGGCATCTATTTTTTTATTAGGGCACGCAAGCGGTGCGGTTGCTCCGGGCAAACGCGAAGACCCAGTCGGAGAAACAGAATATCGCCTTTTGAGAGCCGTGTCTATTATAGCATGAAGCTTATCCTTTTCAAACGGGAAATTATTTGGTATAATGAGTCGAAAGAATAAATATGGACAAGCAGGGAGAGGACCGTATGTTGACGAAAGAACGAATTTTAGAGATTTTGAAGGAAGCAGGCGTGCTGCTGGAGGGGCATTTTTTGCTCACCTCCGGCCGCCATTCGGAAAAATATCTGCAGTGTGCCAAAATTTTCCGCAACACCAAATACAGCGAGGAACTGTGTGCGGCTCTGGCGGAGCAGTTCCAGGATGATCATGTGGATGTGGTCATCGGACCGGCCATGGGAGCGGTGCAGATGGCCTATGAGGTCAGCCGCTGGCTGAAATGTGAAAACTTCTTCACCGAGCGGGAAAACGGCGCTATGACCCTGCGCCGCGGTTTTGCGGTTCAGCCAGGCCAGAATGTGCTGTTGGTGGAGGACGTCATTACCACCGGCGGTTCGGTGCGTGAGGTGCTGGAACTGGTAAAGCAGGCCGGCGGAAACGTGGTGGGCGTAGGTTCCATTGTGGATCGTACCGGCGGCAAAATCGATTTTGGCGTGCCCTTCCGCCCGGTAATCTCTTTAGAAGTGGAGTCCTGGGAGCCGGAAGAATGTCCCCTCTGCAAGGCGGGAGCTCCGGCACCTTATAAGCCGGGCAGCCGAAAATAAGAATATGCTTGGAGGCTAGGGGCCTATGGATGCGAAAGGGGAAAGCGCAGCCATGGAACAAAATGTGCATGACGGGCACAGGTTGAGGGTGAAACAACGTTTTTTGGCGGAGGGGCTGGAGCATTTTGAGCCGCATCAGGTTTTGGAGATGCTGCTGTTTTACGTTATTCCGCGCAAGGATACCAACGAGCTGGCACACCAGCTGATCCGTACCTTCGGCAGCCTGTCACAGGTATTGGAAGCGCCATATGAGGAATTGGCGCGGGTGAAGGGGATGAGCGCCAACGCCGCGGTTCTGGTATCCTTCTGCGGCCAGCTTCTGCAGAGCTATTATAAGGATAAGTTTTCCACCGGTGCGATTCTGCACACCACAGAGGAAACGGGGCACTTCCTGCTGCCATATTTTCTCGGGCGGCGAAATGAAGCAGTGGTGCTGATCTGTCTGGATAATCGCTGCAAGGTGCTCAATTGTACTGTTATTTTTGAAGGCAGCGTCAATTCCACTGAGATCAATGTCCGCCTGGTGCTGCAGCATGCGCTGATGCACAATGCCACAGCGGTAATCCTGGCCCATAATCATCCCAGCGGCCACGCGCTGCCCTCTAAGGAGGATATCGACACCACCATCGCTATGGCCAAAGCGCTGACCGTGGCGGACATCCGGCTGCTAGATCATATCATTGTTGCAGAGGATGACTATGTTTCCATGCGGGATACGGCGTCTTTGAAGCCTATATTTCACTGCAACTGGCGGGAGTCGTCCATATCCCGGGCGGCGCAGCGATGAATAGTCTGGCTGCGCCAAGAAGGTTGAAGATCAAACAGAACCTTATATAAGTTCATATTGTTCTCCTGCTGAGGGCTTATTGTAAGAACTTTGGGGTAATGATAAGATATCGTGTCATATTTTCCCGAAATCTTTACTACTCCTGCAGAAGGCTCGTTGAGGGTGCGGTAGGCTGATTGTTATGGGAGGATGAACAATATGGATAAACTGAATGGACTGTTGAAATTTCTCGACCTGGTGGAAGATGCGGAACTCAGCTATACGCTGAAGAAGGTAAAGGACAGCGTGAGCGTGTCTATCGCGGTAGACGAAGGTGAATTGCAGGTGCGTTTTACCGGCGACGGAGAGATTCTGGTTGATCGCCGGGAAGGAGACGTCGTGGTGTCCTGCGGTGCGGAATGTTTGGAGAGTCTCTTTCAATCTGTCGGCAGATGAATTTAAATAGGGGATAAATATAGTAGGCTGCTGCAGGACGAGGCGTTTTGCAGCAGCCTATTTCATAGAGTATCTGATTTGACCTGATTTTTTGCGCGGCGTTACTTGGGTACAGAGGAGGCGGTTCGGATAGACTGGCACATGCATCAGACGTATCGGGAAATATGGAAGGAGTACAATGGGGATATTGCAAACTTTTTTCGTACGCGTCTGCCGGAATATACGGACATTGAGGATTTGGTGCAAGAGGTTTTTCTGGCGCTTTACATGAAAATGGAAACCGGAGAGATAATCGTCAATGTTCGTGCCTGGCTGTACAAAACCGCCCGCAATGTGTGCAGCAACAAGCTGGATAAATTAAAAAGATCCCCGAAGGTCGTTTCCATTGATGTGGAGGAGTGGCAGGAGTATGAACCGGGGGAGGAGTGCCGTGATTTGCTATTCCCGGATATCAGCGAGGGACAGATGCAGGAATGGATTGCGGCAATCTGGGAACGCTTGGAAGAAAATGAGAGAGCTTTTCTGGACGAAGCCTATTTTCATCCCCATACCGTACAGGAGATAGCCGCCAAATGGAACATGAAGGAAAACACAGTGTATCAGCGCCTGAGGAGATTGCGGATCAAGGTCGAGCGATTGGCGGCAGAGATAACCGATGGCTATGATTGGTGAAACCGATTAGCAAAGGCTTTGGTTTTGTAGTGTATGTTGTTTATATTGCGGAAAATAAGTGGCTGTATGTCATATTTCTGTGGTATGCTTACATCTATAATAGAAGTAAAAGTTTGTGCTGATTTTGGAACAGGGGGATGCGCGTATGGCTGATTGGGATATGTTGTTGAAAATGATGGCGGATCCTGCCCTGAAACAGTCGCGTCAGGAAGTGGAAGCACTTTTGGATGCGGAGCTGGATAAATCTGAGGGGGAAATGGATGCCGATCTGGTGAAGGAATATGTCCTGACGCTCATGGAGATGGACGGCAAAACAGAAACGCCGTTGACAGTGACAGCGGCCCCCGTGCCGAAAAAAACGGCGAAGCCGGCAAAAAAGAGAGGGAAATGGTACCGCGCCTGCCGCTATGGTTTATTGGCAGCTGCCGTCTGCGTCCTTATGCTTTTGGTAGTTTCGGCCACTAAACAATTTATCCAGCCGCATATTAAGGGTGTAACGTTCTATTCCGACAGGGTGGAAGTGGATTTTTCTCAGCTGGAAAAAACGGCGTTAACGGCCAAACCTGGATTAAAACCGGGGTATATGCTGGAAAGCTTTGGAATGAGGAATATGCTTCTGCCGGCCGGGCTGAATGACGGTTATACGGCGAAGGTGACTGATCATTCCACAGAAGAAAGGCAATCCATGCTGGCGGAGATACAGCTGAACCAGCAGACCATCATGGTGAATGCGGAAAGGGTGAAGACGGGTCCGCCTCTCTTATCGTATTATACCTTTTCAGGGGAAAATATTCGTGTGGACAGTGAACTTATCGGTGAGCTGCGGGTAGTCTATCTGCAGGAGGATGATTACACACAAATCCTCTATCGAAATGATGAAACGGAATATGTCATCACCCTGAACGGTGGCATGGGTGCTGCCCGCAAACTGGCCGCTACCCTTGAAGAAGCCATTCAAGCGGCCGCATAAAAATCCTTCTGCTATAAGAGTGAGAATAAAGAGGAAGCCCTTTCGTACTTAGATGCGAATGGGGCTTCCTCTTTATTGCGTGATCCCGGCCTGAATTTTTGTCCACGGATATTATTTGAGAAATTTTTTCAGCATGCGGAAGTTTTTATCGGTATATGGATGATACCGGACGGGCAAGTCGATTTTGCCGGATTTTTTCACCATACTTTTTTCGTGAGTAAAGGTATCGAAGCTGTATCGTCCATGATAGCTGCCCATACCGCTGGCACCCACGCCGCCGAAACCCATCCGGGAGGTGGCCAGGTGGATGATGGTGTCGTTGACGCAGCCGCCGCCGAAGGAAAGGGTAGACAGCACCTGTTTTTCCGTGTTCTGGTTACGGGTAAAAAGATAAAGGGCCAGCGGCTTAGGACGGCTGCGGACAAATTCAACAGCTTCTTCCAGTCGATGATAGGGGAGAAGAGGAAGCAGAGGGCCAAAAATTTCCTCCTGCATACAGGGTGATTCCGCTGAGATCCCTCCCAGCAGGGTAGGAGCGATTCTCCCCTTGCCGTCATGCTGTCCGCCGGCGAGAATATCCGCCCCCTGCAGCAATCCCAGCAGGCGTTCAAAATGCTTTTGATTGATGATCTGAGGATACTCCGGACAGGCCAGGGGATCGGTCCCGAAAAAGGCGCGGATCTCCATATTCAGGGCATCTACCAAGGCATCGTATACGGACTGATGTACCAGCACATAGTCGGGAGCGACGCAGGTTTGGCCGGCATTGAGGAATTTTCCAAAGGCCAGCCGTTTGGCGGCTAGAGGTATATCGGCGCTCTCGTCGATGATGCAGGGGCTTTTGCCTCCCAGCTCCAGGCTGACCGGAGTCAGATGACGGGCGGCCTTTTCCATCACCAGCTTGCCTACTTCGATGCCGCCGGTGAAAAAAATATAATCAAATTTCTGTTCCAGAAGCGCCTGATTTTCGGCCCGTCCGCCCTGGACCACCGCCACATATTCCGGAGGGAAGCAGGCGGCGATCAGATCCGCAATAAGCTGCGAGGTACGGGGCGCATAGGCGGAGGGCTTGATCACCGCGCAGTTTCCCGCCGCCAGAGCGCCGATCAGCGGTTCCAGACTGAGCTGGAAGGGATAATTCCAAGGAGCCATGATCAGGACCACACCATAGGGTTCCTTGAGAATAAAGCTCTTAGCCGGAAATTGGGCGAAAGGCGTCTTCACTCGCTTGGGCCTGGCCCACCGCGGCGTGTGTTTTTCCACATATCCCAGCTCGTCCAGCACCATGCCGGTTTCGGTCATATAGCTTTCAAAGGGTGCTTTACCCAAGTCAGCCTGCAGCGCTTCAGCGATGGCGCTTTCACGGTTTTGGATTTCCTTTTTCAGCCGGCGCAGGGCTGCCAGTCGTTTCTCAACTGGCAGGGTAGCGCCGGTGGCAAAATACGAACGCTGCCGGTCCAGAAGTGCGGCGATATCCATTAGGAGGTCCCCTTTCCTAACGATTTCAGCATGATGGCTGAGCAGGATGAGTATCGGCGGCCTCACAGGAACGCATCGCCAGAATCGTCTCACTGATCAGGCGGTCCAAATCCCAGCCCAGCATATCGGCGCCTTTCTGAATGACCTCCCGGGAGCAGCCGGCGGCAAAAGAGGGGCTTTTGAATTTTTTCTTCACCGATTTCAGCTCTAGATCCTGAACGCTTTTGGAGGGACGCATCAAAGCCACGGCGCCGATAAGGCCGGTGAGTTCATCCACGGCAAACAATACCTTCTCCATTTCATGCTCCGGGCGTATATCCACCGTGATGCCGTAACCGTGGCTACAGATAGCGTGAATCAAGTCATCGTCCGCGCCCTTTTCCCGCAGAATTTCCTGGCAGCGGATACAGTGCTGATCGGGATATTGCTCGAAATCCAGGTCGTGAAGCAGTCCTACCTGCCCCCAGAAATCCGCTTCATCCCCATATCCCAGTTCCTTGGCGAAGTATCGCATGACTCCTTCCACCGTTTCGGCATGCTGCAGATGAAAAGGTTCCTGGTTGTATTGGGTCAGCAGCGCCCATGCCTGTTCCCGGCTCCAAACCGCCATCGCTATCCATCCCTTCCTATTTTATAGGCTGATTGTAGTACGGGAAGGAGAAAAAGTCAAGAAATCCGGTACGGCCGGATAGGGTTAGGCTTGTGCCACTTTGACGTACAGACTGACGTTGTCTTGATCGTCACAGACAGCAAGGAAGATTTCTTTCGGGTCGTGATATCCTTGGACATGCAGCTGCTTTTCCAGCCACTTCTCATCCTTGCCGATTGCCTGCAGATTCTCATACAATACCACGCCGTCGATGATCAGGTTTACCGGCAGCTTTTCCTGGGCCGGGGTGAGGTTTATATCCGCCGGTGTCACCGGCCGGGAAGCTGCGGCGGGCAGGATGCTGATCTTGCCGTTGGTTTCCATGATGGCGGTTTGGATTTCCGATAGATTGAAGTAGCCGTTGTTCCGGCATTCAGTGAGAAATTCATTGAGGTCCAGCTTTGCTTTTTTTAAGCAGTCCCGGTACAGCTTGCCGTCATCATAAAGGATCAGCGGCCGGCCGATGAGAAATTTCCGCAATTTGACCGAGTGGCTGGCAATCAAAGAGATCAGCAGCGCAGCCACGGTATATACCGCCATACCGATCATGGGCTTGAGAAAATCATCCTCCAGTGAAGTGGCCATTTCCGCAGCGATGGAGCCGATGGTGATGCCATTGATATAATCGAACATACTCAGCTGAGACATCTGCTTGTTGCCCAGCAGTTTAGTGAGGATAAAGAGAAAGACCACGGAGCCCACCGAGGTCAGAAATACATGCAGAAGTTCCATTTGGACACACCCTTTCCTTTTTTCATAGGGTGTGCTTCGGAACTGGAAAATATAAGCTCCGGCAGCAGGAATTTGGACAGATATACGCCGGCAATCCCATGAATATCTGCCCTGCGGCCCGCATAAGAATGTGGTAAGTAAGCCTAAGGGGTGATAGCTATGAAAGGAGCTGTAGAAGAACGAGCGGTCGAGCTGGGCGAATATATCATCGAAAACAACGCCACGGTCCGGGCGGCCGCCAAGAAGTTTCATATATCCAAGTCTACCGTACATAAAGATGTGTCCGACCGCCTTCAAACGGTGAACCCGCAGTTGTACGGACGCGTCCGCCATGTACTGGAAGTGAATAAAGCCCAGCGGCATATCCGCGGCGGCATTGCCACCCGTGAAAAATACCGGCATGAGACGGATGAGGAAGAGGAATAGAATACCCCTGAATACCCGGGAAGGACCGCAGTTTCTTGATAAGTCTGCGGTTCTTCCCGGGTTGCTGTTTGCCGATCAAGCGGTTATTTGTCCTCTCAACTGTGTTTGCGAAGATTAAGCAGTGCTGCGAAGTGGGGAATGTCGAAGGTTTCCGGCAGGGTACGCAGATATCCCATGTGCTCCCTTTCGAACCGGGCGATTTCTTCATCACTCAAAGAAGAGGCGCCGATACCGCGGCAGGCTTTGATCCGCCCATGCCAGCTTTCCCGGGTAAAGGAGACGGTCAGATCATAGGCTAAGGCGTTTTCTACCGTAAACAGGTCTTTCGCCCATGGCGGCTTCTCGGGTATGAATCTCCGCATATGCCCGCCGGTCCAGGCAGGATTATATTTCAGCACCAGTTCCTCGCTGCGTTTGGCAATTTCGCTTTCATCCGGCAGCCAGGCCATGAACAAGATGCAGAGGTGCCCGTTCTCCTTGAGTATCCGATGAATCTTGAGGGGTATCACAGCCCTATCGAAATACATAAAGCATTGACAAGCGGTGACGACATCAAAGGATTCGTCCGGGAAGGAGATGTCCTCAGCTGCCGAAACCAAATACCGGATGGACAGGCCGGCTTCCCGGGACAATCTCCGGGCTTCGGCAATCTGGTTTTCGGATATATCCACCCCGGTAAAATGGGCGCCATAGGCGGACATATGCCGGGGCAGAACCCCAGTGCCGGTGCCCAAATCCAAAACGTCCTGTCCACTTATGCATAGGCCGAGATCCGCTATTTTCTGGTAAAACACCGGCGGATAGATATCCCGGTACCTGCCGTAATCCAGGGAGACCTTTCCCCAGTCAAATTCCCGGCCGTGATCAATGGCATCGTTTCTCATACCGCCTTATTCCTCCAATTTAAGAGTTATGATGATAATGTCTGTATTTATGCCCTTTGTCCGCCGTCCGCAGGTATTCGGGTATCATCGCAGGTGCGGAAAGCCCCGGGCGGCATGCCGTGGCACCGCCGGAAGAGACGGGAAAAATGACAAGGATCATTGAAACCGCAGGAAAAAGCCACATCACTGACCGGCAGGGTGGAGGTACGCAGCAGTTCCTCCGCCCGGTGCAGCCGCAGCTGAATCAGATACTGCTGCGGAGAAAGCCCCAGGTGCTGCTTGAACAGCCGAAACAGATGGCTGCGGTCCACACCGCAGCGACGGGCGACCGCTTCCACTGTCAGGGGATAAGAATAGTTTTTGCGCATATAGTCCACCGCCGCGTCCAGAATACGGCTGCCGGAACCGATTTCAGCCGGGCTGTCCTCCATCAGCAGCGAAAAGAAACCATACAAGCCGGACAAGAGCGAGAAAGCGTTGTCCCGGGCCTCATAACGGTGTTCCAGATCGTCCAGACAGCGCTTCATCCTTTCCTGATCTCCAAAGGAGAAAATCGGCTGCTCCGCGGACAGGCCGCAGATATCCAGGATAGAAGCCGCCTCGCTGCCGCTGAAGCCGATCCAATGGTAATGCCAGGGCTGCCGGACATCCGCCGTATAAACCGTTATCTGTCCGGGCACAATGAGAAACCCCTGGCCGGCTTCCAGATCATAGGAGCGGCCCACAGGTTCAAACCGGCCTTTTCCACGGAATATGCAATGGATGAGATAATGGTCACGGACAGCCGGACCGAACCGATGGCCGCCCGGACAAGCTTCCCCGCCGCATTGATGCACACACAAGCTTTCCTGCGCTTCTTCCTGCCGGCGAAGATTATAAAATAACGCCATACCCGATTCCCCCCTTGATTTCAGCATACCACGAAATAAGAAAAATGCAACATAAAATCAAGAGGGGACAACATGCCTCTATAGTTATTGCCGTCGGTTTGGAGTAGGATGAAGGCATCACGCAGAAAGGAATGAGAGGCTTGAAAATCACCTTTATCGGTGCGGGCAGCACTGTATTTGCCCGCAATGTCATCGGCGACTGTATTCTCACCCCGGAGCTTGGCGCTTTTGACGTCTGCTTGTTCGACATTGATCCCGTCCGGCTGGATGAATCCTTCCAGATCCTGAGCAATATCAACAAAACAGCAGAGGGCAAGGCCAGGATCACCAAGACCCTGGATCGTACCGAAGCTTTTACCGGGGCAGATTTTGTGGTGAACGCCATTCAGGTGGGCGGCTATGAACCCTGTACCGTCACCGATTTTGAAATTCCGAAAAAATATGGACTGCGGCAGACCATCGCCGACACGCTGGGCATCGGCGGTATTTTCCGCGCCCTGCGGACCATTCCGGTGATGAAAAGCTATGCCGAGGATATGGAGCGGCTGTGCCCCAAAGCCCTGTTCCTCAACTACACCAATCCCATGGCGATGCTCACCGGCTATATGCAGCGGTATACCTCTATCCAGACCGTGGGGCTTTGCCACTCGGTTCAGGGCTGCGCCGGCGGGCTGCTGCGCACATTGGATATGGGGGAGTATGCGGAGAAATGCCGGTGGGAAATCGCGGGCATCAATCATCAGGCGTGGCTGCTGAAGATTGAGGACTTGGAGGGCAACGACCTGTATCCTGAAATCAAGCGGCGGGCTCAATCACCGGAGTACAACAAGGATGGAAACGATTTGGTGCGTCTGGAGATTATGAAGCAGTTCGGCTATTATGTCACCGAATCCAGCGAGCATACCTCTGAATACACCCCCTATTTCATCAAGGACAAGTATCCCGAGCTGATCGAGCGGTACAAAATTCCGCTGGATGAGTATCCCCGCCGCTGTGTGGAACAGATCAAGGGCTGGCGGGAAATGCGGGATGGTCTGTTGAAGGATTCCCATATCGAACATACCAAGACCCACGAGTTTGCATCGTATATCATCCAGGCGGTCATGAACGATGCCCCCTATCGAATTCACGGTAATGTGCTCAATACCGGTTTGATTACCAATCTGCCGCAGAACGCCTGCGTGGAAGTGCCCTGCCTCATCGACCGCAACGGCATCAATCCCTGTGTGGTGGGAGATCTGCCGGAGCAGTGCGCCGCCATCAACCGTACCAATATCAATGTGCAGCTGCTGACCATTCAGGCGGCTCAGTCACTGAAAAAAGAGGATATCTACATGGCCGCCATGCTGGATCCTCACACCTCAGCGGAACTGTCCATTGACGATATCCGTGCCCTGTGCGATGATCTTATCGAAGCGCATAAGGGATGGCTGCCGGAATATCATTGATCCTCCCTCTATGTTAAAAGCGGTGCAGGTCCTGTCACTCAGGACCTGCACCGCTTTTCATATGTTGTGGATATCGGCTGGAAGGGTTCAGGATTCGATATGGTACATCTTAAAGACCCCTTCCAGTCCCTCGTCAATTTCCTCACGGGAAAAATCGGCCTTTTCCAGCGCTTCGTCTGACAGAGAGCGAAGCTGGGTATAAAACCAAAGGGCCAGCTTCAGCTTTCCCGGCGTCAGTCCCTCCTCCAGCATCTCATAAAGATCATTTTCCGCGCCGTTGATATCCAAATCCTGAATTTTGGAAAGCATGCCTTCCTCTTTTTCGGACAGGCTTCCGCCCACGTCATCCTGTCGGATCAGATCCACCGTGTTGGTGTCCTTATCGAAGACGACTTTGGCGATGGAGCGGGACAGCATCTCGATCTGCCGCATGATATAATCGTCGGTAAACATAGCGTTTCCTCTTTTCCAGCAGAGATAATGGTTATTCTAACACCAAAGGTTTTATTCCCGATGGAGGTATAAAGAATTCTTCAAGAGAAAATCGAAGTTTTCTCCATTTTATCATATGAGGGAGGAGAAGTCGATGGCTTTTGTTATGAAAATCCGGAATCTGGCATCCTAAAGCGCATTGACAAGTGGGAAATGTTGTGCTAAAATCAGAACAAACGTTCTCGTGGAAGATAGGATATACCTTGCTTATCAAAAAACACGTTATCGGCTGCGACCACAGCTGATAGCGTGTTTCCCGCAAGTATAAAATCTGGATACGGCTATTATATCGGCTTACAAAATGATAATACCGCATCCAGGATGAGAAATCAAGTGTTTCAGAAGGGATGGATCGCCATTGAGTTTATTGGATGTGGTATTTCAAATCGCGTTTAACGGAGGTAATTTTTCTCCTGTGGTGGATGTCAGTGAGAATTATAAGCATTGGATCAGCCAAAAGGATTGGAGACGCTGCGTGGAATGTAAAAACCTGAATGGAAAAATATGGCGTTTGGATGAGCCGCCTGAACCGCAAGCTCCCCTTCATCCGAATTGTCGGTGTGTGATTGAAGACATGGAGTCCATCAAAGCAGGAACCGCAACCATAAATGGTACGGACGGTGCGGATTGGGCTCTGAAATATGAAGGCATACTGCCGGATTATTATATTACTAAAGCAAGTATAAAAGAACTAGGATGGACACCAGGCAGTGATCCTAGTGATTATGCACCTGATCAGATGATTACAGGAGGGATTTATCAGAACAGAAATGGCCACCTGCCGGCTAAAGAGGGAAGAATCTGGTATGAAGCCGATATTAATTACAGAGAGGGAAAGCGAAGCAGCCAAAGGGTGGTGTGGTCGGATGACGGTCTGCTGTTCGCCACATACGACCACTATGAAACTTTTCATGAAATTGTTTAGGAGGCATCACGATGGATAAGCCCCGCATCATCACCCTGGATTTGGGAGAATGTCAGCATATTGATGAGATGCATCAAAGAATCAAATCAGCCTTTCAATTTCCCGATTATTACGGGGAAAACTGGGATGCGTTTTGGGATTTGATTGATGGAACAAGAGACAACACCATGGTGGAAATCCAAGGCATATCCACCATGCCCAAGGAACTCAGGGAAGAGGCTGGGAAAATGATCCTGTGCCTGGAGGACAATATCAAGGAAATGGAAAAGCTGAAGCAGCGGCGGCCGGATTTTGACTGTCGATTCAGCTATCGCGTACTGGACTGATACTACTAATCTGCCCTCGTGAAGCTTTTTACCGGCACGAATTAACCGCCTGCCCCACGGCAGGCGGTTAATTTTGCCTGTATGTCCATTTGTAAGGTTCCCGATTTCAGGAGCCATCCGCGTCGAAAGCCGCGTACATAATATTGGTGGCGTGGTCGGATACCCGTTCCAGATCGGTAAGGATATCGATGAAGATCATGCCGATATCCGGGGTACATTCCAGCCTGTTGAGCCGCTCCACATGATGGTACCGCAGCTCCACCACCAGATCGTCAATCTCCTCCTCCTGCAAGATAATACTGTCGGAGGCATTTTTATCCGGGCGGCGGGCCATGAAGAAAGCCATGGATTCGTCGATAATCCGCAGCACCCGGTCGTTCATGTCCCGCATTTCCGTTTCTGCTTCGGGCGAGAAGGGAGGAGGAGAGCCCTCGAATCGCTGGGAATATTCCAGTATATTTTCCGCGTGATCCCCGATACGCTCCAGATCGTTGACTACATGGAACAGGGAGCCCACCAGCCGGCTGTCGGATTCCAGCAGATCCAGAGCGTGGATTTTCACCAGATAGCTGGTGATATTGTGATTGAGATAGTTGATCACCAGTTCGTTTTGCTTGATCTGTTTTTCGGTGTCTTTATTGGGTTGAAAAAAGGTATTCATAGACAGCTGAAAGTTGGTTCGGGCGATATTCGCCATCCGCTGTACTTCTTTGACCACCTGGGCCACCGCGATGGGCGGTGTATTGAGGATCCGTTCATCCAGGAAATGGAGCTGCATGTCCTCATATTCCGCATCCTTCCCCGGCACCAGCTTGGTTGCCAGGCGAACCAAGAGTTTGGCAAAAGGCAGCAGCAGCAGGGTGGTGACAATATTGAAACCGATATGGGCCAGAGATATCTGCATTTTTGGATCGGCGGTCATAGTCGTGATCCAGTCCACATAGGGCAGCAGCATACAGATGGGCAGGAAGATCAGGGTGCCGATAACATTAAAAAGCAAATGCAGTATGCTGGCGCGCTTGCCGGCGCGGTTGGTGCCGATGGATGCCAGAAGGGCGGTGATGCAGGTGCCGATGTTTTGCCCGAACAGGATGTAGATCGCGCCTCCCAAATTAATGGCGCCGCTGGCGGCCAGGGCCTGAAGAATGCCAACGGAAGCGGAGGAGGACTGGATGACCGCTGTAAGAATGGCGCCAGCCAGGATTCCCAGCACAGGGTTGGAAAACTTGCCCATCAGCGCTACGAATTCCGGCATATCCTTCAGCGGCGCCATAGCACTGGACATGGCTTCCATCCCGGTAAACAGGATGCCGAAGCCGATGATCACCATGCCGATGTGCTGAACGAGTTTCTTTTTGAAAGCCATGATCATGATGATGCCGATAAATACAGCTACAGGAGCCAGAACACTGATCTTCAGACCGATGAGAAAGCTGGTGACCGTAGTGCCAATGTTGGCGCCCATGATGATATAGACGGCTTGTTCCAGCTTCAACAGCCCGGCATTGAGAAAGCCCACCACCATAACCGTAGTGGCGGAGGAAGACTGAATGGCTCCCGTTACCAGGATTCCCACCAATACGCCCAAGAGGGGATTCGATGTGATTTTTTCCAGCAGAGCTTTCAGTCTGGAGCCGGCAACCAGCTCCAATCCCTCTCCCATCAGCTTCATGCCGAATAGGAATAGTCCCAATCCGCCCAGCAAGGACAGAATATTCATTAGATCCACAAAGCAGCCCCCTCATTTTCCTGCTAAAAGGTTCACGATCCGGTCAAGGACGCAGAAAACCGTTAAAAGCTTATCATGGCAATGTTAAAACCATGTTAAAAAACAGAAATTTGTCGTTTTTTCTGCCAGACGATACCGTATATATGAATTGAAACGAATAATTATTCATGCATTCGTTATATATTATAGAAACGCCTGCACCCAATGAATGGAAAATAGCCATCCAAACTGCCGGTATTGGGCAGATTGACAAAATTCCGCCGGATAGCATAATTATACGCAATTCATACTTGAAAAATGAAAAGGGAATGATATAATAAGGTCAATACTTCCATTTGGAAAGGATGCGCAAAGATGGATACAGTTAAAAAAGTCGTGCTGGCCTATTCCGGCGGTTTGGATACCTCGATTATTATTCCGTGGCTGAAGGAGAATTATAACAACTGTGAAGTTATCGCCGTGGCGGCGGACGTGGGTCAGGGCAAGGAACTGTCCGGCCTGCATGAAAAAGCGCTGAAAACCGGTGCTTCCAAGCTGTACATAGAGGATCTGCGGCAGGAATTTGTGGATGAATACATCTTCCCGACCTTGAAGGCGGGCGCGGTGTATGAAAATCAGTATCTGCTGGGCACTTCCTTTGCCCGGCCGATTATCGCCAAGCGGATTGTGGAAATCGCCAAGAAGGAAGGGGCGGATGCCATTGCCCACGGCTGCACAGGCAAGGGCAATGACCAGGTGCGCTTCGAACTGGCCATCAAGGCGTATGCTCCCAATATGAAAATCATCGCTCCCTGGCGGGTGTGGGAACTGAAATCCCGGGAAGAGGAAATCGCTTATGCCGAAGCGCGGAACATTCCTCTGAACATCACCCGGGAAACCAACTATTCTAAGGATAAGAATCTGTGGCATCTCTCCCACGAAGGATTGGATCTGGAGGACCCCGCCAACGAACCCAAATATGATGAGATTTTGGAAATGGGTGTTTCTCCGGAAAAGGCGCCGGACAAGGCCACCTATATTACCCTTTCCTTCGAAAAAGGCATTCCCGTGGCCCTGGACGGCGAAAAGCTGGACGGTGTGACCATGATTGAGAAGCTGAACAAGTTGGGCGGCGAAAACGGTATCGGCCTGGTGGACATGGTGGAGAACCGGCTGGTGGGCATGAAGAGCCGCGGCGTGTACGAGACTCCCGGCGGCACCATTCTCTACAAGGCTCATGAAGCGCTGGAGACCATTTGCCTTGACCGGGACACCCAGCATTACAAGCAGCAGATGGTGGCCGGCAAATTCAGCGAATTGGTCTACTACGGCCAGTGGTATACCCCTCTGCGGGAGGCGCTGTCCGCTTTTGTGGATACCACTCAGGAGACGGTGACCGGCGATGTGAAGCTGAAGCTGTACAAGGGCAATATGATTCTGGCGGGCATCACCTCTCCTTATTCTCTCTATGACGAGGATATCGCCACCTTCGACGAGGACGAGGTATACAATCAGATGGACAGCCAGGGCTTCATCAACCTTTTTGGGCTGCCCATCAAGGTGAAGGCGCTTAAAGAGGGCAAGTAAGCCTTTCGACGGCGGACGCAGGGCAGACGGGGGCGCGGCGACGTGCCCCTTCCTGTATTTCCAGAAGGGTAGCTGGCTATCAATTGCAGAACAGCAGATAATGGATATAAGGAGCAGACGGCATGAAATTATGGGCCGGGCGTTTTTCCAAGGAAATCGATCAGAAAACCAATGACTTCAATTCCTCCATCTCCTTTGACTCCCGTATGGCGCAGGAGGATATCGCCGGCAGCATGGCTCATGCGGCTATGCTGGAGAAGCAGGGGATCATCTCACCGGAGGACGGCCGGGCCATCCGGGAAGGTCTGTCGGCCATTGCCGCAGATTTGCTGGAGGGCAGACTAACTATCGATCCGGCGGCGGAGGATATCCATACCTTCGTGGAGGGCGAGCTCACCGCCAGAATAGGTGATGCTGGCAAGCGGCTTCACACCGGCCGTAGCCGCAATGACCAGGTGGCTTTGGATTTGCGGCTGTATCTGAAAGGGGCGGTGCCTCCGGTACGGCGGCAGCTGCTGGAGCTGATCGGCGTGCTCTGCTCCAAGGCAGAGGAGCACGCGGGGACCATTATGCCGGGGTATACCCATCTCCAGCGGGCCCAGCCCATCACCTTCGGCCATCACCTGATGGCGTATGCGGAGATGTTCCTGCGGGATATCGGCCGGCTGGATGACGCCATGCGCCGTATGGATGTGTCCCCCCTGGGGAGCGGGGCGCTGGCGGCCACCACCTACCCGCTGGACCGGCAGGCGGTGGCGGATCAGCTGGAGTTCAGCGGCGTCACCCACAACTCCCTGGACGGGGTTTCCGACCGGGATTACGCGGTGGAACTGACGGCGGCGCTGTCCCTGATCATGGTGCACCTTTCCCGCTTCTCGGAGGAAATCATTCTCTGGTGCTCCTGGGAGTTTAAATTTATCGAGCTGGACGACGCCTTTTCCACCGGGTCCTCCATCATGCCTCAGAAGAAAAATCCGGATATCGCTGAGTTGGTGCGGGGAAAATCCGGCCGGGTGTTCGGCAATCTGACCACCCTGCTCACGATGCTGAAGGGACTGCCGCTGGCCTATAACAAGGATATGCAGGAGGATAAGGAAGCGGTTTTTGACGCGCTGGACACAGTGCATATGTGCCTCACCGCTTTTGTCCCTATGATCGATACCATGAAGGTGCTGCCTGACAATATGCGCCGGGCGGCAGCGGGGGGCTTCATCAACGCTACCGACTGTGCGGATTATCTGGTGGGGAAGGGGCTGCCCTTCCGGGATGCTTATAAAGCCACCGGCTCTCTGGTGGCGCTGTGTATTGAAAAGGGACTGACGCTGGAAACTCTGCCGCTGGCCGATTACAAGGCGGTATGCAGTCTGTTTGACGAGGATGTGTTCGACACCATTTCCTTGGAGCGCTGCGCCTCCCTGCGTCGGGTGTACGGCGGTCCCGCCCCGGAAAATGTCCGGGAGCAGGTGAACCGGGTACAGAAGCTGCTAAAAGCGCTGCAGAAATAAAAAGGATGGAGACGTATGGAGAGAGCCCCTTATTTTCCCAGCGCGCCGCTGCCGACAACTCTTTCTCAGGAGCCTCCGCTTTTTCAGGTGGAATACCAGCTGTTTGAAGAGGATCTGCAGGTGGTTCACCGGATTTCCATACGCCGAACAGGTTGGATTCTGCTGATAGGAATGGGCGTGCTTTTGCTGTCAGTGTTGTTTTTCTGCTTCTGTATACGTTGGTGATGTTTATTATTGTCACCTGGTTGTTGCCGCACTTGAGCTGGCGAAGGCTGACGGTGGGAGGGCGGCAGCCTTGGGGACGCAGCTTGTTTTATCCCACCGCCTATCTGGATATTATGCCGGGACAGACATACGGCTTTTCATATAATGCCATTCGAAAAATCGTTGTATATAAAGAATGGATTATCTTGTATCCGAACCGTGTTTTGGGATTGATTGTTCCCCGCAGAGCCTTTTTCCCGGAGGTATGGCAGCAGGAATTTCTGCCTTTTATTCGGCAAACGGCGGCAGCCTATCGGATTCCTTTAAAAGAAATACATTGAGGTGTTGACATATGATCAAAGCCGGTATTATCGGCGCCACCGGTTATGCCGGAGTGGAGCTGGTGCGCATTCTTCTCCGGCATCCCCAGGCCAGGCTTCAGGCCGTCAGTTCGGTTTCCTTTGAGGGGCAGGCGCTGTCGGAGGTGTATCCCGCTTTGTGGGGCTTGTGCGACCTGCGCTGTGTCACGGCAGAGCAGGTAGTGGCGGAAAGCGATGTGGTTTTTGCGGCTCTTCCCCACGGCTTTTCCCAGGAAACGGCCAAGGCCTGCGCGGACGCGGGAAAGAAGTTTATCGATTTGGGAGCGGATTTCCGCCTGGATGATCCGGAGGATTACAGCCGATGGTATGGCTGTGAGGTGCGTCATCCGGAGCTGCATCAGCGGGCGGTTTACGGGCTGCCGGAACTTTTCCGGGAGGAGATTCTCCAAACGGATATCATCGGGAACCCCGGCTGCTATCCCACCAGCATTGCTCTGGGACTGGCACCTGCTCTGCGGGCGGGACTGGTATCGCCGGAAGGCATCGTCATTGACGCCAAATCCGGCACCACCGGCGCGGGCCGCAAGCCTGCCCAGAACACCCACTTTCCCGACTGCAACGAGGCCTTCTCCGCCTATAAGGTGGCGTCCCACCGCCACACGCCGGAAATCGAGCAGACGCTGTCCAAGGTGGCGGGAGTCAAGGCCACCGTCACATTTGTGCCTCACCTGCTGCCGGTGAACCGTGGGATTCTCTCCACCATCTATGCCCGGATGAAGCCGGACGTCACCTTGGAGGCTGTTCGGGAAGCCTATCGGCTGGCCTATGAAGGGGAGACCTTTGTACGGCTGATGCCAGAGGGAGCAGCAGTCAACATCAATCATGTGCGGTGCTCCAATTACTGCGACATCCAGCTTTATGAGGACCGGCACACCGACCTGCTTATCGTCACCTCGGTTATCGACAATATGGTAAAAGGAGCGGCGGGACAGGCGGTGCAGAACATGAATCTGATCTGCGGCCTGCCGGAGACCGCCGGCTTGGATATGGTGCCGCCGGCATTTTAACAAGGGCTTGACCGGAAAGAGGAGGAGACGCTGATGAAACGATCCTTTTCGCGGGAATACTGGTTTTTGTTGAGCAGCTGGGTGGTGTTCACTCTGCTGGGAATGCTTTTCGGGCTGCTGAGCGATTGGGTGTGGAAAGGCGAGCCGGAGTTTCTCAACCGGTTCACAAGCCCGTCGGATGCGGCTTCCATCATCGGCAGCCTTTTCCTGGAACTTTCCAGGGCTTTCCCTGTTTTGGCCGGCGCGGTGCTGGGGATTGTTGTCATCCGCTACTGGGTGCTGCCCTGTGGGGTGCTGTTTTTCCTTCAATGGCTGCGGATTTTTTGTTTTTCTCTATCTTCGACTGTGAATTCCGGTTTGCTGAAAGTCGTATGGACGGCGCTGACTCCGGCGTTGTCTTTGGTTTTATTGTTTTGGGCAGCCAAAGGACTGTATTTGCTTTATCGCGGTCGGGAATGGGCGGTGGCGCTGACCTTTGTGCTGCTGAATTTCCTGATTGGTCTCATTGGGCTCCTGCTGACGCTGGGGTCGGCGGGGAACAGTTGGTCCTGGAAAGAGCATCTGCTGGGACTGGTGGAGAATGCGTTGCTTTCCGGCGCCGCCTACGCTCTATTATACTGCTGCCTGCGCAGCCGCTGGTTTCAAAGATTAGCAGCGGAGCCGGAGACGGCGCAGGATGAGAAATAAGCCCGGCTGCGGCCGGAATAAACGGGAGTTGTTTGTATGATCGAATTTATCGAGGGCGGCGTCACCGCTGCCAAAGGCTTTCAGGCGGCCGGTGTTCACTGCGGCATTCGGAAGAATCGCACCAAAAAGGACTTGGCCCTGATTGTATCCGACCGGGAAGCTTCCGCCGCCGCCGCCTATACCCAAAATCTGGTGAAAGGCGCGCCGCTGACGGTGACCGCCAATCATATTGCCGACGGTAAAGCGCGGGCAATCATCTGCAACAGCGGCATCGCCAATACCTGCGCCTTTGACGGCGTGGAAAAGGCGGAGGCCATGTGCGCGTTGACTGCCAAAGAACTGGGGCTGGCGGCCACGGATATCGTGGTGGCCTCCACCGGGGTCATCGGTCCCTCCATTGATTTGTCGCCCATTGAAGCGGGACTGCCCGGCTTGGCCGCGGCGCTGTCCGTGGAAGGGGGCGGCGACGCGGCGGAGGCCATCATGACCACCGATACCCGGAAAAAGGAATTCGCCGTTACCTTTACCCTGGGCGGCAAGCCCTGCGTCATGGGCGGCATCGCCAAGGGCAGCGGCATGATCGCTCCCAATATGGCCACCATGCTCTGCTTCATCACCACCGACGCCGCTGTCCGGGCCGATCTGCTTCATCAGGCGCTGCTGGAAGTGGTGGGAGATACCTTCAATATGATGACGGTGGATGGGGATACCTCCACCAACGATATGGTCACGGTTTTGGCCAACGGGGCGGCGGGTAATCCGGAAATCACCGAAGCGGATGCGGACTACGCCGTCTTCGCCGAGGCGCTTCATACGCTCTGCACCAAAATCGTCCGTCATCTGGCGGCGGATGGGGAAGGGGCCACCAAGCTGCTGGAATGCCGGGTGGCCGGAGGCGCATCGGATAAGGATGCCCGGCTGGCGGCCAAGGCTGTGGTGAACAGCGCCCTGCTGAAATCCGCCATGTTCGGCGCGGATGCCAACTGGGGCCGGGTACTGTGCGCCATCGGCTATTCCGGCGCTCAGGTGGATGTGCGCCGGGTGGACGTGGCCTTTGAATCGGCGGCCGGCCGAGTGGAGGTCTGCCGGGATGGAGCGGGCATCCCCTTCAGAGAGGAGGAAGCCAAGCAGATATTGGGTGCGGATGAGATCATCATCGATATCCGCCTGCGGGACGGCGCGGCCGGTGCGGTGGCATGGGGCTGCGATTTGACCTATGACTATGTGAAGATCAACGGTGATTACCGGACGTAATGCGGGACTGCCGGCAGGAATAGAAGACAAGGGGAAAACGGTATGCAGATATCCACAGCGGAGCGGGCGAAGGTCCTGACCCAAGCCCTGCCTTATATCAAACAATATGCGGGCAAAACGGTGGTCATCAAATACGGCGGCAACGCCATGATCAGCGAAGAACTGAAAAGCGCGGTGATGGAGGATATTGTGCTGCTGTCCACGGTGGGCATCCATGTGGTGCTGGTTCACGGCGGCGGCCCGGAGATCAACGCCATGCTGAAAAAAATCGGCAAGGAATCCAAGTTTGTGGGAGGACTGCGGTACACCGACCGGGAAACCATGGACGTGGTGGAGATGGTGCTGGCAGGCAAGGTCAATAAAAGCCTGGTGCAGCAGCTGGAGCAGCACGGCGGCCGGGCCATCGGTCTGTGCGGTCTGGACGGCGGGATGATCAAGGCTGTCAAGCACAAGGAGACGGATTTGGGCTATGTGGGGGATATCACCCACGTCAATGTGACCCTGATCCGCAACAGCCTGGAAAACGGCACCATCCCGGTGGTAGCCACCATTGCCGCCGGAGAAACGGACGGGGAGACCTACAACATCAACGCGGATATTGCGGCGGCGCAGATCGCGGCGGCCATGGGTGCGGAAAAGCTGGTGCTGATGACCGACGTCCGGGGACTGCTGCGGGATCGGGAGGATGAGGATTCCCTGATCTCGGTGGTGCAGGTCAGCGAGGTGGCTCATCTGAAACGGCAGGGCATCATCTCCGGAGGCATGATCCCCAAGATCGACTGCTGTGTGGAAGCGGTGCGGCGCGGGGTGCGGCGTACCCATATCATCGACGGCCGGATTCCTCATTCCATCCTGATTGAGATGCTGACGGATGAGGGCATCGGCACCATGTTCCTGTAAATCAGACAAGCGGAAAGGATCTGGAAGGCATGACCCTGGAAGAAATTCAAGCCATTCATGACGGGGCGCTGATGCCCACCTACGGCCGCTTCCCCGTGGCGCTGGAAAGCGGTCACGGGGCCACGGCGGTGGACGTGAACGGTAAGGAATACATCGATTTTGGCAGCGGCATCGGCGTCAACGCCCTGGGATACTGCGATCCCGGCTGGACGGCGGCGGTGTCCGCGCAGGCGGCCAAGCTGCAGCATATCTCCAACCTATATTACAGCCCGGTGCAGGTGGCTTTTGCGGATGAACTATGCCGGGCGGCAGGCATGAGCCGCGCTTTCCTCTGCAATTCCGGGGCGGAGGCCAACGAATGCGCCATCAAGCTGGCCCGGAAATACAGCTCCGATACCTATGGGCCTGGCAGGTCCACCATTGTGGGCCTGCGGAATTCCTTCCATGGGCGGACGCTCACTACCCTTTCCGCCACTGGTCAGGATGTTTTTCATCAGCATTTCTTTCCCTTTACCGGGGGCTTTGTATTCGCCCAGGCCGGGGATTTAGAGGATTTGCTCCTTCGCGTAGATGAGGGTGTCTGCGCCGTGATGCTGGAATGCGTCCAGGGCGAGGGCGGCGTTGTCGCATTGGATTTCGATTATCTTCGGGCAGTGGAGAAGCTTTGCCGGGAACGGGATCTGCTGCTGATCGTGGACGAGGTGCAGACCGGCGCGGGACGGACGGGGAAATTCCTGGCCTGCGAACACGCCGGGATTCATCCGGATGTGGTGACCTTGGCCAAAGGCTTGGGCGGCGGATTGCCGGTGGGGGCCTGTCTGTGTGCGTCTCGTTTGGGAGAGGTGATGGGCCCCAGTTCCCATGGTTCCACCTTCGGCGGCAATCCGGTGGTCTGCGCTGCTGGGCGGTATATGCTCACCCGGCTCACTGATGCGGATTTTCTGGCCGGGGTTGCCCGCAAGGGCGAGGCGTTCCGCCGTCGGCTGGCCGCCATGCCCCATGTGGCGGAGGTACGGGGGCTGGGCATGATGCTGGGAGTGGTGCTGGACAAGGGCACCGCCCGGGAAGCGGCGGAAAAGTGCCTGGAAAACGGGCTGCTGATCCTGACGGCTAAGACTTTGCTGCGGCTGCTGCCGCCGCTGAACATCAGCGAAGAAGAGATGGACAGGGGTCTGTCCATCCTGGAATCCGTTTTGACGGCTTTATAATAAGAAAGGTGGTAAACTCCCATGAAGCATCTGCTCAAGCTGCTGGATCTCTCCACGGAGGAGATCATCGGCATCCTGAATCTGGCTGATCAGCTGAAATATGAACGCAACCACGGCATTGCCCATCCGCTGCTGGCGGGCAAAACTTTGGGAATGATTTTCCAGAAATCTTCCACCCGCACCCGGGTCTCCTTTGAGACGGGTATCTATCAGCTTGGCGGCCAGGGGCTGTTTCTCTCCTCCCGGGATCTGCAGATCGGCCGCGGTGAGCCGGTGGAGGATACCGCCCGGGTGCTGTCCCGGTATCTGGACGGCATCATGATCCGCACCTTCGCCCAGGCCGAAGTGGAGAGCTTGGCGGAATACGGCTCCATTCCCGTCATCAACGGTTTGACCGATTTCTGCCATCCCTGCCAGGTGCTGGCCGACTTGATGACGGTGCGGGAGCACAAGGGCGTGCTGGAAGGACTGAAGATGTGCTACATCGGCGACGGCAATAATATGGCCAACTCCCTGATTGTGGGCGGTCTCAAGGTGGGAATGTCGGTGGCGGTAGCCTGTCCCGCCGCTTACCGGCCGGATTCTGCGGTGCTGGATTTCGCGGCAGGCTACGGAGATCAGTTCCTGCTGACCGAGAGCTGCCAGGAAGCGGCCGCCGGGGCGGATGTGATCTTTACCGATGTTTGGGCCTCCATGGGCCAGGAGGACGAGGCGGCCCAGCGCCGGCAGGTGTTCACCGGATATCAGGTCAACCGGGAGCTGCTGGCGGCGGCGAATGCCGATTGTATGGTGCAGCACTGTCTGCCCGCCCATCGTGGAGAGGAGATCACCGCCGAGGTGTTCGAGGACCATGCGACGGAAATCTTCGACGAAGCGGAGAACCGGCTCCATGCCCAGAAGGCGGTTATGGTCACCCTAATGAAATAAACGGTAAAACGCCCCTCTGCTCTTTGCGGCAGAGGGGCGTTTTGGCTCTTGGTATCCTTTCGGAAACCACGGCACAAAATAGTGCCTTCTTTACCTTTTTTATTTCTGGCGTTACAATGAGGTCGGAACACAGGCCGGTGCAGAGAGGGAGAATGCGGATATGGAACGTATAACGGCTATACGAATACTCAACGGTATGCTGCTGGAGGATATGCCGCAGTACACGGCTTATGCGGCATCTTTTCCGCGGGATGCCGTGTCCCAGCGCCGCCTGCTCCGCGCCTTGATGAATCTGCGGCCGCCGCTGCCTTTGAGACAGGATTTCCTGGAGCTGCAGGATGCCTTTCTATCGGCAGAGCGGGAGGAAAAAGGGGTAGTGGACATATGGACGCTTCCTTCTGCCGCTGCTGATCCGCGTCTGATTCTTTGGCAGGGAGATATCACCCGGCTGCAGGCGGACGCTGTTGTCAACGCGGCCAACAGTGCCCTCCTGGGATGTTTCCATCCCTGCCATGGCTGCATCGACAACGCCATCCACTCGGCGGCGGGACTGCAGCTGCGGGAGGAATGCCACAGGATCATGGAGGTTCAGGAGCACGAAGAAGCGGTGGGGCAGGCCAAGCTGACCGGCGGCTACAATCTGCCCGCCCGTTACGTGCTGCATACCGTAGGCCCTTTAACGAATGGTAAGCCCACTGAACGGCAGCGGAAGGAACTGGCTTCCTGCTATGCTTCCTGTCTCCAGCTGGCGGCGGAGCGGCAATTGGAAACCGTGGCGTTCTGCTGCATATCCACCGGCGAATTCCGCTTTCCCAACCGGGAGGCGGCCAAAACCGCCGTAGATACTGTGACTGGCTTTCTGCAAACCGCTTCCTCTTTGAAAAGGGTGATTTTCAATGTTTACAAGGATATCGACTATGGAATCTATCGGGAACTGCTGGGCTGAAACGCACCGGCTGGGACAGGAAATAGCCAAGGCCGACGCGGTGATGGTGGGAGCCGGAGCAGGACTGTCCGCCGCTGCCGGGCTGACCTACTCTGGTGAGCGGTTCCAACGGTATTTTGCCGATTTTGAAAAGAAATACGGTATCACCGATATGTATACCGGCGGCTTCTATCCTTACGCCACGCTGGAAGAATACTGGGCGTGGTGGAGCCGACAGATTCTGGTGAACCGGTATGACCAATCTGCCGGGAAGCCCTATCGGGATTTGCTGGCCTTGCTGAAGGAAAAAGATTATTTTGTTATCACCACCAATGTGGATCACCAGTTCCAGCTGGCAGGATTTGATAAACAGCGGCTGTTTTATACCCAGGGGGATTACGGCCTTTGGCAATGCTCCAAGCCCTGTCACCAGAAAACCTACGACAATGAAAGCGTGGTCCGCCGTATGGCAGCTGACCAGGGGGAGATGCGGATTCCCACCGGGCTGATTCCTTATTGCCCGGTTTGCGGTGCGCCGATGAGCATGAATCTGCGCTGCGACCATCGGTTTGTACAGGACGATGGCTGGTATGCGGCCCGGAAGCGGTATGAGGACTTTCTGCAGCGGTTTCAGGGGCAACGCATTCTTTTTCTGGAGCTGGGGGTGGGCGGCAACACCCCGGTGATCATCAAATATCCCTTTTGGCAGATGACCCGGGAAAATCCCCGGGCGGTTTATGCCTGTGTGAACCTCCAGGATGCTGTCTGTCCCCGGGAGATCGAGCAGCGCTCCCTGTGCTTGGAACAGGACTTGGCAAAGACGCTGGATTTTTTGCTTCAGGCTGGCACGAGTGCATAAAACAGATAGGGGGAGAGGTGCGAAGCACCTCTCCCCCTATCTGTTATTTTTATACGGCGCCGCCTTTTTTCAACAGCTTCTTCAGGGGTGTACAGATACCCACTGCGGCGAGAAAGGAGACAATCGCCTCCGGAATGCCGTTGGTCAGTACGGACAATCCCAACGCCCCCAGCAGCAGGCCGAAGGGCTGGTCGATGGCGATGGCGTAATCCTTGCCGAAGAACACATAGATGCCGCCCAGCACCAGAAAGGTGTTGGTGAGGCTGCCCAGAGCGGCACTGACACCGTAGGCTACCGGGGCGCTGCGCAGAGCCTTGAAGCGGCTGCGGCTGAAAGCGCTGCAGCACAGACCCGCCACCAGGCCGGTGAGGATCCGGGGCACAAAGCAGATCACCAGGCTCCAGCCGTTGCCGTGAATATCTCCCAGGGAATAGAAGGGGGTGAAAACAAATGCGGTGGGTCCAGGAGGCATAAAGGTCCACACCAGGAAGCTGCACAGGCCTGCCACGAAGCCCATGGCAGTGCCAGCGGCGGTTCCCAGCAGCACCGCGGTGACCACCACCGGTACCATAGCCAGGGTGGCCACCACCAGTGGCGGTACAATGGGAATGGAGCCCAGCGGCGTGAAGCAGAAGATCACTTCAATTGCCAGCAACATGGAAAACTGGGCCATGAACAGGATTTTTTTCTTGGACATTGCTGCATCTCTCCTTGCTGCTGCTCCGATAGCGGATACAGCGCAGATTCTCTATATTCTCACGCCTTCTCCGGCCGCGGGCAGGACTGAAGCGCCGGGAAAGCTGCTTCGTCCGCCTGTTGTTCGTCCGGAAGAGGCGTGTTATTTTTGAGGTGCGGGATATTTTCGAGCGTTCTTTTCGGTTTTGCCCTCCACCGCCTGAGCAAGATCAATGTGAAAATGTTGGCAGATACGGCAGAGATACCAAAACACATCCGCCAGTTCTTCCTGCAGATGCTCGAATTCTCGGGGATCATCCTTCACAGCGTCCGCCCTGTCCGAGTGCAGCCACATAAAGATTTCGGACAGTTCCGCGGCTTCCACCGAGAGGGCCATCGCCAGATCCTTGGCGTTTTCGCCCTCAAGCCAGCCCCGTATCTCCGAAAAATTCCGGATGTGTTCTTTCAGCTGCGCCAAGGTGACGGTTTGGTCGGTCATCATTTATCTTTCCTTTTTATTTTTTTCATAGATGATCCGCAGTCCTTCCAGCAGCAGATGGCCGTCGTACTGCAGCGGGAGACGGCAGTGTTCCGCCACCTCCCGGCCGAAGCCGCCGGTGGCTACCGCCTTGACTGGATAGCCCAATTCCTCTTCTATCCGGGCGGTCATCCCTTCCAGCATGGCGGCGGTGCCCAGCACCGCGCCGGATTGCATACAGTGGATGGTATTGGTGCCGATGGCCTTGGGCGGGGCTTCCAGGCGGATGGAAGGCAGCAGAGAGGCGCGGGCCACCAGCGCATCCATGGACACCCCGATGCCCGGCATGATGGCGCCGCCGCGATAAGCGCCGGCCGCATCCACCACGCTGACCTTGGTGGCGGTGCCCAAATCCCAAATAGCGCAGGGAGGACCATACCGGGCGACGGCGGCCACCGCTCCTACCAGTAGATCCGCTCCCAGCTGGGCGGGATTATCGATGCGGATATCGATGCCGGTTTTGGTGCCGGGCCCTACCACCAGAGGATCCACGCCGGAGACCTTTTTCACCGCTCGGCGGATGGCGTTGTCCAGTGGAGGTACCACGGATCCGAGAATAGCGCCCTCAAAACAATGGGCGTCCACCTGATAAAGGCTGAAGATGTCCCGCAATTCTACCGCATATTGATCTTCCATTTTGGCGCGGTCGGTGGCAACCCGGGATTCGAACAACAGCTTCTTCCCTTCGAACACGCCGATGGTAATATTGGTGTTGCCCATATCCAAAGCCAGCAGCATGGCAAATCCATCCGTTTCATTTCAATATAATGCAGGAGGCGGCCGAAAGTGATTATTGGCGGCTGTGATTATTATAGCGCATTCCGCCCCCGATGCGCAACGGCGGAAAAGAAAAATTTCAGTTGATCAAAGAGAAGAAAAGAGGTAAAATAAACGGGAAACGCTTGGCGGACAGTGCGCGCAGCGCGGAAAGGATGATAAATATGACAGTTACCTTTGATGATATACGGCATGATCCTTCGATTAAGGCGCTGATCGAGGCGGGAAACGAGGCTCTGGGGGTGCTGGGCTTCACAGACCATGGCTATGCTCACGCGGGGTTAACGGCCCGGGTGGCGGGGGATATCCTCCAAACCCTGGGGTACGACGAACGCACCTGTGAGCTGGCGCGGATCGCCGGGTATATTCACGATATCGGCAATGCGGTCAACCGGGTGGATCACGCCATGTCCGGCGCCCTGCTGGCTTTCGATGTGCTGCGGGGGATGGGGATGGATATCCGGGAGGTCACAGCCGTCATCACCGCTATCGGCAATCACGATGAAAAAACCGCGGCGGCAGTAACGCCCCTTTCCGCGGCCCTGATTCTGGCTGACAAGAGCGATGTGCGCCGCAGCCGGGTGCGTACGTCGGTGGACAACCGGGATTTCGATATCCATGATCGGGTCAACTACGCGGCGGTGGATTCCTCCCTGACGGTGGAAAAGGAGCAGGGCTTTATCTCTCTGCGCATCCGCATCGATACCACCATCTGCGCGGTGATGGATTATTTCGAAATCTTTCTCAACCGCATGACCCTCTGTCGTTCGGCCGCCGCATTTCTGGGGCTGGATTTTGAACTGATCATCAACGAGACGCGGATGCTGTAAGAGTAAGCGGCACAGCTTGCAATCCATGAGCGATTGCGATAAACTAGGATGAAGAGGAGCGGATGATACAATGAATAAACAGCGAAGATGGGGAAAAAGAATGCTAACCGCAGCGGTGCTGACGCTGCTGATGGTAGGGCTGACAGGATGCGGAAATCAGCAGGGCGCCGAATCCAGCCAGCCGGAGACCTTGACCCGGGAGATTGCGCTGGGAGAGCGGGCGGCCATCACGGTGCCGGATGGGGAGAACGAGAAGGTTGTCGGGTATCTGACTTTTGATGAAATCACGCTGACCGACCGGCGGCTGGAAGGGGACATAGAGGAAAAAAGAATAGCGGCCATCCGTTATACTTATGAAAATACGGATATCGAATCCGGCATGATGATTTCTTCCCTTCAACTGGTGGTGAAGGACGGCGCTGGGGCGGTTTGCGAGGGGTATGCCCTCACCGATAAGGAAGCGCTGCCCGCATTGGTGGAAAAGAAAGATAAGCACACGGCGGTGCAGTTTTATGTGTTGAAAGACGGCAGCGAGCTTCAGGTGGAATATCATCATGTGGTGACGAATGTCACGCCGATGCTCAGGCTGAAAACCACTGTACAGGCGTAAGAAATGACTGCCGCGGCCGCCGGTGAGGGCGCGCCGCGGTGTTTTTATCGCGGCAGAAAAGGAAGGAGCGAAATCAGCCATGGCTACGAGAAAGCCGACCAGAAGCCGGAGAAAAAAGCAGAAGCTCAGCCGCGCCCAATTTTGGACATTGGTGCTGTCCGCCAGTGTGGTGGCGGCGCTGTGTCTTCTGATTACCGTCAGCGGAAAGATGAGCAAACCCTTTCTGCCCACTTGGCAGGAGCTGTTTGCCTATCTGGACGGTACGGACAAGCCCGGTCAGCCGCTGGATACCGAGATGGAAGTCCATGTTATCGATGTGGGCAATGCGGATTCCGTTCTGGTGCGCAATAAAGGGAAGAATCTCCTGATTGATGCCGGGGAGCGGGAGGATGGAGAGCGTGTGGTGGCTTATCTGCGGGATCACGGCGTGGAAAAGCTGGATTATGTCATCGCCACCCATGCCGACGCCGACCATATCGGCGGGATGAAAACCGTGATTCAGAACATAAAAATAGACCGCTTTATCATGGCGTATATGCCGGAGGGTCATACACCGACCACCAGCACCTATGCAGGGATGCTGGAAGCCTTAATGGACAATGGGGTGAAGATTACCCCCGCCAAGGTTGGCGCAAATTATGCTCTGGGTGACGCACAAGTGGATATCCTGGGGCCGGCGGGGGATTTTGAAGAGAACAACAATCAATCGGTGGTCTGCAAGGTGACCTTCGGTGGCCGGAAGTTCCTTTTTATGGGAGATGCGGAAAAACAGGCGGAAAATGCCCTGCTGTCCGCAGGAACCGATTTGTCCGCAGATGTGCTCAAGGTTGGACATCACGGCAGCAACACCTCCACCGGTGCTAAACTGCTGGCGGCAGTGGACCCAGATTACGCGATCCTGACCTGCGGAGTGGACAACTCCTATGGGCATCCCCACCCCGACGTGGTGAAACGGCTGCAGGAGGCGGGCGTGACCCTGTACCGCAGCGATGCCAACGGTCATATCGTGATAACCACCGATGGGGACGCCCTGACGTTTAAGACGGGAAAATAAAGGAGTGGACGGCTTGTTTTACGCTGTGGATCGCTTTGAAGAGCATTTGGCCGTGCTGGTGGACGACGAGGAGAACACCTGCATTGTGGAGCGGGAGGCCCTTCCCGCCGACGTCCGGCAGGGGGACGTGCTGCGGCGGGAAGAGGGAAGATTTATAGCGGATAGGGAGGAAACCGCCCGCCGCCGGGAACGAATCCGCCGTTTGGAGCAGATGCTGCGGGGAGAATGATCCCCGTGTAAAGTAGGACTTTTAAGGAGTTTATCATGCCATTTTTACCTGTTACAGCGGAAGACATGCGCGCCCGGGGCTGGGATAGGCCGGACGCAGTGGTGGTTACCGGAGACGCCTATGTGGATCATCCCAGCTTCGGTGCAGCTATCATCACCCGGGTTCTGGAGGCAGAGGGCTTTCGGATATGCGTGCTGTCCCAGCCGCGTAAAGCGGAGGATTACAGCCGCTTTGGCCGTCCCGAACTGGGATTTTTTGTCACCGGCGGCAACATCGATTCCATGGTGGCCCATTATACCGCCGCCAAACGCAAGCGCAGCGACGACGCCTATACCCCTGGTGGCCGGGCGGGAGCACGGCCCGACCGGGCGGTGACGGTTTACTGCCGGGAGATCCGCTCCCTTTATCCGGATATTCCCATCATCATCGGCGGCTTGGAAGCCTCGCTGCGTCGATTTGCCCATTATGACTACTGGGACGATAAGGTCCGTCCCTCCATTCTGTTGGAAAGCGGCGCGGATCTGCTGGTCTTCGGTATGGGGGAGGAGCAGAATATCCAGATCGCCCGGCGGCTGGCGGCTGGGGAAACGGTGAGCGGGCTGACCGATATCCGGGGGATCTGCTACAGCATCCCCACGGTGGAATATACCCCGCGGCCCTGTGCGGAGTGCCCGTCTTTTGAGCAGGTATCCCCACCCACTGAGGAGGGAAAACGCCAATATGCGATTTCCTGCCGGATTCAGCAGGACGAGCAGGATGCGGTGCGGGGGAAAACAGTGATCCAGCGGCACGGCGGCCGTATCGTGGTGCAGAACCCGCCTATGCCGCCCCTGTCCACGGAAAAATTCGACCGGGTATACGAGCTCCCCTATATGCGGGCGTATCATCCCTCCTATGAGGCCGCCGGAGGCGTGCCGGGCATCGAGGAAGTGCAGTTTTCCATCATCCATAATCGGGGATGCTTCGGCGCCTGCAACTTCTGTTCCCTGGCATATCATCAGGGGCGGATGATTGCCTGCCGCAGCGAGGACAGCGTGGTGCGGGAGGCGGAAGCCTTGACCCGGCTGCCGGGTTTTAAAGGATATATCCACGATGTGGGAGGACCTACCGCCAACTTCCGCCGCCCGTCCTGTCAAGGACAGCTGAAGCGGGGACTCTGCAAGGGGAAGAAATGTTTGGCTCCCGCGCCCTGCCCGGCATTGGAGGCGGATCACAGCGAATACCTGCATATGCTGCGCCGACTGCGGCAGGTGCCCGGTGTAAAAAAGGTCTTTATCCGTTCAGGCATCCGTTTCGATTATTTGCTGGCGGACCCGGACGACAGCTTCTTCAAGGAGCTGGTGGCCCATCATGTCAGCGGTCAGCTGAAGGTGGCGCCAGAGCACTGTTCTGCGCCGGTTCTTCAGCGGATGGGCAAGCCGCCTATTGCGACCTACAAGAAATTTCAGAAGCGATTTTATGAACTGACCAAAAGTGTGGGAAAGAAACAATATCTGGTGCCCTATCTCATGTCTTCCCACCCCGGCAGCACCATGCGGGATGCCATAGAGCTGGCGGTATTTCTTAAAAAGGAAGGGCTGCGGCCGGAGCAGGTGCAGGATTTCTATCCCACCCCCGGCACGGTGTCCACCTGTATGTTTTATACTGGCCTGGATCCCTACACTATGGAGAAGGTGTATGTTCCCCGCAGCCCCAAGGAAAAGGCGGAACAGCGGGCCCTGCTGCAGTATTTCCGTCCGGAAAACCGACAGCTGGTGTTGGAGGCTCTGAAAAAGGCAGGACGCTCAGACCTGATTGGCACGGGGCCGGAATGTCTTGTAGCGGATAACCGACGGCTGAATCCGCAGCGTTCGGCAGACAAGAAAAAGAAGCCGGTCAATAAAAGAAAACGGTAGAAAACCGGGCGGCGCACCATACTAGGAATTTGGTGCGTTGCCCGTTTTTTTGTCATGTACAGCCGTCAGAAAGCAAACTTTGGGAAGCTGCCATGTCTATACGCAGGACATGGGACGTAGTGCCTGCTTGGATTCGCACAAAGTCCGGGCCGATTTCCGCTGCGTCACGGGCGGACATCAGAACTCCGTTTACATCGATTTTCCCTTCTATCGCCACCAGATAGACTTGGCGGCCCGGATGAACATCAAATTGCAGGGGTGTTCCCCCGACGATCTCCGCGACATAGAGTCCGACGTCCTGATGAATGCGAATGGGCGCGTCGCCTTCTTTGCCGGAAGCCAGAGGCAGCCATCGGTTTTTCCTGTCCTCCCAGGGAAGTTGAAAATCACCGTATTGAGGCGGATAGTCCGCCTTGTCAGGCAGAATCCATATCTGCAGCAGCCGCAGCAGTTTATCGCTGTCGTTTCGTTCACTGTGATAGATGCCGGTGCCGGCACTCATATACTGTACATCTCCCCGGCCCAGCACCCGGCGGTTTTTCATACTGTCTTCATGAGTCAGCTCTCCGTTGATCACATAGGTGATGATCTCCATATTCCGATGAGGATGAAGGTCAAAACCGGCGTGGGGCTGGATCAAATCGTCATTGAGTACCCGCAGCGCTCCGTATTGCATATTTTCCGGGTTAAAGTATTCCGCAAAGGAAAAATGAAACCAGCTGGTAAGCCATCCTTTGTCGCTGTGTCCCATGCGGCTGTGATCGATTTTGCGAATCATAGCGTTCTCCTTATGTGAAACCTGCCGCTGAAAAAGGCTGCCGCAGCCCATCTGCGGCAGCCTTTCCCTCAGTGATCTCCCCGCAGCAGGTTGTCCGCGTAGTTGTGGAGATCCTCCTCTGTGCAGATGGCCTGCGAACGGTCTTGGATCATCTCCTGAGCGTAATCGGGCAGAGAAGCAAAATATTGCCGTGCCCCGGAGCAGTGGAAGATCAGGCTTTGCAGATCCTCATATTTTGGCTCCATCCGGTTGTTCCCCTTTCAGAAAAATTGCTGCAGCCGCCGCACATAGGCCTGCATTTCCTCAAACGAGCCGATGTCCCGGTCTGCGATCTTCTTTTTATATTCCTCCGGCAGTGATTGATAATATTCGTAGCAGCTGAGATTCTGGTCCAGCAAATCGGACAGTCCAAGCTGATAACTGCCTTCCAGCATACTGAATCACCCCGCAGTTATTGTTTGCTTTCCATCGGCTGATTGTGTTGGAAAAGTTTGAAAAAAATTTTTCCAATCAGCGGAACCGTCCCCAGCTGCTTGCAGCAGGAAAAGGGAACCGACATTCCCGATTGCCATATACTGATAAAAAAGCGTATTGGCAGAAAGGCAGGCATGATTCATGGAAGAAAACAAGGTTCCGCTTTATGACGAAAACGGCAACTTGCTGGAGGAAACGTATATGCTGGATGAGGATATGGGAGAACTGGAAGAGGAGGAAGAGGAGGATGAAGAGAAATGAAAATTAAGTTTTGCATCGATCAGGGGCATTATCCGGGGGGGAATAAAGGTGTTTGTCCGGATTATTATGAGGGCAACCGTATGTTCCAGCTGGGGCTTTATTTACAGGAAGAGCTGGAAAAATACGAAGGATTTTCCGCAATTGTCACCCGTAAAACTGTGAATGACGATCCCGATTTGGACGTTCGCGGAAAGATGGCAGTTGAAAACGGCTGCCAAGTGTTCGTATCTCTGCATACCAACGCCTATTCCAGTCCCGCTGCCTGCGGCGTATCGGTGATCTATTCTCTCAAACGCCCGGAATCCAAGGCTTTCGGTGTCACCATTGGGCAGGATATTGCCGCACTGATGCGGCAGGGAGACGGTGTCACCTATTTCCGCAGCGCGTATACCCGTGCCTATCCTGGCACCACGGATACGGATTATTACGCAGTAATCCGCAACGCCGTACGGGGCAGCGTGGTGAAGTACGCCTATATATTAGAGCAGGGCTTCCACACCAATCCCGCCGAATGCGCCTGGCTCAGCGACGACGACAATCTTCGTGCCCTGGCACAAACCGAAGCCGCAGCTTTTGCCAAGCTGTTCGGGGCGCAGATTCCCGATCCGGAGCCGGAACCCGGTTATATTGTATACACAGTGGTGAGAGGGGATACCCTCATCGGCATAGCCCGGCGGTACGGCACCACCGCGGAGGAGCTGGCCCGGATTAACAATATTGAGAACCCCAGCCTGATTTTTCCCGGCCAGAAGCTGAAAATTCCCCAATCTGGCGGTGAACCGGGACCGGATCCCGAACCTGAACCCGAATACATTCTCTACACGGTGGCTAAGGGAGACACGCTGATCGGCATTGCCCGGAGATACGGCACCACTGCGGAGGAGCTGGCCCGGATCAACGATATCGAGAACCCCAGCCTGATCCGGCCCGGACAGGTACTGAAAATCCCGGTCAGCGGCGGCGATGAGCCGGCACCCTCCTTTACCGTCGGGGAGAAGGTACGTGTCCGTCCTGGGGTGACCACTTTCGCCGACGGAACCGGTATGGCGGCCTGGGTACGGCAGGCACTGCTGTATGTCCGGCAGATTGAAGGCGATGTGATTCTGGTGAGCACCGAACCGATAAAAAATGTGTATACCGGCCGTGTGCTGGCCAAAGATCTGGTCAAAGCCTAAAGAAATGAGAAGGGGAGCCGCTCACAAGCGGCTCCCCTTCTCAGTGACGCGGCCAAGCCGCAGGGAATAGGATGAAATAAATGATTAAAGGCGGTGTGCAACTTTGCTATCCTTTTGGATATCCTTGGGTGAGGCGGCGCTGCTGGCGGCGGCCGTATCCACAGACGCATTTGCTGCGGGATTGGCTTACGGCGCCAAACGAATCCGCATTCCTGTGCTGTCGGCGGTGATCATCAGCATGATCGGCAGCTTGATGCTGGGGTTGTCTCTTCTGGCGGGCAGCGTGATACGGCCCTGGCTGCCTGCCGGCTTTGCACCGGGAATGGGTTTCGCCATTCTTCTGTTCTTGGGAATTGCGAAACTCTTCGACAGTTCGATTAAGGCCTATATCCGTAAACATAAATCTCTAAAAAAGAATATTCGTTTCTCTCTGTCCAGTCTTCGCTTTATCCTAACGGTGTACGCCGACCCGCAGGAGGCGGATCAAGACGCATCCCAATCTCTGTCTGCTTTGGAGGCGGCATCTCTGGCCGTGGCGCTGTCATTGGACAGCTTGGCGGCCGGTATCGGTGCAGGAGTATCCCAGGTGGGGCCGCTGGAAGCGGTGCTGGTGACCTTCGTCATGGGATTGCTGGCGGTAGCCGCCGGTCATGCGGCGGGGAGCAGGGTGGCTGAGCGGTGTCCGGCCGACCTCTCTTGGATCGGCGGCGTTTTGCTGATTCTGCTGGCGGTGCTGCGGCTATAATTTGGAACAGGCCAATGCATATCGGACGGCGGAAGCAACTTTTGTTGCTTCCGCCGCGAATTTTGTGGTATACTGGAGAAAATCGGAGATTTTCTCTTGGAAGAATCCCTTGCGTGCTATCAGGGAAGCACGCATTTTTCCGGTGGGAGCGTAACCGTACACCGGCTGTGTCTTTGCGTTTACCCATCGGCAACCGCCCAACCTTTGTGGTATACTGGACATATCCCGAATAGGAAACGGCTGTGTTTATTTTTCTACTTGAACATTTTAATAATCATATATTTGGCGGTGATACAGATGTTTACAGCGGATTTTCATATCCATTCCCGCTATTCCCGAGCTACCAGCAAGGACTGTGTGCCGGAGATGCTGGAGCTTTGGGCCCGGCGCAAGGGTCTCCAGCTGATCGGAACGGGGGACTTTACCCATCCTGCCTGGCGGCAGGAGCTGCGGGACAAGCTGATGGAAGCGGAGGACGGTCTTTACCGGCTGAAAACGGATTGCCGTTTGCAGGACGGCGCGCCGGCCGGTGAAGATCAGCCTGCCCGCTTTATTGTCACCGGCGAGATCAGCTCTATCTATAAAAAGGACGGCCGGGTGCGTAAGGTGCACAATGTGATTATGCTGCCGAGCTTGGACGCGGCGGAAGCTTTGGCCAAACGGCTGGAACTAATCGGCAATCTTCACTCCGACGGCCGGCCTATTCTGGGACTGGACAGCCGGGATTTGCTGGAGATCACTCTGGATGTCTGCCCTCAGGCCATTTTTGTCCCCGCCCATATCTGGACGCCCCATTTTTCGCTCTTCGGCGCCTATTCCGGTTTTGACCGGATTGAGGATTGCTATGGGGATATGACACCCTATATTCATGCCGTGGAAACCGGCCTGTCCTCCGATCCGCCCATGAATTGGCGGTTATCCGCGCTGGACGGATATACCCTGATTTCCAACTCCGACGCCCATTCACCCGCCAACCTGGCCCGGGAGGCCAACCGGTTCGATACGGAATTATCCTATGCGGCCATTGCGCAGGCGATGAAGAAGGGAAACGGCGGATTTCGGGGAACCATTGAGTTTTTTCCGGAAGAGGGCAAGTACCATTATGATGGGCACCGTCACTGCAAGGTCTGCCTTAAGCCTTCGGAAACCCTGGCGGCGGGAGGAATCTGTCCGGTTTGCGGCGGTCGGATTACCGTGGGGGTCCTGCATCGGGTGGAGGAACTTGCCGACCGGCCGGAGGGGTTCCGTCACGACGATTCCGTTCGCTTTGAGAGCCTGATTCCTCTCCCGGAGGTGGTAGCCGCCTCCATGGGCTGCACAGCGGCCAGCAACAAGGCCCGGACTCAGTATGAAGCCCTGCTGGAACGGCTGGGCAGCGAGCTGCATATCCTGCTGGAAGCGCCGGTGGAGGATATTGAGCGGGAGGCGGGCCCGCTGATCGCGGAGGGCATCCGCCGGCTGCGCAGCGGCAGGGTGGACGTATTTCCCGGCTATGATGGGGAATACGGGAAGGTAAGGATCCTGGATCAGAGCGATATCGACCGTCTGACGGGCCAGCTTCGATTTTTTGTGGACAAGCCTGCCAAAAAAGAAAAAAAGGCCGTCCTGAACTCGGCGGCGATAAAAAAGGATGAAACGGCAGCAGCGGCAGAGGAAGTGCATGCCGCTCTCAATCCGGAGCAGCTGGCGGCGGTTACCGCCCGGGAATCGGCGGTGGCGGTTGTCGCCGGACCGGGTACGGGGAAGACCCGCACCCTGGTGAGCCGGATCGCCTGGCTGGCGGAACAGGGAATTTCCCCTTCCCGCATCACGGCCGTCACCTTTACAAACAAGGCGGCTAAGGAGATGCGCCAGCGGCTGGAAATTCAGTTGGGAGATAGACGGACGGTCCGATCCATGACCATCGGTACCTTTCACGCCATTTGTCTGGAGTTGCTGAACAAATGGGAAGGAGAGGTTATCCTGCTGGATCAGCAGGAGGCCTTGACCGTGGCAGAAGAGGTTGGAGCCTCCGCCGGATATACCGCCTCACCTCGGCGGCTGCTGGAAGGGATATCCCGGATCAAAAACGGGATTGCCCAGCTGGATTCGCCTCAGGGCGTACCACAGGCCGTTTATGAAGCCTACAATCAGCGGCTGCGGGAATACGGCGTCCGTGACTATGACGATATTCTGCTGGATGTGCTGCACCGGCTGGAAGAGGAGGGGGGACGAAAAGCTCCCGCTGCTTTTTCACATCTGCTGGTGGATGAATTTCAGGATATCAATGATTTGCAGTATCGTTTGGTTCGGGCGTGGAACCGGGGCGGGGAGAGTCTTTTTGTGATCGGTGACCCGGATCAGTCCATCTATGGATTCCGGGGTTCCGACGCCCGCTGCTTTGAACGGCTGACCGGAGATTATCCCGATCTGCGGCGGATCCGGCTGATACAAAATTACCGTTCCACCCCGGAGATTCTTCGCTGTGCCCTGCCGGTGCTGGCATCGGACGGGGCGCACCGGCAGCTGGAGCCGGTGCACGAAAGTGGAAAAAAACCAGGGCTTTACCGAGCGGAAGATCCCTTCGCGGAGGCGCTTTTCATCACCAAGGAGATCAATCGTCTGGTAGGCGGCATCGATATGCTGGATGCCCAGGAGGCGCGCCGGGCTGAAAAAGGACGGAACCGGGGATTTTCCGATATTGCGGTGCTCTATCGCACGCATCGGCAGGCGGATATATTGGAATACTGTTTTGCCAAGGAGGGCATCGCCTACACCGTAGCCGGCAGGGACGACTTCTTATCCGGCGTTCAGGTGCGGCGTGCCGCGGCGTTTTTCCGTTTTCTGCTGGATCCCGCCGACAGCCTGTCTCTGCGGCTATGTCTGCTGGCGGCGGATTCCCATGCGAAAGAACGGCTTTCGGAGCTGCTGGACGCTTATGCGTCGTGCGCCAATAATCCGGCTGCTTTTGCCGATATCCTGGACGGAATGGTTCCCCGGGATATGGACGGCGGATTTCCCCTTCTGGCCCAGGCACTGCGAAAATTCCAGCCTTTGGTTCGCCGCGGAAAGCCGGCGGAGCTGCTGGCAGCCTGGCGGCGGGATCATTCCCTGGAGGAGGACAAGGATTTGGAGCGGCTGCAGGATACCGCGGCTTTCCACGACAGGATGTCCGAATTCTTGGAAGCCTTGAGCCTTGGACGGGAAGCGGATATTGTGCGCCGCTCCAAGGCTTATTCGCCGGACGCGGTTACGCTGTCTACCCTGCACGGCGCCAAAGGCCTGGAATTTCCCGTGGTTTTCCTCTGCGGCGTCCAGGAGGAAAAGATCCCCCTGACCGGCGGGCGGGAGACTGATCCGGCGGAGGAAAGGCGGTTATTCTATGTGGGGATGACCCGGGCCAAGGAGGAACTGATTCTGTCAGGAGCGGGGGATCCATCCCCCTTTATGAAGGATATTCCCGCCGGCAGCTTGGAGACGGTAACCGACCGCCGTCAGCCCTATCAGGGAAAACAGCTGCACTTCTTTTGATGAAAGCTCAAATGGAACCGCTGTTTCTTCGGCTGGCAGCGGAGAGGCGGCGGTTGTATCCGAAAAAAAACAAAAGCCCCCTGCCGGCAAGACGCCGACAGGGGGTTGTTCGCATATACTCCCGCCAAGCCGTAACGCAGCTGATATAACCTGCTACTAAACACTAAGCAGGTGGGCGCCGCCCAGCGCGTTCCTGCTCCCTTCTTCCCGCCTGAGCGGGGAGGTCTGCAATCCGGCGCCGGAGCCAAGCTCCCGATATCAAACTGTAGTAGGGTTAAATGGCTGCGGTCCACGCACAAGGCAGGATGGAGTCGGAGAAGCCGTCTCAGTTGAGCGGCGGCTCTTCCATTTCCTCAATTTCATAAAGGTCCGACAGGCGCTCCTCAAAGATATCCGCGATTTCCTCAAACGTTTCCTCGTCCTCAATGGGAACCAGAACCTCTTCGCCGTCCTCTTCCGCCACTTCCAGGATGATCAGTTCTCCGTCATCGTTGACCGTTTCACTGGGATCATCGTATACAGGCAGCAGCGCCACATACCGGCCGTCATCGGTTTCAATGGCATCCACCAGTTCGAACTGATGCTGATTGCCCTCATCGTCCAGGACCGTTACCAGGTCCGCGCCGTATTCGTCCGCCATATTCAATCTCCAATCCGCCGCCGCTTATGACGGCTTTTTGCTTGCAATATCCTTTGCTGATTCCATTGTAGCGTGTTCCGGCGGATTCGTCAAGATGAATCTTGTTGGATAAGCTGTCGGTTGAATGACCCAACAATTCACATTACATTCATAAAATATCTATTGACAATTCACAACTGTTGGTGTATACTGTAGTTGTCAAAAGGAAAGACAAACAGAAAGCGGTTCTTGGAAGAAGCAGGGCCGCAGCGGGAAAGATTTTTCCCGGTTTGCCTAACTTTTTTAGTGAGATGAAAGGGGTGAGTCCCATGTACAGCGACAGTGAAGCGCAGAACCAGGCCCGCATGGGGCGGTACCCAGTGCGGGCGAACCTGAAGGCGTAACAGCGAGGCACATAGGGAGCGGACGGTAAACGGTGATTCTGTCCGTCAGGCAAAATTCACAAAGCTTGCCAGCAGGCGGAAACGGTTGCCCGGCCTCCAAGGCACACAGCGTATGATGAACCTCTTGTCAGCCCTCGGGCGGACTAAAGTCCAGTGTGTGATGAAATCCGGCGCATCCTTCTGGTCAGGGAAACGTCGAGATGATGGAGACGGAACGATATCCCAACGGGTTGAAGTTCACAAAAAGTCTTCCACACCAAAAGCGGAATATGCATTGACAGATGCACTTCATTTATTAGCAAGACTAATAGGTGTCGTTACTTTAAATTGAAAAGGTGAGTCCAGTGGGTTAAGCTGGTTTTATCAGGCGCGCCGGCAAAACCGGCAGCCGCGTCACAGACGGTAAACCCCTTTTCCCGGCCGCGTAGAGGAAAGGATGCATTTCCACGAGTTGTTGACTGTAAGCGCTGGAAGAAAAGGGAGAACGGGTTGTCTGTCCCGTTGATGATAGAAGTATATAAAAGGAAAAGGTGAGTCCAATGGGCTAGGCCCAAAGGTGCTTCCTTACAAGCATGAAAGACGGGTCGGCGGGCGCCGAACACGCGAACAGAAAATTGCGTGAGATGTCGGAACTGTAAGGAGGAAATTGTCCATTAAGAAATTCTAACGCCCCGGCAGTGTTTGCCGGGGCGTTATGTTTTGGCTATAACATTTTGGTTAACTGCAGCTAATCTTGTGCTCGATCTATTTATTTCTTCCATTTACTGAAGGGGCGCCTTATTGTCCCGTGATGCGGAGCTGTGATTGCTTTCCGGTAAATGCCCTTGGGAGCGGAGCCACTTTAAAACAGCGGGGAAACCTGATCAGGTTTCCCCGCTGTCATTTAATTTTGGGCAGTCATATTGAGGAACTTCTGCTTGGTGCTCTGGATTTTCTGTTCCTTTGCCATGGGGGTGGGATACCAGCCCCGTTTCTGCATCTCCATGAATACATCCGCCTGGATGCAGTGTTCGTCATGAAGAATATTCATCATTTCGTCCCGGATGGCGGTGGTGGCGCATTCATTGGCGTACACATTGTAAAGCTCGGTAATCTGCTTCTGAGAGGTCAGAACGTCCTCCAGCATTTCTTTATCCTGCATAGCGATAGCCGTGTTTTGGCTCATGATCCTTTACCTTCCTTTCCTCATCCCTTATCCCAAAAAGCCCATCAAACGATCAAAATGGTTCTGGTGCCGTCCGGCAATTTGCTCACACTGGGTTTTGATCTGAGGATCGGTAGCTAAAGCGGCGTAGGATTTGTATTTTTTGATAAGCAGCTGTTCGGCGCTGAGCTGATCCTCCAGCGCGCCCAATTCTTTGGCGGTTAAATTCGGCATGGGGCTTCCATTCCTTTCTTCTGCTGATTCATTATCCTGGGACCGCTGATCAGCGGCCTGTTTTAGTATGGCCGGGGCGGCGGGGAATATGCGGTGAGGGCGGTTATGTAGCCCTGCTTTCTCTTTCCTCCGCGCGTCTGTCGGTGCCAAGGCCAAAGCTGATCTGCAGCGCTTCGTTTACCCGCGCCATGGAGTGCTCATCCAGCCGGCCCATATGCTCCTTCAGCCGCCGTTTATCGATGGTGCGAATTTGTTCCAATAGGACAATGGAATCTTTGGCTAAACCGCTGCCGGTGGAATTCAGCTGAATATGGGTGGGCAGACGGGCTTTATCCTTTTGGCTGGTGATGGCCGCGGCGATCACCGTCGGGCTGAATCGGTTGCCGACATCGTTTTGCACAATTAAAACAGGACGGATGCCGCCCTGCTCGGAACCGACGACAGGACTCAGGTCCGCGTAAAAAATATCGCCTCTGCGAATGTTGTTCACTGTCAAGACCTCCGTGTACTTTGTGGTTATCCGGATGATTCTATTGTTGCCTGTCCATCTGTTTTTTAATCAGGGAACAGGTGAATCTCTTCCAAAAATTTTTTGTCCCTTATCATTGTATGCCCGTCCCGGATTTTTGTCCGGGAAATCTCAGCGGCGGCGCTGATGCCGCATACCGGCGGATGCTGTCCGCTGCCGCCGGCGCAGCAGCATGGACTGGATGGAGACGCCGATGGCGGCTGTTACCGCTATCGCCGCCAGCAGCATACCCGCGGCTCCGCCGGTTACGGGCGGCTTCGTCAAATCAAAGGAATAAAAATCAAATCCGGCAAATAAGGCGTAAAGCCCCAGAATAATACCGGAAGAACCCCCTATGGCGGTGCCTGCCACAATAAAGGTCTTGAAAAAGATACCCGCGCATACGCCGCCGAACACAGCTCCCAGCAGCGCCAGCGGCCAGTTGCTGCTGCCGATGGTATAAAGGATCAGCATGGCCAGTATAAAGCCCGCCCCGGCGCCGGACAGGATAGCGCCGGCTATTTGAAAATAATAGAAGGTCCCTGCCAGCGCGATGCCCAGCGCCAGCCCGACGATAACCGGCCAGATGGCCGCGCCCAGCGTCCGTTCCAGCCACACGCCCGCCGCCAGGCCGATCACCAGGCCGGTGAAGGCGGCCCACAAACGATAAAGGGCATAACCGAACAGGCAGAAAACCACGCCTGCCGTGATGAGAATGATGGATGCCGCCATTGTCAACGCCTGCCTTCCGCTGTCTTAGCTTTAGGTTGCCGAAATGCAATGCGGATTATCCGGCGTTCCATCTGCGAAAAAATGGAAAATGACCGCTGCAAATGTTTTGCAGCGGTCATTTTCCTTGACAAAAATATAAGAGTCTGGTATGATTCAGAACAGATGTTCTATATTCGAAGAAAGAAGGGAATCGTCCATGGAAATCGTTAAAACGTATCGGCAAAGCATCCCGGCAGTGCGGTTCATTGGTAAGAAGTACGGCGACGGAGACCGGGTAAACGGCGGATTCGGTCAGCAGTGGGGTGAATGGTTCCAAAACGGCTGGTTCGATGTTTTGGAAAAAACAGCGGGCAGTGAGTCGCTGAAATCCTTGTATGAAGACGGCGATGCCTATATCGGTCTGATGCGATGGAAGGACGGCGAACCCTTTCAATATTGGATCGGTATGTTCCTGCCGGATAACACGCCGGTACCGGAGGGGTATGGTTATGTGGATTTCCCCGCCGCCGACCTGGGCGCCTGCTGGCTTCACGGTAAGGAGGGAGAGATTTACGGCAAGGAGCATCTCTGCGCCCAGAAGCTGGAGGAGGCGGGAATGAAAATTGTTGCGGATGAGGAAGGGGCCTGGTGGTTCTTTGAGCGGTATGTCTGCCCCCGGTTTACCACACCGGATGAAAAAGGCGAGATCATCCTGGATATCTGCCATTATGTGAAATAATATGAGATAAGCTGAAAGGGCGGTATGCAACGATTGCATACCGCCCTTTCAACTTATCAAAAAGAAAAAGATATTCGACGGGATTTCGCGCCGCTGGCGTTGGGGAGAGAGGTGACAATCTGCCACTTCCGGTTACCTTCCAACTAAACGGGATTCGCAACATTCATTTTTCACTCAGCCGGAATTCCTTGTTTCCTTTTTATCTGTAATTTTAGATAAAACCGACTTTTACCAAGGACTGTCGCTAAGGAAGGGGAATATTACTCCTCATCAGGAACCACAATAGCGCCGTTTTCGGCTTCATATTCGTCAAGATACTTTTGCAATACATATTCGATGAGATTATTGAGTGACCGTGCCTCACGAGATGATAAGATTCGAAGTTTATCGTAAGCGGTTTCGTTTAAGCGCAGTCCGGTTTGAATTTTATTGGTAGCCATTGTTATCACCCCTCTAGCATTATGTTAGCAAATATTTTCTTGACATTCTACAAACAGAGTGATAACATAGTGCTAACAAAAGAGAGGGTGAGAGAGAAATGGCGCGAAATATGTGCCTCGATTTATGGTACGCAAGCTGCTCTTCCGGGAGTGGCCGCGCAGCGGCAATCTCCAGGCGGACATGCGTGGCGGAACTTTTTTGCGCTCATGCCGCGCGGATGGGGAGAATCGGAGACAGAGGATACAAGCAACGGGGCTGCTCGCCCCGTGCCCTCGCCAAGGGAGGTTGCGTGCCCAACCTCCCCTGGACCCCAAGGGCAGCCAAGGGGGGCCGCTCAGGCGATGACCACACAGTAAAAGGCGGCCCCCCTTGACAACCCCCCTCCCCGCGCGGCTACTTTGGAGCCACTCAAGAGAACCCTCGTAGAGGGGAGAAAGCGCGGGGACGGAACCCCGCGTTCAGATAGAGAAACACCGGAAGCTGAAAGAGGCTTAGCTGTTTATCCCGCCTCTGTTCACCGTTGGTGCGTCGACTGCTTATTCATGCTTTGTTACCTTTTGGGATATGGCGTAGGATCCTCACAGTGGCGGCGGTTATCCTTGCCTCGATCCTCTGTGAAGCGCCCGGCGAGTCTCCCGGTGTTTATGAAGCCCGGAGATTCTACTGGGACTGGTGCTGGCGATGTGAACCCTAGGGCGACCAAGCCGCCCAATGATGGAGACGGACAATGCGCTTTTGCGTCCTTTTGGGGCATAGGCCAAAAGGACGTGGCCGCCTGTGATAAAGAAGCGGCTGCGCTCCTCCTGATCTGGCGGACATGCGTGGCGGAACTTTTTTGCGCTCATGCCGCGCGGGCACCCCTTTTCTTTCGCGCGAAGAAAAGGGGAAAGACGCGCCAGGGAGGCCCCCCCCCCCTTTTTCTCTTTCGTGTTGATGGAGTATACTTCCGGCGATTTCACCAAAGCACGTCAATACCGCTGGGGATCATCGCTGCGGCCCACCAGGTAGTCCAAGGACACGTCGAAGTAGTCAGCCAGGGCGATGAGCTTTTGGTATGCGGGTTCCCTTGTCCCGTACTCGTAGCGCTGGTAGGCCATAGGCGCCATTCCAATAGCTTCGGCTACAGCTTTTTGGGAAAGTCCTCGGATATTGCGTAATTCTTTAAGTCGTGATGAAAAAGACATAAGCATACCTCCAAGAATATGTTGACAGCCGATTGGTTGTATGCTATTATAGAAACACATCCAATTGGCTGTTTATCGAAAAGGAAGGAACAGATGAATATGACGCTACGGGCGGCCTGTGAGCAGTCCGGCAAGACACAGGAGCAGGTCGTTAAAGAAACAGGCATATAAGAGCAAGCGTACCGGCGACATGAGTACGATAAACGAACCCCCAGCGCTACGACGGCAATTCGTATCGCAAGGGCAGTCAACATTACAGTGGAAGATTTGCAAATCTAACAATACCACAGTCGGGTCGGCTGGTCAAGACCGGCATTTCGACGAAGGGTAAAAGGGCGTAGGCATTTATCAACACGAAAGAGAAAAGGAAGGTCCAAAGGGCCGGCGGCCCTTTGGAATCCCGTTTAGCTGATTCGTAACATTCATTTTCCTCTCAGCCGGAATTCCTCGTTTCTTTTTTATCTGTATTTCAGATAAAAACCGACTTTCACCAATTCAATATGTATAATGGTTGCGGTTTTCAAACGGAGTCTATCTCCGCATTTCTTGAAAAAGGGGGGATATGGATGAGAGCGAAAATAGACAGATGTGAAAACCAGTTTTGTCTCTATTGGAGGAATAGCCGCTGCTTGCTGTCTTATGTCACGTTGGATAACGCCGGTTGCTGTGAAAACTGTGTTTATGTGGAGCTTCCGGAGGGACAGCTGAAAAAAGCGCGGGAAATGCAGCTCAAAAAACTGGAGGAGATTTGAACTTGGCGCGAAGCGTCCCGGAACCATGCCGTGGCGCTGTCTTTCAGGGCGCAGATGGTGAAAGAAAAAGAAGGGGAAAAGAGGGTAACAGAATGAAGGACGCGTTTATTTGTTTCTTTCAAAATGCCTGCAGTGAATCCTGCAACGAGGCTTTGGTTCGGAACGCGGAGGGGGACCCAGAATATAAAGAAGCGGCCAAACGATATAACGAGCTCTTTGCCAATGTACGGGAACGGCTGGGAGAGGAAAACAAAGAATTGCTTTTTAACCTGGAAATATCTGATAGTGAAAAAGAATCCTTACAGGAAAAGTGGATTTACCGGCGGGCTTTTCAGGATTGTTTCTATCTGCTGCAATGGATGGGCGCGTTTCGGAAGGACTGACGGTCAGGGCGCCCCTATAGAGGCTGCTGCGAAATGCTTCATTTTGCAGCAGCCTCTTCAGCTTGTCGAAAAAGTCCGGTCTACGCCGGCCATTTACGCCAAGCTAAGCAAAAGTGGAGAAAATCATTCACTTTTCTCCACTTTTGACGCCTGAGGGCGGGTGATTGTTGCGCAAGGGGGAACCCTTACGGTTCCCCCTCACACTCCTCTTCCCTCCGAAACACTTTATTGACAGCCTCTTTTCCTTTTCTGCGGAAATTTTCGGTTCTATCCCGAAATGGACAGGCATATGATCAAGCGAGGTGAAGGTTATGACGGATTTTCAACGGGCGGTGACCTGTCTGCCCGCCCCGCTGCGGGACAAGCTGATGGGAATCCCCCTCTCTGTGCAGGAAAGAATACAGGAGATCCGTCTGCGGGCAGGCGCGCCGGTGGAATTAGCCGGCGGTGGGCGGGTGCTTCTGCTGACGCAAAACGGTGATGTCACCGAAATCCGCCGGACAAGTCCTTACATATGCGACGCCGCGCTGCTGGCGGAATGCTTTCAGGCGCTCTGCGAATATTCCGTGCATACCCATCAGCAGGAGATCCGCCGGGGATTCATCAGCACCCGCACCGGCTGCCGAGCGGGTATCGCCGGCAGCGTGGTGACGGAAAACGGCGATATCCTTTCCATGCGGCAGATCACCTCCATCTGTCTGCGGGTGGCGCGGCAGCACACGGGCTGCGCCGATTCCCTGACGAGCGTTCTGCTGCGGGACGGCCGCGTCGGCGGCGCTCTGATCTGCGGAGAGCCCTCCAGCGGCAAGACCAGCCTGCTGCGGGATCTGGCCCGGCAGCTGTCCGACGGCTCCCGGGGCAGGCGGTATCATGTTTCGGTGGTGGACGAGCGGGGGGAGCTGGGAAGCGGCCGGGAACTGGCGGAGTGCGACGTGCTGCTTTACTGCCCGAAGGACAAGGGCATTGAACAGGCGGTGCGATGCCTGGCGCCGGACGTGGTGATTTTCGATGAGCTGGGCACGCCGGAAGAGACCCGGGCGGTGACGGCTTCCCTCAACGCGGGAACCGCTGTGATCGCCACCGCCCATTGCCGGGATCTGGCCTCCCTGCTGCGGCGGCCTCACATTGCAGAGGCGCTGCGAACCGGGGCTTTTGAACATGTGGTGATGCTGTCCGGCCGGGATACTCCCGGCCATATCGACCGTATCCTGCGGACGGAGGATGTGTGGAATGAAAATATTGGGCCTGGTGCTGATTACGCTGGCGGGCGTTTGGCTCGGGTGGTCGGCGGCCTCCGGACTGAACCGGCGGGCAGCCGCCCTTGACGCTATGGAAAAACTCATTGTCCGCATCGCTTCGGAAATCCGCTACACGGCGGCGCCGGTACGGGAGCTGATCTTCTCCGCTTCCCGGGCGGCGGAATACCGCTCCCTGCGGTTTCTGGAGGATATGGAAAGGGCGCTGGAAGCCGAGGGGGATTTCCCCCGGGTATGGATCCGGACGGTGGAGCGGGAAGGCGGCAAATGCGGCTTCACCGCGGAAGACCAGGCGCTGCTGCAGGAGTTCGGCAAGGGCTTGGGAACCAGCGATACCCAGGGGCAGACCGCTCACTGCAGCTTATATGGCGAATTGTTTTCCCGGCAAGCGGAGGATGCCCGCCGGGAGGTGGCGAATAAAGGAAAGCTGTATATCATGCTGGGACTGGCAGGAGGGCTGGGACTCGCCCTGCTGCTCCTGTGAGGATAAAGGAAAGGCTGGTTTAAGGGTATGGATGTGGATTTGATCTTCAAGATCGCGGCCATCGGCATCATTGTGGCGGTTCTGAATCAGGTGCTGATCCGCTCGGGCAGGGAGGAACAGGCGATGCTCACCACCCTGGCCGGGCTGATCGTGGTGCTTTCCATGATCGTGCCGGAGATCAGCGATTTGTTCCGCACGGTCAAATCCGTGTTTGGACTATAACGGGATGGACGGCTGACGGGAAGGATAAAGGGCGGACTCCGGAAAGGAATGGTCGTGGAAATGGAATTCGCGGCGATAGCGGGCGTGGTGGTGGTGGCGGCTTTTCTCGCGGTGCTGCTCCGGCAGAAAAGCCCGGAACAATCCATGGCGGTGGGGCTGCTGACCGGCGTGGGGGTGATGGCGCTGCTTCTTACTAAAGCAGTCCCCTCCCTGAACGCGGTGAAGGAGCTGATGGCTTCCTCCGCCCTGCCGGCGGAGTATGGGCAGATCCTGTTCAAGGCGCTGGGCATCTGCCTGCTGACCCAGCTGGCCGCCGACGCCTGCCGGGATGCAGGGGAGGGCGCGCTGGCGGGCAAAGCGGAATTGGCGGGCAAGGTGGGGCTGATTATGCTTTCCCTGCCGCTGTTTCAGAAAATCGCTGAGCTGGCCGTTTCCCTGATGAGCGGGAAGGCGGTGGGGTAGATGAGGCGAGGATGGCGCATATGCCTGTGTCTGTTGCTGCTGCTGCCGGTGCTGGCGCTGCGGCCGATCCGCGCGGAGGAGGAAATAGACCAGGAGCAATTGTACCGGGAACAGCTGGAAGCCAGCGGAGCGGAGGAGATATTCCATGATCTGCCCGCCGGTACCCGGGAACTGTTGGACAAGCTGGGAATCACGGAGCTGGACGCGGAGAGCCTCACCGCCCTGCAGCCGGGAACCGCTCTCAGCGAGCTGCTGGCCGCAGCGGCCGCGCAGTCTGGCGGGGTGCTGGGCAGCTGCGGTATGCTGCTGGGTATCATCCTGCTGTGCGCTTTGATGGACAGCCTGAAGCAGACGGTCCGGGAACCGGCGGTTTCCGAGGTGTTCGGCGTCATCTGCGCGCTGGCGGCCTGCGCGGCGGTGCTGTTCCCGATGGCGGGATGTATCCGGCGGGTGGGGGAAGCGGCGGAAAGCACCTCGGTTTTTATGATCAGTTTTGTGCCGGTGTATTCCGGCATCCTGCTGACCTCCGGACAAGCCCTGACCGCCGCGTCCTACAATACCGTTGTGCTTTTTGTGGCGGAGCTGATTTCCCTGCTGGCCACCAAGGTGATCGTGCCGCTGATGACGGTTTCCCTGGCTATGGGGCTCACCGGCTCGGTCAGCGGCGGGCTGCGGCTGGAAGGGGTGGGGAGCTGGATCAACAAAACCGCCGGCTGGCTTTTGGCTATCACCACCTCTCTTTTTGTGGGGCTGCTGTCCCTGCAGGGGATCGTGGGCGCGGCGGCGGATACCCTGGCGGGGCGGGCCATCAAGTTTTCCATCTCCAGCTTTGTGCCGGTGGTGGGCGGCGCCCTCAGCGAAGCCTTCAACGCGGTCAAAGGCTGTTTGTCGCTGCTGAAATCCACCCTGGGCGGCTTCGGGATTCTCACCACGGTGCTGATCGCCGCGCCGCCTATTCTGGAATGCGTGCTGTGGTCTCTCGGATTGAGCCTATGCAATATGGCGGCGGAGCTGTTCGGCCTTGGACCGATCAGCGCGGTGCTGAAAACGGCCCAGTCGGTGGTGAAAACCCTGATCGGCGTGATGGCGGCCTGCGCGCTGTTTATGATTATCGCCACCACCATCGTCACCAAGGCGGGCGGCGGATGACAAACAGACGTAACGGATCGGGAAAGGACGGGATGGTTGATGGACGCGGTAAAAGGCTGGGCGGCGGCGCTGTGCGCCGTGGCCATCGGCTGCACCCTGCTGCAGATGCTGGCTCCCAAGGATGGGATGGGAAAGATATTCCGTATGATTACCGCGGCGTTTTTTCTCTGCTGCCTGGTAACGCCGCTGCTGAACCTCAAATCCCTTACCAGCCTGAATCTGGATTCCCTGCCCGCCGATATCCGCTCCGAGATGCTGGAAAACCGGGTAAATGAGCAGGTGGAACGGCAGATCGGCGCCGCTGTACAAAAATTGGCGGAAGCCACGCTGAGCAGTCACAATCTGTCGGCGGAAAAAATCGTCACTGAGACGGATACTTCCGAAGACGGCAGCATATATATTAAACGAATTATCCTGTATCTGGACAAACAAAACATGACGCAGTCATTGGCCGTGCGCCAATTGCTGGAGCAGCGGCTGGGGCTGGAGGTGGACATCGAAGCGGCGGAAGGCTGAATTTTCCCGGATGGGCCGGGTTTCCGCCGCCGGAAATCAAAAGAAAGGAGAACCAAGATGGATGATGAAAAGAAAACGGCCGATAAGAGCCCCGGAACAGGATGGACGCGAATCGCAGACAGCATAAAGGGGGGGAAGGGACGCAAGATTGTCATCATTGCCGGTCTCGTGGGCATGGCGCTGATCCTGCTGTCGGAATTCTGGCCCGGGCAAAAGGCATCCGGCACGTCCGCCAAAACCACAGCGGAAGAATTCCTCACCAAAACCGAAGCGAAGCTCAGCGAGGTGGTGGGCAGCATTCAAGGCGCGGGTAAATGCCAGATCATGGTGACCTTGGAAAACGGTGTGGAATACGTGTATGCCACCCAGCAGAAGGTCAACACCGACCGGCAGGAGGGCACGGACGGCAGCTCCACAAAGCTGAACCAGCGGGACGATACGGAGGAAAATATCGTCATTGTGGAGACGGAAAACGGCCGGCAGGGACTGCTGGTGACCGAGCTGCAGCCCACGGTCAAAGGGGTAGTCATCGTCTGCGAGGGCGGCGATCAGCCGCTGGTGCAGCAGCGGGTGACAGAAGCGGTGACCATCGCGCTGAACATATCCTCCAAACGCGTGTGCGTAACAAAACTCACTGAATAAGCAGGCAAGAAAGGAATGGGTAGTATGACGCGGATCTTTGGTAAAAAACAGGTGATTCTGGCCACCCTGATCGTGGCGCTGGGCGTTGCGGTTTATCTCAACTATTATTTTTCCAGCCAGCAGCCGCCGGTGACGGATGCCAACGGCAAGCCAACCAGCTCCACATCCTCCACCCACAACATGGGAGACGCCCAGTATGTGGGCAATTCCAACGTGGTTTCGGGTCCGGAATCCTCCGGCGGGGACAGCAATGATTACTTTGTGCAGGCCCGTCTGAGCCGGGAAAGCGCCCGCGAGGAAGCTCTGGACATCATCAAGGATATGATGAACGACGTCAAGGCCACCGACGACGTGAAGAAGCAGGCGGCGGAGAAGGCCGCCGCCATTGCCCAGGCGGTGGAACAGGAAAGCAAGATCGAAAGTCTGATCAAATCCAAGGGATTCGCGGACTGCGTGGTCTATATTGAAGGGGAAAACTGCAGCATTGTGGTGCGCTCGGAGGGGCTCAAGCCCCAGGAATCGGTGCAGATTACCGAGATTGTCACCACTCAGTCGAAGATTGTCGCCCAAAATATCAACATCGGAACGGTAAAATGAGAAAAAACGGTTGCCCCGCAGGGACTTTGTGGTATAATATACAGGATAGCAACAACACGAGGCCATGGTTTGAAGGTTGATTTCAAACTCCCCTCAGGCAGAAAGGAATGGACATAAGCTATGGATGATAAAGGATACAAGGTTTCCGAAGGCAGCTGCATCATCTCCGAGGATGTGATCGCTACCATCGCCAACACCGCGGCGATGGAGGTCCCCGGCGTAGCGGGCATGGCTCAACGCCCGGCGGATATCCGGGGAATCATGGCCACCGGCACCACCAAATCGGTGAAGGTGGTAAATAACGAAAGTGAAACCGTGGTGGACGTGTACATCAACCTGAAGGTGGGCGCCCGGATTCCCGATGTGGCGGGAGAGGTACAGCATCAGGTGAAGGTCGCCGTTCAGTCTATGACCGGCAAGCCGGTAACCAAGGTCAACGTCCATGTGGCGGGCATTGTGCTGGAAGAGGAAGCCGCCCAGTGACCGCGTCTTTGGGGAAAAGAGCTTATACCGTCTGTCTGCAACAGCCCTCCGCTGGCTTGTGGAGGGCTTTTTTCTTCTGATGGATGTCGATTATTGTCAAGAGATGTATATTTACCGGAAAGGCTTGGAAGATTATGACAAGACGTGAAGCGCGGGAACTGGCGTTTATCCTGATTTTTGAAAAGCTGTTCAGTGAGGACACGGTGCGGGAGATTCTGCAGAACGCGGGTGAGGCCCGGGATGTGGAGGAGGATGCCTTCGCTTTGTCTCTGGCGGAGGGTGCGGAAGCCCATCTGGCGGAGGTGGACGCCAGGATATCCGCTCATTCCCGCAACTGGAACAAGGAGCGGATTTCCAGGGTGGCTCTGTCCATCATGCGGCTGGCGGTATACGAAATGCTTTTTGTGGAGGAAATCCCTGTGAGCGTTTCCATCAATGAGGCGGTGGAGCTGGCGAAAAAATACGGCGGGGACGAGGACGCACCCTTTATCAATGGGGTGCTGGGCGGTATCGCCCGGGAGAACGCGCCGAAAGACGATGCCGGGGAAGTTACGGTCCCATGAGCATCTATCTGGGACTGGATACCAGCAACTATACGACCTCCGCCGCGGTGTTGGATACGCAAACACGCGAACTGCGGCAGGAGAAAAAGCTGCTGCCGGTAAAGCCGGGGGAGATGGGGCTGCGCCAGAGCGACGCGGTGTTCCATCACGTCCGCCAGCTGCCGGAAATTCTGGAGAAAGTTTGGGAAAGGGCCGACGGAGCGCTGAACGCTGTGGCCGCCTCTGACCGGCCCCAGCAGGTCGACGGCTCCTATATGCCTTGCTTTCTAGTGGGAAGCGGCGCCGCCCGGGAGATCGCGGCTGCGGCGGGCATTCCCTGCCGGTTGTTTACCCATCAGCAGGGGCATGTTGCCGCTGCTCTTTGGGGCGCTGACCGGCGGGAGCTGATCGGGGAGCGCTTTCTGGCCTTTCACGTATCCGGCGGCACCACCGATGCACTGCTGGTGGAGCCGGATGAAAAATGCGTCATCCGCTGCCGGGTGGCAGCCCATTCCCTGGATCTGAAGGCGGGACAGCTGGTGGACCGAGTGGGAGGTATGATGGGACTGCGATTCCCGGCGGGACCGGAACTGGATCGGCTGGCGGGCTCGGCCGGCGGGCAGTATGCGCCCAGGCCTGTTTTGAAGGGGGCGGACTGCCATCTGTCCGGAGTGGAAAATCAATGCCGGCGTATGCTGGACAAGGGTGCGCCGACCGCGGAGACGGCGCTGTTCTGCCTGCAGAGCATTCTGGCTGCGGTGGCGGGCATGACGGAGGCGCTGCTGAAGGAATACGGGCCGCTGCCGCTGGTTTACGCCGGGGGTGTGATGTCCAATTCTCTGCTGCGAAAAGAGCTGACGGCGCGATACGGCGGCGCGTTTGCTCCTCCCGCTTTTTCGGCGGATAACGCGGCGGGCGTCGCTTTCCTGTGCGCTCTGGCGGATGAAGCCATATAGGTGAGGATTCAAATTGCAAGATAGGAGGCCGTTGGATGGGTACGATGAAGGTCATCACCGTCAGCCAGCTGAATCGGTATGTGAAATCCCTGCTGGAAGGCGATAAGAATCTGGCGGCCGTGTATATAGGCGGAGAGATTTCCAATTTCACCAATCATTATAAATCCGGCCATTTGTATCTTTCCCTCAAGGATGAGGGGGCTTTGGTACGGGCGGTGATGTTTCGGGCGTATGCCTCTAAGCTGAAATTCGCGCCGGAAAACGGCATGAAGGTCATCGTCAAAGCCCGGGTTTCTCTTTATGAAAAAGACGGCTCCTTTCAGATTTACATTGAGGAAATGCAGCCCGATGGGATCGGCGCGCTGCAGATTGCCTATGAGCAGCTGAAAGCACGGCTGGCGGCGGAGGGCCTTTTTGCAGAAGAGCGGAAGAAACCCCTGCCACGCTATCCCTCCCGGGTGGGGGTGATCACCTCTCCCACGGGAGCGGCGGTGCGGGATATTCTCAACGTGTTGGGCCGCCGGTATCCTTTGGCGCAGATTGTTTTCTGTCCGGTATTGGTGCAGGGAGAGGGCGCGCCGCCCCAGCTGATCGCGGCGCTGCACAGGCTCAATGAGCGGAGGGCGGCGGATGTGATTATCATCGGCCGGGGTGGCGGTTCCATCGAGGAACTGTGGGCCTTCAACGACGAAGGGGTTGCCCGGGCGGTGGCCGCCTCCCGGATACCGGTGATTTCCGCGGTGGGCCACGAGACGGACTTCACCATCTGCGATTTCGCCGCCGATCTGCGGGCGCCCACCCCTTCCGCGGCTGCCGAGCTGGCGGTGCCGGATCAGGCTCAGCTGGCGCAGCGGGTGCTGCAGCTGCAGGCCATTGCCCTGCGGGCGGTGCGGAACACGGTGGATCTTCGGGGGAAATCCCTGGATTCCCTCAAAGCCAAACGGTGCCTGGCCACACCCTTGTTTTATGTGGAAGAACAGGCCATGCGGCTGGATTATATTACCCGGGCCTTTGCCGGGGCCGCTCATGTGGCGGTGACCCGGGCGGATCGGCGGCTGGCGGCCGCAGCGGGCAAGCTGGATGCCTTAAGCCCGCTGAAAGTGTTGTCCCGGGGCTATTCCATCGCCTATGTCAAGGATGCGGACGGGGCCGACAGGGTGGTTGGCCGCAGGGCGGATGTGCGGCCAGGGGACAAGCTGGCGCTGCGGCTCTCCGATGGAACAATCAACTGCACGGCGGATGATTCGCCGGAGGAATAAACGGAAGAGAATTCGGAAAGGCTTGGAACATATGGCTACGGAATGGACCTTTGAAAAGGCAATGACCCGTTTGGAACAGATTGTGGCGGCGCTGGAAAGCGGACGATGCACTTTGGATGATTCCCTCAAGCTGTTTGAGGAGGGCACCAAGCTCACCGCCTATTGCACCAAAGCGCTGAAAAATGCCGAGCAGAAGATCGTCAAGCTTACCGCGCCTCAGGAAGAGACGGATGGTACGGCGGATAAGACCGGAGAGCCGCCGGCGGATGAGCAGGAAAATCAGCTGGCAGAGGAAGCATGACGAGAGGGGCGAAGCAGGATGGCGAACGTGTCGCTGTACAGTCCGGTGCTGCAAGAGCATCTGGAAAATATAGAGAGGGCCCTGCCACGATATCTGCCCCATGAGGGCGGGATGCAGAAAACCGTGGTGGAGGCTATGGCCTACGCCTGCGAGGGAGGCGGCAAGCGCCTGCGGCCGGTGCTGGTGCTGGAGTTCTGCCGCCTTTGCGGTGGGAGCCCGGCGGCGGCGCTGCCCTTTGCCTGCGCTTTGGAAATGATCCATTCCTATTCTCTGGTTCATGATGATCTGCCTTGTATGGACAACAGCCCTCTGCGGAGGGGAAAGCCCTCCGTCCATGCCGCTTACGGAGAGGATATGGCCCTGCTGGCGGGCGACGCCCTGCTGACCCGGGCGTTTGAGGTTATGCTGAAGGAAGAAAACCGACGTGGCTTATCTGAGCGGGCGGCGCTGGAAGCCGCCTCAATTCTGGCGGATGCTGCGGGAATATATGGCATGGTAGGCGGCCAGGTGATCGACCTGCAAAGCGAGGGCCGGGAAGTGGGCCTTGAGGTGCTGGAAGAGCTGCAGCGGGGAAAAACTGCCGCGCTGCTGACCGCCGCCTGCGAAATGGGATGCCTGCTGGGAAACGCTTCGGCGGAACAGCGTCGGGCCGCCCATACTTATGGGGAAAACGTGGGGCTGAGCTTTCAGATCATCGACGACATTCTGGATGCCACCTCCACACCGGAGGAATTGGGCAAGCCGGTGGGCAGCGATGAGATCAACCAGAAAACAACCTATGTCAGTCTGCTGGGAATGGATGAGGCTGTTCGGCTGGCAGAGCGGCGGACCCAGCAAGGGGTGGATGCCCTTCGGCTGTTCGGCAGCGATGCGGGCGATCTGCAGCGGCTGGCGGCGAGCCTTCTGCAGCGAAAAAAGTAGAATGGCGGAGCCGGCTCGGCACTATTGGACGTTAATGTTGGAAAGGCGGGACATTCCATGGGTCTGATCCAGGAATTCTTCAAAAATCGCGTGCTGTTCGCCGCCGGGCTTGCCTGGCTGCTGGCGCAGATATTCAAGGTGCTGATCACCTTGTTCATCACCAGAAAGCTCAGTCCGGAACGGCTGTGGGGCGCGGGCGGCATGCCCAGCGCCCATTCCGCCATGGTTTGCGCCCTGACGGTATCCATTGCCCGCTTCAATGGGATTAACTCAGCCGTTTTCGCTTTGGCGGTGATGTTCGCTTTTGTCACCATGTACGATGCCATGGGAGTGCGTCGGGAGGCAGGGGAGCATGCCCGGCTGCTGAATAAGTACCTCAATCAAATGGAAAGCCAGAATGCGGACACCAACGGCGACGGAATTCCGGATAAAGAAGTAGATGAGATCGATTTGAAGGAGTTCATCGGCCATACTCCGCTGGAGGTATTAGGCGGCGTGCTGCTGGGCATTCTGGTGGGAATTCTGATACCCGCATGACGCCGTGCATCACACAGCATATTAGTAAAGCGAGGCCTGCATATGGCGGATAATTCCCCGGAGGCGCGGCTGTCTCAGCTGACGCCGGAAGAACTGAAAACACTGAAAATCCCGGAACTGGAGGCGCTTTGCCAGGAGATTCGGGATGTTTTGATACATACGGTGTCTCAGACAGGAGGGCATCTTTCCTCCAACTTGGGAGTGGTGGAGCTGACGGTGGCCATGCACCGGGTCTTTGATCTCCCACATGATCAAATTGTCTGGGATGTGGGACATCAGTGCTATGTCCATAAACTGCTCACCGGTCGGGCGGACCGCTTCGGCACCATCCGCAAGGAGGGGGGGCTGTCCGGTTTTCCCAGGCCGGACGAAAGTCCTTATGATTCTTTTATTGTCGGCCACAGCAGCACGGCGGTGTCCGCCGCCAACGGCTTGGCCAAGGCTAAGGCGCTCAGCGGAGATGACGGCTATGTGGTGGCGGTGCTGGGGGACGGGGCGCTGACCGGCGGTTTGGCTTACGAAGGGCTGAGCAATGCCGGACGGAGCCGGGACCGGCTCATCGTGGTGCTCAACGATAACCGTATGTCTATCAGCCGCAACGTGGGATTCGTTGCCCGACACCTGGCGACGCTTCGGTCCAGGCCACGGTATGTACGTTTCAAAAACAGGTTTGGCAAGGTGATGTCCCATATCCCGCTGGTCGGCCGGGGACTGTACACCCTGCTGCTGGGGGCAAAAACCAAGCTGAAAAACATGGTGTATCACAACAGCACCCTGTTTGAAGAGATGGGCTTTTATTATCTGGGTCCCATTAATGGGCACAATTTGTCTGATCTCACCCGGGCGCTTCAGGCTGCCAAGAACATCACCCGTCCGGTGCTGCTCCATGTGGAGACGGTCAAGGGTAAAGGCTATGAGTATGCCATGAAGAGTCCGGATGTATACCACGGTGTTACCGCTTTCGACGTGGAGACAGGCAAAACGCCGCCTTCAGGCACCTCGTTTTCCTCCGCTTTTGCAGACAATCTGACGGCTTTAGCCAAGGAAGACGAAACTATCTGCGCCATTACCGCCGCCATGAAAAGCGGTACCGGGCTGCAGAATTTTGCGGAGCAGTTCCCTGACCGCTTCTTTGACGTGGGCATCGCAGAGGAGCACGCCGTCACTTTTGCTTCCGGATTGGCGCAGAATGGGATGCTGCCGGTATTTGCGGTTTATTCCACCTTCCTGCAGCGCAGCTATGATCAAATTCTCAATGATACCGCCATCATCGGCAGCCATATAGTGCTGGCGGTGGACCGGGCCGGGGTAGTGCCGGATGACGGGGAGACCCATCAGGGTATTTTCGATGTGCCGTTTCTGACGACGATACCGGGAGTTACCATCTATTCTCCCGCCAGCTTTCAGGAGCTGGCGATCCATCTCAAGCAGGCTCTGTATGATGTGAAGGGGATTGCCGTGGTGCGGTATCCCAAGGGAGGAGAGCTGCCCTGTCCGGTGGAGTTTGAACCGGATTACAAGCCCTTTACCCTGCTCCATGCGGGGGGCTCCCGGATGCTGCTGGTGACTTATGGCCGTATTTTTCACTCGGTATTGGCTGCGGCGGAGGAACTCAGCGCCAAAGGCGTCCGGGTCTCGGTGCTGAAGCTCAATCGGATCCAGCCGCTGGATCCGGAATGTATTACGTTAGCCATGGGGTATCAGCGGGTATTCTTTTTTGAAGAAGGCTACCGCAGCGGCGGTATTGCCGAACATTTCGGCGCGGGACTGATGGAACGGCGGTATTTCGGCGTTTATGAGATTCATGCCATCGAATCCTTTATTCCCACCTGCACTGCCTCCTCCGGCCTGCGCCGGGCGGGACTGGATATCGACAGCATCTGCCAGGCGGTGATGAAATACGCCGACGCCGCGTTTTATGGACCCGGAGAATTCTGCAAGGCCGGTGATGAGGATGAGTAGCCAGCGGCTGGACGCCGCCATCGTAAGCAGGGGAATCGCCTCCGGCCGGGAGAAGGCCAAGGAACTGATTGCTGGCGGCGGAATAAAGGTCAATGGACGCAGGGTGACCAAACCATCATTGGCGGTGATGCCGGAGGATGAGATCACCGTGGAGGCTGGTTTCGCTCAGCGTTATGTGGGCAGAGGCGGCTATAAGCTGGAAAAGGCGCTGCAGCTGGGGGCTTCCCCGGATGGGAAAATATGCCTGGACGTGGGGGCCTCCACCGGCGGGTTCACCGACTGTATGCTGCAGTATGGGGCGAAAAAGGTATATGCCCTGGATGTGGGACACGGTCAGCTTCATGAAAGTCTGCGCAGCCGTTCAGACGTGGTGAACATGGAAGGGCTGGATATACGGAATATAGAAAAGATTTGCAAAATTATCCCGCCGGCGTCTGTACAATTTTGTTCGGTTGATGTATCCTTTATATCAATCAGAAAAATCATAAACTGCCTTCCGCACTACCTGGAGGAGGGGGCGGAAGCGGTGCTCCTGATCAAGCCGCAGTTTGAGGCTGGCCGGGCGGCGGTGGGGAAACGCGGCGTGGTGAGGGATCCGGCGGCTCATCGGGCGGTGCTCAGAGATATTCTGGATGTATTGCAGGGCTGCCGTTTCACCGTGGATATTCTCACTTTTTCTCCAATTGCGGGAGGCGATGGCAACATCGAGTATCTGGCTTTAACCCGGTATACCGTCTCGGAGAGAGCGGGCTTTGATGTGGACGCTGTGGTGGCGGAGGCTTTCCGAATCCACGGCAGATCAATGGTTTAACAGCGTGAAGGGGGAGAAAGCATTATGCGCGTGGCGGTAATTGCCAACAGCAAGGCCGCGGGGGTTTCCGCCGCTCTGGACGGGGTCTGCCGGGCGCTGCAGGAATTGGGCGCGGAGCTGCTTTTCCCCGCCGTTTCCGGCGAGTTCCCGGCGGCAGACACGGATGAAGTGCTGCTGCAATCCGATGTGGCGGTAGCCTTGGGAGGCGACGGCACCATCATACATACAGCCAAACGAGCCGCGAACTGCGGCCGCGCGGTGCTGGGGATCAACTGCGGCCACCTGGGATTTATGGCGGGACTGGAACTGGATGAGCTGAGCCAGCTGTCTGCGCTGATTGAAGGAAGGTATACGGAAGAACTGCGGATGGTGTTGGATGTAACCGTGGAGAGAGGAGAAGAAAACCGGCGATTCACCGCTCTCAACGAAGTGGTGATTTCCAGAGGCTCCCTTTCCCGGATGATTGAGTTGAATATCCGCAACCACGACGAACCGGTGGTGACCTATCACGCGGACGGGGTGATCGTTGCGACGCCCACCGGCTCCACCGCCTATTCCCTTTCTGCCGGCGGTCCGATTATCGATCCGGCGCTGGATGCGCTGCTGATGACGCCTATTTGTCCTCATTCGCTTTTTACCCGGTCTATGATTTTCCATCGGGACGCCAGCCTGTCGGTGACCTCGCCGTCGGCGGATCATGAGGAGATTTTTCTCACCGCAGACAGCGAAGAAGGTATGAGGATCACCGGTCAGGACAAAATCGTTATTGTCCGTTCCTCCATGATGGCGCGGCTGATTAAAATCAAACCGGTTTCCTTCTACGGAGTCATCAATCAAAAGCTGATGAACCGCCGGTAGTGCGATGGGATTATGCAAGTATATTTTCAGGGAAGGCGAGGGATTGGCCGTGAAAACAAAAAGGCATGCGAAAATCCTGGAAATTATCAGCAGCAATGTGGTGGATACCCAGGAGGAGTTGTTGGTATATCTGAAAAAGGCCGGATTCGATGTGACCCAGGCCACTGTGTCCCGGGACATCAAGGAACTGCGTCTGATCAAAGCCTTGGGCAGCGACGGTCGATACCGCTACTCCACTGTCAGGCAGGAAGCCGACAACATTTCTTCTAAATTTCATTCCCTGTTTGCCGATGCGGTGGTGAGCGTTGATTTTGCCGGCAACATCGTGGTGGTGAAATGCCTATCCGGTATGGCTCAGGCTGCCTGCGCCGCCATGGACTCCCTGCATTGGGACTATGTGGTGGGAACCCTGGCGGGGGAAGATACTTTCATCTGCATCACCAAGGATGAAAATCGGGCTGTTGGTTTGGTGACGGATTTGAAAAAGCTGTTGAAGTAATCCCTTCATTGACATACCTATCTTGAGGAAGGCGTGAAGAGCATGCTTGTCAGCCTGCAAATTGAAAATATCGCCGTCATCGAGAAAGCGGGAATCGTCTTCGACGCCGGCTTCAATGCGCTGACCGGCGAGACCGGTGCGGGAAAATCCATTGTTATCGATTCTATCAATGCGGTACTGGGGGAGCGGATCAGCCGCGACTTGGTGCGCACCGGCAGCCGCAGCGCCGCCGTTTCCGCGCTGTTCACCGATCTGTCGCCGGGCGCTGTGGCGGCGCTGGAGGAACTGGGGTATCCCCCGGATGAAGACGGATCTCTGCTGATCCAGCGGACCATTTCCGCCGACGGCAAGAGCGCCTGCCGCATCAATGGGCAATTGGCTACAGTGGCGATTCTGCGGGCGGCGGGCCGTCTGCTGGTGAATATTCACGGCCAGCATGAGAACCAGGCGCTGCTTTCGCCGGAACGGCATGTGGAATATTTGGATCGTCTTGGAGGGCTGCTGCCCCAACTGGAGGATTATCGAGCGTCTTATCGCAAAATGAGCGATATCCGGTCCCAGCTGGAAGCTGCGGATATGGATGAAGCGGAGAAAGCCCGGCGGCTGGATATGCTGCGATTTCAGATTGAGGAGATCGAGGCGGCGGGACTGCGGCCGGGAGAGGAAGAAGAGCTGACGGCGCAGCGCCGCCTATTCCGCAACGCTGAAAAAATTGCCGGCGCCGTATTGGGCGCGAGGACGGCGCTCTCCGGCGATGAGGAGACGGAGGGCGCGCTGTCCGGGGTTTCCAAGGCGGTTTCCGCCGTACAGGACGCCGCCCGATATATGGAGGGGGCAGATGAGCTGGCCCAGCGGATGGAGACCGCTTTGTATGACTTGGAGGAATGCGCGGAGGAATTGCGGGAGTATTCTCAGCGGCTGGATTTCGATCCTTCTGAACTGGATGAAACCGAAAATCGCCTGGAGTCCATTCACCGGCTGAAGATGAAATACGGCGGTTCGGCAGAGGAGATTCTGGCCTATTTGGAAAAGGCGCAAAAAGAACTGGATGCCATTGAAACCTCCGATCTGCTGATTTCCCGTTTGACGAAAGAACTGAAGGCCGCGGAAGCGGCGGCTCGGGAGAAGGCGGCAGCTCTCACCGCCGCCAGACGGGAGGCGGCGGCGCGGTTCAGCCGGGATGTGATGGCGCAGCTGGAATTTTTGGATATGCCGGGAGTATCCCTGGAGGTGGCGGTGGAAGCGGTTCCTCTGGGGAACGGCGGCGCGGACCGGGTGGAATTCCTTATTGCCGCCAATCCGGGAGAACCGGCTAAGCCCATCGCCCGGATTGCCTCCGGCGGTGAACTCTCCCGGATTATGCTGGCCATCAAATCGGTTCTGGCGGATGCGGACGATATTGACACCCTGATTTTTGATGAAATCGATACCGGCATCAGCGGCCGTGCTGCCCGCAAGGTGGGCATCAAGCTGCGGGAAACCGCCGCGTCCCGTCAGGTGCTTTGCGTTACCCATCTGGCGCAGATCGCTTCTCTGGCGCATCATCATCTGCTGATCGCCAAAACGGTCCGGGAGGGACGTACCTATACCGAGGTAAAACCTCTGGATCAGACCGGCCGAGAAGGGGAGCTGGCCCGAATCATCGGCGGCGAGGTTACGGATGCAACCTTGCAGGCTGCCCGGGAGATGCTGGAAAAAACCGGTAGGGAATCCCTTGAGAAAACGGAGTAATCAACAAAAGCAGGGAGAGGCTCTGATGAAAAAGGTATTGCCCATCGACATACAAAACAATCCGGTTGTATCGGAATGCTGGACCTTTATGAGAACCGCGATTATCAAAACCTCTCCCTACGCGGAGGATTGGCTCGCCTCCCATTTCCAAATCTACATGGATCCATCCTTATGCACCTATTTCGGCGAAGGAAACGATATGTATCGGCCGAGTTATTATGAAGATATCCTGCATGTGCAGAATTTAGATCCCTTTCAGATGAATGCGGACAACATCGTTTCCACAATTCAGAACAATATTGATAATGGACGCTACATCATGTGCATTACCAATTGGAATTTTTCCGATTTGGATAAGCCGCAGTATCATGAGGTCCTGATTTACGGTTATGATGAGGAAAGAGAAGTCTTTTTTGCGCCGCTGATGAAAAAACGGATCTTTGTTGCGGCGGAGATACCCTTTGAACATTTCAGAACCTATCATGCGTCCATGCTGGAAGATTTTAAAATGGATCCCAACAGGCGGTTGAAAAGATCGCTGATCTATCAGTGTCCGGTGATTTCCTGCCGGCTGCGAGAGGATTATTCGCCGGATCAATGTGTGTATATGGCAATGGTCAAGCTGGATAAGGAAGCATGGGGCAGGCAGAATGTATCCTCTTTAATGGGCGGGGATATGCAAATTTGCGATGCCTCCACTCATTACAGCGGCGTAGCCTGCTTTCGCGGATTGGAGACCATCCTGAACGCCTTGATACAGGGCAGAGCGCTGCCGGATCATTTTATCGGATTAACCAATACACTGAGAAAACTGTACGAGCATCAGTCACTGGTTTTGCTCACCATGAAATACATTCAGAAAAAATGGCGGATCGAGGAGCCGGCCGTACAGGAGGATGTGGAGGCTTATGCCGCCTGCTGTGAATATCTGCAGCGCTGGCAGTATATGTCTTTGAAATATGAAATGACTGGGGATCAGCAGCTCCTTTACCGGATTCTCGTCGATGTTTTTCATCTATATGAAAAAGAGCGGATGGTACTGCAAGGTTTTCAGGATGCCGTTTTTCAGTGGTATGAAGCCAACTCAATAGCCTGAAACGCCGTGGGGGAAAGCGATGGATTTCCATCCGGCGGGGTATACCCCTTGACAAAAGGGGAAAAATATGTTTTAATCCAGTGCATAAGCGATGAAGGAAAGAAGTACCCGTATGATCGCGGCGCAGAGAACTGCCGGTTGGTGGAAGGCAGTGCGCGAGGATGGGGAAATACATTCCGGAGCTGCGAGCTGAAACGCCTTTCCGGCGGAGTAGGGGAGCCGGGGGCGCCCGTTAAAGCGCGGCGGCGTTGCTTGACGCCCGTTGAGGCCGTTTTCGCAAGGAAACGGCGAACTGAGGTGGTACCGCGGATTTTCCGCCCTCTGCATGAAGCTGCAGAGGGCTTTTTTGTGCTTTGCGGCTGGATTTTTGGAAAGGGCGTCATGCCCGGAAAGGAAGAAATCGGAATGAATATGTTCGAGGAACTGAAGGCGCGGGGATTGATCGCGCAAACTACCGACGAGGAGGAAATCAGCCGCCTTATCAACGAGGGTAAGGCTACCTTTTATATCGGCTTCGACTGTACGGCAGACAGCCTGACGGCGGGGCATTTTATGGCCCTGACCCTGATGAAACGCCTGCAGTCCGCAGGCAACAGACCCATCGCTCTGATCGGCGGCGGCACCACTATGATCGGGGATCCATCCGGCAGGACAGATATGCGCCAGATGCTGACAAAGGAGACCATCGATCACAATGCCGCCTGTTTTAAGCGCCAGATGGAAAAATTCATCGAGTTCGGCGAGGATAAGGCCATGATGCTCAACAACGCCGATTGGCTTTTGAATCTCAATTATGTGGAACTGCTTCGGGAGGTGGGAGCCTGCTTTTCGGTGAACAATATGCTCAGGGCGGAATGCTACAAGCAGCGGATGGAAAAGGGACTCTCCTTTTTGGAGTTTAACTACATGATCATGCAGTCCTATGATTTCTATCATATGTTTAAGCATTACGGATGTAATATGCAGTGCGGAGGCAATGATCAGTGGTCCAATATGTTGGGAGGAACGGAGCTGATCCGCAGAAAGCTGGGGAAGGATGCCCATTGCTTAACCATCACGCTGCTGACCGATTCCCAAGGGAACAAGATGGGCAAGACGGCCGGCAACGCTGTCTGGCTGGATCCCAAGAAGACCACGCCGTATGAGTTCTTCCAGTACTGGCGCAATGTGGACGATGCCGACGTGGTGAAATGCATGAAGATGCTGACCTTTATCCCGGTCGAGGAAATCGAAGCCATGGAGGCGGATCCGCAGAAGGACATTAATAAGATGAAGGAACGGCTGGCTCATGAGTTGACCGGTCTTGTTCACGGTACTGCCGAGGCGGACAAAGCACTGGAAGCGGCCAGGGCTCTTTTTGCCGGCGGCGCGGCCAGCGAGCATATGCCTTCCACCCAACTGAAGGCGGACGCCTTTGCCGAGGGCGGCGTAGGTATCATCGACCTGCTGACGCTGACAGGGCTGGCCGCCTCCCGCGGCGAGGCCCGTCGGCTGGTGGAACAGGGCGGCGTGGCTGTGGATGACCGGAAGATCACGGACTTTACCGCCGTGATTCCGGCAGACGATTTTGAAAAGGGTTATGTGGTGATCAGAAAGGGCAAGAAGGTTTTCCACAAAGCCATCCGCTCCTGAAGAAAAGACATAGGAAATTCGCTGTCGAAGGGGCCGAACACGGCCCCAAAAATGTCGAAAAAAGCATCCGCATCCATGCAGACACGGAAGTAATGTTTATGGAGATGGAAACGCTTTCTCGTGTCAGCAGCTTTGCATCAGGAGAATACCGTTTTCAAATTATGCAGTGACAATTCATACTGGCGAGATGCATCTTCGTCGATGACCACAACCAAATACAAATGTGGTTGGCCTTCGATGGACCATTTTTTGCGTACCGCATAAACTAATTGGTTCACGACCTTAAGCGGCGAAAGAATATAGAGCTTCCTTTCCCTCCTGTCCTTTGTAGCTCCGCCTTGCCCCTGACCATACCCAGAGCGCGGAGTCCGCCTCTTTATTCTGTTATGGCACATTTTTAAATGCGGTTATTCTGGTCTGTGGTCTCTCCTGCGATTATAGTCGAGAATGCCGAGCAACGTAAACTCCGTACATTCTTGTGTTGTAAGGCTTTCCTGGTTTGGCTGTTCGAATAATGCATGAGGTTCGCCGCACTCGTTAATTAAAGAGAAAACCACTGGATAGCGATGAAAGGCAAGATTACGCCCATGTTTCCGGCTGCTGCAAAGTACAAACAGTCGTTTACCATCCAAGTGTGTTCCATTATTGACAACAAAGTGGGGTTCGACTATACTGATAACAATTAATTTTGATTCGAAAAAGAGGTAGAAGCTTGTTTTGCTTGGATTAGAGCAATTACTTTATGGCTTTATCATGACGCGGTTTGAGAGTCGGTCTCCCGGTTGCCAGGTTTTACTAAAACATAGGCTGCTTTGTTTCAGACTAGGAAAGGAAGACGCGAAAGAACGATAATAGGCCTACTACGACTGGGGCTTGAGTTCTTATATAGCAACTGAGGTTATTGATTATGGAAGCTTATTTCAAAAAGTTATATCAAGGATCCCGAGAGAGCTTGTTTGAGGAGATACGTAGTTCATTAGAGAACCAACGAAAGGAATTTATAGTCACTGCCAACCCGGAAACCTTCATGATAGGCGATCAAAATCCGGACTTTCACAATCTGCTTATGAAAGAGGATACTAAAATTATTCCAGACGGGATCGGACTGGTCAAAGGGGCTAATATGCTCGGAATTCCGATGCGGGAACGGATTACTGGGATGGATCTGGTATCTTTTCTGTTGGAGGAAGGAAACAAACAGGGAAAAAGTCTTTATCTCTATGGCGCCACGCCTGAAGTGATTACCAAAATGTGTGAGATGCTGGAACAGCGGTATCCTCATATAAAGGTTTGCGGAGTTCACGATGGATATAGTGACGATTCGGATGATATTTTTAAGGATATCCTGGATCATGGTCCCGATCTGGTTTTTGTTGCATTAGGAATACCGAGACAGGAGTTATTGATTGACCGCTATTTCCCTCTTGCAAAAAAAGGAATATTTGTCGGTGTAGGCGGGTCTTTTGATGTACTGAGTGGAATGAAACAGCGCGCTCCTCAGGTGTTTATTGATCACAATTTGGAATGGCTTTACCGTATTGTAAAGGAACCCAAACGCATGAAGCGTTTTTATAGGAGCAATATTAAGTTTATATGGAAGATACAGAAACTGAAAAGGGGTGCCAAGCGTGGCGGATAATAAAATCAGGGTTATGACTGTTTTCGGAACGCGTCCGGAAACAATTAAAATGGCGCCCGTAGTCAAAGAACTAGCTGCGCGCGAAGAATTTCAGCCGATTGTTTGTGTAACAGCTCAACACAGGCAGATGCTTGACCAAGTATTGCATGCTTTTAATATTGTACCGGATTATGATTTGAATGTCATGCGTGAAGGACAAACGCTTCTGGATATTACGACTCGTGCGTTGACCGGTCTGGATAAGGTTTTAAAAAAAGAAATGCCGGATATTGTTTTAGTCCATGGAGATACCTCTACAACGTATGCTGGCGCTTTGGCGGCGTACTATAACAAGATCAGTATAGGGCATGTGGAAGCCGGCTTACGGACTTATCAGAAATATTCCCCTTATCCAGAGGAAATGAACCGGCAACTTGTGGGCGTACTGACGGATTTTCATTTTGCGCCTACAGAAAAAAGCAGACAGAACCTGCTGCGCGAAGGAAAAAGCCCAGAAAGTATTTTCGTGACCGGGAATACGGCGATTGATGCTTTGAAAACCACAGTCTTTACCGGCTACCAAAGCGAGTTAATAGACTGGGCGCGCGGCAGCAAGCTAATTGTACTGACAGCTCATCGTCGTGAAAACCTTGGAGAACCCATGTATCAGATGTTCCGTGCGATTAAGAGAATCATTGAGAAACACAATGATGTAAAAATGGTATATCCGGTTCATTTGAATCCGGTAGTCTGCCGTGCTGCGCAGGATGTTTTTGGGGGGATCGACCGTATCCGTCTGATCGCTCCGATGGATGTCATCGATTTTCACAACCTGTTGAATCACGCTTATCTTATCCTTACTGACAGCGGCGGAATACAGGAAGAGGCGCCATCCTTGCACAAGCCAGTTCTTGTGTTGAGGGATACTACAGAGAGACCGGAAGGCGTAGAGGCCGGCACTCTGAAGTTGGCTGGAACGGACGAAGAAACGATTTATCGAATGACAGACGAGTTGTTGAGCAGTCCTGATGAATATGACAGGATGTGCAAAGCAGAAAATCCCTATGGGGATGGGTTGGCTTCCAAGCGCATAGCGGATGCTTTGGTTGAATGTTTCCATAGATAAGAATGTGTTTGGCACAGCCTCTATTCCGATGGCATCCAATGAATTACAGGCCAATTGAACAACAATCCCAAAGTACTCTGCCACCATCCGGAAACGGCTGTGGACAGAGTACTTTTTTGCTTCTATATTTCATTCCCACTTTGTCTGAGGCGCTTCCTTCCAGAAAAGGCGAATCTGCGAGGGGGTGAGAGAGGCGGCAAAGTTTTGCTTGAGCAGCAGAAGCTGCCGCAATTCGAAAACGATTTCATAAAGGACGGCCCGGTTCTCAAATTCGGGACGGGTGACCGGCAGCTTTCCCGACTGAAAGTGACGGCGAATCAGTTCCAGCTCCCGTAACAGGTCCTCTGCGTTGTTATATTCATGCAAAGAAAAAGCCATGGAACGCATAAAATTCGCCACCAGATAGGATTGTCGGGATACCTCCGTCAATCGGGAACGGGCCAGAAACAGCCGTTCCAGAATGCGGTACTGTTCCCGGCGCATATCCATATAGCGGGCATAATAGTCCATGTCCCGGCTGAAGGAATTATCCCGATGGGCGAAGGCACGTTTGCGGGAATCCTGGAGAAGGAGATCCAGCTCTCGCAGCTGATCCTCATCAATTGGTTCCGACGGCTGGATGAGAGCCTGGGCCAGCACGCCCAGCAGCGTGCGCATCAGCTCCTCGATGCGCCGCTGATCGGCGCGGATGGCGGCGGTCTGCCGGGGCATATAGCTGTTCATCAGAATCCCCATAGCGATGCCGATGCTCATCAAAGTGAACTCATTAAGTACGGCGGATAAGGCCACCGTTCGGGCGCTCCAGAAATGGAGCATCAGCACGGTGCTCATGGATAGCCCTTCTTCGATATGCAGCAGCTGGCACAGCGCCACGAATAAAAGCAAATATACAGCGATAGCGGCCACGGAATACTGCAGCAGATAAAAGGACGGTAGAGCGACGGCTAGAGCAGCGAAAAAAGCGCAGAATCGCTTTCCGGCGATGCGGAAGGTTTCCCGTCGGGTGCCCAGGATACTCAGCAGGGTGATGGTAACCACCGAGGTGGAATACCGTAATTCCAAAGCTTGAGCGATCAACAGCGCCAGACAACATCCGGCGGTGATTTTGATGATTTTTTCTCCGCGGATGCGGCCCATGATTCTCGCCTCCTGAAGGGGAATGCTTTTAGTATGCGCCGCCGGGTGCAGTTTCATCAATGGTCTTGTGGGAACGTCAACCGCCCTGAACCCATATACTAATAGATAGGATGACTCCGCGGTGGGAATGTTCCACGTTTATTCATGAATTTTTTTGCCGGAAAGGATACAATATAAGAAAATACGTTTTCCCGGCCGCTGTGACGCTATAAGGCTGGGAAGCTGGAAAGGATGCGCCGGTTATGAAAAAGATGTTTCCCAAGCGCCGCCTAAAGCTGGCGGATATCAACCGTTCGGCATTGGAGAATCCGGCGGCCTTTATTGAGACGGAGAATCAGCGGTATTTCGACGGGGTGGAGGGATTGGCCCGTTCCCTGGCTGTTGGGCTGCACGACCGCTGTCTGGTGATGCTGTCCGGACCATCCTCCTCAGGCAAAACCACCACTGCGGTGCTGCTGACCGAGTACCTGCGGGAGTTGGGACTGGACGCCCATAAGGTTTCTCTGGATGATTTTTACTGCGGCCGAGGACAGGCGCCGCTGCTGGAGGACGGCAGCTTTGACTACGAGGCCCTGGAAGCCCTGAACCTCCCTTTGCTGCAGGGATGTATGCGGCAATTGCTGGAAGAGGGGAAAACCCATCTGCCGATTTTCGATTTTATGAAAGGACAGCCGGCCGAGGAGACCAAGCTGCTGGAAATCGGCCACGATTCGGTGGTGATTTTCGAAGGAATCCATGCTCTCAATCCAATTTTTGAGGAACATCTCCCGGCGGAAAATCTCTACAAGGTGTTTATCAACACCATCTCTCCCATCTATGATGAGGGGGAGAAGCTGCTGGCCAGACGGGAGATCCGTTTGGTACGGCGGCTGCTGCGGGACGAGCGCTTCCGCAACAGCCCGGTGGAGGAAACCCTCTCCATGTGGCCGCAGGTGGTCCGGGGAGAAAATCTGTACATGTTCCCTTATGTGGATACGGTGGACACGGTGCTGGATACCACCCACGCGTACGAGCCCTGCGTTTTCGCCGGTGAGCTGCTGCCGCTGCTGGAGACGGTGCCCGCCGACAGCTCTTATGCCCAGCAAATTGTCTCCTTGGCGGAGTCGCTGCGGCAGTTTGCACCTCTCCCCGCCCAAATGGTGCCTAAACGGTCGTTGCTGCGGGAATTTTTGGGCGGCGGAGTGCTGTAAAATCTCAAACTAGGTAAGCAATGAAAAAATGGCGTGTGCGGATTGGCAAACGCAGATTTGGCAGTTTCAAGGCTTTTTAATGCAGAAATGGGTGAATTTCGCCGCCGAGGCGCTTGCGCGGGATTTATTCATCATCGCTTATCTAGGTGTGAACAAATTGCAAATTCTGCCTTTGGAGCGCCGGGATGCTTGCGAATGCGGGACGATTGGAGTATAATAAGGACGAATCCTGAAAAAAAGAACGGGAGTGATAACCGATGACCACGTTTGAAGATGTTCTGTATAAAGCCAAAACCATGGCGGAAGCCGCGGGAAAAAAGACATCTGATATGCTGGAGGCAACTCGGCTGAAGATGGAGGCCGCGGAAATTGAAAAGGATATTTCCGCCACTCTCGAAGGCTTGGGCAGATTAATTTACGACGGGCGTAAGGCGGAAGAGGATGTATCCGTCACAGTGGACGAGTGCATTGTCAAGTTGGATGAACTGAACAACAAGCTGGAAGAAGCCCGGGACGCCATCAGCGCCTACAAAAAGATGCAGCGCTGCAAGCAGTGCGGAGCCGACAATACCGACGACGCCATCTACTGCAAAAAATGCGGCGCCAAGCTGGCCGAATGAGGCCGGCGGAAATTCAACAATAAACGGATAGGGGCGAGCCGATACAATCCGCGGCGGGATGCGGGCTGTATCGGTCTGCCCCTATGTCTGTGTTTACCGGGAGGGTGCATATGATTCCTCTGACAGAATATGAGCAGGCTGCCGCTTATTTGCGGAGCAGGCTGGTGGAGATTCCGCAGACGGCGGTGGTGCTGGGTTCCGGCCTTGGACGGCTGGCCCGGGAGGCGGAGGACGCGGTGCGGATTCCCTACACGGATATTCCCGGTTTCCCACAATCCACGGTGGCTTCCCATGCGGGAATTCTGACAGCTGGCCGCCTGAATGGGGCGCCGGTGCTGATTATGTCCGGCCGTTTTCATTATTATGAAGGCTATGATATGGAAACGGTCTGTTTTTATGTACGGGTGCTTCATCTGTTGGGGGTGCGCCGTTTGGTGTTAACCAATGCGGCGGGAGGAATCAACGACTCCTTTCAGGTTGGGGACTTGATGCTGATAACCGATCATCTGAAGTTTTTCAGTGAGAGCCCTTCCCGCGGACAGGTGCCGCCGGTATTCGGAGAGCGCTTTTTTGATATGAGCCGTGCTTATACCCCCGCTTTGCGCGAAATCGCGGCTGTCTGTGCGGCGAAGCTGCATATTCCGCTGCGGGAGGGGATTTATGCTTTCATGCCCGGACCGCAGTTCGAAACCCCGGCGGAAATCCGGGCGCTGCATCTGCTGGGCGGGGACGCGGTGGGAATGTCCACCGTACCGGAGGTTATCGCCGCCTCTCAATGCGGTATGGAGGTGCTGGGGATTTCCTGTATTACCAACCTGGCCGCGGGGATGGTTCCAGACGGCGTGGTCAGCGATGAAGAGGTTACAGTAGCGGCGGGTGAAGCATCCGGCCGGTTCTGCGCCTTGGTGACAGCGATAGCGGAACAGCTGGCTGCCCAATAAATCATGCTCATAGAAGCATACTGTATTAGAAAAGGCTCAGCTGATTCGGCAGGGCACGGTTATGGAAGGAATGGGATTATCCTATGCTTTTTTCCAATATAACGGTATTACAAGCGGACGGCGTGCTGCTGTCCGGAGCCTATGTGGGGGTACGGGACAGCCGAATCGCCTATGTGGGAACACAGCGTCCCGCAGGGGACTGGGGAGAGGAAATCGGCGGGGAGCTGCTGTTGGTTCCCGGCTTGGTGAACAGCCACACCCATGTGCCTATGACCCTGCTGCGGGGCTATGGGGACGATATGGTGCTGGATCGGTGGCTGAACGACCGGATTTTCCCTTTTGAGGATAAGCTGACCGGTGAAGACGTGTATTGGGGCAGTTTGTTGGGCATTGCGGAGATGCTGGCTTCCGGCACCGTTTCCTTCACCGATATGTACTATTTCTGCGACCGTATCGTCCAGGCGGTGGAGGAAAGCGGAATCAAGGCCAACATCGGCCGGGGCACTTCCTGCTTTGATCCGAACAAATCCTTCCATGATCTGCCGGCTTATGCGGATGTGAAGGAGCTGCTGCGCACCGTCCATGGGGCTGCGGACGGCCGCATTCTGGTGGATGTGTCGCCCCATTCAGAGTATACCACCCGGCCAGATATCCTGGCGGATATGGCCGAACTGGCGGCGGAATATGGAGTGCGGATGCACACGCATTTGTCCGAGACACGCAAGGAGCAGCTGGAATGCGTCGCCCGTCACGGCATGACGCCGGCGGCGCTGATGAAGGAGACGGGGGTGCTTGATCGTCCGGTGACGCTGGCGCACTGCGTCTGGCTCACCGAGCCGGACATGGAGCTGCTGGCAGCAGCCCCGGATGTGACGGTGGCCCACTGCGTTAAAAGCAATCTGAAATTAGCCAGCGGCGTGGCGCAGGCGGATAAGCTGCGCAGAAAAGGCATCAGGGTGGCAGTGGGAACCGATTCCGCCGCCAGCAACAATGCCTTGGATATGCTGGAGGAAATGCGTATGGCGGCACTGACGGCCAAGGGCGTCTCGCTGGATCCTTGCGTGCTGTCCGCTCCGGAGGTGCTGTCCATGGCTACCCGGGAAGGAGCGCTTTCCCAGGGGCGGATGGACTGCGGGGATATAAAGGAGGGCTTCCGGGCGGACATAGTCGCGCTGCGGATGGATACAATAGCCATGACGCCTGCGCATAATCCCCTTTCCAATTTCTTGTATGCCACCGGACGGGACGCAGTCTCCATGACTATGGTGGACGGGAGAATCCTGTACCGCAACGGGGCGTTTCCCACCATCGATATCGAGCGGGTACGGGTTGAGGCGGGCAGACGGGCGCTGGATATCGCCCGCCGATGATCCGCGGAGGATTCGCCCATATTAAACGAGAGGACTGAACCGCGTGGGTCAACGCAAGAAGCAGAGCTTTCTGCAGGGAGCCCTGATCTTATCTCTGGCGGCTATTCTTACCAAGGTGATCGGCGCCCTCTTCTTCAAAATCCCGCTGCAGCGGCTGAGCACAGTGGCTAACGGGTACTTCTCCACCGCTTATAACGTGTATGTGCCCATTTATACCGTCTGCACGGCGGGCTTTCCCATTGCGGTGTCCAGGATGGTCTCGGAGAGCATCACCCTGGGCAGGTTCCGGGATGTACGAGTGATCTTCCGCACGGCTTTTAAGGTATTTCTGGTTACCGGTTCCATTGGTACGGTGGTGATGTTCGGCGTTTCCTTCTTTTATCCCAGGTTCGTCAACATTCCCAACAGTCAGCTCACGATGATCGTCATGGCTCCGGCTATTCTCTTCTGTTGCCTGGTGTCCGCCTACCGCGGAGTATATGAGGGCTCCCGGAATATGATTCCCACCGCTGTATCCCAGATTGTGGAGGCGGTGGGCAAGCTGGCCCTGGGGCTTGGGCTGGCTGTAGGCGCCATGGAATACGGCAAGTGGTGCTATACCCAGGGTAAGCCGGTTTTCGGCCGGATGGCTGAGAATATGGATCAGGCGGTAGAATTCACCCTGCCCTATGTGGCGGCGGGCGCCATGGTGGGGGTGACGGTGGGTTCTTTCCTGGCCTTGTTTTATGTGATGATCCGCTACGCCCGCCACGGAAGCGGTATCACCCGGCAGGAATTGGCCGCCGCCCCCAAACCCCATTCTTCTCGCTATACCTTCCGGGCGCTGCTGCGCTTCGCCATTCCGGTGGCTTTGGGGACTCTCGCTACTCAGCTGACGAACATCATCGATGTGGTCTCCCTGCAAAAGAGCCTTGCCGTGGTGGTGGAAAAGCACGGGGATGTGATTCAGGAAATATACGGCGCGGCCATGGCTGCCGGCGGTGATACCGATGTGCTGGGATTTCTGACGGGGGCCAGAGATATTGCCATTACCTATGTCAATCTGGTACCCAACATCACCTTGACCTTTGGCGTGAGCGCTCTGCCGGTGATTACCTCCGCTTGGGCGCTGAAGGATAAAAAGCAGCTGCGGGGGATGGTTTCCACCGTGCTGCGGATCACCCTGCTGGTGGCGCTGCCCGCCGGGATAGGGATGTCGGTTCTGGCCGGCCCCATCATCGGTATGATCTATAACTCCGCCAGCGCCGCCGTAGCCGGTCCCCAGCTGGCCGTGCTGGGTTGGGCCACCATTTTCATCTGTCTGGTGGCGCCGATCAACGCTATGCTGCAGGCCATGGGACGGGCGGACATTCCCGCAAAAATCGTTTTGGTGGGCGGAGTGGTGAAGCTGGTGCTCAACACCACACTGGTGCTCAATCCGCATATCAATATCATGGGTTCGGCTTACAGCACCCTGGTTTGCTATATCGTGATGGTGCTGCTGTCTCTGCTGTCTCTGCGCCGTGTGATGCGTATGCGGCTGCAGTGGCGGATGATTTTTATTAAGCCTTTACTGGCGGCGATTTTATGCGGAGCGGCCGCCTGGTCTTCCAATGGCCTGCTGGGAATGGTGATATCCAAACGCGTCGCTACCGCTTTAGCGATTTGTATTGCAGCAATTGTTTACGTGATTGCCCTATTTTTGCTCAAAGCCATCCGCAAGGAAGAAATTTTAATGCTCCCCAAAGGGCAAAAAATCGCACAAACACTTGAAAAACACGGATGGATAGGGTAATATAGATGATAGCTTTTCGACCTTACTGTCCAACCACGCGGTTAAACAACGCCGCCATCACAATGTCGACGAGGGTGCGCCAATGGCTGTTTCGTTTCCTCACAAGGATCATTATACGGTGGACGACCTGCTGCAGATTATGCAGCTGCTGCGCTCGCCGGATGGCTGTCCATGGGATCGGGAGCAGACTCATGAGAGCATCCGGACCGATTTCCTGGAGGAAACCCACGAGGCGCTGGAAGCCATCAACAACGAGGATGCCGCCGCCTTGGAGGAAGAACTGGGAGACGTACTGCTGCAGGTGGTCTTTCACTCTCGCATTGAAGAGGAAAAGGGCGTGTTCGCCTTTGGCGATGTGGTGGATGGCATCTGTAAAAAGCTGATTATCCGTCATCCCCATGTATTTGGGGAAACAACGGTGGATTCCACCGGTCAGGTGCTGCAGAATTGGGATGCCATCAAACGCCGGACCAAGGGAGACAAATCCCAGGCGGATCTGCTGGGCAGCGTTCCCCGTACTCTGCCGGCGCTGATGCGGGCCGCGAAGGTCCAGAATCGGGCGCGGCGGGTTGGCTTCGACTGGCCGGAGGTGACCGGCGCACTGGAAGCACTGGACAGCGAAACGGCGGAACTGAAGGAAGCCATAGCTGCCGGAGACGCCGACGCGGTAGAAGAAGAACTGGGTGACCTGCTCTTTTCTGCCGTCAATGTATCCCGTTTTGTGAAAAGCGACGCCGAACAGGCGCTGACTCGTGCCACCGATAAATTCATCCGCCGTTTCCGGCTGGTGGAGCGGCTGGCCGCCGCACGTGGGATATCTATGGCGGAAGCGCCGCTGGAACAGCTGGATGAGTTGTGGCGGGAAGCCAAAAAGGACGTGGAGACGTCCCATTAATTGTTGCATCCATGTGTGGCTCACGCCCGCTGGTGTATAAAATCTAGGAGGTAAAACAGAATGAACAAAGTGGAACTGATTGCTGCTGTTGCCGAGAAGTCCGGTCTTTCCAAGAAAGACGCCGAGAAAGCGGTTGCCGCTGTGCTGGAATCTGTTGTGGAAGCGGTTGCGAAAGAGGATAAGGTTCAGCTGGTTGGCTTCGGTACCTTTGAAGTGCGCGCCCGTGAAGAGAGAACCGGCCGCAACCCCCGCACCAAGGAAGCGATTGTTATTCCTGCTTCCAAGCAGCCTGTTTTCAAAGCCGGCAAGGCTTTCAAGGACGCGGTGGCGAAATAAGGTTTTATACAAACCGCGGAATAGTGGAGAGGAAGGCAGAGATGCATCCTCTCCATTTTTCAATTTTGGGGGATGGAGGGGAATAGGCGTGAAACGTTTCCGATGGATACCGGCAGCTTTGGCAGGCGGCCTGGTTCTGGCGATTGTCATTCAAATCGGCAGATTCGTATACCATTCGGAATACAAAATTACCGAGGTTGCCGTTTACCCTTCGCCGGATGGATCCTATCAGGTGGCTTTGCAGGCGGTGGGTCAGCCGGATTGGCCCTTTGGGGCGGCAGCGGGCAGGGTACAGTTTTATAAAATCCAGGGCAAAAAGAAGGTGATGATAGAGGAGTTTTCCATCTCTGTCAGCGATGACGGTGCACCTATTCATAGGGAGAGCTGTCGTGTGGAATGGCAGGAGGATAGGGTGATCATTACCTTGAGCGGCAGTGAGCAGGAGGACGAGGTGCACACCGTTGCACTGATTTCCGGATAGAAAAATCGGGAGAGAATCACTGGATTCTCTCCCGATTTTTCTATCCGGAAGTTTATTCACCCATCCGGTTAAACAGATAGGTAACCACGCCGCCGATAATCAGCACCACGGCGCAAAGCACACCATCCCGAGCCAGCTGAAAGCCGGAAGGAATCAGGGTAAAGATGGAGCCAACCACAAATCCCATGATGCCCGCATAAGTCATTTGTTCATAATGCTTCAGCAAATAGCCGATTCCCTTGGCGCAGAGCACCAGCCCCAAGACTGCGCCGATGCCGAAGGGGATCAGCAGGGGGATATTCAGATCGGATACGGCCTTGATTACCGAGCCGTATGCGCCCAGCAGCACCATCACGAAGGAACCGCTGATGCCCGGCACAATCATGCAGGCGGCAGCCACCGCGCCGTAAAGGAGCATCAGGAAGAAAACCGGAATGGTCAACTGGGTAAAGCGCACGGCCGATTCGGTACTGTCGGAAAAAATCGCCATAGGAATCATGATGCCCAGGGTGATGAGAAAGGGAAGCAGCAAAGTGGGCTTAAACTTTGGCTTTACCGCCTTGCCGAAAATCAGGGGGATGCTGCCCAGAATCACACCGATAAAGAAGAAGTTGGTGGGAATGTTGTGGTGCTCCAGAAGGTAGCTCACCAATTTGCTGCAGAGCAGGATGCTGACAACCAGGCCCACGCCCAAGGGAACCAGGAATAAAAGGTTTTTCTTCCAATTCTTTTTTAGTTCGATCCACAGATGGGAAATCAGCTGAATCAGCTGATCATAAATACCGAAGGAAGCAGCCATGGTGCCGCCGCTGACGCCGGGAATTACATTGGCAATTCCCAGGACCGCTCCGATAATCAGGTTCTTAACGATAGCGAGTAAGAGATTAGCCGCTTCTTTTGTCATGGCGATAACCATTCCTTTCCAGAGGAAACATGCCGGCGGAGAATTATTAGGACCAGATTACAGGCCGAATTCGCCCTCATAGCTTACCAGGCTGGCGTCCATTACCCCGTCTACGCTCAGGAACTTGTCGATGGTGGTCATCTCATCGTCACGCAGGGAGACCTCTACCGTGATTTCCGCGCCGCTGCGGGTCATGGTGCGGGATTTGATGCGATGCTTGGGCAGAATCCGCAGCGCTTTGCCGATGTTGGCGGATTTGGAGGGATCATACCGTACCACCAGCAGATAGGGGGATTTGGATTTCTTATAAAACAGAGAGATAATGAAATACAAGAAGCCCACGCCCACGCAGGCAATGATGCCGATGAGATAAAGACCCGCGCCGGCCATAATACCGCAGGTGATGGACCAGAACATGAACACCGTATCCACCGGATCCTTAATAGCGGTGCGGAACCGGACGATGGACAGGGCGCCCACCATACCAAGGGAGAGGGCCAGGTTGGAGGAGATGGTTCGGATGACCAGCGCCGTCACCATGGACAAGAGAATCAGGGAAAAAGCAAAGCCTTTCGAAAAGAGTACGCCGCGGAAGGTCTGACGATAGATCAGCAGGATGAACAGGCCCATACCAAAGGCCACAATCAGAGAAAGCACCATCTGGCCGACGGTGGTGCCGGAGCCGTTGAACTGATCCAGCACGCTGTTTTTGATGAAATCAAAGGCGTTCAGTGAAAGTGATGTAAGCATAATAACCCTCCAAACCGTCTCAAGACGGCAAAATTAACAGAGAACTTATTGGAACTGTCTGCACAGTTCGTATTTGGATATGGCGCAGCGGGTAGCGGGGACCGGACGCAGCAGCTGCCGTAGGGAGTAGGGCAGGTCGTCATCGAACTTGACCTCCAAAATCATGCGGTCAGACGGAAAAACCGGGATCGTGCGGATGTCCGGGCTAAACAGATCGGTGCGATAATTGCCGGTGGCGAGATTCATGTCAAAGGTGATGCGGACATCCAGAAAGGTATAAGCCTCCCGATAGTAATCCACCATCACGGCGGGGCGCAGCAGCCGGGTGCGGGCTTTGTAATAGAAGTTACGCAGCAGCGGCTGGCTTTCCCCAGCTTCGTATAAAAACCAGATGTCCCCGGCCAGAAGGCGGTCCGCCTGCGCCCGGGTCAAGGAGGCGGACAGCTTTTTGGTTAAAGAATTCTTTTTCTGCTTGGCTTCCAGACGGATGAAGGAATCGTCCAGATCATAAAAGCGGAGGCGGAATTTTTCCCGGTCCTGAATGCCTTCCACCTTGTCCAGCAGGCCGCTTTGACAGTAATCGTCAAAGTACAGACTGCGGATCATGTAGCTGCCGTCCGGATGAACGGTGTGGGAATCGGTTTCCATAGCAGCCTGCAGACGGGAACGCAGCATCTGGTAGCCGGCGGAACTGATGAAGTATTTGTTTTCATGACGATAGCCGTCCATCGTCGGGTCCCTCCTGTCCGGGGCGGCGGCCCCTGGGTATTATTCGAAAATGCGGTCGATCTCCTCGGCGGACAGCTTGAATACAGAGGCGACCGGATCGGTGGAAAGCTCTTTTTTAATATACTTCTGCCGGTTGCGGGCAAACACCCGGAAAGCCTCCACCTCGTTTTCCCATACCAGGGTATAGGGGTTCCAGCGCTGAAAGTTCCGTGTTACCTCCGGCTTGTAGCGGTTATAGAATTCGTCGATCCGCGCCAGCACCCGCTCGGTGTTCCAGACGTTTTTCATGTTGTATTCCAACCGCTCAACAAACAGCGCCCGGAATTTGTCGTTCTTCAGCAGGTTGTAGATGAGATCGGTGCTGAAGGCGTTTTGGGTGCCGGTGCCGCCGGGCTTGATGTTGTACCAGATCCGGTCGGTTCGGCTGCCGGCAAAGCCCTGGTCGGTGTCGTAGAGAATCCAGCGCCATTTGCCGTCGGTTTCGGAAGAGCGGTAGAAGCGGATGTTGCCCGCGTCGTTGTTGGAGCAGTAGATTTCCGCGATATAGTAGTCGCAGTAGTTCACAAAATCCATGCGGGCGTCCAGATAGTTGTAGACCTCATCGGTGTTCATGGAATTCTTGTGCGCCCTGACGTATTCGAGCATCGCCTTGTAATCCTCGTTGCTGCCGGCGTTGACCGCCGAATTGCCCTGGAGCAGATCCACCGAGCCGGGAGAGACGTTTTCATGAGTGGCGATGAAATTTTCGTCGATTTTTTCCCGGATGTTGTAGACGCCCCAATACTGGCCGTTGATATATACCACCACCGGGCGGTAGGCCTGTACCTGCATCAACCCCAGATCGTCCACCAGAGAGGTGGTCATGGCGTCTTTAAACATGGTGCGCAGCCGCTCCTGACCGGAGGACCGCAACAAAAGAGAATTATAATAGGTAAAGTCCCGGCTGTCAAATACCGGATAGTCCAGATGGGATGCGCCGTAGCAGTCCCGGAATTTGATGGACAGGGATTTCTTCTCATACATTCGGGATGCGCCGCCGAAAATCCGCACGCCGCACCCCAACGAAAAACCCGGCTCGCCTTCCCCGAAAAACTCGATATTGGCGGCCCGTTCATAGTTCATGCCCCGGCCGTTATAGTTTTTATCCGTATAAATGCCTTTGTTGGGATCAAAAAGGCCGTCCGGATCGGAGGCCAAACTCACCACGTCCATGGTGTGGTTTTCGTTGATGATATAGGAAGCGGTCATCACGTCGCTGACCATACGGCCCTCCTGTACCGCTACCGCCCGCACGGCGGTGGTTTTGGTCAGGGTCAGCGGCCCGGTATATCGCTGGCTGGAGGTGGTGGGAACGCTGCCGTCGGTGGTGTAATAAATGGCGCCGCTGCCGGACAAGGGCACCTCCACAGCGTTCACCCCATTATAAATTCCCGCCGCTGTTTGTGCTACCGGGGTGGCCGTCAGCTGCCGCACGGCGGTTCCGCTGTTGGCCGCGCCCGGGGTCGGGGTGCTGTAATAGGAGAATCCATGGCCGCCGGCCGTCCGGCCGCGGCTGGTGTTCAGCGGCAGGTTGTTGAGGCTGACGAAATCCGCTGCAACGCCGTTGGGATCGGTAAGGATCACGGCGCATTCGGTACTGTCCAGCTTGAAATTGGCCTGAATATAGGCGCTGCTGTTGACGATGGTGCCGCCGGTGGCGTAAACCAGAAGATATCCGCCCGCCGGAATGGACACATCCGGCAGCGCGAAGAGATCCGGCTGTTCAGGGTCGTTGCTCAGATGCCAGCCGTTGAGGTTCACCGCCTGATTGGTGGGGTTGTACAGCTCAATCCAGTCCTGGAACTTACCCGATAAGGCCCGGCCGTATTTGGTGTTGCGGGTCATGGCCTCGTTGATGAGAATCGGTCCCGGGCGCTTCTGATCCTGAGCTTCCCAGAAGGCGCTGATTCCGGCATCGGTATTGGGATAGCCGGGGGATGGGCTGTCCGAACGGTTCCAGGCGTCGCCCTCTCCACGGACCAAAGCCTCATCCGTCGCCAGCCCGTTGATTTCCACACTGTCGATACGGATGCCGGAAGGATTGGAGAGATAGACGGTATCGCTGCCTTTGTTTAGCTTAAAAGTCGCATGAAGCTCCGACGCGTCGGCGGAGTGCCCCTTGCCGGAAGCGAATACCAGTACGGTTTCGCCGGGCTTCAGGGTCAGGGCTGGGAACCGGAATTTTAAAGGTTCGGTTTCATCGTTGGAGAGACCGTAATTCTGCAGGGGAATGTCCTTGTCCGAGCGATTCGTCACCTCGATATAATCCGGGAACAGACCGTCCGCATCTTGGATAGTGGCCCCGTTGGCCGCCATCACCTCACTGAGAACCAGATCGTTTTGCTCCGCAGTCCGGGTGGCGATGAAGGACTGATAACCCTCGTCGGTGTTGGCGAAGCCGGGGGTGAACCGTTCACTGGCGGTAAAGGTCTTTTCGCCGCGTATGGCGGAGGTATTGGTCTGCAGGGAGATGGTCTGGATGGATTCCACCATCTCGCCTGCCGCATTCTTGATTCCCAAAGTTTCCCCGCCGGCAGCCTTAAGCTTCAGGTTGGAATGGAGATCTTTTTTCCCTTCACCATCGCAGAAGATCACTAGATAGCCGTCCGGCTCTAGCTGCATGGCGGGCAACATCCATGTGTTGTTGCCGTCGGTAAGGGCGTAGCCGCTTAAAGAAAGAGCTTTACGGCCCACATTGTGCAGCTCCACCCAATCGCAGAAGTTACCCTCTGCATCCGGATAAGCGGTATTGCTGCTCATGTATTCCGAAATCTGCAAGAGAGAATTCTGCACGGTGATGTTGGGCGCTGCTTCGGCATCCCGGGGTGTGATCAGAAGTGCCAGAAGAGTGAAAAGAATAAAAACGGCGCCCAGTATACAGGTCATTCGGACGAGGGAGCTTGTCCCTTTTTCGGCAGCGTTTTTTCGTTGTCGGGCCATACGCATTTCCTTTCCAGAGGGTATTTGGCCGCTAAGGCCGCAGTTTACTTCGCTAGTATAGCATATATCCTTTGATTATGGCACAAAATATTTGCAAAAATTCCCACGGCACCGGCTTTTTTCTCTTGTTCATTCCTAAACAGGAGTTTTTGCCCGGTCGGCTGAATTTTTCCTGCTCTGATAACGAATGCTAGAAAGTAGTTTTTTTGACAAAGAGCATGATTTGTACAAGGAATTTTTCAGAAAAACCATGGACAAAGCGGTCTTTTTACGGTAAGATACTGGATATGGTTAAATTTGGGGCGGAGAAAGGAATGGTCCACCCATGGCACAGGAACTGATCGACCGGATCCGCGAGGCGGAGCGAAAGGGAGACGAGTTGGAGAAACAGGCTGCGGCAGACGCTGCGGCCTGTGTACGGGATGCAAATACACAAGCGGGTGAACAAATACGCCGCGCTGGCGGTGAGGCGGAAGCCGAAGGCCGGCACCGGATGAAATTGGCAGCAGAAGAGGGAGAATCCATCAAGGCCGCCGCCCGCCGGGAGGCGGAGGAACGGGCGGCAGAACTGCGCGCCCAGGCCGAAAGCCGAATGACGGAAGCGGTGGAGCAGGCTTCCAGACTGCTGCTGGGCTGAGGATCAATGTCGCAAAAGAGTGGTGATGTTATTTGGCCAAACTGAAGATGAAGTGGGTGCGGATTTATGCCCTGCGGGAGCAGCGCAAGCCGCTGCTGGAATGGCTGCAGCGTGCCGGTATGCTGGAAATTGAAACCGCCGAGGAGCCGGAAGAAGGGTTTGTGCGGCTGGTGAAGGAGGAAGAAGCCGCAGGCTTTGAGCGCAGCGCGGCGACGGCCCGCCAGGCGCTGACCGCATTGAACGAAGCAGCGCCGCATAAAGGCGGATTGCTGTCCGCATTCTCCGGCCGACGGGAGATGCCCTTGGAAGAATTCGAGGGATATGCCGGAAGCAGCGTGGAGATTTTGCAGGATTGCAAGCGGCTGCTGCATATGCAGAAACGGCGGGAGGAATGCCGAGCGGAAATGGTACGGATCCGCAGTGCGTTGGATCAACTGGAACCCTGGCGGGAGCTGGACGTACCTTTTGGTTTTACAGGCACCAAAACCACCGCCGCCTTTATCGGTTCTTTGCCGGCGGCTTATACGCCGGATGCGCTGATGAAACGTCTGGCGGAGACGACAGATCTGGTGTTTGATCTGGAAATCCTGGGAGAACCCCGGGAACAGACCTGTCTTTTCGCCGTCTGCCCCCGGGAGCAGGAAGAACAGATGGAACAAGCGCTGCGGGGATTGGGATTTTCCCGGCCGCCGGCTTTGGGCGGGGAGACCACAGCCGCCCGATTGCCCCGGGAAGACCGGAAGGTGCTGCTGGAGCATCTGAAACAGCTGGAGAAGGAATCCGCCGATCTGCTGGAGACCATCAAGGGGATGGCGGACCGGCGGCAGGATATGGAAACCATCGTGGATTATTACACCGTGCGTGCGGAGAAGTACCGGGTTATCGGTACGCTTGATCATTCCCGCAGCACCTTTATCATCACCGGTTATATCCCGGAGGTGGATTTGCCGCTGCTGACTGGAGAGGTGGAGAAACGCTTCACCGCTGTGGTGGAGGCGGCGGACGCCGATCCAGAAACCGCGCCGGTGAAGCTGCAGAACAACGCATTGGTAAAACCGGCGGAATCCATCACCGAAATGTACGCCATGCCCTTAGCCAGTGACATCGATCCCACGCCGGTGCTCAGCTTCTTTTTCTATCTCTTTTTCGGCATGATGCTCTCCGACGCGGGATACGGCCTGCTGCTGGTGCTGGGCTGCTGGTATCTGATCAAAAAATGCCGTCCAGAACCAGCGATGCGGCGCAACCTGCAGCTGTTCCTGTACTGCGGCGTTTCCACCATTATCTGGGGCTTGATCTTCGGCAGCTTTTTCGGGGATATCATCCCCACGGTGGCAAAGACCTTCTTCGGCGCGCCGGAAACCTTCGCCATGCCCGCTCTGCTCAATCCCATTGAGGATTCTATTATTCTGCTGGTGCTGAGCCTGGCCTTGGGTATGCTGCAGATTTTGGCGGGATTGGGCTGCCGCTTTTATATGCAGTGGCGGTCGGGAGACAAATGGGGTGCTGTGTTTGATTCCGGTTTTTGGATGACAGCCCTCGTCGGCGCTTCCATTCTGGCCGTGGGCATGATAGCGGTGCCCGCCCTCACCACCGTGGGCGGCGTGCTCTTCGCCGCTTCCCTGTTGGGGTTGGTACTGACCCAGGGGCGAAAAAAGAAGGGCCCCATGAAGGTGCTGTCCGGCCTCGCCAGCCTTTATGATATCACCGGCTATGTCAGCGATCTGATGTCCTACACCCGGCTGATGGCCCTGGGCCTTACCACCGGCGTGCTGGCCTCCGTTTTCAACCTGTTGGGGGCCATGTTCGGCAAAAGCGTGATGGGCGCGATCATGCTGATTGTGATTTTCGTGGTGGGACACGCGGTCAATCTGGGGATTAATGCCCTGGGTGCCTATGTCCACACCATCCGGCTTCAGTATGTGGAACTGTTCGGTAAGTTTTATGAAGGCGGCGGCCGGCTTTTCCGCCCGTTTGCCTTTCGCAGCCAATATATCAGAATCAGGGAGGAAAAACAGAGATGAGTTGGGGTATTGTTTTTGCACTGCTGGGAGCCGCCATCGCCACGGCGTTTGCGGGTATCGGTTCTATCAAGGGCGTGGGCATGGCGGCAGAAGCCTCCATGGGCGTGCTGGCGGAGGATTCCTCCAAATTCGGCAAAATGCTGGTGCTGGTGCTGCTGCCCGGTACCCAGGGCCTCTACGGCTTTGTGGTGACCCTGTTCATGCTGCTGAATATCGGTATCCTGGGCGGTTCGGCGGATATCACCCTGTTTAAGGGCCTGCTTTATCTGGCGGCTTCTCTGCCTATTGGTATCGGCGGCATGATGTCCGGTATCGCCCAGGGACGTGCGGCGGTGTCCGGTATCTCCCTGGTGGCGAAAAAGCCGGGCGAATTTGCGAAAGCCATGGTTTCCACCACCCTGGTGGAAATCTACGCTCTGCTGGCCTTCCTGGTATCCCTGCTTTCCACCATCAACATCGGCAACTTAGCCATTTGAGGGATGCGGAAACCACAGGAAAGGCGGGAAACAGCGGATGACGGAAGAGATCACGACAGCGGCCGGCAGAACCGGCGCGGAGGAAATCCTGGCCCGCATCCTGGATAACGCCAGGCAGGCAGGAGAAAAGCTGCTGGCCGAGGCGAAGAAAAAAGCGGATCAGATTTTGGCGGACGCTGCGGTGCAGGCGGATGAGACGCGCCGCAAAACAACAGACGTTTATGCCGTGAAGGCGGAAGCGACGCTCCACGCGGCTAGGTCCGCAGCGGAGCTGGAGACCCGCAACCGGCTGCTGAAAGAGCGGCGCAGCATCCTGGATGAGACGCTGAAGAAAACGGTCCTTCACTTGCAGACGCTGCCGGACGCGGCGTATTTTGAAGCCTTGTTGCCCTTGGCAGCGCGCAGCGCCCAACCGGGAGATGGCGTGCTTCTGCTGAACGATAAAGACCTCCGGCGGCTGCCGGCTGATTTTGAGCGCCGGCTGAATGAGGCGCTGGAGCAAGGAAAACGTCTCACCGTCTCCCAACGGGCGGCGGCTATCGACGGCGGCTTCCTTCTGCAATACCAGGATATTGAGATGAACTGCAGCTTTTCCGCCTTGCTGGACGCCAGGCGGGAGGAGTTGGAGGATTTGGTGAATCGGATTTTATTCGGTTCCTGACAGGAAGCAGTTGGGACAGAAAGGAAGGGGAGCCTGTGGCGAATACCTCATACGCCTACGCCGTGGGCAATGTGCGTGCGCATGAAACCACCCTGCTTTCCCGGCAGGATTTGGATCAGCTGCTGGGAATCCGGGAGTCCGCCCGCTTAGCGGCTGCTCTGCAGGATAAGGGCTACGGTACGGAGGGCGGCGATATCGACACGCTGCTGAAGCAGGAGACGGATAAACTGTGGGAGTATCTTCGGGGCGTTACGCCGGATCTTTCCCTTTATAACGCCTTTCTTTACCGAAACGATTATCACAACGCAAAGGTGATTCTCAAAGGGGTGCTGAGGAACCGCCCATATGAGGGACTGCTGCTGCATCCTGGCACGGTGGAGCCGGCAGCGCTGGAAGCGGCGGTGAAGGAGAAGAAATATGCCCCGCTGCCCGCGCATATGCGGCAGGCGCTGGAACGCTCCTATCAGCTGCTGACGGAGACATCAGACACCCAGCGCAGCGATGCGGTACTGGATACCGCCGCCATGGCCGCCATGCTGGCCGCGGCGGAAGAAACCCGGATTCCGATGCTGCTGGATTTGATGCGAACCACGGTGTTTTACAGTGATGTGAAGACGGCCCTGCGGGCCGCCCGTACCCGGCGTGGTGGGGAGTTCCTGGACCTGGCCCTCTGTCCGGTGGACAGACTGGAACTACCGGAACTAAAAAAGGCGGCGCTGACCGGTGAATCCGAGCTGATCGGCTATTTGGAGCAGAAGGATTTGTATAGTTCCCGGGAGGCCATGACCGCCTATCGGGAATCTCCCTCCGCTTTTGAAAAATGGGTGGATGACCGGCTGATGGAGATCGCGAGGCAGGGCCGCCGGGTCACCATGGGGCCGGAGGCGCTGATCGGTTATCTGCTGGGGAAGGAAACTGAGATCAAGGCAGTGCACATCCTGGCTTCCGGCCTGCGGGCCGGTCAGCCGGAGGAGGCCGTGCGGGAAAGGCTGAGGGAACTTTATGGTTAGAATAGCCGTGCTGGGCGATACCGAAAGCATCAAGGGCTTCGCCGCCGTGGGGCTGGATATTTACCCCTGCGACGATCCGCAAGAGGCGGCCCGCCGGTTCCGCAGCCTCACCGGCGGGGAATACGGTGTGATTTATGTCACGGAAGAGCTGTATACCTTGCTGGACAAGGAAATCAAGAAGCTGGATGAGCAGCCCCTGCCTGCCGTGATTCCCATTCCGGGACTGACGGGCAACACAGGAATCGGTCTTCGCCGCCTCAGCGAATCGGTGGAACGCGCCGTGGGATCGGATATCATCTTCGGCTGAGAGACGACGCCGGAGCAGGCAATAACCGGAAAGGAATGGTCATCAGAATGACAACGGGAACCATCACCAAGGTAGCCGGACCGCTGGTTATCGCGGAAGGGATGCGGGACGCCAATATGTTTGACGTAGTCCGCGTCAGTGAGCAGCGGCTGATTGGGGAAATCATCGAGATGCACGGGGACCGGGCATCCATTCAGGTATATGAGGAGACCTCCGGTCTGGGACCGGGGGAGAAGGTGGAATCCACCGGTATTCCCCTGAGCGTGGAGCTGGGGCCGGGGCTGATCGGTTCCATCTTCGACGGGATTCAGCGGCCGCTGGCGGAGATTATGCGGGTCAGCGGCGCCAATCTGCAGCGGGGGGTGGACGTGCCCTCCCTGGATCGGCAGAGGACCTGGCATTTCCTGCCCCAAGCGGCAGTGGGGGATGAGGTGCACGGCGGCGATACCCTGGGCGTGGTCCAGGAGACCGCTGTGGTGCGGCATAAAATCATGGTGCCCAACGGCTTGATCGGCAAGGTGAAATCCATCCGGGAAGGCGAATTCACGGTGGAGGACACGGTCTGCGTCGTTGAATCCGCCAACGGCGGGGACATTCCGGTGAAGCTGATGCAGACCTGGCCGGTCCGGGTGGGCCGTCCTTATAAACAGAAGCTGTCCCCGGATATTCCCCTTACCACCGGTCAGCGGGTCATCGACACCCTGTTCCCCATTGCCAAGGGTGGTGTGGCCGCTGTGCCCGGCCCCTTCGGCTCCGGCAAGACGGTGGTGCAGCACCAGCTGGCCAAATGGGCGGCGGCGGATATCATTGTATATATCGGCTGCGGCGAGCGGGGCAATGAAATGACCGACGTGCTCAATGAGTTCCCGGAGCTGAAGGATCCCCGTACCGGCAATTCCCTGATGGAGCGGACAGTGCTCATCGCCAACACTTCCGATATGCCGGTGGCGGCCCGGGAAGCCTCCATCTATACCGGCATCACCATCGCTGAATATTTCCGGGATATGGGCTATACCGTGGCTTTGATGGCGGATTCCACCTCCCGCTGGGCGGAGGCGCTGCGGGAGATGTCCGGCCGACTGGAGGAGATGCCGGGTGAGGAAGGCTATCCCGCCTATTTGGGCAGCCGTCTGGCTCAGTTCTACGAGCGGGCGGGCCGGGTGATTGTCAACGGATCGGAAGGAGTGGAAGGCGCGCTGTCGGTGATCGGGGCGGTGTCTCCTCCCGGCGGTGATATTTCTGAGCCGGTTTCTCAGGCTACCCTGCGGATCGTCAAGGTGTTCTGGGGCCTGGATGCATCGCTGGCCTATAAACGACATTTCCCGGCCATTAACTGGCTTACCAGTTATTCTCTTTATGCCGATTCCCTGGCTCCCTGGTTCAATGAAAACGTCCGGGACGATTGGACCCAGCTGCGGGGCCGCCTGATGGCGATGCTCCAGGAGGAAGCGGAGCTGGAAGAGATCGTCAAGCTGGTGGGGATGGACGCCCTGTCCGCTCCCGACCGGTTGAAGCTGGAAGCCGCCCGGTCCATCCGGGAGGATTACCTCCATCAAAACGCCTTCCATGAGGTGGACACCTATACCTCGCTGGATAAGCAATACCTGATGATGACTGCTATACTCGGCTTTTATGACAGGGCAGTGGATGCGCTGCAGAAAGGGCTGGATATCGATACGGTAGTGGCTCTGCCCGCCCGGGAGCGGATCGGCCGTCTCAAATATGCTCCGGAGGAGCAGGCGGCGGACGAATTCTCCCACTGTATGGCGATGCTGGAAGAGGAAATCCGGCAGGCGCTGGAAAGCGCGGCGGAAGAGGAATAACCCGGATATTGCGGGCACAACCGATAGAAGGCCCCGGAAAGGATTGGATGCAAGTGCCGAAGGAATACAGAACCATACGGGAGGTCGCCGGGCCGCTGATGATGATCGGCGGCGTGGAGAATGTGAAATACAACGAGCTGGGGGAGATCGAGCTGCCCAGCGGAGAAAAACGCCGCTGCCGGGTGCTGGAAATCGATGGGGAAAACGCCCTGGTCCAGCTGTTTGAAAGCGCGGCGGGTATCAATTTGGCGGAGTCCAAGGTGCGGTTTCTCGGCCGTTCCATGGAGCTGCCGGTGTCGCCGGATATGCTTTCCCGAGTGTTTGACGGCCTGGGCCGGCCTATCGACGGCGGCCCGGAGCTGATTCCGGAAAAACGGCTGGATGTCAACGGTACCCCGATGAATCCCGCCGCCCGGAACTATCCCCAGGAATTTATTCAAACGGGCGTGTCCGCCATTGACGGGCTGAATACCCTGGTGCGGGGGCAGAAGCTGCCGATTTTCTCTGCATCCGGCCTGCCCCATGCCAACCTGGCGGCTCAGATCGCCCGTCAAGCCACCGTGCGTTCCGACGGTGAGGGGGAGAAAGCCCCCTTTGCCGTGGTGTTCGCCGCCATGGGCATCACCTTTGAGGAATCCAATTATTTTGTGGAATCCTTCCGGGAAACCGGGGCCATCGACCGCACGGTGATGTTTGTCAACCTGGCGAATGATCCTGCCATCGAGCGGATCGCCACCCCGAAAATGGCCCTTACCGCGGCGGAGTATCTGGCCTTTGACCTGGGGATGCAGGTGCTGGTGATTATGACCGACATCACCAACTATGCCGACGCACTGCGGGAGGTATCCGCCGCCCGCAAGGAGGTCCCCGGCCGCCGGGGCTATCCGGGCTATATGTATACCGATCTGGCGACCCTGTACGAACGGGCGGGACGCAAAAAAGGAAAGGATGGTTCCATCACCCTGATTCCCATCCTCACCATGCCGGAGGACGACAAAACCCATCCGATTCCCGACCTGACCGGTTATATCACCGAGGGACAGATTATCCTTTCCCGGGAGTTGTACCGCAAGGGAATCGCGCCGCCCATCGACGTGCTGCCCTCCCTGTCCCGGCTTAAGGACAAGGGCATCGGCAAAGGCCGCACCAGAGAAGATCACGCCAGCACCATGAATCAGCTCTTCGCCGCCTATGCCCGGGGCAAAGACGCTAAGGAGCTGATGGTGATTTTGGGCGAGGCCGCCCTGACGGATATCGATAAGAAGTATGCGGCGTTTGCCGACCGGTTCGAGCGGGAGTATGTTAACCAGGGCTACGATGCCAACCGCAGCATTGAAGAGACGCTGGATCTTGGCTGGCGGCTGCTGTCCATCCTGCCCCGCAGTGAGCTCAAGCGAATCGGCGACGATATGCTGGACAGGTATTATGGCAAGGTGTAACCGAAGGGAGGGGAACGGCCTGTGGCGGTGATGAATGTCAATCCCACCCGCATGGAACTGACGCGGCTCAAGAAGCAGCTCAGCACCGCCATGCGGGGGCACAAGCTGCTGAAGGATAAACGGGACGAGCTGATGCGCCAGTTCCTCGACATGGTGCGGGAAAACAAGACGCTGCGGGAGCAGGTGGAAGCCGGTTTGCAGGAGGCCAATAACCACTTCATGCTTGCCAGTTCGGTGATGAAAAAGGAAGCGCTGGACGAGGCGCTGCTGGCGCCCAAGCAAGAGGCTTATCTGGAGGTGGGTTCCCGCAATGTGATGAGTGTGGATATCCCCGTTTTCTCGGTGACCACCCGCACGGCGGATATGGCGGATATCTATGCTTATGGATTCGCTTTCACCTCCTTTGAGCTGGATGACGCGGTGCTGCGCCTGAGTGAATTGCTGCCTGTCATGCTGCGGCTGGCGGAGGTGGAGAAATCCACCCAGCTGCTGGCTGCGGAGATTGAGAAAACCCGGCGGCGGGTGAATGCTCTGGAACATGTGATGATTCCGCGATTGCAGGAAACCATCCGCTTCATCACCATGAAGCTGGAGGAAAACGAGCGTTCCAGCCGTACCCGACTGATGAAAGTCAAGGATATGATGCTGGAAAAGGCGCACCATTATCATTAAGAAAACGACCGTCTTCTGGAGTCTTTTCGGACTGCGGAAGACGGTTTTGTTGTTGGATAAAAACGCGAACCCCAAGTGAACAGGAAAATCCTGGTACTTTCGCGCTGGAAAATCTCTTGAAAAAAGAGAGAAATATGGTAAAATAGAGGTAAAACGGGATGGAAACAGAGTGTTTTTACGTATCGGCTGAACTTCCCCGGAATGGCACAGAGGTTTTTGTTTGCTTTTGCTGTCGCTCTCCGTGAGGAGAGCGTGGATCGAAATTTTTACTTTCTTCCTTTGTTGCCCTTCGTTTGCCGTCGCTCTCCGTGAGGAGAGCGTGGATCGAAATCATGACAAATTGAATAATCTCGGGAGTGGCGTCAGTCGCTCTCCGTGAGGAGAGCGTGGATCGAAATCGGTATATATTACGTGTTGCGTAGTATCGCTGCGGTCGCTCTCCGTGAGGAGAGCGTGGATCGAAATCTCTCTCCCCTTGTGATATTTTCCACGCAATCAGTCGCTCTCCGTGAGGAGAGCGTGGATCGAAATATTGAAATCAAAATCCAGATCATCAGATGAAAAAGTCGCTCTCCGTGAGGAGAGCGTGGATCGAAATGCGTATCCGGATCGGTCTTTTTCTTTGGCATACAGTCGCTCTCCGTGAGGAGAGCGTGGATCGAAATAAGAAAGAATAAAAGTAGCAAGAACAAGAATTGGAGTCGCTCTCCGTGAGGAGAGCGTGGATCGAAATGTTGCGCCATTTTTGACAAAATCCAAATGACTGCAGTCGCTCTCCGTGAGGAGAGCGTGGATCGAAATAACCTTATATGGTGATGGTATTGTAAATGATACCGTCGCTCTCCGTGAGGAGAGCGTGGATCGAAATGCCAAACTGGGCAGTGATATGCGCAAGCCGGACGTCGCTCTCCGTGAGGAGAGCGTGGATCGAAATTTTGTCCAGTTGCGATTGACGGCCAGATCACTAGCGTCGCTCTCCGTGAGGAGAGCGTGGATCGAAAATCCGGCGTGGTAGATGCTTTTGTGACCCCATTTGGTCGCTCTCCGTGAGGAGAGCGTGGATCGAAATGGGCTGAAGGGCCTCATGGAAACCAACAAGAAGGTCGCTCTCCGCGAGGAGAGCGTGGGTTGAAGAGCCAAGATCGGACATATGCCGCATTTTGAAAGAAAGAGACCGCAGAACCAGCAGTCGCTGGCTCCACGGTCTCTTTTTGTATTGACTTCTATCCAATCGGTTTAACGAATTTATCCCTCTTTCCGGTCGGCAAAGGAAAGAATCAATGCGGCTGTACCGTCGATTCCCACTGCGCCGCTGTCCACCGAGAGATGATAACTGTCCGCTGCGCTCCACTTTTTATTGGTGTAGAAATTGTAATAATTGGCCCGCTTTTTGTCCGTGCGGTTGATCATATCTTCCGCTTCTTTAGCAGAAATGGAATGCCTTTCCATAATCCGCTTGACCCGCTTTTTGATATCCGCGTGAATGAACACATTTACCAGATGTGGGTAACTAGCCAGAGCGTAATCGGCACAGCGTCCGACAATAACACAGCCGCCATCCTTTTCCGCAATAGCCTTAATGGTATCAAACTGGGCGAGAAAAACCTTGTGGTGAATGGGCAGATTGATATAGGCCGCACTGGTGTTACCCATGGCATAGGTGCCCATGGAGAGGGAATAGAGCAGGCTGTTGGTGGGTTTTTCATCGTAATTTTCGAATACTTCCTCACTCATCCCGCTGGCCTTGGCAGACATGGTGAGCAATTCCTTATCGTAAAAAGGAATATCCAGTTTATCCGCCAATAGTTGGCCGATTTCCCTGCCTCCGCTGCCATACTGCCGTCCGATGGTGATAATGGTATTCCTGTTCATTGCGTTCACACCTTTCGGAATTTGTTTCATTGGTTTTAGCATGGGCGCTCTCTATGGATAGTATACAACATTATCTGTAAAAAGTATAGGATGATTTGTTAACTTTATTTCGACAACGAGAAAGAAACAATAGCAGCGGTAAATTTTTTCGCACAAGCTCCTGCCTGAGACTTGCATTTTTCGCTAAAGTTGTTATACTATAAGTGTCTCATTTGGGACAGATTTGGAGGGTGATCCATGAAAAAGATGTCCTGGAAACCGCTGGCAGAGGTTTTCCTTTTTCAGGGATTGGCCCCCGGGGAGATGCAGACGCTGTGCGAGGAATTACCGGAGCCGGAAATCTTTGCCAAGGGAGATACGGTTTATTCCAGACATTGTTTCCGCCGGTCGGTGGGGATTGTCCTGACCGGTGAACTGCGGGTGATTCAGCCGGGGGATCATGGCGGCCGCGTGGTGATGAACCGGCTGCTTCCGGGGCAGATATGCGGAGTGGCCGCTTTGTTCGGTGACTGCGAGGAATATGTCACGGAGATTCTGGCGGCAGCGGACAGCTCGGTGCTTTTTCTTTCGCAGGAGGAGATCATCCGGCTGATGCATAAGGATTTCCGGGTGGCGGAAAACTATATCCGTTTTTTGACCGACCGCATTCGTTTTCTCAACCGCAAAATTACCGCTTTAACCGACGGCCAGTCGGATGATCGGCTGCGGCGGTATCTGCTGGAGCATGGCTCAGAGACGGGCGAGGTGGAACTACCGGGCAGCATGAAGGAACTGGCGCAGATGCTGCACATGGGCCGCTCCAGCCTTTACCGAAGCCTGGATGTGCTGCTGGCCGAGAAAACGGTTCGCCGGGAGGGGAGAAAGCTGATTATCGAGGATATGCAGCGGCTGAAAGCCGATTGGATATAAAAGCTGGGGCGGCCTGTGCCGTCTGAAAAAAGGAGCGTTTTCTATGAAAAAAATCGTATCTACCGCCGCGGCGCTATTGTTGGCGCTGTCCATGCTGGCCGGCTGTTCTTCCGGCGGCGACGGCTCTTCAGCCGCCGGGTCCTCCGCGCTGTCCGGGAACTCCGACGTATCCGCGGCGGAGAAAACCAAGCTCAATGTTTTCGCCATTAAAGGCCCTACCGGCGTGGGAATGGTGAATCTGATGAAGGAGGACGAGGACGGGAACACGGGTAACGACTACAGCTTCCAGATCGTCTCCTCCCCGGAAGAGATCAGCGGCAAGCTTTCCAGCGGCGAGGCGGATATCGCCGCCGTGCCCACCAATATGGCCGCCACCCTTTACGGCAAGACGGAAGGAAAACTGCTGCAGATGCTGGTGGTGAATACCCTGGGCGTGCTGTATATGTTGGAGAACGGTGACTCCATCCAGTCAGCGGCGGATTTAAAAGGGAAAACCATCTATACCACCGGCCAGGGAGCCAATCCGGAATATGTGCTGAAGTATGTGCTGGAGAAGAACGGCATCGATCCGGAAAAGGACGTAAAGATCGAGTTTGTCTCCCAGAATGAGGAATTATCGGCTCTTTTGGCTAACGGGACCGCTCAGGTGGCCATGGTGCCGGAACCCACCGTCACCACTGTCACCACCCAAAAGCCGGAACTGCGGGTGGCGCTGAATATCACCGAGGAATGGGACAAGGCATCGGAAGGGGCCAGCAAGCTGATGATGGGCTGTGTGGTGGTTCGCACCGCATTTGCCAAGGAAAACCCTGAAGCGGTGGAAACCTTCCTGCAGGAATACAAGGCGTCGGTGGAAAAAGCGGCGGCTGATCTGGAGGGCACGGCGGCGCTGTGCGAAAGCTATGGGATCATCCCCAAGGCGGCGGTAGCGAAACAAGCCATACCCCGCTGCAATCTGGTGTATATCGACGGCGCGGAGATGAAGGCCCAGATTGCCGGCTATTTCGATGTGCTGTATGCTGCCAACCCCAAATCCGTGGGAGGGGCTGTGCCGGATGAAGCGTTCTATTACGGCGCCTGATTCTCGTGCAAAACGGCTGCTGACAGGCTTGGCGGCCCTTCTTTTCTGGCTCACTGTCTGGCAGGTGATCAGCATGGCGGTGGGACAGGAGCTGCTGATCCCCGCCCCGCTGAAGGTGGCCAAGACCCTTTGGCGTTTGCTGGGCAGCGCCTCGTTTTGGCAATCCGCGGGCTTTTCGCTGGTGCGGGTAGCGGTGGGTTTTTTGGCGGCAGTGATCGCAGGCTGCGGGGCAGCGGTGCTCACCGTTCGTTTTCAAACGGTGAGGATTCTGCTCTCTCCGCTGCTGAAGGTGATCCGGGCGGCGCCGGTGGCCTCTTTCATCATCCTGGCGCTGGTGTGGATCCGCACCAACCGCCTGCCCGCCTTTATCGCTTTCCTGATGGTGGTGCCGGTGATCTGGGCCAATGTGGAAAGAGGCATCCGGGAAACGGATGGACGGTTGCTGGAGATGGCCCGGGTTTTCCAGATGAGTTGGTGGAAGACTTTGCTGCGGATACGGGTGCCGTCGGTGATGCCTTATCTGCTCACCGCCTGTACCACCGGCCTGGGCTTTGCCTGGAAATCCGGTATCGCAGCGGAGGTGATCTGCCGCCCGGCCGCCTCCATCGGCAGGCAGCTGCAGGACGCCAAAACCTATCTGGAAACGCCGGAGGTGTTCGCCTGGACGGCGGTGGCCGTGGCACTCAGCCTGGCGTTGGAGCATCTTCTGGTGGCGGCCGTTCGCCGGTTTGGCCGTCGGTACAATGTAGATATATGAAGTCAATGAGACAGCAAAGAGGAAGGCACCTACCTTCCTCTTTGCTGTTCTTCATCTATTTACCGGTAAACCTTTATGATAAATAGGGCTCCATGTATTTCACAAAATAATCGCTGATAGCGGACGGTACGCTGACTGCGATGAGTTTTTCGTATTCGCCGTGTCCATAATCATATTGATAGACAAAATATAGGGCGTTATCGATGATATAATATTCATGTCCTTTGCTGGAGATAAAAAGAGAATCCTTACTTTCTTTATAAAAAACCAAACGCTTGGTTTGTTTATTGTCCGGCATAGGAAGTTCAACTTTCTTTATTTTGCGATTGTGTTTTGCATCAAAAGGCAGATATTCGGAACTTTCTGCAAAATCCAGCAACGCTTGAAATTGCTGGGGATCTACGTCCTGCAATTCTACAAACTGCTGTGTAGTTTCAGTGGATTTGACGCCGATGATGCATTGGTATAAAAAATTTTTCGGATCAGAATAGTAAAGGCACGCTTCTTCGTAATTTTCTTCATCACAATAAATCGTCCCGGAGGTATATGGTCCGATATCTGCATGAAACAGGTGAAAGGTATCGTGTTCGATTTTTTGGAATTCGATATGGTTGACAGTAAACATATCATCATCGAAGTCAAATCCATTCGGAAACAGTGTTCCGTAAAATCCGGTTTTATAGGTGCGGTTTTCAAAGCTGACAGAAGCCGGTCCGTTCGGACTCATATGAAAACATCCCGACAAAGTAAACATACCCGCCAGCAGCATTGTTCCAAATGTTTTTTTCATCATCTCACCTTTTTTTAACAGAAGATATCCTCTTGATAAATTTGATGATAACAGGCTACTTTTAGAATAGCATACGATTGGTTGAAAATCAATTCTGTCCATTGAGATGGATAACCCCCATTGCGTCATTTTTTGCGCCGGGTTCATAACAGGACTTATGCTTGCGTATCATTCGTCGGAAGGGTATAATAGATACAGTCCTAAAGGAAGATATCTGATCTTTTCGGCGGTGTCTTTGTGTTTGCCTATTGTCATGAAGTTGGCGCTGTCCGCCAACTCCGAACAGCCTCTTGCAGATCCACCGTACCAGTATTAGTGATTATTCAGGAATAGGCGCATGACAGCGGACATGCAAAGCAAAAGCCTTTTTATGATGTTTATAGGTTCCAACAGAAAATGAGGAAAACGGGAAAGGCGGAACATCCATGCCCAGTTTCAAGAGCAAGCTTCTCAGCGGCACCATGAAAAGCGTCAAGCCTATTCTCACCGGCATGCGAATCCCCGAACAGCGCAAGGGTATGAATCTGCTGCATTATATTCACCCCAAGCCAAAGGATGTGCGGCTGCAGGAGGCGGAAGAATGTCCTCTGCCCGGCAAATGGGCCATTCCACGGAATCGGATTCCCGGCAAAGCGATTCTTTACACCCATGGCGGCGCCTATGTCTATGGTTCCCCTTCCACCCATGAGGCTCTTATCAGCCGTTTGGCGGAAAAAAGTGGGGTGGCGGTTTTCGCCTATGACTACCGGCTGGCCCCGGAGCACCCTTTTCCCGCAGCCCTGGAGGATGCGGTGGCAGCCTTCGATTATCTGCTGGCACAGGGAATGGAACCACGGGATATCGTGCTGTGCGGCGATTCCGCCGGCGGCGGATTATCCCTTGCTCTGGCGCTGGCTCTGCGGGATCGGGGACGGCAATTGCCCGCCGCACTGGCGGTGATTTCGCCCTGGACGGATCTCACCGAATCAGGAGATTCTCATTACCGCAATGCTGAGATCGATCCACTGATCTCCAGTGAGGAACTGCGAGAGGACGCGCTGCTGTATGCGGGCAACCAGGATTTGCACAATCCCTATATCTCCCCGCTGTATGGCGATTTCACCGGTTTCCCGTCGGTGCTGATCCATGTGGGTACCAACGAGGTGCTGCTGGATGATTCCCGCAATCTGGCCCTGGAAATGGATAAACAGGGCGTGGATGTGGATATCGATATTTATGAAGGCATGTGGCATGTATGGCACATGTACGACGTTCCGGAGGCACGGGCGGCCATCAACAAGATGGTGTGGTTTATCCAGACGGCGTTGGAACTGGACGGCATGAAGAAGCGCACCATTCGGCCCGGCGCGCGTTACCGTCATTTCAAGGGCAAGGATTACCGTGTCCTATATGTGGCGCGGCACAGCGAAACCTTGGAAGAGATGGTGGTCTACCAGCAGCTCTATGGGGAAATGGGCATTTGGGTACGGCCGCTGGAGATGTTTCTGGAAACGGTGGAGCACGGCGGCAAGCAGGTGTATCGCTTTGCGGAGATCGACGATGATGAATGAATGCCGGTGGAAGGGCTGAGACGATGGAAGTCAAGAGAAAAAGATGGATGCCGCTGGATAACTCCGCCAAGATTTATCCAGCGGTGATGTCCCGGGACTGGGCGGCGGTTTTTCGGGTCAGTGTCACCTTGAAAGAACCGATTCAGCCGGAAATCCTCCAGCAGGCTTTGGAGGATACGGTTGTGCGCATCCCCAGCTTCAGTCTTTCGCTGCACCGCGGCGCCTTTTGGTATTATCTGGATACCAATGAACATCCGCCTCACGTGGAGGAGGATGTGAAAAATCCCTGCAAAAAGATTGACAAGCGGGAAAACGACGGCTACTGCTTCCGGGTCCGCTATTATCGCTGCCGCATTGCGGTGGAGCTATTTCACTCGTTGGCAGACGGCACCGGTGCCATGATTTTTCTCAAGACTCTGGCCGGCCGTTATCTGCAGCTGCTTGGCTGCCCGGTCGCCGCAGGTGAGGGGATGCTGGATTGCTCTCACTCGCCCCGGGAAGAAGAGATGGAGGACAGCCACCTGAAATACGCCCGCTTCCGCCATATTGAAGGACGAAAGGAAGCGAGGGCCTATCATCCCCGGATGACCCGGGAGCCGGTGCCCACTCTGCATATTATCACCGCCTCCATGCCGGTGGACCAGGTTCATCAGCGGGCCAAGGCGCTGGGCGTGACCATCAACGAGTATCTGGCCGGGGGACTGTGTTATGCCTTTTATGTCCGGCAGCGCGAGGAACAGAATCGGCGGCAGTATCCGGTGAAAATCAGCGTGCCCATCAATATGCGGGCCTTTTATCCCTCCGAAACGGTGCGGAATTTTTCCCTTTTTGTCAATCCTGGCATTGATCCGGATTATGGGGAGTATACTTTTGAGGAGATCGTGCAGCACATCCATCATTTCATGCGGCTGCGGCTCAATGAAAAGTACCTCAATGCGGTGCTTTCCGCCAATGTGGGCAATGAGAAGAATACCGCCATGCGGGTGGTGCCGCTGTTCCTGAAAAATTTTGCCATGAGTTTGGCCTACCGCCTGTACGGGGAAAGCCGCTACAGCATCGGGTTTTCCAATCTGGGCGTGATGAAGGTGCCGGATGGCATGGAGCCTTATGTGGAACGGTTTGATTTTATGATGGGACCGCCTCGATTCAACGGCCACGGCGCCACCGCCGTCAGCTATGGCGGGACGCTGTATTTTACCCTGGTCCGAGTGGTGGAGGAAACGGACGTGGAACGGCTGTTTTTCACCGAGCTGGTGAAGCGGGGCGTCCATGTCAAGCTGGAAAGCAACAACGATTGACAGAACCTGACGGGTTCCGGAAGGATGAGAAAAATGTCCTATTGCGTCAACTGTGGTGTGGAGCTGGCGGATTCCGAGCGGGAATGTCCCCTTTGCCATACGGAGGTACAGAATCCCCGGCATCCCTATGACCACAAGGTCCCCAAGCCTTTTCCCAACCAGCTGGATTTATTTGAGCCGGAGGATAATCGGGGATTTGCCGCGGCGATCATCACCCTGCTGCTGGCTTTGCCCGCCGCCATTTGCTTGGCTTGCGACGTGGCCTACACCAAGGGCGCGGGATGGTCTATGCTGGTGGTGGGAGCCGCCGCCATGCTGTGGGTATTCATTGTGCCGCCTATTTTTATCCGCCGCCATGCCGTGCTGCTCTGCGGTACTCTGGATACCGCGGCGGTGTTGGGATATCTCTGGCTGGTGGAGCATTATGCCGCCAAGGGAAGTTGGTTCCAGGCTATGGCCGTGCCTCTAGTGATTTTAATTGATATCCTGTTTACGGCGGATTATTTGCTGGTGACAAAAGCGATTCACGGCCGTTTCCGGCAGATGGCCCTGGTGCTGGCCTCCGTGCCGCTGCTGCTGATCGGTGTGGAGGTTTGTCTGGATCTTTATTTGAGCGGGACGGTATCCTTGCTCTGGTCTTTTGTGGTATCGATTCCCTGTTTGATTTTGGCACTGCTGCTGGTGGTGCTGGGCCGCCGGGAGCGCTTCCGGCAGCAGATGCGCAAGCGGCTGCATATGTGAGGAGGCCGGCGTATGAAGCAAATTCTGTCAGGCATCCTGCTGACCTTCCTGCTGCTGATCACCGGCTGCGCGCCGGCCGACGGCGGCAGCAGGATATCGAAGAGTTCATCGGAAAGCGGTCCTTCGCTCTTCTCCGGCGATGCTCGATGGCAGGACTTGTCTTTGACCGGAGACCTGTTCTCTCGGGCATCTCTGGGAGAGGGCGTATATGAAACCGATGACACGGCGCTGATTCAGGCGCTTTGGAGCCGGCTGGCGGCGGAGGAATGGCAGACGACAGCGGAGGATGGCGCTGCGGCGGAGCAACCGATAGGCCTGATTTTTTCCGCTGAAGAAACCGTGCGGGTCCGTCTGTATCTCAATGGAAGGATGGCGCTGCGGACCGGTGAAGGGGAAGAGGCTTGGTATCAAGGAGGGACGAACGTATATGCGGCGGTTCGGGAGAAGGCACGGGACTTTATCGCTTCCCGGCAGACAGAGCTGCCTCCGTTGGAAACCTGGGCGCGGGTGCTGGATTCCGCCAATCTTACAGCCACGGCTGACGATGGAGAGCGGAGCTATACGATGACTGCTGAAAAGAAGGGGATCCTTCGGGAACTGCCAGGGGATTTCACCGGCTGGGAGCCGATTCCGGAGGCGGATTCTTATTCCCGTTATTATCTGTCCTTCTACACGGCGGAAGCGGGATTTGAAGGGGAGATCCGGGTTTTTCCGGAAGAAAACCGCATCGTTTTGGATGCGGCGTCTCCTGAGGGCAGTGTGCGGCGGGATTATCAGGTGGATATCCGGGTGATCCAGCAGATAAACAAGCAGCTGCTGTGATGAAATGTGGCCAGATCGATGAATTGACGGCTGATAACCGACGGATTTCGGGAAATACTTGAGAAATAGGAAAATTTATGCTATCATTAATCGGTTAGGGTTAAAGTCTGTAAAGAATGGACAGGCTATTTCGATTGGATGGGAAGAATAACAGCATGGGAAAAAGAGAAAACCTCCGCAATATCGCCATTATCGCTCACGTAGACCATGGCAAGACCACCCTGGTGGATCAGATGCTGCGGCAGAGCGGCGTCTTCCGCGCCAATGAGCAGGTGGCGGAACGGGTCATGGATTCCAATGATCTGGAACGGGAACGGGGCATCACCATTCTGGCGAAAAACACCGCCGTCATGTACGGCGATACCAAGATCAATATTGTGGACACCCCCGGCCACGCGGACTTCGGCGGAGAAGTGGAGCGCATCCTCATGATGGTGGACGGCGTGCTGCTGCTGGTGGACGCTTTCGAGGGGTGTATGCCTCAGACGCGCTTTGTGCTGAAAAAGGCCTTGGGCCTGGGCAAACGCCCGCTGGTGGTGATCAACAAAATCGACCGGGACGGCGCCCGGCCGGCGGAGGTGATCGACGAACTGCTGGATCTGTTTATCGAACTGGGAGCAGATGAGGATCAGCTGGATTTTCCGGTGATCTACGCTTCCGGAAGGGACGGTTATTCTTCTCTGGATCCGGACGTTCGGGAAGGGGATATGCAGCCTTTGTTTGAGGCGATCCTGCAGCATGTACCCGCCCCGGAAGGAGATTTGGAAGGGCCGCTGCAGATCCTTTTCTCCAATATCGATTATGACGATTACACCGGGCGGATCGGCATCGGCCGGGTGGAGCGAGGTGCAGTGAAAAACGGTCAGGCGGTGGTGATCTGCAAAACCGACGGCACCACGGTGAATGCCCGGATCGGCAAGCTGTATCAGTTTGAGGGACTTAAACGGGTGGAATACGACAGCGCCGCTATGGGCGACCTGATCGCGGTGACCGGCATCACCGACCTGAATATCGGTGAAACTGCCTGCAGCCCGGATTGTGTGGAGGCGCTGCCCTTTGTCAAGATCGACGAGCCCACTATCTCCATGCTTTTCATGGTGAATAACAGTCCCTTCGCCGGACGGGAGGGCAAATTCGTCACCTCCCGGAATATCCGGGACCGGCTGTTCAAAGAAGTGGAGACCAACGTCAGCATGCGGGTCAAGGAAACCGACAGCACCGATGCTTTCGAAGTATCGGGCCGGGGTGAGCTGCATCTGTCCATCCTGATCGAAACCATGCGGCGGCAGGGCTTTGAATTCGCCGTCAGCCGTCCCCAGGTTATCTACAAGCGGGACGAAGAGGGCAAGCTGCTGGAACCCATGGAGCTGCTGATGATCGAGGTGCCGGAGCAGTATGTGGGCGCGGTGATGGAAAAGCTGGGATCCCGTAAGGCGGAAATCGTCAACATGGGTACCAGGGATACCGGGGTCAGCCATCTGGAATTTCGTATCCCTGCCCGCGGTCTGATGGGATATCGGCAGCAGTTCCTCACCGATACCAACGGCAACGGCATTATGAACAGTGTTTTCGACGGCTATGAGCCGTATAAGGGAGATATCCCCCAGCGGGTGCAGGGATCTCTGGTGGTGTTTGAAACCGGGGAAACCAGCAGCTATGGCCTGTTTAACGCCCAGGATCGGGGCGACCTGTTCGTCGGTCCCGGGGTGGAGGTCTACGAAGGAATGATCATCGGCGAATCCCCCAAGAACGAGGACGTGACGGTGAACGTATGCAAAAAGAAGCACGTCACCAACATGAGGGCCGCCGGTTCCGACGAGGCGCTGCGGCTGACGCCGCCCACTGTTTTGTCACTGGAACAGTCGTTGGAATTTATCAACGATGACGAGCTGGTGGAGGTCACCCCCAAAAGCATCCGGCTGCGCAAGAGGATTCTGTCCCGTGAACAGCGGATGAAGGAAATGTCCAAGAAAAAAGGGTAAACATGCCGCGATGGGGAGGGAGAGCCCATGGCCCGGCCGCTTGCCGTCATTGGAATAACCTATTTTTTGGCGCTGCTGACAGCCAATCTGGTGGGCAATCCGGTGTCCGCCCTGCTTTCCGCGCTGCTCTTTTTATTTTTTCTCCTGGCTCTGTTTTTTCGCTCCCTGCGGGCGCGCGCAGGGCTGATGGCGGCCCTGCTGGCGGCAGGTGCCGCCTTTTGCGTTTACGCCTGTTATGATGCCGCGGTGGTTCGTCCGCTGACTGCTTTGGACGGCGGGCGGGTGACCGTTACTGGCCTGGTAACAGCAGAGCCCGCGATGAGCAGCAGCGGTACCAGGCGAATTACATTGAAGACCGTCGGCGCGCCCCTGCCGGAGGGAACCAAGCTGACGGTTTGGATCACCGATCTGGAATGTACGCCCGAACTAGGGGATACCTTTACCGCGCCGGTGCGGCTGAGCCGCACCGAGCCTTATGGCGGCATATTGCCCGCCCATCTCAGCAAGGGGAGTTACCTGCAGGCTTTTGTGACAGATTATGCGGCTGCGATTGTGCAGCCGGCGGAAAAGACGCCCTTGTTCGCCCGTCTTCACGGCGGAGCTCTGGAGCGGCTGTATGCCGCTTACGGCGGGGATGCTGCGGGACTTACCGCGGGAATCTGTTTTGGAGACACCGCGCTGCTGTCCGACAATGCGTCGGACAGTTTGGCCGGAGCAGGTTTGTCCCATCTGACAGCGGTTTCCGGTCTGCATATGACCATCATCGCTGGGGCGGTTTACGGGCTGCTGAGGCTGCTTCGGGTTCCCAAAAGAGCGGCGGCCGGAATCAATATCCTGGCGATGCTCTTTTTTATGGGTGTTACCTTATTTCCGGTATCAGCCGTCCGGGCGGGAATGATGCAGATTGTGATGATGCTGGGTTATGTTCTCAGCCGCAAGGCGGATGGGCTCAATTCTTTAGGGCTGGCCCTGCTGCTGCTGGTGCTGTTCCAGCCTTACGCCGCTTGTGATCCCGGACTGCTTCTCTCCTTTGCCGCCACCCTGGGGCTACTCACGGTTTTGCCTTGGCTGCGCCGGTCGCCCTGGCTCCGGCGAATGGAGAGGAGGAGGATTCTGGGAAAGGCGGCTGCATCTCTGGCGGTGTCATTTGCCGCTCTGGCCTTTACCGTGCCGATAATCGGCCTGTGTTTCGGCGAAGTGTCCCTGATGAGTCCCTTGTCCAATTTGTTGGCGATTCCGGCTGCGGCTGCGCTGATGCAGACAGGATGCCTGGCCGTGCTTGTTTCCTTTGTGCCTTTTCTGGATTTTGCGGCTAAAGGCCTTTTCTTTCTCTCCGACTGTTTGGCACGCTATCTGCTGGCGATAGCAGAGGGATTGGGGCAAACCCCGTTATCCGCTGTCTCCGTCCGCCAAGGCTTTGTGCTGCTTTGGCTGCTGATTCTGCCTCCCTTCCTTTTTCTGGGCTGGCGTCTGCTGCAGTGGAAAGGGGTGCGGATGGCATCCGCCTTTGCGGCGATCATTCTTTTCTGCGGTATGTTCACCCATTTGTTTTTTATGCGGGGCGTCACCACCGTGACGGTGCTGGAAACCGGAGACAGCACAGCGCTGCTGCTGGAACGGGAGGGCCACAGCGGTTTGCTCATAACCGGCAATGAAAAGAGGACCATGCGCAGCGTGGAGTATTCTTTGCGGGAACGGGGAATACGAAAGCTGGATTTTATACTGCTGCCCAGCAGCGACGACGGCTGTGTCTGGGGAATGGGGCAACTGGGTGACAGCGAGATGAAGCAGGTTGCAGCGCCTTCGGAGGGCAAATATGTTTATCAGCTGGATGCTTTTGTGCCTGCCGATAAACGGCTGGACTGGCCGGTCACCGGCGACTTGACGTTTTGGAATGACTGCCGGCTGGAACGAGGGACGGCGGGCTGGCTACGGCTTCTGATTGGAGAAACCCGGCTGCTACTTTGTCCATCAGGAGGGGATGCCGTGAGCCTGCCGGCAAGCTGGAAGCAGACTCACGCCGTCCTGTATTCTCATAAACCGCCGCAAAACGCGGATGGGATCCAAGCAGGGAGCGGCGTGTGGAGTTGTGAAATCAAGACCCTGGAGAAAGAGGAAAACCGTCTGCCATGGAGACGGTATCCCATCCAGACCACCGCTGAAGCGGGAGATATTGTGCTGATGACCCGGGGAGCGGGGGATATCACCGTCCCTGGGGCGGGATAAGGAGGCGCTTTATGGCGATTACGGAAAGTGAACTGAAAAAACAGCTGAAGGAAGGCAGATTGAAGCGGGTCTATTTTCTGTATGGAGAAGAAACCTATCTATCCGGCCATTACGCCTCTCAGATTGCCGCCAAAGCGGTGGGAAAAGATGATCTGGCGGAATTCAACCTGCAGAAGTTTGACGGCCGGGAATGCACGGCGGAGGAACTGGAGGACGCGGCGGAGGCCCTGCCCCTGATGGCGGACGCCAAATGCGTGGTGGTGCGGGATTACGATGCTGCGGCGGGCGGCACGGCCAATCAGGAGCGGCTGCTGCGGCTGGTATCCGATCCACCGGAGGCGTGTGTGATGGTCTTCTGGCAGGATGCGGTGGAAGCAGACGTGAAAAAGAATGCCAAGTGGAAGGCTTTTGCCGCGGCGGTGGAAAAATGCGGCGTCTGCGTGGAGTTTCCGCGAAAATCCACAGCGGATATCGTTAAGCTGTTGTGCAGCGGCGCCACCCGGCGGAACTGCCGGCTGCTGCCGGAAAACGCTCGGCTGCTGGTGGAGCAGTGCGGAGATGATCTGAATCTGCTGCTCAATGAGTTGGACAAGCTGTGCGCCCTGGCGGGAGAAGGGGAAATCACCCGGGAGATGATCGAGAGCGCCGGATCCAAAAATCTGGAAGCGTCGGTGTTCGACCTGTCCAAAGCGATTTTACAGAACCACTATGCCCGGGCTTACGCCATCCTTCACCGCTTGCTTTCCCAGAAAGAGGAGCCGGTGAATATACTGGCGGTTCTGTCCACCGCCTATGCGGACCTATATCGGGCCAAGGTGGCCGCCGCCGCCGGCAAGCAGGCGGATACCCTGACGGCGGATTTCCAATACCGGGGCCGGGAATTCCGGCTGCGCAACGCCGCCCGGGATGCTTCCCGCCTCTCCATGGATGTACTGCGCAGCAGCCTGGATACCTTGGCGCAGGCGGATCTGCGGCTGAAATCCTCTCGGGTGGATAAGCGGGTGGTGCTGGAACAGACCGCCGCCAAGCTGATCGTTTTAGCCAAGGGAGGCTGAAAAGGGTGCTGTCGATTCGAGAAGTGATCGTGGTGGAGGGGAAATACGACCGCATCCGCCTTCAATCCGTCGTCCGGGGCACCATTGTGGAAACCCATGGATTCCGGATCTTTCAAGATCCGGAGCAGCGGGAACTGCTGCGCCGGATGGGGATGGAGCGGGGGCTAATCCTGCTGACGGACAGCGATTCCGCGGGTTTTGTTATCCGCAGCCATCTCAATGGGCTGCTGCCGCCGGAAAAGATCAAGCATGCGTATATCCCATCGGTGAAAGGCAGAGAGAAGCGGAAAACGGCCGATTCCAAGGAGGGCCTGCTGGGCGTGGAGGGAATGGAGGCCACGGTTTTGGAGGAAGCCTTCCGCCGGGCCGGCGCCACCATCCTAAACGAGGATGAGAAGCCGGATAAGGGCGGGATCGCCAAAGCGGATTTTTATCGGGATGGGCTGACCGGCGCTCCCGACAGCGGGGAAAGACGGCGGCGGCTGGCGCAGGAGCTGGGACTGCCCGCGTATCTGTCCACCGCCCGGCTGCTGGACGCGGTCAACGCCCTGATGACAAAAGAGGAATATCAGCGGATGATGGATGAGCTGCGCTGAAGGAACAGGCAGCATATGAAAGGATGGTTTTGTCCATGCGGTATGGAATCATCGGGACCAGCTGGATCACCGAAAGCTTTATTGCCGGCGCCGGGCCGGTGGGGGGCATGGAGCTGCGGGCGGTGTATTCCCGCAGCGCGGAAAGAGCGGCATCCTTTGCCCGGAAGCATGGAGCCGCACTGACCTTTACCGATCTGCAGGCTATGGCCGCCTGTCCGGATATCGACGCGGTGTATATCGCCAGTCCCAACGTATACCATGCTTCCCAGAGCCGTTTATTTTTGGAGCACGGCAAGCACGTGCTGTGCGAAAAGCCGATAACTGTCACCGCTGATCAGGCGCGGGAGTTGGTGGAATTGGCGCGAAGCCGCCGATTGGTGTATATGGAAGCCATTATGATGCTGCATCAGCCGGCACGGAAGACGGTGCTGCAGGCGCTGGGGGAGCTGGGACGGATCACCACCGCTCGGTTTGATTTCTCCCAATTCAGTTCCCGGTATGCGGAGCTGCAAGCGGGAAAAACGCCCAACATCTTTAACCCTGCACTGGCGGCAGGCTGCCTGATGGATTTGGGTGTCTACTGTGTCTATCCGGCCCTGGATTTTTGGGGAGAGCCGGAACAGATTCAGACCACCGCAGGCTTTCTGTCCACCGGCTCGGACGGATGGGACAGCGCGATTTTCTCTTATCCGGAGCTGGAGGTATCCATCACCTGTTCTAAGGTCGGGCAGAGCCGTCTGGGATCCGAGATTCTGGGTGACAAGGGTACTTTGGTCATCGATTCTATCTCCAAGCTCACCGACGTGCGGCTGATTCATCAGGACGGCCGGGAAGAGACGCTGGTGGGGCAGGTGGACAAAGCGGTGCTGATGGGGCATGAGGCGTTGGATTTCCGCCGGTATGCGGAGGATTACGACGGGATGGCGGAAGAACGCCAATATGCGGAAGAACTGTCTGTGTCCGTCAGCCGGATCATGGGAGACATGCGGCGGCAAGCGGGCATCCGTTTTGCCGATGATGAGGGAAGCCTATGACGGAGCAGAAAATTCGCCAGCGGCTGAAGAACATCCGCTGTTTTGTACTGGATATGGACGGTACCATTTACTTGGGAGACCGGCTGTTTCCCTTTACCAAGGGTTTTCTTGAGAAAGCCCGGACGGTGGGAAAAAAGGTGGTTTTCTTTACCAACAACTCTTCCCGCAGCGGAACGGATTATGTGGAGAAGCTGAGCCGCATGGGAATCCAGGTGGCGCCGGAACGGATGTTGACCTCCGGTCAGGTGACAGCCGCCTATCTGCGGCGGGAGTATCCGGAAAAAGGGGTTTTCGTACAGGGAACCCCTGCGCTGCGGCGGGAGTTGGAAGAGCAAGGGGTGCCCCTGGAAGAAGAGCATCCCCAGGTGGTGGTATTGGGCTTCGACACCACCCTGGAATACGCTCGATTGCACAAAACCTGCGATCTGGTGCGGGCGGGACTGCCCTATTTGGGGGCAAATCCGGATCTTAACTGCCCGGTGGAAGGCGGCTGGATGCCCGACTGCGGTTCCATTGCCCGGCTGATAGAGGGCTCCACCGGCCGGAGCCCCTTGTTCCTGGGGAAGCCGGCAGGGGAGACGCTGCGGTTCCTGCTGGAACGAACCGGCTGCCGGGAGGAAGAATTGGCGGTAGTGGGGGATCGGCTGTATACGGATATCGCCCTGACTCAAAGGACGGCTGCGCTGTCCATTTTGGTGATGACGGGGGAAACCACCCCCGAGATGCTCCGGCACAGCGAAATACAGCCGACGATCATCGCCGCGTCACTGGAGGAAATCGGGACGTATTTGTAATGGCATCATGGCTGTCTGCATATGGATTGCGTCATCTCTGGACCGAGATCATAAGACTGAATGCGTGAACACCGCCGGCGAGAGCAAATCGTCGGCGGTGTTTTTCTATTGTGCCATTCATCGCAAATTCGGAAGGGCCATTGAAAAGGCTGGCGGAGGCATGTCCATATGGGATTATGAAGGATAAAAAATACCCGAACCGACGTTTGATACCGTCAGTCCGGGTGTATGTTCTGCGTATTGTTGTTACAGCTTTGTATTGATTTCATTGATGCAGTTCGGGCAGATGTTGCGGCCTTTAAAAGTGATAACGTCTTTAGCGTTGCCGCAAAAGATGCAGGCCGGCTGGTATTTCTTCAGAATCAGCATGTTGTCCTCAATGAAAATTTCCAGTGAGTCACGGTCTCCAATTTCCAGAATACGGCGTTGCTCAATAGGCAGCACAATTCGTCCCAGATCGTCAATTTTTCGCACAATACCGGTAGATTTCATACCAAATCCTCCTTGCATGTAATAAAAAGGTGAATGCTGTCGAAATTTTTAGCGTTCCTCTATACTACCAACATTGGAATATTTTGTCAACCACTTTTTCCAACTTTCTCCATTGGGAAAATAAGGAATTTTTGTAAAAGCTAGCTTAGCCCCGTTTTCGCCGCATAATCCACGGCCTGTTCGCATAAAAATGGATGAATACAGATGGAGAGGGGCGGGGATCAGCGTGCTGAATTGGCTGTGGGCTGGGATCATGATCGTGGCGCTGGCGGCGGGAGCGGTGAACGGAAGACTGGGGGAAGTGACCAACGCGCTGCTTAGCGGCGGCGGAGAGGCGATCAAGCTGTCACTAACCTTGGGAGGCGCCATGTGCCTGTGGGGAGGCATGATGCGTATTGCGGAAAAAGGCGGTTTGACGGAGCTGCTGAGTAAAGCCCTCTCTCCGCTGATGCGGCTGCTGTTTCCCAAGCTTAAGCCGGACGGCCCGGCCTGCCGTGCGATTCTGATGAATATGGCGGCCAATTTTTTGGGTTTGGGCAATGCGGCCACGCCTTTTGGCCTGAAGGCCATGAACGAGCTGGAAAAAGAAAACCCCATCCCCGGCACCGCCTCCAATTCCATGGTGGTGTTTGTTGTTCTCAACACGGCCTCCATTCAGCTGATTCCCACCACAGTGGCGACGCTGCGGCTGCAGTATGGATCGGCGCAGCCCATGCGCATTCTGCCGGCGGTGTGGGCTGCTTCTTTCCTGACGGCGCTGGCGGCGGTATTGATGGCGAAGCTGCTGGGAGCGGGCGGAGAAAAGCGAAGGGGGAAGCAGCCATGAGCGCAGCGGACATCGTAGCCGCCTGGGCGGTGCCGGTTTTCATTCTGCTGATTTTTCTGGCGGGAATGATCCGTAAGGTACCGCTGTTTGATGAATTCACCGCCGGAGCGGCGGAAGGGCTTAAATCCTGTGTCAAGGTTATTCCGGCCTTGGTGGCGCTGATGACCGCCGTCGCCATGCTGCAGGCTTCCGGCGCCCTGGAGGTGCTGACGGATCTGATTCAGCCGCTGGCTGCTAAGATCGGTCTGCCGCCGGAGGTGGTGCCTATGGCGCTGATGCGGCCCATATCCGGCAGCGGCTCCCTGGCTGTATTGGAAAACGTCTATCGGCAGTACGGGCCCGACAGCACGGCCGGGCTGGTGGCTTCGGTGCTCCAATCCTCTACCGAAACCACATTTTATACCATCGCAGTCTATTATGGCTCTGTACGCATTCGAAAAACCCGGCATACCTTAGCGGCGGCTGTAACAGGGGATGTGTTCGGCATTGTGCTGTCCGCTTTGGCGGTGAGAATGCTGCTGCTAAAGGCGTGACGGTTATTGACGAGGGCGGTCGAATGGTGGTAAGATAAAAGACGGTTATGCGGACGGAATCCGCCGCTTATAAAGGGAAAAGAGGTTCCGGTTCCTGATGGAAAGGAATGGGAGAAGAGTATGAAAAAAACGGTTAATGAACTGAAAATCGGCGAGAAGGCGATTGTAACCGGGCTGGGCTGCTCAGGAGCGCTGCGCCGCCGGATTATCGATATGGGCATCACCCCAGGCGCTGTGATCATCATGCGCAAGGCGGCTCCTATGGGAGATCCTATCGAGATCAATGTCCGGGGATATGAACTGAGCATTCGCCGTTCCGAGGCGAAAGAGATCACAGTGGAGACGCAGGAGGGCGCATAACCGCTGCGGCGGGGATGTATGCCTGGATGAGGGGCATCCTATTCCTTTTTCTTTTATGCGGACAGAAAGGAATGTACACAGCATGAGTAAAACCTATGCGCTTGCCGGGAATCCCAACTGTGGCAAGACGACTCTTTTCAATGAGCTGACCGGTTCTAATCAATATGTGGGCAACTGGCCCGGCGTGACAGTGGAAAAAAAGGGCGGACAGCTGAAATCCCATGGCAGCGACGTTACGGTAGTGGATTTGCCGGGTATTTATTCCCTTTCTCCTTATTCGGCCGAGGAGATGGTGACCCGCAACTTCATCATGGAGGAGAAGCCCGATGTAGTCCTGGACGTGGTGGACGCTACCAATTTGGAACGAAATCTTTATTTGACCCTGCAGATCGCGGAACTGGGCCGTCCTATGGTGATGGCCCTTAATATGATGGATATGCTCAAAAGCCAGGGACTGGTTATCGATGTGCAGATGATGGAGCATCTGCTGGGGATTCCCATTGTTCCCATCTCCGCCAGCAAGGGGCAGGGTATCAAGGAACTGATCGAGCGGGCTCACCACGACGGGGTGGAGCGTTCCGGCGACACCCTATCCGAATTTGATGAACAACGGCTGGCGGAACGGGCGGACAAGCGGTATGACGGCAATCCCTATATCACTCATCAGCTCCACGACAGGCGGGAGCATCACGCCGGGGAATATTTAGCCACCCATGTAATCGACGATATCTATGCCGCCCCCATCATGGAGGCGATTCTGCGTATCGAAGACATTATCGAGCCCACCTGCATGAAAAAAGGGCTGGCACTGCGCTGGTCGGCGGTGAAGATCATCGATGACGATACCCCTACCATTGAAGCCTTGGAGCTGACCGACGGCGAGGCGCATCTCATTGATGAAATTATCCGTTCCTTGGAGGAGCGCTACGGCGAAAGGGACATGATCATCGCGGATCAGAAGTACAAGTTTATCTGCGATATCTGCGCCCGCTGCGTCACCCGGCTGAAGGAACCCGGCGAACTGACGGTTTCGGATAAGATCGACCGGATTGCCACCCACAAATATCTGGCGCTGCCTCTGTTTGCGGGAATTATGCTGCTGGTCTTTTTCATCACCTTCGGTCCCCTGGGCAGCTGGATGACCGATGGGCTGGATAATCTCATCAGCAATCACTTCACCCCTTGGGTGCGCACGGGGCTGGAAACGATAGGCGCTTCCTCCTGGGCGGTGAGCCTGGTTTGCGACGGGGTAATCGCAGGGGTGGGTTCCATTGTATCCTTTTTTCCGCAGATTCTGCTGCTCTTCCTATTTCTTTCCATTCTGGAGGACAGCGGCTACATGGCCCGGGCGGCTTTCATCATGGATAAGCTGCTGCACAAAACCGGCCTCTCCGGCCGCTCCTTTGTGCCGATGCTGATGGGCTTCGGCTGCTCCGTTCCCGGTGTCATGGCGGCCCGGACCCTGGAAAACGAACGGGACCGCCGGATGACGATTATGCTGACTCCCTTTATGTCCTGTTCTGCCAAGATGCCGGTATACGGCTTGTTTATCGCCGCCTTTTTCCCAAAATACAAGGGCTTGGTGGTGTTCGGGCTCTACGCACTGGGGTTGGTGGTGGCCATAGGCTGTGCCATGATTCTCAAGCGGACCGTATTGAAAGGCGGTCACGCTCCCTTTGTTATGGAACTGCCGCCCTATCGCCTGCCGACACTGAAAACCTTATGGATGCATCTCTATGAGCGGGTGAAGGATTTCGCCGTGCGAGCAGGGACAATTCTGCTGGGGGCATCCATCGTCATCTGGTTCCTGCGCTCCTTCTCCTTTGATGGCGGTTTCCATATGTTGGCGGCGGAGCAGGCCGGAGACAGTCTGCTGGCCTCGGCGGGCAAGCTGATTGCTCCCTTGTTTGCTCCTTTAGGCTTCGGTTTCTGGCAGGCATCCGTGGCGCTGGTAACCGGCCTGGTGGCCAAGGAAGCGGTGGTGGGCACCCTTTCCATCCTCTACAACAACGCCACCGATGCCGCAATGATCGCGGCGCTGCAAAGTGTTTTTTCCTGGCCTGCAGCCCTTTCGTTCCTGGTTTTCGTGCTGCTGTATATGCCCTGTGTGGCGGCGTTTTCCGCCATACGCCGGGAGATGAACTCCTGGAAATGGGCCATCGGTACGGTATCCTTCCAGACCGGGGTGGCCTGGGTGGTTTCCTTTGTAGTATACCAGTTTACCCAGCTGATTGTTAATCTGGTGGGCTTGATTTGAAAATCAGCGGATTTTCGGAGATCTCAACTCCATTTGTATTAGAAGGTATGTTTATCCCATAAAAGAAGTATAATAGGCGAGATGAAACAGATATAAATTTATAAAAGCGGAGGAAGTTCATGAAGCTGATATCCTGGAACGTCAACGGCCTGCGGGCCTGCATGGGAAAGGGATTTCCGGAATTTGTGGAGCAGGCGGCGCCGGATGTACTTTGTCTGCAGGAGACCAAGCTGCAGTCGGGACAGCTGACGCTGGAACTGCCGGGCTACCGGCAATACTGGAATTATGCGGAGAAAAAGGGATATTCCGGCACGGCAATTTTCTCGCGGCGGGAACCGCTGGCGGTGACATATGGTTTGGGACTGGAGGAGCACGATCACGAGGGCCGGGTGATTACCCTAGAGTTTGAGGATTTCTTCCTTGTGACGGTGTACACTCCCAATGCTCAGGAGAAGCTGGCCCGTATTGATTACCGTCTGCAGTGGGAGCGCGCTTTCCGGGAGTTCCTGATCGGGCTGGATGCCCGCAAGCCGGTGGTGGTATGCGGGGACATGAATGTGGCGCACCAGGAGATCGACCTGAAAAATCCCGGTCCCAACCGGGGCAACGCCGGCTTTTCCGATCAGGAACGGGAGGCTTTCGGCCAGCTGCTGGAGGCGGGCTTTACCGATACTTTTCGGCTGCTGCATCCCGACGCGACGGGAGCCTACAGCTGGTGGTCCTACCGGTTCCACGCCCGGGAGAAGAACGCTGGGTGGCGTATCGACTATTTTTTGGTATCCCGGCGGCTGGAAACCCGGGTAAAGCAGGCGGATATTCTGGCAGAGGTGCAGGGTTCGGATCATTGTCCGGTTCTGCTGGAACTGGATAACGAATAGGTTGGAGCGATTGCCTAGCTTTCCAGTTCTAACTTATGGTAAGAAAGGTTTTGAAACCTATGAGTGTCGCAACACAACGGGAGATATTGCTCAACGGTAAGTGGAAGGGGCGATACACCCTTCCGGATGCTTTGCCGGTGGAGTTTGAGGGAACTGTACCCGGGTGTGCTCACACCGATCTGCTGCAGGCAGGCATGGTGCCGGATTATTTCCTGGACAACAACGCGGAGGACTGTCAGTGGATTGAAAATGCCTATTTCCATTATAGCCGGGAATTTGAGTTTACCGGTTCAACCCAGGGAATGGAGCTTTCCTTTCTGGGGCTGGATACCTTTTGCGACGTATTCTTAAACGGTAAAAAACTGGGGTATTGTGACAATATGTTTCTGCCCCATACCTTTCAAGTTTCCGAAGCGCTGAAGGAAGGAAAGAACCGGGTGGATGTGCAGTTTTATCCCCCGGCGAAAATGGTGGAGGGATTCCCGGAATATAATTACTGCTTTACCGGTGAGCGAGTACATATCCGGAGAATGCAGTGCACCTTCGGTTGGGATTGGGTACATCGTTTCCTCACCATGGGCATCATTGATGATGTGATACTCCGGCGGCCGGCGGCTACGGAGATTGACTGCTTGTACGCAGCAGCCACTCAGATCGATCAATACGGTGCGGAGCTGTATGTCCAGGCGGATCTCTCCGCGGTGGGGACAGATACCTGGCTGGAGCTGGAGATATCCGCTCCGGATGGCTCCAGTATTTGGAAACAGCGCCGGAAGGCGGTGGAGTCCTCCTTCCACGAATTTGTTTCGGTGCCCCATCCTGAGCTGTGGTATCCGTTGGGATATGGCGGTCAGCCCCTTTACAAACTGTGTGCCTGGGTAACCGATAAGGCCGGAACCCGGATCGGTGAGAAGGAAATCACATTCGGCATCCGCACCGTTCGGATTTTGGAAGAGGCGGATGAACAGGGATCTCCCTGGCATGAAAAATGCCTGGAGATCAAAAAGGCGGAATTTCTTCAGGAAGGTGACCGGAATGAGGATTTTGCCGGATTCATTCTGTTGGTGAACGGGGAGCCGATTTTCTGTAAGGGAGCCAATTGGGTGCCCTGCGAGCCCTTCCCCAGTGAAGCAGGAGCGGAAAGATACCGGGAATTGCTGGAATTGGCGGCCCAGGCTCATATGAATATGCTCCGGGTGTGGGGCGGCGGCATCGTGGAAAAAGATGCCTTTTATGAGATCTGTGACCGTCTGGGGATTTTGGTGATTCAGGATTTTCAGATGGCCTGTGCCGTTTATCCGGAAGAACGGGAGGATTTCTTGGATGTATTGCGGCTGGAAGCGACCTATGCCGTCAAACGGTTGCGGAATCATCCCTGTCTGGCCTGGTGGAACGGAGACAATGAAATTTCTGCCGCGGGCATGCTGGAAGAGGAAGGCTATCCCGGCCGGATTGCTTCTTTGATGGCGATAGCGCCGGTGATCAGAGCCCACGATCCCTATCGCCGGTTTATGCCTTCCGAGCCTTATCAGGGTAAGCCTTTTATGTCGGTGACCAAAGGTACCAGCCATGCCACCTTCTTTCTTTCCTGGCTCAACAGCGTGATGCGGAAATCCGATATGTCGGATTTCCATCAGATCCTTTCCCAATTCTTGTCCCGCTTCAATTGTGAGATGTCGGTGCTGGGCTTACCGGCGAATTCCAGTATGCGCCGCTTCTTAAGCGGTGATCTGCTGTATGATCACATGAGTCACCGGTTCCACATGAAAAATCATCCGGCTCCGGAATTCCGGGATTTCGGCATGTATGACATGATGGAGAAGGCGGCTCGGGAATTTCTGGGAGCTTTCAAGGATCGGGAGGACCGGCTGTATAAAATGCAGTACATTCAGTATGAGTGGGTACGGTATACCCTGGAGCTGTTCCGCCGCAACAAGTGGTTTGCCTCAGGGCTCCTGTTCTGGATGTATAACGATTGCTGGCCGGCTATCGGCCTGTCCATGGTGGATTACTACAGCAATCCCAAAGCTGGATATTATGGCTTCCAATATGCGGGCAAGCCGGTACAGCCCTCCATCTGCGCCGAAGAAAACGGATATGGGGTTTATATTCTCAACGATTCCATGAAACCGGTCGCCGGTAATCTGCACCTGTTTATTCAGAACATGCGGGATGAAAAGCCGCTGTGGGAGTGCACGGTTCCCTTTTCCTCCCCTGCCAACCAATCCTGCCGGATCTGGTGGGGAGAGACACCCCTGCCGGAAAGCGGTGCGGTCCTGGTGGGTGAAATCATCACGGCTCAAGGGAAAGAACGGACGGTGTATTTCCCCAAACGGATCGCTGATTTAGGACTTCCCTCCCGGGAAGATGAGCCGGTTTGGCTGTTGGAGAGAACGGAGGACACTCTCACGGTACAAGCCAGTGCCTATGTTCATGCGGTTGGCTTCGATGGGGATTACCGGTTTGAGGATAACTTCTTCACGATGCTTCCTGGGGAGACACGCACCATCCATTATGCACCGCTGCTGCGGTCGGCTTCTCAGGATATTGTCCTACGCTGCTTATAAGCGCGGATATTCAGAAAGGAGACGTTGGAAATGGACGCAGCGACGAAAAAGGCCCTGCGGCTGCAGGCGGAGGCGGTCATTGAGAAGCTGGAGCGGAACAATATGGTGGGCTATTATGTTTCCTCCAAGGCAGAAGTGGCGGCGAAGGTCGCCGAGCTGCTTCACGACGGCGATACCGTAGCGGTGGGCGGTTCCATGTCCCTGGCGGAGACTGGGGTGATGGATCTGCTGCGCAGCGGCCGCTATCGGTTCCTGGACCGGTATGCCCCCGGCTTGTCGGCGGAGGAGGTGCAGGATATTTATCGGCAGAGCTTTTTTGCCGACGCCTATCTCTGCTCCAGCAATGCTGTTACCATGAACGGAGAGCTGTACAATGTGGACGGCAATTCCAACCGGGTGGCCGCCATCTGTTATGGCCCGAAATCGGTAATCATGGTAGTGGGCTGCAACAAAATTGTGCGGGATATCCCTGCCGCCATTACCCGGGTTAAACGACGGTCAGCCCCGGCCAACGCGATCCGGTTGCACTGCCAGACCCCTTGCGCCCAGACCGGCTCCTGCGTCGGCGTCCAGCGGGACGGCATGACCGATGGCTGCGCGGCGGAGGGACGCATCTGTGCTTCTTATGTGGTCAGCGCTCACCAGAGGCTTCCCGGCCGGATCAAGGTGATCCTGGTGGGGGAGGAAGTCGGATATTGAGAAAGTGGTCCCTGTCGATCTTTGCCGGCGGGGACCATTGATTTATGGTGAAAAACGGGGCAAGCTAAAATAGAAGAAGCTTGTGCGGAAGGAGCGATAAAGATGGCGAATTCGCAGACGCTGTATTATGGCGGGGAAATTGTGACGATGGAAGAGGGAACGGCGCCTCAGGCAGTGCTGGTGGAACAAGACCGTATTCAGATGGTGGGAAAGCTCGCGGAGCTCCGGGCACACTGCGGACCGGATACTGAGATGGTGGATCTGAAGGGCACCGCCCTGCTGCCCGCCTTTATCGATGCCCATAGTCATATTACCGCCTGGGCCCAGACCATGGGGTTGATTTCTCTGGAGGGTACCGCCGGCTTTGAGGAAATCCAACGCCGGATCCGGGATTTTCGGGACAGTCGGGGCGTAAAACCCGGCGAGTGGATGATGGGATTCGGTTATGATCACAACTTTTTGCGGGAAGGGCGGCATCCCGACAGGTGGTTACTGGATGACGCCGCCCCGGAGAATCCCCTGTTGATTACCCATGCGTCCGGACATATGGGAGTGGTAAATTCCCAAGCGTTGCAGATTTTAGGAATCGCCGCCGACACGCCGGACCCGGCGGGCGGGCACATTGGCCGGCAAGGGGAGAACGGGGAGCCCACTGGATATCTGGAGGAAACGGCTTTCACCCAAATCTCTGCAGCGCTGCCCAGGCCCTCACTGGAGCAGCTCTGTCGTCAGCTGGAGATGGCCCAGGAGGATTATCTCAGCCGGGGCATCACCACCGTGCAGGACGGTTTGACTCATGAGAACGAATGGATGCTCCTGTCTCACATGGCCGAAGCAGGACGGCTGCGGTTAGATACCGTTTGCTATCCGGATATGAAGCAGAGCCATGATCTGCTGGATACGGACAGCCCCTATTACCGTCGGTATCGAAATCGGCTGAAAATCGGCGGTTATAAGATTTTTCTAGATGGTTCTCCACAAGGCAGGACTGCCTGGATGTCCCAGCCCTATCAAGGTGAGAAGGTTTATCGGGGATATCCTGTTTACGAAGACAGTCAGACAGCGGCGTTCATGGAGGAAGCAGTAGAGCGGGGGATTCAGCTTCTGGTACACTGCAACGGCGATGCGGCGGCGGAACAGATGATTCAGACGTATGCCGCGGCGGCCGGAAACAAGAACGTAGGGTTGCGTCCGGTGATGATTCATGCCCAGCTGGTGCGGAAAGATCAACTGCGGCAGATGGCGGCGCTGGGGATGTTCGCTTCCTTCTTTGTGGCCCACACCTACTATTGGGGAGATGTGCATCTGCGCAATTTCGGCGGGAAACGGGCGGAAAAAATTAGTCCGGTCCGGACAGCTATCCGGGAAGAGGTGCCTTACACCTTTCATCAGGATACCCCTGTACTGCCTCCGGATATGCTGGATACTGTCTGGTGCGCGGTTAACCGCATTACTCGGGAAGGTAAGCAGCTGGGCGTTGAGGAGCGGATATCCCCGTACGAGGCGCTGAAGGCGGTGACCATCAACGCCGCCGCCCAGTATTTTGAAGAGGACGAAAAGGGTTCCATCCGGCCGGGTAAACGGGCGGATCTGGTCATACTGGAACGCAGCCCGCTATCCTGCCCGCCGGAGGAGATCCGGAACATTCAGGTGCTGCGGACCATCAAGGACGGAAAAACACTGTATGAACGGGAGGGGAAAACAGGATAATGGAGAGAACGGAAAGGCGGGAAAGAAAGCGCGGCGGGGAAACGGTCTGGCGGTGGATCTCGGGTATAGCCGGCGGAATGATGCTGCTGTGGACGGTGATTCCCCTCTTCCTGCATATTCTCAACGTCGGGGTATTGGCTCTGGGAACAGCGGGAATCCTGCTGTTGGGCGGTGCGATTGGCTTTGGAGCGGTAAAGCGGCTCCTGGCTTACATATGGAGCAAAGGGTGGCTGCGATTGATGTTTTGGGCGGTATGCGGCGTGGTGATGGTGCTGCTGATCCTGTTTATTGTGGTGTCCGGTCTTATGCTGTATGCGGCGGCGGAAAAGGCGCCGGAGAATGCCACGGTGATCGTTTTAGGTGCGGGACTGCAGGGAGATCGTCCATCCCGGATGCTGAAGGATCGGCTGGATGCCGCCGCCCGTTATCTGGAGAAGAACCCGGAGTCCGTCTGTATCGTGTCCGGGGGACAGGGGCCGGATGAAATCTGTACCGAGGCTTCCGCCATGCGGCGGTATCTGGTGGAAATAGGGGTGCCGGGGGAGCGGATACTGGAGGAGGACCGGTCCACCAGTACCTTGGAGAATCTTCGCTTCTCCCGGGAATTGATCGAAAGCCGGGGGCTCAGCGATACGGTGGTGATCGCCACCCAGGAATTCCATCAATACCGGGCTCAATCCTTTGCCAAACAGGAAGGTCTGAAGGGTGTCGGAGCCTGTACCTGCCGGACTCCATGGTATCTGCTGGGTTGCTACTGGGTGCGGGAGTTCGCCGGGGTAAGCCGCATGCTGCTGCTGGGATACTGACGCGGCGGCAAGGGGAGAAATGATGAAGAAAAAGGTTTGGCAGGAAAAATTGTTCTGGCTATTGACGGCGCTGGCTGCTGTTGGAGCGGCGGAGATCGCTAATGTGGGTGCCTATTTTCTGGCTAAACAGGGAAACACGGTAGCCATTATCGGCGGAGCGGATCAGCCTACCCTGTTGTATCTGATGCTTTCCGTGCTGAGAGATCGCATAATCAGCGGATGGATTCTGTTGGTTTTCTCGCTGCCAATCGCTTGGCTGACGGCACGCTTTATAGCCAAGCATTCCCGAATGATGATCGCTGCTGCGGTTGCGGCCATGGTTTTGAGCATGACTTACGCATTGCTTTATTATACCGATATTTGGAAGACACTGATGCTGGAGAAAGGGTACATAAGCTGGGAAGTGGTCTTTGATATCCTGGTGCTGTTTAGTGTAACAGCCGCGTTGGAGGCGGCTGCTCTCCGTCTTACGATTGTCCGAAAGGATCTGGCAATTCCCTTGCGGGCCGCTTCCGTGGGAACGGCGGCGATCCTGGTTTTTCTGATCCATCAATGGCCGGTTACGGCAAGCAGGCTTCTGCCCGGTTTCGCCGGAGCGGTTGTGATCTGCGCGGCGGCGGGAGCAGCCGCTTACGGTATCGGACGGCTGAGAGAAAGAAAAAGAATCTCGGAGAAATAAGGGGTGATGGCCGATGAATCCGATCCTGCGGGCACATGCGGAGGCGATTGTCAGGCAATCCATTCAGGTGGTGCTGCCTGACGAAGCGGTGCGCCGGGCACTGCGGGACAGGCGTTTTCCCGGCAGAGTGTTTCTGGTGGCGGCGGGCAAAGCCGCCTGGCAGATGGCTCGTGCGGCGGTGGAATGTATCGGCGGCATAGCGGGCGGCGTGGTGATTACCAAATATGGCCACGTTCAGGACGCTATTCCCGGTTGTGTCTGTTATGAGGGAGGACATCCGGTTCCAGATGAGAAAGGGTTTCAAGGAACTGGAGCCGCTCTGGAATTGGTGAAGGGGAAAACGGCGTCCGATACGATTCTGTTTCTCCTTTCCGGCGGCGGCAGCGCTTTATTGGAACAGCCCTTGATCTCCGACGGCGAGCTGCGGGAGATCACCCGCCGGCTATTAGCCTGCGGAGCGGATATTGTGGAGATCAACACCATCCGCAAGCGGCTGTCGGCGGTCAAGGGCGGACGCTTTGCCCAGCTCTGCGCGCCGGCAAAGGTTTATGCCATTGTGCTATCCGACATTGTGGGGGATCCGTTGGATATGATCGCCTCCGGACCGGCGTATCCCGACAGCTCCACCTGTGAGCAGGCGCTGGCGATAGCGGAAAAGTATCAACTCAGCCTCAGTCCGGCGGCAATGGAGTGTTTGCGGCAGGAGACCCCCAAGCGGCTGGATAATGTGGAAACCATCCTCACCGGCAGCGTCCGGGAGCTATGTGGGGCCGCGGCCGACGTCTGCCGCCGGTTGGGATACAAACCGCTTCTGCTGACGGATGAGCTGTGCTGCCAAGCCAGAGAGGCGGGTAGCTTTCTGGCCTCCATTCTGAGAAGCCATCAGGATTCTCCCGATTCTTTGGCTTTTATCGCCGGAGGTGAAACGGTGGTGCGGCTGACCGGAACCGGGAAGGGCGGCCGGAATCAGGAACTGGCGCTGGCGGCGGCTGAGGGAATCCAGGGTGTAATTGGCGCGGCGGTGTTCAGTGTGGGGAGCGATGGAACAGACGGTCCCACCGATGCCGCCGGCGGTTATGCGGACGGAGAGACAGCGGCGATGCTGCGCGAGCATGGTATCAAAATATATGACGCGCTGGCAAACAACGATGCTTATCCTGCTCTGGAGAAAACCGGCGGGTTAATCATCACCGGTCCCACCGGCACCAATGTCAACGATGTGGCGGTGGCGCTGCTGTATAGAAAAAAGGTGGGATAAAAAAGTGAGGAAGTCCTATTGGATGGAGAAGGTATTCTGGATGATCGTGGTTCTGGTAGCCGTTTGGGTATCCCAATGCGTCTATTCCGTTCTAACGGTATTCGTGCCAACCAGTCCCTATCCTCAATTTATCGGGACGCTTAAATATCTGCAGCTGATGTTGAAGGATCCCGCATTTCTAAGATATTGGCTGAACACTTTAATCATAGGGGCACTCTATCTGCTACCAACGCTTTTGGTGGCGTGGCTGGCGGCCTGGTTTGCAGCCAAGCGCACCTGGTCTGCTGTGGTCACGGCTGCTGCGGCCATTTTGTTTGCTACTATTTTTGTGCTGTTCCGGCAGTCCCTGCTATCCAATATTTCACTTTTATCGTCGTTGCCCGAATTGTATATGCTGAGGTTAAAGCTGTACCCTTATATGAGAAACCTGCCGATGAGTCTGGCAGCTTTGGTGATGGTTCCCATGGCTCTGGAAACGGCGGCTCTCCGCCTGGCGGAAAAGCCGGCCATTTGCATGCTGCTGCGCACCTTATCCGCTGTACTGGCAGTGGTGATGGTGATACAGATGAACACAGATATAAAATGGAATGCGGCCACCTTGATCAGCTATATCCTGACGGTTGTGATCTGTGCGGTTCCAGCGCTGATTCTGCTGCGGCTGCGGAAAAGAAAAACATCTGCAAAGCAGGTCCTGCCGACATAAATAAGGGAAAAGGCCTCTGTTCTGTGAAGAACAGAGGCCTTTTCCGATCAATTGCTTATTTTCTCAGTTCAAAAGATTTACAGTCGGTGCACTGGTCCATGGTGGGGTTCATCTCATGAGTACCCACGGTGATGCAGTCCAGGGCGCAGTAATTCTCGTTCTGGCAGTGGTTGGCGCACTGCTGCACGGTGCACTTGATACAATGATTGGCACGACAGGATTCCATAATGACAGTCTCCTTTCTTTTGACCGATTCCGCGGCAGGGTCATGGCGCCGCGTCCACCTGCGGACGCGATGGCGTCATGATCCTGCCACGGAATATAGCATTCCCCATCTGACGAAAAATACCCGCTTCTGCCCGTCCTTTTTCCAAATCCGATCATGACCCGCTTCCGTCGGCCATATATTGGTAACAAGATTTGCGGAGGACGGTGTTATTGGTGATGTTCCTTATTTTGAAAAAGCAGCATATTCTGGCAGCGCTGGCCTGTACGGCTCTATTCATTGGTCTGCCCATTTTATGTCTGGGTGGAAAAGGAAAGGATGTGCCCACTACGGCGGCCAACACCAACTGGGGACTCAGTTTCCCGGAAAAGGGAAAACCGCCGGTGGGCAATGCCTCGGCGGATGCGCTCAAGCAATATAACGCTTATTTTTACGACAGCTCGGACAAGGAAAAAAAGATCTATCTCACCTTTGACGCAGGCTATGAAAACGGCTATACTCCCGCTATCCTGGATGCGCTGAAGAAGCACAACGTCAAGGCAACCTTTTTTGTCGTGGGAAACTACATTCAGACCAGTCCGGATTTAATCAAGCGGATGGCGGCGGAGGGCCACACGGTAGGCAACCATACCTTTCATCATCCGGATATGTCCAAAATTTCCGATCAGACGGCTTTTCGGGAGGAATTGGAATCCCTGGAAAAGCTGTACAAGGAAACCACCGGCCAGGATATGGTGAAATTTTACCGTCCGCCCCAGGGGAAATACAGCGAGCAGAATCTGAAACAGGCCAGCGATTTGGGCTACAAGACCTTTTTCTGGAGCCTGGCCTATGTAGACTGGTATGTGGATAAGCAGCCAACCCACGCACAGGCGTTTGAAAAGCTGACCACCCGTATTCATCCCGGCGCTATCGTACTGCTGCACAGCACCTCCAAAACCAACGCGGAGATACTCGATGAACTACTGACCAAATGGGAGGCAGCCGGTTATACCTTCGGCACCCTTCAGGAATTGGTCTGAACCCGGGATAAATCTTCCCGCCAGCGGCGGCTGACAGCCCGATGGATGAAGTAGATGTAGGGAAGCCCCAGGTTGGTCTCCAACAGGGAATCCACCACCAGCGGACCCAAACCCTGGGCGCGGATACCGGTGATAAGCAACACAAATTCCCAGGAAAACTGTACCAATACGCCAATTGCCAGGATCCAGGGCAGATCGATCCGCTGTCCTGGATCCTTGGCGCGTATATTGCGGATACAGAGGATGGCATAGCCGACAAACAGAATGGCGGCCATGATGCCGTGGTAGCCGCCGGTACCCCGAGAGATCGTAATTTCCTTGAAGCCGCCGCCGAAATTTTGGCTCAGCAGGGCGGTGGCGAACCAGCCGGCAATGATGAGGACAGACCATTCCAGTGCCCGCTTATCCCGGTCCAGCCACAGCCAGATCCAGACAAAATTGGTGAAGCCGTAGCTCATGCTCAGCCACAGCAGAAACCAAAAGGGGTCCGCGCCACTGACCGTGCGGGTGCCCAACAGCAGATAAAAGCCGCCGTAGTCCACCAAAAAATACAGCAGTCCGCCACATAAGCCGAAGATGGCGGCCAGATATTTTCGGCAGCAGATCAGAACGACGAAAAGAAAGAGAAGAAAACCGATGTCCAGAAAGATATACAGCTGATTAAGCACCCGAGAGGGAACGACTTCCATAAACTGCATACGGCAACACTCTCCTTACTGTGATTCCGCGCTTTGATTCTTCAGGGCAAGGGCGGCTTCCGCTTCTCTCAGCCGGCGGCGTCCGGCTACCAGGATACATCCGCCGATAAGGAAGAGCATCATCAGACTGAGAATCCCCACCGAGGCCCGGCCGGTAAGCATATAGAAGAAAGAGTAAAGGAAGGGACCGATAACGGCGGCGAATTTGCCGAAGATATCGAAGAAGCCGAAAAATTCATTGGAGCGTTCGGGTGGGATCAGCTTGCCGAAATAGGAGCGGGAGAGGGCCTGGATACCGCCCTGCACCATCCCTACCAGCACCGCCATCATCCAAAACAGCAGAGTGGAAAAGGCCAGCGCGCCGTGATAGGCGTCCTGCTTCCCACCGTCGGCGGCAAAGGCCAAAACCGCGGCCTTCAGGCGGTCCGCCGCCTGGACGGCGGTCTGCCGGGCCTCTGGAGACTGAAAGGTATACTTGCCCTGCGGATCGGTCAGTTTTTCCGTGATGGCGCCCAGTGCCCCGGATGCGCCGCCTTCCTCGTTCGCGGCGTAAAAAGCGGCCGGCCAGTCGGTTTCCGCCATGGCATCCCGTCCGGCTTCCCGGAAATCCCGGGCCAGCTGTTCCAGCTGCTGAGTATCGTGTTTGCTGTAGCCGTATGAACGGATTTCCTCCTCCGGCAGCACCTCGTCCACTAAGCCGGTGAGTTCCAGCTGATACGGTTCGATATGATGACCCATAAAGAATCCCACGCCGCAGATGACGAAATAGACGGCGATGGCGGCGATGATCATGGTGATGGAACCAAATCGATTGGCCAGCCGGCTGAACAGGATGGAGAAGGGCACCGCCACCAGCTGGGTCACCAGCAGCGCCAGAATCATGCCGGTGGATCCTAAGCCCAGAGTGGCGCCGTAGCTGGTAGCCAGGGAAATGATGGTGTTGACGCCGTCGATATAGAAGAAATACGCGATAATGAACAGCAGAAGCCCCCGGTTGAGGGCGATTTCCTTCATGGTTTTCCACAGGTTGCGGTTGGCTTCTCCGATCAGCTGAGCGGGCGGTGTTTCCACATAATGCTTCTGATGCACGTTTTTCAGGAGAGGGATGGAAAACACCGCCCACCAGACGCAGGTCAGCAGTATAGACGCTTTCACCGCGGGAATGCTGAAATCAGTGAGCAGCAGAAGGACGATGGATAGGACAAAAGGAATGGTGCTTCCGCCAAGATAGCCCATAGCATATCCCCAGGAGGAAACCCGGTCCATCCGGTCGTTGGTGGTGACATCCGTCAGAAAGGAATCATAAAACACATTGGCGCCGGAAAAGCCGATGTGGGAAAGTACGTATCCCACCAGCATCAGCTGCCAGCTGCCGGTGAAGGCTGTTACGGCAGTGAAGCTCACGCCCAGAATCAGAAAAGCGATCAGTAGCTTTTTTTTCATACCGCGGAAATCGCCGAAAGCGCCCAGAAAGGGAGCCAGAACCGCTACGATCAGGGACGCGGCGGAAACGCCGATCCCCCACCATTTATCTCCCGCATCGCCGGCCACACCGGCATAATAAATCGGGAATATAGCCGCCATCATATTGGTGGCATAGACGGAATTGGCCCAATCATAAAGAATCCAGCTTTTTTCCGCTTTGGTAAATTTTTTGTTTTTGATTGTTTCCATGCCAACACCTCCCTGCATTATATTGTCTCATTCAGCCCTGGGAATGTCAATGAAACTGCTGTAAAGTTCTGCTAGGTTTATTGCATGAATTTTCCCGCGTTTTTTCGGCGTTTTTCGCATATCCTAAGGAAGCCGCAACTCAGGAAGGCGATCCGTTCGCCGGCGGACCGCTTTTCTTCATTTTCGCCGGCGAAGAAATGGGGCTGGCTATGAAAATGCTGCTGGCGGCTCTTTTGGCGCCGGCCCTGATGCTTTCCGTGCCGCCGGCCAATGTGGGAAGCGTCACGGTTTACGGTGTGCAGAAACAGGAACAAACGGATACGATTCATTTCGATGGTGTTTATCCCCAGTTTAACGGTGTGCAGGACAGAGACAGACAAACGGAACTCAACAACCAGATGCGGGAATGGATGAACTGTGCTTTAGCCAGAGCCAAAGCCGCTGTGCTGACACTGCCAAACGGCGACGGGCCGAAGCGTGTCGTGGAGAGCGTTTATCATTACGAGGTCAAGCGCAACAGCGGCGGTTTCGTGAGCCTGCTGTTCAGCGATTACCTGTATGCGGGCGGCGCCAACGGTCTGGATGTCAAAACCGGTCTCACCTTTTCATCCGTCACCGGTCAAAAGCTGCTGATGGAGGATCTTTTTGCCAGTGATGCATCCTATAAGGAGGCGCTGAATCGGATCCTGCGTGAACAGCTGAGGGATCGCGGATTGGAGGGACAGCTGCTCAGGCCGTTTGAAGGCATCAGCGGCAGTGAGAACTTCTATATCACAGATTCAGCTTTGGTAATCGTGGTTCGGGAACTGGAATGGTTTCCCCATTCCATGGGAACAGTGGAATTCTCCATTCCATTTTCCGATGTTCAGATGTACTTGAAGGAAGACCTCGCCTTATAATATAGATATAGATTTGGTTGCGGCAATAAAGGCCGGACACAAAATGCTGCCATTTTGTGTCCGGCCTTTTCATCGCCAAAAACGGAGTCAGGTAATGGAGGAGAGGTCATAGGGGGTCTGCTGATACACAAAATAGTTCAGCCAGTTGGAAAACAGCAGATTGGCGTGACCCCGCCAGACCATGGGCGGCACCGCGTCGGGATCGTTTCCGGGAAAATAGTTCTGCGGCAGAGCGGGATGAATCCCGCGCGCCACATCCCGCTTGTATTCGTTGGCTAAAGTATAGCGGTCATATTCACAGTGCCCGGTGATGAATACCTGCCGGGCGTCCTTCGTGGCGACAATCGCCGCGCCCGCCGTCTCGGACAGCGCCAGGATCTGCAGGGTTTCCCGCTTATCAATATCATCCTGGTGAACCTCGGTATAGCGGGAATGGGGGATGTAGAACATCTCGTCAAATCCCCGGGTCAGGGGATGGTTGGGATCAATCGGACGGTGGCGGAAGATACCGGACAGCTTCTGCGGCAGGGGATATTTGGGAATGTGATGATGGTGATACAGTCCGGCCTGGGCTCCCCAGCAGATATGCAGCGTGGAATAGACGTTGGAAACCGACCAATCCATGATCTCACACAATTCATCCCAATAATCCACCTGCGTGAAATCTAGATTTTCCACCGGGGCGCCGGTAATGATCATGCCGTCATACTTGTTTTTTCGCACGTCATCAAAGGTCTGATAGAATTCCAGCAGATGTTCTTTAGAGGTGTTTTTGGACACATGGGTGACGGTTTGCAGCAGGTCGATATCGATCTGCAGAGGACTGTTGCCCAGCAGACGCAGCAGCTGGGTTTCCGTTTCAATCTTGGTGGGCATCAGATTGAGAATCAAAATCTGCAGGGGCCGAATATCCTGGTGGGTCGCCCGATCCTCCGTCATGACGAAGATGTTTTCCGATTCCAGAATTTTTGCCGCCGGCAAGTGATTGGATATTTTAATTGGCATGCCATTCGCCCCTTTTGTATCGATTTCTTCAGTATAGCAAATCTTAGCCGCATCTTCAAGGGATTGACGGATTTTGTTTGTTCATCAGCGTCTCAATCCGGTTGACAAGGATGAAAGACCGTGTTATGCTGAAAACATCGATTTCGGAAGGGAGTGTGGGTTGATGTCTGCCGCAAACAAAAAAATGGTGATAACCGTCTGAAACCGAATAGGGTGCAGTGGAATCCGCGGCGTTTGCCGGGGGTTGGCATTGCCATAGGAAGGAAACCTTTGAATAGGGTGGTAACGGCGAACCCGCCGATGGGAAATGCCGCGGTAACAGCCTGCAAGGGCTGCTTTCCGCGGCATTTTTGCGTCCTTTGTGACGGGTCCGGGTGAAAGGGTTATCACAGAAATGGAGGTATGCAGGATGAAAGAAACAATAATAAACCAAAAGATAAAGACGATATTACAGGAGGTAGGTCATGATCGATCTGCAGGATTATGGTTATATGCCCACAGGAAACGACGATGAAAATATAGCGCGGGTGACCGCAGTGTTCAAGGAGCGTTACGGGATTGTCTGCCAACAGGGAGAGAGCTTTGCCCGCTTAAAAAGTGCGGTCTATTACAGCGGCAAATCGGAAATGAGCTTCCCCACCGTAGGGGATTTTGTCCGAATTCAGTACAACAGCGAGGGAGACAGCCTGATTACCGAGACGCTGGAAAGGCGCTCCTTCTTCTCCCGGCTGAATCCCACCCCCGGTATGGGAGAACAGGCGGTGGCCGCCAACTTTGATTATGTTTTTATTCTCACATCCCTGAATTATGATTTTAATGAGAAACGACTGCAGCGCTATCTGACCCTGACTTGGCAGAGCGGCGCGCTGCCGGTGGTGGTGTTAACCAAATCGGATTTGACGGAGGATTACGCTGCTCAGCAGCGGCTGGCGGAAGCGGCGGCCCCCGGGGTGGGAGTATTCGCGGTCAGCGCCCGCACGGGAGCGGGATTGGAGCATCTGAGCTCCTATCTTGACAGGGGGAAAACCATCGTTTTCCTGGGTTCCAGTGGTGTTGGTAAATCCAGTCTGCTGAATGCACTGGCAGGTGAAGAACTGATGAAGGTGGGGGAAATCCGGGAGGATGACAGCCGCGGCCGTCATACCACCACCCACCGGCAGCTGTATCGTCTGAATAGCGGGGCGATGGTCATCGATACCCCCGGCATGCGCAGCGTCGGCATGTGGGATGTAACCCAGGGACTGAGCGAGGCGTTCACCGATGTGGAGGATTATCTGGGGCGCTGCCGGTTCAGCGACTGTACCCATGGCGGCGAACCAGGCTGTGCCGTGCAGGAAGCGATTATTGCGGGCGAATTGTCTCGGGAACGATGGGAAGCGTATCTTCAACTGAAGCGGGAAGCCCGTTACAGCGATGACAAGGGCGGCTATCTGCGGGAGAAGCAGCGATGGCATAAGACCATCAGCAAATGGAACAAGCAGCGGCGAAAAACGGTGAACCGGCGGGATTGATTGACAGAAAGAAAGGCTGCGGAGACGAAAGCTCCGCCGCCTTTCTTGGGATCTCAGGACGCTTTTTCTATTGTTCCTCCGTCACTGAAATTCGGGACACCCGGTTCATCGTCAGCATGACCGCCGCCATCAGAAGCAGAACCAATACGCCGACACCCAACAGCAGCAGAGAGGCGGCGCAGGCAACGTTCATGCGGGCCAAGCCTCCGGACGACAGCTGGGAAAGTATTTGGATGGGTGTTCTTTTGAACTCGTTATAGATCAGCGGTTGCATGGCGTAAATCACAGAGACAGAAGTGCTTAGTGCGGTGATCAGCAGTGAAGCAATGGTGAAAACGAGCCGCTTCCTCTGGCGAAACCATACGGAGAAGCTGGAACAGCCGGCCGTGCTTTTCCGCAGTATCCATACAGTAAGCAGGACGCTTAAGGGCAGCAGCGGGCTGGAGGTATAAGCGGCCGCAGAGGAAAGCAGCAGCGAATTCGATAGGGAAGCTTTCCAGAGATAAGACTGCAAAACAAACGGACAAGCGGCGCAGGTGAGGAACCAAACCACCGCCGCGGCGCGTTTCCCGCGGCCCTGGAGGAAGGTAATGCCCACGGCAGTGGGCAGCACCAACAGAATAAAGAGGAAGAGAGCAATCAAAAGATAGTAGGGAATATTCCACGATCTACCCGGTAATCCCCATACGTTAGCTTGGAATTGGTATATCCCTGCAAAGCCCTCGCTGCTGGGATTTTGAGGGAAAAGGCGTGGAGGAAAGAGGAAAAGCTCCTCCGTGGATTTCAGGGCGTAGGTTACCAGGATCAAAAGCGGAAACTGCAGCAGCAATCCGCATAGCAGTCCAGCCGCACCGCCGCACCAGTGATAAGACCGCCTCTTGGATAAAAGAGCTTTCCTGTCGCGCAGAACCGAAGAAAGATGGGACACGCCCCAAACCAGCAGATGCGCCAGCGTCACCAGTACCATTGTCAGCCACAGGCAGATCACGAGCAGAGCGCAGGAGGTGCCGATTTCAAACCGTATACCGCCATAATCATAGATCATACCGGGCAGCCAATGGGCCTGATAATTGACGGAGGGATACCCTATGGTGGAAAGGGGAACCATCCATCCGGCCAATATGATCACCGGGACAGCGGTGACGGCGATATGCCAGGCGGCCCGCCGACGATTGCTGCGGCCGGCAATGAAAAAGATCAGATAGGAGGGGGCCAAAGACAGCAGAGCCAATATCAGCACCTGAATCTCGTTGGCATGCAGCTGCGTCCACAAAATAGGTGTCTGAATGGTTCCCTTTTCCAAGAGCACGGCGTTGAGAAGACCGTAGCTGTCGGATGAGAAAAGCAGGGATATCCAGGATGGAAACAAAGCGCATAGGGAACCGATGCTCAACAATATCCCGATTACAATTCCTATCGGCAGCGGCAGCCGGGCCGCCGCACTGCCGAACAGCCAACCCAGCAGCAGCGCGATGCCTCCCGCCAACAGAAGGATGAACAAGGTGTTGAGAAGGGACTGCTGCATCAACGGATCTTGCAGCATAGTGATATAGTTCTGCAATCCCACGAAACGGGGGGCTTCCAGCACGTTAAAGGCGGTGAAGCTGAGATAGCCGACTTGCGCTATGGGAAGCAGTCCCAAAAAGACAGCCGCCAGAATCGCCGGTATCCAGAACAGCCAGCCTGTCGCGCGACGGATAATCGGATGGTGCTCGGGTGGCTGGCTGGGAGCGGTTTTCTGAAACACATAAACCGGGCCGCTGACAGGCGCCGGTACCTCCATTGGAACAGGAGGATCCGTCGGGACGTCCTCCCCGCCTAGGATTTCTTCCACTGTCACCTGAAACAGTGCCGCCATGGCCAGCAGCGTTTCCGGGTCAGGCACCGATTTTCCGGATTCCCATTTAGAGACCGCCTGCCGGGTGATATGCAGCTGCTGTGCCAGATCTGTCTGTGTCATCTGCCTTTCTTTCCGTTTAGCGGCGATATAAATTCCCATCTTCTGGTTATCCAACTTCTGATTTCCCCCTCTGCCTGCTATTAAGGTTTAAGACTATGGTACCATATCCTTCGGCCGCCGACAATACCAAAACAGCCGGGCAACCAACAGTTGCCCGGCTGTTTTGTGTGCTTTTTATTCACTTTTTCTCTCGGGAACCACAGTTTAAACGATAGAATTCATCAGTAGCGATAAAAATAGGAATTTTCCACTTGGTATAGAGGTGAATCGCCAGCAGAATACAGGTAATCACCGTGCCTGCCAGGCAGATCATCATATCCTCCATGGTATCCCCCACCCCGGTGGCCGCCACATTTTGAGAATCATAGCCGAACAGGAGGAAACCGGTGTATTCGATGATTTCCCACATGGCGGCGCACATCATGGAGAAGCAGAAGCCAAAGCCTACGGCGGTCTTGCCGTTGTGGGAGGGGGATATCCCCTTATCGTCCTGGAGCATGTAAAAAGCACACAGACCAATCATCACAAACACGCTGCCGCTGAGGGCATGAGCAAAAAGATCATACCACCAAATTACCGTGTACCAACGCAGCGATACCCCCAATGTGAAGGCCAAAAAGACAAAAATGACGAATTCCGCGTATAAAAGATAGGAAGGCCGCAGTCGCAGGATCCGGAACAACAGCGGCATAATCAGCAAATAAAGCAAGGACAGTAGCACGATGACAGTGGGAACGATTGCTTTGGTCTGCAGGAAGCGCACTGCCGCACAGATCAGTGTGCCTGCTATATAAGCCGCCACCACCCAATGATAGATGCGCTTGCTGCGGCGGATATCGTCTTGACGGATGATCATTGGCAATTCCCTCCCATGGTTTCATCCTATGAGTCAATGTGTTTTATTATGTCCCATAATTCTCCCGCCGTCAAGCGTCTTTTCAGGGCGGAGGAGAAATTTGGAGGTTTTCTGTTTTTCCGAGGAAAATCAGTTGAAAAACGGGCGAGGATTCTATATAATAAACTATTGGTCCTGATAGTATAGAAAAAAGGAGCGTCTGCGTTGGACATTCTACAGCATTTCAGTTTTCTTACCGACGGCATTGTTTATCTTTTTTCCGCCGACGGCTGGCGGAACCTGGTGATGATCCTAATAGGAGGCCTGCTGATTTGGCTGGCCATTGCCAAGGATTTCGAACCCGCTCTGCTGATGCCTATGGGCATCGGCGCCATTCTGGTAAACCTACCCTTTTCCGGCGCCATCGGCGTTGCCGAAGACGGGTCCACGGGTATCATCGAATGGCTGTTTAATGTGGGAATCGCTGCTTCGGAGGCGATGCCGCTGCTGCTGTTCATCGGTATCGGCGCCATGATTGATTTCGGACCGCTGCTGTCCAATCCGAAAATGTTTCTTTTTGGCGCGGCGGCGCAATTCGGCATCTTCCTCACGGTTCTCATCGCCTGTCTCTTCTTCCCCTTCAAAGAGGCGGCCGCCATCGGCGTCATTGGTGCGGCGGACGGTCCCACCTCCATTCTGGTATCCCAGGTGTTCCAGTCAAAATATATGGGAGCCATAGCTGTGGCCGCCTACTCCTACATGGCGTTGGTGCCCATCATACAGCCCGCGGCTATAAAAGCGGTGACCACTAAAAAAGAGCGGATGATCCGCATGCCCTATAATCCCACCAGCGTGTCCCGCCGTACCCGTATCTTCTTCCCCCTGTGTGTGATGGTTATCGCCGGACTGGTGGCGCCTAAGTCCGTTTCCCTGGTGGGGATGCTGATGTTCGGCAACCTGCTGCGGGAATGCCTGAAGCTGGATAACTTGTCTCAGACCGCGCAGACCACCTTGGCGAATCTCGTTACCATCCTGCTGGGTCTCACCATCTCCTTTACCATGAAAGGGGAAAAGTTCGTGGATCTGGCGACGCTGGTGATTATGGCTCTGGGGCTGGTGGCCTTTGTGTTTGATACCATCGGCGGCGTGCTTTTCGCCAAGCTGATGAATCTCTTCTTGCCGGAGGGAAGAAAGATCAATCCCATGGTGGGCGGCGCCGGTATTTCCGCTTTCCCCATGTCCGCCCGGGTGATCCAGAAGATGGCGCTGAAGGAGGACAATCAAAATCATCTGCTGATGCATGCTGTAGGCGCCAATGTGGCGGGCCAGATCGGTTCGGTGGTGGCCGGCGGCATTATCCTCACCGTGGTGCCCCGTCTGGCGGGTCTATAAGAAAGGAGAGCGGAAATGGATATTCAGTTTCATACCAGTGACGTACCCGACGCCCTGCTGCTGATGCTGCTGGGTATGGTGGGAATCTTTGTAGTGATGGGTTTGATCATGGGAGCGGTATATCTGCTCAATCGCTTTGCCAAGGATAAGCCAAAGGATAAGGATCAGCCGGAGAAGAAGTAAAGAATCAATTATCCGAAAGGATGTACCGATATGGCCGATAATAAAAAGATGGTGGAAGCTATCACATCTATGGACGAGGATTTCGCCCAATGGTATACCGACGTGGTAAAAAAAGCAGAGCTGGCAGATTATGCCGGCGTGCGGGGATGCATGATCGTGCGGCCCTACGGCACCGCGCTGTGGGAGAATATCCGCAACGATTTGGACGCCCGTTTCAAAGCACTGGGCCATGAAAATGTCATGATGCCCATGTTTATCCCTGAAAGCCTGCTGCAGAAGGAGAAGGATCATGTGGAAGGCTTTGCGCCGGAGGTGGCATGGGTCACCCACGGCGGCGAGGAGAAACTGCAGGAAAGGCTGTGCGTCCGTCCCACTTCGGAAACGGTTTTCTGCGAACACTACGCCAACATTATCCATTCCTATCGGGATCTGCCCAAGCTGTATAACCAGTGGTGCTCGGTGGTGCGGTGGGAAAAAACTACCCGCCCCTTTCTGCGCACCATGGAGTTCTATTGGCAGGAAGGCCATACCATGCACGAAACCGCTGCGGAGGCCATGGAGGAAACCGAGCGGATGCTGAACGTCTATGCGGATTTCTGCCGGGAATCCCTGGCCATCCCGGTGGTGAAGGGACGCAAGACGGATAAGGAGAAGTTTGCGGGAGCGGAGGCCACCTACACCATCGAAGCCATGATGCACGATGGGAAGGCGCTGCAGAGCGGCACCAGCCACTATTTCGGTGATGGTTTCGCCCGGGCTTTCGATATTCAGTTCACCGACCAGGAGAATAAACTCCAGTATCCGCATCAGACCTCTTGGGGTATGTCCACCCGGATTATCGGCGCCATCATTATGACTCACGGCGACGACAACGGCCTGGTTCTTCCGCCTGCGGTGGCTCCCATCCAGGTGGTGATCGTTCCCATTGCGCAGCATAAGCCGGGGGTATTGGAAAAGGCGGCGGAGTTGAAAGCGCGGTTGGAGAAGTTTGTGCGGGTAAAAATGGACGTGTCGGATAACTCTCCGGGCTGGAAGTTTGCTGAGTATGAAATGAAGGGCGTGCCCCTGCGGCTGGAAATCGGCCCCAAGGATATGGAAAATAGCCAGTGCGTTCTGGTACGGAGGGATAACCGGGAAAAAACCATTGTGCCGCTGGATGAGCTGGAAGCACGGATCCCGGAACTGCTGCAGGCGGTTCACGATGGGCTGTATGAGAAGGCACTTCATCGCCGGGAAAGCATGACCTATACCGCACATGATCTGGACGAGATGAAGGAAATTGCCGATCAGAAACCCGGCCTGATCCGGGCCATGTGGTGCGGCGATCTGGAATGCGAACTCAAGCTGAAAGAAGTGGCGGGCGTGTCCAGCCGCTGCATGCCCTTTGAGCAGGAGTCGGTGGGCGAGACTTGCGTATGCTGCGGCAAACCGGCGAAGAGTTTGGTTGTCTGGGGTAAAGCGTATTAAGTTCAGCGCACCCCCTTCTCCGCTCTTTTGTAACCAAAGCGGTTTAAAGAAATTTATTAGAATAATCGATCACGACGGGCGCAGAGACAAGTTGTTTCAACTTGTCTCTGCGCTTTTTTGATCAAACTGGATGCACAAGGGAGGGGAGGCGGTCATATACTGATAAAAAGTAGTGGGAGATGAGTGAATGAAAATGCGGTCGGTTTTTAGAGAAACTTCCGAAAAGGCAGCATGGCGTTGTGTGGATAGGGAGCGGTCATGATGATAACAGCAGGCACCTGGGTAATGAGTGTCCTGATCACCGCCATGCTGACGGCGTCCTTGGGGTTTCTGCTGGCTTCATGTATCCAGTATGGAAAATAGCTCCACATAATTATGTTTTCCCACATAAAAAGCGAAGGAACGCCACGCGTTCCTTCGCTTTTTATGTGGGAAAACAGCATCACCTCAACATACAAACGGTTCGGCCGCTACGCATTTTCTTTCGGTATTCCAATGGGGTCATCATCATGCGGGATTTGAACACGCGTACTAAATAAGGAGAACTGCCGTAGCCATTCATAGAGGCGATTTCTTTCAGAGACAGTTCTGTGAAAGCCAATTGATGTTTAACAATTTCCAGTCTTTTCTCATTGATATACACGTTGATGCTTTTTCCGGTTCGCTGCCGGAACTTACTGGTAAGAGTGGTATGATTCACCATGTACAAGCGGCTAAGCAGCGCAATCGTGATATCTTCATTGAGATGGGCGGCAATATAACCGCATACCTTGGTGATCAGATCGTTTTCATCCGCACAGGACATCATAGCTTCATACTCGTACTGCAGCAGATTCAGCAACTCAAACAACCAGCTTCTAGAGCGGCAGGACCAGCGTTGATCCGGCTGTGTCTGAAGCTGGTTTTCTATATTGGTAAAGAGAACTGTCAGCTTATCCTCCATATCCTCCGCAAGGGGAAGCACACCGCAATATGGTGCCTCCTCTTGCGGCAAAGGAGCAAGGAACAGGGTGAAATCAGGGTAATCATGGATTTGGCGCAGCTCGGCGTATTCCCGAGAATGAATGACATTCCAGTTTAGATTGACGTTGACAAAGGAAGGGGCAAAGGAGAGTACACACACCGAAATATTATATTTATGAATAACAGTAAAGCGGCTTCCTTTGGATAGGCAGATAAGAGAACCGCCGTTTAGATAACAGCTTGTCCCATTAATTAGACAACGAAGACTGCCGCTTTTCAGCCAGATAACAACGAAGTGCTCCGAGTCGATAGATTCAAGAGAATGACTGGAATAGCAGGATATAGGCACGTTCTTTTTTCTGTAGCGGCAAACGGGCATTTCTGTTTCCTCCCTTTTGTGCTATTGCCATAAATGCAATATAAATTGCTGAATATGCAATGAATAGGTGATGATTTGCGGATTGTATAATGTTACACTTATTGCATGATAGCAGTTCGCTGTCGAAAATACAAGAGAATGAGGAGGAAAAATCGGATGAAAAAAAGAATTTTCGGTTTAATAGGTCTGTGTATGGTGTTGCTGACCTCTGGATGTAGCGGCCAGCCGTATGCCGAGCCGAAGACAAAGGCAGTTATACTCGACGAGGAAGGGCAAGCCGCGAGGGAATATATTTACAGCACGGATTATATCCTGGAAAATACGGTGTCCTATAATAACGTCGACGGTCAGCTGCTGGTGCAAATGTTCTCCGCGCCGGTGGAATATAGTGAAATCCGGATGAATCAGCAAGATAACGGGTCTTTCAGCGGAATCGGCCGTTTTACAAATCTGCATCTGCCCGCTTCTTTGTCGGCTGAGTCACCGATGCAGATCATGACCGATAGTCAATTTACACATATTCTTCCTGCCGGCGATGGAGTCTGTACGCCTGTTCAGACAGAGCAGACCAATGTGTTTGGGCAGAAAAGGCAGGCGGTGGTCTATGCGGATTTTTATGGTCCCGGCATGGACTGCAGCTGTTATCCCACCAGTTTTGGAATAAACACGGAATTGACGCTGAAGGAAAAGCCGGATTCCAACACCTTCCGTCTGCGGCTGAATCTGCCGAATCTGATCCCCGACACCGGCTCTCCGGATTACATACTCTTCAAAACCGCGTTGGATAACGGACAGGTCCGTGCCATTCTCTATTCGCCTCTGGCAGTGGATAAAAAAGGCCGCTGGAACTATGAAAACAGCGTCAGGCTGGTGGAGAAAGACAGTGATACCGGCACCTATCTTGTGGAATACACCATCAGTGAGGAATTTCTTCAGGATAAGGAGACGAAATATCCCGTTACGCTGCATCAGTCCATCCATAATTATAAGTCCAAGCAGCCGGATACCTCCGCGTATTCGGAAACCGGCGACGAGGCGGGGCATTACCTTTCACCGTATATTCTGCTGGGTGACAGCACGTCTAAGGGTGAAGGCTGGACTTACGTCCGCTACGAGACACTGAATCAGGCGGATATTCCGACGGATAAGATCCTATCGGCCAAATATGTGTTCCGGAATCTTTTCGATTTGGATAAGGAGGTGACGGTGGGCGCCTACCCGGTGACCGCAGATTGGTGCAGCATCAACACCCGGTGGTTCAACCGGCCCCCAAACGACGACAAGCCGGTAGGGACGACGGTGGTAAAAAAACGGGGGGATTACGAGATCGACGTCACGGCACTGCTCAAGGAAATGATCGCCAATAAAGGGAGGGAAACCGCGAAATACTCGGTGCAGAACAGCTTCCTGATCCGCTGTGACACCCCGGGCGGCAATCTGCTGCTGGCCTCCGGCGACAACGGCCTGTTTTCGCCCTGCCTCGAAATTCTTCTGGAGAAATGAGGGGCGGCGGAATGAAAGAGGCGGAAGGGGGACTGGTAAAAACAGGGATTTACAAAATTTGGAAGCCATGATATAGTAAGAAAGGATGAGACAATTGAGACCAAAAACAAAGAGAAAACTGCGGCGTTCTATGGCGATTCTTCTAAGCCTTAGTCTGGCAATCGGAATGTTCA
>CABULH010000002.1 GCA_902492455.1 uncultured Oscillospiraceae bacterium
TATTCTACAACAGGAGGTCTCTTTTTTCACTGTCCGTTTTTTAGGCTTCTGTCCATTTTGCTGAAGTCTGCTGGCTCTTTTTTACAGCAAGCTTTTAATTTTAAAAATAGCAGTAATGGTTTTGCCACGCATCATTCCGTAAAAGCGTTATTTCACTGTTGTGATATTTTTTGCGCCTTTCTGCCGCCCTGGCTTTGGCAGCAGTCAGATGGTTGTACTCCATAGACCAGGCGTTCCATACAAAGAAGAAAAAAGAAAAACCTAAGTAGACATTTTGTATGCGGTGGGATATAATGAAACACACCAAAATCAATAAGCGGGTGATTATCATTGCGCTCGGTATTGATATCCTGCTCATATTGGCGGCAACCATTGCATTGTACATTCAATTGATGCGGCCATTTTATTGCTGGACGGAAACCGGCTCCTTCTTCACGGCGATTGATACGGTGAAAGGGCAATGGTTATGGCTGACGCTTCCAGCGATATAATGTGCCGTGCGCTTTGCCGCGGGGATTTTTCAGCGCGCATCCATGTATCGATATTTCCACTTCGCAGGATTCCAGCCCATCTGGGCGGAAAGGGAGCAAGCAATTAGACAACCTGTCAAAGCGAAGGGCAAGAGAAATATTCAGGAAAGAAGGCGGAGATTATGGAGAAACATCATTACACCGGGAAGAACACAAGAGAAATTACCTTCCCTTTGGGAGGCATCGGCTCGGGCAGCATCGGTTTAGGCGGGAACGGCCGGCTGATGGAATGGGAGATCAAAAACCGGCCGGATAAAGGCACTTATAACGGCATGAGCCATTTCGCCGTCAAGGCAGAAGCCGGCGGCCGGGTCATCGACGCCCGGGTTCTGCAGGGAGATCTGCTCAAGGAGTACATCGGCCAGACCGGTATGCCGGGTTACGGCATGGGCATCACCCGGGATTCTATGGCGGGGTTTCCTCATTTTGAACATTGCGATTTCTACGGGGAATTTCCCTTTGCCCGACTGACCTTTACCGATAAGCATTTCCCAGCGCCGGTTGCCATGACCGCCTTCAATCCGCTGATCCCCTTGGATGAAGATGCATCCAGCATACCCGCGGCCTTTTTTGAGATCGAGATCACCAATCCCCTGGAGGAGGCGGTGACCTTTACCGCGGCGCTGACTGTGCGCAATATGTTTGATAAATGCTTCAACCGCGCTTTTACGCAGGATCAGTGGAAGGGTGTGCACCTGTATCAGGGGCCTATCCCGGAGGATGATCCCGCATTCGGCGAACTGGCAATGGCCGCTGACGGCGGATTGGCGGACGATGTCCATATCCAGGAGTATTGGGTGCACAGCGGCTGGTATGATCCCGCCAGAACCTACTGGCAGGAGTTTACTCAATCCGGCCCTCTGCCGGAGCGGCGTTACGAAGAGGGATATTGGGATCACGCCACCCTCCAGGCAGTCAAAACCCTGCTGAAGGGAGAGACCGCCCGGTTCCGCTTCGTCATATCCTGGAATTTCCCCAATTGCTGCAATTACTGGGACCCGGATAAAACCCCGGAGGGAAAGGATAAAACTTGGAAAAATTACTACACCAAGCTGTTCCGGGATGCGGTGCACAGCGCCGTTTACAGCCTGGAAAACTGGGACCGCCTGTACAGCCGGACGGAGGCTTTCCATCAGGCGCTGTTTTCTTCCACCCTGCCCGACGAGGTGATCGAGGCGGCGTCGGCTAACCTGGCCTCTCTGAAATCCTCGGTGGTGCTGCGGCTGGAAAACGGATCCCTATACGGCTGGGAAGGGGCCTTTCAGACGGAGGGAGCCTGCTCCGGCACCTGTTCCCATGTGTGGGCTTACGCCTACGCCGTGCCGTATCTCTTTCCTGCGCTGGACCGCTCCATCCGCCAAAATGAATACACCTACAGCGTGTTTGACAACGGTATGCTGACCTTCCGGATGAACCTGCCGCTTGGCAGGGAGCGGGTTCAGTATCGGGCCTGTGTGGACGGCCAGATGGCAGGTGTTCTCAAATCCTATTTTGATTGGAAGTTCAGCGGGGACGATCAGTGGCTGAAAACATGGTGGCCTTCGATCCGCAAGACCCTGGAATACGCCTGGAGCCCGGATAACGAGGATGGCTGGGATCGGAACAAGGACGGCGTGCTGGAGGGACGGCAGCATCATACACTGGATATGGAGCTGTTCGGTCCCAGCTCCTGGCTGCAGGGCTTTTATATGGCTGCCCTGAAAGCAGCAGCGGAGATGGCGGAATATCTGGGGGAACCGGATAAGGCGGCGGAATATCGGGAGCTGTTGGGAAAAGGTCAGGCTTATTGTGAGCAGGAACTGTTCAACGGTCGGTACTATTTCCACAAGCTGGATTTAAAGGACGAGACGCTGGTGGAGAGATACCGGAACTGTTCCCTGGATACCGGCGACGCAGTGCAGATATACTGGAATGAAGAGCGTAAGGAAATCAAGTACCAGGTCGGTGAGGGCTGTGAGATCGATCAGGTACTGGCGCAGTGGCACGCCGACCTCAGCGGCTTGGGGGATATCTTTAACCGGAATCATCTAAAAACCGCTTTGGAGCATATTTTCCGGTACAACCACATTTCCTGTATGCGGGATTTCCCCAACCCCTGCCGGATTTTTGCCCTGAACGACGAGGGCGGCACCATTATCTGCTCCTATCCGGAGGGAGCCTATCAGCCCTTCAGTCCCATCCCCTACGCGGAAGAAACAATGCATGGGTTTGAGTATCAGGTGGGCGCTCAAATGATCCGCAACGGTATGATACAAGAGGGGATGCAGGTTATCCGCGCCGTGCGGGAGCGGTATACCGGCGAGTTCCGTAGTCCCTGGAACGAGATCGAATGCGGCTGCAACTACGCCCGGTCCATGGCCAGTTATTCCTTGATTCCAATTATCAGCGGATTCTCCTTTGATCTGCCCCACAAATGCATTGGGTTTGATCCTCTGCTGTGGCAGGACGGAGCCTTCTCCTGCATATGGAGCGTTGGCACCGCCTGGGGAAGGATGGAGGCAACCAAGCAGAGCGTCCGCATCCGGATACAGGAGGGCCGCCTGGAACTGCAGTCCATCCGGCTGCCCTTTCTGCTGCAGAAATCAAAGCCTGTGGTCACAGCCGACGGGATGACGATCCCCGCCGCTTATGCCCAAGCGGATATTCTGCTGGATATGCCCGTGGTGTGCACGAAAGAATTGGCTGTAGAAGGATAAGAAATCGATAAACCACGGAAGGCATCCGGTCCACGTCTGCGGACCGGATGCCTTCCGTTTATTCGTATTGACTGGATAGCCTCGATTTCAGACGATTTTTGTCGAATCGGCGCCGGCAATTATCTATGCGTTTGCCGGCGCAATGCAGAGGGAGAATGTTACCATACCGGCTTAACCAGCTTATATTTGGAACCGGGAGTCAGGGAATAATAATGGGCGAGGATCTGGGCATAATTCCAGCCGCCTTTAATGGCAAATCCCACCGCCCCATACTGACTCATGCCCACGCCGTGGCCGTTGCCATAGACCTCCATGGTAATCATGTCGGTTTCCGGGTCATAGTCGATGATCTGAAAGCTGTGGGAGCGCATCGAAATTCCAAGGTTATTGCAGGCATCCCGAATCGCCTTGCCTTTCACCGGCCTGCCGTTGCAGACAGCGTTAATCTCCTGCACATACCGTCCCTCGCCGCCGTCCCATTTGACAGGATACATGGGGGAGTCGTAAGGCCCGGTGCCGGAGAAGGTCACCTTGCTTTTCAGATTTTTCTCCAGCTGATTCTTCAGATCGGAAAATTTCACCTTGGTGGTGGAGATCAGATGATCGCTGCCGCCGGAAAATTCCAGGATGTTTTCCTCGGTATCATAGGGGCTGGAGACGCTTTGCAGATAGGGAAGAGCAGAAACGAAGGTGTATTGGCTGGGAGAGCTGACGCCGCAGTTCATAGCGCTGTACATGCTGTCAATGGGCATCTTTTTGATGTCGTTTCGAGAGGTATAAGAGGTATCCAGCATTTTGTAGCCCAGCACCTCTCCCACCGCGTCGTAGATCTTTTTACCCACGCCGGAGTTCTTGTCAAAGGCACTTCTTAAAGCCAGGGGATATGTATTGCCGCCGGAACAATAATGCAGGATGTAGGTATAGGAGGCGATGGCTTGGGCCTTGAAGGCCTCCGTGTTGGTCCCATCCTTGCCGAAGAACTGGGAACGGTTCATCTCATAATAGACCACCCGTGCCACCGCGTCCTGCAGTTCTTCCTTGGTGGTAGGCAGATAAACTGTGCCGGTGTTGGTGTCCTTGAGTCGGAAAAACGCCATAAAATCCGCTTCCGGGAAGCTGCCATCCACCAGTGTCACCGAGGGCTTGTCCGGTATCGGGCCCGGTTCGGGCTGAGTAGGCTCCGGTTCGGTGGGACGGGAAGTGGGCGGTGCGGTGGTTGTGGAAGTGGTGGGCACCGTTGTGGTGGCGGAGGTGGTGGGTTTTCCCGTAGTTGGAGCGGAGGATTCCGGGGAGGTGGGAGGCGTTGTCTGCGAGGATGCGGAGGAAGAGGTGGAGGTGGGGGATTGTGCACCGGATTCAGTTCCCGATCCCGTGCTTTCCCCGGAAGCGGTGGAATCCGTCTGAGGAGTAGATTCATCCGGCGGGCTGGTGGCTTCTCCCGGCTGCGTGGGGACGGAGGCCACTGCGGTAGCGGATTCAGTGCGCCCGGGGAGGGTTTCCGGCGTTTGCTGATCCGTCCATTCCTGGGGCATCAGCACCCGGTCGTTTTCCATGGCGCCGCTGTAGTCCGTCGTCTCGGATTCGCCGCTGCGCAGCATCCGGGCAGCTACCACAATCCGTGCTCCGTCAAAGCCGGCCACCCGGGTGGCGTCGGTAGTGAGCAGCAGCAGGGAGTCGCCGTCGTACAGATCCACCTGATCCTCCGGCACGGTGAAGAGGGAACGTTTTTGCAGCTCATAGCCGAATTCCAGGAAATCCGTTTCATCCTCAAAATCGGTTCGGGTAAAATCGAACTGATTCACCATGGGATCGCCCACGTACAGCACCGCGAATATCTTCCATTTGGCATTGCGGTAAATGGTGTTCATCTCAATCAGGGGATGCTGCTGCAGATAAGCCAGGCTGCTGTACTCCGTCAGGTTGGAGAACATCTGCCCGTTGCCGGTGTTGTTCCCATAAATTACCAAAGAACGATTCACCGACTGAGCGGTGAAGAAAGCGTTCCGTTCATCAAAATAGGGGACGCCGTAAAGGGAATACTGCCGGTCAAAGTTGTGGGTCGAATAATCCACGCTGCCGTTTTGAGACTGGACCACCGGATAATCGATTCCGGTGCCCTCGATTCGCACCCAGCCCCGCACATCGCTGTTTCGGCTGTAAAGGGTGGAGAACTGGGTCAGCATTCCTTCCGGCGCGCCCTCGGGGAGGCTGGTGCCGCTGCTGTTCCAATATTCGTTCTGGATACCGTGATAGGTGTTTCGATTGATGTTGGGCTCCAGCCAGAAGGTATAAGCGGCCAGCACCGCCGCTGTCAGCAGCAGTACAATGGCCAGCAGTACGCCGCATTTGCGGAATACTTCCGCCTTGCCGTCCCCTTTCCACGGCAGGATGGCCGCAATCCGGGGACGGGAACGCTTTTTACGGGGAGCTTCAGGGATGGCTGCCACCGGCGGTGGAGGGGGTTCCGACAGCAGTTCTCCGCCGGCCATTACAGCCGGCATGGCCTCCAGATAGCGACGAACCAAATCCAGGGCGTTGGCGACGGCTATGGAGCGGATGTATTCCCGATCTTGATTGCCGGCGGCCGCTACGATTTTTTTCACCCATACCCGCTTTTCATCCGCCAAGGCGATGAAAACCGTGCCCACCGGCTGTCCTTCGCCGGATTCCGGGCCGGCCTCGCCGGTGATGGCCACGCCCAAAGCGGATTTGCCCGCCCGGCGGGCGCCCGAAGCCATGGCTCCGGCTACCGGTGCGCTGACCGCGCCGTACTGTTCCAGCAGTTCTCCCGGCACTCCCAGGATGTCCCGCTTCATCTCCCAGGAATAAGCGGCGATACCGCATTCAAATACGGAAGAAGCACCGGGGATCTCTGTAATTCTGCCGGAAAGCAGCCCGGCGGTACAGGATTCGGCGGTGGCGATTTTCAGCCCCTTTTGTCTGAGCAGGGAGACCACGGTTTTCTGCAGGCTGCCGGCGTCCACTCCGTAAACGTTGACGCCCAGCCGCCGGCGGATTTCCTCCACCACTGGGGCGCACATCGCCTGCGCTGCGTTTAAATCAGCGGCCCGGGCGGTGACACGCAGGGTGACTTCTCCCTCCTTGACATAAGGGGCCACAGTGGGATTGGCACCCGACAGCAGATCTGCCAGGCGTTCGGCCACGGCGGATTCCGGCAGGCCGAAAACCCCCACCGTTCGGGAAAAGATGGTGCCGCCGGAGAATTTGGACAGATAAGGGCCCACGTAGTCGTTGAACATGGGGATCAGTTCCCGGGGAGGGCCGGGCAGCATGATGATGCTCTGGCCGTACCGCTCCACCGCGCAGCCGGGGGCGGTGCCATGATCATTGGGGAAAACCACGCTTCCACGGGGGAGCATGGCTTGCTTCTGGTTGTTGGCGGTCATCTCCCGGCCAGTGATGCGGAAGTATTCCTGAATACGTCGCCAGCTGTCTTCATGCAGCTCCAGCGGCAGGCTCAGCGCATCGGCCACCGTTTCCCGGGTGACGTCGTCTGGGGTTGGTCCCAGGCCGCCGGTGAGGATAATCAGATCGCTGCGGCCCATGGCTAAAGACAGCATCTCTCCCAGGCGGGCGACGTTGTCCCCCACCGTGGACTGATACAGCAGCTGGATGCCGTAGGCGGCCAGTTCTTGGGACAGGAAGCGGCTGTCCTCGTTGAGAATGTCGCCCAGCAGCAATTCTGTTCCGACAGAGATGATTTCAGCGTTCATAATTACCCCTTAAATAACGCGTTACGCGGCATTCGCAGTCCTCGGTCCGGTGATAAGATCAGATGATGCGGCGGCGGATGCCGGCCAGCGCTTCATCGATCAGGGCATCTGCATCCAGTTCAGCCTCCGCCGCCTCCACCTGGGCCAGCTTAGGCCGGGTACGGGGATGACGGGGAGTGAACACGGTGCAGCAGTCCTCATAGGGCTGGATGGAAATGTTAAAGGTGCCGATGCGGCGGGCGATGGCAATGATTTCTTCCTTGTCCATACCGATCAGCGGGCGAAAAACCGGCAGGCCGGCCACAGCATCGGTGCAGGCGATGGCCGGAATGGTCTGGCTCGCCACCTGGCCCACACTCTCGCCGGTGATTAGCGCCCCGCAGTCGGCGGAGCGCGCCACGGCGGTGGAAAGACGCATCATAAACCGGCGCATAATCAAGGTGAACAGTTCCTCCGGACAGCACCGGCGGATTTCTTCCTGGATATGGGTAAAGGGCACGATATTCAGCTCCATCCGCCCGGCATAGGTCCCCACCTGTTCCAGCAGAGAGATCACCTTTTGTTCCGCGCGTTCGCTGGTATAGGGCGGGGAGGCGAAGTGGACGGCGGTGAGTTCAATTCCGCGCTTGGCCATCATATAAGCCGCGACAGGAGAATCAATGCCGCCGGAAATCAGCAGGGCAGCCCGACCGCCGGTGCCCACCGGCATACCGCCGGCCCCGGGCAGCTGGGCGCCGTGGATATAGGCGCCGAAATCCCGGATTTCCACCCAAACCACCAGTTCCGGATGGTGGACATCCACCGACAGATGGGGATACCGCTCCAGCAGATAGCCGCCTACCTCTTCGCAGATCTGGGGTGAGGTCAAGGGAAAGGTTTTGTCACTGCGCCGCGCCTCCACCTTGAAGGTACGTACGCCGGCCAGGGCGGGCTGAAGATAATCCGCTGCCCCTTCCCGGATGGCGGCCATCTCCTTTTCCACCACTCTTGCACGGGAAAAGGCGGATATGCCGAATACACGGGAGACCCGGTCGCAGGCCTCGTCCAGGTCGGCATCAGGATTTTCCGGCTGAATATAGATGGTGGACTGGGCCTTCTGCAGCCGAAAGCTTCCCAGTGGAGCCAGGCGTCGGCGCAGGTTTTTCAGCAGCACATTTTCAAAGGTGCCGCGGTTCAGGCCCTTCAGGGCCAGTTCGCCGTTTTTGATCAACAAAATCTCGCGAGAGGCGGTTGTCATGGCATTCGTTCCTTTTAGTCAGTTATCCGATAGCTTTTCATTCGGCCGGGGTTGGATCCACCGGATCAGCCTCGGTGGGGTCTCCCTCCGCCGGCTGATTGGGCTCCGTCTCATTTCCCGGCTCGTCGGGAACCGACGGATCGACAGGCTCAGTAGGCTCCGTCGGTTCGGTGGTGCTCGTAGGCTCGTCGGGGTCTGTCGAATTGGTGGGTTCAGGCTCAGCGGTGGAATCGGTGGTGTCGCCGTTATCCGTGGACTCGGTGGGATCCGGCGGCTGGGTGCTGGGATCCGGTCCGGGCTTGGTGGGTTTGGTGGGTTCCGGGCCCGGCTGGGTGGGAGCGGGTTCATCACCGCTGGTGGGAGGGGGAGTTGTGGGGCCGGGGTCGGGCGTTTGGGATCCCGTGGCCTGACCGGCGGAGGAGGAATTCCCCGCGGTGCCGGAGGTGGAGGGAATCTGGTAACCGTTTTCGGTGTAATAGGCATGGGGAGCGATATTCTGGTTCAAATACCAGGCCAGCGGCATAATCACATCGTCGTTGGCTTTGATTTTATTGACCGCCACATCGGCGCTTTCTCCGGGACGCACCTTACGGGCGAATACCGCCAGACGGCCGTCGTCAAAGTGAACGGCGCTTTTTACCGTGCAGGTGGAAAGAATCAGAATTTCGTCGTCGGCGTTCACATCCACCACCTGTTCGTAATCCCAAAGGGAACGGGCGCGGATCTCATCGATGTAGGTGAGAAAATCCTCGTCGTTTCCAAAATCCGTCCGGGTGTAATAATAGCGGGAGGGCGCGTTTTCGCTTTCGTCCATCACCGCCATGGCGAACACCTTATACTGGGCTTTTTCAAAGAGGGTGTTCATGGTGATCAGGGGGGCGCTGCGCACATTGGAGAGGCTGCCGATAAACTTATTCAGCCCTGCGAACATATCCCCGGAAGCCATATTGTGGCCGTAGATGATCAGGGATTTGTTGTAGTCCTCCGGCGTTTCGATGGTGTTGCGCATGTCGAAAAAGAGGCAGCCGAACTTAGTGGGGGATTTATGAAAATCGTGTTCCAGATAATAGGCGTTGTCGATACCCTTGACGATGGGCAGATTGATCTTGAGAAAATCGTTGGCTTTGTTGGATGTATAGGAGATAAAGCCCCGCAGATCGGTATTCTCCGTATACAGCAGCTTGAAGGAATCGTCCATGCCGGGAAGAAAATCAAAATCCTCCAGCTCCGGGGGCAGGGGTACCGGCGAATCCGGATTATATTTGTTTTGTGTCTGGGCGTACAAATCCCGGGCGGCGGCAGGCAGAATCATCAGATCATTGGTCAGATAGGACAGAGACCCCACCAAAGTCAGCAAAGCCAGCATGAACACACATTTGCGCAGTACTTCCAGCGCGCCGTCTCCCACATGAGGAATCACAGCTTCCACCATGGACAGCAGAACCTGCCCCGGCGTCCGTTTGGGTTTGCGTCTTTTTCCAGGCGCATCCTCTTCCTCCACCGGCATCACCAACGGAAATTCCTCCGCGCTGGAGAGGGCGGAGGGCTCATCGTCGGTAGAAGCGGCGGCAGTGTCCGTGTCTGCCGGAGCTACTGGTTCTTCCGTCTGCGCCCATTCCTCACTGACTTCCATGGAACCATATTTTTCAATGATGCGGCGGATCTCCTCTTCCGGGCTCCGCGGGTTGTTATTGTCGTTCATAGGGTACCTCCTTTTGCGGCGGCAAGGCCGCGGTTACCGGCGGGCCAGGGAGGCGCGCGCCTCCTCCAGCCCGGTCAGAAAACGGTCGATATCCTCCTCGTCGTTATCCCTCGAAAAACTCACCCGCACCGCTGAATCGATTTCGGCGGGGGGGAGGCCCAGCGCTGCCAGTACCGGACTGCTTTTGCCCCGGGAACAGGCGGAACCGCTGGAGACGTAGATTTCCCGCTGAGCGAGAAAATGCAGCAGGGTTTCGCTGCGGATTCCCGACACCGACAGGTTCAGAATATAGGGCGCGTGGCGGGTGGGGCGATGAACGATGATTCCCTCCTGCTTTTTCAGCCCGGACAGCAGCCGATCCATCAGGCTTTCAAACCGGATGCGCTGGGCGTTCAGTTCGGGAACCGCGTCTGCCGCCGCTCCGAAAGCCGCGATGGCAGGGGTGGCTTCCGTGCCGGGCCGCAGCCCCTTTTCCTGCCCGCCGCCGAAGGCACGGGGCAGGATACGCACGCCTTTTTTCACATACAGGGCGCCGCAGCCCTTGGGGGCATGGATTTTGTGACCGCTGACAGTCAGCATATCCACATCCAGCCGGGATGTTCGGATGGGCAGTTTGCCGAAGGCCTGCACCGCGTCGCAGTGGAGCAGAGCGCCGGGAGCCAGCCGCCGGATCAGCGGCGCCGCCTCCTCCACCGGAAAAATGGCGCCGGTTTCGTTATTGACCATCATCATGCTCACCAGCACCGTATCCGGCCGCAGCGCCGCTTCCAGGGCGGCGGCAGATACGCAGCCGCTGGCGTCGGGAGTCAGCCGGGTGATCTCCCAGCCCTCCTTTTCCAGCGCGCCGCAGGCGGCGGCCACCGAGGGGTGTTCCATCGCCGTGGTGATGATATGCCGTCCCGCCCGTTTTTTTGCAGCGGCAGCGCCTAAAACCGCCAGATTGTTGGCCTCCGTGCCGCCGGAGGTAAAGGTGATGGTCTCGGGAGCCGCCCCCAGCAGCCCGGCCACTGTCCGTCGAGCGGCTTCCAACTCCTGCTCCGCTTCAAAGCCGGCGGTATGGAGGGAGGAGGGGTTTCCCCAACACGCCGTCATCATTTCATACGCCTTGTCCGCCGCCTGACGGCACACGGGGGTGGTGGCGCTGTTATCCAGATAGGCCCGTTTCATGACGTGGTCGTTCCTTTTATTTCTTAAGAATATAGTATACAGCACTTTATTATATAACAAAAACGACGGAGATACAACCATCTCTTTAGAGCGAATTTGCGGAATTGTAGGGTTACAATAGATATTGGACAGTGAGGGAATAAAAAAGAGAAAGATGAGAGCACATCGGTTAGAATGGAGTTACCACACAACATTCACTGAAAGGAAGTGCCTCATCTTTCATGAACAGTATAACACAAGACATGAAGTATCGGCAATCCCTGATGAAGTACGCAGAAAAATACGGAGTAAGCCGAGCCGGCCGGAAATACAACAAGGCGCGTTCCTACATCTATTTCTGGAAAGCCCGGTGGAACGGCACAGTGGAATCGCTCTGCTGTCAAAGCAGACGCCCCCACAGCCATCCCAATCAGCATACGGAGGAGGAACTGAAGCTCATCCGGGACATGCGCCGGAGAAACCCCACGCTGGGTCTGCCGGAACTGTGGTGCCGGTTATGCAAACGAGGCTATACCCGACGGCCCGAATCCCTCTTCCGTGTCATGAGACGCCTGGAACTGCTGCCGGCTCCCAAGCCGAAAAAGGTGTACACCCCTAAGCCTTATGAGCAGATGACCTACCCTGGCCAGCGGGTACAGGTGGACGTGAAGGTAGTTCCCCGTTCCTGTATTGCCGACCCCGAGCTTCGCTTGTTCCAGTACACCGCCATTGACGAGTACAGCCGCATGCGCTTTCTGGGCGCCTATGAGGAACAGAGCACCTACTCCTCCGCTGACTTCCTGGAAAAGATGACTGCCTGGTTCCGTAGGCGGGGCGTCACTGTTGAGTGTGTGCAGACCGACAACGGCTTTGAGTTTACCAACCGCTTTTCCAACTCCAAACAGGACATTCCCACCCGTTTCGAAAAGACCGCCGTTCGCCTCGGCATCCGGCACAAACTCATTCGCCCCTATACGCCCCGCCATAACGGCAAGATCGAACGCAGCCATCGTGAGGATCAAAAGCGCCTTTATGACTCCCACCGTTTCTTCTCCCTCAACGACTTTGCTCATCAACTCGCTGTTCACAACGCCCGCTCCAATCACAGACAGATGCGCCCTCTCAACTGGCTCTCTCCCTTTGACGCTCTTCATTCCTTCTCTGTCCAATTTGTTTGACAATCCTACACTCTTTAGAGCGAATTTGCGGAACGGGGTTGAAAAGAGTCGGAAAAGACCCCCAAATCCGGAAAAATAACAGGACTGTAACCAATCGGGCCATTGTTTGCAAAAGTGTAATCCAATTGTAACCAAAACAGGTGGTTTTCCCCGGCGGGGTGCGATAAAATAAATACAAGGCCGGGGAAAGAGGCCTGCAGACTGATCGGAAAGGATGAGTTGTGATGAAAAAAAGGCGTTTTGGCAGAAAAATATTGGTTATGACCGCGTTGCTGATTTTCAGCGCTTTCACCATGGCCGTCTGTGCCGGTCAGGGTGGGTACTGGACAACCTGCACGGACAGCGATGGCCGGGAGGTGCGGGTATTCACCTATACGGAACCGGTAGATTATACCTATGGTGAGCTGGATCCTGCGCCGGAATCGGTGGAGGGCGGCATTCATCAGGCACCGGTCCGGCTGGCGGTTCCCGCCGAACAGGAAGCGGCGGCTCCGGTGACGGCCTCCAATCCCCTGGCCGGGGTGACGGTGCTGGGGCTTGTGATGCTGGCTGTGCTGGGCGCGGCTCTGTATAAAGCGGTATAAGCATTGGAATGGGTACTGCAAGAAAGATGTTTTTGGTTTTGATGGATAATTTTGAATACTCGTAACCCGCAAGAAGGTGGCCGCGGCTGCCGTGTGTCTTTTGTAGACAAGGGAGCAAAGTGAAAGAATCCGATGGAAAGGGTTTTCGAACGGAGCAGACTTTGCCACGACGTGTCGGGAAGTGAAAGTGGAAAGGACTTGATCTGTATGCAAAAATGGATGCCTTGGATGCTGCTGGCGCTGTCCGCCTTCTGCGCATTTTTTTGCGTAAGGCTGCGGACGCGGCGGAAAGTTCGGCCGATGGTGGAGGATTTTGATATCCGCTGAATCGCGGCTTCATCGGGCAATAAGGGCGGCGCATCGGCAAGAGATTCCTTGGCGCAACATATAAGAGGCAGGGCGGCGTATGGACGGTTTTCACCGTCTGCGCTGCCCTGCCTCTTATATGCAATCCGGCGCTGCCGCATCACACAGCAATCCCCCACCGTATATTTGCGGCGGGGGACTGCTGTGTGGATAAGCAACAGAAGGAGGCGGATTCCCGTCAGTCGGGGACGGTGGTAAAGGTTGGCTGAGGCTCATCTGTTTCAAATCCGTTGGAATCCTGATAGATGTTCAGAAAGTCCCGCAGCAGGGGAAGGGCGTCTTCAGGAACATTGACCCATCCCTCATAGCTGCCGGCATAGACGTCGTGATCTCGGGAACTTTCGGTGAGATAAAGCGTGATATACATCAAAGGCTTGTCGATGGTCACCGGCTCATCGGCATATTTCAGCAGCGCCTCCGCCAGCGCTTTGGCTTTCTCCTGCCGGTCGAACAGGTCGCTGCCGGAAAGATAGAATTCACTGTTGCCGCCGGTAACATCTTTCGGTATATCGTAGAAACGGAACTGTATGCTGTCGTTCATCCGCCAGTTCCGTTCGGAGAGACGCTGAAGCAGCATGGGAATATCGCCGGCTTGGTTGGCATATTGCAGGAATAGATTCACCGAACGGGGGAATTGGGAGGTCAGCGGCAGATTCAGATAAGCGGAGGAGGTGCCGATGCTGGTGCTGACTCGCAGGGTTGCGGGAACCCGGTCGTCCGTGTACTCATAGTATCCGTAGTGACCGGCTCCGGCCTGGCCGTATGTCTGCAGATAAAGGTACCAATCGGCGAAATCCATAGCGGCGGCTTCCTCCAGGAAAACCTTGTAAACCTCCTCCGCTTGGGCGCCGGACAGATTGGAAACCCCCACGTTGGTGGCGTTTTTCCCCAGCTGGGGAAGGGTGGTGTAGGCGGTGCGGACCTCTTCGTTGTTGGCGAAGCTCTGACCGATGAGGCGGTTGTCCTCGGTGGTCAGGTTCAGTCGCCGGTAAACGGTGCGCATTCCGGTGCGGATAGCCACGGTTTGATAGGTGCCGCCGCCGTTTATCATCCCGTCATAATACCAGTTCCGGCTGCCGGGATTCTTGCGCAGCTGTTCGGTCTGAACCTGCAGGCGGTTGGCAATGACCTCCCGGATGACGGGATCGTCCAGCCGGGCGTCGGCAACCTTGAGGCTGAAATAATTGTTGGAGGAAGAGCCTTCCGTGCCCAGCAGGCGGACATACTCGATATCATCTTTGCCGGGATGGAAGCTGAGTACCGAGTTATAGGCGCCCAGCACGCCGCCGATAAAGGCCAGATTGCACAGCGCCAGTATGCCCAGCGCCGGCACCGCGCGAGCCAGATTGCGCCATTTCCGGGTGGTGATGATTTCGTAAATGAAATACAGCAGCACGGCGCCGATGTAAAATACCAGGTAGACAAAGACATCCTCTCCGGAAGGGCTCTCATGATTGATCACATTCGCCACAATGGCAGTGCAGGGGACCAGACAGACGAGCATGGCGATCAGACAGCGGTAAACCGTCTGCAGCGCCCGGTTGGGGGCCGACTGCCCCGCAGACTCGCTTTTCCGCGCCCGGAAAAGCAGCGCGGCAAACACGGTGTACAGCAGACCCAGGCCCAAGGTATACAGCCCGCCGGTGAAGAAGGTGAAGCTTTGCTCCGCGCTGCCGGTGAACAGCCCCAACACCAGGTTGGTGGCGACATTGTACTGGCCGTCCAGCGGGGGGATGAAATGCTCCGGCGAGAGAATGCTCAGCACGCTGCTAAGATAAGAGGTGAAGATCAGGATCAGCACCCGGGGCATGAAGATCAGCAGCAGGGAGACCACCAGATTGGTAAAAACCGTGCCGGAAAGGCACATGGCCATGCCAACCGCTGCCGCGGTGAAAAAGGAGGCGGCCAGCATGTTGAAGAGCATCACCCACACGCTGGTGAAATTGATCGAGCAGTATTGTGAGAGGAGCAGATGCCCTGCCACCGCGGTCAGGGAGGAAATGACCGAAGCGGCGATCACCCAGGTCATCACCGCCGCGAAAAAGCTGAAGAAGAGGGACAGGCGGGTATTGGGCAGGGAGTGATAAAAATCACTGCTGTTGCGCTTATTCAGGAAGGAGAAGAGGTAAAGCATCATCACCGGTGCGAAAACCGTGAAGGTCAGCACCAGCAGCGGATGCATCTGCAGGAAGTTGACCACACCCATATTGTAGACGGCGGAAGGGGAGTATTCCAGTCTCTGCAGGATGGCGATGTACTGCCCCAGGGGGATCAGGATGGCTTCCAGCTCCAGGATGACAAACAGCATCACGCCCACAATTTTCAACTGCCGCAGACCGTCCAGATAGAGGCCCACGTCGAAAAAGCGTTTTTTCATCGGTTCTCCCTCCCTTACTGCGGCAGAAGGTCGCCGAAGGCATAACCCAGCGCTTCCATCTCATAGGTGAACACTTCTTCCAGCGTCAACGGCAGGATATCCAGGACGCTGGGCTGCATCAGCCGCAGCTTGGCGGCGGTCTCTTCCCGGTCGCCCCGGACAATGAGATTGGCAACCGAGCCCCGCTTGGCAAAGTGGACGATATCGATATCCCGAAAGAAATCCCGGTCATATTCGCAGGGGAAGGCGATCTGGACCTTGAAGAGAGAGGTTTTCAGATCCTGAATATCGCTTTCCAGCACAATGCCTCCCTGATGCAGCAGAGCCAGCTGGTCACAGGTATCCTCCAGCTCCCGCAGGGAATGGGAGGTGATGATGGCGGTGGCTCCCCGTTCCAGTACGTCCTGGCAGATCATGCTCTTCACCAGATTGCGCATCACCGGATCCAGGCCGTCGAAGGTCTCGTCAAAAAAGATATAATCCGGCCGGCAGGAGATGGCGAGGATGGTGGCCGCCTGGCGCCGCATGCCCTTGGAAAAGGTGTTCAGGGATTTGGAGATGCTCAGCCGGAAGATGCTCATCAGGGAATCGAACCGCTGCCGGTCGAAATCCGGATAAGCCGCCTGGTACAGGGCGGCCATGCGGCGGATGTTGGAGGCCGGCAGAAAATACAGCTCATCCGGCACATAGGCGATCCGCTTTTTCACGCCTGGATTTTCGTATACCGGCTCGTCGTCGATGGTGATGGTGCCGCCGTCCGGCCGGTATACTCCCGCCAGCAGGCGGAGAAAAGTGGATTTTCCGGCGCCGTTGGACCCCACCATGCCGTAGATGCAGCCTTTGGGAATGGTGCAGCTGAGTTCATAAAGCGCTGTGAAATCCTGGAATTTTTTCGTCACGCTGGTGGCTTGAATCATAGCCGATCCACCCTTTCCTTTTTCGCTTGATGGTACGCCTCTTCCACACACCTGTTCACATCCTCCTGGGGAATGCCCGCCATGGCCAGCTCTTGGGTCAGCTGGGACAGGGTGCGCAGCTGGGTGCGTTTATATTCTCCCAGCAGAGCGGCGGCGTTTTCCGATACAAAGCATCCCCGGCCGGGAACGGAATAGATGATACCCCGCAGGTCCATTTCGGAATAGGCCTTTTGAATGGTGTTGGGATTGATGGATAGTTCCATAGACAGGCTGCGGACGCTGGGCAGCTGATCTCCCGGCACCAGCATACCGGAGAGGATAAACCGCTCCATCTGCCGGATGATCTGCTCATAAACCGGCTGTCGGGACATGGGATCGATCATAAACATGGCTGCATATGCCTCCTTCCGTGCTAGGATACACAACTGTATTAATTGACATAGTACAGTTAATGTATCATGCAGCCAGGGATTTGTCAAGGGGAACGAGTCGTATCCAGCCGCAAAGCGCACCCCTTTTTTTGGTGTGTTCCCCTTTTTTTCGCCGGATTTGGAGGAAGGGGATCTTTCTAAAGGATTTTCGGGAAAATCTTGCTTTTTCCCGGGGAATACTGTATACTATATGTCTGGGCAAACCCGGAAGGAGTTCCGGCAATCCCATAGAAGCGCCGCATGCTTTGGGGCATACGGGCGGGCGGGTCCTGTGCGACGGTGCGCCGTGAACCATGTCAGGCGGGGAACCGAGCAGCATTAAGCGGTTGCTACCGTGCGCCGCAGGTAACCTGTCCGTCCGTATGCCCGAGGGGATGCGGCGTCCTGTTTGCGTGTCCTGCTTTATAAAGGCACGCGAAAGCTGCGATTTTTCATGAAAGGTGGGACAACCTTGTATCAGGTGCTTTACCGCAAATGGCGGCCCAGGTCCTTTGCCGATGTTTTCGGCCAGGATCAGGTGACCACCGCGCTGAAAAATGAGCTGCGCACCAATCGGCTGGCCCACGCCTATCTGTTCACTGGTTCCCGGGGCACCGGCAAGACCACCTGCGCCAAAATCCTGGCTAAGGCGGTCAACTGCCTGCATCCTGTGGACGGGGATCCCTGCAACGAGTGTGAGGTCTGCCGGGGGATTGACGCGGGTTCCATCATGGATGTGGTGGAGATCGACGCCGCCTCCAACAACGGTGTGGACAATATCCGGGATCTGCGGGAGGAAGTCAACTTTACGCCTTCTGTGGCAAAATTCCGGGTGTATATCATCGACGAGGTGCATATGCTTTCCGCCGGGGCCTTCAACGCCCTGCTGAAAACCCTGGAGGAACCCCCTTCCCACGTGATTTTTATTTTAGCCACCACCGAGGTGCATAAGCTGCCTGCCACCATCCTTTCCCGCTGCCAGCGGTTTGACTTCGGCCGGATTCAGCCGGAGGACATTATGGCCCGTATCCGGGTGGTGGCCCAGGGGGAGAATTTTACCATTACCGACGAAGCGGCTATGCTGCTGGCCCGGCTGGCGGACGGTGCCTTGCGGGACGCTTTGTCCCTGCTGGATCAGTGCGCCGCCCGTTCCCGGGAGATCACCGCCGATGTGGTGGCGGAGGCCACCGGCATGGTAGGCCGGGAATATCTGCACGAGCTGGCGGCCGCCGTCCGCGCTGAAAACGGCGGCGCGGGGCTGGCGCTGATTGACCGGCTGTACAACGCTTCCAAGGATATGGAACGGCTGTGCGCCGAATTGATTGATTATTTCCGGGGTCTGATGATCGTCAAAAGCGTGGAAAAGGCGGAGGAGCTGATCGTGGCCCCCCCGGCGGAGATCCAACGGATGAGGCAGGAGGCGGAAGCCTTTACCCTGCCGGCCATTCTTCACTGCATGGACGTGCTGCAGCAGTCGCTGGACCGGCTGCGGGGCGGCGTTTCCCGCCGGGTGGAGATGGAAATGGCGGTGCTCAAACTCTGTACCCCCGAACTGGATGTCAGCCCGGAAAGCATGCTGCGGCGGCTGAAATCTCTGGAAGATGCGGTCCGTTCGGGTCAGGCGTTGTCGCCTGCGGCGCCTGCTCCGGCTTTGTCACAGGCGGCTCAGGCCGCACCGGCTGTTTCCTCTGCCGAGGACGCGCCGCCTCCGCCCTGGGCGGACAATCCGCCGCCGTCTGAAAGAGAAACGACAGCAGAAGAAGCCGGCGGCGAGCAGCCTATGGACCGCTGGAATGATGTACTGGACAATCTGTCCGCTTCCTGTCCTCCCCTGTACGGGGTGCTGCTGGGGTCTACGGCGGCGGTGCGGGGGGATATGGTGCTTATCAGCGCCCCCAATGAGATGTTCCGCTCCCTGGTGACCCGGGACGGCAATAAAGCGGCTTTGATCACCGCCATCCGGGCGGTTACCGGCCGTCCCTGCCGCATCGGGATTCGCAAGGCGGCGCCGGCCCCTGTGCCCCAGGACGATCCCCTGGCCGCCTTCATCCGCAGCAGCCGGGAGTTGGGCGTGGATATTACCGTAAAGGAATGACGGCCCCCACAGATGAAAACGGCCGGGCGCCGTTGGATATAGCGATAATCCGAGATACTGAGGAAAGCGTGGTTGGATAACAATGAAAGCGAGATTACCCCAAGGATACGGCGGCGGTGGCGCCGGCAATATGCAGAGCATGATCAAGCAGGCCCAGAAGATGCAGGAGGACATGGCCCGGCTGCAGGAAGAACTGGACGCCCGGGAATATACCGCCGCCGCCGGCGGCGGCGCCGTCACCGCGGTGGTGGACGGCAAGCATATGGTGAAGAGCTTGGCGATCAAGCCGGAAGTGGTGGACCCCGAGGACGTGGAAATGCTGGCCGACCTGGTGATGGCAGCGGTGAACGAAGCCATCCGTCAGGCGGTGGATACCTCCGAAGCGGAGATGGGCAAGGTCACCGGCGGCATGAATATTCCCGGAATGTTCTGATCCGGCGGAAGCGATTTCAAAGCGGGTTCGCGCTGCCCCGGGGCAGGAGCGATATTGGACCCCTGAAAGGAAAAGGTTACCATGGCCTACACGGTGGCGCCGCTGGCGCGTCTGGTGGAGCAGCTGGAGCGGTTGCCGGGCATCGGCCACAAATCCGCTCAGCGGCTGGCCTATTATCTGCTGAACATCGGGGACGCCGCGGCCAGGGATTTTGTGGGCGCCATTACCGAGGCGCGGGACAAGATTCACGAATGCAGCGTCTGTCATAATCTCACGGATCAGGAACTGTGCCCCATCTGCCGGGCGGATAACCGGGATAAAGGGGTCATCTGCGTGGTGGAAGATCCCCGGGATGTGATGGCTTTTGAGCGTACCCGGGAATACACCGGCACCTATCACGTGCTTCACGGCACCATCTCCCCTATGGATGGGGTGGGGCCGGACCAGCTGCGGATCAAGCAGCTGCTGACCCGCATCGCGTCGGAGGATGTGCAGGAGGTTATCATGGCAACCAACCCCACCGTGGAGGGGGAGGCCACGGCCATGTATATTTCCAAGCTGCTCAAACCTTTTGATGTAAAGGTCACCCGCCTGGCCTACGGCATTCCCGTAGGCGGCGATTTGGAATACGCCGACGAGATCACCCTGCGCCGCTCTCTGGAGGGCCGCAGCGAACTGTGAAGCTCAGGCAAACAGGAAATCAGGAATTTTAAGGCATAAAGGACGGTAACAGCTATGTTGGACATCAAACTTATCCGCAGCGATCCCCAGCAGGTCAAGGACGCCATCCGTAAGCGGGAGATGGATCTCGACGCCACCGTTGACGAGATCCTGGAAATCGACGCAGAACGCCGCCGCCTGACGGGCCAGACCGAGGCCCTCAAGGCGGAGCAGAACACCGCCTCCAAGCAGATCCCCCAGCTGAAAAAGGAAGGGGGAGACGTGGCCGGGCTGATGGCGCGGATGAAGGAGCTGTCCGCCAAAATCAAGGAGGAGGACGCGGCACTGTCCGCCTTGGAGGAAAAGCAGAAGGATCTGCTGCTCTGCCTGCCCAACCTGCCTGATTCGGATTTGGAAAGCGGCGGCAAGGAGAACAACAAGCCCGTCCGTGTATTCGGTGAACAGCCGAAATTCGGTTTCCCGATGAAAAATCATGTGGAGCTGTGCGAGAGCTTGGGCCTCATCGATTACGAGCGGGGCGCCAAAATTGCGGGCAACGGCTCCTGGATTTACCGGGGTATGGGCGCCCGGCTGGAATGGGCGCTGCTGAACTTCTTTGTGAATGAACATCTCAGCGACGGTTATGAGCTGATTCTACCCCCCCATATGCTGGGCTATGAGTGCGGCTATGTGGCGGGCCAGTTCCCCAAGTTCGAGGATGAGGTGTACTGGATTCAGAACCCCACCAGCTCCGACCGGCGGTTCATGCTTCCTACCGCGGAAACCGCCCTGGTGAATCTCCATCGAGGTGAAATCCTCACCGAAGCGGACCTGCCTCGGAAATATATCGCCTATACCCCCTGCTATCGCCGGGAAGCGGGCAGCTATCGCTCGGAGGAGCGGGGCATGATTCGCGGCCACCAGTTCAATAAGGTGGAAATGGTGCAGTATACCACCCCCGAAACCTCCGATCAGGCTTTTGAAGAGCTGGTGGGCAAGGCGGAGCGTCTGGTGCAGGAGCTGGGGCTCCACTACCGGCTGAGCAAGCTGGCGGCGGGAGACTGCTCCTTCTCCATGGCCCGGACCTACGACATCGAAGTTTGGATTCCCAGTATGGGAATTTACAAGGAGGTCAGCTCCGCTTCCAATGCCCGGGACTATCAGGCCCGGAGAGGAAACGTCAAGGTGCGGGGCGCGGACGGCAAGCTGCGGCTGGTGCATACTCTGAACGCCTCCGGCCTGGCCACCAGCCGGGTGATGCCCGCCATTGTGGAGCAGTATCAGAACGCCGACGGTTCGGTAACCGTACCGGAGGTGCTGCGCCCGTACATGGGCGGCGTGGAAGTCATCCGATAATAAAGCGGACTTGTAAGGGGTGCTGCAGGGTTTGCGGCACCCCTGCGGTTTCAAAACGGCAGCGGTGTTGAGAGATATCGGAGGGAAGGGGAGGTATGGTGCAGCCAAGTCTGCGACTTGCTGGGGGAACCGTCAGGGTTCCCCCTCTGCGCAGCGATCACCCGCCCGCAGGCGTCGGGAGCGGGGAAGATATTTCTCCGCTTCCGACCAGTTTGGCGAAAAACACGGGGATAACCGTTTTCGCCAAACTGGTGCTGCAGGGTTTGCGGCACCTCTTTGCAAAAGAACATTTTTCCTTGGGAAAGGATGTTGCCCTATGACTTATAATGTGGCCCCGGATTATACCTGGGAACTGAAAATCGCCTCCTATGACGCAGGAAGGGATAAACGGCTGCGGCCTTCCAATCAGCTGAAGCTGCAGCAGGAGGTGGGGGAACTCCACCTGGGAGCCGGCGGTTTGACCTGGGAGGAGTTTTATCGTCACGGGATGGTGTTCGTCCTCACCCGGCTGAATAGCGTGATCCACCGGGCCCCGCTGCTGGATGAAAAGGTCTGGCTGCGCACCTGGCACCGGGATACCAAGGGGGCGCAGTTTTACCGCTGCTATCAGTTTCTGGATGCGGCGGGACAGCCGTTGATTGAAAGTGTGTCCGCCTTTGCGCTGGTGGATCCCGTGGAACACAAGCTGCTGCGTCCGGAGGTGTTTGAGCAGTTTGGCGTGGGGGTTCAGCCGGAGCGGAAAAATGGCTGCCCGGATCCCGGCCGGCTGCGTCCTCCGGCGGAATTGGCTCCTGTGGGAACCCGGCGGGTATACTGGTCGGACACCGATTATAACGGTCACCTGAACAACACGGTTTATGCGGATATTCTCTGCGATTTTTTCCCCGGCGGTATGGCGGGCAAGCGGATCACCGGCTTTTCCATCGCCTTTCTCAAGGAAGCGATGGAGGGGGAGGAGCTGGCGATCAGCACCTGTTCCGCCGGCGGCGAGGCCTGGATCAGTGCGATCCATGACCGGGGAACTTGTTTTGAGGCTCGAGTGTCTTTTGCACAAGACCACACGGAATAAGCGGCGGCGCCTGCGGAAGAATAATGCGGAAGGTCGCTGCTGGTGAAGGGTAAAGGAGAACGCCCATGTTTGTGGATAAGGCGGTTATACAAATCAAAGCGGGAGACGGCGGCAACGGCGCTGTTTCCTTTCATCGGGAGAAATATGTGGCGGCAGGCGGCCCGGACGGCGGCGACGGCGGCCGCGGCGGCGACGTGGTGTTTGTAGTGGACGACGGCGCCAACACCTTGGCGGATTTTCGCTATCAGCGGAAATTCCGGGCGCAGAGCGGAGAGCCGGGAGGCGGCAAGCGCTGTTCCGGGAAAACAGGGGAAAACTGCGTGATCAAGGTGCCCCGGGGCACCCTGCTGTTCGATAACGCCAACGGCCGACTGATGGCGGATATGTCCGGAGAAGAGCCCTTTGTGGCGGCCCGGGGCGGCCGGGGCGGCTGGGGCAACAGCCATTTCGCCACCCCCACCCGGCAGGTGCCTCGGTTTGCGAAACCCGGTGTGCCGGGAGAATCGGTGGAAATTCGCATGGAGCTGAAGCTGCTGGCGGATGTGGGACTGGTGGGCTTTCCCAACGTGGGAAAATCCACCCTGATTTCGGTGGTAAGCGAAGCCAAGCCGGAGATTGCCAATTACCATTTCACCACCATCACCCCGGTGCTGGGAGTGGTGCGGGTGGCGCAGGGCGCCTCCTTCGTCATGGCGGATATCCCTGGAATCATCGAAGGCGCCAGCGAGGGCGTGGGACTGGGACACGAGTTCCTGCGCCATGTGGAGCGCTGCCGCCTGCTGGTACATGTGGTGGATGTGTCCGGCAGCGAAGGGCGGGATCCTCTGGAGGATTTTGAGACCATCAATCGGGAACTGGCCGCCTTCAGCCCGGAACTGGCTTCCCGTCCTATGCTGGTGGCGGGCAACAAATGCGATTTAGCCGATGACGGACAGGCAGAGGCCTTTGCCGCTGCCATGAAAGAGCGGGGGTATGCGTACTTCCCCATGATGGCGGCTATCGCCCATGGCACCGAGGAGCTGGTGAAGGCCTGCGCCGCCCGGCTGGCGGCTCTGCCTCCCATCAAGTCATACGAACCGGAGCCGGTGCCCCTGCCGGATGTAAACGCCATAGCCGACCGGTCGGTGAAGATTACCGGCGGGGACGGTTTGTATACGGTGGAAGGCGAGTGGCTGCTGCAGGTGATGCGGGCGGTTAATTTTGACGATTACGAGAGCCTGCAGTATTTCGAGCGGGTGCTCCAATCCACCGGGGTGATTGCGGCACTGGAACAGGCTGGTGCCTCGGAAGGAGACACGGTGAGCATCTACGGGTTCGACTTCGATTTTGTGGTATAATGGAGAAAATCGAAGATTTTCTCTCTGAAGAATGCCTGGAGATTGCCGCTGGCGCGGCAACTCCTTGAAGAAGCACTTGCGGGCCGTAAGTTGTGGCCCGCATTTCGCACCGGGGGTGCGAAACCGCACTTCTCCCGGTTGGGAGATTACCCGATATACCTGGAGATTGCCGGCGGTGATCTCCCTATTTTTAGTCAGAAGGAGGGGGCCGTATGTCCCTTTTATATCCCGAGCAGACAAATCCCCGCACCCTCAGTCCTCTGACGTTGGCCTTTGTGGGGGATGGGGTGTATGAACTTCTGGTGCGGGAACGGCTGGCCTGCGAGGGCAGCCGCCCCGCCGGGGATCTACATAAACGCAGCGTGGCTATGGTGAGGGCAGAGGCCCAGGCTGCGGCTGTGGATCGACTGCTTCCTCTGCTGACGGAGGAGGAGACGGCGGTGTATAAGCGGGGCCGCAATGCCCATACCGCCCGCAACAGTGAGGAATACCACAAATCCACTGGTCTGGAAGCGCTGTTCGGATATTTGTATCTGCAGGGAAACATAGAACGGGTGCAGAGATTATTTCGGGTGATAACGGGGGATACTAACCCGGAATCGGATCAGGAATAAGGGGGGACGCGCCATGGGGGCGTTGTCAAAGGTGAATTGGCGGCGCGGGCTGCTGGATGCAGGCGGTTATCTGCTGGGCAGTGTGCTGTATGCCCTGTCGGTGAACATTTTCACCGCGCCGAATCACATTGCTCCCGGGGGCGTCACCGGTGTGTCCACCCTGTTGAACTATCTCTTTCATCTCCCGATTGGTACGATGATTATTGTTATCAACCTGCCGCTGCTGGCAGCGTCCTGGTTCCGTTTGGGCCGGGCCTTTACCCTGCGCACCGCTGTGGTGACGCTGCTCTCTTCCGTGGTGATCGATGCCGCAGCCCCCTTTCTGCCCGCTTTCCGGGGGGATACCATCTTGGTGGCGGTGTTCGGCGGCGTGCTGGCGGGAACCGGCCTGGGGCTGATTTTTATGCGGGGTGCCACCACCGGCGGCAGTGAAATTGTCGCCCGTCTGCTGGAGCGGAAGTTTCATCACATTCCCATCGGCCGACTGATCCTGCTGGTGGATGCCATGGTGGTGGCGGCTTCGGCGGTGGTATACGGCAATATAGAAAGCGCCCTGTATGCCATGGTGATGATTTTTGTTTCCTCCAGCATGATGGATGCCCTGGTTTACGGCGCGGACAAGGGAAAGATGCTGCTGATTATGACCCGGAAGGAGCGGGAGATTGCCGACGCGGTGCTGGAACGGATGAAGCGTGGCGTTACCATGCTCAACGCCACCGGCGCTTATACCGGCGGGGAACGACGGGTGCTGCTCTGCGCAGTGCGGCGGTCGGAGATGTACCAGCTGCGCACCCTGGTGCAGGATTTGGATCCGGCGGCTTTCATGATTGTGGTGTCCACCGACGAGGTGCTGGGAGAGGGCTTCAAGACACAGGGAAAATAAGCGGGTTTATCCATTTGAAGACACTGTATGCCGAAGAAAGATTATGGATCGGTTATTGCTGGAATGGCAGAATATAAAGAAAAAGGAACCGCTGCAAATGGTTTAATTTGCAGCGGTTCCTTTTTCGTCTTCCATGTTTTCCAAGGCATATTTGCAGCATTGAAGGATCAGCAGATTAAAGGATATATCATTTTCCTGAGCCAGCTGGTTCAGCCGCTCAAACAAGGGCTCCGTAAATCGGACGGTACGGGGAATATTGGCGTTTTTAAATTCGTTTTCAATCCGAAACATCGCAGCAGTCATATCCCCCTCCGTGTTTTTAGTCTTGTTCTAATTGTAACCATTTTAGACGTTATTTATATAACCATTTATGGTTGCATTTTAGAATAGGCTGTGATATAGTAGCTATACCGGAGGGATTACACCGATGCTAAAACTTCCCGGCTATTCATACGGGCTTCCGCCGCACGCCAGTCGATGAGGGAAAACCATAGATCAAGATACTCCGCCCGCCGGTTTTGATACTGCAGATAATAGGCGTGTTCCCACACGTCCACCAGCAGCAGAGGCCGCACCCGGGCCCGCAGCGGCGTATCCTGGTTGGGTGTTTTTACGATATGCAGCCCGTCCTCCGCATCGGCGATCAGCCAGGCCCAGCCGGAGCCGAACTGGGTCAGAGCGGCCTGCTTCATCTGTGTTTTCCATTCCTCAAAGGAGCCGAAGGCTTTTTCCAGTCCGCGCCGCATGGCCGTGCCGGGTTGGTTCGATTCGCCGGTCATAGCCGCGAAGTAGAGCTCATGATTGTACACGCCGCCCGCATTATTGCGCACAGGTGTGCGCAGATTTTCCGGCAGACTGTCGATATGCATAATCAGTTTTTCCAGGCTCCAGTCGTGGTATGCCGGCGCGTCCTTCAGCGCGGCATTGAGGTTGTCCACATAGGTCTGCAGATGCTTGTCATGGTGAAATTCCAAAGTCCGCACATCCAGCACGGGCGCGAGGGAATCGTAAGCATAGGGCAGGGGCTGCAATGTAAAGGGATAATGCCGAGGCATGTTCATCCGTCCTTCCAAAAAGAATTCGTACGGATGTAGTGTGCCGCAAAAGCGGTTTTTCATACCCTGGAAGCAAAAACCGGCACATTCTCGGGAATTCCTGCATATACTGGCAATAGGAATGTGAAATGTTATTGGAACGAAGGTGAACATATGCTGACAAATTTTAAGCTGCTACTCAAAAGTATGTGCATATTCGGCATGGTTCTGTTCTGCTCGGCCGCGGCTTTGATTTTGCGGGGAATGCAGACCCTGTTTTTCGGAAGGCGGTGCGCGGTGTGAGAGCGGTGAGCTGCTGGATAATCGGCCTGGCGGTTACCGCCTTGGCCAGCGGTTCCCTTGGCTTTTTGCTGGGCGCCTGTTTTCGGTGCGGTAAAAACAAATAAAACACAGGCTGCTGCCGTTATATCGGCAGCAGCCTGTGTTTTATTTGCCAAATTATTGCACTCTTTTCAGGCCGTAGATGACATCCGATTTTTTTGCCACAGTGGGGGAGTGGGTGACAAGGATAATGCACTTTCCCTCATCGGCCAGATCCCGGAATATTCCCATGATTTCATCCTGGGTTTCCCCATCCAGATTGCCGGTTGGCTCGTCGGCCAAAATCACATCCGGATTATAAGAAAGCGCCCGGGCGATAGCCACCCGCTGCTGCTGTCCGCCGGACAGCTTCAGGATCCGGCGATTGGCTTCCCCTTCATTCAGGCCGACCTTTTCCAGCAGCGCCATGGCCTGAGCACGCTTGTTTTTTGATTTTACCCCGGCAATGTCCATGGACAGCTGAACATTTTCAAGGGCGGTGAGGTTGGTGAGGAGATTGAAGCTCTGAAATACCACCCCCACGCATTGGCGGCGGAAATCATATTTGTTAATGGCGGCGATATCCGTCCCTTTGTAGAGAATGCGCCCTTCGGTGGGAGAAGCCAGTCCGGACATCAGGGATAGCAAGGTGGTTTTGCCCGCGCCGGATTTTCCTACAATGGCGTAAATGGTCCCAGCGTCGAAGCCATAGCGGATGTGGCGCAGCACCGGTGTTTTATCGTAAGCAAAGGAGACATCGTCCAGTTCCAGCAAAGCCATGCATCTTCATCCTTTCTCGATTAGTCTCGGTTGGCAAGAATCTTCAGCGGTTCATACCGCATGATGAAGATCACGGATACGGCGCTGGCGATCAGCGCCAGCCCCAGGCCGATGGCCAATAACTCCAGCAGTACCGCCAGATCGGTGGCGGAGGATACTTGGGAGATGTAGTTGGCTGCACCTTGGCCGAAGCCGCTGAATCCGCCTGGCTGAGCTATGGCTTCCATGCCGCCGAACATCCCCCCGGGCGGCTCCATCCCCTCCGGCTGCCGTCCGAAGGCATCCTGCCGCCGCTGTCCGCTTTCCTCCTGGGCGGAGATCTGAGACGCCAGCAGCGCGTTGGTGACCGGGACGGAAATCACCGCTCCCGCCGCCGTACCGATGATGACGGCGGCCAGGGTGACGGTCAGGGTTTCGGTAAGAAATTGGAGAGCTACCTTGCTTTTGCGCATGCCGATGGCGGTGAGCACGCCCACCTCATATTTTCGATCCCGAATGTTGAAGACGTTGATGACTACCAGTACCACCGCACCGATAGCGAGAACCACCAGCAGGAAATAGAGGGCGATGGTGCCCAGGTTTTCCAGCGGGGCCAGGCTTTGCTCAAACTGTGTGACATCTGCCGAGCTGACAGCGTAGGTGTCGGGGAGTCCCAGCGCGCGGGCTTCTCCTTCAAAAGCCTCATAATCCTCCACACTGGCGAACACATAGGTACCGGCCACCTGGCCGGAAACCGCAGCCGGAATCTCAGCCTCTTCTCCCTCTTCTCCCTCTTCTCCCTCATCCTCTGTATCCGCCGCCGCTTCCGCCTGAGCCTGCAGGGCTGCGGAAGCATCCACAATCTGCTTGAGCGCCGGATAGCTGACTAAAACCTGATTGGCAGGATCGCTGAACAGCGGCATACCGCCGCCCATACCGCCGCTCTGCACCGATGCCTGTTCATTGTGATAGATGCCCACCACGGTCAGTGTGTAGGTTTCCTCTTCATTTTGCGGATTGCAGAAGGTCAGCGTATCCCCCACGGCCAGATCGTTGTAAGCGGCCAGCTCATCGGAGATAACGCATTCGGCGGATTCCGTTCCGGCCGCAAACATGGCGCCCTCGGTGATGGCCCGGATGCCGTCCACGAAATCCGTCATAGCGTCGTCGCCGCTGTAGCCGATCACGGAGAAGTCTCCCTGGGAAGCCATGGCGGCCATACCGCCGAAGCCTTTGCCGCCGCCCGGGAAGCCGCCGGAATCCTGGTTGGAGCCGCCGTCATCGCCGCTGTCGGATGAGGAGGTGTCCACCGCTTCCAGGCCCTCCCCGCCGTTGAGACTGGCGGTCAGCGTATACGTAAAGGACTGTACCGATTCGGCCCCGGCATAGACCTGCAGTTCCTCCAGGGACAGCCCGCCGGTTCCCTGAAACATCTCTTTAAAGGAAGAGGGATCAAATCCTTCCCCCTGGTTCCGGTCGCCCCGAAATCCCTGCATCATGGACGAGCGGTCCACAGCGATTTGGGCGGTGACCGTCATATCGGCCAGCGCCTGATCCCGGGTGGATACCGCCGCCTGGCGGATGGAAAGCCCCACGCAGGCCGAAACGGCGATCAGCAGCACGATAATGCCGATGAGAATATTCCGGCCTTTGGAGCGGGTGATGCTGCGCAGTGCGTTTTTGACAAGTACCATGGCGCGCCTCCGGTGTGAATTTACAGGGGGTAACCCCGTTGCCGTCCACTTTACCGCCCCAACCTTGAATGAACCTTAAAAAGAAGCGGAAAATCTCGTCTCAACCGCAAGCACGCGTTCAGTAGTCTGTCAATTGACGAAGGGTAAACTCCCGAAACGATTGTTCTATCGTTTCGGGAGTTTGATTTTACGTAGTATTATCCATCATTTTGGGGTTTTGAGGGAACATCCTGATGATGTTTTTTGAGTAAATCTTCAATCGCTTCGTCAAGCAGTCGGGTTTTCGGAATCCTCGTTGATTCTGCCAGCTTATTGAATGGTTCGATAAGTTCGTTTTTCAAAGATGAAGTGAATCTGGTTCTATTTTTTAAATAAGGTTCCATATATACGCCCCCTTGTATAGTGTATATATAGTTTAACCTATTTGCCAATAATATATAATTGGTTGCAAATAGTGACTATATAGTGTATAATAAGTTCATCACAGAAAAAGAGGGAAAGGAATGATATGGTATGGAAAGCGGATACGCTACATTCGAGGAGAATTTCCGTAATTGCTGTTCTTATTCTCGCTATCGTCTTGCCTATGAAAAAGCGCATGAGGACAAAGAACATATTCTTGTCTCACAGGAATGTGACAATCTTTTCCAAGAGATTCGGGCCAAGCTGGGCGAGGACGACATTCTGCTGAACAAATACGAGGAGGCGAAAAACCATGGATTTTGTCTAGATGAAGAGTTTATTTATCAGCAGGGGTTTCAGGACTGTGTGGTTCTCCTGCGCTGGATCGGGCTGCTGTAAGCTATAAAGAAAAACGGCTCTGACCCTCGGCGGTCAGAGCCGTTTTGCGCAATGTCGTTAACGAGGAGCGGCAGTCAGGACTTGTCGCCGGATTTTGCCACCAGCGCCACCAGATAACTGAACACCACCGCCGCGGTGATTCCTCCCGCCGCGCCGGTGACGCTGCCGGTGAGCACCCCCAGCAGCCCCTTTTCCTTGACCGCTTCCTCCACCCCTTTGGCCAGGGTGTAGCCGAAGCCGGTCAGCGGCACCGTGGCGCCTGCGCCGGCGAATTCCACAATGGGTTCGTACAGGCCGATGGCGGTCAGCACCACCCCCATCACCACGAACAGCACCAGGATGCGGGCCGGCGTCATGGCCGTCAAGTCGATCAGCAGCTGGCCGATCACGCAGATCACCCCGCCGATGATAAACGCTTTCAAAAGCATCAACCAATCCATATTTCTCCGCCTTTCAAGAGAGTTTTCTGAAAGGTATTCTCTGCCGGAAAGATGAAATTATGCGGCGGCGGGCCATATCACGCAAAAAATCCGGCCAGGCAGGCGGAGAAATTTTGTTTTTTATGGCTTTAGTGCCGAATTTATGGTAAAATGGACACATCCAGGATATCCGCTCTATTTTGAATAGAGGCGGCTGTGCCCTGGCATTTGCTGTAAAAGTCAGAAAAAGGGCGGGAAAAGGATGAAATTTTGCGTTTTCGGCGGATTTCTGTTTCTCGGCGGCTGTATGGCGCTAGTGGCGGCGTGCTTTGGTATGGAATGGATTGGTACGACTTATTGTATGCAGGTGCCGCTTTATTTTGGAATAGGGTCCATTATCCTTGGACTATTGCTTGGATTCTACGGCCTGTGGAGAAGGGACGATTCCCACCGGATGTGAAAAAAATAAAAAGCTGAGAATCGAAAGATTCTCAGCTTTTTTCGCCATTCTACTAACGCCGGGCTATTTATGCATTGGCTTTTTTAGCGAGGGCGGACTTTCTCCTGGCGGCGGTATTCTTATGCAGGAGACCCTTCGCCGCGGCCTGGTCGATCTTCTTAACAGCGGCGCGGAAAGCCTCGTCCTTGTTTTCGGCGCCGGTTTCGATAGCCAGATTCGCCTTTTTGATTTCCGTGCGCAGCTCGGAACGGGCGGCCTTGTTGCGGGCGGTTTTCGCCGCGATGACCTTGACGCGTTTCTTCGCGGATTTAATATTGGGCATGGTCACACCTCCTCTGCAAAAGCTATTGGTCTTCAATCACGCACAAATTAATATACCACGGGTTTTCCCGAAAAGCAACTGTTTTTTTAAGAATATGGCCACTTTTTACGCAAATACTAAAGGGAAAGTCCCTTGCGCGCTAAAAAATAGGAAAAAGGAGTGGCTCAGATGCAGATTCGCACCGACCTGGCCCTGGAGGCGGCGGAGAAAGCGCCGGAAATGCCCCAACTCACCGCGGAGGACGTGGAAAAGACCCAGCTGACCGAAGGAGAGGCCACCGTCACCCGCATCCATATCCGCAGCCGGCGGGGCAGCGAGGCTTTGGGACGGGAACCCGGCCGCTACATCACGGTGGAGGTGCCGCCCCTGTCGGATAACGATGAGAAGCTGGTGGAATACGCCCGGCTCATCGGCCGGGAGCTGGCCGCCCTGCTGCCGGAATCCGGCACGGTCCTGGTCACCGGTCTGGGCAATGAAGCCATCACCCCCGACGCTTTGGGGCCCAGAGCCTCCCGCATGGTTTTGGCTACCCGTCACATCCAGGGGGAATTCGCCCGCAGCAGCGGCTTGGATGATCTGCGTCCCGCGGCAGTGCTGGCCCCCGGCGTGCTGGGGCAGACCGGCGTGGAGAGCGGAGAAATCGTGGGCGGATTGTGCGGGGTGGTGAAGCCGGCGGCGGTGATCGCCATCGACGCTCTGGCGTCCCGCAGCGTGGCCAGGCTGGGCTGTACCGTTCAGCTGTGCGATACCGGCATCGCTCCCGGCTCAGGGGTAGGCAACAACCGCAAGGAGCTTAACCGGCAGCTGCTGGGGGTGCCGGTCATTGGCCTGGGGGTGCCCACGGTGGTGGATGCCCGCACGCTGGCGGCGGAACTGACCGGCAGCGAATCGGCGGCGGAGCAGGTGGCTCCCCGGGGCGCTCAGATGATGGTTACCCCCCGGGAGATCGATTTGATTATCAGCCGGGCTTCCCGGCTGGTGGCCATGGCCGTCAACGCGGCGCTGCAGCCGGAATACTCCCCGCTGGAACTCATCACCGTTGCCGCCGGATAAAATCACCGGCATATTGTCCGCATCACACGCATAGGCATGGTAGTGGTGATGCATATGCAGAAGAGGTATAAGCAGGCGCTGCAATTTTCCGGCGCCATACTGGCGTTGGTTTCCATTATAACGGTCACCCTGGGCGCCGTGCCCAGGGGAACGCTGCTGGACTGGGGAAAAAAGGCGGCCTTGTTTTCCGCTGGTATCCAGCAGCCGGAGGGGGGCGCGGAGGCGCTCAGCGAGCGGCTGGAGCGGCAGCCTGCCCAGGGACAGGAGGGAAATTCGGGTGAGACCGGCACCTCCTCGGGCGGTACCGCCGCCACCCAGCCGCCTCCCTCTACCGCCGATCAGGACCCGAATATAGAGGTGATGGTCCCCTCCATCGATCCGCCGCCCAACGACGGTTCGGGAGGCAAGGTTTCCGAGCAGCAGATGAGCATTGGCTCGGAATTTGTGCAGGGAGTAGCCATTCGGAACAAAAGCGGCAAAAACATCGACGTGGCCGCTCAGCTGGCTATCAAGCCGAATATCACCATCAAGGAGAACGGCGAGCCTCAAGTGCTGATTATGCACACCCACACCACCGAGGCGTACATGAAATATTATGCCGGCTATTATATCAAAGGAGACGGCGGCCGTACCCAGGACAACAGCTTCAATGTGGTGGCCGCGGGCAATGCCATGGCCGCCCAGCTGGAGGCGGCGGGAATTCGGGTGCTTCATGACATCACCGTACATGATTATCCCAAATACACCGGCGCTTATGACCGCAGCGCGGCCACAGTGGAAAAGATTCTTAAGGAGCATCCCTCCATCCAAGTGGTGATCGACCTGCACCGGGACGGCATCATGCTCAATTCCGTGGATAAGGTGAAGCCAACTGTGACCATCAACGGCCGCAAAGCCGCGCAGGTGATGATTATTACCGGCGTGGTGAGCACCGATAAACTGCCCCATCCCGATTGGCAGGAAAATCTGCGCCTGACCCTACGGCTGCAGCAGGCGCTGCACACCAATTATGAGGGATTGGCCCGGGCGCTGTCCATCACCTCCAGCCGGTATAACCAGCATCTCAGCAAGGGCGCCATGCTCATCGAAATGGGCAGTGAAGCCAACACCATCGAGGAGGCTGTATATTCCGCCCAATTGGTGGGCAAAACATTAGCAGACGTGCTGAAAACCTTGGAGTAACCCATAAAGAAGGATGTACAATGGCGCAAGACAAGAAAAAACAGCGGTTTCGGCGGCTGAAGGCTTTTGGAACCGCCTTTTCCCTCACCCTTTGCCTGCTGGCTTTGGGCACCGGATTCCTGGTAGCGGATTACAACACCCGCCGGATGACCTTCGGCGCCGCGGCGGCTCGGGGATCGATTCCAGTGCCGGATCCCGGCCAAACGCCCTTGACAAAGGAGCAGGAAGCCATCGCCGGCCGTCTTTGGACCGTGCTGCCTGCCCGGTGGCGGACGGCGGCCTGGATAACCGAAGCGGAACGGGCCTGGGCGCCGGACCTGATCGAATTTGTCAATCGGGAGCTGGATAAGGTGAAACGCCTGTACAGCAGCACCGACCGCCTCTATGACCGGGTGCTGGTGTCCGGCGCTCCGGATGACAGGGATATATGATAGAAAAACCGCATGAATGCCAGCATTCATGCCGTTAGCCTGTTGAAAAGGACCTCCCGACAAATTGTCGGGAGGTCCTTTCAGCTTTTATAATCCGGGGATATAATCCAAAGGGCCCCCGTTGCCGGGGCGCGCTGTGGATTAATTTTTCACGGTCAACGCCTTAAGGACACTGACAGTTATCTGGATATCCTCGACCTTTTCTTCCAACTCGTCCAGCCGCCGGAATTTGTCGTTCATACCCGCCTGGCCCTCGAGCAGTAGCTGGATGTTTTTATTTGTCACATTTTCCAGGCCAATTCTCATTTTCGTCATTTCCCCGTCAAGGGAAGTGATTCTCCCGTCCATGGAATCAAACCTCTCGTCCATAGAGGCAAATCTCCCGTCCATGGCGTCAAACCTCTCGTCCATGGAGGCGAATCTCTCGTCTATGGCGTCAAACCTCTCGTCTATCGCGGTAAACTTCTCGTCTATAGAGGCAAATTTCTCGTCTATAGCGTCAAATCTTTCGTCTATCGCGGTAAATCTCTCGTCCATAGCGGTGACTCTTTGGTCTATAGCGGTAACCTTTTCGTCCATGGAAGAAAGCTGTGCCGACATTGTATCCATTTTGGTGACAAGCGTTCCCAGAAGCTGTTCGATGTTATCCATAATTTTCCCCTCTCCCGTGTATTCCCCTGAACCCCTCCTTAATTATAATTAAACGCATGGATAAATTCAAGTAAAAGTTGTTTCTTCCTTTGGGGTGCAGGAAGGATAGAATAAGTGCAAAGCGGCGTTCCCGGTATGGTGGGAGCGCCGCTCAGTCTTTACGATCAACAAACTGTTCAATGAAATTGTAAATAACATCTGCTTGCCCCGGTTTTAGATTATATATTTTAATCATCGGTGCATCAGATAAACCGAGCAAATAATCGGTGGTAGTATGCAAGGCCAAAGCCAGCCGTATAACAATAACGCTATCAGGCAAATTTTGTGAGGACTCGTATCTATACAAGGTTGAACGGCCAATGCCGGTTCTCTGCGCCAATTGTTCCTGCGTAAGTTTAGCCTCTTTACGCAAATGGCGTAAACGCGCGCCAAAATCAAAAGGTTTTGGTTTGTCGTCGCCCACGCTATCACCTCGCAATTAATAACATTTACGATTTATTCTATCAACAACTGCGGTTTATATGTGCGACCAAATATTCACCTATTTGATTCAGATACGACACATTCGGCTTTTAATTATCTGTTTTTACGATCAATAAATTCTGAGATAAATCCATAAATCAATTTCTCTTGTTCAGAAGTAAGATTATGTATAGCTATTATTGGAGTGTTGGATATCCCTAAAAGATAGTCCGATGATGTATGAAGTGTCATAGCTAATTTTTTTATTACTTCACCATCTGGTATATGTTGAGAGCTTTCATATCTATAAAGTGATGAACGGCTAATTCCAGCCTTATCGGCTAATTGATCTTGTGTTAATTGCGCCTTTTCGCGTAAGTGACGCAAACGACGACCAAAATCAAAAACCTCTGAATCTAAGTCCATTGATTCACCACCTTATATTTATACTATATTTTACCAATACGAACGAGTATCTAGTGAATCAAATATACAAATATAATGTATCAATATTGACACATGGCATAGGCGTGTAGTATTCTCTGAATAGGATTATGATGGAATAAATGGACTATTAATTAGTATCAAGGAGGAGTCACAGATGAAACACGCTGTTGGCATAGCCCGAAAGTGTGATCCTATCGGACGAATCGTGATACCGGTAGAATATCGGCATGTGCTGAAATTGGATTGCGGAGAGTCGGTTGAGGTTTTTACAGAGGAGGAGACAATTATCTTAAAAAAATATGCCCCCCATTGCGTTCTATGCGGGGAGGCGCGAAAAACCGTGACCTATCACGGTGAACTCATCTGCTCCAAATGTATACAGGAGCTAAAGGAGCTGGTGCAAGCTCCTGCGGCAAAAGCATGATAGTTGCTCATGGAAGTTAAATCGACAAGGGGGTGTGCTGGATGAATATATTGGAGCAGTTATATGAGGGGGCATTAAATCCGGCTGACAGTGTTGTATATACGGATGAATATGATTGTTTACAGGAGAAAATAGAGGGGTTAGGCGATCATATTAAAAGAATATTGCAAACAGATAGCGAAAGAGAATTGTGTAATGAATTCTTAGACGTGTGTAATGAACAAGAATGTGAATTTGGCAAAATCAGTTTTTGCCAGGGGTTTTCTCTGGCTACAAAAATCATTATGCACTCTATGGGGATGCAAACAGAGAAACCGAAGGATATATGGCTGGAAGCGGAAGAGGAAAAGGACAATAGCAGGATTCCCTGCCAAGAACTGCTGATGGAACGGTGTATGGATATCAGCTCAACATTAACGGACGCCTCCAACAGCTATCGAAAAAACAGCAAGCATCATATAGGACTGATGATGGAACTGCAGCGCGGCGAAAAGGAAGACGCGTTTAGCGATTACAAGGACATATGGTGTGATCTATCCTACGCCATCGCCATACCGGCGTATCTTTATGGGGGGAATTTGGCGGATGGGGCTGTGGATTGGCAGGAATTGGAGCAGCGGCTGGACGGCTTATATGCCAGCCCGCGCTTCCAAGAATTGTGGGGAAGATATGGGGCGCTCAAAGAAAAACTGATAGAGGTATTCAAAAATCCCCCAGCTTTTTCCCAAGTCAGGAGAGACAAGCTGGAGGAATATGAGCGCTGTATGCAGACGGAGATCCGGTTGGAGAGTTATCTGGCGGTTTATCTTGGTTACTTGGATAGAATGGAGATTATGAGCTGGCTGAAGGGTGATGACGATACGGATAAGGCGGAAATAGAGAAATGGTTAATGGAGCAGATACCGGATATCGACCTGGAAATGATCGAGGATTAAAAAAGGACTTCCCGACAATTTGTCGGGAAGTCCTTTTTGACAGCGGCCCTGCGGTTTTCGCTGGATTTTTGTAAGGATTCTCTTTGCTATCCAGTCCATCTGTGCTATACTGGACACAACTTGGAATATCTTCGAATAGCAGCAAGTGCGGCTGTGTTCCCGGGCTGATCTTCCGGAAACCGCCTGTTTTGAAGCGTTCCATCGGATAAAGAATGGCCCGGCGAAGGAGGCGCAATGGATGGAGAAGGTGACCGGACGACGGCTGTGGTGGCGGTACATCCTGCCGCCGCTGATCGCTGCGGTGCTGTTGTGCATTGTCTATGCCGTCCGGGGAGTATTTCCGTTTGGGGAAGGCAGTATCGCCTATTTCGATTGTGCCGATCAATTTATCCCGCAATATTTCCACCTTCATGACGCACTGCATGGGAAAAGCGATCTCTTCTTCAGCTGGAATACGGCGCTGGGCGTCAATATGGCCGGAGTGGTGGGACGCAGCGCCTTCCTGTCCCCTGTGAATCTGCTTTTCTTTCTGCTGGTGCCCCGGGACGCCATTCTGCCCGCGATGTCCTTCTTCCTGATGCTGAAGCTGGCACTCATTGCTTTGACGGCTTTTGTGCTGCTGGACCGCTGCTTCAGCCGGATACCGCTGTTCTGGAAAACCGCGCTGAGTTTGCTGTACGCCTACAGCGGCTATGTCTTTCAGTATTATTCCAACCTTCACTGGCTGGATACCATCCTGCTGATCCCCTTGATCCTGCTGGGCTTGCATCTGCTGATTTCCCGGGAAATGCCTTGGCTTTATCTGGGTACCCTGACCTTGTGCCTGGTTCAGGACCTTTACCTATCCTTCATGGTGTATTTGTTTCTGCTGACAGTGGGGGGCTTGTATTTTCTGCTGGTCCTGCCGGCGGAAAAGCGGGGCAAAGCGGCCTGGACCTTCGGCTGGACCTCGGTGACGGCGCTGTTGCTCAGCGCGCCCATGACCCTGCCCGCCTTCCTCAATATCCAAAACTCCTCCCGGTTCGGCTGGAGCGGAGGTTATGAAGAGATTCTCAAGGCGGGCGTTGGATTGGACGGGGCGAAAAACGGGATGCTGGTGATGACCGCGCTGCTGGCCGTGCTGCTGGTGCTGCTGCTTTCCACGGTGGAGAACCGGCGGATCACCCTCTTTTTCCTCTCTGCCGCGGCGCTGCTGACTCTGCCCATCTTCTTTGAAAACATCGACTTGCTCTGGCACGGCGGGTCTTATATGCTGTTTCCCATGCGGTTCGCCTTCCTGCTGCCTTTGGTGCTGATCCTGGCGGGAGCGGTTTTTCTGCAGCGGAACGGGGAAGAGCTTCCACGGCGGCTGGCCGGCTGGAAGCCGGCGGCGGGAGCCATCCTCTGCGGCCTGCTGTGTCTGCTGCTGCTCTGGAAGCTCAGCCGCGGAAAACCGGAATTCCCCTTCCAGCCCGACTGGAAATATTTCTGGCTGTATCTGCTGCTGGCCCTGTCCTATTATCTGGCGATGAAGATAGGATACCGCCGCCTGTCTTACGGCCTTATCGGCGTGCTGCTGACGGCGGAGGCGCTGCTTTACGGCATGGGCTCCTTTGCGGAAAACATCCATCCCTCCTCCGCCGGCAAAGAATCCCGCTATATCACGGTGGAGACGGCGCTGGCGAAGGAGCTGGAGCTAAGCGGAGACCGGCTGTCGCGAATCAAGGATGCGGATGCACATCTCAACAGCAATTATCCTTTGGTTATGGGGGTGCCCGCCCTTTCCAACTGGACGCATCTGCTGGATCAAAAGGTACAGCCCGCGGTGGATAACCTGGGCTATACCACCGTTTATACCCGGCTGGGCGACGCAGGAGGCACGGCCTTTACCGATGCGCTGCTCCGGGTAACCCGCACCCTGTCGGTTCATGGGCTGGAAGGCCCGCTGTACCAAAAGGCGGGAGAGGCCCAGGATATGCTGTTGTATGACAATCTGGTGCAGCTGCCCTTCGGCCTGGTGACGGACAGCCAGGTGACGGCCATCGCCGCACAGGGCGGAAAGAACAGTTTCGTCCTGCAGAACCAGCTGTATGCGTTATTGGCGGACGACGGCCCTCTGCTGCGGACGCCGGATGGGGAGGAATCCGGCGAAAAGCTGACCTTCACCGTATCCGGCCGTCAATATTTGTATTACCGCGGCGCGTCGGGAACCCTGTGGGTCAACGGGGAGGCGGTGCCGGTGCCCTCCACCGGGGATTCCAACAACACCCATTATCCCGCTACATTCAACAACGGCATTCTCTGCCTGGGCTATTTCGAGAATGAGACGGTGACGGTGGAGGCTCCCTCGGTTTACGCCGGACAATTTGCCTTGCTGGATGCGGATAAGCTGCTGGCCCTTTCGGCGGCTTATCAGGAGCCGGATAAACAAGTGGAAGCACAGGCGGGAGCGAGACAGTTGTCCGTCCAGGTATCCAATGCGCAGGAAGACGAGATGCTTCTGCTTCCCCTGACGAATGAAAAGGGCTGGTCCTGCTTGGTGAACGGCCGGCGGGTGGAGATTATGGATGCGCTGGGCTGCCTGATGGCAATTCCGCTGGAAGCGGGGGAGAATCGGGTGGAGCTGCGTTTCACCGCGCCGGGATTTCTGCCTGGACTGCTGATCTGTGGCGTGACGGCCCTGGCGATTGCCGCATGCTGGATATTAGCGCGGAAAATGGGCTGGCGGATGCAGCCGGACGGACGGGTGGCCCGGGCAGCAGAGGTGCTTCTGCTGCTGGCGGTGACACTGGCGCTGATGATTTTCTATGCTGTGCCAATTCTGACAGCGGCGGCATCCTATTTTGGCTTTTCCATTTGATGGAATAAGAATAAACGGAAGGAAACCCTATGGAAAAAGGAAGGGCGGCCGCGGCAGGCCGCCCTTCCTTTTTTTGAAAATCTTTCCAGGGTAGAAGCTCCATGTGGAAATCATTCGCTGGAAGGAAAGAACGAAACGGTCTGGAAAAACTAAAACAGGGAGGTGATAAAAGCGCGTTCCATCGATCTAAATTTTCAAAAATGAGGAAAGAAGGAAAGCAAAATGAAAAACGGGAAAAAATGGATAGCAGGACTAACGGGGGCTATGCTGCTTTCGGTATGCAGTGTCGGCATGATCCCGGCGGCTGCGCAGGAGACGGCAAACAACACGGTGAATCAACAAGAACAGCATCAGGAATGGAAGGCAAAGCAGCAGGCGGCCAAAGAGAAATGGGACGCCCTCAGCGATGAGGAAAAGGCGGAGCTTTTTGCCGTGTTGGATGGACGGGTGACAGCGGATGAAGCCATTATCGATAAATTGGTGGAGCTGGAGGTACTGAACAGGGAAGACGCCGCCATTATGAAGCAGCATCTTCGGGAGGCGGCGGAAAAACGGCAGGAATCGGGAGAGTATCCCTTTGGCCGGCCTTCCCGCCGGGAGCATAAAAGTCATGATTGATTAATAGTTATGGTCCCCCATACATGGGGGACCATAACTATTATTAAAAACGCCAAGAAGTTGTGAAATTTAGCGTTTATATTGTCGAAACAAGTTGACTTTTTGGTTTTCTTACAGTAAAATATAAACATATCAAATAGATCGTTAATGTAAGGTGGTGCGTGGTATGAGGATGAGTTATAAGAAACTATGGTTATTACTCGTTGAAAAAGAAATATCCCCGGCTACACTTAGAAAAGATTTGAATATAGCGTCCGGCACGATGACAAAAATGCGCCGGAATGAGGAAGTGGCGCTTTCTGTACTTTTGAGAATTTGCGAGTATTTGGATTGTAATATCGGCGATATTTGTGATGCTATAAAAACAGATAATCTTATATAAACCACAACAAGGAGATTATTATGAAGTGGAAATCTGTAAATGGTTCTGAAATGAAACCTTGTGAAGAGTTAGTTTTTGGAAAATGCCCTGCAACCGGTGAAGATGTTTGCGTAACATCAATATTCAGCCGTAGACAAGTTTGTAAAACGGACTTACAAAAAACGCCCATATATTCAGGATATAAATGTAGTTTATATGAAAAACCAGACACAAAGTTTTCTGAATGTATAGAGTGCCCTCTTATACGCAAAGAAAGGTTATAATTGAAATATAATAATAGTTTTGGAGGGATAGATATGGCATTTTGCAAAAATTGTGGGTACCAAATCAATGATAATGCCAAGTTTTGTATAAGGTGCGGAGAACTGAACGATAAAACGCAAACGGATAACAAAACAAAAAGACAACAGGAATATGCAGGCAAAATTATTAAATGCCCTGTTTGTGGAGAGAATATTCCTAGTTTTACAGCAATTTGTCCCACTTGTGGTTATGAGTTTCGAGGGACTGATTCTTCGGATTCTGTCAAAGAATTGGCATCAAAACTTGAAAATGCTATAACAGATAAAGAAAGAGCAAGTCTGATCAGAACATTTCCCGTTCCCAATACACGTGAAGATATATTGGAATTCATGATTTTAGCTTCGACAAACATAAAAAACAGCTTTCAAGCGGAAATCTGCGAGGCATGGTCTGTAAAATTTGAACAGGCGTTTGAAAAATCTAAAATTCTTTATGGAGAATTGCTAGAGTTTAATAGATGTTACGATCTGTTTGTTAAAAATAGTATGATGATTCGCAAAAAAACGAAAGCCATAGAGAGAAAAGAGGCATCTGATAAGCGCAAGGAACGTTCTTCAGAATTTTTCAAAAAGAACAAGAAGTGGATAGTTAATGTAAGTGTTATGGTTGGTTGCTTTGCTATGTTTTTTCTAATCCTTCTATTTATGGCTATGCCACATACGATTAAAGTCAATCAATTAGAAAAACTTATCGACCAAGTTGAAGAATGTATTGCTGAGGGAGATTTTGATACTGCAAAAATTAAGGCAAATCAAATAATTGACGATAGCGGCTGGTCATCCGAAAGCGAGAAAAAATACGATGATATTAGAAATTCTTTGTTGGAGGCAATAGAGCAAAAGGAAATCGCTTTAGGAAGCAAGGTATATATAGGGGCATCTAATAAAGATTTCATAGGTCAAAACTATTTAGAAGTAATTGAGCAGTTGAAAGGGAAAGGCTTTAATAATATCAAAAGTGTGCCTGTTGAAGATTTGATAACAGGCTGGTTGACGAAAGAAGGCGAAGTCGAAGGTGTAACTATTAACGGCAATGGCAAGTTTTCTGAAAAATCAGCATATTCAACAGATGCAGAAATAGTGGTTTCCTATCATACATTCAAAAGTAAATAAGAGAAATGCTTACTAATATAAGGAGGATTCTTATGGGGTTATTTAGCAAGCCGAAAGTCGGCGGATTTATGGATGAAATCCGTTGCGACGAGCCATCCTATCTAATTTGGAAATGGCATCCGGCAGGTTCACAGCAGGGAAACAATAATAGGGAAAACGCTATCCGTTGGGGTTCATCTTTGCGGGTAAAAGACGGCGAGGTCGCAGTTTTTGTCTATAAGCAGAAAAACGAAACTATGCAGGATTTCATTGTCGGTCCCTTCGATCAGATAATCAAGACCGCAAACTTTCCGGTGCTGGCAAGTATCGTAGGGTTAGCATACGAGGGCGGAACGCCGTTCCAAGCGGAAATTTACTTTATCAATCTCGCTCAAATCATTCAAACAAAATTTGCTGTTCCATTTTTTGATGTGTACGATCCGAGATTTGATGATTTTGGTGTTCCAGTTGCAATCAGAGGTACGATCAGCTTCAAAATCAGTGACTATCGGCAGTTTATTAAGCTGCATAGGCTGAACAACTTTAATTTGGATGATTTCCAAAGGCAAATTCGAGATGCCGTAACAAGGTATGTGAAGGATACAGTAGCCAATGCTCCCGCGGCCAACAATATACCACTGGTCCAAATTGAAACCAAGACAGCGCAGATCAATGATGTGATTGAACTTGACATTAGCGAACGATTAAAGGAAACTTTTGGGGTGGCTGTTTCTGGGATTGATATTGGTGCTATCGAACTTGATAAATCCAGTGAGGGCTACAGGCATCTCATGGAAGTAACCAAAGATGTCGCTGCGGCAACTGTGAAAGCCGAGGCTGCTGCCAAGGTTAAGGATATTGCTGACAAACAGCGGATTGAGGTTGAAAATTACGAAGAGACCTTACGTATTCAGCGTGAGGAAGGTCAGTATGCGCAGCATAAGCACACACAAACTGCGAATATTGGGGCATTTCAGGTTGAAAAGCAGGCTGAAGTCGGCGTTGCTGGTGCAGAAGCACTCGGACAAATGGGTGCAAACGGTGCTGGTAATGTCAATATCGGCGGTGGCGGAGAAGGGTTTAATATGGCGGCTATGATGGCAAGTATGGCTGTCGGCAGCGCTGTGGGACAAAATATTGCCGGTTCCATGAATAATATGATGTCGGGAATCAATCAGCCGTTGCAGGCAGGAATGACCCCTCCCCCTGTTCCTGTTGTTACTTATCATATTGCAGTAAACGGACAGGCAACCGGCCCGTTTGATCTTAATATTTTGAAACAGATGGCAGTTGCCGGACAGTTTGTTCCGGATAATTTAGTTTGGAAGGCAGGAATGACTGAATGGGTTAAAGCCGACTCTGTAGAAGAATTGAAAGGTTTATTTGCGAACGTAATGCCGCCTATTCCGCCTGAAGAATAGTCCATTACATAATCCAATACCCTAGTATTTAGCTATATCATACCCATTTGTTGTATACTAAACGGTTTGACGTAAAGCAACACTTTTTCTTTTTTATTTCCATAACGCCCGGAGCTTTTGGCTATTCTTTCGCTGTCCCTATTTCCGCCTGAAAGTTCAATGTGTACGCATCGAGGCTGAGAATACAGGTGGGGCTTTGACTACCGTCCAGATAGGTGGTCATACCGGTTACAGCGTGCCCTGTCTGGCTGCCGATGGTGATTTCATACAGAGCGCTTTGGGGATCGGTTTGTTTCAGTCGATACTCACCGGTATACTGCTTATTGTTGGTATGGTCCGTAAGGATGAATCTGCCGTTTTCGGCTTTGCAGGTTAATTCCAGCGCCGCCGCGTTTTCATGACTATCCGCCAGTTCGGGAGCGCATGCTACGGCGGAGCCGTTTTCGCCGCCCTGGATCGTGGTCATTGTCCAGGCATACGCATCGATCTGCGGCACGTTTGCCTTCCCGCATCCCGCTGCCCACAGCAACAGAAAAATCCCAAACAAAGCGATTTTTACTTTCATACCCATCACCTTTCTTGATTCCGTGCATTTAGGAAAAAACGACCTATTCCCACGGCTCCAATTATCAGGGCGACGGCCCCGAAGAGCAAAAGGAATCCGCTGCCGTCAAAGGCGCCCTGTACCGCTATATCGGTCGCTCCCTGAGCAAAGCCAATCGCGTCGGCAGGCGGCTGCGAGGCGCGGGCAGCACCGAATGCAAGCAGGGATCCTATTCCCATGGCAAAGGATAGAGTGAAGCATACCCAGCTCCAGCGCTGTTTTCGAACGGATTGGCGGGGGCCAAGGGATTCCCTCACATTTGCGGCAAAATCCGCCGGGGTTCCCAGCCGCCGAATCACCTGCTGTTCGTTTTCACCATGCTCTGCTGCGGACGCAAAGGCTTCCCGCAAATCACGGGCAACCGCTTTCCGTGTGCTGCGGGAAGCGGAAAGCGCTTTTTCTACCCGACGGATATATTGTTCTGCATTCATATACTTTCCTCCGGCAACCCGCATTCGCGGATAAAGCTGTTCACACACAGGGTATAGTTCTTCCAAAAGGCGATAAGCTCCAATAGGGTTTCCCGGCCCTTTTCAGTGAGAGAATAGTATTTTTTGGAGCCGCCGTTGGCTGCCGAAGGCGCAATGCGGCATTGAATCAGTTCCGCTTCCTGCAGGCGATAAAGGATGGGATAAACCGTCCCTTCTTTAGCATAGCCCAAAAGCGACGCGCCATGATCGTTCAGTGCGGTGATAATCTCATAGCCGTAGGTCTCTTTTTTCGCCACCAAACACAGCAGCATCATTTCCAGCGAGCCTTTTTTGAATTGCTGCACATAGTTGCTGTTCATTCGTTCACCTTCCGCCATAAGCGCTGTACCTAGTAATACTAAATAGCGATACCAATTATAGAATGGCCCGGCTGCCATGTCAATAGGAGCGTCTTGAAAAAAGCAGGAGACCCATAACCGGCAGCTTGCCGGTTATGGGTCTCTTAACTGAAAATAAGATTAAACCGTTGTTTCCTGAATTTTGCGGTTGAGCTTTTCCCGGGTTTCCAGAATCCAGCCAGCAGTACGGGGATACTGCCGGAAGGTCAGCGGTTCCGCCGCCTCCTGATCCAGCCACTGCGCCGCCGCTTCCCGGCCGATACGGGATTCCAGCAGCTGCAGCGCCCGCATATCCTGCAGGGCTTCGTGGAAAACCAGCTGCCGGATGGAGGGCACCGGCTCGCCGTTTTCTCCGGGATACACGATGAAGGAATCTCCCGAGGGGAAGGCTTCCCCGCTGTCGGTAACGGCATAGGGATCGATGAACCTGCGGGAGAGGAAGGTGAACCAGAAATTATAGCCCCACTGGAGAAACCCTTCGATTTGATGGCGGTAAAGCTGCCAGCCCAGAATCCGGTTGCGGGCGGAGGGCATCGCCATCATCCGGTTGCTGACGTCCACCGTCTGCCCGCAGCAGTAATAGGTCCACAGGTGGGGAACCTTCTCCTCCAGAAAGGCGTCGATGTGGTTGTTGGCGGGAATGGGATGGGGTACCAGCCCTTCTTTGTAGAAGGCGATATCCGACAGGGCGTCCATGGTGCGGCAGTCCGCCAGCGCTTCCCGGACGCTGTCCCGGGCCCGGCGATAGCTTTCCAGCGCGGCGATGGAGGGCTCGTCGGAGATATGAAACCAGCACCGGTCCAGCCGATTTTCACGGCGCAGATGCTCCTTGAGGGCAGACAGAAAATCGTTCAGAAACGCCGTATATTCGGCGGAAGCGGCGTCGGTGTGCCAGCCGAATCGTTTTTCCTCCCGGCCGTCCGCCGTCACCACAATCTTAGGGGCATGTTCCGCTCCCCACTGTGTAAAGAGATGGGATATCTCAAAATAGCGGATGCCGCAGGACCAAGCCAGGTCCATGTATCTCTTCAGCCGGTCGAAGCCGAAACGATAGTCTCCCTTTTCCCAGCTTACGTCCACCAGCTGAACAGTGGGGCGTTCCCCGCCCACGGCGGTATCCAGAGGCGGGGTAAAGATAGGGGTGAGCAGCATGTTGATGCCGTACCGCACAGCGTTTTTCATATAGTTTTCCAGTATGCGCCAGTGCTCCTCGCTGAAAACAGGCACCTGATACCGCAGCGCCAGGCAGTCGCAGTGAAACCATTCAGTATGAATCAGGGTCTGCTCCGGCAGGCGTGCACCGATCACCTCCAGGGTGAAGATGGTTTCCGCCAGCACCTCAGCTGGATTTTCCGCAGTGGAGAGGGTGAGCCGGATGGGATAGCATCCCGCCGGCTGGTCCGGCGGCAGGGTGACCTCCACCCAAAGGCTGCGCCATTGGCCACCCATTAGGGAATAGGAGCCGTCGATGGGCATGAGAACATCGGGATACAGTCCTGGCGTCCGCCGCAGAAAATAGGAATCGCTGCCCGCATAAGCGGGAAGCAGGGAGGGGACGCAGCCCACGGCGTACAGAGATACGGCGGCGCTCAGCGGGGAATCTACCGCCGCCGTCACATCCAGCCGGTCTCCCTCATCGGGGCAGGCGGCCCACTGAAAGCTGACGGTTTCTCCCTGCAGGGCGGATGCCGCCGCGTGAGAAGCGGCATCCGGCGCTTCATCGGGGAAAACCTTTTCCAGGGAGCTCAGCAGCTTATGCGCGATGATCATGGGAAATCATTTCCTTTCCGAATCAGAGTTTTACGGTTAATCGCCGAGTTTTTTCAGCTCCAGCAGATCCAGCCATACGGAGGCGCCGGCCGCGCCGTCATACAGGACCAGGGTGTCGGTGCCGTCGCCGGTCAGCCGGATATCCAGGCTGACGCTTCCTCCCTGATAAGCAGTCCACTGATCGGTGGTGACGGGGCAGGAGATCTGCTGGGGCACGCCGTTGATCTCCACTGTCAGCTGAGCGCCGGGATCTCCGGTCATATAGCGGATATTCAGCCGATAGAGACCCGGGCCGGGAACCGCGGGTGTGTAGGATACCCGGTTGTCGTGGGCGGCGGTCCAGCCCAGTCCGGCCAGAATCTGCCCCCCCGACGCGCCGGATAAGGCGGGGGCGAAGGCGGTGCCGAACCAGGCGTCCGGCTGTTCCGCTTCCCGCTGCCAAATGACGGCGTCTGCATCCGCGACAGCGGCGGCCAGGGAAGCGCGGAGAGCTTCCACCTCTTGAACGCTGTCCGTGTAGCCGGCGGGGCCGCTGTAGACGCTATGGAGCGCGGTGTCGGCCGCCGCGTCCCCGAAGCGGGCGCGATAGGCGGCGAGATATTCGTAATCCTCCAGGCTGTCCCGCAGCCGTTCCAGCCGGACCGAAGCGGCGATACCCCCGGCGGTCAGCGCCCGGTATTCCGGGAACTGAGCGGCGTCATAGACCAGCACGCCGTCTCCTTTAGGCAGGTCGGGGAACCAGAAGGCGCTGGAGGAAGCGGGGAAGCGATAATCGGCGTAATGATTGGCACTCCAGTAAAGGAAGCCGTCGGTGCGGTCCGCGAAGCTGCGCCAGAGATTGGCCCGCTGGCTGAAGCCGCTCATGGACAGATGCAGATTGGGATAGGGGGCGGGCGGGTTGTTGCAGACATAACTCCACAACTCTTCCGCGCCTTGCAGGCGCTGCCGGGTTTGGGCGATTACCTGAGAATTGCTGCCGGAGGCCGCGTCGTTGGAAATGCAGTAGGAGTCGGTATAGCCTCGCAGTAGGGCGGGAACATCCAGAATGGAATAGGAGGGCGGCGCAGTGTAATAGGTAGACAGGATTTTTGCCTGCGGGGACACTGCGTGAAGAGCGTCCGCCGCCTGCCGGAAGGCAGTGACTTGCGTCATGGCGGTTATCTCATCGTAGAGATAAAACCGGCACCTGTCCAGTATAGCATATTGTTGGATTTCCTGCATCTGGGAATGAAAATCTGCGGAGGAAAGAGAAAAATAGGGGAGCATCAGACAGGTTAGCCGATGATCTGTAAGGTAGTGCCGGTTATCGTTGGTGATCCGGCCCCCAGGCAGGGAATAGGCATTGATTCTGCCGTCCGTCCCCAGCCATTCAAAGAAATAGGGGGAGACCCGGTATTCCAGCAGATAATCCAGGTAGGCAGTCTGAATGGAAGCCAAAGCCTCCGGGGTGTTCTCCACCCCGTATACCGCCGCCAGATTGCCGTTGTATACTCCCACTGCCGCCGGTATGGAAGGGACTTCGGGCAGGGTGATTTCCAGCACGATGAGGCGGATGGGGATCTGCCGCGCACCGTCCCCAGCCGTCAGAGTCAGCTGGCCGGTGTATTCGCCGGCCGGGATATCCCGGGGAACGTGGACTGTGATCCAGACCGCCGTGGGCTGCTTGTTGTCCACAGGCACTTCTGTCACCGGCAGCAGCGCCTCGGGGATGCCGTCCACCCGAGCTGCCACTCGCAGGGAGAGGCTGGCGGCGGGAATCCCCCCGCCGCTGGGGCCGGTGAGATCCGATAGGGCGTAGTCCAGAGTGCCCACATAGGAAAACCGGAGGGTGTCGATCCAGGCGGAACCGGCTGCGGAGGCGTCATAGAGCGCCAAGGTGTCCTGACCATCCCCATTCAGGGGGATCAGCAGTTCCACCCTGCCGCCCTCATAGACAGACCACTGATCGGTGGTGGGCGGACAGCCCACGGTGTAGTCGATACCGTTCAACGTGATTCCCAGGGCGGCGGACCGGTCGCCAGTCATATAATCCAGCCGCAGACGGTAATACCCTGGGCGGGCAGCCGGCAGGGATGAAAAAACCACCCGGTTGGCATGGTCCGCCGTATAATTCAAAGCGCAGAGTACCTGGCCGCCGGAGGCGCCGGATACATTCCGAATCCCTGCCGTGCCGCTCCAGGCGGAGGGGGATTCCGCTTCGATTTCTCTTCCCAAGGGCTCCAGTGTCAGGCTGTCGATCCAGGCGGAACCGGCGGCGCTGCCGTCATACAGGGTCAGGCTGTCGCCGCTGCCGGTGAGTCGGATGTCCATTGCCGCGGTACCGCCCTCATATACCGCCCATTGATCGGTGGTGGGCGGACAGGTTAGGGTTTGCTCCTCGCCGTTGATCCGAATCGCAAGGACCGCCCCGCTGTCCGCCGTCATATAAGCGATCCGCAGCCGGTACCATCCGGCGGGCAAACCGTTTAAGATGGAGGTGTAGGATACCCGGTTGTCATGACCGGCGGTGTATCCCAGGCCGATGAGGACGCTGCCGCCGGATGCGCCGTTCAGCGCCCGGGTACCGGCCCAGCCGTGCCATTCGTCGGGGTTCTCTCCTTCTGCAGTGTGGGTATCCTGATGGGACTCCAGCAGCAGCTGAGCGCTTTCCGCCTCTCCTCGGGCGGCCTGCAGCACCAATTCCGTGCCTGTGAGGAGGGTTCCTGGGGCCAGCGTATCCAGGCTGGAAGCGGTGCCCAGGGTAATGCCCTGAATAGAGGTATAGGGGTCGCCCGGAGAGAGGGCGGAAGAGGGGGAATCCTGAGCTTGGGTGAAGGGGAGACCGGTCAGCAGACAGCAGCCGGCCAGAAGAGCCGCCAGGCGTTTGATTTTCATGGGAATTTTGCCTCCTTATCATCATAGTCTTAAAAAATGGCTTGAACGCGAAGTTCAAGCCATTTTCAGCGCTGCGGAAAAAATCATGACCGTTTTTTCTGATACGACCAGCAGATGCCGCCTGCCGCTAGGATAGAGGCCAGAAGCCTTTTCCCTTTTACAACCATGTCTATCTCCTTCTTTTATGCTCCGGCCAGCAGATCGCCGATTTCCCGGCGAACCGCTTCAATGTCGGCAAACCGCCTCATATAACCGGTGGGGCGGACATAGATTTTTTTGAAAATTTCTGCGGCGGCTTCCTTGCCCTTCGTCCGCTCCAGCAGGGTGAAATATTCGTAGTCCTCCAGGCTGTCCCGCAGCCGTTCCAGCCGGACCGATGCCACAATGCCTTCATATTCGTATTCCGGGAACATGCTGCCGTCGTACAGCAGCACGCCGTCTCCCTTGGGAATTTCTTCCGAAACGATATAGAAGCTCTCATCATTGGGCTTCAGCCGGGGAGAATTATAGTGGTTGACGCTCCAATAGAGGAAGCCGGTGGCCTGCTCGGCATAGTTGCGCCATAGCACTGCCCGCTGCTCGAACCCTGGCTTTTCCAGGAAGATATTGGGATAACCGCCCGCCGGACGGTTGCAGACATAGGTCCAGAACCGCTCTCCCGGCAGGATCCGCTGCCGCATTTTTTCGGCCACCGTCTCGTCGCCTCGGGAAGAAGCGTAGGTAGCCATACAGAAGATATCAGTGGCTCCGCGCAGCACCTGGGGAACGTCCAAGGTATCATACCATTGGTCATTTCCCTCCGGTTTGGCGGGTCCGGTGAAAAAGGTGGTGAGGATATGGGCCTCCGGCTCCACCGCTTTGATGGCGGCAGCGTTCTCTTTCACCAGCTGGACGTTTTCGTTGGTGATGATCTCGTCGAAGAGATAGAACATACTCTTATCCAGCAGTCCCTCTTCCCGTACCAGCTGCATCTGCTCCCGGAACTCATCCTCCATAAAGGGAAAGTACGCCAGCATCAGAGCAGTCATGCGAGGATCCTTGGCTAACGCCATGGTGGATTCATCCAGCAGTCCGCCGGGTAGGGAGTAGGCGTTGATCTTCATGGAGGGCCGGTACCAATCGAAGAAATAGGGAGCCATCCGGTAATCCAGCAGATAGTTGTAATAGTCGGTCTGAACCGCTTTCAGCTCTTCCACATCCCCGTCGGACAGCCGATAGACCGACCGCAGGTTCACGTCCCAGATTCCCATGGCTGCGGGGATGGAGGGGGTGATCGGCAGGGAAAAGTCCGCCACGCGGAGGCTCAGAGGCACCGTGATCTCCTCCTCTCCGGCCCGGAAGATCAGGGAGCCGGTGTAATCCCCCGGCTGGGCGTCCTGAGGCACATATACCGTTACCCAGACCACCGCCCGCTGGCCGTCGCCGACCGGGATGCTGGCGGCAGGGACCAGTGCTTCCGGGATGCCGTCCACCTGCACAGCGGCCCGCAGCTGTATGTGTTCCGCTCCGATGGTGCCCGGACCTGTCAGGTCGCCGGCCTCCATGGTTACCAGCCCGCCGGTGACGGCGGTGATAAGGATCTGGGCGCTTTCATGCTCGTGACGGGCGGCGGACAAGGAAACGGCTGTCTCTTCGCTTTGAAAATCTGCTGTTACCGTCTCCAGACTGTTGGCGGTGCGGATAGTGAGACCTCCCGCAGGCCCGGTGGGCGCCGGGCCTGCAGAGGAGGAAGGAAGGGAGGAGGGATTATCGGAAACGACTGGATTTTGCTGACAGCCGGTCAGGCTCATACAATTCACCGCCAGTATCAAGGCGCCGGCCAGGGCCGCAAGCCTTTTTTTAAGAGAATGAGGTTTGGTTTTCATCGTCTTAACGCCTTTCGACCAATTTGTCTGATGGGATTGATGGGATGGAGAGATGGACCCCCGGCGGTTATGCGCCGGGCTTTTTCCGGAATTTCAGGAAGTACAGGGCCGCGCCGCCGCCGGCCAGTACCACAACCACAATGCCGCCGATGATAAAGGGCAGGGCGCTGCCGGACCCTTCGGAATCCGCCGGGGAGGAAGGGGCGGCGGTGGAAACCGCGGAACCGGCCGCTTTGGTTGCAGCGGTACTTGTCGCCTGCGTGGTGGTTGTTTCGGTGAGATTGCTGGGGATAGTGGTGTCGGCGGGATCATTCTCCGTGGGCTGGGTGGGCGTCTCGGGCTGTGTGACAGGAGGTTCGGTAGTGCCGCCGCCCACCTTTTTCAGCTCTATGTAGTCGATCCACACGCCGCCGGGTTCTGCGCCGTCATAGAGCAGGATTTCATCCATCCCGCTGCCGATGAGGGTGATGGTGGTGGAGATAGTGCCTCCTTCCCACTGTACCCAATCGCCGGGGGTGGTGCGGGTAATGGGCATATCCAGGGCAATTTCCTCATCGTTGACACAGACGATGGTTTTCATATTGGGATCGCCGGTCATGTAGGCGATGGTCAAGGTATAATCTCCCTGTTCCAGCTGGCTGATCCAGCCCCGGAAGGCGACCTGATTGACATGGTGAGCATCATAATTTAATCCGGTGAGCACCTTGCCGCCCGATGTGCCGGCTAGATCCCGGACGCCGGCCCAGCCGCCCCATTCGTCCGGCTGCTCGGCCTCGATTTTGATTTCCGTGGCGGCGAAGGCGGGCAGGGCGCAGAACAGTGCGGTAAACAGAAGCAGAACCGAAAGGCAGGCGCATAATCTTTTCATGGTATTGATCCCTCCATTTGAAAATAGCGGTGTTGATTCAGGAGCGGCGGTCTATCCGGCGACGCAGCAGGCCGCAGACGGCACAGGCTCCCACCGCCAGCAGCGCGGCGGCGGCCGCATGGGAGGCGGCGCCGGTTTCAGGATTTTCTTCTCCGCCCGGGCCGTCTTCCGCCTGGTAAAACGCCAGGGCGTCAATCCAGAGGCTGGAGGTGGCGGCGCCGTCATAAAGCATAATTTCATCGGTGCCGTCTCCCTTCAGGGTAAAGGAGGCGGAGGAGACGGTGCCGGGAGTAAAGGTATTCCAGGCGTCAGAACCGGTGGGCGTGTAGGCCACCGGGATTTCCTTGCCGTTGACCTTCATGATGAAGTGGCTTTCCGGATCGCCGGATGTATAGGTGAAGCGCACGGTGTAGCTGCCTTTTTTCAAAGGCTGAAGAGCTTTATTGAAGGTCACGAAGTTGCTGTGATCCGCATTATAGCCCAGGGCGATGAGTACCTGACCGCCGGACGCGCCGTTCATGGACCGCACACCGGCCTGGCCGCCCCATTCATCCGGCAGCTCTGCCTCCAAGGTGAGGACCGGGGTGCCGGGGTTGACGTCCGGATCCGCGGGTTTGGCCTTCACCGTTACGGTGAGAGAGGCCGCTTTGGCGCCGGAATTGGTGACGCCGCCCGCCGGAGTTACCGCGCCGGTGAGGGTGTAGCTGCCGGCGGCGCTGCCGTTATATCCGGTGGAGGACCAGGTCACAGCCAGAGAGGCGGTGGTGCCGTCGCTGAGCTTGGCCGTGACCTGCTCCGGCAGCTCCAGATCGCTGAAGGAAGTGCCGTATGCCACTTCCAAAGCCGCGGGGGAGATGATCTCGGTGATATCCTTGTTCAGGGCGGCGGGCACCAGGAAGAAGCCGTCCAGCCAGGAGCCGCCCGCCCCTTCTCCTTCAAAAAAGACGATTTCATCGGTGCCGTCCCCTTTCAGGGTGACAGCTGTTTCGGCGTAGCCCACGGTAAAGGCATTCCAGTCATCCGTGGTGGCGGGACATTCCAGAACAGCCGGAGCGCCATTGATCTTCACTGTCAGCGTCCGGCCGGGATCCCCGGTCATATAAGCGGCCACCAGCCGGTAGGCCCCGGCGGTGAGGTTGTTTCCCAGAGCCTCGCTGAATACCGCGGAGGAGGGTTCGGCGGCGTTGGTCATTCCCACCACCGCTTTGGCGCCGCTGGCCGCCTGGATATCCCGTATCGAGGCTTCACCGGTGATACGGTCGGCGGCTTCCGCCTCGATCCACTCGTACGCGGTGAAATCCGCCACATAATCCAGCCGGATGGAGCGGATATCCGGGTTGGCGGTGGCGGCGCCGTTATAGAGCAGGATATCGTTGGCGTTATATTCGGAAAAATCGAACACTTCATAGGTGGTCATGTAACCCGCCTGAAAAGAGGTATAGCCCTCTACCGTCTGGGTGATGGGGAGCCGGTGCTCCTTGCCACGGATGTTCAGCACGAAGGTGCCGGAGGGGTCGCCGGTGGAGTAGCAGACGGTTACTTTGTACAGCCCTTTTGGCGCATTGTCCTGTACCAGCTGCCACAGGTTGAGCTTGATATAGTTGTTGTTATCCTCACTGTAGTTAAAGTAGGAGATGACCTCCGTATCGCCCAGGGTCCGGCCGCCGGTGGAGCCGCTCCAGCCGTCCACATTGCCCGGAATGATTATTTCCTTGGAGTAGGAGGTGGTTTCCTGAGCTGAACCGAAAATGGTTCCTCCCAGCAGCAGAGAACAGAGCAGAGTGAAGCTGAGCAGCAAAGCGCCCATTCGCTTTTTCATGATAGTCCCGCCTTTCCATTTTTATTGATATCGGTGATGCCATTGTAGAATGGCGCCGTCAAGGCTGACAATCGCAACATCTTTACCTATCCCAATATTTTGACATCCCGCTGCTGTCAATATTTTTACCTGTGTCACTTCCTTGACATCCTCTTGCGATCCGATGATATTTATACTATTATGAGATATCGGGGGGTATATTCTGTGAAAAAAGACGGTGAGCTAGCAAAGGGAAGACGAAGGAGTTCCATACTCAGACGGATGATCGCCGCTTTTATGGGAATCATCCTGGTTTTTGCGGCTGTCAGCGGCTACAATTATTATCTCAGCCGGGAAAGCCTGAAAAGGGAGATCATCAACAATTTCAATATCCAAACCCGGGTTTTCGCGGATGAGCTGGCGCGGGATATCGCCCGGGTCAAATCCTCTCTGAATCTGAGCTTTTACGACGACGATATCTCCAAATTGACCTCTCTGTCCGATATGCTGTCCGACTATGAGCTGGGACTCACCATCAACCGGGTGGGCCGGAAACTGCGGGATATCGGCAACGCCAGCCCCTATATCGGCGAGGTGACGGGCCTGTTCCGGGTGCCCAACCTGAGCATTTATTCCCGCAAACCCTACGGGGAATTTGATCAGCGGGAATTTGACGACCTGTATGCGGCTTACCAGGCCACTTCCTCCGCCGTGAAATACTGGGATGGACATCTGCTGCTGATGTCCGACAGCGGAATGAATGCCCGGCCGGACAGCATCCACTGTCTGCTGGCGGCGGAGATAGCCCCCGGTGAACTGACGGCGCGGGCGGAAAAGCTGGTGGATTACGATACCAGCGGTCTTTTGCTGTACAGCGCCGGTCGGGAACTGCTGACAGGGGTGGGCAATCGGATCGGGGACAGCGAGGCGCTGATTGCCGCGGCGGAGAAGAGTGACGGCGCTTTTTCCTATGCCGCCGGGGACAGAAAATACACCGCCATTCTTCAGGGCAGCGAAACTTTTGATATCCGCATCATCAAATATGTGGCGGACGAGGATATCTTCAGCAGCCTGCAGTCCTTTTTATATGTGTTCATTCTCTGCTGCGTCCTGCTGGCGATTCTTTCCCTCTTCTACCTGCTGTATATCAACCAGTTGATCAACAAGCCGCTGCAGCTGCTAAAAAGATGTTTTTCCGAGGTGGAGAACCGCAACCTGAGCCAGACCATCGATTACACCTACAAGGATGAGTTTAACGACATTTATCAGGGGTACAACAGCATGGTGCGGCAGCTGGATTATCTTATCAACCAGGTGTATGAAAAGCAGCTGGCCGCCCAGCGAACCGAGCTGAAATATCTCCAGTCCCAGATCAATCCCCATTTTCTGTACAACAATTTTTACATTCTGCACCGGATGATCAAGATGCAGAAAAATGATAAGGCGGAGGCATTGTCCGCCGCCCTGGGACAGTATTTTCAATACATCACCCGCAGCGCCAAGGACGACGTGGAGCTGGAGCGGGAGGCGGATCATGCCAAGGCGTACGCCAATATTCAGATGATCCGCTTCGGCGACCGGATTCGGGTGGAGTTTGGGGAAATCCCGCAAGAGGCGCGGGCGCTGCCCGTCCCCCGGATTATCCTGCAGCCGCTGCTGGAAAACGCCTTTGAGCATGGATTCCGGGACGTGGAGAACGACGGGCTGCTGCGAGTTTCCTATCAGCCCTGCCCCGGCGGGCTGCGCATTGTGGTGGAGGACAATGGCTGTTTTGATCCGGAAGCCGCCGAACGGCTGCGGACGCTGCTGACGGACGATGACGTCGGCGTGGAAACCACCGCTCTCATCAATATCCACCGCCGGCTGCGGCTGCGGTTCGGCGAGGGCAGCGGCGTTGGCATTGGGAAAAGCGATTTGGGCGGGATGATGATTACGCTGACCCTGCTGTATTTGCAGGAAGGGGACGCCGGAAAGGGCCGGCGAGAGGAGGATGCATGATGGCGGAAGGGCTGTACCGGCTGCTGGTGATCGATGATGAGCCGGAAATCATCGAATGGCTGACTCTCCTGCTGGAAACCTCCCTGCCTTTTGACGCGGAGGTTTACGGTGCGGGCAATGCCACCCAGGCGCTGGCGGTGCTGGAAGAGGTGCGCGTCGACGTGGTGGTCTCGGATATCAACATGCCCAAAATGAGCGGGCTGCAGCTGGCGCAGGCCATCAAGGCCCGCTGGAAAGACTGCCGTATCATTTTTCTCTCGGGCTATGACCGGTTCGAGTATATTTATTCAGCCCAGAAGATTGAGGGCGCCCGTTATGTGCTGAAAAACGAGGATGACCAGGTGCTGCTGGGGGAGATCTGCAGCGCGGTGGAGGAGCTGGAGGAAGAAAAGCGGCAGGCTCAGCGGCTGGAATTGCTGGAACAATCCACCTACCGGGTGCTGATGCGCCAGGACTGCTTGGCCCGCTTGATCAGCGGCGATTGCGCCGCGGGGGCTGCGTTTCAGCAAACCATGGAGCAGGCAGGGCTTCCCTTCCGGCTGGATGGGGATTTTTACTGGATGATCGGACAGCTGCAGCTTCCCTCCCGGGACGCAGGAGAGCTTCCCGCCCATCAGCGGATGCTTCTGGTGGACCAAATGGTGCGGGAACGGCTGCCGGATTGGTTCTATTCCGCCCTGCATCCCGCGGACGCCGACAGTTTTCTCTGGCTGATACAGCCCGATCCGGCGGTTGATAGGGGAGATCCGCTGCCGGTAATCAAGGGGGCTATGGAAGTAATTCAGGAGAATCTCCGGCTGGCCTGCCAGGCCCGGCTGGCGCTGGTAATCGGCTCCCGGGGCTGTCGGGCGGGCCGGATACCGGAGATGCTCTCCTCCGCCCTGCGGGAGCTGAAGCGAGGCGGCCCCTCGCGGCATGAAATTCTGCGGCTCAGCGACGGCGGGGAAGCGGCGGATGGTTTTGTCGTCCCCTACCTGCAGTACAGCCTGAAACAGAAAAAGCTCCCCGCTCTGGAAGCGGCGCTGGCCCATGGAAACCGGGAACAGTTTTGGCCGTTGTTTGAGGAGATCGCGGGGCTGCTGCCCGGCGCTCCGGGAATGCATTTTCCGCCGGCGGTGGAAGTCTACCTGGCGCTGGCGGGGCTGTTTATTCGGCACATCAATCAAAACGACCTGCTGCCGGAGCTGGCTTTCCGGGCGGGAATCGGCGGGCTGGGTAACCTGGGGCTGTTTCGCTCCTGGACGGAGGCGAAGGAGTATCTGCAGGAAATTGCCGAGGCGGTGCTGGCGCTGGGAGAGGACCGAGAGCAGAAGGCGCCCACCGATGTGATTGCGGCGGTGGGGGAGTTTATCGCCGCTCACATCCATCAGGATATCAGCCTGACCCAAATTGCCGACGCGGTGGGACTCAATCCCTCCTATCTGTCACGGTTGTTCAAAGCGGAAACCGGCGGCAATATTTCGGCGGCGATCCTCAACGCCAAGATGGACAAAGCCCGGGCTATGCTGCAAAGCGATAAATATAAGATTCAGGATATCGCCGACGCCCTGGGCTTCAATACGCCCTCCTATTTTTCTCATCTTTTCCGCAAGGTCACCCGGATGAGTCCCAACGAATACCGGGAGCACTATATGAAAAGTAAAGGCAAATGACAGGGTACCGTTGGGCTTTTCTTTTCCAGAGCGGTTAAAAGTAAAAAAGTTGGCGGATGTCAAAATGTTGAGATTGCCGGGCCGGGAAAAACCGCCTACAATATGGATAGAAACCGGGAAGGAAACTGGCGAAAACAGAAGCAGTTCCCTCCCCGGAACAAGAAACAGGGGAGGAATCCGCGATGATGAGAGGGTTCGGAACAGCGCTGGCAAGAACCGCCGGAATTCTCGGTGCGGTGGCTGTAGCAGCCTCGCTGGCCGCCTGCGGCTCTGGCTCAGACAAATCCAATGTCAGTCAAACGAATTCGGCGACCACCCAGAAATACGATCCCCCGATTGAGCTGTGGGTCGCCGGGGATATCAGCGACAATATGCAGTCCATTCTGACGGACACCAACACCATCGAGAACAATATGTGGACCAAGGCGTATGAGGAAGAGCTGGGAATCAAAATTAAATATAAGTGGATAGCCCAGACTGCGGCGGAATCCTATGAGAACATGAGTGTGGCCATTGCCACCGGCAACCTGCCGGATCTCTTCGGCGTGGGCTCCACCGAGCTGAAAACCCTGGGGGACAGCGGAGTCTTGGCCGAGTTGCAGGGGCATTACGATCAACACATATCTCCCCTTGCCAAGGAGATTATGGAGGCGGAAGGCAGCCTGCCCTTTGACGCGATGAAGCTCAACGGCAAGCTGCTGGCTCTCCCGCGGCTCACCAGCACCTATGACAACGCTCCGGCGCTGATCTGGTACCGCACCGATTGGGTGGAAAATCTGGCTATGGATCCGCCGGAAACCATCGATGACGTTTTCGCTCTGATGGAAGCGTTCACCACCAAGGATCCGGACGGCAACGGCAAAAAGGACACGGTAGGTTTGGGCGTGTGCAACAATATCCTTCTCAACGATATGGGTCTGCAGATGATCTTCAACGCCTACAATGCTTATCCCAACATGTGGATTGAAGATGGGAACGGCGGTTTGGTGAACGGCAGCATCCAGCCTCAGGTGAAAACCGCGCTGTCCAAAATCCGGGAGCTGTATTCCAAGGGCTACATCGACAAGCAGTTCAGCGCCTCTTCCCAGGATAAGGTGGCCCACCAGATTCAGACCGGAAAGGTGGGGATGATCTTCGGCGCCCAGTGGATGCCCATTTGGCCGTTGAACGCCAATGTCACCGCCAATCCCGCCGCCGACTGGGCGGCAGTCACCATCACCGGCGCGGACGGTCAGCCGGTGCGCACCCAGACCAATCTGGGCACCACCGCCGGATATGCCATGCGGTCGGATTATGAGCACCCGGAAGCGGTGGTCAAGATGATGAACCTCTACTTCGAAAAGATGTATGGGGAAACCGGCGATATAGCGCTCTATGGCACCGGCGAAGCCATCCTGGGCGAGGGGAATACCGGTCCCATGTGGTCTCTCTCTCCGGTCAACGGCTTCCGGGCGAATCAAAATTTCCTGGTCTATGAAAAATGCAAAAAGGCCCTGGAAGATGGAGACACCAGCGGCATGGATCCGGATACGAAGGTAACGTTTGACGCCATTCAGCGGTTCCGCGCCGGCGATATGACCGGCTGGGCCAGCGAGCGGATTTTCGGGCCGGAGGGGTCCTGGTCCATTCTCACCGATGTGCGGGATAACAATCTGCTGTGCATCAATAAGTTTTATGGAGCGGCCACCGACGCGATGGCCACCTACGGCACCACCCTGAGCTTTATGCAGAACGACGCCTTCCTCAAGATTATCATGAGCGAAACCTCCCTGGACACCTTCGACACCTTTGTGTCCGATTGGAAGCGGCAGGGCGGCGACGAGATCACACAGGAGGTCAATGCCTGGTATCAGGCCAACCAGTCTTAAAAACGGTCCGGGATCGGCGGTTGGCGGTTTCCCGCTGCCGGTCCCGGACCTTCTGTTTCCCGTAGGTATCCCGCCATATCCTTACCCGAAAGGGGGAGCTGCACAATTGCATATTCATCGTCGGATAGCCGCGGTCCTGCTGACCGCCGCTGTTCTGGTCCACTGCGCCCCTTTGACCTTGGCAGCGGGAGATCTGCCGCTGAAGGACAAGATCGAGGGGCTGGCCCCGGGAGAGGAAATCCAGGATTCCGCTTATCCTTCCTATGAGGAGATCCGGAGCCAATATCCTTCCCTGCCCTATGATTCCCAGGCCCTTTGCACGGCGGACCTGGACGCACTGACGCTGAAGAAGGAGGACGGTACGGCTGTGCCGGCTCAGCGGGAAACGCTTGACGGCGCTCAAGGCGTCCGCCATGCGTCAGGCCGGGCCGAATATGCCTTCTCCGTGGGACGGGAGGGGCTCTATCTTCTCCGGCTGACCTACTGGATGCCGGAAGGCAGCAGCCTGTCCGCCAAGCGGAATCTGCTGGTGGATGGAGAAGTACCCTTTGCGGAAGCGGAGAGCATTGCTGTCAACCGGCTGTGGAAGGACAAGTCCGCGCCGGCGGTCAACAGCGCCGGTGACGAGACCTATCCCTCTCAGGAACAGATATTCACCTGGCAGCAGACCGATCTGCGGGATGCGGCCGGGGCGTACAGCGAGCCGCTGGTGCTCCATCTCCAGTCCGGCAGCCATGTAATTGCCCTGGAATATGTAGCCGAAGCGATGATTTTGGGACAGCTCCAGCTGGTTCCCTATCGGCTTCCCGTTTCCTATGAGGAATACCGCGGCAGTCGGGAAGGGTCAGCTTATGCCGGGGAGACCCTTCAAGTGGAAGCTGAGGGAGCAGTGACCGATAAAAATGATCCCACGGTGCGAATGGAAGCGGACAATGATCCCATCTGCAGCCCGCCGTCGGTTTCCGCCCGGAAGCTGAACGCCATGGGCGGCTGGCGCTGGCGGCGGGGTACCCAAACCATCACCTTCCGTCTACAGGTGCCGGAGGACGGCTGGTATAAGCTGGCCCTTCGATGCAGCCAAACCTGGAACGACGGTCTGCCCTCCTACCGGCGGATCGAGATAGACGGCCAGCTGCCCTTTGCAGAGATGGCGGAGGTGCGATTCGATTACAGCCGGCGGTGGAATACCACCGTGCTGGCCGATGAAGAGGGGGAGCCCTATCTTTTCTGGCTGGAGGCGGGAGATCGGGAGATCACCATGACGGTGGTGCTGGGGGAGATCGCGGACATTGCCCGGTCGCTCAACGAGGATATTCTCCGGCTGTCGGCGATGATTCGCCAGATCAATGCCATTACCGGCAGTTCTCCTGATCCCCACTACGATTATGAGCTGTTTTCCACCATCCCCACCCTGCAGGGTGACATGGAGGCCCTGGCCGCCAGCCTGCGGGAAAAGGAGGAAACGGTGCGGCGGCTGGCGCAGAAGACCCCCGCCATGGCCGGAAACTTCCAGTCCATCGCCAGCCAGCTGGACAGCATGATCCGCAATCCCTTTTCCATTGCCGGACGGATCGGTGAACTGAACAACGCGCTCACCACCCTGGGGACCTGGTACAATGACGTGCAGGTGCAGCCGCTGATGATCGATTATTTCCTGCTGGGTTCCCCGGATGCGGCATGGGGCAACCCCCAGTCCAGCATCTGGCAGAAAATCTGGGCCACGCTGTGGAATTTCCTGATCTCCTTCCAAAAGGATTACGACAGCATCGGCGGCGTGGCGGGAGACGTGGAAATCACCGACACCCTGGATATCTGGGTGGCCCGGGGAACCGAATGGGCGGAGCTGATCAAGCAGCTCAGCGACGAACAATTCACCCCAAAAACCGGCATACAGGTCAATCTCAACGTCCTGCCGGCGGGGCAGCTGAGTTCCGGCAGCGTCAACGCGCTGATGCTGGCTATCTCCTCCGGCAATGCTCCCGACGCCGCTTTGGGGGTGGAGCCGGGTTCGCCGGTGGAATTCGCCATCCGGGGCGCGGTTCATGATTTGTCCTCCTTCCCGGATTTTGAAGAAACGGCGGAGCGGTTTCTGCCCAGCATCTTTATCCCCTTCGAACATAACGGCGGGGTGTATGCCCTGCCGGAAAATATGGATTTTATGGTGATGATCTATCGCAAGGATATCATCGCCGAGCTGGGCATCCGTCTGCCGGATACCCGGCAGGATCTGTACGATCATGTGCTGCCGGTGCTGAATCAGAACAAGATGCAGTTTTATTATCCGGCGGATTTCACCCAGTTCCTATTCCAAAACGGCGCGGCGTATTACCGGGAGGACGGCGCTTATTCCGGCCTGGATTCCGCTGAGGCATATCAGGGGTTCAAGGAATGCGCCGAGCTGTTCATCAATTATGGGGTGCCGGTGTCCGCCAACTTTTTCAGCCGGTTCCGTACCGGCGAGATGCCCATGGGATTGGGCAAGTATGCCGATTATCAGCTGTTGTCGGTAGGCGCGCCAGAGCTGATGGGCCGCTGGGGGATCGCCCCTCTGCCGGGCACCAGGACCGCCGACGGGCAGGTGGATCGCTCTCACGGCGGCATTGCCGGCCAGTGCGCAGTGATTATGAGCAATTCGGAGAAGAAGGAGCAGGCCTGGCAATTCCTGCGCTGGTGGACCGAAACCGACGTTCAGCTTCAGTTTGCCAATGAGATCGAGGCCATGATCGGGGTGGAGGCCCGTTGGAACACGGCCAACCTGGAGGCTTTCGACGCCATTCCCTGGGGTGACGCGGATCTCGCGGTTTTTCACGAACAGTGGAAGTGGGCGAAAGAGGTTCCCATCGTGCCGGGTGGATACTTTACCAGCCGGCATCTCACCAACGCCTGGAACCGGATTGTCATCAACGGTCAGCCGGTGCGCATGGCGCTGGAGGAAGCGGTGGCGGATATCAACCGGGAGCTGCTGATGCAGCGGGAAGAATACGGATTGACTGGGGGGAAGGAAAATGGCTGACACAGCCACAGCAGCGGCCCGCCGTGCGGGACGGCCTGCGGGCGCCAAAGCCGCCGCGGCGAAATTCATCCGCCGGCATTATGTAGGATATCTCTTTATCCTGCCCTTCTTTATCCTCTTCACCGTTTTCGTGCTGGTGCCCATTATCGTGGCCTGCGTACTGAGCTTCACCAACTACGATCTTATTGGAACGCCCCAGTTTGTGGGCCTGATTAACTACAAGCATCTGATTTTTGACGATGATATCTTTCTTATCGCCCTCAAGAACACCCTGGTGTTTGCCTGCATCGCCGGGCCGGTGGGATATATCCTTTCCTTTGTGGCGGCCTGGGCCATCAATATGCTGCGGTTCAAGCGAGCCTTTGCTCTGGCCTTTTACGCTCCTTCCATCACCAGCGGCGTGGCGATGTCGGTGGTGTGGCTGTATATCTTCAGTTCTGACCGGTACGGCCTCATCAACAACGCCCTGATTCAGCTGGGGATGATTCAGGACCCCATTCTCTGGACCATGGATTCCCGGTATATCATGACCGTGGTGCTGGTGATTTCCATCTGGATGAGCATGGGCACCGGGTTTCTGGTGTTCCTGGCGGGTCTGCAGAGCATCAATCGGGAATATTACGAAGCGGCGGACATCGACGGAGTTTCCACCCAACTGCAGAAGCTGTGGTATATCACCCTGCCGCAGATGAAGCCCCAGCTGCTTTTCGGTGCCATCAACTCCATCGTCACCTCCTTCGGCGTATTCGATATCGCAGTGACGGTGGCGGGGATGCCCAGTCCCAACTATGCGGCCCATACCATTGTGGCCCACATGTATGATTATGCCTTTATCCGTTTTCGCATGGGCTACGCTTCAGCGGTGGCGATTGTGCTCTTCGCTATGACCTTTATCCTGGGCCGCCTGATTACCCGGTGGCTGTCCACAAAGGAGGATTGACATGCGCATCGGCAAGAAGCGAATCCATATCAAGCCCTCCATGGTTTTTCTGTATGTGCTAATGCTGGCTCTGGTGCTGTTCACCGCACTGCCGCTGGTGTACATGGTCAGCACCGCCTTCAAGCCGCTGGATGAGCTGTATATCTATCCGCCCCGCTTTTTGGTGCGGCGGCCCACAGGGCAGAACTTCTATGATCTGCTGATCTCCCTGGGCACCACTTCCGTGCCCTTTCTGCGGTTCATCTTCAACAGCCTGGTGATCACGGTGTTTACCGTATTATGCACCGTGTTGGTTTCCTCCATGGCGGCCTACGGCATTGTTAAGCATCACCCGCCCGGCTCCAAGGCCTTTTTCGCCGTTATTGTAGCGGCGCTGATGTTTTCCACCCACGTCACCCAGATTCCCCGGTACATGGTGGTCAATTCCCTGGGGCTTATCGATACATACTGGGCGTTGATTCTTCCGAATATCGCCGTGGCGTATAACATGTTCCTGATGAAACAATTCACTGAACAGTTCCCCGACGCGCTGCTGGAAGCGGCACGGATCGACGGGGCGGGGGAATGCCGGATTTTTACCCGGATCGTGATGCCTGCTCTTTCCCCCGCCTGGGCCACCCTGGTGGTATTCTCCTTTGTTTCCAGTTGGAACGATTATTTCTCTCCCCTGATTTTTACCACCTCCCAGGCGATGAAAACCCTGCCTTTGGCGCTGCAGACCATCGGCGGCACCAACCTGAGCCGAGCGGGGGCGGCGGGAGCCGCCGCCTTTCTGATGATTGTACCCACCATTATTCTGTTCACCGCCATGCAGTCCAAAGTGATGGAGACCATGGTGCATTCCGGTATTAAATGATGCAAAGGAGGGCGGACAGCATGTCCAAACCACTGCGTTCCGGCCTTCTGGCCGCGGGTCTGACGGCGGTGCTGTGCCTGGGCGGCCTGACGGCCGCCGCAGAAAACGTCCAGTATTATACCCTGTCCCCCGATGCTTCCCGGGTACCCACACCGCCAACCTATGTCCTCAAAGAGGTGATATACAATGCCGGGGATTGGGAGGGGGAAAGCAGCCGCCTCAATGAACCGGACGATCTGTATATCAATGAGGCGGGGGAGCTTTTCATAGCGGACACGGGAAACAACCGGATTGTCAAAATCGGCGCCGACGGCCGGACAGCGGGGATCTTTTACGGCCCTGAGGAGCGGCCGCTGCAGGAACCAAGGGGTATATTTGCGGATAAAGACGGCAATATGTACATCGCCGATACGGGCAATCACCGTATCCTTCACCTGGACAGCGCCGGAGAATTTGTGGAGGAGTTCGTCAAGCCGGACTCAGACCTGCTCAGCGAGGATTTTCTTTTTGACCCCACCAAGATCACCGTCAGTCCCACCGGCTATTTGTATGTGCTGAAAGGCGAATCCATCATGGCTCTGGATGCCTACAACCGTTTTGCCGGATATGTCGGACAGAACAAAATCGGTTTCTCCCTCCAGGAGACGCTGATCCGGCTGTTTGCCTCCCAGTCTCAGCAGGCGGCCATGACCAAGCGCCGGGCGGTAAGCTACATCAACTTCGATCTGGACGAAAAGGGGTTGATTTATGGTACGGCGGCGGATCATGCCGACGGAGAGATCAAAAAGCTCAACGCCGTGGGGGACAACGTTTACCGGAAATATGACGGCCGCGCCGCTTCTTCCTTTCTCATGCCCAATCTGATTCAGCCGGTACGGATGTTTGGAGAGCCTGCCGATGACGCAGGGGCTCCCATTCAGCCCTATTTCACCGATCTGGCAGTGGACGGCCGGGGAATTGTAACGGCGGTGGAGCAGAACACCTGCCGCCTGTACCAATACGACGCCGATGGGCAGCTGCTCACCATTTTCGGCGGCAGCGGCGAGGAAAACGGCAAATTCCAGCTGCCCAGCGCCCTTGACCTGGATGCGCAGGGCAATCTCTATGTGTTGGATAAGACCAAAAACAGCGTCACTATCTATCAGCCCACCCGCTTTATTCAGCTGATCCAGGATGCATCCGCCGCTTACCAGGAGGGATTGTATCAGGAATCCATGAAGCTGTGGGAGGAGACGGCTGCCATCAGCGCCAGCTATCAGACGGCCTACACGGGTATGGGCAACGCCTTGTATCAGGCGCAGGATTATCCGGCGGCAATGGAGCAGTACCGGCTGGCAGAGGATCCTGCGGGCTATTCCGCCGCATTTGCTAAGGAGCGGCATCTTCTTTTCCGACAGCATTTCCTCTGGGTGGTGCTGGCGGCGGTGGCTTTTGCGGCGGTAGGAATTCTGGCATATAAGGCCCTGCGCAGGGTGGGCTATGCCGCGGTGGACAGGCAGATGAACCGCACCGCCGATCACAACACCACCCGCAACGGCTTGGGCTTGGCCGCTGGGGCCTTGTTCCGGCCCGGAGAGTTGTTCTCCTACATCAAGCGGGACCGGGGACATATCAATCTATTGCCCCCGCTGCTTCTGCTGGCGCTGGCGGTGGTGGTACGGCTGACTTCTCTGGCGGTGACCCATTACCCTCTGGCCTCCGCCGATCCCCGGGATATCCAATGGCTGATGGAAATCGCTCTGCTGGTGGTGCCGCTGCTTTCCTGGGTGGTGGCCTCCTACGCCGTCACTGCGGTAGTGGGAGGGGAATGCCGGATCAGCGAGATCCTTTCCGCCTCCTGCTATTGCCTGGCGCCGTATGTACTTTTCACCCTGCCGATGACGGGACTGTCCAATCTTCTCTCCCGGGAAGAGGCGGGGCTGTACGGTGCGCTGCTGCTGGCGATAAGCCTGTGGACAGGGATTTTGTTTGTACTCAGCGTAAAAGTTCTCAATATGTATTCTATTGGTAAAACTATTTTGGTATGTGTACTGTCGCTGCTGGCCATGGCGCTGCTGTGGCTGACGATTCTGCTGGTGGGGATGCTCTCCGCCCAGATGATTGAATTCATATCCAATATTCTGGAAGAATTGCGTTCCATTCGCTGAAGGGAGGCCGCGGGCCGATGAAATCGATAAGAAGGCTGCCATTCATGCTGCGAGCCGCCAGTGCTGCCGCTGCGGCGGCGCTGCTGCTGACCTCCTGCGGGGGCGCGGCGAATGAGGGGGAGATTCCCGTACTGCCGCAGGAGGAACTGGTAGCCGGCGCCCCCATCTCCGCTGAAGACAGCGTGATCCGGGAAGAAGCAGGAGCGCTGTCGATGGACTGCGACCTGTCGGCCGGAACGTTAACCGTTACCGATGCCCGCAGCGGCGCCATCTGGTCCAGCGCGGTGGATATGGAGCGGTTCGGCATCACCACCAATAAAACCTGGACCGCCTATATGCAGTCCCTTTTCGCCTTCAGCTATGTGGATGTGGAGGCGGACAATGGAGTGGTGCAGAAGGCGTACAGCGCCAATGAACCGGCGGACGTCAAGGCGGAGAAAATCCCCGGCGGCGTGAGGCTGCGGTATCGGTTCACTAAAACGAAAATTCAGATCACCGCGGAGATCCGGCTGGATCAGGAAGGGCTGCGGTTTACCCTGCCGGCCAAGGGTATCGCGGAGGAGGGAAAATACGGTCTGGTAAGCGTGGAGGTGCTGCCCTTCTTCGGAGCCGCTGACCATACGGTGGACGGTTACATCCTCTTCCCGGACGGCAGCGGTTCCCTGATGGATTACGCCGATTATCAGAACCGGCCGGCCAATGTGAAAACCTATCGGCTGCCGGTTTATTTTCCCGACGCGGTGACGCAGTCCACCCTGGTTGGAAGCAGCGCCGCCGCTATGCTGCCGGTTTTCGGCATCCGGCAGGGAGAGAACGGCTTTATCGCTTTCACCACCAAGGGGGAGGCGGACGGAGAGATCCTGGTTTCTCCGGAAGGGGCCAATGTGGCCCTCAACCGCTGTGCCTTCGCTTTCCGTTATCGGAATAACTACGAGGCGAAAACCGCGGCGGATTATCAGCGGTCGGCGGAAGCGGCGGAAAAAGAGGTGGTTCACCGGTATGACGAGAAACCCTGCCTGCGGGACCGGGAGGTTTCCTACCGCTTCCTGACAGGTGGGGCGTCCTACGACGCCATGGCGGTGGCCTACCGGGAGTATCTGCAATCCCGGGACCTGCTGCCGGAAAAAGCGGCCACCCCAGCAATGCATCTGGATATTTTTATGGGGGTGAAGGATCAGGGGTTCCTATGGGATGAGTTCCTGGCCCTCACCACCTACCGCCAAGCGGCGGATATTCTGGAGGAACTGGCGGCAGATGGCGCGGAAGCTCTGCGCCTGCGGCTCATCGGCTGGTCCGCAGGAGGCTATGGAGCGGATCCGGGACAAGGCAAGCCGGAAAGCGGCCTGGGAGGACGGAAGGAGCTGCAATCCCTGGCCGAGACCGCCGCAGCCTTGGGCATCCCCACGGCGCTGCAGACGGATCTGACCTCTGCCGACGCCAAAAGCAGCGGTTTTTCTGTCCGGCGGGATGCGGTGCAGACCGGGGGGCTTACCGTTCTTACCGATGAGGCGGAAAGCTGGTATCTGCTGAATCCCGCGGCTGTCCGCCGCCGGCAGGCTGCGGTGATGAAACAGATGGTGGAAACCACCATGGGCCTGGCCCTGGCGGGCGGCGGCAGCCGGCTATACCCTGATTACTGCGAGGCGAATCCCACCGACCGCACCGATGCGCTGCTGAACTGGCAGACCGTGCTGCGGAAAATGAAGGAAGAGGGCCGCCCGGCGGCGATTCAAGGCGGCAATCAATATGTGCTGCCCTATGCCGATTGGCTGTACGACATCCCGGAGGAGGATTCCCGCTCCCCCTTGTCCAGCAGGGCGGTGCCTTTTTACCAGATTGTGGTGTCTGGCAGCATCCCCTATTCCGGCGCCGCCGGCAACCAAGCCTATGACCGGCAGCAGCAAAAGCTGAAATGGGTGGAATACGGCTGCGCCCCCACCTTCGAAGTGACCCATGGGGATCCGGTGCTGCTGCGGGATACCGCCTATAATCAGTTGTTCTCCTCCCGTTACGCCGACTGGGCCGGCACTATCCGGGAGGTTTACCGGGAATTCACCACCGATCTGGCGCCGGTGTTCGGCCAGCCTATCAGCAGCCACCGGCAGGTGGAGGCGGAGGTGTATGAAACCGGCTATGCCAACGGCTGCCGGGTGCTGGTGAACTACGGAGAGCAGGAGCGGAAAATCGACGGTCGGGTGGTGCCGGCGGCGGATTATCTGCTGATCACTCCCTGAAAAGAGGTACGATGAATGAAAGCGAAACGAAAAAAACGCCTGTCCATGCAGGGAAGGCATATTGCGGAAGCCTATGTATTCATGACGCCGCTGATCATCGGCATCCTCTGCTTTTTTGCCTTTCCCATCGGTCAATCTCTTTGGCTGAGCTTGGGCAAGCTGACCAGCGTCAGCGGGCTGAAAGTGACCTTCGCGGGGCTGGATAATTACGTCCGGGCGTTTATGATGGACTTGCAGTTTGTTCCTCTGTTTCTGGAATCGGTGCGCACCACCCTGATCCGGGCGCCGCTGATCCTGGTGTTCTCCCTCATCATCGCCATCCTCATCAACCAGAACATCCGGGGGCGGGGGCTTTTCCGCACCATCTTTTTTCTGCCCTTCCTGCTGGGTAACGGCTTTGTCATGCAGCAGCTCACCGCTCAGGGGGTGGATCTCCAAGCCCTGTCGGTACAGCAGAAGCTGCTGGGGGGCGACCTCTTCGCCGCCCTGGGGCCGGGCTTGTCCGATGGACTGAGCCTGTTTTTCAGCTCCATCGTGCTGGTGCTGTGGTCCAGCGGGGTGCAGATCCTGCTGTTCCTCTCCGGCCTGCAAAGCATCTCGCCCTCCCTGTACGAGTCGGCCCGGGTGGACAGCGCCACCCCCTGGGAGTGCTTCTGGCATATCACCCTGCCCATGCTGACCCCAATCCTGCTGCTGAACATCATCTATACCTTGGTGGATTCCTTCACCAGCATCAACGACGGGCTGCTGCAGTACATCAAGCAGGTGGGCTTCGAATGGTCCCAATTTGATTTTGCCGCCGCCATGGGCTGGATCTATTTTCTTTTCATCCTGCTGCTGGTGCTGATCACCTTTGCCGTGATGAGCCGGTTTATCTATTCTGCCGACGCGGACATCCGCCGAAAGGACAGGTGAGGGAAATGCCGTCTTTACAGAAAAATCCGGCGTTGAAAATGTCCGCTGTCAGCGGTAAGGTGAGGACCAAGGCTCCCCGGCTGCTGGCCCGCATCCTGCTGTACGCGGTGCTCATCGACCTGGCCTTCCTTTTTCTTTATCCCTTCCTGTATATCCTGATTACCTCGGTGAAAACCAACCGGGATCTGCTGGATATCACGGTGCAGTGGATTCCCCGCAGCCTGAAATGGGAGAACTTCTCCATGGCCATCAAGGCCTGCAACTTTTTCTCCAACCTGAAAAACTCCGCCATCTATACCATTTTCGGCACGGCGGGGCACCTGCTGTCCTGCGCCTTTATCGGCTACGGCTTCGCCCGCTACCGGTTTCCCGGCCGCAAGCTGCTCTTTCTGGCGGTTCTGCTGTCCATCATCGTGCCGGTGCAGACCATCATCATTCCCCTTTACCTGGTGTATGTGAACATGGGAATTTTGGGTACCTACCTGCCGGTGATTCTGCCCACCTTCTTCGGCTTCGGACTGCGGGGAGGACTGTTTATCTTCATCTTCCGGCAGTTCTTTATGAATCTGCCCCGGGAGTTGGAAAACGCCGCCAAAGTGGACGGCTGCGGCTTTCTGCGGACCTATGTCCGCATTGTTCTTCCCATCGCCAAACCGGCCATTGTGGTGACGCTGGTGCTCTCCATGGTGTGGCACTGGAACGATTTCTATGAGCCGGGCATCTACGCCGCCAAGCCGGATATGTACACCCTGCCCGCATCCATCCAGGCGCTGATTCCCATTATGGAAAGTCCCACCCGGGCGCTGTCCTTTTTCTCCTCCTTTGATATGCCCAATCAGGAGGCGGTGATCAACAACGCGGTTTTCATGGCCGCCACCCTGATGGCGATCCTGCCCATCATTCTGATTTTCGCGGTGCTTCAGCGCGGCTTCATGCAGGGGATTGAGCGCACCGGACTGGTGGAATAAGGAGGAAAACGGCATGACGACAGACAGATCCGGCAAGCCGGTCCGCCTTACCTGTGACGGGATGGCCGATCCTTTGGGAGTCGACCATCCATATCCCGTGTTGGCCTATATTCCCGGCTGCCGCCAGCAGGCGGTGCGGTTTGTGATCCTCCGGGCGGAGGGTTCGGATCCCCCGGTGTATGACAGCGGCTGGCGGAAAACCAGCCTGTGCCAGCATCAGCCGGAACAGCCCCTGGAGTCCCGCACCGCTTATGTCTGGTACGCCGAGGTGCGGGACATGGCGGGAAATCTCCACCGCAGCGATCCCGCCCGGTTGGAGACGGGGATCTTCTCTGGACAGTTCCAGGCGAGGTTCATCCGGGGAGGGACACTGTTTCGGCGGGAATTTGCCGTGGAGGGGGAAATTGGGACCGCCCGGCTTTGGTTCACCGCCCTGGGCTACGGCGAGCTGACCCTCAACGGCAGGCGAATCGGGGAGGAGCGGCTTTTCCCATCCTACACCGCCTACCACAAACGGGTGGAATATACGCTTTACGATGTCACCCGGCAGCTGCGTCAGGGACCCAATGCGGTGGGAATCTGGGCCGCGCCCCATTGGCCGGGGGGAGGCCAGTGGATGGGCCGCTATTACGGTGGAGAGCCTATGGCTTTTTTGCAGCTGGAAATCCGCTATGCCGACGGCAGGCGGCAGACGATCTTATCCGACGGGGATTTTGCTGTTTCCGCCTCACCGGTGACGGAGACCTCTATTTACAACGGCGAGCGGTATGACGCCCGGCAGGAACAGCCCGGGTGGGATCAGCCCGGCTTCGACGCAGCCGGCTGGGCACCTGCCCGGACGGCGGGAGCGGACTGGAAGCCCCGGCTGGTATTTTCCTCCATCCCCCCCATCCGGGTGACGGAGGAAATTCCGCCGGTTGCCCTGACCGAAACAGCGGAGGGCTGCCTGGCGGATTTCGGAGTGAATTTTTCCGGTGTGGCACGGGTGGAGGCAGAGGGCCGAGCCGGGGAAGCGCTGGAGCTGCGTCACGCCGAGCTGCTGGATCCGAACGGCGGGTTGAATCGGAAGAATCTGCGCTCCGCCGAAGCCCGGGACCGGTATATATTTGCCGCCGACGGGACGGTGAGCTACGCCCCGCGGTTCACCTATCACGGTTTCCGCTACGCGGAAATATCCGGCGTCCCTATGAGACGCATCCGCCGGATAACCGGGTTGCAGCTGCACACCGACGTGCGGCAGACCGGAAGCTTTTCCTGTTCCGATCCGCTGCTGAACCGTATCCATGAGGCCATGACCCGGTCGATGCGCACCAACCTCCATTCCATCCCCACCGACTGCTGCCAGCGGGATGAGCGCCAGGGCTGGCTGGGCGACGGGCTGGCGGCTTCCCACGGCACGGTGTTCAACTATGATATGCAGCCGGTATACCGCAAATGGCTGGAGGATATTGCCGACGCCGCCACGCCGGAGGGGGATATCCCCACCGTGCTGGCGCCGGGTGAGGGCGGCGAATCCTTTACCTGGAGAGCCGCTTACCCTGTGATTCTGCGGCAGCTATACGAGGTATACGGCGACCGGCAGGCGGTGCTCCGCCACTATCCGGTGATCAGGCGGTTTCTGTGTTATCTGGAAAGCCGGGAGGGGCCCGAGGGACTGCTGACAGGGGAGGATTTCGGGGATTGGCTGGCGATTGAATCCGTTCCCCCTGCCATGGTGCGGGACGCTTTTTATGTGGACGCCTGGGACGCACTGGCGCTTTTCGCCGCGGTGGCGGGAGATCATCCCGGCCGCCGGAAGGCGGAAGAAAAGCGGGACCGGCTGCGGCGGATTTATCAGGCAACCTATTATTCCCAGGGCGGGGTGGATACCGGGTATTATGGCTGCAACAATCAGCTGGGAGCGCTGCCGGGGATCTTGGCGTTGCTCTTCGGCATTACGCCGCCGGAGCAGCGGGAAAGGGTGCTGGAAAAGGTACGCTTCCAGCTGGCCGAATCCCGGGGTACCCCTCAGCTGCCCACCGGCATCATCGGCACCCCTTATGTTTTCCTGCTGCTCGCTCAGCTGGGGCTGGATGAATTGGCGCTGGAGCTGATGTGCCGTCGGGAGTATCCTTCTTTCGGCTTTATGATCGACCGGGGAGCCACTACCGTCTGGGAACGGTGGCAGTGGATGACGGGATACGAAATGAATTCTCATAATCACAGCCCTCTCACCGGAGCGGACAGCTTTTTCTACCGGGTGCTGGGTGGCATCCGGGAACTGCGGCAGCCGGTGGAGGGCCCTCCGGTGCTGCGGTTGGAGCCCTATATCCCGGACTGCCTGGAATATGTGGACTGCCGGTATGCCTCCGCCTGGGGGGATATCGCCCTGCGGTGGGACCGGCAGCGAGGGGAAATTCATCTGACGGCGGAGGCGCCCGACGCCGTGGAGGCCTCCCTGAAAGTGAGAGGACAGGTTTATTCCCTGGAAAACGGACGGGCGGAGCTGTGCTTGTAAATAAAGGAGGCATCCCTATGACAAGGCGGGAAAACACCCTGTCCCTGCTCCGGCGTCGGGGCTATGAAAAGGTGCCGGTGGATTTCAACCTCTGCCCTCATCTGGAGGAAATATACAAAGCCAAGACCGGCGGGGCCCAGCCCTACAAGGAGTATTTCGGTATGCCCCTTTGGTATCTCCCGCCCCTGCTGCTGGAAGATGAGGATGTCAGCCGGTTTTATCCTTATCATCCGAATCGGGATGACCGGACGGTGATCGATCACTGCGGGGTGGGACATCGCTCCACCCCCACCTCTATGCATATGAGCCAGATGCTCCATCCCTTGAAAGATGCGGACAGTGTGGAGCAGATTTTGACCTATCCCTATCCGGTGGCAAAGAAAGAGGAGAACATAGAGTGGATTCGGCGGGAAGCGGAGGAAATCCGGCGGCGCGATTATCTGGTCTGCGCCAACATGAACGTTACTCTGTGGGAATCCGCCTGGTACATCCGGGGAATGGAGCCGCTGATGATGGATATGCTCTGCGCCCCGGAGATGGCGGAGGCGCTGCTGGATCGGATAACCGGCCTGGCCTGCGACAATGCCCGCATCTATGCCCAGGGGGGCGCCGAGCTGCTGCTGATTGGAGACGACGTGGGGATGCAGCATTCCACCATGATGAGCCTGGAGATGTTTACCCAGTGGATAAAGCCGCGGCTGACCCAATTCATCCAGGCCGCTAAGGCGGTGAATCCGGATATTTTGATTATGTTTCATTCCTGCGGCACCATCCAACCCTTTATTCCTCATTTGATCGAGGCGGGGATCGATGTGCTCAATCCCATTCAGCCCGAGTGCATGGACTTCCAAAGCATCCATGAACAATTCGGGGAGCAGGTGTCCTTCCACGGCACCATCGGCACCCAATCCACCATGCCTTGGGGAACCCCTGCGGAGGTCCGACGGGAGGTGGAGCGGAACCTGAAAATTGCCGGGGATCACGGCGGCCTGTTTCCCGCCCCCACCCATCTGCTGGAGCCGGAGGTACCCTGGGAAAATATCCTGGCCTATGTGGATGCCTGCACCCATTACGGCGGCTGAGGATGCAGTGCTGCTCCCAATATTTTTTTCTAAGATCTCCAAACAGTAAAAGCCGGGAAAATCTTTGGATTTTCCCGGCTTTTCTCGCTGTCTTATTTTCCCTGCCCGTAATAGGCATTGGCACCGTGCTTGCGCAGGTAGTGTTTATCCAGCAGTTCCCGCTGCATGACCGGAACAGCGGGATCCATCATCTGATTGTGCCAGGCCATGAAGGCGATTTCCTCCAGCACCACCGCGTTGTGGACGGCGTCCAGCGGATCCTTGCCCCAGCAGAAGGGACCGTGGCTGTGGACCAGCACCGCCGGAATGTCATCCGGCGCTTTGTCCCGGAAGGTCTCCACAATGACATTTCCTGTCTCCAGCTCATAACGGCCGCGGATTTCGTCCGGCGTCATCTTCCGGGTACAGGGAATTTCGCCGTAGAAGTAGTCGCCGTGGGTGGTGCCCAGGGCGGGGATGCTCCGGCCTGCCTGGGCGTAGATGGTGGCCCAGCGGGAATGGGTGTGGACCACTCCGCCGATATGGGGAAAGGCCCGGTAGAGGGCCAGATGGGTGTCAGTGTCCGAAGAGGGGTTCAGCCTCCCTTCCGTCCGTTCGCCGGTTTCCAGATCCACCACCACCATGTCCTCCGGCCGCAGATCGTCATATTCCACTCCGGAGGGCTTAATCACCATCAGCCCCTGCTCCCGGTCCACCCCCGAAACATTGCCCCAGGTGAAGGTGACCAGGCCGTGCCGCGGCAGCAGCAGATTCGCCTCAAAAACCGTCTGTTTCAGTGCTTCCAGCATCGTTTTTCCCTCATTTCAGCTTCCAGGCCAGATCCTGGAGGAATAACGCCTGTTCCAGCTTTTCCGGTGTAGTATCCGCATCGATGTGGACAAACTCGATGTCCATGATTCGCGCCCAGTCCCGGAGCATCTCCGGAGTGGCATCGTAGGTCAGCACCGTGTGGTGAGCGCCCCCGGCGGTGATCCAGCATTCCGCCCCGGTGCACAGATCAGGCATGGCCCGCCACATCACCCGGGCCACCGGCAGGTTGGGCATGGGCAGTATGGGTTTTACCGCTTCAATATCCTGGCAGATCATCCGCATCCGGCCGCCCATATCGATCAGGCTGACGACACAGCCCTTGCCGGGATGGCCTTCAAACACCAGCCGGGCGGGATCTCCCTTGCCGCCGATGCCCAGGGGATGCACTTCGATCCGGGGTCTGTCCGCCGCCACGGAAGGGCAGACCTCCAGCATATGGGCGCCCAAAGAGTATTCCTGGCCTTTGACGAGATGATAGGTGTAATCCTCCATGAAGGCGGTGCCTCCCGGCATTCCTTCGGTCATAGCCTTGATCACGGCGGTAAGGGCGGCCACCTTCCAGTCTCCTTCGCCGCCGTAGCCGTAGCCTTGGGCCATCAGCCGCTGGGAAGCCAGGCCCGGCAGCTGTTCCATGCCGTACAGATCTTCAAAGGTGTTGGTGAAAGCCCGGCAGCCCTCCCGGTCCAGCAGCCGTTTCATGGCGATTTCCTCTTTGGCCTGGTAGCGTACCGCCGACAGATTATCGGTGGCCATGTCGTAGTCGGCGGCGTAGACGGCCATCAGCGCGTCGGTTTCCTCCTCGGTGACGGCGGCGATGGTTTGCGCCAGCTCTCCCACCGGCCAGGTGTTCACCTGCCAGCCCAGCTTGATCTGGGATTCCACCTTGTCGCCCTCGGTGACCGCCACCCCTCGCATATTGTCTCCGAAACGCATCACCTTCAGGGCGCGGGAGAAGGCGGCCGCGGCGGCGGAGCGCATCCAGTTTCCCAGTCTGTGCAGAACCTCCTCATCCTGCCAATAGCCCATGATTACCTTGCGGGGCATGCGCAGCCGGGCGGCGATGAAGCCGTGCTCCCGGTCGCCGTGGGCTGCCTGATTGAGGTTCATGAAATCCATGTCGATTTCTTCATTGGGGATTTCTCGATTGTATTGGGTGGCAAAATGGCAATAGGGTTTTTGCAGGTCCCGCAGCCCCTGAATCCACATTTTGCTGGGACTAAAGGTGTGGCACCAGGTGACGATGCCGGCGCAGGCATCGTCATAGTTGGCCTCCTTCACCACGGCGGCGATTTCCTCCGGGGTTTTCGTCGTTACCTTGTAAAGCAGCCGGCAGGGCAGCAGGCCGCTGGCGTTCATCCGCTCCGCCATTTCTGCCGCCCGTTCCGCTACGGTATCCAGCACTTCCGGGCCGTACAAAAATTGACTGCCCACCACAAACCAGAAGGTGTACTCCTGAAGTTTCATGCAAAAACCACCCTTTCCGTTTGATCTACTGTTATTGCAGAATCTCGCCCGCAGCTCTTTCAATGGGAAGTCCGGCAATATAACGGGCCATAAAGCGGTCAAAGCTGCGACAGAGCGCCGGTTCCGGCTCCGCCCGCTTGCCGGCGTCGGCGCCGAAAATTTGAGCGGCCAGATAATCCTCCAGATTCTCGCCGCCGCCCCGGAGCATATAATCCGCCAGCAGGGCGATGCCCCAGGCGCCTCCCTCACCGGCGGTTTCCATCACCACCACCGGGACGCCCATGGCGGCGGCCATCAGCCGCTGACCTACTCCCGGGGTTTTGAACAGGCCGCCGTGACCCAGCAGCTGATCCAGACGCACCTGCTCCTTGTCAAAAAGGATATTCATGCCGATCCGCAGAGTTGCCATGGTGCTGAACAGCTGGGCACGCATGAAGTTGGCAAGGGAGAAAATTCCGCCCGGCAGGCGGGCCAGCAGCGGGCGACCTTCCTCCGTGCCGGTCACCGGCTCACCGGCGTAATAATTAAAGCTCACCATGCCGCCGCAATCCTCGTCGGCCTCCAGCGCCTTTTCGTATAGCATGTCGTACAGCGCCGGTTTGTTTACCGGATGACCGGAGGCAGTGAGAACCTCCCCGAACAGCCGCACCCAGGCATCCAGGTCGGAGGTGCAGGTATTGCAGTGAACCATGGCCACCGGCGCGCCGGCGGGCGTAGTAACCATATCGATTTCCGGATACACGGCGGAGAGGGGCTTATCCAGCACCGCCATGGCGAAGATGGAGGTGCCGGCGGAGACATTGCCGGTATGGGGTGCGACGCTGTTGGTGGCTACCATACCGGTGCCCGCATCTCCTTCCGGCGGACAGAGGGGAATGCCGGGAAGCAGCCTGCCTGTGGGATCCAGCAGCAGGGCTCCCGCCGGAGTCAGCGTACCCGCTCTCTCGCCGGCAGTGAGCACCCGGGGCAGTACCTTTTCCAGTGTCCAGCTATAGCCGGCCCGGGCGGCGAGATTATTGAATTTGGCGATCATCTCCGGGTTATAATTTCCTGCGGCGTTGTCAATGGGGAACATCCCCGACGCCTCGCCCACGCCCATCACCTTTTCCCCGGTAAGCCGCCAGTGGACATAACCGGACAGGGTGGTGAGGACGGCCAGCCGCTGTACATGCTCCTCCCCGTTCAGCATGGCCTGATAGAGATGAGCGATACTCCACCGCTGCGGGATGTTGAACTGGAACAGCTCGGTCAGCTCCGCCGCCGCCTGTTCGGTCATGGTGTTCCGCCAGGTGCGGAAGGGGGTCAGCTGGTTCCCCTGCTCGTCGAAGGCCAGGTAACCGTGCATCATAGCGGAGATGCCCAGCGCGCCGATCCGGGTCAGGGAGACGCCGTATTCCTCTCTCACCTGAGCGGACAGCTCCGCGAAGCAGGACTGGAGTCCGGCCCACACGTCGTCCAGATGATAGGTCCACACCCCGTCCTCACAGCGGTTTTCCCAGCCGAAACCGCCGGAAGCAAGAGGCGTCCGGCTCTCGTCGATGAGCACCGCTTTGATCCGGGTAGAACCCAGTTCGATCCCCAGAGCCGTCCGGCCCTCTTCCAGCATCCGGATGCGCTCCTGCCGGTCCACATGATCTGCATTGTTCACAGGGAGGTCCTCCTTTTATATCAATAATGGGGGTCTTTGCTTGCCAAGTTGTACGGACAACTTTGTCTTGATCATATCCCCTTGCCGGAAAGAATACAAGGGGAAGAATAGACAAAAATATTCGCGTTTTCTTGTGGGGAAGGTCACAGGCTCCAGGGCAGAACCACACTGCCGCCGGTACCCCGTTCGATGCGTTCCAGAAGTCTGCGCGCCGCTTGCCTGCCGATCTCCGCTTTGGGACTGTCCAAGGAGACAAAGGGTACGGGAGACAGAGCGGCGTAAGTGCTGTTGTCAAAGCTGGCCATCTCCAGCCGGGGCATCCGGGGAGGGAGGGCGGTCATGGCCTGAGCCAGGTGCAGGGCCACCTCGTCGTTGTAGCAGACCACGGCAGTGCAGCGGTCCGCCAGGACGCCGGCGGCGGCTTCCAGCACCACCTCCCGGGTTTCGGTGGTATACCAGAACACCCGGCTGTCGTCCACGGGAAGGTCCCGGTCCAGCAGCGCCCGGGCGTAGCCCTCATATCGGCGATGGCCCTGAATATCGTCGCTTTTGAAGATGCCTGCCACCCGGCTGTGGCCCCGGTCCAGCAGATAATTGCAGGCCGTCAGTCCCCCGTTCCGGTCGTCCGCCACCACGTAAACCGGCCGATGCAGCCCGGGATAATAGCCGTTGATGAATACCACGGGGATACCCATACGGGAGAGGGCGTCGTAGAGATCCAGGTTTTGGTTGGGCAGGGCAGTTTTGGTTCCTTCCACAATCAGGCCGTCGATGGGTTTGGTGAGAAACTCGCTGAGAATCCGCCGTTCCTCCGCCGTGCGGTTGTGAGTGGCCTGCAGCATGGAGGTATAGCCCCTTTCCCGCAGCACCTCCTCAATCCCCTGGAGGATAAGAGGAAAGATATATTCCCCAATATAGGTGGTAACCACGCCGATATTGTAAGTCCGGCCCCGCCCGGCAGCAGGGGAGGAAACATAGGTGCCGCTGCCCCGAACCCGGTGAAGGAAGCCTTCTCCTTCCAACGTGGAAACCGCCTTACGAACGGTCTGCCGGCTGTAGCCGGTGCCGGCCACCAGCTCGTTGTCGCTGGGGAATCTCTCCCCCTGGGTATATTTCCCCGCCAGGATATCCGCCCGCAGATCATCTGCCAGACGGCTGTATTTCGGAGTTTCCATACCCTTCACCGCCTTTGTCAAAGTTGTCCGCATAACTTGTATGGAGAGATTATAACACGGGTATCGGCAGGAGGCAAGAGGAAACATCGCCGTTTTTGGTATAGTGAATATAATATTTCGTATGGACAGTATATTTATATGGATTGCATCAGATCTGTGTGAAGGCTTATAATAGACTAAACAAATGATTATCGGAGGTATTATCCATGACAAGATCCTTTTGCAAGTATCTGGCCTTCTGCCTGGCCGGTGTTTTGCTGCTGGGGGGCTGCGGAGGCGCCGCAACCTCTTCCAGCGAGCCGCGGGTTCCCGTTTCAAACCCCGGAAACACTGCCTCCTCCACCACCGGCAGCGGTACGCCTTCGTCTGCCGTGAATGCTTCCTCTGCTGCGGAGAATTCCTCCACCGTCGTATCCTCGGTGCCTTCCTCCTCCACAGCTGCCCCCTCTTCTTCGCCGTCCGCCGATCCCCCCGCCTCCTCTCCGGAACCGGCGGATTTCACCTTCCCCAAGCTGGTGGCGGACCATATGGTTCTGCAGCGCAACGCTTCGGTACGGATTTGGGGCGGCTATCCCAAAGACGGGGAAATCACAGTCAATTTTGCCGGGAAAAATTATAAGGGCAGCTGCAAAAACGGCAGCTTCGAGGTTTGGGTGCAAACCGGGGAAGCTGGGGGCCCGTACACCCTCACGGTGTCCAGCGGTACGGACAAGCGGGTGCTTCAGGATGTGCTGGTGGGCGATGTGTACATCTGCTCCGGACAATCCAACATGCTGATGCAGGTGGGCGGATTGAAGGACAAAACCTTGCGCAATACGCCGGTGCCGGATCAGATCCGGCTGTTCCATGTGTGGACCGAACCCACCGCCGCCCCCCAGGAGGATTTCAAAAACGCCTATTCGGTGTGGGTGAAAACGGATGCTTCCAACATCGGGCAATACGACAGCTTTTCCGCCGTGGGGTATATTTTCGGCCGGACGCTGTACGAGGAGCTGCAGATTCCCATCGGGATTATCCAGTCTTGTGAAGGCGATACCATTGCTGCGGCCTGGATGCCGGAGAAGGACGCCAAAACCGTCAACAAAATCAACCAGACGGAGGACGCCCTGCAGCGGCACATTCCCTCCCGGATGTATAACGGCATGATTCATCCGCTGCGGAAGTACACGGTGAAGGGCGTGCTGTGGTATCAGGGGGAAAGCGACCTGGGCAACACCACTTATCAGCATTCCATGACTACTTTGATCAACGCCTGGCGCCGGGAATTCGGCAATGAGAAGATGACCTTTACCCTGATCCAGCTGCCCCGCTGGGCTTCCAACAATTGGTTCGATCTGCGGGAGCAGCAGAAAGCTACAGCTTTGGCGGTGCCAAACTGCACTTACAGCGTCAATCTGGATTGCGGAGAGCGGGCGGATATTCATCCCCAGGATAAGGAGCCCGTCGGCGTGCGTGCCGCTCAGGCCACCCTGCGGGCCTTTTACGGCAGGAACGATTATAAACAAAATCCCGTCTATCAGTCTCATAAGGTGGAAGGAAGCAAGGTAACCGTCACCTTGGCCCGGGTAGACCGGGGGCTGTTCTTCCAAACGGAGAAGACCCCCGGCGGCAAGGACTGGGTGACGGTGACCGAGGGCACGGGTTTTGAGATCATGGATGCATCCGGCGTTTATTACCCGGCCAAGGCGGTTTTGGAGAATAATAAACTGGTGCTTACCAGCACGGTGGCGGAACCCAAAGGAATCCGCTATGCTTACGGAAACTTTCCGGATGTATCTTTGTTCGATAAAAACGGGCTTCCAGCCGAGCAGTTCTGCATCCTTTTCTGATGCTGATTACAGCTGATTACATAAGAACAAAGCCCATCCCCCGCCTGAAACGGGGGATGGGCTTTTGCTACAGGGATTTCCATTCGGTTCACGGGGTTTTGGCTTCCGCTGCCTGCGCCTCCGCCTTCCGTTTTTCGTAGTGCTTTTTATATTGGGTGGGGGTGATGCCCATCTGGGATTTAAAGGCGGAAAAAAAGCTTTTGCTGTCGGCAAAGCCCACGCTGGCGGAAATATCGTTGACCCGCATATTGGTGGACAGCAGCAGGGAACACGCCTTGTCAATACGGGTTTTGCGGAGATATTGGATAGCCCCCATGCCGATTTCATCGCTGAACAGCTTGCACAGGTATACCTGGCTGATCCCCAGCCTTTCCGCGATGTCCCGCAGGGTCAGCGGTTCCCGGTAATGATCGCCGATAAAGGCGGTGGCACGCTTGATAAGGTTGCGGCGGTGCTTCTCATTGTAGCTGATTTCCTCTTGGGCGGTCAGCCGCTTCAGCTTTTTCAGAATCGCCATCAGCTGGAAGCGGATAATATCCAGGTATTCCTCCTGCTTCAGGTTGTATTCATAGAGGCAGTCCATCAACAGGTTGGTGATGTTCATGGAAACGCGGTCGGTGTATTTTTTGTTTTTCAGCAGCGCCGCGTCCTCCAGCTGATAAAAATCGGGCAGCCAGCCGATGTTGATCCAGCGGAACTCGGTTTCCTGGCTCAGGGGATTGAAATAATGACGGTCGCCGATATTCAGCAGAAAGATATCGCCGGGCATGACCTGATAGGTCTTGCCATTGATCCAATGGGTGCCGCTGCCGCTGAGAATCGCCAGCAGTTCAAAGAATTCATGGCTGTGTTCCATCTCCCCCTCATCGTTGACGCTGACATTGAGGAAAACCGGTTCCTGATTTTTGGTCATGCGGTACATGTCATAATAGGGAAATCCCTTAAGGGTGTTTGAAGTCATGCGGTACCTCTTTCTTTAGCCGGCCGCTTATCCTGTATTATGTTCTATGCTCTTTGTCCACAAAAAATACCTTGGCAGTGAAGGGATGAGGGAACTCCGCCCGCAGTCCCTTACCCATCAGCTCCTCACCCGAAAGGGAACGGGTGACGCCGTCTGGGAAAACCGTGACGGTGTATTGATCCTCTCGGCGGAGGCCCCGGGGATAAATGACCGCCTCTGTCTCGGGTGCATCGGGCCGCTGAGCGACGATCACCGCCTGATCCTGGGAACGGGCCGTCACCTCCCAGATGCGCAGTCGGTCGTTTTCGTGATAGATCACCCCTGGCGTGTGGTGATACACCGCAGAGGAAGGGAGAATCCGGCGATAGCGTTTATACAGCTCCACCGCCTGCCGGACCAGAGCGCGTTTGTTTTCTCCGCAGCGCAGCAGATCGCCGCTGATGTGCATCCTGCCGGCCATAGAGTTGGAGAGAGCAAAGGCGCAGGTATCCTCATCGAAATTTTCCTCCAGCCATGACCAAGCGCCGCATTGATCCGGGCTGATAAGTTTGGAGACGTTGAACAGCACCCCGCCGATAAGCCGATAATCTCCCTGATCGGTGATGGAGGCCATATCCGTGCGGGAGAGCATGCCGTAATCCAGTCGCATCCCGCCGCTGGCGCAGTTTTCAATAATCAGGCCGGGATACCGACGGCGGATGCCGTCCAGCCAGTCGTAATAGGCCATACGGTTGGCGTGGAGTCCCTGGCCGGGGCTGGTTTCCGTCTCGGTGGTGCAGCCGGGCGCGCTGTCAATGTTGTAGTCAATCTTGATATATTCAAAGCCCCAGCCGACAATCCGGGCGAAAACCGCATCCGCATAGGCTCGGCCTTCCGGCGAAAGGAAGCTGAGAAACCGGCGGTTGGCGTCCTCCACCGGACGCCCATCCCGCTGCAGCAGCAGGGAGGGCTGATGGTAGAGCGCGCTGTCCCGGCCCACGGCTTCGATTTCGCACCAGATGCCTGCGTGCATCCCCTTTTCCCGGATACGATCCACTACATAAGCCAGTCCGTGGGGAAACCGCTCGGGATCCGGCTCCCAATGCCCGACCCGGTCCCACCAGCTGCTGACTCCGCCGCGGCCGGCCGGCTCGGTGAACCAGCCGGAATCGGTGACGTAGTAATCCACGCCGCACTCCCGCAGCGCGTCCAGCTGTTCCAGAATCTTTTCTTCCGTCACGTCGGCTTTCATGTAGGGCCAGTCGTTGTAAATCACCGGCAGGGCGGCGTCGGCGGCACTGTGCTTAATCAGCCGTGTCTGCTGATGGAGCCGCATCCGGTCGAAAACATCGCTGATCTCCCCCTGCGCCACGGTGAGGGAGGCGGCGGGGGCGCGGAAGGCTTCCCCGGGAGAAAGTTTTTTGCGCCATTGGGCGTGGAGGTGATTGCCCATGCCGCCCTGCAGATAGTACCAGCGGTCCACTCCCAGGTCAAAGGCTCCGGCTTCGAAACGCCAGGAGGAGGAATATTCCAGCTGCACGGCGGTGAAAATCCCCGCCCGGCGCTGTTCCACCACAAAGTAGGGGATGTATTGCTGGCAGACCCAGGTTCCGGTGCTTTCCACCGCAAAACCGTTGCGGCAGCCGTGATCGTAGATGCCCAGCTCTGCGAAGCTTTTGACCCAGGGCTGCGCTTCAAAGCTCCAGTGAGAGGTAAAGGCGTGGAGATAGGTGGAGCGGCAGTCATCCGCGAAATATGGGAAATTGGACAGCACATAGGAGGCGACGTGCACCGCCTCCACCGGCTTTTCCCCGGCGTTTTCCAGCACTGTCCAGCGGCGCAGGGCGGGGGAGTCGGGGTACACCTCATAGTATAACCGGATCAGCAGCTGTTTTTCCTCATCCAAAAGGGTGATAATCGTCCGCTCGCCGTCCTGTTCCAGCGGCTGCCGGGTGATCTCCCGGAACCGTGCCCGTACGGAACAGCGGGGATAAAAATAGCGTACGCCATGAGAAAGCTGCAATGGTTCGTCGTCCACGTTGACAATGGCTTCCAGCGGCAGAGGGCTGCGTTTAGCCTGCTCTTCCGGATTTACCTGTTCCGCCATGTCCGACGGGAGGAAGCAGCCGTGGAACAGCCGTCCCTCCTCATCCAACAGCAGGGTATAGCGGTAATATTGGTTTTCCAGCCGGATCTCTTTCATGCGGCGGTTCTCCTTCCGATTAATAAACGAAATCGCTGTATTGCTGCAGACGGTTTCGTTCCCGGACATCCTGAGTACGGCGGACGGCGTCCACCGCCAGCGGGACGCCGCAGAAGAGGTTGCCGCTCAGATTTTCATTGCGGCAGCGTTCGCATACCACGGCCGGCATTTCTTCGGTGGGAGGCGCCTCCAGCGCATTGCCGGTGAAGGTCACACCGTCGCAGCAGCCCAGCCAGGCGGCAGGCAGCTGGGTGACGCGGATGGTATTGTTTTCCAGTCGGATATCCGAGAAGGGGGTATAGCCGGAGGTATTGTCCGGCAGGATCGCCATCATATCCACCGCTGTGGTCCAGCCGCCGCAGTTGCATTCCTCCAGCCGGTTGTTGCGGATTACCAGCTGTCCCGCGCCGGTTCCCTCGTACCAGAGTCCCCGCAGGGTTTCCAGCATAATGTAGATACCCGCTCCCTGGGTGCGGCGGAAGAGATTGTTTTCCACCAGGCCCTCCTTGGTCTGGAGGAGCAGCCCCCGGGCGCGGTGATCGTGAAAATAGTTGTTGCGGATGACAAAATGATCGCTGGCATAATGCCGGTTCAGCAGCAAATGGCCTTCTTCAATCCAGTCGGGCAGCTCTTCTTCGATTTCCAGGCAGTAACGGCCATCCTCCTGCTGCGTCACCGCCCGCAGGGTCAGGCTGACACCGGAAGGGGAGAAGTCCTTGTTCAGCAGCTCCAGCCGGTCGCCGGGATCCCCGGCGCCTTCGTTTTCCAGCAGCAATGTATGGCTGCCCAGACGGCGCAGGATCAGCATATTGCAGTCGTGGATGTTGACGTCGTCATCCCCCATGCCGGAGAAATCGCAATTTTGAATCTGCAGATACCCCTGGCTGCGGATGATATGGATGCCGTCGCCGTCGGTGGAAATATGCCGCCGGGAGCCGGGACGAATGCGGATAATCTCTCCGTCGAAGAGAATATGGCTGCTCTGGCCGTTGACCATATGGGTCATGCCCCAGGTGCTGTAAACGCAGTTGTTTTGCAGGGTGATATGCCGGGAATCCTGGACGAAAAAGGCGGCGCCCCGGCGCTGGCGAAGATGCCGGACCAGATAAAAGGCGCCGGGCCGTATGGTTTCCACCCCTTTGGCGGTGCAGCGAAGCCGTATCCGGTTATCCGCCTCGCCTCGCCCCAGGACGCTGAATTCCTCCGGATGCACCCAGATTTCAGGATCGCCGGGTACTCCGGGAGTCAGCCAAATGGGATCAAAGGGATTGAAAGAGCAGATATCGAAATCCAAGGACGGATGATCGTCGTCCAGAAATTCCAGTTCCAGGTCAAAATCCTCCCGGGATATTACCCGGGCCAGGCTGGCCGGACGGAGGATGTTCCAATCCACATCCAGGGTGAGGTTCTCCAGCAGCACCTGCCGGCAATTCTGCACCATGAAGAAATAAGAGGTTTCGGAGATCAGTTCCGCGCCGCAGCCGTCCAGGGCGAAGTTTTCCCTGTCCCGGATGGTGAGAAAATCTGTGTTTTTGATGCGGTATACGCCGGGAGCCAGCCGGAGTATGCCGGCGTCCGTTTCCCGGCAATGCTCGATGGCACGGGCCAAGGCGGGCGCGTTGTCCTCATTGGCCGGGGAAAAGCCGAAGTCCGCCGCGTACACGGTTGTCTTGTCCCGCAGGTCTGGGGGTATAACAGGGATTTGCGTCATATTCGTTTCCTCCGCAGCAGTTAAATTAGGGGATGGGAGAATGCCGGTTTGATAAAAAGCCCGCCGCCGATGGTTTGTCGGGCCTTTTATCAAACCGGGGAGGCAAAGTCCTGCTTTGCCTCCCCGAATGAGACAGTTATTTCTTTTTGCGGGTGAACAGCACGCCCGCCGCAGCAGCAGCGGTCAGAGCCAGCAGTCCCAGGGGAAGCTCCACGCCGGTTTCAGGGGTCGGCTTGGGATCGGGGGTGTTTCCGCCTTCTTCGAAGGTTTCCACAACCTCCACCGGCCAGGTGCCCACGATGTAGAAGCCGGATTGGGTATACAGCTGAAGCTGAGCCGCTTTTTCCGCCGGCAGGGTAGCCACCGGAATGGCCTCGCCGTTGGCATCCAGCGCCGCCGCCATGTTGGTGCTGGCGTTCACAGCGCTCAGCAGCCCTTCAATATTGAGGGATTTCAGGGCGGTGAATTTGCCGTCGGCGAACCGAACCTTGGTGGTGTCGCAGTCAAAGAGGCTGTCGATATCCGCCGCTTCGGTGTAGGCCACATATTTGTCCAGCACCTTGGTGCTGTCGTTATAGGGGGTGTCGTTGCATTCGTAGACGAAAATCAGCATATCGCCGGCTTTCACGTCCACGTTTTCCGCTTTCAGTTCCAGGCCGCTGGCACCGGAATTGGCGTAGGTGACCGCGGTGCGCTCCAGCACCACCGCGTCTTCGCTGATTTTATTTTTATACACGGTCACGCTTACGCCGTCCGCCGCGGCGATATTATCGCCGGGATCGGTGGGATACTGCAGCTTGGCGTATACCGTCACCTTTCCGTCCACGGGAGCGGTGAAATAATCGCCGATGAGAGTGACGTCGGAGGGCATGAAAGCGTTATTGAGGCCCTCCCAAATTTGGGAATACTGATTGACGCCGGCGCCTTTCAGCTCATCCGGGAATACCCACATGTCGTAGGTGGCGTCCTTCACCAGGGCTTCCGGCTTGTTCTGATCGGAAATGTAGAAGGCTTTCCACAGTCCCTTGACGTTGGGTTCCGCTTTGATGTTGAAGAACTGGCGGAAGATGCTGCCCTTGACCGCCGGTACGCCTGTGGTATCTGCGGGGGCAAAGACCGCCTCGGAAAGAGGCAGGGCCAGGGCGGTCATTTTCAGCGTGGTCAAGGCCATGGAATCGGTGTAGGTGTGGCCGTTTTTATTGAAGAAGAGATACACCTTTTCCCCGGCCGCCAACTCAAAGGTCTGGGAGAGGGTATAGGCTTCGGCGGTCACGGCATCTTCCTTTACCTTGGTGAAATCCTGCTTGAACACCAGCAGCTTCATGCCGTCGGAGCCTTCCATGTTGGCGGTGGCCGCCACATCCAACCGGTAGGCCCCCGCCGCCGGAGCGGTGAAGCAGAGTCCCAGGTCCATGGTAGCGCCGGAAGTAGCGAAACGGTTGGGGTCCCCGGCGTTGATATACAACCTGGCATACTTGTTGCCTTCGTCGTTTTCCTGGCCCGGCAGGGTGGCGGTGTAGGAGTCCGCGTTCCACTGGGCGGCGGCCACATTTTCCGCCTTGTAATCGGTGTTGTCATTGACATACACCGCCGTCCAGTTGGGCGCGCCGTTGGCGTAGGCGATGTATTCCGCGCCGTCCTCATAAGCGGGGCCCTCGGCGGATGCGGCCATGGAAAGAGCGCTGCAGAGAAGCATGGAGGCTGCCAGCAGGGATAAGACTTTTTTCATCTTTTTCATCCTTTCCTGTCAATCGCTGTTCATTGGGCGGGAGCGCCGGTCATCAACCGGCCTTTTTGCCGCCGATGACGCCCTTCTTTTTCAATACCAGCAGAACCACCACGGCGGCTCCGGCCACCACGACCACCGCCGCGATGACGATCAGGGTGATCGCCAGGGGGGAGAGACCGCCGGATTCGCCGGGCTTGTCGCTGCCCGCCTGCTGGGTTTCGTCATAGGTGACGGCGATGCTGAGATTGGCCACCGGAGTGCCCCGGTTGTAAACCCGGCAGATCATCTTGCTGGTGACAATGGCGTCGTTGTCCGACACCACCTGGGTGGTTTCGGTATCCACCAGGTCCAAGGTGTGGCCGTCCTTAATGGTGAAGCTCTCCAGGAATTCCTTGCGGGTCAGCTTCCGGGTAAGGGTGATTTGCTCCTTATCCTCGTCTACCTTCACATCCTCGAATTTGGGGGTGACATAATAGCTGTCGTCCGGCTCAATAATGACGACGTCACCGCCGGAAGAGGGATCGGAAGGCACATCGGAGCTGCTGGGGTCATCCGGGGTATCCGGAGTGCTGGAAGGATTCTCCGGTTTGCTGGGATCATCCGGCGTATCGGGTGTGCTGGGCGTGTCCGGAGTGCTGGGGGTATCGCCGCCGGACTGCTGATCGGAGGTTTTCCAAATCACCTTGAAATCCTGGAATCGGAAGTTGGGGGAGTTGGCGACCTCCACGCCGGAGTGGAAGCGGAAGAAGAGCTTATCGCCCTGCTTCACCGTGGTGACCAGATCGATATCCACGCTGGCGCCTTCGGCTAAAACCTGATCGCCGCCGTCGGCGGGCCAAACCCGGGTGTTGAAATTATTTTTATAAATGCCCAGAGTGATTTCCGTGCAGCCGGGAACCTCCATGTAGCCCTTGAGGATAATCTGCAGCTTGCCGCCCTCCACGCAGTTGAGCAGGTAGCCCACATCCGCCTCATCGCTGGGAGCGCAGGAGTTGGCGGTGCCTTCCCAAACCATGCCGTTCTGCTGGCCGGGGATGCGCCATTCACCGCCGCTTTTGCTCACCAGATCGGTGCGCAGGGTATTGTCCGCCTTCAGGATGTAGAAGCCCTTCCACAATCCCTTGGTTTCCTCCGTGGTCCATGTATCAGACCAAAAGGGGCCGTATTCGCCTTTGCCGACGTTGATGGCCGCTCCTGCCGCCAGGGGCAGCAGGGCGGTGAAGAGGAAAATCGCGCTGAGAAGAATGGATATCCGCTTTTTCATATCGTTGTCTCCTTTTTTTAATGGAATTAAGCCGCTGTCACTTCGGTGCCATCACCCTCCTTCCGTCAATGAAACCCAGTCAGTCAAAGGTGATCAGACGGCGGACCACATCCGCCTTATCCCACAGGAAACGATCATCCCGGGGCGCGTCTATGTAATACAGATAGACGGATTGGCCGGTTTCAAAACTGGGATTGGCGCCTCCGGTGGCGACCAGGGTGGGATATTGAGAGCCCCGCGGGCTGGCGTCGATGTAATAATTTCTGCCCCGGAAGTCGGTGGGGTCTGCTGAAAGGTTCAGCACAATGTCGCCGTCGTTGGTGCCGTAAGCGGGAGAGGAACAGCGGGCCAGCACATATTGATCCAGATAGGAACTGTAGATCACCGACATGAAATTGGGAGGACAGGCGCCGTCCACAACGCTGGTGGATTCGCCGTTGATGGCGCTTTCGGTGAAGCCGCCGTTGTAATACTTGGTGAACAGATTGGCCTGCCGGGCGGTGCTTTTGGCCCGGGCAGCCTGGATCACAGCGTTCAGCGGCGCCCTCATCACCGAAATGGTCTGGCTGTAATCCGCTTTAAAGTCGATGAAGTACACATAAACATAGCCGTCTTTGACAATAAAGGGGCCGTTGCCGACATCCAGCGAATAGGCCACCTGGGTGATGGCGGTGGGCAGCTGTTCGCCGAAACCATAGTAACGATGAATGCTCTCACAGGTGTGGGTGGCAATCTCCCCGGCGTAGTACCAGGTCGTTCCGTTATCCGGCGAGTAACCCAAACCAAGAGAGGCGGCCATATAGGAATTGTTGGCATGGGAGCGGTTCCCGCTGGCGTCCCAGGCCATGGTGTTGTCGAAATACCGCTCCAGATGCAGGATGGTGAAGCATTCGCTGCCGGAGAAACGGTAGACCTGACCCACCGATACATAGTTATATTGCTCCGGGCCGTAGCCGATGGGGGTGTTCTGGACGCTGATTCCCTCTGCCACCAGGCTTTGGAAAGGATTATCCAGACTGCCCTGGAAAAGGGCGACGGTCTGATTCCCGGCAAGGGGATTGGAGCCAATGAAGCGATAACTGCCGTCGCTGTTGGGCAGCACGCCCATCAAGCCGTCGGGAAAGTAAGAGCGGCCGGTGGGAGACAGGCTCTTCAGGTAGGCGCGGCTGGCGGCCGTTGTTTTTGCCGACAGGGTAAAGGGGGCCACCAGTTGGCCGCCTTCCAGGATTTCCACCGTCTCCAGGATCATATTGCCGGAAGAGATGGAATCGGCGGTGATTTTCAGCCTGTCGACAGTACCGGTGTAGCCGTACAGCACCGACAGGTCGGCCAGATACTGCCGGGTTTCGGTTTGAGAAGGGGTGACAGGCACGGCCACGCTTTTTTCCGTGGTATAGACCGGATCGTCCGCCGTGGTGTACCAGAGGGTGAGGGCCGCGGCGGGAGAAGGGTTGCTGAGGGTGATGCGCACCAGTCCCCGGCCCTTGGCGGCCAGATTCAGAGCGGGTGTTTCATAGGTCAGACTGCCGCCGGATGAGGTCAGCTGGGGAGAGAAGGACTGAATGACGCTCCCGGCCTGCTGATCCGAGGTTTCCCATGTCACATGGAAATCCTGAAAGCGGAAAAGGGGGGAATTGGCTACCGGCGCGTTGGAGTGAAAGCGGAAAAACAGCCGGTCGCCCTGTCTAACCTGGACAAGCTGATCGATATTCACCGAATCGCCGGAAGCCAGCGCCTGCGGACCGCCCACCGCCGGCCAAACCTGGTTGCTGAAGCTGTTTTTGTAAATCGCCAGGGTGATCCCTGTGGAACCGGGAACTTCCATATAGCCCTTGAGGATTATCCGCAGCCTGCCTCCTTCGGGACAGTTGAGCTGATAGCCCACATCCGCTTCGTCGCTGGGGGCACAGGCGTTGGCGGTGCCTTCCCAAACCATGCCGTTCTGCACACCCGGTATCGTCCAACAGCCTGGGGAGCTGGCAACCATATCGGTGCGCAGAACATTGTCCGCGGTCAGAACATAAAAGCCGTTCCACAGCCCCCGGGTATCTTCCGTTACCCATTGTTCGGACCAGAAGGGGCCGTAGGACCCCTGACCCACGTTGATTTTGGCGTCCGCCGGCATAGAGAAGAGGGAAGCAACCAGCAAAGCGATGCAGAGAAAGAGAGAAACGCGTTTTTTCATATCGCCGTCTCCTTTCAATGTACGGTCCGGGGATCAATCGAAGGTGATCAGGCGGCGGACCACATCCGCCTTATCCCACAGGAAGCGATCATCCCTAGGTGCGTCGATGTAATACAGATAGACGGATTTGCCGGTTTCAAAGCTGGGGTTGGCGCCTTCGGTGGCGACCAGGGTGGGATATTGAGAACCACGGGTACTGGCATCGATGTAATAATTCTTGCCCCGGAAGTCGGTGGGGTCCGCCGAAATGTTCATCACAATGTCGCCGTCGTTGGTGCCGTAAGCGGGAGAGGAGCAGCGGGCCAGCACATGTTTTTTCAGATAGGTGCTGTAAATTACCGTCATGAAGTTGGGCGGACATTCGTCGTCGATGACGTTGGTGGATTTACCGGCGATAGCGCTTTCGGTGAAGCCGCCGTTGTAATATTTCTTAAACAAGCTGCCTTGCCGCGCGGTGCTTTTGGCCCGGGCGGCGCGGATCACATCGTTCAGCGGCGCCCGCATCACCGAGATACTGTAATCCAGCCGGGGGTTTTGATCGATGAAGTACACATAGACGTAGCCGTCCTTGACGATGAAGGGGCCGTTGCCGATATCCCGGGAATAGGAAACCTCACTGATGGAGGTGGGCTGCTGTTCGCCGAAGCCGTAGTAACGGTGGATGCTTTCACTGTTGTGGGTGGCGATTTCTCCCGCGTAATACCAGGTCATGCCGTTGTCCGGGGAGTAGCCCAGCGCCAGGGAGGCGGCGAAATAGGTGTTGTTGGCATGGGTGCGGTTCCCGTTTTTGTCCCAGGCCATGGTGTCGTCAAAATGCCGCTCCAGGTGGAGTATGGTGAAGCATTCGCTGCCGGAGAAGCGGTAAACCTGCCCCACGGAAACGTAGTTGTACTCCTCCATTCCGTAACCGATGGGGGTGTTCTCAACACCGCCGTTTTCCAGCACCATGGTCTTCACCGGGTTATCCAGCGTTCCTTTGAAGATGCCCACAGTTTTATCCCCCGACAGCGGGTTGGAACTGAAAAAGTTGTAGGTGCCGTCACCGTTGGATAGTACGCCCATCACTCCGTCCGGGAACAGGGATTTGCCCGAGGGAGATAGTGACTTCATATACGCCCGGTCGGCCACCACCGTTTTGTCCGACAGGGTAAAGGGTGCGATCAGCTCGCCCCCTTCCAAAAGTTCCACCTTTTCCAGGGTCAGGCTGCCGTCGTGGATGGCGCCGGTGATGATTTTTACCTTATCGATGGTGCCGGTAAAGCCGTACAGATCGGAGAGGTCCACAAGATACTGCTTGGAAGCGGCGGAGCCGAAATCGATGGAGGTGTCGATGCTTTTCTGCAGGGTGTAGTTGGGGTCCTCCTTGGTGGTGAAGTAGACGGTCAGCTTGGTGGCGTAAGAGGTGTTTTTTACCGTGATCCGCACCAGCCCCCGGCCCTTGGATGCCAGATTCAGAGAGGGCGTCTCGTAGGTGAGGCGGTCGGCGGATTGGGTCTTGTTTGGCTGGAAGGCCTTGATGACGGTATAGCTGGGACCGGGATCGGGGACGGAGGAGGTGGGTTTGGTTGGAGAGGAGGTGGCGGGATTGGTGACGGCCGAAGCTTGGGAGGATGCGGTGGTTTGCCCGGGGGTGGAAGCAGGATCGCTGCTTGCAGAAGAAGATTCGGTATCCGACGAGCCGGTGATGGGCCGGCGGCCCTCGGATACGGGAACCCGTCCGGATTCCGCCGGTTCTCCGCCGGAACAGCCGCTAAGGGGTATCAGCATCAGGAGCAGGGCCAGACCGCAGGCCAAAAAGCGTTTTGGAATCATCTGGTACTTCCTTTCTGTGGCTTAGGGGATGGAGATGGTTTGCCGGGTATACACATTGCTGCCCCAGAACAGCAGCCAGTCTCCTTGAATCTCCTTCCAAGGCAGGCCCAATTGGCCGTAATACAGATAGAAGGTGTCGCCTACCTCAAATTGGCTGCCGGTGGCGGCATCCACCACCGTGGGATATTGCTGGCCATTCATAGAGGGGCTCACCGCATAGCCCTTGGATTGGGTGAAGTCGGTGGGATCATCGGAGATATAGACGCCGATGGCGGCTTCCGCAGCGCCGGGGAACTGGGTGGTCATAAACAGCAGATATTGATCCAGCTTGGTGCTGTATACCACCTGGGCGAAATTGGCTCCTACACCCGCGGGCTGGATGGGATCAAATCGGCCGCCCATACCAGGCTCCGTCCACTCCCCATTGAATTTTTTGTGAAATTCCGGCACCCGATTTTCCTTTATCGCCGTATAGAATTCGGAGGTGGGACAGCGGGAGACCGACAGGCCGCTTTGGTTCTCTCCGTGGTCGATGGCGTATATGTAGACAAATTCGTCGTCTATGTACATCTCGCCGTTGCCGATATCATGAGAGTAGCCCCAGTTGGTCTGATAATCCAGATCATGGCTGATGATTTCACCCAACAGGCTCCAGGTCTGCCCCTGGTCGGTGGAGACGGAAAGTCCCAGGACGCCGTTGAAAACCGCGTTGCCGAACTGGTATTCCAAATGGGTGGGAGAGACTAGGATGTCGCTGTCCGGTACCCGGATCACCTGGGCGATGGAGGCATAGGGATACTTGGCGTAATCCACGTTCTGTACCCGGCGATCGTTGTAAATCACCGTTGCGAAGGGATCCTCTGGGGTCCCCTCGCTGAGGACCAGCTTGCCCATGAGAGAGCCAACGAAAAGCAGCTTGCCCTCCGGGTTTTTCCAAAAGCCCAGCAGCCCGTCGGGATAGTGGGCGATGCCTTTGGCGCTGCGCTGCTGGAAGGTCAGATAAGGCTCGGGCGGCGCGAGACTCAGAGGGAAGGAGGATTCTCCCTTGCAGACCTCCAGAGACCGGATGACCAGTTCTCCGGAAGCAGGGGCGGCGGTTTCCAGGCCAATCTCCGTCAGGGTGAAGAGAAAGCCGTATACCTCGCTCATGTCCACCAGGACTTCCTGGAAATCCTCGGTTTTGGTTAAGGGGATGGCGACGGTTTTGCCGCCGCCCGGCTGGGTATCGCTGGCGGTGAGGAAGGTGAAGGTCAGGGTGTCCAGATCGGAGGTGTTTTTCAGCAGGAGTTTCAGCTGATTTTTGCCGGTGATGTCGGCGGAGATGTCTCCCAGAGTCAGGGAGGGGGTGCGGGCGGAGCTGTCGAAGACGGCGCCTTCTTTCCCCACGGAGGCGCTGCCGGTGGTCCGGCCGCTCAGCCTGGTAAAGTCGAAATATCCCCGGGCCAGCTGCTCTTCGGCGGCGTCCCCGCCGGATTCTTTGCCGGGCCCATTATCGCCGCAGGCGGAGAGGCCCAGCAGCAGCGTGCCGGCCAGCAGCAGTCCTCCGATGCGGTGCATCCATCTGTGTCGCATTGTTGCTCTCCTTTCGGCGGTCAGGCATCATCCGGGGATGGTGACCTTCTGCCGCACATAATCCGCGCTGCCCCAAAGCAGCTGCCAGTCGGAATTGCCCTGTTCATCAAAGGCGTACCAGCTGCACCAGTAAATATAAAATTCCGAACCGGTTTCCGTCTGGAGACTGTCGCCGGTGCCAAGGATGGTGGGATATTGCTCACCGTTGCGGCCGGTTGCCAGCCATTGGGTTTTCGCCTGGGTCCAGTCCAGCATATCATCGCTCACCATCAGCAGGATATCGCCGTCATTGCTGGAATAATAAGGGGACTGGCACATCACCATCAGGTATTTTTTCAGCACGGTATTATAAGAGAGAGACATGAAGTTCGGCACAATACCCGTCGGCAGAATATTGGAGGCTTCGCCTTCCCAGCCTGGCTCATTCCACTGGCCGTCCTTGTATTTCCAGGCCTTGGGCATTTCATTCTTTTCCGTCGCTTCATACAGTTCATCCAAGGCAATGCGGCTGACGCCCAGCCCATAGGCCTGGTTCTCTTCCCGTACCTCCACAAAATAGACGTACAGGTATTCGTCGTCCATGAGGATGGCGCCGTTGCCGATATCCCGGCTGATTTCCGTTTTTTCACCCACCGTCATGTCGTGGCTGATGCACTCCCCCAGGAAAGACCAGGTTTCCCCGTCGTCCCGGGAGATGGATAGTCCCAGGGTGGCGGTGTAGGGCTTGCCGCCGCCGGGGACCGTATAATGCCGCTCAAGATGGGTGACGCCGATCAGCGTGCCGGTGGAGGGATTGCGGACCACCTGGGCCACGGAGCAGTATCCAAAAACAGACCAGTCCACATTCTCCACCTTGAGACCGCTGTAGTTCACGGTTTCCAAAGGAGCGTCGGGGGTGCCGGTGGTGCAGAAAAGGCCGCTGTTGGCGCTGCCGATGAATTTGAGATTGTTCTGCTGATCCCGCCAGCTGCCGATGATGCCGTCCGGGCCGAAGAGAATTTTCTTAGCCATCCGCTCCCGGGAGGGAAGGTAGACCTCGGGCTGAGACAGCTGGATACCTTCCAGATAATGCGCGCCCCCTTCCTTGACGGAAAAGGAACGCAGCCGGATTTCCCCTTCGTTGATGCCTGAAGCGGAGATCCGCAGTCCTTTCAGGCGGCCCAGCCAGCCGTATGTATCCGACAGATCGATGGAAAAGGAGCGGGCTTCCGCGGTTTTTTCCACCGGCAGGCTGAATTCCTTGAAGCTGGTGTAAACCGGATCCTCTTCTGTAACAAACTGGATATCCAGAGAGGAGATATCCGCGGTGCTGATCAGTTCGATTTCAAACAATCCCCGGCCCAGCAGGGAATAGGATTCCGCCAGTTCCAGCTCCAGCTTGCTGGTTCTGGCGCTGCCGTCCAGGCGCCCGCCTTGAGAATCGATAGCGCCGGTACCGGTAAAGCTGTCCTTGTAATCGGCGAACAGGAAGGTCCCCGCCGCCGGCTTGGGGTTTTCCGCGGGCTTCTCACCGCAGCCGGCAGCTCCCAGCAGAGCCGCCGCCGTGAAAAATGCCAGTCCGCGCCGTATTTGTTTTTTCATCTTCTCGTCCTTTCCGCTGTATGGATGGTATGGAATATCAGAACACGTATTCCCATTCGATTTTGGCAATGGACAGACCGTTGACCGGATAATGAACGCTGACGATATACCAATCGTCCCCCTCCTGTATCAGCTCGGGGGCGTGCCCTTTCAGCATGGCGAGGGGTGCCTTTCCTTCAAAGCCGTCCAGAGTTTCCGAAGCGAAAACATAGGTCCGGTTATCGTAGCAGCTGTTCTGTCCGTCGTAAATGCACCATAACAGATAGTAGAGGCCGTCCTTCTTTACCAGACAGGGGCTTTCCATGCTGGAGCCCTCTCCGAAGCAATGTCCCTGCAGCCGTTTGGGTTCGCTGAACTGGTGGAAATCCGTGGTTTCCCGATGCCAGAGGATTTCCTTGTCGTTGTAAATCAGGTGATAGATCCCGTTTTCAACGAACACATAGGGATCCCGCATCCAGTAGTTGTCCGAGCGGAACAATTCTCCCTGGGGCTGCCAGCGATATAAATCCGGCGAGGTAGCTGTTTTCATGCATTCCGGTGTGTACAGCATCCGGTATCCGTCATTCCAGGGAAAAACCGCCGGCGCCCAGCACTCTGGAACCTCTCCCGGCCGTTCCTGGGGATAGAGGAGGATGTCTTTCTGTTCCATCCGGCCGCCCTGGTACAGTTCCCGCAGGCTGCCGGAGAAAACAGCGTGGAACAGCTGATTTTCCGCCTCATGAACATTGGTTTCGTCGAAATCAAAAGCACTGGTGAAACGAGGCGGACGGGGATGGGTGATGCCGATGGCATGCCAGTCTCCGTCCGGTCCCTTCAGCATGGAGAAGTCGTTGACCACCCACTCCGTATAATTTTCCCCCTGACGAAAAGAGGGGGTATCCGGGCCGTGATACACCGCAGGCTCAGGGGCATAGATAAGACGATACTTTTCTTTAATATAGGGGGCTTTGAGCTTTTTGCTTAAAAACACGAATCAAAAACCTCCTTTTTTATTAAATAAACCAAGCTGTTTTTATTTTACCATTTTTCCTCCGGCGTTCAATCCAAAAAATTATAGTGGGTATGTCACTTTTTATAATGAAGCCGCCGTTTATGGGTGGAAATCTATGGGATTATAAAAACTGGGAGTTGGAGCATAAGAATCGGGATTGTTTTTTGAAAGCTGCGTCCATATAATCAACATATACCGCGAAAAAAATATGATTTTTTTGGAGGAAGTGTTGACTGTGCTGTCTTCAACCGCCAAGCCAAGATCGAAGCCAAAGAAAAAACGGGATGAATTGGAGGTTTTATCGGCTAAAAAGCGCCGGAAAAAATATCGGGTCCTTTATCTGATGCTGATTCCAGGGGCTGTCTGGTTTATTTTGTTTCACATCCTTCCCCTTTACGGCATTTCCATTGCTTTTCTGGACTACAATCCCCTGAAGGGGGTGTTCGGCAGCCGTTTTGTGGGATGGGAGAATTTTCAGGCGTTTATCAATTCCGCCAGCTTCTGGGATATCCTGCAGAACACGGTGGTGATCAGTTCGCTGAAAATCCTTTTCGGCTTTCCGCTGCCCATTGTGTTCGCCCTGATGCTCAACGAGATCAAATGCGCGCCCTTTAAAAAGGTGACCCAAACCATATCCTACCTGCCTTTTTTCCTTTCCTGGGTCATCGTCATGGGCATATCCAACGTGATTTTCAACAACTATACCGGCGTGCTTTCCGGTCTGTGCAATACTTTTAATCTCCCTTATACCGATCCCTCCCATAATCCGGCTACCTTTGTGGCTTTCCTGGTAGGCGCGCACGTGTGGAAGAGCGTCGGCTGGGGTTCCATCATCTATCTGGCGTCCCTGGCGAATGTGGATCAGGAGATAGTGGAAGCCGCTTATGTGGATGGGGCCGGGCGATGGAAACGGCTGATCCACATCACCCTGCCGGCCATCGCGCCGATGATTGCGATTCAGCTGATTCTTACCATGGGCAGCATCCTTGGATCCGATTTTGAACAGATTTATCTGTTCACCGGCGGCCAGCGGTATGATCCTCAGCTGACGGCAGTAGCGGAAACTTTCGATACATATATCTACCGCAACGGCATCGCCGCCGGCGCGTTTTCCGGTCCTGCCGCAGTGGGAATCTTCCAGTCGGTTTTTGGAGCCTGCCTGATCCTCATCACCAACAAGATCAGCAAACGGCTGGGTTATGATGGAATCTGGTAAGAAGGAAAGGAGCATTGTCCATGAGCAGCCAAGCCGCTGTTAAGAAGATTAACAACAAAATCCGCATGACGCCTGGAGAAAAGGTGGGCGTGACGATTATATACGGGATGCTGATCCTGTTTTCTCTGGCGTTCCTGATGCCCTTTCTGTACGTTGTATCCACCTCCATCACCAGCGAAAAAGCGCTGGCGGAAAACGGCGTCACTCTGATTCCCTCCAGCTTCTCCCTGGATGCCTATGTTTACTTGTTTGAGTATTCCAAGGATATCCTGCGGGCTTTCTTCAACACCATCATCATCGCCGGCGCTACTGTGGTGCTGATGATTGTGGTCACCTCCCTGTTTGCCTATCCTCTTTCCAAAAAGGACTTGCCGGGGCGCACGGCCATTTTGGGATATGTCATGTTCTCCATGATGTTCGGCGGCGGCCTGATTCCCACCTATATCCTGATGCACGAGTATGGCTTTGCCAACAATTGGCTGTGCATGATCCTTCCCGGCTGCTTTTCCGCCTGGAACATGATCCTGGTACGCAACTATTTCAGCTCCATTCCGGTGGAATTGGAGGAGTCTGCCTTTATCGACGGCGCGGGATATTTCACCATCCTTTTCCGTATCATCATTCCCCTGGCAAAGCCGATTCTGGCGACCCTGACCCTGTTCACCGTGGTGGGGACCTGGAACAACTGGTATACCGCCCTGCTTTATCTTTCCAATCAGAAAAAGATGTGGCCCATCATGATGTTCCTCAAAACCGTGCTGGAGTCCACCAATCCATCCACAACCCTGGGAATGCCGGTCTCCGGCGCCTTCCCGCCGACGGAATGCCTGAAAATGGCCGCCGTTCTGGTGTGCATATTCCCGATTCTGATTTCGTATCCGTTTTTGCAAAAATATTTTGTTAAGGGCATTATGGTAGGCTCAATCAAAGGATAATGAGGGAAACAAACGTATGAATATCACAGCGACTGTCTACAAAGATCGGGTTCTGGCCTGTTTTACCGGCAAAAACATCGGCGGCACCATGGGATATCCCATGGAGTTTGACCGCCAGAAAAACATCGTCACCGGCTATGACGAATCTCTGGATCTTCCCATGCCCAACGATGATCTGGATCTGCAGCTGCTCTGGCTGATCGCGCTGGAGGAAAAGGGCTGTCACATCACCACCGAGCGGCTGGCCGAATATTGGCAGCGGTATCTCACCCCCCATTGGGCGGAGTACGGCATTTCCAAGGTCAATATGCGCAGCGGCATCCTGCCCCCCATGAGCGGCACGGTGAACAATGAGATGTATAAAAATTCCAACGGCGCCTGGATCCGGTCGGAAATATGGGCCTGCCTGGCGCCGGCCGCACCCGAGGCGGCGGCGCGCATGGCTCTGCTGGACGCCATGCTGGATCATGGCGACGGCGAGGGAACTTGGGCGGAGATCTTCTGTGCGGCCTTAGAGAGCATGGCGTTCGCTGAAAGGGATTTACCCCTGCTGATCCGGCGGGCTCTGGCCTTTTTGCCGGAGGACAGCGGCGTATACCGAGCGGTGACCGACGCCTGCGGCTGCTATGATAAAAGGCTGTCTCTGGACGAGGCAAGAGATTTTTTGCTTCGTCACCATCGAGGGCGGTATGGCCGCTCCGTAAGCCGCGAGGATGCGGAAAAAGGGTTGGGAGACGGACCCATTGGCTATGACGCGCCGCTGAATGTGGCCATTGTTGTCGCGGGGCTGCTGTATGGCGAGGGGGACTTTGACAAAACCGTCACCTCCACCATTTTCTTCGGTGAGGATACCGACTGCACGGTGGGGACCGCGGCCGCTGTCTTCGGCTTGCTGTATGGGTTTGACGCCATCAGCGAGAAGTGGAAAGCGCCGGTGGGCAACCGCATCACGGTGGGCACCCTGAATCTGGGAGAACTGGGCAGCTATGGCGACGTCCTGCCCAAAACCGTGGAGGAGCTGACCGAACGGATCTATCGGCAGCACCGGATCTGCGCCGCATCCTTTGCCTTGCCCTCGGCGGCTGATGGCTTTGACACCGCAGCGATGCCCGCCGGCACATGGGCTCCCTCCGCCGGCTTCCTGGAGGATGTGCGGCTGACGGTTACTACCCAGTATTTCCGCTCCGATTTCTATGCGGTTCGTGTGGATTATCTCACCAAGGACTGTGCCATCACCCGGGACGTCCCCCGTAAAATCCGCATTGTATTTGAGAATGAATATAAAACAGCCGATATTTTTACCTTTCGCTGGATTCTGCCGGAGGGGGTAACGGTTTCGCCGCAGAAGGAAGGGCACTTTTTTGCCATGCTGAAGGGTTTCCCCAGCGGCGGCAGCAAAAAGGAGCTGGAGTTCACCTTCCTTACCCAATCCGACGACCCGGTTCAGCGGTATCTGCTGGAAATCACCGTGGAGGGGCGGTCCAGCACCTTGTATGTTCCCGTGCTCTTTTTGCTGGGGTGCGGTTCATAATGAATTTATAAGGAGGAAGAGATTGTGAAAAGAAAACTCGCTTTGTTCCTGGCCTTTCTGCTGGCGATCTCCACCATGATCGGCAGCTTGTCCGGGTGTTCGGACGGCGGCGAAACCCAATCTGGAGACGGCGAATATGTGGATCTAAATATTCTTTTTGTGGGCTTCACCATTGAGGATGATTACAAATATCATCAGCAGGTGCAGGACGCCATCAATGAAAAACTGTATAAGGATCTGGGCTTCAAGGTGCGGATTCATCCCACATCTTACATCGATCAATACGAGACGATGATCGCGCTGGACATGGCCCAGAAGATGAGCTACGATTTTATCCGTACTTCCAATGGTACGGCGGCGCCTTATGCCGAAAAGGATACCTTCCTGGATATCAAGCCGATGATTGACAAGTATGCGCCGGAGCTGTGGGATCTGATCCCTGACAGCGCCTGGGCGGAAAACACCATCAACGGCAAGGTTTACGGCGTGCCTACCTGCTCTTTCCCCATCTCCTACGGTTTCTGGTTCCGGGGCGACTGGCTGAAGAAGCTGGGCAAGGAGAAGCCCACCTCTTTGGCGGAATTGGAATCCCTCTGTCAGGCGATTCTGGATGACAAAACCATCAATCCCAACGGCAAGGTGGTTCCCCTGGCCGGCCATCGGGATATCCTGGAGCAGATTCTGCTGGGAATGTTCACCGAGCATCCCGGTGATTATCTGGAAAACGGCAAAGTCATGCCCAAGTATTTTGATCCGGGTTACCGGCAGTTTGTGGAGAAGCTGGCGGAGTGGTACAAGAAGGGCTACATCGACGACATGGTGCTCAACGGCGATGAGAACACCATCAACAATCTGATCTCCCAGGGGATCGTCGGCATTCACGCGGGCAACTGCTATCAGCTGGAGTATTCGGTGCTGAACTCCTATAATACCCAGCTGAATCTCGACATGCAGTGGAGCATCCCCTTCGCCAAGGATACCAAGACCTATTATTCCAGCGGTTTCGGTACCGATATCATCGCTTTCCCGGCCACCGGCAAGAACTCGGAGAAAGCCTTCCAATACTTCAACTGGTACTTCAACAATGAGGAAAATTCCGACCTGGTGCTGTACGGTATCGAAGATCTGACCTATACCAGAAAGCAGGATCCGGCCACCGGCAAGGATATCCTCGCCGTCCCCGAATCGGAGGTCACCGGTACCATTAAGACCATGAACGACCTGATGGGCTTCTTCGGCGTGAATACCTACACCACCCTGCAGCTGAAAAACACCTATGCCACCCGTCCGGCGGAAGCCAGCCGCGCCTATGATTCCTGCAACACCCAAGAGGTGCTCAACAACACCTATATGGATGTCACCAAATACTTCCAGGTCACCCTGCCCACCGATATCGGCACAAAGGCCAACGATATCAAAACCTATATGGTCGCCGCGATTTCGGATATCATCGTGGGGAAAACGGCTTCCACCGACGCCGTTTGGGCATCCATGCGCGCTGAGTGGGAGAAGCTGGGAGGTCAGAAGGTGTACGATCATTACACCAGTCTGTATGAGCAAAACAAAAGCACCCTGTCCTTCCTCCAATAATTTCAAGCAGAAAAAGCGGGACCCTGCCGTGCGGCAGGGTCAGATCTTTTCTGCTTGAAATCGGTTAAGGGAAGATTTCCATATCCTCGGTATTCAGGGATTATGACTGCAGCAGTTCCGCCAGCATCTTTTCCGCGGCGACGGCATCGGCTTTGCCGCGGGTGGCCTTCATCACAGCTCCCAGAATGGCCTTCAGCGCCTTTTCCTTGCCAGCCTTGTAATCCGCGGCAGCGCCAGGGTTATCGGCCACCGCCTGCCGGCAGAGCTCCAGCAGCGCGGAATCGTCCACACCCTTCATGTCCTCCTCGGATACCAGCGCGGACACCGGTTTGCCGGTATCCATCATTTTTTCCAGGGTGGATTTGGCCAAATTCATTTTCAGCTTGCCCTCGTCGATCAGAGCTACCAGCTCCCGCAGATTGGCGGCGGGAACGGGGATGTCGGCATTTTCCTTTTCCGCGTCGGTAGACAGGCGGCGGAAGATTTGGCCGATGATGAAGTTGGAGACGGTTTTGGGCGTCACACCTTGGGAAGCTTCCTCAAAATATTCCGCCACCCGGCGGTATTTCACCAACAATTGGGCATCCACGGCAGGGATTCCCCACTCCTCGGTGTACCGCTTCAGCCGGGCGTCGGGCAGTTCGGGGAGAGAGGCCCGCAGGGTTTCGATTTCCTCTTCCGTAGTGGCGATGGTGACCAGGTCCGGCTCCCGGAAATACCGATAGTCGTGAGCATCCTCCTTGCCCCGCATGCTTTCGGTGACATCGTCCGCGTCGTTGTAGCGGCGGGTTTCCTGCACCACGGCTTCGCCGCTTTCAATCAGGTCGATCTGCCGGTCCATCTCGTAAGCTACCGCCTTCTCGATGAAGGTGAAGGAGTTCATATTTTTGATCTCTGTCCGGGTGCCCAGCTTTTCCTCACCCTGTTTGCGCACCGAAATGTTGACGTCGCAGCGCAGGGAGCCTTCCTGCATTTTGCAGTCGGATACGCCGATGTACTTCATCATCAGCTGAAGCCGTTCCAGATATTCCCGGATTTCATCCACGCTGCGGATATCCGGTTCGGTGACGATTTCAATCAGCGGCACCCCGCCCCGGTTGTAGTCCACATAGGTGTCTCCCCGGGTATGGACCAGCTTGCCGGCGTCCTCCTCAATGTGGATGCGGGTGATGCGGATTCGTTTGCCGCTGGACAGCTCAATATAGCCGTGTTCGCACAGCGGCTTGTCATACTGGGAAATCTGATAGGCTTTGGACAGGTCGGGATAAACGTAGTTTTTCCGGTCCATTTTGGAGATGGTGTTGATGGTGCAATGGGTCACCAGGCCCGCCTTGATGGCGTAACGCACCACCTCATGATTCAGCTTGGGCAGCGTGCCCGGCAGGCCGATGCAGATGGGGCAGCAATTGGTGTTGGGCTCTCCGCCGAATTTGGTGGTGCAGCCGCAGAAGATTTTGGTTTTGGTGGAAAGCTCCACATGAGTTTCCAGTCCGGCTACCAGCTCGTAACTCACAGAGACACCCCCAGTCCGGTGGGACGATAAAGCGTTTCGCCCGCCTGCTGTTCATATTGATAGGCGGCGTTCAGGATAGCCGCCTCCCCGAAGCGGGGCCCGATAAGCTGCATACCGATGGGCAGTCCGGCGGCGTCATAGCCGCAGGGCAGAGATACCGCCGGCAGCCCGGCGATATTCACCGGCACGGTGCAGATATCCGTCTGATAGGTTTCCACCGGATCCTGAGAGGTAAAGCCCTTTTCAAAAGCGGTCATGGGTACGGTGGGAGCCAGAATCACGTCGCAGCTTTGGAAAGCCTCGTTGAAAGCGGAAACGATGGCGCCCCGCAGATTCTGTGCTTTCTTATAATAAGCGTCGTAGTAGCCGGCGGAGAGGACGTAGGTACCCAGCAGAATCCGCCGCTGAACCTCCTTGCCGAAGCCCTCGCTGCGGGTTTTGCAGATCATGTCGTTGATATCCTCATAATGGGCGGTTTTATAGCCGTAGCGGATGCCGTCGTACCGGCCCAGGTTGGAGGAAGCCTCCGCACAGGCCAGGATGTAATACACCGGCAGAGCGTATTGCAGGGAAGGCAGCCGGAACTCCACGATTTCCGCGCCCAGTGCCCGGTAAGCCGCCACAGCCTCCTCTACAGCGGCGCGGACATCCTCCCGCAGCCCTTCGAAATATTCCTTGGCTACGCCGATTTTCAACCCCTTCAGCTCCCGGCCAAGGGATTCCGCTGTGGCAGGCCCCTTCCGGCCCTGAGAGGTGGAATCCTGCTCATCGTACTGAGAGATGGCATCGTACACCAGGGCGGCGTCCTCCACCGAAGCGGTGATGGGGCCGATCTGATCAAAGCTGGAGGCGTAAGCAATGAGACCGTAGCGGGAAACCGCGCCGTAGGTGGGTTTGAGTCCCACTAGTCCGCAAAAGCTGGCCGGCTGACGGATGGAGCCGCCGGTATCCGAGCCTAAGCCGTAAACGGCCAGGTTGCCGCCCACGGCGGAGGCCACGCCGCCGGAGCTGCCGCCGGCCACGTGATCCTGGTTATAGGGGTTGCTGGCGCCGCCGAAGCAGGAGGTTTCACAGGAGGAGCCCATCGCGAACTCGTCCATGTTGGTTTTGCCCAGCAGCACCGCGTGCTGATTCTGGAGCAAGCGCCAGACGGTGGCATCGTAAATCGGCCGATAGCCCTTGAGAATATGGGAGCAGCAGGTGGTTTCGATGCCGGTGGTGGAAATGTTGTCCTTCAGGGTCATGGGGACCCCTTCCAGCGGCGCGGGGGGTTCCCCTTTGGCACGGCGTTTGTCCACCTCTTCAGCGGCGGCCAGAGCCGCGTCCGCCGTCACATTCACATAGGCGTTCAGCCGTCCGTTATCCCGGCCGATGGCGTCGAGATAGCGCCGGGTCAGCTCCCCGCAGGAAACCTCCCCGGAATCCAGCAGCCGCCGGACGGCGGCGATTTTTCCGGTAGTCATACGATCAAGCCTTTCCATAGATGGAATGGGAGGGGATTTTCCGCCAAACCCTCCGTAACAGTTCCCGGCCGACAGCGGATCAGCGGCGTTTCTGCACGTAGAAGAAGCCGTCCTCACCGCCGTCCACGTTGCGCAGAATGGCTTCCCGGGGATAGGAGGGGATCACCTGATCCTCCCGGAAAGCATTGGCCAGACCGCTGACGCTGTCGAAGTCTTCTCCCTGCGCGCCGGCGGCGTTGATGGTGTCGGCAAAGGAGAGGATCTGGTCCATATCCGCCGTAAGGCTGTCCAGTGCCTCTTCGGGAACGGACAGCTTGGCGAGTGTAGCGATTTTCAGGATTTCCTCGCGGTCGATCATGACAGTCACCCTTTCGTCAGGCCCGGGACGGGTCAGCGAATTTTAATGTGTACTTCCCGCAGCTGCTGCTCGGTCACCTCATTTGGAGAACCCAGCATCAGATCCTGGGCGGTGCTGTTCATTGGGAAGGCGATGACTTCCCGGATGTTCTCTTCACCAGTGAGCAGCATCAGCATCCGATCCACGCCGGGAGCCATTCCCGCGTGAGGCGGCGCGCCGAACTTGAAAGCGTTATACAAAGAGGAGAACTTGTTAATCAGATCATCCTCCGTATACCCCGCGATGGCAAAAGCCTTGATCATAATATCCAGATCGTGGTTGCGCACCGCGCCGGAGGAGAGTTCCACCCCGTTGCAGACGATGTCGTACTGATAGGCGAGGATATCCAGCGGGTCCTTTTCGTTCAACGCCTGCAGGCCGCCCTGAGGCATGGAGAAGGGGTTATGGGTAAAGGCCACCTTGCCGGTTTCCTCGTCCAGCTCGTACATGGGGAAATCCACCACAAAACAGAATTCAAACCGGTCCTCGTCGATGAGATGCAGGCGGTTCGCCACCTCGGTGCGGATCTGGCCCGCCAGCTTGGGCGCCAGCTCCTTGCTGTCGGCGATAAAGTAGAGGACGCAGCCGGGGACCAGGTCTGCCCGGCGGATCAGCTCCTGCCGGTCCTCCGGGGAGAGGAACTTATCGATGGGACCGCTGAAGGAGAGATCCTCATTGACCTTGACGTAGCCCAGGCCCTTCATGCCGATTTCGGTGGCGAATTTCAGCATGTTCTCAAAAAAGCTCTTGGGCTGGGAAGCGCAGCCGGGAACATTCAGCGCCCGGACCGTCTTGCTCCGGAAGGGGGCGAAATCCGTCTGTGCAAAAAGATCGCTGATATCGATGATTTCCAGCGGATTGCGCAGGTCGGGCTTGTCGGTGCCGTATTTCAGCATACATTCCGCATAAGGAATCCGCTTAAAGGGCGCGGGAGAGACCGGTTTATCGGTGAAGGCGGCGAAGGTGTCGGTCAATACCTCTTCCGCCACGGCGAAGACATCCTCCTGGGTGGCGAAGGCCATCTCAAAGTCCAGCTGATAGAACTCACCGGGGGAGCGGTCCGCCCGGGCGTCCTCGTCCCGGAAGCAGGGAGCCACCTGAAAATACCGGTCAAAGCCGGACACCATCAGCAGCTGCTTGAAAATCTGCGGCGCCTGGGGCAGAGCGTAAAATTTGCCGTGATGCTTGCGGCTGGGGATCAGATAATCCCGGGCGCCTTCGGGGGAGGAGCAGGAGAGGATAGGGGTCTGGATTTCCAGGAAGCCCATTTCGGTCATCTTCTGCCGCAGGTGGGAAATCACCCGGCTGCGCAGCACGATATTGTCGTGAACCTTGGGGTTGCGCAGGTCCAGATAGCGGTATTTCAGCCGCACCTCCTCCTTGGTTTCGGTGGAGGTGGTGATGTCAAAGGGCAGAGCGGCGGGGGCTTTGCCCAGCACCGTCAGGGCTTCCACCTTGATTTCCACGGTGCCGGTGGCGATTTTGGGATTATAGGTATCCTCGCTGCGGGCCACCACATTGCCGCTGACGGTGACGCTGCACTCCCGATTGACCGGCTCCAGCAGGGCGTCGTCGTACACCACCGCCTGCACCACCCCGTAATGGTCACGGATATCCAGAAATTTGACGCCGCCATGGTCGCGGATATTTTCCACCCAGCCGGCAACCCGCACATTCTGCCCGATAGCCTCCTCGGTGACGGCGGTACTGATATGGGTGCGGTATTCATTGGTGCGCATAGTCAAACAACCCTTTCCTTGGAAGCTCCCCGCGCCTCCCACGAGGAGGCGGGCCGTTTTTGGCAGCGGAATTTCCATATTCATACAAAAATAAAGTATACCATAAGAGTCTGGGCTTTTCAACAGCGGATATTCCCAGCCATCCCGGTTAGTTTGGCAGAAATTTTGCCGTATAATCCCATAGGGATTGACAAATGCGCCGGAAAATAAGAAAATAGGGAATAACCCCATCGGCAATGGATCGCTATCGGGAGAAATCTGTCCGGAAAGGGCGTTTGATACAATATGAAAACTGGGAAGAAGAGGGGAAAGCTCCTGGCAAAGAGCTTGGTTCTCACCGTGTTGGCGTCTTTGGCCCTGGCTCCTGCCGCAGCCGCTACCCAGGGCTTTCAGCCGGCGGATAAAGGCCGTCTGATCATTGTGGAAGAGCCGGACACCATGTCGACCTATGTGGAATTTTATAAAGGGGAGGACGAGCATCCCAAGTCCGAGCTGACTTGGGTGGAAGGCCGCACTCCTGGCAGCAAGGCCGTTCAGCTGGACGGCGTCAATGAGTATCTGCGCTTATGGCATAATCAGCTGAAGTTCTCCCAGATGACCTATTCCGGCTGGTTTTACTGGAAAGGCGCCGCCGAGGGACAGCCGGATGAGGCCAAATATGGCCAGCGGCTTTTCACCATGTCCCGTAGGGTGGATAACTATCTGACCTTCAGCCCCTGGATGCGGGATGCGGGGAAGAAGGACGAACAGGGGCGCATTCTGGACGGGCTTTATCTGAATTTCAGCATGGGCAAGGGCAGGGATTTCCTGCTGGAGAAATGGAACCCTGCGGTGGACGGGGAGGAAAATTACAGCATTCCCATGAACGAATGGCATCACGTCGCCCTCACTGCGGACGGGCAGCGGATGAAGCTGTATATCGACGGACGGCTGTGGTTCGACGAAGCCTTTGTGAAAACCATGGCGGAAATGGCGGCGCTGCAGTTCACCGTCGGGGGAACCATCTGGGATACGCCCACCTTCAACGGCCTGGTGGACGACACCTATCTGTATAATTTCGCGTTATCGGAGGATCAGGTCCGCATTGCGGCAGGGGGCGGCGACCCCATGGATACCCAGGCCACAGTGCCCGGTCCCAGCCAACCCTATATTCCTACCGAACCTACTCAGCCTGGCCCCACCGCTCCCTCAGGCGGGGCCAGCGTACCCGGTGAATCGGACAACTACTCGTTCTTCCTGGGCACGATTTTCGGGCTCCCGAAGCTGACCGTTTACCTGGTGGGCGGGCTGCTGATCCTTTTCATTATCCTATGCGTCGTGGTTAACATTTATTATATCCGAAAAAGGAACCGGAAGGGAGGCGGCGGCCGATGAATAAACGGTTGACAGCAGCCGCGCTTTCCGCAGCGCTGCTTTTCTGCCTGGGAGGTGTTCCCGCCGCGGCGGAAACCCAAACTGTGGACGAAAAAACCATTACGTTCAGTGAAACCGCAGACGGCGGGGTGATCACGGCGGAACCGAATCAGCCGGCTGTTTGGGAATTTCCCGTGATTCCCGCGGGACAGGCAAGGAAAGCGGGGACCCTGCGGCTGCGCAACGACAGCAGTTCCGCGATCCATTTTCAGCTCAAGGAGATCCAGCTGCCCTACGGTGACAATGCTGCGCTGGCTTATCTGGACGCTCTGCGCATCACGGTGACGGAGGGGGAGCAGACCCTGTATGACGGTCCCTACAGCCGCATCGCGGATGAAGGCGGCCTGAAGCTGGATATGAAGGATTGGGCCCCGGGCGCTGTCCGGGAGCTGTCCATTGCCCTGCGCTGCAGTTTTGCATATGAAGGGGATCCGGCGCAGGCTTCCAAGGAAATCAGCTGGGTATTCGCGGTTTCCGCGCCCGGCAGCCAGGACAATTCAGCTGATATGTCCACTGTGCAGCCGCCCGCAGATGAAAAAGCGGACATGGTCACCATCGTGATTGTTTGTGTGGCGGGCGCACTGCTGCTGCTTTGTGTGGCGGCGGGCGTGGTGAGTTTTGTGCGCAAAAGGCGCCGCTGATAAAACGAGAGGATTCCCAAAACCGGCCGGTTTTGGCGTCAGAGGGGCTGCGGGGCAAATCGGAAACCGGCCTGCAGAAGATCGCGGACAATAGAATCCAGATCTTCCTGCCGGCTATTCACTTCAGGCACAAAAAAGCGGGGCCTGCCGTCCGCCAGCAGATCATAAAGCCTGGCGAGAAAAGCCGCTTTCACATCCGGATCGCCGCGGAAATAGGTGTTCAGATCGCCGTAATGGGGCTGACGATGGGGACCGGATTTTCCCCACAGGTGAATGCCGTCGATGAAAGGCAGCGTGTCCGCTACGGCATCCATGCTCGGCAGCATCTTGGCGCTTCCGCTTTTCAGGGCGGAGAAAAGCTGCGGAATATCCCAGGTGATGCGCAGCCGCAGCCTCTCCTTTTCCAGGCCCTCCGCCAGCCGCAGAAAATCCGCGGGTTTGGAAAGAAGAAAGGGGGATTTGTACAAGGTGCCGCAGCGGTTTTCTATCAGCAGGCACACATCCGGCCACTGGGTTAAAATCTTCTCTTCAAAGGAACGATAGACGGTGAAAAAATGCGGCCAATCGCTGTAATCCGCAAAGGGTGGGTGAATTTCGATCACCTGAGGGATACGATTCCCGCATAGGCGGGAAAGAAAGACGGCGAATTCCAGCGCCCATTCCCGGGATACCCACAGCTTAGGAATACCAACGGCGCTTTTCGCCCGGCATATTTCTGGCAGATTCTGAATAAGCGGGGAATCCCATCCCCGCTTTCCGTGGCTGTATTCCGTATGCAGGGAAAAGGGCATGCTGGGGGAAATGGATTCCTTATCAAAGTGGGCGGCGATCTCCTGCAGCTGGGGCTGAATGCCGTCGGGATAAGAAAAACGCCTGTATTTCACAGGAATCAGGAGAGGCACGGCTATCACCTCCATTTTTTCTCAGCATAGCATGGCGGCGAAAAAAAGACAAGCTAAAAAGCAAGAACCGTCTCTGCTGTTTGGGCAGAGACGGTTCTGTGTTTTTTACAGCACCAGGGAGGGCGCGGTGTAGACCCGGGTTTTCAGCTCGCTGTTGAGCATGTACAGCCCCTTGGGGTCGCCGCCGAACAGTTCCATTTTGGTAATCAGGTCCTGGGCGTTGGTTTCTTCCTCGCCCTGCTCCTTGACGAACCAGTCCAAGAACTGCATGGTGCGGAAATCCTTGGCCTCATAGGCCGCGCCGTAAATCTCATGAATCAGGCTGGTAACCAGCTGCTCGTGAGCATAGCCTGCTTTCAGCAGCGCCATGGCGTCCGCGCCGGGGGCGTCGGGCTTATCGATGGCCTCCAGCTCCACCGCCTCGCCGTTGTTGAGCAGATACTGATTGAACAGCTGGGCGTGATCCCGCTCCTCCTGAGCCTGCACCTGATACCAGTTGGCAAAGCCGTCCAGCCCCATATGGGAGAGGGTGTTGGCGAACTGAAGATACAGATACGCCGAGTACCATTCCTTGTTGACCTGCCGTTTCAGCAGATCCACCACCGTTTTATTCAGCATAAAATCGCCTCCGTTATCCATTCATTTGTCTTGCGACAGCCTCATTATACACGATTCGCTTTGCTTTGACAATATTCATCGATGGCAGCGGCGGCGTTTTTCCCCGCACCCATGGCGAGAATCACCGTGGCCGCGCCGGTCACCGCGTCGCCTCCGGCGAAAACCCCTTCCCGGGAGGTTCGGCCGGTTTCATCCGCGACGATACCGCCCCATTTCTGAGTTTCCAGCCCCTCGGTGGTGGATTTGATTAACGGATTGGGAGAGGTGCCGATGGCCATGATGACGCAGTCCACATCCAGCACGAAGCCGTCTCCGGCTTTTTCCACCGGACGGCGGCGTCCGGACGCGTCCGGCTCGCCCAGCTCCATCTCGGCGCAGTGCAACCCGGCCACTCGGCCCTGACCGTCGGAGAGAATTTCAGTGGGATTGCTCAGCAGCCGGAAGAGGATTCCTTCCTCCTTGGCGTGCTCCACCTCTTCCTTACGGGCGGGAAGTTCCTCTTCCGAACGGCGGTAGACGATGGAGACCTCCTCCGCCCCCAAACGTTTGGCGCAGCGGGCGGCGTCCATCGCCACATTGCCGCCGCCCACCACCGCCACCCGGCGGGCCTTTTCAATGGGGGTGGAAGCCCCTACCTTGTAGGCTTTCATCAGATTCACCCGGGTGAGGAACTCGTTGGCGGAATATACGCCGCTGAGATTTTCACCGGGAATATGCATGAACCGGGGCAGGCCGGCGCCGGAGCCGATGAACACCGCCTCAAAGCCACGCTGGAACAGCTCATCCACCGTGAGGATTTTGCCGATGACCATGTTGGTTTCCACTTTGACCCCCAGCTGCCGCAGGGTATCGATTTCCCGGCGGACAATGGCTTTGGGCAGCCGAAATTCCGGAATGCCGTAGACCAGCACGCCGCCGGGGGTATGGAGCGCTTCGAATACCGTAACATCGTAACCTTTTTTCACCAGATCCCCGGCGCAGGCCAGACCGGCAGGGCCGGAACCCACCACCGCCACCTTATGGCCGTTGGGCGCCGGCTTTTCCGGCGCGGCTTTCGAATGGGCGGCGTGCCAGTCGGCCACGAACCGCTCCAGGCGGCCCACGGCCACCGGTTCGCCCTTGACGCCCCGGACGCATTTGCCTTCGCACTGGTTTTCTTGGGGGCAGACCCGGCCGCAGACCGCGGGCAGGCTGCTCTGACGGGTGAGAATGGCGTAAGCACCTTCAAAGTCCCGCTCCTTCACCCGCTGGATGAAGGCGGGGATATCGATCTGCACCGGGCAGCCGGTCATGCAGGGGTGATGCTTGCAGTTCAGGCAGCGGGCAGCCTCGTCCACCGCCTGCTCCTCGGTATACCCCAGGGCCACCTCATCAAAGTTGCGGCTGCGCACCGCCGGCTCCTGCGAGGGCATGGGATTCTTTTTCAGCGACATATTGGGCATCTCACTGCACCTCCTCTGCCAACAGGCGGCAGGTATCCTCCCGGGATTTTTTCTCAAAATCCCGGTACATGGCTCCCCGCTCCATGGCTTCGTCGAAATCCACCAGATGGCCATCGAAATCCGGCCCGTCCACGCAGGCGAACTTGGTTTCGCCCCCCACCGTCAGGCGGCAGCCGCCGCACATGCCGGTGCCGTCGATCATGATGGGATTCATGCTTACCATGGTTTTTACGCCGAATTCCTTGGTGAGCTTGCAGACGAATTTCATCATGATCAACGGACCGATGGCGATGACCTCGTCGTACTGCTCCCCGCTTTCGATCAGCTCCCGCAGCGCGTCGGTGACCAGGCCCTTGCGCCCGGCGCTGCCGTCGTCGGTCATGACGATCAGCTTATCGCTGACCGCATCGAACTCCTTTTGCAGAATAATCAAGTCCTCGCTGCGGAAGCCCACCACGGTATGAACCTCCGCCCCTTGCAGATGGAGGGCTTTTGCCACGGGATAGGCGATGGCGCAGCCCACGCCGCCGCCGATGACCGCAACCTTTTTCAGCCCCTCCAGCTCGGTGGGCCGGCCCAGAGGCCCCACAAAATCCTGGAGCGCCTCTCCCTGCTTCAGGTGGTTGAGTTTTTCGGTGGTGGCGCCCACAATCTGAAAAATGATGGCGACGGTGCCTTTTTCCGGATCGGTGTCCGCCACCGTTAAGGGAATCCGCTCCCCGTCCTCGTCCACCCGCAGGATGATGAACTGGCCGGGCTTGGCCTTTTCCGCCACCAGAGGGGCGTGGATATCCATCCGGGTGACGGTGGGATTGAGAACTTCTTTATGAACAATGGTATACATACCGCTGCTCCTTTCTATGTTCCGCAAAGCGAGGGGGACGGTAACCGTCCCCCTCGTTCTTCATGCTGCAGTGGATTAGAAATCGATTTCCTGATCGTAATAGCAGGCCGTCAGCAGCTTCTCCATTTCCTCCTGGGTGGGGATGCGGGGGTTGGAGCCGGTGCAGGCGTCGCCGATGGCGTTGGCCGCCACCTCCGGCAGCTTCTCCAGGAATTCCTTTTCGTCGATGATGCTGGTTTCCGCCAGTACGCCGCCCGCTCCGTAGTTCTTGATGCCCAGGGGGATATTCAGCTCCCGGTTCATCTGCCGCAGCTCGGCCACCAGGGCGGCCACCAGTTCCTCGGTGGTGGAACCGGTCAGGCCGATGAAGCGGGCGATTTCCGCATACCGTCCGGCAGCCTCAGGGTTCTTGGCGTTGAACTGGATCACCTTGGGCAGATACATGGCGTTGGCCGCGCCATGAATGATATGATCCCCTTTGTAAGCGGCGCCGGTTTTGTGGGCCATGGAGTGGACAATGCCCAGCAGAGCGTTGGAGAAGGCCATGCCGGCCAGGCACTGGGCGTCGTGCATCGCCGCCCGGGCCTCCTTGTCGCCGTCGTAGGATTTTTTCAGGTTCTCATGGATCATCTTGATGGCGTGGAGAGCCAGAGGATCGGTGTAATTGCAGTGCAGGGTGGAGACATAGGCTTCCACCGCGTGGGTCATGGCGTCCATGCCGGTGTGGGCGGTGAGCTTCTGAGGCATGGTCTCCGCCAGATCGGGATCCACAATCGCCACGTCCGGGGTGATGTTGAAGTCGGCCAGGGGGTATTTGATGCCCTTCTGATAATCGGTGATGACAGCAAAGGCGGTCACCTCGGTGGCGGTGCCGGAGGTGGAGGGAATGGCGCAGAATTTGGCCTTCTGCCGCAGTGTAGGGAAGGAGAAGGGGGTGATCAGCGCTTCAAAGGTGGTGTCCGGATACTCATAGAAGGCCCACATGGTTTTGGCTGCGTCGATGGGAGAGCCGCCGCCCATGGCAACGATCCAGTCGGGCTGGAACTCCTGCATCACCGCGGCGCCGCGCATCACGGTTTCCACCGAGGGATCCGGCTCCACGCCTTCGATCAGGCGAACCTCCATACCAGCCTCTTTCAGATACTCCACCGCACGGGCCAGGAAACCGAACCGCTTCATGGAACCGCCGCCCACCACGACGACGGCGCGTTTGCCCTTCAGGTTTTTCAGTTCCTCCAGGGAACCCTTGCCATGATAAAGATCTCTCGGAAGCGTAAAACGTGCCATTTGAGATGACCTCCTATAATAATAGTAATAATTAGAAGAAAAGCCCGGAATAGGGGATTTCCTTTGCTTGTTAATACTTTAACACATATCCGCTGAAAAAGGAAATGCCTAAATGGCATATTGTTATGAAGAAAAGGCATGTCCGGAAAACCGCAAAATATTCATAGAATCTTTATGTTTTTCATCGGCGGTTTCTGGTATACTGAAAAAAGTGAAAACGGACAGACCCGGCGCCGCCGGGGTGAAGGGGGAACGACTTATGCCAGCGATGATCACCCATTATCTGTTTGCCCAGCGGGTTATGGCCAAGTGCCGGCAGGCGGGGATTCCCATTGCCGACCGGGACGCGGCGCTGATTGGCGCCCAGGGACCGGATATCTTCTTTTTTCACCGGGTCATGCCCTGGCAGCGGGGCGTCAGCTATGCTCGGCAGGGCAGCCTGCTGCACAAGCGCAGTCCCGCCCGGCTCTTTGAGGCTTTTCGGGCGGTGCTGAACCGGGAAACCGCTCAGCGGGAACAGATGCTGGGCTATGTGGAGGGTTTCTTCTGCCACTATGCCCTGGACCGCAGCATTCATCCCTTTGTTTACTATTGGCAGGAACAGCTGCACCAGGAGGATCCGGGGTACGGCAAAAACGGCCATGCTTACCATTTCCGCATCGAAAGCGCGCTGGATACCATCGCTCTGCGCCGGGAAACCGGTCGGCTGATTCGGGATTTCCGGCTGAAAACCGTGCTGCCGGAGGATGAAAACAACCTGTATCTGGCAGTGGGACGGCTTTACCGGCCGGTTTTCGATCATCTGCTGGGGCTGCCGGGGGCGGACGCCAAGCATATCGCCCTGGCTCCCGGGGATATGCGCCGGGCGGCGGCCATGATGACCGACCGTTCCCTGATCCGGCAGCGGCTGCTGCGGCCGGTGGAGACCATCGGCGGGCAGGGGCATATCGCCACCTCGCTGCTGCGGCCGGCCAAAACCGACGATTGGGATTACGCCAATGAGTCCCGCAGGCAGTGGGCCAATCCCTACGATGAGAAGATGACCAGCCGGGACAGCTTTTTCGATCTCTACGAACTGGCGGCGGATGAGGCAGTGACGATGATCGGAGAGTTCCTGGAGGCGCTGCCGGAAGGAAAATCCATGCTCGCCATTACCCAGGATCGGGGCTTTTCCAGTGATCTTCCCGGAATTTACACCGAGAAATAACCGCGGTATATATTGCGGTATATATTATAGTATAAAAGGACGGATGACCCGATGGAGAGAATCGCCAGTTTCACGGTGGATCACAACAAGCTGCTGCCGGGGATGTATTTGTCCCGGATGGACGGGGATATTGCCACCTATGATCTGCGGTTTGTGAAGCCCAACACCCCGCCCTTCCTGGAGATACCGGCCGTCCACACCATTGAGCATCTCTTCGCCACCTTTGTCCGCAATTCCACGCTGAAGGACGGGGTGATCTATTTCGGTCCCATGGGCTGCCGCACGGGATTCTATTTTCTGGTACGGGAGCCGCAGATCGCACCGACGGACGCCATCCGCCTGGCCCAGGAGGCGCTGCTCTTCATCGCGGATTACGCGGGAGAGATCCCCGGAACCACCGCGGCGGAATGCGGCAATTACCGGGAGCATGATCTGTCCCGGGCCCGGGAATATGCCCGGGAAATGGCTGCGGTGCTGTCCGGCTGGCAGCCGGAGAACCTGGTATATATGGCATAAATGACCGGGAATTTTATACTTGTGCACTAAATTTAATCTCTCAGGTGAAAGCTTTTATACCAATAAATGATGAACTTTTGCTGGAAGGGTTGCAATTTTGTAACTTTTGGGTATAATAGTACTCAGGTTGTTACAAAGTTGTAACTTTTCTTTTTTGCCCTTTGGCAGTCTCATCAGGGACGGCTCGGGGCATCAGCAAACAGGAAAGCAGGCTCTTGATTTATGCAGAAAGATCATCGCAAGCAGGTGCTGCGGATCATCCGGAGCGCCGCCGAACGGATGCTGGCGCTGGCTGGACAAGCCATGGCCGCGGGTTACCGTTTCTGCTATGGAACAGGCGTGCAGACCATTCGGTTTATGAAATATACCGGCCGCCGGCTGAAAAAGGTGCTGGCGCCCGTGGGCCGCGTTCTTTACAAGGCCGCTGATTTCGTGCTGCTGCGCCATGTGCGGGCGCTGGGCCGGGAGCTTAAGCGGATCGGACAGGGCTTCGGCATGGTGGGCAGCATCATGAAAGCCGCTTGGCAGCGGCATCCGGCCTTGGTGATTCCCCAGGCCATGATGCTGCCCTGGCTGGCGGTTCGCCGTCACCGCAAGGCGGCGGTGTCCATTCTGAATCTGGCCGCTCCGGTGGCCGCGGCCTTTGTGCTGGTGGGTACCATTCAGTATTGGAGCAACATGACCTTCGCCATTGCGCTGGAATACGATGGGGAAAAGCTGGGATACATCGCCACCGAAAGCGTCTTTGACGCGGCGGTGAACATGGCCTCCGAGCGGGTGATTAACACCGACAATTCCTTTGAGGTCCAGCGCACTCCCAAGATGACCGTTGCCGTGGCGGATAAGAATGAGATTTTGGACGAGCGGGCCATCTGTGACAAGATTCTGAAAAACACCGAAAATATCGCCGAGGTTTCCGGTCTGTATGTGGACGGGAAATTCGAAGGCGCGCTGGCTTCCCGTACGGAGCTGGAAGCGATACTGGACGCTATCAAGGGCCGCCAGCTCACCGGAGAAGGCGAGGAGCGGGCGGAGTTCATTCAGGACGTGGAGATTGTGGACGGGCTTTACCCGGTTTCCTCCCTGCTGAGCGTGGCCGAGATGAGCGGAAAGCTCAATGCCGAGACGATTACCGCCGCCTATTATACGGTGGAAAAGGGCGATACCCTGGGCCGGATTGCCGGCAAAAACAATATGACCCTGAGCGAGCTGAAGGAGATGAATCCCCAGGCGGAGGAGCTGATTCACATCGGCGACCAGTTCCTGGTACAGCGGCCTCAGTCCTATCTTCAGGTGAAAGTGATCAAGACCCTCCGCTACAGCGAGGATATCGCGTTCCCCATCGAGAAAAAGACCGATGATTCCAAGTATACCACTTATGAAAAGATCACCACCAAGGGGCAGAAAGGCAGCCAAGACGTGGTGGCCGAGGTGGTTTATGTAAACGGCGCGGAAGAAAGCCGCACCATCCTTTCCACCAACGTCACCAAAGAGCCGGTGACCCAGGTAATGGTGGTGGGCACCAAAAAGCAGCTGGCCGCCAGCGGCAACGCGGTAGTCCAGGGCGACGGCGTGTACACCGGCAGCTTTACCTGGCCGCTGCCTGTTTGCACCAACGTGCATCAGAAATATCACAACGGCCATAAGGCTTGGGATATCTCCAGCGGTCCGGTAGCCGTCTTCAATCAGAAGGTGGTCGCAGCGGACGGCGGCACGGTGGTTCAGGTGGAGAACGGCTACAACGGCGGCTACGGCAAAACCGTGGTGATTAGACACACCAATGGACTGGAAACCCTGTATGCCCACCTTAATTCCATCGATGTGGTGGTGGGACAGAAGGTTTCTCGGGGACAGACCATCGGCCGGGCGGGTAATTCCGGCAGAAGCTTCGGACCCCACCTCCATTTTGAGGTGAGAAAGAACGGCGTGAAGGTCAATCCCATTGATTATCTCACCCCCACTTCCTACCGGTAAGCATAACAGCAAGCGCCGCGGATCAGCAGGATCCGCGGCACTTTTTTCTCTGTATGAGGTATGGAGCCCTTCTTATAGGGGAACAATAGGAGCAATCGATTCCGGATGGAGGAATGGGCATGGGGGAAAAATTCACACTCGACTTGGTAATCCGGAAGGTGGAAGGAATCGATGGAGCCTATGTGGAGCTGCCCTTTGACGCTCGGGAGGTGTTCGGCAAAGGGAGAGTCCCGGTGCATGCCACCTTCGACGGGGTGCCTTATGACGGCAGCATCGTCCGCATGGGGACCCCGGGTTATATTTTGGGACTGCGCAAGGACATCCGTAAACTTATCGGCAAGGGGCCGGGAGACAGGGTGAAGGTGACGATAGAGGAACGGCAGAGCGGCGAGAACCCGGAAGGGAAGCGCTGAATTGCCGCCAATGCAACCAAAGCGCTGCGGAAGCTTGACTGGGGGTCAAGTCTTCAGCAGCGCTTTTTGAATGATTTCCGCCAGATTGTCCTTTTCCAGCCCCGCGCCCTTCTCCGGGGACAGCGGCTGAATATCCGGCGGCATACGGTAGTCGGAACAGGCGGTGGCATCGGCCTTCCGCCTGCGTCGGCGGGAACGGCAGCAGTGGCCGAAATCCAGTTCCTGGTATAGATCGCCGTTCCTGCAGTAATAACGGCGGAAATATAGGCAGGAAGCGCAGGTTCCTTTTTTCGCCACATTTGCTGCTTTCTTTGGCTTTCTCATCTTTCCGCCGCCCCTTTGATCGAACTGGTTTGAATATGATTATAATATTCCATATAAGAATTGTAAATAATTCCTATTGAGAATTAGAAATAAGGGAAGTTCCTTGCTATAGTGGATATGAGGTGAGACAGTTTGGAGCGGCTTCGGTTTTTGCGTGAGAAAAGAGGGCTCAGCCAGCAGGATCTGGCGGACCTGATCGGCAGTACGCAGCCCACGATTCACAAATATGAGACGGGGGCCAACCAGCCGGATATCCAGACCCTGGGATTGCTGGCGGATGTGTTCGAGACCTCGGTGGATTATCTGGTGGAACACACGGATGTTCCCCATAAGATCGAGCCGGTGGAGCCCTTCCAACTCAATGCGGAGGAGGCGGCGCTGATGGAGGAGTACCGGGCGCTACCGCCCCGGAAGCGGGAGGGCGTGGCCTTTCTGCTGCGTCTGCTGCAGGATGACGGGAAATAATGTGAAGCAAAAAACCACACCTGCCGATACACGGCAGGTGTGGTTTTTTAAAGGGAGGAAAACGGGGGATTCGCAAACCCATTTCTATATGACAGCGGCCTATTCTCAGCAGAGCCTATTTTGAGTATGATTTATTACTGCGAGTTTATTCTGTGCGGATTACGCCGGTTGTATATTCCGCACCGCAGGGATAGGGCTGGGGCAGGGTCAGGGCGTAGAGATCGGCGGCTCGGTTTTCCAGCTGCCAAACCTGCTTTGCCGCCTCGCCCAGAGTATCGATCCGGCCGGGGCGGGAGACTAGGGGAATAGCGTCGGGAAGGGCAGCCTCCTTGACGGCGGCCAAAATTTCCTCTCCCTTGGCGTTCAGTCCTAAAATGCGGGCGTAGGGGGGGCGCTCTTTTTCCAGTCCGACAGGGATGCCCAGAAAAGCGGCCCACAGCAGACGTTGAAGCCGGGTGAGAGGATACCGGCGGGGTTTGATCCGTTCCAGCAGATCCTCCCAGCCGCCGGCCTGGCGGGCCGCCTCGGTCAGCCGGTTTTCCAGTCCCTCAGACACGCCGGGAACCTGCCGCCAGTCCGCCGCAGCCATCTCCCGGAACCGGGCCAGAAGTCCCCGCTCCAGCCGGGATACCGCGGCGGGGCAGCGGCCCGCCTGGGCCGCCTCGCTGAGAATGGCGTAACAGGCGGGCGGAAGGAAGGGGGCGGCGTTGAGCAGCCGTCCCGCTGCCGCCAGCCGCCGGATATAGCTGGCGGAGGCCACGTCCCCTAGGGGCTGCATTTCATCATGCTCCGCCCCGAAGCGGGGAATGGTGAAGGGCTGCATGGCGGAGCCCAGCCGAGTCAAGGCCTTCAGATATTCGATGCCCAGCGTGTTGTTGGGCCGGGAAAAGAGGGCGGCGATTTTCTGCCCGGCAATGTCCGCCACCGCCTTCTGCCGGGCTTCGGGAAAGGAAATCCCGTCCTCCAGCCGGTAGCGCAGCAGCTGACCGAACCGGGGGGATTCCAGCAAAGCGGCCGCCTTTTGCAGCGCCGCGGCGTCCCCGCATTCGCTGCCGAAGCTGATGGTGTCCACACAGCCCAAAGCATCCAGAATGGCCACCGCTCCGAAGGCGAATCCCTCCGCCGAGGCCATGGACCAGGGCAGGGGCAGTTCCAGTACCAGATCCGCACCGCCGGCCAGAGCCATGCGCACCCGTTCCGCCTTGGGCAGCAGAGCGGGTTCCCCCCGCTGGACGAAGGAACCGCTCATCACCACCGCGATGTGGGTGGCACGGCAGCCGCCGTCCGGGTCCCGTGTGCGCTGGATGTGGTGGGCGTGTCCGCTGTGGAAAGGGTTGTATTCCGCCACAATACCCGCGATTTTCATGGGCCGCCCTCCTTTATTTTTCCTTGAGCAGAGGTTCCGGCGGGCCGGTAACCTCCAGCAGATCCACCGCCATTCGTCCCTGCCATGGCTGCAGAAGTACGCCGTGCCGTCCGGCGCTCAAGCCGGAGACAACGTAAACGGGAGCGGAAGGCTGCGGGACATCGGCGTGCAGGTCCGCTGTGCCGCAGAAATATCCGTCCACCCAGATTTCCATGCTGCCCAGCCCCGGCCCTTTGGGGGAAAAGACCCGAAAGCCGTCTCCGTTGATGTTCCATTTGGCCCGAACCGCTCCTTCGCCGGTGAAGCCTTCCCGGCAGGCGAAGGGCAGGGTATTATCCGGAGCCCAGTCCTGAGGCTGCATGGCGTTCAGCAAGGCATCCAGAGCGTTGTAGCGCAGGGCGTACCGCTCCGCATCCCCCTGGATACGGAATTGGGAGCAGGCGAGCAGGGACCACTGATGGACCGCGACGGCCAGGGGCGCGGCTTCGTCCGGCAGGGAACCCCGCCAGACGGGAGTTCCATTGATTTCAATCAGTGCCGTGCCGCGGCGTATTTCCACATGCAGAGAAGCGGGCGCTTCCGCCAGCCGGCCGGCGGACAGCGTCGTTTCCGTCCCCTGTTTGTCCCGGGCAATCATCCGCCAGTTCCCGTCCGCTTCCATCACCAGGCCGGAGCTGGAAGCAAAGCAGAGGTCGTGGGCCAGGGCCAGACATCCGTGCCGGTCGGGACCCAGAATACCCCCGTACCGCAGCAGCAGTTCCGCCCCGCCGGTGAGGGTGAAGGCGGCGTCCAGGGTGAAGTCCCGATAGGCGGCCAGCAGCGGGGAGAGGGAGCGGCCCTGGTGACCGGAGAGGGTGAAGCCGTCGGTGAAAGGCTCATCCCAAGGGCGGGCGGCCACCGACAAGGTTCCGCAGTCCCGGCTGTCCTTGGCGGGGTACATCACAACCAGACGGCCCTCATGGACAAAGCCGTGGACGGTCTGGCCCCAGATGCCGTAAGCCTCGTCCTCCAAGGGACGGCTGTGCCAGAAGCCGCCGTCCTGCACCAAGCTCCATGCCTGAGGATGGTGGGCGTCCTCCAAATCGGCGGCGAAGAGGGCCTGATAATTCCGGTTGCCGGCCACGGAGGTGGCGGGAGCGTAAACCTTGTCCTGATGAACGAAGCAGGGATAGAATTCCACCGGCGCGGGATAATAGTCCATACGGTCTCCCGAAAGCAGCAGCCGTGGCTCCGACCAGGGGCCTTCCGGACGGGGAGCGGTCATGCAGCACAGACCCCAGGCGTCAAAACCCCAGGAGTCCAACAGGATGAAAGCGATCCAATCCCGCCGGCGCTTGAGGACGGTGGAGGCGTAGCCCCGGGTAAACCGGCCCAGCTTGCCTTTTTGCTCCCGATTGCTGAAAAAGGGCGCGTCCAGACGGTGAAAGGGACCGGCCGGGGATTCCGACCAGGCCAGAGCGGCGCCGGAATCGTCGTCCGGCGTGCTTTCGCCGTTAAGAGGCTTGGTACTCCAGTCATACGTGAGCCAGTAAAGACCGGTTTCCGCGTCGTACTGCATCACCACATCGGGGCAGGAGCGCAGAGGCAGGGAACGGCCCGGGAAATAAACCTCGCCTGCAAAATATTCATCCTCAAATCCACGACCCAGACATTCCCAGCTGTCGCCCTGGCTGCGGGAACGGTAAATCACGAAATGCCCCGGATGTTGGGGATGAGAGTAGCCATAGGGATAGAGACCGGCGTAAAGATACCAGTCCCCGGTGGGAGGATCCCGGAACAGAGAGCCATTGACCGCCCACTCGTAGGGCGGCCGGGAACGGTGGACGGTATCGCCGATTTTTTCGAAGGCGTCGAAGGATGGATCACCCAGGGATGGATGGCGCAGCCAGGCTTGCCGGCGAAGGGCTTTCGCGTAATCGTGTTCCATGAGTCTCACAGCCTTTCTTCGGATGGGTTTGACTGCATCATAGCATATTCCGGAGGAATTTTCCAGGAAAATTCCCCTGTTGACCTTGCATTATACGGTTTTCTGTATTAATATTAACTATTGGACGGAAACCGGATGCCAAGCGGCCGGAAGGAACGGGCCGCCGCCGGTTATAAGAAAGGAATGGACGAAAAGACATGAAGATTCTGGTTATCAACGCAGGCAGTTCGTCGCTGAAGTATCAGCTGATCGATATGAATGGGGAAGCGGTCGTGGCTAAGGGCAACTGCGAGCGCATCGGCATCGACGGCCGGATCACCCATAAAACCGGCGACGGCCGGGTGGTGACGAAGGAGGTGGCCATGCCGGATCACGCCGCCGCCTTTGAGCAGGTGAAGCAGGCGCTGATTGCCGGCGAGGGCAAGGTCATCAACAGCCTGTCGGAGGTTTCCGCCATCGGGCACCGGGTGGTGCAGGGCGGCGCCAAATACGATCACAGCGTCCGCATCGACGACGGGGTGCTGGCGGATATCCAGAAATACGCTTCCCTGGCACCGCTGCACAATCCCGCCCATATCCAGGGCATCAACGCCGCCACGGCGGCCTTTGGCAAAGAGGTTCCCCAGGTGGCGGTGTTCGATACCGCCTTTCATCAGACCATGCCGCCCAAGGCGTACATGTTCGGCGTGCCCTATGAGTATTATGAAAAATACGGCGTGCGCCGGTACGGCTTCCATGGAACCTCCCACCGCTATGTCAGCGCCCGCTGCTGCCAGCTGCTGGGCAAGCCGGACGGCCAGGGGACCCGGATCATCACCTGCCACCTGGGCAACGGCTCCTCCATCGCCGCCATCAAGGACGGCCGGGTGATCGATACCACCATGGGCCTCACCCCCCTGGACGGTTTTATGATGGGCACCCGTTCCGGCGCTATCGATCCTTCGGTAGTGACCTTCATCATGGAAAAAGAGGGGCTGTCCCCCAAGCAGATGGACGATATCCTCAACAAGAAATCCGGTATGCTGGGTATTTCCGGCGTCTCCAGCGATGACCGGGATATCGCCGCCGCGGTGGAAACGGGCAACGAGCGGGCTAAGCTGGCCTGGGATATGCGCACCTATGAGATCATCAAATATATCGGCGGCTATGTGGCCGCGCTGGGCGGGGCGGACGCCATTGTTTTCACCGCAGGCATCGGCGAGAATCAGGATGTGCTGAGGGGCGAGATCCTGGACGCCTTCGCTTATCTGGGACTGAAGGTGGACCGGAAGAACAACGCCACCCATGGACAGGAAATCGAAATCACCACGCCGGATTCCGCTGTGCGGGCCTTTGTAATCCCCACCAATGAGGAATTGGTTATCGCCCGGGATACCCAGGCCATTGTGGAAGGCTGAGGAAGCGAATCCCGTGGGGCTGCGAAAGCGGTCCCGCGGGATTTTTTGGAGCCGCCGGTCGGCTTTTGCCGCTTTTTGACGGAAAAAGAAAGGAAAAAAGATAAAAAAACACTTGCATTTTGATAGGAGATCCGCTATAATAGAAAAGCACTCTTAAGAGATGCCTGTATCGCGGGGTGGAGCAGTCCGGTAGCTCGTCGGGCTCATAACCCGAAGGTCGTCAGTTCAAATCTGGCCCCCGCAACCATGGAAGCGGATGATTCTGTTGCAGGATCATCCGTTTTTTCTTTTATAATTCAGAATTACGGGGTGGAGCAGTCCGGTTTTCTGCTGAGCTTATTATCCAGCAATCACAGGCTCAAATCAATCCGTTTGCTGGCATTTTCTGTTTTTCTACACTTGAAAAAGGGTGTGTGCGACTTTACCTTTTGCAAGGATTCTTGATGGATTATGCAATTTCTTACGACCTCCTTTTTTGATCACTCGAGCTTCTTCTGGATTTTGACCGCTATTCTGACCGCTATTGCTGAAATACATTGCCATACACCTCCTCCGCGCTATCCGCCTCATACGGAAAATTCCTCATAATGCCATACGTCTGTTGAACTTTTCCATATTCCGTTTCTTTGTTTCATCCAGGGAATGACCGTACATATTTTCCGTTGTGGATTTCTGCGCGTGTCCTAAAATTTCAGCCAAGGTCGGAATATCGAATTGTAACTCAAATGCTCTGGTAGCAAATGTGTGGCGCAGCGTATGGAATTTCTGGTAGTTGACACCCGCCCGTTGCAGAACATCTTTATAGAGTTTCGCATATCCTCTTGGCTCAAATGGGTTCCCGCTGGGCTGAAGGAAAACAAAACCGTCTGACTTATAAAACCCTTGTTGCTTTTGCTGTATTTCAATGCCGTGGAAAGCAGCAATGGCCTGATCGGACATATGAATTCGTCTTTTACCGCTTTCGGTTTTAGGCGGTCCTAAATAAAGCGCTGTAGATGCGTCCGGTTTCGCTCCAATAATCGGGATCTGTGTGTATTCGGAATGGTTTTTCACCCACTTTTTAGATAAACGTTCAAGAATAAACGAAATGTCGAAAAAATCTCTGTCAGGGCTGAAATCCAACCAGGAGAGTGCGCATAACTCGCCAATCCGCAACCCTGTGTACAAGTCGATCAGAACCAGCAGAGCATTTTTATCTTCATGTTGTAATGCGGCCAACTCAATGTTATACTGATCTCTTTTTGTATACACCTGAATTTTGGCTTGAGGAACCTTTGGCGTCTTCAACCCAGCTATCGGATTGTGTGATAACCAGTGCAGATTATTAATGGCGAATTCCAGTGCCTCAGATAGCATATTCCTTATGTTTCGCAGTGTTTTAGGGCCTAAGCCACCGGGTTTATTATCCAGCCGCCCAGTGATTTCTTTTTTCTTGAAAAAGGCAACAAAATCATCTAAAGCGAGCTTTTTCAAGGGGATGCTTCCGAGACGGGAGTTAAAAAGATGTCCTTCGATATAGGTATCGTAGTTAACATGGGTGGACGGCCTTATTTCTTGATAATCATAATGCCATTTATGCAGGTAGCTATATAAGGGCATTTGACTTCCATCGACATAAGTACCCAAATAGATTTTCCCGAGGATAACCTTTAGTTCACCCATGCAGTTTTCTTCTGTTTCGCCGTAACAGCTCTTCCGCTCTCCATTTAAGTAATACTGACCTTCCCAGCGCCCGTCGCTTCGTAGGCGAACATGGCCGGAGCCGTTGCGCGCCCGTTTCCTTTTGTCGTCTTGAGGCACCTTTTTCATGTCTCTTGGTTTGCTCATTGTTCAACAATCCTTTCGTTTTTGACTGTTGAAGCAATTTGACATCTTAATAAGCAGATATGCACTTTTCAAGGTGCGATTTTCCTATCCGCTTATCAGCATAATATGAAATACTTTAATCTGTCAAATTTCGTTTGCTTCTTTTTTTCGATAGTGACAGTTGGAAAAATACCATTGCAGGAACAGCGGTCTGGGCACGGTGAGCTTGGATATGCCAGTTCTGACGTAAGGGAAACCCGGCTGCTGTGTAATCTTCCGAGTGGTGGATTCACAGAAGCCCAGGAACTCGATCAGATCCTCCAGATGCAGATTGTAGGGCATAGCATTGATTTTCTCGGCCATATCGGAGTCTGAACTGATGATCGTTTTGATATCGTCAATGTTCTCCATGTTTGTCAGCTCCTTGAAGCAAAATGACTTCCGGTTGGGAATATCGTTTTGAGTTTTTTCGGTCCCACCCATAGGGGATATGCCGCAGCGGCCGACAGTTCCTCATAACTTTGTGCACCGGATGCACAAAGTTATGAGGAAGAACCGCTTCATAACAAAATCGTTACGGCCGTCCACAGACGGCGCCGCCAAGCTCCAGCGGCAAGTGTCTTGCCGGATCGTCGCGCCGCTGCTCTGTCATACAGCGGATTTTATCGCTTTTTGCGCGCTCCCCGGATCGTTCCGCGGCATATTACCATGATGCCTTGAGGCATATTTGTCAAGGTTCCACAGGGACATCTATCTCACCAGCCTCGCTTCCCTTATGAAGTGGGCGACGGCACGATTAGGACTAAAATACATTCTCCGTTCAGATAACAGATGAGCTTCCTGCGCAGAGGGATTAGACTTCGCACAAGGGTGATGCGCATTTCCTGCCGTAGATCCTCGTTCAGACGGGTGCCGCAGCAGCAATCATCGTCCGTATACACGGGTTCGACAGCCGCTCTGCGGATGTAGGACTCATAAAAGGAAAGAATTTTGTCCTCCGTTTCCGGAACCGAACGGATCAAATCCAGAACCAGATCGGCCGGTGGTACCGGACAGCCGTGGGAACTTTTACCGATCATCGATGCTCATCCTCCTTTTTATGGCGCGCATAGCGTTCTTCTTATGCTTTTCCACCATGCCAATGCTGACACCGAGTTCAAGGGCAATCTGCTTCATAGGGATATTGAGAACAACATTCTTCAGCAGAACCAGCCTTTGCGTTTCCGTCAAACTTCGCAGGGCCTCGGCCAGCTCCGGGTTCAGGACTGGTATGTTGATCCCCTGCACGTCGATCATCTGACAGAGCACCTGCTCAAGCCCGGGGTCGTCATAGCGCAGGTCATCGGCATACTTGTCCAGTTCGACAAAGACAATGCCGTATTCGCGGGCACGCTTTATTTTTCGGTAATAGCGGCGTTTGGTGTTGCTGATAACGGTTTTCAAATACCTGTCAACATAGTCGAGCAATTCCACGGAGATGTCTTCGAGCGAAAAATCCGTTTTCATATGCCCTCACCTTGCCCTTTCACTAAAGCCACAAGGCATGGAGCACGACGGATTTATACCTCTCAGGAAAAATTTTTATATCATCATTTGCTATTCCCTCCCTCAAAAACAAAAAAAGACCAAGCCGGGCGCGGATGATCGCACTCGACTTGGCAAATATTTCCTATAATTTGATATGTGTATGTAAATAAGAAGGCAAAAATCGGTTTTATCCGGATAAAGCTTTTTTTAACGACAGCAAAGGTACACGCATGACGAACATTCTCCCTCCGTTATAGCAAAACCCCGGCTGCCCAGGATCTCCCGATACTCCCCGTGAAGTTTCTGTAAAGCCCGATGTACCTGACGGTTCAGTTCGCTGCGCAATACCTGCCGCTCCAGGTTTTCCCTGTCCGGCATCTGGTTTTCCAGTTCCTCCACCGGAACCTGGGGATATCGGGCCTATCGGCGCAGATGATCCACGGCATTGTTTCGCCCAATTTTATAAAGCCAAGTCTTAAAGGAACACCGGCCTTTGTACCGACTTTTCCCGGACATCAACTCAAAAAAGGTTTCGTCCGCCAGATCTTCGGCCACCGCAAGGTTGTTCACAAAACCGTTGATAAAAAGGATCAGGCCATCACTGTACAGTTCCACAAGTTCTTCAAGGGCGTTGACATTTCCTGCAGGGAAACGGTGGTAGCTACTGGCACCGTTATCCATGACTTTTCTCCTTTCCTCTTTGTCCCCTCCACTTATTAGGCGAATGAAATCGAAAAAACTCTCAATTAATTTTATCCGCCTTATTTTATAGTATAAACAGCCGTTCCCGATATGGCAAATTTTAGAGCGTAGTTTTTGCCATATTTATGTAATCAGTTTGATTTAATCCCTCATTTAGCACAAATAATTTGAGATGTAGAATGTATGAGGGTGAATTCTGTATGAAAATAAAAGAAAATGTGTTTGATTTTTCAGAATTAGGACGTGCGATTAAGCAGGCACGGCTGGATCGAGGCTGGACGCGGGAAAGAGTAGGTGCAGAACTGAATATTGCGCCGCGGTATTTGGTAGCGATTGAAAATGACGGTCAGCATCCCAGCCTGCAAGTCCTGTACGACCTGGTGAATCTGTTTGAATTGTCGGTCGATCAATATTTCCATCCCGACAGAAAACCAGAAAAAAGCACCCAACGCCGACAACTGGAGGCGCTGCTGGATGAACTGGACGACCCGGATCTAATGGTTGTTTCCGGAACGGTTAAAGGTATACTGGAAGCCAGGGACGCTTTCCGGAAAAAGATTGTGAATTAGAATATCTTGCAGGATGTATTGACAGTAAACTCTATATATAGTATAGTATATTTGTTTTTAGGTTTGAGAAAATAACCCCTTAGCGGGTTTTGGTTTGAGTTAAAAGGTCGGATGATCCCTTCCGGGGGATACTCCGGCCTTTTTTCTTTCCCGCCGGCTTTGGCCGGGAAAATCAGTCAAGAAAATCCAAGCGACCGCAAAAGGCCGCGTCAACTTCCCATAAGTTCGGGGAGTGGCGCGGCCTTTTCGTTTTATATATACCTATATTAAACGGAAGGGACTGATGCAAGCGTGCCAACCCCATCTCTGATTCGTGTGCGCTGCCTGGACGCAGAAAGGGCCGTGGGCCTTGTCAATTATGCGGACATGTTGGTATACGATCAGGAGAAAAACGTGGTCGCCGTGCGGATAGGCGGATATCCGGAAACGGTGCAGGCCATGAGCGACGCCATCCTCGGCGGCTGTGAACTGGAGCTGACCGGCTCCAAAAGCTCCCTGTGCTTAAGCAGCAAAGGGAGGCGGAACTATGCGAGACGGATCTCCCACGACGGCGTGTACGCCGAGGGAATCCACTGGCTTCAGGACGATTCTCTGCAATCCCTGGCCGTCGGACAGGATGACGACGACCCCAAAAGCGAAAAGGAAACGGTCAGTCTGAAACGGAACCTGTATATCTTCTGTACCAGCAGCGACGAGCTGTTTGACGAGCTGGATCGCAAGCTTTCCGTTCCCCTTTTGCCTGAGTTCCGGGGATATTTCCTATCGGAAGTGAAAAAGCGCGGTTTGCTGAACCGCCTGAAGGTGTACTGTCCGGGCCAAAAATTCCAGTGCTGGCATATGAGAGTATCGGAAGATGAAAGCGAAATCGCCCAGGTACTGGAAGACGGCCTGAAGGACGGCAGCATCGCCATTCCGGGGAGTTCCCCCGGCCAAGAGGATGTATTCCGGTATATCGCATCCTTTACCGCCTACCTGCGGGAGTTCGGTGACAAGATCGCCGGGCGGATCAAGGACTGCTTCCCTCCCCGGTTCAATCCGGCCGAGGAAGCGGTGTCATCGCCGGTGCAGGAGGTCAATCGGTATGTCATCGCACACGCCGGATATTCTCTGTTCGACGCACAGCTCGGTGCGGCGGAGGCCCTCAAGCGTCAGCTGGAAACCGACAGGCTGGCGCTTTTAGTGGCCGAATGCGGCACCGGCAAAAGTAAGATCGGTGCCGCCGCCCTGTATGCCTACCAGCACGGCAGAGCGGACAGACGCACCGCTCGGAAAGCCTTCAACGTCGTGGTCTGTCCATCCCATCTGACCAGAAAATGGGTACGAGAGCTGCACGAAACCATCCCGAACTGCCTTGCCCAATATGTAACCAGCATCCGGGACATCGACCTGCTGTATGACCGATACCAAGGGGAAAACAAAACGGTGTTCTGCATCCTTTCCAAAGAAACCGCCCGCAACGGGTATATGCGTCGTCCGGCCGTAGCATGGAACCGGCGGATGAGAGGTTTTACCTGCCCGGACTGCGGCAGGGTGCAGGAGATGCGCGATCCCGACACTTCCGCTTGGGTAAAGGCGGACGCCCTGTTTTTTCAGCAGGAGAATTCCCGCAATCACCGCTGCCGTTTCTGCGGCGCTTCCCTCTGGACAGTCCAGAATCCCGATGACCTGACGCCAAAGCGAACCCAGTGGGTGCGCATCGGCGGTTATGGCTACGTTCATCGCTTGTTTGCGTATCAGGCGGCCAAAACCTGCAAAAAGATGTTCAGTGGGAAGATCTCGGAAGTGTTGGAGAATCCGGACGGTCTTTTTCCCGCAGCCGGCGCCTACCGGCGGTATCCGCTGTCCGCCTATCTCAAGAAAAAGGTAAAACGGATCGACGCGCTCATCGTGGATGAGCTGCACCAGTACAGCGGCGAAAGCGCCCAGGGACAGGCCATGGCGGAACTGGCCGGGATCGCCGGTAAAGTGCTAGGCATGACCGCCACCCTCGTCAACGGGTACGCCAAGGGGATCTTCTATTTGCTCTTTCGCTTAAAAGCACATCTGATGCTGCTGGACAACCAGGCGTACAAACGGCCGCGGGATTTTTGTTTGCAGTACGGGGTGCTGGAGGAGCTATACGAAGAAGAGACTACCCAATACAACAGCACATCCAAATCCAAAAAGCACAAGGTGCGGGAACGGTTTCTGCCGGGGGTTTCGCCAATTGTATATTCCCGGTTCCTACTGGAAAACGCGGTGTTCCTGTCGCTGAACGACATGGGAAAGGAACTGCCCGACTATGAGGAAATCCCCATCCCCTGCGCCATGCTGCCGGAAGTCCAAAAGGAATACGACGCTCTGCAAAACAACTTCCGGCATCTGATGAGGAAGGCGCCGCGGATCGACAAACGGGTGATGTCCGCGTATCTGAACCTGCTGTCCGCTTATCCCGACCAGCCCTACGGCCATGAGCCGATCCGCAACCCTTTTGTGGAGGAGGAAGGCATGAATGTGCTCTCGGCTCCCAAAGACATCGGCAGCGCGGATGACTTACAGCCCAAGGACGAGGTTTTGCTCGACCTGATCGACCGAAAGGTTCAGGCTGGCGAGCGTGTCATCGTCTACACCGCATGGGTACGGCTGGACACACAGGAGCGGCTCCATAAGCTGCTGACAGAAAAAGGCGTCAAAGCCGCCATTCTGGATCAGAAAGTGCCGACTGTGCAGCGGGAAGAATGGGTGGACAAGCGTGTGCGCGAAGAGGTAAAGGTGCTAATCACCAATTCTGCCCTTGTGGAAACGGGACGTGCGTCCGCAAGGACACCGATAGCGGCGTAAAAACCGCGGTGTCCGCGGGCTGTTAGGAATTCTGCTGTGGCATAGCAGCAACGAAAAAGTATCACCGGCCTTTTAAGGCCGCGTTGTCATCACCCGATTTATCCGCAAGGGAAACTACGCGGGGAGTGTAGCATATCGGGAAAGCGATAAGTCGGCAAGAGCTATCCGAAGCCGCGACTGAATTGCAAGATGAAAGGTCAGTTATGAGGATAAAAGCTAAACTGCTTGAATGACAGTCCAAGGGGTCATACTCGAGTCCCTGCCACACGATAGCTGAAGTGTCAGGCGGTACAGGAGCTCCATAGAGTCCAGGTGGAAGCGTCCACGATACTTGTACCGACCAACCGCAATAAGCGGTAAAGGACGAACGTCATATTCGACAAGCTGACAAGCCATTCCTAACAGCCTAAACGGAGATTACCTAAACCGGAACGCCTCACGGGGCTATGCGTAATACCGCAAGGTGATAAATTCCAAGGATTAACCCCCAAGGAAGATGACGCTGAAAATCCGGCATGGTAACGGAGCCTCCATAGTAGTCCGAGAGCGATAATGGCGCTTACATGGCGAAGGGAGGCAGTTTGCTTATCAATAACCGGAAAGGAACGGTGTGTGAGACACCATGAGAAATCCAATCGACGTATTGAACAGTCTGAAATCAAAAGCGCAAAACCCTGCCTATCATTATGAACGCCTGTACCGCAATTTCTACAACAGCGAATTCTTTTTACAGGCGTATCAGAACATCTACGCCAAGCCCGGAAACATGACCGCAGGAGCGGACGGGCAGACCGTAGATGGAATGGGTATGGAGCGTATCGGGAAAATCATCGCCAGCCTGAAAGACCACAGCTATCACCCGCAGCCGGCACGACGCACCTATATTCAGAAGAAGAACGGAAAATTACGCCCGCTGGGCATTCCGTCTACGGATGATAAACTGGTGCAGGAAGTCATGCGGATGATTTTAGAGGCCATCTATGAACCGACCTTTTCCAACCGTTCTCACGGCTTTCGTCCAAACCGAAGCTGTCACACCGCGCTCATGCAGCTGCAACGCAATTTCAGCGGGGTCAAATGGTTTATCGAAGGCGATATAACGTCGTTCTTTGACAACATCAACCATGCGATTCTCGTGAACATCCTGCGGCGGCGAATCCACGACGAGTATTTTATTTCTCTGATATGGAAGTTTCTGAAAACAGGATACTTAGAGGACTGGACGTATCATCGAACGTATTCCGGAACTCCCCAGGGCTCCATCATCAGCCCCATATTGTCAAATATTTATCTGAACGAACTGGACAAATTTATGGAGCAGTACATGGAAGCCTACCGGAGCAAAGAAAATCGGGCGAAGTACGTCCCCTACTGGAAGCTGTACGAGCAGGCAAGATGGCTGAAAAAAGGCAAATACAAACCGGAGATATGGGCGGCCATGGACAAAGAAGCACGAAAAACCGCCTTACAGGAAATCCGTGAACTAACTGCGCAAAAGCTGAAACTGCCAACAAGAGACCCTATGGATAGCGAGTATAAACGCTTGCAGTACGTCCGGTATGCGGACGACTGGATTTGCGGCGTAATCGGTAGCAAGGCGGACGCGGAAAAGGTGAAATCCGATATTAAGAAATTTCTATCGGAAGAACTGAAGCTGGAATTGTCTGAGGAGAAAACATTGATTACCAACGCACACGACAAAGCGCATTTCTTAGGCTTTGATGTTTTCGCCAGCGATGACCAGCAAGCCATAACGGATATAAATGGGCATAAAGGGCGGTTCTACACAGGCCGAATCAAGCTGTATGTCCCACGGGATAAATGGCAGAAAAAACTGACGGACTACTCAGCCCTAAAAATCGCATATCAGGAGGGGCGGGAGAAGTTCATCCCAACCGAACGCACCTACCTTATCAACAGTGACGACCTTGAAATCCTAAACCAGTACAATGCGGAAATCAGGGGAATCTACAATTACTATCGTATTGCGGATAACGTCAGCACGCTGGGCGACTTCTACTATGTGATGAAATTCAGCCTGTTTAAGACCTTCGCCGCCAAATACAAAACGCACATCAGCCGAATCCGCAGAAAGTACGGGTATAAACGCTTCGGCGTGAAATACCCAAGCAAAAGCGGAAGGGCAGTCGCATACCTGTATGACGAAGGTTTCAGGAAAAACAGAAGTGGAATCAGCCGTCCAGATGTAGACATCATCCCGCAGGTACATAGGAATCTGAATAGTACCAGTCTCATTAGCCGTCTGAAAGCCGAACGGTGCGAATGGTGCGGTGCGGAAAACGTACCCATCGAAATGCACCATGTTCGCAAAATCAAGGACTTAAAAGGCAAAGCTGGCTGGGAAATTGTGATGATAGGCCGGAAACGCAAAACCATGGCGCTCTGCCATGCGTGTCATGACAAGCTGCACGCTGGTAAATTAGACTGAGAAGCAAATGGAAAGCCGGATACGCCGAGAGGTGTAAGTCCGGTTTGGAGGGGGGCGTTCGGAAACCTGTTGCAGTAATGTGACAAGGCGCCGAACACCCACCCTACTCGATTTGAACGCTTTTACCACCCTGATATTCTACAACATCGCCTTCAACCTCTATGTGTTCCGGCAGGCGTCCCGCCGAAGCTGGCGGATCAACCAGACAGCGCCCAAGGTGGAGATCTATATGCTCTACTATGCCGACACCATGCAGCACAAGGCGCTCCGCCTGATGGCGTCCAAACTGTCGGCGGCCACCGTTATCGAGGGACAGATTACGGACGAGGGACTGGCGGCCATGTCCGACTGCCAGGATCTCACCACCCAACTTGCCAAGGAACTGATGCGCGGCCTGAAGGACGACGTGGAGGATCTGGCGGCGAGCTTCAAGAAAATGGCGATCATCGGGAACCGTCCGAAACCGGCCGTAGCCGAAAAACCGTCTGCTCCGGCAGAACCAGAGAAACAGTTGCTGCCAGTACAGCAGCCAATTTTGCTTCCTGTACCGCCCTGTTCAGAAACAAAACACGCCGGAGCGAAAGACACAGGCCAGGTCAGTATTTTTGACCTGCTGGCTTCATGAAACGCAGAATTTTTAAATCAACCATACGAGGAGGTCAACTATGATTAAGAAACAACTTGGCGAGACATTCCAGTGCGAAAATATCCTGTACAGCATCGGGGACTGGATGCAATGCTCCGAAGGTTCGGACTATGCCGGATTGTCCGGAGTCATTGTGGAAATCCGGGACGGAGAGGATCGGGAAACCGACAACCCAGCGCCGGACATATACTGCCGTTTACAAATGCCAAGAGATGCCGGGCTCGTGCAAAGGCTGGAAGCAAGATTTTCCGACTTATACGGGAAAACGGTAAAAATCACAGAGATTCCGCTGGATCGCGTTATCCTGCAGCCCGATGAACTGAAAGACATCAGCGGCGAGCCGGACTGTTATTCCCCGGAAACAGATGATCCTCATCCTTTGTGCGTGGGAAACGGCGGACTCCTGTGTGAACAATGCTGCCTGTACAAAGATCTGGATTACAACCGTTATGAATGAGGGGGCTTCATATGCAATTCACAGCCAACCGTCTTCTACTGCTGGAAGCTGTAAAAACGGTTCTGAAGGTCGTCCGGCCCAACAGGGATATCCCGGAAATTGCCGGGGTTCTCATCGAAGCGGATGCATCCGCCGGTCTGTTGACCGTTACAGGCACCGACATCCGCACTCATATTCAGCGGCGGATTCGGAAGGAACAGGTAGAGGAAAGCGGCAGCATCATCCTTACGCCGCTAATCGCCAAAGTTCTGGACAATCTCGCCGGGAATACGGTATCGTTTCACAGCGACAAAGGGGCCGTGCTGATCCATTCCGAAAGCGCTTCTTTTTCACTCCCGTTTCTGCAAGCTAAAGCGTTCCCACGGCTGCAAATCCCCTTCCCGGAGGATACCATCCGGGTGCAGGGGCTCAACGACCTTTTCCACAAAACCATGTTTGCCGCCGACGGTAAAACAACCGATCCGGCCAAAGTATCCCTGCAATATGTGCGGCTCTCTTTCGCGGACGGCCTGACGACGGCGGAGGCCACCAATGGCCTGTCGGTCGCATTAGCCACTTCTCCGCACTGTGCGGACGGCAATCTGGAATTGCTTCTCCACGAAAAGGCCGTTCGGATCTTATCCTCCATCGTCAACTCTTCTGATGAGCTGTTTGTGGGGATTTCCGGCAAGTATGCGGTATTCATGAAGGAGAATCTGTTTTTCTCCAGCATGATGTTCGCTGGGAAATACCTGGCGGGCAGCCGGATACTGGAGCGTGTTCAGCCGGCTTATCAGGCGATGACCGACGCCGGGAGCCTAACGGATCAGATACAAAACGTATCGGCTTTGTTTTTGGAAGGCGATGATCCTTGTGTCGATCTGTACATCGAGTCCGACAATATTACTTTGCGTGCTGAAACTGCAAGCGGCCATTCCTCTTCCGCTATCAAAGCGGCGGATACGACTCCCACGCCGAAAGACGGATTCCATTTCGACTGTCGGCTGCTGCTGAGTTGTCTGCGGAACACATCCGGCCCCTTGCGCCTTTTGCTCGACGAAAACGGGCTTCTAATCCTGGAGGCCAACCAATGCCGTTATTTCGTATGCCCCCGCGGACCTGTCAGAATTGTGAAAAAGGAGGTTGAGAAAGCAGCAAAGACGCCGAGAGCAAAGAAATCGAAAAACAAAACCCAAACCACCACTAAAGCGGCATAAGGAGGCCAACTATATGCAGTTCGAACTTGGACGGCTGACAGCGACATATGGGATATCGGCAGCAATGGAAGATGACACAGCATTCCAGCGCTTCGTAGCGACCTCGCTCAATCGGTATCAGCCGTGCGACTGGGGCGAACTCTCCGCAAGGGATTGTGAAGCCAACAATGCGGCTGTAGCCAATGGTGAGAACAGGATCTTTGCCGCATATGTCAGCAAAGAATTGCAAAAGAAAATCTGGATTATAACAGAGGCCGACAGAAGCTATACCACCGTGATGTTGCCACAGGAATATTAAATCCAAATTCTATGAGGTGAAGTTATGCTCAACGACAAGATGAACGCCCTGATTGAAGAGGTGTGCGGTGAACTGGCCGAACGTGAAGAGCTGGTACATACCATCGCCCTGACCCTGCTCACCGGGAAGAACCTGTTTGTACTCGGCGAACCCGGCCAGGCAAAATCCCAGGCCATCGACCTGTTCCGCTCCCATATCACGGGCGCCAAGCAATTTGACATCCTCATGAGCAAGGGGACGGATCAGGAGCAGCTTTTCGGGAGATTGGATTTAGCCAGCATCATCCCGGGCCATGTTTCCCACGCCGTCCTCAACAACGATCCCCGCTATGCACAGATGCGCAAGCGGCTGGCCGAGCTGATGAGCAGCGCCCAGGACGACCGTGGATTTGCCGAGATAGGCGAGCTGCACGGCCGGATGAACCGCTATAAAGCGGCGCTGGCGTTACAGCACGAGGGCATGCCGGAAATGGTGACTGCAAACAAGATACCGGAAAGCCACGTCTGTTTTCTCGACGAAATCTTCAGTGCGCCCGTAATGGTGAGACAATAAATCTGCTTTGGCAAGCAGTAGGCAAGATGCCTTTGCCTATCATCAGCCGACTTACCTTGAGGGGAAACTCATATGGGGAACATAGCATGTCGGAAAAACCATAAGTTGACCAGTCACCCGGTCACGACTGAATGGTTGGATGAAACGGTGGATATGAGGATGAAATCCTGATTGATTGAACGACAGTCCAAGCAGTCCCACTCGTGTCTATAGCGGAAGGTGACTATAGCCGCTATACCGCAAAAGGTACTTTTCACTTGAAGAGAAGAGTACCCAAGGTTTGTTTTGCGGTGCGCCGCCATCGGCGGAAAAGGACGGAAATCGCATCCGACAATCCACCATGCCAAGTTATTGCCTTACTAAACGGGGATTGCCTAACCCGGAACGCCCGTAAGGGCTATGTGCTTAGGCACTGAATATCCGGTATGGCAACGGAGCCTCCATAGTAGTCTGAGGACGGGAAAGCCGTCCACATGGCGAAGGGAGGCAGCTTACAACCTCAGTCAAATATTGAGAAGGTGTGTGAGACACTATGAGAAATCCAGTAAATGTGCTGAACAGTCTATCCATGCACAGTAAAGAACTTTCCTATCAGTATGAGCGCATTTATCGACTGCTCTATAATCCTGAAATGTACTATGTAGCCTATCAGAAAATCTATACCAAGCAGGGTAACATGACAAAAGGGGCGGATAACCGTACTATTGACGGAATGTCCCTGAAGCGTATCGATAATCTAATTGCCAGCTTGAAATCTGAAAGTTATCACCCGGCTCCGGCCCGCAGAAAATACATTCCTAAAAAGAATGGGAAAAAGCGGCCTTTAGGCATTCCATCATTCGATGACAAACTTCTGCAAGAGGTTATCCGGATGATATTGGAAAGCATATACGAAGGCCATTTTGAAGAAACTTCTCACGGGTTTAGGCCAAACCGAAGCTGTCATACAGCCCTTGCCTGCATACAAAAATACTACACTGGATGCAAATGGTTTATCGAGGGAGACATCGAAGCATTTTTTGATATGATTAACCACGATGTACTTATAAACATTCTGGCTGAGCGTATTAATGATGCCCGTTTTCTAAGATTGATCCGGAAGTTCCTAAATGCAGGATATATGGAAGAATGGCAGTTCCACAAGACTTACAGCGGTACGCCACAAGGGGGGATCATCAGCCCCATCTTAGCAAATGTCTATCTTGATAAGCTGGATAAGTACATGAAGGAATATGCCGAGAAATTTAGTATCGGTGTGCGCAGAGCTCATAACCCTAAATACACAGAGACACAACATACGCTCAGAAAATGGGAATATCGCCTCAAAAGGGCTGACACAACAGAAAAACGACAGGAAATCCTTAACCATATAAAGGAAATCGAACAGCAACGACGTACCATTCATAGTAAAGTAGATATGGATGAAAACTTCAAGCGTCTTCGCTATGAACGCTATGCTGACGACTTCCTGATCGGTGTCATTGGAAGTAAAGAGGATTGCAGGAAAATCAAACAAGACCTCAAAAACTTCCTATCAGATAAACTGAGGTTAAACCTTTCGGATGAAAAGACTTTAATTACCCATGCAGCCTCCCCCGCACATTTTCTTGGGTATGAAATCTCAGTCAGATACTCGCAGTTACCCATGCCCGGAAGGAATCATGCCCCAACCCGCTATAACAACGGCAAAATCGTTCTCAAAATCCCGACAGAAAAAATCAGAGATAAACTGCTGGAATATGATGCGATGAAAATTGTCGTTCACAATGGGAAAGAGGTATGGAAACCGCAGGCAAGAGCATATCTGAGAAACAATGACGATTTGGAAATCCTATCACGCTACAATGCGGAAATCAGAGGCTTCTACAATTACTACGCACTTGCTCTTAATAGCGGTATCATTAACAACCTCAAATACGTGATGCAGTACAGTATGCTCAAAACCTTTGCAACGAAATATCGAACTTCTAAAAGCGCAATTATTAAACGCATGAGAATTGACAAGGGTCTGGGAGTAAGATATACGGACAGCAGAGGACGAGAGCATATCACCTTGTTTTACAATGAGGGATTCAAGCGAAAAAAGATTATTGCTGAAGATTGCGACTTGATTCCCCAAACAATCGTGTATAGTGGACGAGCCAGTCTTATAGAACGGCTCAAAGCTGTAAAATGCGAACTTTGTGGAAAGGAAAACACACCTATACAAATGCATCACGTGCGCAAACTCAAAAACTTAAAGGGCAAAGAACCGTGGGAACAGTTTATGATTTCCCGTAAGCGCAAAACTCTTGCTGTGTGTGAAGAATGCCATCGCAAAATCCACGGCAACAAAATGGACTGATTGTAAGTGGAGAGCCGGATACATCGAGAGGTGTAAGTCCGGTTCGGGGGCGAGCGCCCGGAAACCTGCCATAGTAATATGGTAAGGCGCTGGACGCTTAGCCTACAGGCCAACGACGGAGTGCTCAACAGCCTGCTGAAAGCCCTGAACGAGCACACCTATACCAACGAAGGCATTTCCGTGTCTATTCCCGTCATCAGCTTTTTCGCCGCATCCAACGAAATCCCCAACTTCCACACCCCGGAGGAAAAATCGCTGCGGGCGCTGTACGACCGCTTTGATTTCAAGGTGAACACCCGGTATGTTGAGGACAAGGCCAACCGCATGAGGATCCTTGCCATGAAACAGGATCCGGCAAATTTCGTGCCGGACGGTTTGCAACGGATCTCCGAAAAGGAAATATCGTTGGATGAATTATACCAAATGCAGGAAGAGGTCAGGGCGGTGAAGATTCCGGACAACATCAACGAACTCGCCGACAATATCCTGTGTGAACTGCGCCGTAAGGAAATCTCCGTTACGGATCGCAAATACTTCAACTTTAGCCTTGTCGTGCAGGCGGAAGCCTGGCTGGCCGGGATACCGTCCGGCCGCAGGATATGAAAGCCCTCGTCAACTACCTGTGGGATAAGCCGGAAGACCGGGAGATTGTTCAGGAGACGATCATCCGCCTGACCGAAAACCCGCTGGGAGACAAGCTGGACGAGCTGCTGGCCCGAGCCTACCAGTATCGGGACGAATTTGACAGCGCCGACAATTTTGGCTTGGCCTTAATCACCCTGCGCAATGGCCTGTTGGCGGTTTACAACGAGGCCGAGCAGATGAAGTCCGGTCTGGCTGAAGCTGATCCTGCCCATTCCGCTGTGGAAGGTATGATCGCCACGCTGGAGGGCATCAGCCGCGAAGCACACGCCAAGACCGCCTTTACCTATCTGCCGCTGCCGGAGCTGAAAGCCTACAAGCAGATGAGCGCCTGACTTTTAGAAATCCAAAATATGAACGAAAGAGGTAAAAAGCTATGCTGAACAGAATTACCATGACCGGAAGAATGACCCGCGATCCTGAACTGCGTACCACCCAGAGCAACATATCCGTCACCAGCTTCTCCATCGCCAATCAGCGCAACTACAAAAACGGAAACGGAGAACGGGATACCGATTTTTTTGACGTAGTGGCCTGGCGGGCCACGGCGGAATTTGTCACCAAATACTTTGTGAAAGGCTCCCTTGTCACGGTGGACGGGCGGCTGGAAACCCGCAAATTCACAGACAAGGAGGGCAACAAGCGCACAGTGGTGGAAATCATCGCGGATAACGTGTTTTTCGGCGATAGCAAGAACGAGCAGCAGAAAACCGCCTCGGGTCCTGCTGAAGCGGCTGCGCCGGGCTTTGAACCGGATTTTTCGACGCCTGCGGTTGGCGGGGCTAACGATTTTGAGGAGATCATCGACAACAGCGATTTCGACGGGTTCCCGCCTTTCCCCGGCTGACGAATGACCGCGGCTCCCGGACAGGTACGCGCCTGTCCGGGAAGACCGCCCCTTTATCAACATGATATCGACCGACTGTATGGAGGAATGTCTCATGAGAGATTTTTTTCGTTCCCCCGCCCATTTGGACAAGGCGGCGGACTGGCTGACGGAACACCGGCTGAACCAGCGGGAATCCGTCACCGGCCGTCTGCTGGAACCCACCCGCCTGACCGATTTGATTTACCGGGGCTTTGCTGCCGAGGATGAAGACGCGCCGGAAGAACTGCCCGGGGAAAACGGCCCCCGTTTTGAAACGCTCTGCCAAGATTTATTCACGGCGCTGTATTCCCCTGTCCTGCGGCGGCGGGACGAGGACGCGGTTTTCCAGCGGGAACGGCTGTACAACAAGCCGTTCCTGGACAGCGTGCTGCGAGGTGACCGGTATGCGGAGATGAAATCCCTGTGTGAAAGCAGGGAATATCCCGCGTATACCGCGGCGGCCGCCTTCTGCCGCTCCCTGCGGCAATCCATGGCAGAAATCACCCTGGAGATCCCGCAGCTACAATTCCTGCCGGTCATCCACAAGCTTACGGAGCAGGAACAGGCGCTGACGGCGCAGCTCGACCGGCTCCTTTCGTTCACGGCCGGCGGCCCGCCCCTCAAACTTCTCTATCTGTATAACCGAATTTTCCACAAAGCCTCCCAGATCACCAACCTACGCCAAAAGGTACAGGAAGGCGCTGTCCGTTATATCCGGGCAGTAGTGGCGCATATCGGCTCCGCTCTCAATGCGGCGCTGGAAGCGGCACATCAGACCAGCACGATTCTGCAAGCCTGGGGTGACGGCAGCGGAGAGATGAAGAACACACCGGCCAATCGGGAACTCCTGAACTATGTCCGAAACAGTGAAATGCTTCAGAAGATCGCTGCGGATCTCGGCCGGTACCGGGAAATCCTGGCGGCCAAACGCCAAAACAGCTTTGCCTATGGCCGCGGTGAGAAATACGACATCGGGTTCGGCAGCGATATCAACGCCTGTCTTTCCTCGAAGCTGGCGCTGCTGGGTGCCCCGGAAACGGAAGTGCTGTTTATGCGCCGGTTCCAACAGAAAAAGCTCATGCAGTACCGGAAACGGGAGGCGCTTACCAAAGGCGAGGGGGACATGATTGTCCTGCTCGACGAAAGCTCCTCCACCCGTCTCATGGCAGGGTGGGCGAAAGCCATCGCTCTGGCTCTGCTGGACGTGGCCGCCAGGGGCAGGCGGAAGTTCGCCCTGGTGCATTTTTCCACTACGACAAAGATCGATCTGTTTGAACCGGGGCACTATCAAACGGAGGATATTCTCCGGGCCGCGGAGCATTTCTTCAGCGGCGGCACCAATTTTGAAAGACCGCTGAAGGAAGCGATGCGGTTGCTGCAAAGCGGCTTTGAAAACGCCGACATCACCATCATCACCGACGGGGAATCCGAACTGACGGACGAATTTACCAAAGAGTTCCGGGAAACGCTGCGCCGGCAGCGGGCGGCCATGACCGGTATCCTGCTGGACAAAGACAATGCCTGTGGGAAAACACTGGAACCGTTCTGCGACCGGATATTCCGGACGAAGGAGCTGACGGAGGACGACATCGCCGTGCAGCTTCTGGCTCGCAAAGTGTCTTGACGAACGCTCCCTTGATTCTTTTTGCCAAATTGTATATACTATCGTTAGAAAGGGGGCTGTGCGCCATGTGTACCAAAAACCAACTCAAGGCAATTTTGGATACGGTTGTTGCCACGGCCAGGACAGCTTTGGGTGACCGGCTCCGCGGCGCCTATCTTTACGGCTCCTATGCCCGGGGAGATTACGATGCGGAATCGGACGTGGACATCCTGGTGCTGGCCGACGTGCCGCGGGAAAAGCTGGCGGCGTACAAAAAGCCGTTTCTGAAGTCTACCAGCGATTTGGGATTGGAGTATGATGTCGTCGTCACCGTAACCCTCAAGGATACCGACACCTTTGAAAAGTATCTCGATGCGGTGCCATTCTATCAGAATGTCCGGAAGGAGGGGGTTCCCCTTGCCGTCTGATATGCAAATCGACCTGTCCAAAACGCGGCTGCAAATCGCCAAGGAACGCCTGGCCTTTGCGGAAGAAATCCTGAAGCTGGGCGATTACAAGACGGTGGCGAATCGCTCCTATTATGCGGTGTTTGCCGCTATGCGGGCGGTGCTGGCTTTGCAGGGCTTCGATTCCAAGAAGCATTCCGGGATTATTGCGGAATTCCGCCGGGAATACATCAAATCCGGCCTTCTGCCGAAAGAACTGTCGCCCATCATCGAGGCGCTGGTGGAGATCCGTCAGGGCAGCGACTACGACGATTTTTACCTGATTTCTAAAGAAGAGGTCGAGGAACAGCTTCATAACGCACAGCAGTTCGTCCGAATCGTTGAAGCCTATCTGCTCACTCAATATCCTAAATCCACATAACACAAAGCGCCGCCTGATTTTATGGATCAGGCGGCGCTTCTTCATGGTCGGTCGGTTCCCCGGCGGCAAGAATGGTCGGTATGCGCATCCAGCGGATGCTCTCTATCGAAATCGTGTACTCTCCTCTTCCCAGCAAAAAGTCTGTAGATACCCGGAATATGGTCGCAATCTCACTCAGGGTATGCAGATCCGGTTCTGTTGTCCCCATTTCATAGTAGGCATAGCTTGAGCGATCCAAGTGAAGCCGTGCGGCAACTTCCCGCTGTGTCATCCCGTTGTACCGGCGCAGCGTCCGCAGCCGGTTTCCCAATGCGGTCCTTTTTTTCTTTCCTTTGCTCATGAAAATTCCCCCTTATCGAATGATGAAGTAATTTCACGCTAAAAAAGCGAGGGACACGGCCCAACCCCTTAAGCCGTGCCCCTCAAAAAAGGACGCACTTACAGTATATCGGCCGTTTTTTCCTTTGTCAAATTTTAGAGGCCAATATTTTTCCTCGGAAAGTTTTAAGAACGAAACGCTAAATACAGGAAATTCATTGACATGGAATACAATATATGGTATAGTGTAATCGTTCTTAGGTTTGAGGTAATGGCTTCTTTGCAAGTCTTGGTTTGAGTTAAAAGGTCGGATGTCCCCCTTTCGGGGGACACTCCGGCCTTTTTCGGTTTGCGCTTACCGCAGCGGAAACCAGCAGCCAGGAAAATCCAACCGGTAACAACGAAAGAAGGCCGGCTTTCACTCATCATGAGATGAGTTGAAGGCCGGTCTTTTTTTGTTTTACAAAACAAAAAAGGAAAGGACGACCGACATGAGCGAAAGCACGAACAACCCCCTGAACGACTTTCTGAACCAAGCGGAAGAGGAACCGGAGAACAGTTTGTTTGCTCCGATTTCTTTTCCCAGCCAGCCGGAACCGGCCGGGGCGGCTGTACCCGTTCCGCCGTCTGTTCCAGCGCCGCAGGCGCCCGCCGCGGAAATGCCGGAAATCCCGGCGATTCCGCCGGTGCAGACGCCGCCACAGGCTCAAACGCCTGCAACCACGCCAGCCCAGCAGCCTACACCCGATAAAACGGAGTCGCCGGCAGCGGAACAGCCGGAAGACCCCTTTGCACAAGCCTTAAAAAAGGCACAGGCGAAAAGCGAGGAACGGCTGGCAGACAGCTTTGCCGAGAAGGACGCCGTGTTTGTCTACGGTAAGGCCAAAGATCCCATTTCCGACCGCGAATGTACCTTTGAAGATCTGCGGGCCAGATATGAAGCCGATTTTCCGGAGCTGTCCGACGCCAAAAAGGTATCCTGGACCGTACTCTATGGAAAGACCACGAAGACCATACTCAACCCCGGCTCAGATAAGGTGTACGACATCAAGGCGGAAATCGAGAAATCCAAGACATTCCTGGAAAACATCCGCAAGGCCAAGACCGATACGGAGAAGCATCCGGAATGCCAAATCAAGCCGTCCATTCGCGCCCAGAGCAAGGGCGAAATGTGCGGCCTTCCAGCCTATAAAGCCTACTGTTCCACCGAGGAGGAAGCGGCGGCCTGTGATAAGCCAATCGTCATCCTCCCTGCCCGGAACGGCAGGCTCTATGAAAGGCGTAAAACCCCTGTGGGGATTTTTACGGCTCCGGCAGCTTGTCTGCCGGAGCTCCCCCTCGTTGAAACGGGGTTTCAACCGGCGCTCCCAAAAATCCCGATGCACATCCTCATGTTCGTTCTCAACTTTTTCAAGCGGCTGTCCGAGCGGTATGAGGTGGAGGCGCTGGTACACATCCTGTATGACACCATACACAGGAAATACACCCTGCGGGTGCCCAAGCAGGAACTAACGGCCGTCAGTGTCGATTCCGTTATGGAGGAGGACTACCCGGACTATCTGATCCACGTGATGGACATCCACTCCCACAACACCATGCCGGCCAAGTTCTCAGACACCGACGACCGTGACGAAAGGGCGACGAGGCTGTATGCCGTGGCCGGTCGATTCGATCAGGTATTCCCGGAAATTACTGTCCGGGCCAGCTGCGGCGGTCGGTTCATCCCTCTGCGGCCGGAAGAGGTTTTCGAATCGGATTTCAAAGCGTATCCCTACCCGTCATTCTGGGAGGAGCAGCTCACCCTCCCCGAACCGGAACCGCTGCCGGCTTTGCCTCCCCGCACCTTCCGCACAACGGTGCGCAAGCATGATCCATGGAGGAATCTGGATGAAATATTCTAAAACAGCCCCCGTTAAAATCATCGTACTGGGCGCCGGCGGAACCGGCGGTTATGTTATCCCGCACCTGTACCGGCTGGGCTACGCTTCGGAACATCCCACCCGGATCCTTGTCTGCGACGGTGACGTGGTAGAACAAAAGAACCTCATACGGCAGAACTTTGTGGAGCAGGACATCGGGCGGAACAAAGCGCAGGTGCTGTCCGAGCGGTATGCCGCCGCTTTCGGTATTGAGTGTGAGTACCGGCCGGATTTCATTGAAACGCTGGAGGAGCTGAGCAACCTGACAGAGCCGGATTATATGCATTATCCTATGGAGCCACAGCGGGTCATTCTGCTGGGCTGCGTGGACAACAACAGATCCCGCCGGCTTTGCCACCGGATTTTTCAGCTGAAGCGAAACCTTATCTACATCGACACCGGCAACGGGGAACACACCGGACAGGTGGTGTGCGGCGTCCGACAGAACGGCCGGACGCTCTACAAGCCGGTATGCTCGCTGTACCCGGATCTGCTGGAAGACGAGGACAAATTCCCGTCGGAGCTGTCCTGTGCCGAACGGGCGGTATCCGCCCCGCAGTCGGTCACGGCCAATCTGACGGCCGCCACGGCGGTGGTGTCCTTCCTCTACGATCTGCTGATCGCCGGCGACCTGAAAACCCGGTACGTGACCTTCTCCTCGAGACTCATCAGCATGAGGGCTGAGGTTGTCAGACAACGGCCGAAGAAAACCACGGCGAAAGCTGCGTAACAGAAAGGGAAAATCCAAATGGCCTCATATCAATCGTTTGAAAAATGCCTGCAATGCGGCGGCGTGATGCTCTTGGACTTTGATACGTACACCAAAAGTCTTTGCGGCTGCTGTCCTCGTTGCGGACGTCACGCAAGTCTTCCGCCGGAAGAACGCTGGGAAGAAGTATACCCTGGAAATCGACGACCACTTTGGCTATGGCAGTATGATTCTGGCCTTAAAAAACGGCATATCCTCTCTTTCCTCTTTGCAAGAGCCGTGGTCGGAAGGCGCCCAACATGAATTTCTCCAAGCACTTCAAGATCCCAACGTGGATGCAGCAAGAAGCTATATGACCCGGTGGGATGAGGAGTCCAAACAGGTGGTATCCGTTTACGGAGCCATGCCGCCGCTCTATAAAGAATGGGAAAAGCAACAGAAATCAATGAACGACTGAAAGAACGGAAAGGAAACCGCCATGTATGAAAAACGACTGACCTTTGTGTGGGACAGACAGCCCTCTCAGTTGAAGGGCGAACCGGCTCTCATCTCTGTTTTCCAGGTATCCGAACACCTTCCCGACGGAAGGGAACGGCTTGTTTATCAGGAAATCCGGCTTCAGGCAAACGACCTCGAACCGGATGTGTGCTACTTTTTTCATAAGCTCTCCCGCCAACCCACGCAGCATCCCGGAGAAAAGGGGGCGGCTTAATGGAACGCGGTTACTGGCTGCCGCCCCGCGCCAAACATCTGTCGGCCTATGCCGGGTTCTATATCGACAGCGAAACGATCTACTTGGAAGACATGGACAGCGGCTGGAACCGATTGCTGGACGGGCTTTGTCAAAAGCTCACCAGCTATGAGCCATCCTTTCAGAAGCGGTGCGCATGGACAAACCGGCAAACCGGTCGGAACCGCTTTATCATCCTGAAAAACGAGGAGGTGGAAATTATCGCCGAGGATGACGACGAATACGTCGCCGTGTTTGTCATCATTCCGGAGGACTGCCGCAGTACGGAAGAAACCAAACGTATTTTCCCGCGTTACGTTACCCTGCTGCGAACGGCCTTGGCCGAGATGTACCCGGGCCATATCCTCAAAAGAATTAACTCCCAGCATATTCAGATAGTGGGGTGAACCGAACCATGCCCACAAACGAACAGGAAATCCACTATTACTGCCTGGAAGAACTGGCGGAGTCCGTGAAAGTCCTGAATGCGATCCGTGAACAGCTCCCCGCCAACCATGCCCAGTACAGGCGGCACCAGGGAAGCGGACATCCGAAGGAAATCGAGGCGCTGACAGATATGCAGGCATCGGTGAAAAGGCTCTGGAAGGAATTTCCAAGACTGTTTCAACACCTATGCGAATACGGCGACGCTGAATTGCTGAAGACCGCCAGGAGACTGTATGAAGTTCTCAAGCGCTTCGACTATCTCGGCACTGCGGATTTGACACCACTCTGCCGGGCGCTGGAAGCCTTCGAGCAGATGCTCCCCACGCCAGGCCGGAACATCAATGCGGCTGCTTTGGGCAGACTCATGAACCGGGTGCGCATGGGATACCAGCCCACCGACCCGGCCCATGTGGATCTGCTGCGCCGGGCGGTGACATTTCCGGCGGAACCGACTAACCTGCTCGATCCCTGCTGCGGGGAAGGCGAGGCGCTCGCCCACTTTGCGGACGGCACTGGCGCCGTGACCTACGGCATCGAAATCGACGAGCTGCGCGGAAAACAGGCGCAGAAACGCCTGCACCGCGTCGGCTTCGGCAGCTTCTTTTTCTCCCGGGTAAGTTCCGGCGCATTTCAGGGGCTTTTTCTCAACCCGCCGTACCTGTCGGTTCGAACCGAATACGGCAACCGGCGTCTAGAAAAGAGCTTTCTTGCCGACGGGCTGCGGCTGCTGCAAAATGGCGGCCTGCTCGTCTACATCATCCCCTATTATCGGGCGTCGCCCGACATCTGCCGGGTGCTGTGCGAAAACCTCAATGATCTGCGGGTACATCGCTTTATGGGGCAGGAGTTCTGGCAATTCCGCCAGGTGGTGTTCCTCGGAACCAAAATTCCCCGCCGGGAAGCCTTCGGAATGGCAGAACGCCTGTTCACCTACCTGCTCTCCCCGCAAAACATACCGGAGCTGGATCAGCTTCCGGAAAGCGCCTATGTCATTCCGCCGGCGGCTAAGCCGGTGGAACAGTTCAAAGGCGATCAATTCAATGTCGCCGAACTGGCCGAACAGCTCAAGCAATCCAAAACCCTCGACTGCCTGTTTGAAAACCGTACTCTCGACAATCGGGAACGGCGGCCGCTTCTGCCGATGAACCTGTCTCAAATCGGGCTGATCGGCGCCAGCGGTCTCATGAACGGGTTGGTGGACTGTGATACCCCACACGTTATCAAAGGGCGCATCGTCAAAGAAAAGAAAACCCATATCGGTATTCCGGACGAGTCCGGGACAGCGGAAATACGGCAGGTCACGTCCAACAAGCTGATCTTCAACGTATTGACGCCCACCGGTTATCATTCGCTCGGATAACTATGAACAGAAGAGAGGATGCCATTATGTATCAACAACCCCATTTAACGGCTGAAGTTCTACTTTTGCCGCGGAACATCACCAGCTTATCTACACCTATCTGAACCAAAACCATCTGCCGGAAGAGGAGTTTTACGATGTGGTGGTCTTCGGATACCTGAATGGAGTGCGCAAGCACTTCCGGCGGGAGGATCTGCAGGATTATGCGTTTGCCACGCTGGCTTGGCGGGCGATGGATACCTGCTTCGCCAATTACGTTCGTGCCAAACATCGTCCCAAACGAAAAGCCACGGTACTCAGTCTGCAAGCACACGCGGGCAGCGGGTACCGGCTGGAGGAAACCATTGCCGATGCAAAGGATACGGCGGAAGAAGCTATCCAGTCACTTGCGCTGGAGGATACTCTGAAAGGCTTTGAAAGAAGCGACAGGGAAATCATTCGTCTGCTGTACGAGGGATATCCCGGAAGGAAGATCATCCAGGCGCTCGGCCTCACTTCCAAGGAGCTGGGCGAACATCTGGCGCAAATTAAGGAAAAAATCCAGAAGGCGCCGGCTCTACAGGCAGCCTAATCCAACGACAGAAAGGGTTAACAGCTTTATGGTTCGAATTCGCTATCTGTTCGTCAGAATCCGGCTCCGTCTGGCAGGACAACGGACTCTGGCAGCCAAAGACCGTCTGACAGCCGCGGTTCAGGACAGCCACGACACCACTCAACTGCTGGACAGGCGTTACAGACAGTTCCTCTCCCTGGCCACAAAGCGGGAAAAATGGCCGTTGAGTGTAAACGGCTGCTCCGCCTGCGGAACAAAAGCAACTGCCCGATCCTTCGTATCCGGCTCGAAACAGGAGAAACCCACATTTCTCCTCAGGCTGAACAGGTGCTGACCGCCTTTGACCGTACGGTGTTCCTGGCGCGTCATCAATACGGCGACTGGGGTGACCTCCCACCCAGCGACTGGTGGTACAACAATATGGCCGCTCAGTCCGGGGAAGGGATAATCAGTTCCCGGTATGCCGGTCAGGACAACCGTTATGTCCGAATCGAAACCGATATGACAAATAAGCAAACGAGAATATTACTGGAGGACAGATCATGAAACCAACGCTCAATGCTTCCCTCCTCATCCGTAATCTGCGGGACACGGAGGATCAGTCGGCACAGTCTGCCAGACTGCCTGCCTGTCTGGCAGATGCAGGGGACGGCGTAAGCTATCTGTTTATCAACCTGCTTTCTCCGTTGATGGACGGCTGGGAGGTTCATTCCACGCAGCTCGATATGCAGCGGTTTACTTTGAGGGATATCCAAGCCCTTTATGATCTCTGCGGAGATGAACCGGATGCCCTGTTTCCGGCACCCAAAAAGCTGCGGAAGTTCTACCAGGTTCTGAGCGGCATACCGCCGAAAAACACATCCGTTGCTTTTCTGTGAGAGGTGGCCCATGTTTGAAGAAATCGATTTTTACCCCCAGGAAGCTCTCGGCGTTTTGTCTATCGAAAAGCTTCTACACGACCATTTGGGGGCGGTCATGGGAACACCAATCGATGAAGATTATCTGTATGAATGTATGTACGAAGCCATCGCGGAAATTGCCCAGGATGTGGAGTGTGGATATAACGACGGCTGGGCAATGAACATCTTCCATATCGTTTTCCCCTCCATGCGGTCGTTCTATTCCCTCTGCCGAGAACACTGCCGGCTTCACCGGATCAGCTTCAAGCGAAATCCCTATGTCAAAGCCGCTGCCCAAGCAGTAAATGAGCATATGGAGAACATCGACGATTACGATGTAAACTGGCGGCTGTGTACCCCCAAAAAGGAATATCCAAAAAAGCACTGTGAGCTGGTTGTGTATACCGGCATGGGATTTTACCAGCCGGTGGAGCTGGTAGAAAGCCTGTGCGAAATCCGGGAGTTTTACATCGAGACGGAGAAAAAGCTGCGCCTGGAGCTGTACGGCTCGAAACCCGAAGATACACCGGCGCCGCTTCTGCTTCCGGCCGTACCCGAAAGGAGAGCGGCATAATGAAGGACGAACTGGTGCTGCATATCCGGGAGGATAAAACCATCCTGGTGGAGATCCGGGAGAAAGGCGTCGTGCGCACAAAACTCATTGATATCGACGCGCTGCTGGACTGCCTGACCGACAGTATGGGCGGCATTCAAATTCAGACCGGCATCCTGCCGAGCAACATTATCAGCCTGACAATTCATGATGACAGCCGTTATGCGGTGGTGGAATTTCCCGACGAATACGCGGATATTACCTATATGTCCACGACTTATGAGCATTTTCCTCTGCCGCGCCTGCTGTTTGGATTTCGTCTGGAAAGCAGCGGCCGGATCTCCGCGGTCAACCTGGGGGTTCCGGCGCTGGGAAAGCTGACCGAAAAAACACCCATGTTCTGCTATCCCTTCTCCAATGTCAACCGCTTTTTGCTGTGTACGGGCGCCAACAGCCTCCCGCGTATTCCAGTGCTGCAAAGCCTGCAAAATCTACCGGGTTTTATCGTATCCCTGCCGGATAACGACGATTTTTTCCATGAACAGTATAACCGGCTGGGGCTTGGACATCGGGATCTGCTGGAACATCTGCGGGACAAGAACAGAACGTACTATTACGACCATGTGCTGGTTCCCATGCCGGGGGTCACGCTGAAAAATTTTATATCGGAGGTAAGATAATGACTGAGAAGCAAGCGAAACTGTTGGCGTATCCCTTCACAGCCGATGAGATCGAATGGCGCATCCTACTTACTGCAAAGGACAAAAGCAAAGGGCAGGTTGCCGCATACATCGACTCCCGAGCTATTCAAAAACGGCTGGACGATGTACTGGGGCGAGAGAACTGGAAAAACCATTTCATCACAACGCCGGGCAACTCCAACAGCACAACGGCACACATCTGCGAAATCAGCATCTACTATCCCGACCGGCAGGAATGGATCACCAAAAGTGACGGAGCCGGCAGTACAGACATAGAGCCCATCAAGGGAGGGCTGTCCAACGCCTTCAAGCGGGCGGCTTCCATATGGAATATCGGCCGATATCTGTACGAGCTGCCGGGCCTTTGGGTGGCGCTGAAGGACGGCAAGTACATCGACCCTTCGGAAAAGCCAAAACTCACCAAACACTACAACCAGTTTGTCAACCAATACCTGAAAGCTCAGCAAGCAGCGGAACAGAAGAGGGATTCCGTACAGACGACTTCTCCCTCCATTTCCGCCCTCTCCGCTGCCACCCCGCCTGCGGTCGGCCGCTTCCAGGGTTCCGCAGCGCAGCCGGACACCTACCGGATCGCTCAGCTCAACCGGACACAGGGAACTCACCCCAACACGCTGGTTGTCCTACAAAGCCCGGCTGGCGAAAAGGTGACCGGTTTCATCAAGGGCCAGCCTTCCTTACAGGTCGGCCAGAACCTTCACAGCCTGAAAATTGTTGCTAAGGACGATCCAGTGGCTGGAAAATACAACATCATCGAAAGCTATGAGGCGGCAGCCTGACGTATTTCCCTAACAGCGGCCAAGCCGGCGTCCTTTGTGGGCGCCGGCCTGCCGGAACATATATCGAGAAAGGACGTACCGTTATGAAAATCCCCAAGAACAAAATCGCTCTCTTGGTTTCCATTCTGGCAGTCAGCGCCCTGGCCGTGTTCTGCGGTATTCTTGTCATGACAAGCGACAGCTTTACACCCAACACCAAATACAGCTTCACGGTTTTGCTGCTTGCCATCGAGGCCGCGGTCATCGTCGTGCTGTTTACCATGCAGGAACAACTCATCCAGCGAAAGGATGACGCGGCGGCGCGGAAAGAAATTGCCGATCAGGAAAAGGCAGTGGCCGAAAGGGAAACAGAACTGAAAGATAAGTCAAAGGCTGTGGCAGTGCGGGAAGAAAAGCTGAAGGAACAGCAGGAGGAATTCGTGGAGCTGAAGCAGAAGGTCCTGGCGGCCGCCCGAAAAGAGGATGCGCTTTCCGAACTGGAACAGCTCCGCCGGAAATGCGAAACCCTCGAAAAATTCCGCAGCAGCTTCCCGTACACCATCGCCGAGGGGTATGTCCTGTTTGGCGTCATGCGCACCGAACTGAAGGTGTCTGCATTCAGCCGGTGGCTGCTGGTGGGGGAGATTGGCGGCCAGCTCTGGGCATACAGCCTTCTGCGGCCGGATACCCAGTCCCATAAGGAAATGCTGTGCCTGGCGGCCGGAACCCACGCACCCAAGGAACTGGAGGAACTCGACCTGAGTAAACAACTTTTGTGGGAATGAACCTGCACGGCTTGAAAGGATGAGCGATCAATATGGAACGAATTACCGCCATGAAAATTACTGCCCTGTCTTTCAACTGTTTTCGCAACCACATGGGGCCAGAGGGCTACGCCTTCGGAGACATCACCTACATCACCGGGGATAACGGGGCCGGGAAAACTACCATGGCCCACGGGGTCGCCTATGCGTTGTACGGGGTATCCTTCTTCGGTGAGCAGGCGATTGAACGCCTGATGAGCCAGGGTGCCGAAGGGACGCAGGTGCGTCTCGATTTCACCGATCAGGCCGGCAACCCCCACACGCTGATTCGTACCAGGAAACGGGACAAGACCTCCCTGCTTCTGGATTCCTACACCGTCCGTCAGGCCGACATCGACCGGATTTTCTGCGACAAGGATACCTTCCTTTCCATGTTCAACCCTTCCTATCTGATCGAACTCGGAGAAAAGGGGCGCGGGCTGATGCTCAAGCACTTGAAGCCCGTGCCCCCTGATGAGGTGCTGAAGCAAATGCCGGAGACCCTCAGAGGGTATCTGGATAAGCTGGACATGGCCCAGTGTTCCGTGGAAGAGATGACAAAAAACTACCGGGAGATGCTCCGTCACAGCGAGCGCCAGCTCACCATCCTCGACGGCCATTTGCAGTCGGTGCAGGAGGCCATGCGAACCGCCAGTCAAAGGCTGGATGGCCTGTACAGGGAAAAGCTGGATGCGAAGCAAAAGGCGAACGCATTGTCAGACAAGCAGTTTGCAGGGATCGATCTGGATGACCTGGCGCTGCAAAAGGATGTGCTCATGCAAAAGCTGACGGAGGGATCGCGTGATACCGACGCCGCCATTCTGGAATTGCGCGCGAAGATTGAGCACACCCGGCAGAAGACCTATCAATCCAAATATACGCAGGCCAAAACGGAGCTCCAGGCCCAGATCAAAGCCCTGTCCGGGCAGTACAAGGCTCTGGGGGATCGGATCAAGGCCCTGCAGGCCGGTACCCAGTGCCCCACCTGCCTGATGCGCATCACCGCCCAAAACCTGCCCGATGTGCGCAGCGGCATGATGGCCGAACTGCAAAGCATCGCGGCCAAAGGTCAGGAGCTGGTGGAACAGAAAAAGGGACTGGACGAGCTGGACGGCAAAAGCGAGGCGGCCTTTGAGCAGTTCCGCAGCGAAGATATGAAAAAACTGACGGAACAGTTGGACGAAGCGGAAAAGCAGCGGGCCGCCGGCCCCAGCGCCGCCGAAATCCGCCGACAGATTGAGCAGATTGAAGAACAGCAGCGGCATGGAACCCTCAGCGAAGCCGAATGGTCGAATTTACAGGCATTACAGGCGGAAGTGACCGGCATTGAGGCACAGATTCAGGCGGTGGAAGAAATGACTGACGAGAAGCGGCTCAAAGAACTGACTGCCCGGCAAAGGGAAGAAAACGAACAACTGCTGCAATATCGGAACATTCTGACCGCCCTGGCCGAATATGCCGCCAAACGCACCGAACTGGCCGTGAAGGATCTCCAGATGCCCAATGTGCATATCCAGCTCTATGACGTGGTGCGCACGACGGGCGAGGTGGTGGACGTGTTCCGGTTCACATACAAACAGCGCGATTACCGGACGCTATCCCTGTCGGAGAAGATCCTGGCCGGGATTGAGGTGGCGGCCATGATGCGGCGGATCACCGGCATTGACTGTCCCATCTGTATCGACAACACCGAAAGCATCGGCACTTTCAATGCGGTGCCCATGCCCTCCCAAACCCTGCTGCTGCGCTTTACCAAGGGCCGGCCGCTGACCGTGCAGGCTCAAAACCATGCACAGCCGCAGCAACTCAAGAAAGCGAGCTGATCTATGGAGGACAAACCGTATGTGTATATCGACATGGTGGACACCGCCATCCTGTGCGGGCTGGACATCAAGCCCTCTACCCTCGGCAATGAGGAAGTACAGGCTCGGTGCCCTTACTGCCAGGACTATCGCTACCGGATGTACCTCTGTCATCGGCCCGACAACGCAACCTTCTGGTGTCACAACTGCGGCGTCGGGGGTAACGCCGTCACGCTGTACGCCGATTTCAACCCCGGCGGACGGCGGCTGACAACGAGAGAGGCGTTCCGGGAATTGATGAACGAACCGCAGGTGCGGCACGGTGAACCGCTTTACATGCGGCCGGAGCCGCAGCCCGACCCGATCCGTCCTCTGCACGAACGCAGCCAAATCTATCTGCAAATGCTGTCCCTGCTTGAACTGGAACCCCGGCACTATGAGAACCTGCGGCGCCGCGGTCTGTCGGATGACATGATCCGCGGAAATATGTATCGCAGTATCCCCACCGACTGGAAGATGAGGCGGCAGGTGACGGAACGGCTGGCGGCACAATATGACCTGTCTGGTATGCCCGGCTTTTACACCGAGGACTTCCGCTGGAAAATGGCCGGCGGCCGGTACAACGGCATACTGCTCCCCGTTTGCGACAGGAACAATCAGATCCAGGGGCTGCAAATCCGGCTGGACGAGCCGCCGTCCAAAACGGTGACGCTCCCGGACGGAAGCCGGGTAGAAAAAAAGGGCAACCGCTTCCGCTGGTTTTCCACCGGGGGGATGCGCAGCGGACAGAAAATTTTCGAGAACGGCACGGGGATCTCCAGCTACATCCATGTGGTCGGCGATCCCCACAGCGACACGCTGCACATTACCGAAGGGCCGCTGAAGGCCGACATCGCCAGCTATTTATCCGGCGGTGAGCTGTTCATCGGTCTGACCGGTGTACAGAATGTCCGGTATCTGGCGGACGTGGTGGCACAGCTCAAGCCCAAACGCATATTAGAGTGCATCGATATGGACGTGCGCACCAATCCACAGGTACAGCGGGCACAGAGCAAGATCCGCTCCATCTGTATGCCGCTTTGCGAGGATTACCGGGCCTTTATCTGGCCGGTGGAACAGAAGGGCATCGACGACTTTCTTTTATTTGAAAAGCTCAAGCAAGAACATCTCTACCGGGCAGCATGAGCGAATACTGGAGGATATGCCTGTATGAAAAAGACCCCGTTTTCTACCTATACTCTCTCCTAATGCCGACTGGCGGGACTATAAAATCCATATGGTCAACATGTCCTATCGGGATCTGCAAATCATTGTGGATGTGCTGGACGACTATTCCAAGCTATTGCAGGAACATATAGAGAAGAACCCGCCCCAGAATTTCTGGGCAAAGCACAACAAGGAGGAGCTGGTAAAACGCACCATGCAGATCAGCGACCGGCTGGCCGATGTTATCGGCCTCGACAAGTCCTACCCCAAATGCAAAAAGCACCTGGAAAAGCAGCAGGAGGCCCAGAATGATGTCGGAGGAGAGGCGCTGACTTTGGTGACAACCCGAGGTGCCCGTTAGTAACACAAGGAAAGGACTTCACTCATGCAGCCTGAACGCAAGCGCAAAGACTATCAGCCTTTTCCCGGTCTTTATGATCTTCGCTTATTTGACCTCGATCCCAAGCAGTTTGAGGCGGCCTGGCGGGTACAGGAATGCCTCTACCGGGCTTGCAAGTGCCGGGAGTATTACCGGCAGTTTGACCCCGGTCGCTGGACGATGCTTCAGGATATGTCGGCACGTCTGCAAATGCTCCTTCTGCCATTAAAAAAGCGTCCATGAAAATGAAAACGAAAGGATGACGATCAATGCAAGGCATGGAAAATCTCATGGTAGTTCCGGGAAACGCCGGCGGCATCATCGGGAAATTCTTCTACTACTCCCTGGCTAATATCCTGATCCCCAAGGAACAGTTCATCCGCGTCGGCATGGATTTCGGTCTGCCGAAGTTTAAGCCCGCAAAGGAGTCGAAGGCCGGCGCCTATCGAAACGCGACAACCGCTCTTAAGGAGCGGATCGAAGTGAAGGACAGCGCCGGCACCCGGATATACCGGATCTACTGTCGGGACAACAAAAAGGAGGACGCTGCGCATATCTATCGGGAACTGGTGAAGGAAACCCTGAACGTCCGTACCAACGAGTACAAAAAGCTCGCCAATATCGTCTTTGACAAGAAAACCGAAACCATGTTTAGCGAGGACGAGAGCTATGACCCGGATGTGGATGTAGCCGTGTATAGCCAGCAGGCCCTCACTCTCTATGAACGGTATTGTACCTGCTACACCCTCGACCATGTGGACTCGGTGATTCAGGATCAGCTCGACCGGCTGCAGGCGAACAAAATCAGCATTCACGGCAACCTGTATTTTATCCCCAATCCGTATTTGCAGAAGCTGAATATGCTGGAAGATTATATCGACGCCATCAGCCAGTATAACCTTGGTGGTGGTCTGGTGATGAGCAATAGTATGTTTGTGGTGGATGATGATCGCCAACGTCAAAAAATGACGGAGGAGTTTTATATCAACTACAAGCGCGATATCGAACAGTACAAAGAGCGTATTCAGCATTTCATTGATAACGGCTGCACCTCGCCGACGGTTATCAGTCGATGGCTGCTGAAGCTCAAGGCGCTTCAGGAAAAGAAAAACACCTACGAAGAGATTCTGAAACAAAAGCTCAATGCTCTCAACAGTGATTATGCCATGCTGCAAATGCAATCTGAAGAACTCCGTGTACGGAGCCTTCAGGGGCAAATGAAGCTGGCTGCGTAAAATAAAAACGAGGTTCTTTTCGACCCGTGAAGAGAAAAGCAGAAAATATATTCCAAAAAACTAAATGATTTTTCTATTGTATTTTTGCTTTTTGGTGGTAAAATGTTAGTCGTTAAAACTGAATATGCGCAATATGGTGCCTATGGAGATATAGGAGAATTGGGAAGCATCGGTGAAAATCCGACGTGACAGCCATCACTGTAATTGACGATGAAAAGGGTTATATGCCATTGGGATGATCGTATCCTGAGAAGGCGGCCTTTTCCGGCAAAGCCGTAAGTCATAAGCCAGGAAACCAGCCATATTGTCAGAGGAAGTATGTATTCCTGGGTAATGGGGAATATACCTGTTTTATGGGTGGTGCCCGTAAATAGTTGGCTTCAAGCCGCTTTCTCTGAAAAGAGAAAGCGGCTTTTTTGTTTGCCAGAAAATATTGAAAGGGGATATCCCCTTTCGTTGTATGCGTAGCATACAACGAAACAATCCTGAACGCTATAAAATTTTCGTCGTCTATTTGCATTTTATCCAATGATATATGCACCAAACCGCGTGTATGAGGTGAAAGGATGAAAATGGCCTGTATACTGGCGGCGGCCTTTCTGCTGGACTGCCTGCTGGGCGATCCCCGTTGGCTGCCCCATCCCATATGCCTCATGGGCAAGCTGATAGCCGGCACTGAAAAGGGACTGCGTCGGCTGGTTAAAAACGAATTTTTCGGCGGGCTCCTTCTCGTCATCGTGGTGATCACGGTGAGTACGGCGGTGCCGTGGGTGATTTTGATTCTGGCGGGCATGATCAATCCATGGTTGGAAACCGTGTTGCAGGTGTGGTTTTGCTACCAGATTCTGGCGATGAAATCGCTGTGTACCGAGAGTATGCGGGTGTACACGCCCCTCAAGGCGGGAGATTTGCCCCTGGCGCGGAAATATCTGTCCTGGATCGTAGGACGGGAAACAGACCGGCTGGATGAGGAAGGGGTGGCCAAAGCCGCGGTGGAAACGGTGGCGGAAAACACCTCGGACGGGGTGGTGGCTCCGCTGGTTTTCATGGCCATTGGCGGCGCGCCGCTGGGATTTCTTTATAAAGCGATCAACACCATGGATTCCATGATTGGGTATAAAAACGACAAGTATATCCGTTTCGGCCGCGTTGCGGCCCGGCTGGACGATGCGGCCAACCTCATTCCCGCCCGGCTGTCCGCGCTGCTGATGATTCTGGCATCGTACATCCTGCGTTTTGATGGCGCCAATGCCCGGCGCATCTACTGGCGTGACCGGCATAACCACAAAAGCCCCAACAGCGCCCAGACCGAATCGGTGTGCGCCGGCGCGCTGCACATCCAGCTGGCGGGGCCGGCTGTGTATTTCGGCCGGCTGGTGGAAAAACCCACCATTGGGGACCGGGACCGCCCCACGACGGCGGAGGATATCCGCCTGGCCAACCGGCTGATGATCGGCACCTCGGTGCTGGCCGTGCTGCTGATGATCGGGCTGCGGCTATTGCTGTGGTGGCTGCTGTAACCGGCAGGCTGAAGAGAGAAAGGGAGGGCGGCGTATGCCCGCGCACAATCTGATACACGGCGGCGATGTGTATACGGCCATGGAAAACGGGCTGGAACGGCCGCTGGATTTTTCTGCCAATATCGGACCTCTGGGTCTGCCGCCTGCTGTGGCGGAAGCGGCTCGGCGGGCAGTGGGGAGCTGCGACACCTATCCCGATCCCCTGTGCCGCCGGCTGACGGCGGCGCTGGCGGAAGCGGAAGGAGTGCCGGCGGACTGGATCGCCTGCGGCGACGGGGCGGCGGAGTTGCTGTTCCGTTTTGCCGGTGCGCTGCGGCCGAAAAAGGCGTTGCTGCTGGCCCCGGGCTTTGCCGAGTACGAACAGGCGCTGGCGGCTGCCGGCTGTGAAATCGTTTTCCACTCCCTGCGGCGGGAGGACGGGTTTCTGCCCACCTCCGCGCTGCTGGAGGCCATAGGGCCAGATATCGATGCGGTGATGCTGTGCAATCCCCATAATCCCACCGGCGCGCTTATGAGCCCGGACTTCTGTCGTGCCGCGGCCGACCGTTGCCGGGAGACGGGGACGTGGCTGCTCATGGATGAGTGCTTCATCGATCTGACCGACGACCCGGCCCGGCACACCATGAAGCCGCTGCTGGAGGAATACCCGCGGCTGTTCCTCCTCAAGGCGTTCACCAAGCTGTATGCCATGCCGGGACTGCGGCTGGGTTATGGGCTGTGCGCGGACGGCGGGCTGCTGGAGCGCATGACCGCCTGCGGCCAGCCCTGGAGCGTGTCGGTGCCCGCCCAGGCGGCGGGGCTGCAGGCGCTGAAGGAACAGGATTATGTGCAGAGAACCCGCGCCCTGGTGCGGGAGGAGCGGGCTTTCCTTACGGCGGGACTGCGGAAACTGCCGCTGGAGGTTTATGAAGGGGCGGCCAATTTTATCTTTTTCCGCGCCCCGGGGCTAACTGACCTGCACCGCCGCACCGAGAGCCGCGGCGTCCTGATCCGCAGCTGCGGCAATTACCGCGGGCTGACAGAGGAGTATTACCGGGTGGCGGTGCGCACGCGCGGGGAGAACGAGCGGCTGCTGGCCGCGCTCCAGGCGGCCCTGCCTTTGGATACCTGATACAGGGAGATTAACTATTAAAAGTCAACCCGAAAAATGAATGTTGGTGGTGACAAAAGACGGTTCAAAAAAGGTATAGCAAAGCAGAGGCCCAGAAAGGCCCCAGCTAACTATCAAAAGGATAATCAAGCCGTCAAACGGTATGCCGCTCTGGATTTCTCCATAGCAAATATGAGGCGTACTAACTTTTTGGCAGCGTGAGAAAGAGCAATGATTGTAGTGTTTGCCCTCATTTCGTTTCTTAGCAAGATAAGCAGCAAATGTCGGGTCCCAGTGACAGACATACTTGGTCGCATTGTAAAGGGCGTAGCGCAGGTATCGGGAGCCACGTTTCTCCATGTGAGGATAGCAATTCTTTAGCTGGCCGGACTGGTAAGTAGAGGGAGACATCCCAGCATAGGCCAACAACTTGTCCGGGGAATCAAAACGTGTGAAGTCGCCCACCTCAGCCAGGATCATGGCGGCCATACGAAAGCCTAAGCCGGGAATGGTTGTAATGGGGGAATGGAGTTCATCCATAATGGACTGGATTTGCTCTTCAATCTCAGCAATCTCGACATCCAGTTCCCGGATAAGGCGGATGGTGTGCTGTAACTCCAAGGACTTGGCAGGCATCCGAGAACCGATAGAGTTTCTGGCAGCATCTCGGATTTCCAGAGCCATGTCCCGTTTGTAGTGCCCTTTAGAAGCGGATTCAAGAAGTGCTTTCAGCCTTGTCAAATGGGCTGAGGCAATCTGTTTGGCGCCGGGGAACTCCTCCAGAAGTGCGTAAGCAGAGGCTATGTGAAGCGTGGGAACCAGCTTTTCCAATTCGGGAAACAGGATGCAGACCAGTCGGGAAATAGAACTTTTTAGCTTGGCTCGTTCTTTCACCTTGTCAAAACGGTATCTGGTGAGTGACTTTAGCTCCTCGTTGTGGTATGCTGTGTCTGTGTAGGGTTTGAGGCCCGCATCGGATAACAGCATAAACGCAATCGTTCGTGCATCCACCCGGTCAGTTTTGGTCTTTCTAAGACTGAGGCTTTTCCGGTAAAGGTTTGTACGCAAGGGATTCAAGACATAGGTGGCCAGACCATTGTCAAGAAGGAACCCGAGCAGATTGTAGCTGTAATGCCCGGTTGCCTCAAGCCCTACCTTTATTTTGTCCTGTGGTGTGGTGCACTCCCGGATTCTCTGCAACAAACAGGTGAACCCATCCAGCGTGTTTGGAATGGTAAATACATCTGCCAGAACTTCACCATCGGAGCTGACGATGAAGCAATCGTGCTTGTCTTTTGAAACATCAATACCAACAGAAACTACCATAGCAAAAACCTCCAGCGGCTAGATTTGTGATGCTGCATCCACAGTTCGCCTTACTTTTGTAGCCTTGTTCCACATCAACCGTCTGGCGGTATTTAACTAATCAACAAAAGTGTAAGGGGCTGTGGTTGGAACCTTTCTGAAACCATCTTGTGGTAGGACGCGGACACCAATCCACAGCATCCCTTACAGTGTAGCACATAGTCCTTGGAGAGGGACTCTAATCACTACTACTCTATAATACAAGGATGCGGATATGGCAAAATCCATTATGATACAGGGCACCATGTCCAACGCGGGGAAAAGCTGGCTGACTGCCGGGCTGTGCCGGGTATTTGCCCAGGACGGCTACCGGGTAGCCCCCTTCAAATCCCAGAACATGGCCCTCAATTCCTTTATCACCCGCGACGGCTTTGAAATGGGCCGGGCTCAGGTGGTGCAGGCGGAGGCTGCCTACCGGGAACCGGATGTGCGGATGAACCCGATCCTGCTCAAGCCCACCAGTGACCAAGGCTCGCAGGTCATTGTCAACGGCGAGGTGCTGGGCAACATGCCGGCGGCGGAATATTTCCGCTACAAGGCCAGGCTCGTCCCCGCGATTATGGAGGCATACAGCTCCCTGGCGGAGGAAAACGATATCCTGGTCATCGAGGGGGCGGGAAGCCCGGCGGAGATCAACCTCAAGGCACAGGATATCGTCAATATGGGCATGGCCAAAATGGCCGGTGCGCCTGTGCTGCTGGCCGGGGATATTGACCGCGGCGGGGTGTTTGCCTCCCTTTACGGTACGGTGATGCTGGTGACCGAGGAGGAGCGGGCCTACATCAAGGGCACGGTCATCAACAAGTTCCGCGGGGACGTGGAGATTCTGCGCCCCGGCCTCAAAATGCTGGAGGATTTGATTCACATACCTACCCTGGGTGTGGTGCCCTATGCCCGGCTGGACATCGACGATGAGGACAGCCTATCCGAGCGGCTGACCGACTCCGGCGACGTGGGGTGCATCGAGATTGCGGTGATCCGTCTGCCCCGCATTTCCAATTTCACCGATTTCATCCCTCTAAGCTACATAAACGGCGCCGTGGTGCGCTACATCACCCGCCCCGAACAGGCGGAGAACGCGGATATGCTGATCCTGCCCGGCACCAAGAACACGCTGGGAGATCTCAAGTGGCTGCGGGAAAGCGGTATGGAGTCGGCGGTGAAAAAGCATGCCGCCGCCGGCAAGCCGGTCATCGGCATTTGCGGCGGCTATCAGATGCTCTGCCGCAAGCTCAGCGATCCGCATCAGGTGGAGGAAGGCGGCGAAATGACGGGCATCGGCCTCCTGGACGCGGAAACGGTGTTTGAAACCCGCAAGCAGCGCACCCGGGTTACCGGCACGGTGCAGCGGCTGGAGGGGATATTTGCCCCCCTCAACGGCGTGTCTGTCGAGGGGTATGAAATCCACATGGGGCGGACCGTCTCCTCTTCGCTGGAGCCGGCAATATCCCTTGCCAGGGAAGAGGGAGATGTCCACGGGGACGGGCTGACCGACGGCAACGTGTTTGGCAGCTATGTCCACGGAATATTTGACAGTGACGAGCTGCTTTCCGGCCTGACCCGCATCCTGATACGCATGAAGGGCCTCGAGGAGGAGGCCGCCGTGTTCGACCTGGCGGCTCATAAGCAGCGGGAATACGACCGACTGGCCGATCTCATCCGCTCGTCGCTGGATATGCAACAGATTTATAATATTTTAGACAAAGGTATACAGGGCTGAAGAGATTGACACCCACTGAAAACAGGTGGGAAGAACAACCTTATGAAGGGTTTCCAGGTTAATAAGCAGTTCTACATATTAAACTGCTGTGCGGGATGGAGAGGAACATATGTTGGTACAACCCGTTACGGGAGAAGTTCTGACGCAGAAGAAGAAAAGTTTAGTCCTTTCATTTCCCTCGGAACGGTTGGTATTGAGTACTTCTGTATATAATGGCGGCATACGAGAGGACTTGACAGCGGTATTCAATTATGACTGCAAATCGGAGGAAACCGGCCGCTGTGAATTGCGGGCGGAAAGTTATGAAGAGGAGCTTCGTCTGACCGCTTTGGATCTGGGACTCGACCCGCTGCATACCACGGGTCTGTCTACTGCAGCGCAGATGAAGAACGCCGCCCAGTTTTCCGAAAGCTTTGAAGGCGTAACCGTGACAGCTATTGCCACAGGCGGTATTGATATAAATGCTGTGCGTGCCGGTGATCCCGCTTCTTACTGTGAGCGATCCGGCGTATTTGAATCGCTGACGCCAGGTACCATCAACCTGTTTGTGATAATAGGATGTCGGCTTTCACCCGGCTCACTTGCCCGTGCGCTGGTTACTTGCACGGAAGCGAAAGCAGCCGCTGTGCAGGAATGGCTGATCCCTAGTTGCTATTCCCACGGGATCGCCACCGGCTCCGGTACAGATGGTACTATTCTTGTGTGTAATCCCGCCTCGCCGATAGAACTGACTGATGCCGGTACGCATGCCAAGCTGGGCGAGATGTTAGCGGGCTGTGTAAAAAAGTCAGTTCAGCACGCCCTTTTTCTTCAGACCGGCATGTGTCCGGCTTATCAACATGTTGCTTTGCGTCGGTTGGAGCGATTCGGGCTGTGTGCGGAGACGGTGCGCTCCTGGGGCTGGGACGCTGCGCTGCCTGACGGGATCGCCACGGAGGAAGAAAAAAGTCAGGGGCTTGTGCTGTCATCTATGGTGGCATCGCTGCTGGAACAGTACGAAAACGGGCTGTTGAAAGGGCAGGAAGTCTGTTTAGCACTGGATATGCTATGGGGTAGGATATGTTTTTTGCCGAAGGAGTTACATGACTGGGTAAACGCCTATCTGTCTAGTTCTTCAGACAGGAAACCAGTACCATTGTAATATGAAAGCATCATGTTGTAAGAGAAAAATTCCAAAGCTCCAGATTTTGAAAAAGACAGGGATAATTATATGGACGAAGTCAGATTGTTTCAAATCGCCTTTTGGGCGTTGATATAGATACCTTTAAGCAAAGAGGGAGGAATATAAAAAAATCTGCCACTGTAAAGTAAATAGGAAATAGATAAGATTATATAGGGAGGTCATAAAAGGTGAAAAGAAGACTATGTGCCTTGGTGCTGTCGATAACAATGTTATCGACTTCTCTGTCTGTTTTGGCTGGAGATGCGCCGAATCCTGAAACCGAGGCAAAAGAAAGCGCGCTCAATTACACGCAGTTTTTAGGCAACGAGGGGCTGCAGGGTGTTTATGATGCAAAGACACCCCGCACGGCGGATGAACTGGAGTTGAAGTGGAAGGTACATACCACATTAAGCGGTGGATGGAACGATACGCCTGGCTCTCCGATTGTTGTGGGCGATTATGTTTATTGCTACAGTTCTCAATATCTGCATAAATATGAACTGAAAACCGGAAAAGAGGTTGCCTCCGCCCAGGTGTTCGGTAAATCCACCAACCAATTTATGATTAACCTCTGCTATGGTGATGGGAAAATTTTTGTTCCTGTGAAAACCAACAATATGGATGATGGCACAGGCGTTGTCAAAGCGCATCTGCGGGTTTTTGACGCGGATACATTGGAACAGCTTTATATTACGGATGACGCAATGGCCACAAGTGATACACAGACGGCGGTTATGTACCATGATGGATATGTGGTAACCGGCGGATATGGCGGCAAAGGATTTTATGTGTGCTATAGCACCGAGGATGAGGATCCCACCAGAGGGGATGAAGTCAAAGAAGCGGTTTGGAGCATACAAACCCAGGACAGAGCGCAGAGCTTTTCCTGGAATGGTGCGGCATTTGTCGGCGATTTCGTCTATTACACAGACAAGGGACGCTCGCCCGGCCCGGCTATCATCTATGTGGTCAACTATAAAACCGGCGATATTGCTCAGCAAATAGAGTTGCCTCAAGGGTATAGGTGCAATTCCACAGTCGTCTACAATGACAAAAACAACCGTCTCTATGTTCCGTCTAACAACAATGACGGAGGTGCCTCCATTCGAAGCTATGAAATCCAGCCGGCTGGCACGCTGAACGAGGATGAAGATACCATAAAGGAATGGAAATCCGGTACAAAGGGAGGCGGCACCCAGTCCACACCGGTCATCTATAATGATCGTCTGTATATCGATGGAGGCGGCGGTACCATGGGTTCCAGTGAACCGTTCCATGTGGTTGACGCCAATACCATGGAAACGATTTATACCATTGATGGGCTGATTACAAAAGGCTCTGCGGCTGTATCGACCGCCTATGCGACCGAGGAAAATGACCACCAGGTTTATATTTACATGGTGCCGTATAATTGCAATACCGACGAGAATTTCTGGATTATCTCCGATAAGCAAGGACAAACCGAACCGGACTATGAAACCGCCAAAACCGTTGGCAATAATTATTGTTCTCAGACAGTAGCTGTTGCGCCAAATGGATATTTGGTCTGGTATCAGGATGATGGGTATCTGTATGTCTACGGCCGGGAGGATGATGCGCCGGTTACCGGTGAGGATGTAAACGCGCAGATTGCCCGTCTGGCTGATCCGGCTGATTTCGGTTATTACAATAAAGTAGAGATTGCACGTATCCATGAGCGCTATGATGCGCTCAGCGACGCTGAAAAAGAAAAGGTAACGGAATACGAAAAACTGCTGGAAATCGATAAAGTGATGCTGCTTGATGGCAAAAATGCGGTGGAGCGCTTGAACAGCGGAATTGCTGCATTGCCGGATACGATCACGCTGGACAATAAGGATACGGTCCTGACGCTGCGCAGCATTTACAACAAGCTGTCGGAAGATGAACGGCAAGCCGTGGTAGGCATGGACAAGCTGGAATCGGCGGAAGCTGCGATTGCAGCGCTGGAAACCGAACAGGCCATTACCGCACTGGTGGGGAATATCAACGCACTGCCGTCTATCGACAAGCTGACCTCAGCCGATGGCGGCAACGTGAAAAAGCTAATGGAACAATATGAGCCCCTGAAACAGGATGATCGGGAAAAAGTAACGAACAGTGCGCTGTTGCTGGCCGCTTTTGAACGCATAACGGCCATTGAGAAGCAGATGGCGGATGTGGAAGCCATGATTAAAGAGAAGCTGGAAGGCGTGACCGTGACCCTGGACACCAAAGAGGACATTCAGGCCATCGACAAGGCCATGGAGGGCTTGGCCTCCACTGATGTGGCGAAAATCACAGCGGTGGAACAATTCCTGAGCCCGGCTAAAGTGGATCTGGTGAATCTGATGCTGAAGGAGCTGGTCGAGGACGGCCAGACCGTGACGGCCACTCAGGAAAACAAGGAAGCTCTCCAGGCTCTTCTGGATGAAATCAACCAGTATTATACAGGGATTCCGGAAGCGGATAAGAAATATGTGGAAGGTTATGAGGCTGTAGCCACGGTACAGGCGGCCATCGATGCCCTTGAAGAAAAGGATTCCGACCTGAATGGAGGAAAGCCTGCCCCTGAGACGGGAGACCACCTGCCGACTGCGGCTCTGCTGCTGGTACTGGCGGCGGGAAGCACCCTCCTCATAAACCGGAAACGCAAATAATCTATAAGCGAGAAGCGGCCGGAATACCGGCCGCTCTTCCCCGTTTCATGGACTTCTTCCCTGGAAGGCCATGATGAAGAATTTCTTCGGAAGGAGTCCGATGGATGAATACCATGAAAAAACGAATCCGGCTGATTGTTCTCATTGCGGTGGTGGCTGTAATGGCAGTGGCGGCGATTCTCCATTTTTCCTTGGAACCGGCTGATTACCGGGTGGAAATTCATAAGCAGACCGCCGCTGCCTTGACCCTGCTGGAGGAAGCTGTGACCGGGAACGATGAGGGACAGTATTCTGAGGATGCTGTTTTGGCCCTTCAGACGTCGCTGGACAGAGCCAATGAATTGGCTGACAGCGCTCTGTCCACCACAGATGATCTGCGGAATTGTTATGCTCAGATTAAGAAGGATATTAAAACTTTTAAGGGACAGGAGAACCGGCTATGTGTTTCCGCTAATCAACTGGAAGCCCTGCAGAAGGAGAACGTTGATTTTACACAGACTATCAAGATAGACGGGATTGGTGAAATTGTTTGGCGGCTTCCCTGTAGGGAAATGGGCCAGGCCGCACCGGTGAATCTGCAGATAGAGACCGAAGGCTTTTATGGCGATCAGGTTCGCTCCTTAATGGAGGTCAACGGCCTTCAAGGAACCATGCTGCACTTTCTCCACAATGGCTCTCTGCCTGTCCGGGCAGATATCACCTTGTATCAGCAGATGGGCACCGCTCACCTCTACCGGTATGACGCCGTTCGGAACGCCCTTATCTATGTCTGCCCCGCCAAAACGGCAGGAGAGGAAGTGACCTTTTCCATCGCCATGGGCGGTTATTGGATAGTGAGTCCCGCCAACCCTGAAGATCTGGTCAAAGGAACCACTTCGTCTGCACCGACAGAAGATCAGACTACCCGCCCCTCTGAGATTAACGGGACAGAACCCGGTACACCTCCGACCTCCACGCCTACCAGTCCGATGGGCCCCGGGGCTGATGCTACCGGTACAACTTCCCAGCCGAATTCAACCACCACAGAATCGAAAGAAATTATTCTAACCCAACCTTCGTCCTCGATTACGACTCCAGCGCATAAGAGTTATGTGACCGTCTCTATTCGCTGTGACACCATTCTGGACAACCTGGATGATCTGAAACAGGGGCTGGAGGACTTTGTGCCGGCTGACGGTGTTATTCTCGCTCCTATCAAAGTGGAAATTCTTGAAGGTGAAACCGCCTTTGACGTGCTGAAAAGGGTGACCCGCAATGAAAAAATCCAAATGGAGTTCCGTAATGACCCTCTGTACAGCGGGGCATATGTGGAGGGGATCGGCCACCTGTATGAGTTTGATTGCGGTTCGGGCAGTGGCTGGATGTATAAGGTCAATGGCTGGTTTCCAAACTACGGCTGCAGCCAGTATCAGCTCAAGGACGGGGACACTATGGAATGGTGCTATACCTGTGACGTGGGCAAGGATGTGGGGGATCAGTATTGGGATTAGAACTGTTTAATCTGGGGAAGGAAAACACTTTTGCTACCTATCACCCGTTAGTGAATTTTCTCTACTTCGTTGCCGTGATCGGTATCGGGATGTTTTCCATGAATCCTTTTTTCTTGGCACTTACTTTCACCGCCTCCTTTGCCTATTCCCTGCTGCTCAATGGCTGGAAGGCTCTGCGGTTTACCATCTGTTTTCTCATTCCCATTATAGTGATAATGGCGGTAGTCAACCCTCTGTTTAACCATCGGGGCGTTACCGTCCTCTTCTATCTCAACGGCAATGCCATGACCCTAGAGGCGATTCTTTACGGGCTGGCGGCCGCGGTGATGATGACTGGCATTCTCATCTGGTTCAGCTGTGCCAACAAGGTGATTACCCCCGACAAGTTTCTCTATCTGTTCGGTCGGGTGCTGCCGGTGCTGTCCCTGCTTTTGTCCATGAGCTTCCGGTTTATCCCCCTGCTGAAAAACCGGTACCGGGAGATCTCCATGGGGCAGCGCTGCATGGGCCGCCAAGGAGGGGACCTGATACAGCGAGGCCGACTGCTGGCCAAGAAGGTATCCATCCTCATTTCATGGTCCCTTGAAGCGGCCATTGAAACCTCTGATTCCATGGAATCCCGAGGTTACGGACTCAAGGGCCGCACCTGCTTTCACTTGTTTCGCTTTGACCGGCGGGACGGGGAAATGCTGGCTCTGATTCTGCTGCTGACGGCAGCGGTGATTGCCGGGATGACCCAGGGAGTCCACAGCATGATTTTCTATCCTGCGCTGGTCCTGCCCCCCACCACTTGGCTGACGGGACTGACCATCGCAGCCTACGGCGCATTGCTGCTGCTGCCGCTGTTCATTGAAGGAAAGGGGGCGCTGAAATGGAAGCGCTGGCGTTCCGCCATGTAGAGTTTACCTATCCGAACACCGACAAGAAAGCATTGGACGACGTGTCCTTTGCCGTGCGGCCTTCAGAGTTTATCGTCATCTGCGGCAAATCCGGCTGCGGGAAGAGTACCTTGCTCCGGCATATGAAGAAAAACATGATGCCTTACGGAGATAGACAGGGAGAAATACTTTATGAAGGCCACGATCTGGCTGAACTGGACAACCGGGTCAGCGCCGCTGAAATCGGCTTTGTCCAACAGAACCCGGAAAACCAGATTGTCACCGACAAGGTCTGGCATGAGCTGTCCTTTGGCCTGGAGAGCCTGGGGGTTTCCAACCAGGAAATCCGGCGACGGGTGGCGGAAATGGCCAGCTTCTTCGGCATCCAGTCCTGGTTCCGCCGGGATGTGTACGAGCTGTCCGGCGGTCAGAAGCAGCTGTTGAACCTGGCCTCAATCATGGCAATGCAGCCCAAGGTGCTGGTATTGGACGAGCCCACCTCTCAGCTGGATCCCATCGCCGCCACCGAATTTCTGGAGACCTTGGCCAAAATCAACCGGGAACTGGGTACTACCATCATCCTGTCCGAGCATCGGCTGGAGGAGGTATTCCCTATGGCCGACCGGGTAATGGTGATGGAGGAAGGGAAGGTCACCGCCTTCGACACCATCGATGTGGTGGGCCGGTTCCTCAGTGGACAGGGGGAGCGGCATCCGCTCTTTTTGGGGCTTCCGGCCCCTATGAAAATCTATGCGGAGGTGAAGCCAGAGGGCCCTTGCCCGGTGACGGTGCGGGAGGGCCGCCTCTGGCTGAACGGGCTGCTGCCCTGCGGAGCCCGGGAGCGGGAACCCGCCCCCCTGCCGCCCCGACCTCCTCGGAATCCCAAGGCCCCGCCCCTGCTGGAGCTGACGGACGTGTGGTTCCGGTATGAGAAGGCCGGCGCCGATATCCTGCGGGATCTGAACATGCGGGTGGAAAAAGGGGAATGGTTCTGCCTTGTGGGGGGCAACGGCGTGGGAAAAAGCACGGCTATGAAGGTAGCCGCCGGCCTGTTGAAACCCTACCGGGGCCGGATAAAGCTGCTGGGCCGGGAGATGAAAAAGCCGGGAGACCGGGAACAGGCCGACTGCCGTCTGGGCCTCCTTCCCCAGAATCCCCAGGCCCTTTTCACCGAAATCACCGCCGAGGAGGAGCTGTTTGACGGGCTGGCCGGGGCCAAAGGCTCCGAAAAGGAGAAGCTGGAGCGGGTGAACGATATGATTTCCCTGCTTCGGCTGGAGGGGGAGAGAAAGCTGCACCCCTACGATATGAGCGGCGGGGAGCAGCAGCGGCTGGCCTTGGGCAAAATCCTCCTGCTGGAGCCACAGCTTCTGCTGCTGGATGAGCCCACCAAGGGGCTGGATCCCTTCTTCAAGACCATTCTGGCCGATATTCTGAAGAAGCTCCAGCAGCAGGGTGTCACCATCTGTATGGTGTCCCATGACATCGAGTTCTGCGCCGAATACGCCGATACCTGTGCCATGTTCTTCGACGGCGGGGTGGTGTCCCAGGACGCTCCCCGGGCTTTCTTCGGCAGCAACAGCTTTTATACAACCGCCTCTAACCGGATGTCGCGGCATCTGTTTCACGGGGCAATTACATACCGGGATGTGGTGGATTTATGCGGCAGGAATTTGATGCCGTCCAACTGAAGGCGCGAAAAAAGCGGACCATTCTGTCCGCCCTCATCAGCTTTATTCTCATCCCCCTGACCATCTTTGTGGGGATTGTCTTCCTTGACGATCAACGGTATCTGCTTGTGAGCCTGTTTATTGTCGTTTATACCATGATCCCCTTCTTTCTGGTCTATGAAAATCGAAAGCCTAAGGCCCGGGAGATTGTGACCATAGCCATGATGTCGGCGATAGTGGTCTTTTTCAACATGATCAGCTATATGATGACCCCCTTTCAGCCGGGAACGGCCTTGGTGATCATCACCGGCATCGCCTTCGGACCGGAAGCCGGGTTCCTCACCGGCGCTTTGGCCCGCCTGATATTGAACGTGTTCATGCAGCAGGGCCCCTGGACCCCCTGGCAGATGTTCTGCTGGGGGCTGCTGGGCTTTCTAGCCGGGATCATCTTCAATAAGGTGGAGCTGAACAAGATCAAATCCCGGAACTTTCAGATCGTGCAGGGTCCGGTGCTGTGCATGGGGGTCAGCCTGTTGGTGGCCCTGGCCGGGCATCAGCTGGAGAGCGGCTTCCCGGAAGGAGGGGCGCGGCTCTGGCTGCTAGTTGGTGCCTTGGTTTCTCTGGGGCTGCTGCTGGGCTATACAATCTACATGGCTGCCCGCCAACGGGAATGGCAGGGGGCGGCTGGCTTCCTCATCTGTTTAGCGGCAGCGGCCGGCCTGGCCTGGATAGCCCATCTTACCGGATACACCGACACCTTCCTGGGCTGGAAACTATATGCTTTTGGTGCCCTGGGGCTGTTAATCGGGCTGCTGATTCAGCGAAAGCGTCTGCCCATAGACGATTTCACCCTCGCTCTTTTTGGATTTCTGACGGTATTTGTCATATACGGCGGCATCATGAATATTGCCACCATGGTAATGGCCAGTGCCCTACCTGCTTCCGGCATCAGCATCAGTGCCGAGTCCCTGGCCATCCTGTATATTTCGGGGGCTCCCTACGATGCGGTACATGCCCTTGGAACTGCACTGTTTCTTTTTGTTTTTGGAGACATGATGATCCGTAAACTGGAACGGATTAAAATCAAATACGGGTTTTATCGATGAAGTCACACTATACCCAATATCGTTGCCTTAATTCGACAGAAAACGCGATTTAAAAGGCTCAATGAGAATGGATGATACTGTGCGAGAGAATAAACAGGAACAAGCGATCACTATGTTGAAGATGAAGCAGGTTGAAATCAACAGGTTGCCGAAAAAGGGTGACTTTGAGCCTTATGAGATTAGTTTTATCAAGTCGATGTTAGGGCCGTGGCCTCGTGCTCTGGAAGCAGCCGGACTGAAACCGGTCAGTAAGCATTATATAGAGAATAAAGTACGGAACAAACAACGAAACGCAAGAAAAAGAATGCGGGATACGGGTTCTTAAATATCCACATACATCTTATCTAATAGCCAATTTGTCGTTCTTTACAATAAAATATGTTTTGTATCTGCGTTGCGTCCGGTTGGACGCTTGCCGGGCTTAGGAGCCCGGCACAGGGAATGCGGTGAAAATCCGCAGCAGTTCCTCCGCTACTGTAAGAGTGACGACCGCTTCACGGCGATAAAGCCGCCAGTCACTGCGCCTAAGGGCGTGGGAAGGTGAAGCCAGTAGGATGACCTCAAGCCAGGATACCTGCTCAGAATACAGGAAAATCCTTTTTCGGTGGAAGAACGATTTCCGGTTTTTACAGTGACAAGGAGTCTTGCTCTGCAGGTGCGCCTTGAGCTGTTCTGATGCGCGGAAATCGAATCACCTTCCCAAAGGTGGTTCGATTTTTTCTGTATCAGGACTCCTGCCGCTGCGAAAATAAATACGATCCTATAAGGGAATCACAGAGAGGAAGTTGTATCACTAATGAAAAGTTGGACACAAACCCTGCGAAAGCCTGTAGCCGCCCTGGCGGCGGTTTTCCTTCTGGTCGGCAGCGCTCTGACAGGCGCCGCCGCTGAGACCGGGGAGGCGCCGGCCCCGTCTGCCTCTACCCTGGACTGGAACCAGTTTCTGGGCAACGAGGAGCTGAAGGGCGTATCCGATGCCAAAACTCCACGGACGGCCGAGGAATTCAAAAAGGCCTGGATCAGCACGCAGCACAAGGGAAACATCATGTTTAACCACATCTCTCCCACGGTCATCGTCGGGGATTACGTCTACTATTACCTGACCGATCCGGATACCGAGTACACCGCGTCCACCAACCGCACCCTGGTGAAGGCGGACGCCAACACCGGAGAGATCGTGGCCAAGTCGGCAGAGTTCGCTGGCGGCGGGCAGTTGCTGCCCCAGATTGCCGCCGGAGGCGGGAAGATCTACATCTTTGGCTTGGAAACGGACGGCAGTCGAATCTATGCCTTTGATCAGGGGGATATGAGTCTTTCCTTCAAAACCGCGGTGATTTCCGGTCGACAGATCGAATCTCCTATCCTCTACTACGATGGATATGTCTATGCGGGAGTTTACGGCGGATCCAAAGAAAAGCCTGCCCAGTTCGCCTGCTTTGATGCCACCAAGGACAGCGATGGGGAGCTAGCCCCCACTTGGACCTATTCCGAAACGGTTTATCACAACCGGGGCGGTTATCTGTGGAGCGGTCCCACCATTGTGGGGGAGGCCATTGTCTTCACCAACACCAACGGCTACATCACCTCCCTCAACCGGAAGACCGGCGAGATGATCGATACCTATCTCATTCCCGAAGACTTCCAAGGCGGGGAACAGCTAACCACCACCCCCTATTATTATGAGAAAAACCAGCGGCTGTATGTCTCCACCGCCGGTACCTACGGCGGCATCCTGGGAATTAAGATGAACACCGACGGCAGCTTCAACGAGGAGGATGTCATCTCTTTCCTGGATACCAGAACCGGTAAGGCCATTAAATCTTCGGTGGTCATCTACAACGACCGGCTGTACGTCATCGGCGGCGGCGGACACGGCGGAAGCGGCGCGCCTTTCCGGGTCATGGACGCCAACACCTTGGAGATCATTTACGAATATGAGGAGCTGAACGCCAAGGGCTCCATTGTCCTGACCACCGCCTACGCCACCAAAGAAAACAAGCAGACGGTATACCTTTACGCCATGGCTTATCAGAATCCCAAGCATGTAGAGAACAACCAAAATGTGTTCGATGAGATGAACGTCTATGTGTTCCAGGACTATGAAGGGCTGGATCACGCCATCTGCGAAAAAGTGGATCTCATTGAGCTGGGGATTGTGGAGCCCACGCAAGGCCAATACATCTCCCAAACCTTCTCCATCGACCAGTTCGGCAACCTGTCCATGTACTGGGACAGCAACTATGTGATCTGCATCGGCAATAAGAAGGACACCGCCATCACCGGCGATGACGTGAAACAGCAGATCGACCGGATGCCCGAAGTCAACGAATACAAATACTACAACAATTTTGAGCTCCGCCGGATCAGAGAGCGGTATGACAACCTCAGTGACGACGAAAAAGCCAAGGTCACCAACCTGGACAAGCTGACCGCCATGATGGAGGTCTCCGAGAAGCTGCCGGAAGAACGGCTTGACGAGCTGATGGCGGCCATCGATGCCCTGCCGGCAGCGGATAAACTGACCCTGGAAGACGCTGAAACCGTGGAAAACCTGTATACCCTCTACAGCCAAATGGCTGACAAGACCCTGGTGGAAAACGGGGATGTACTGGAGGCGGCCTATGCTAAAATCCAGCAGCTCCGCGGGGAAGACACCGCCGCCAAGCTGGTGGCGGATATCGCCGCTCTGCCGGCCGTGGACAAGTTGATCCTGGCCGATGAAGGAGCCGTAAGTAGTCTGGAATACCGGCTGGAGAATCTGGCGGAAGAGTATGTCGAGCTGGTAACCAATGCGGATCTTTTGAAGTCCGCCCGTGTCCGGCTCACCGAGATTCAATCCAAACTGGACGCCCTGGATATCCTGCTGACCACCAAACTCAACGGCGCCATCACCTTGGAAAGCAAGGGCCTGATAGATGAGGCCATCAAGGCTATGGGTGGGCTGGCGGCAGCGGATATCACTACTCTGACCAGCTACGAGCAGTATTTTGTACCTGCCGTTGTGGACTATGTCAATTTACTGATTAACAGCCTCTTCACCGATGGCGAACTGACTGCTGTCAGTAAGAATAATGTGGCTTCCCTGAAAGATACCCTGGCCCAAATCGACACCTATTTTGCCCATATTCCTGAAGCAGATCATAAATATGTGACGAAGGCAGATGCCGTGGCAGATATGCAGGCCGCGATTGAGGCTTTTGATCAGGGAACGGATACCCCGACCACCGATCCCACCCAGACACCGGATTCCCCTGACACACCCGATACCGGCGACGCCTTTCCCTGGCTGGCCGCCACCCTGCTGGGTCTGGCTCTGACCGCTGCAGCGGTGTGCATTCGCCGTTTTCAGAAGCATGCCTAATACCTACAACCACTAGAGATTCAGATTGGTTCTACTCATTTTAAGAATGGCCGGCGGATAGTATTCGAATGAAGCTTTTCCGCCGACCTTCTTTTTATGAAAATTTCACATATTGACCATGACCAATAAAACTGAACTTTTTCTCATGTCTAAACCTGTTCGTTGTAAAACTGGTCGATAAAACATAAAACCGAGATATTTGGAATAATCAGAGTCCCTCGAATCTTCCAAGGTTCCATAAAAGCCCTCACCACTTGGACACGATTTTTCCGTATACCTGTTTTTTGTCGTAGCCATATTTCGTGATAACGATAATCACCGGATCACCGATGTGAAAGTCCTCGTCGTACTGTTCGGGAGAATAGGTGCATAAGCAGTCGAGATTGTCCTCCAGCCGGCAGAAGACGCCGCCGTGGTATTTTCCAGTGATGACCGACGCCCGGCGACAGCCGACGGGGTGGCGCGTATCGATCCCGTCGAAGGGGTGAGGCTCAGCCTCCTTAATGGAAACCGCCAGCTTTTCCGTGCCGGGTATATAGCCGGTGACGACGGCGGTGCAGGCTTCACCTGGGTGATACCGTTCCCGCAGTTCCGGAATCATGGCGTAGGAGATGTCCCGGGGAGAAAGGGTCATGTCAAACCCACCACAGGTGATGAGCATATGCTGCCGGCCGACAGCCAGCACATGGATTGCCACCTTCTGACCGGTTTCAGGGTGTGTGCGCAGGAAAGCACGGCGGCGGATTGCCAGCGCCATGCGCCGGGACGCGATGCAGCACCCCGCTTCCCGGTCAATGCCGGTAATCACATAGTCAATGGTGGCGCCAGCCATGGAGCGCAGGACGTGGGGCGGCCGCCTGGTGGCTTCGTTGAACCATACCTCATTCTCCGGGATCAGCACCTTGACCCGGTAGTCGATTACCACCAGACAGGGGATGCTCCTCTGCTCCCTTCTGCCGGTTTTTTTGTTCCGAACCGTGACAACCGACTGATCCATACCGGCCACGCGGGCAGTTAGCAGGGATTCGGAGCGATAGGACGCGTAAATCGCGTTCCATTCCCGGAGCTGTTCATCCGACAGATCCCTGTCCAGCGCCGCTGCGTCCCTGTCATCGAATTGGTGATTGTCTTTCACTGTTTTCATCCTCCTTGCTTGCATACTTGAAAAAGTGGTACTTCCCCTGCTCCTTCCACACGAAGCAATGCTCGCAGGGGATACGGACAAACGCCTGCTGCTCCGCTTTTTCCAGAACGAAAATCACCAGCCGGTACTTATGCTCGCTGGTTTCCAGCAGCGCGCAGGTCATGGCCTCCCGGCCGGCCAGTACCGGGCAGATGTCGTACCGCCACAGCCGGTACTCCTGTTTCCCGTGGTGATCTTCCAGCCGCTGCTTGAAAAAGGTCAGGGAAAAAGGGGGCGCCCCCTGCTGGAACAGCTCCACCTTCTCCGGCTCCATGAGCAGCATAATGTCAATGGCCTCAATGACTGCCGGGTCGTTTTTCTCCTCGTCCGTGCGGGAGATGAAGCCGTGCAGACGCCGGATCTGTCCCAGGCATTCCAACTGGTGGACAATCGGTTCCCAAGAGGTATGGGGATAGGCCATCAAAAGCAGATGCCGGGCGGCGTCCTCCCGCATGGCCCCGACACGCCGCAGCATATCCAGAAGGGCTTTCTGGGCTTTACTCAGGAGCATCCCGGCTGCCCCCTTCCGGCTGCGCATAAAAATCGGACGGCTTCTGATACGACGGCGGAAGATCCAGAATGAGCCCGCTGTCCTGTTCGCAGACACCGTTCACCAGCACCGACATCAGATACGCAGTGGGGTTTGTCACGTCCCCCTCGTGCCGCTTCATGCTTTCAAGAGCCGTCATGAGAATATCCGCGTCCAGCCGGCCAAGATACCCGCGCACCGTTTCCTGCGGAAGCCGGGCATTGCCGATCTTCAGGACGTCCGAATAATACAGCCGTTCGATGGCCGCCCGAAACATGGCCTGTATGTTCTCCCGGAACAGATAGAGTTCGCACCGCTCAAAAATGCTCCGCAGGATTTCTTCATCGGGCGGTGTGTTCCTGGCTGCCGGCGCCGGACGGACAGACGGACTCTTCTCACTCTGGATAGTCTCAGTATGAATATTCTCAATCTTTTTAGGGTGCCGTTTCGACAGGTCTGGAACTGCGGTTTCAGCAGGTCTTGAACTGCCGTTTTGACAGGTCTGGATATGTGATTCAGGCATATCTTGAACTGCCGTTTCAGCAGTTCTTGATGTGCTGTTTTGGCAGTTCTGCATGGGATAAGGTTCCACAGCGTTTTCCTCTGCCGGTTTGTCCAGGCTGTCCAGGAATTCCGCCGCATCCCTATCAGCCAGTTCCGCCTTCAGGACGTACAGCAGGTTCGGATACCCCCGTCCCTGCCGCTGCTCTACCAGCAGCCGGTTTTCAATCAATTCCCGGAAAGCCGCAATCGCCTTTTTATAGGAGATGTTCAGGGTGGCAGAGGCTTCCTCACGGGTGTAGACCAGGTAAACCTCGCCGTCATCATTGATCCAGCCGTTTTTCTGGGACAGGGTGAGCCGGTTGAGAAGCAGGGCATACACGAATTTGGCTTCGAGGGACATCTCTTTATACTGCGGATTTGCCAGCAGGGTCAAAGGAAAGCGCAGAAATTCCTCGTTCACTACATCGCATATCCGGTAGGTTCGTTCCATCATGAAAACCCCTTCCTTTATCACAGGTCTTTGGGCGATACTTCCGTCAGGGTCTTGCAGTCGATACCGCGGGAAAAGTCAAAGGGCGGGTGCAGATCCAGCTCGTCGGCGTCCGGAAGGTATTCTTCTTTTCCAGATACCGCGGGAGGTGTCTCTATCGTGGGGGACAATGAGGCGGAACTTTGTGCATCCGATGCACAAGGTTTCGCTTTTTCTGTTTTTGTTTCCTGCGTACGCCACACGGGGATATGGTCAGCGGCCTTGCAGTACCGCAGCTTTTGAAAATCGGGGTGTTCCTCCGGGCGGATCTTGGTCAGTAGCAGCGGCTTGGAACCGCGGACGAGCAGGATCGCCTTGTCCCGCGGTAAACGGCGCACCTCATCGGGCATCATCAGCGGCCGTCCTGTGCTGATTTTGCTTTCGGTGTAGGCTCTGGCAGCCCGCAGGCCGGGGGCCAGCGGAGCGGTGGGAATACTGGTGTTGTTGACCCGCACCGTGATTTTTCCGCATTGGTCGCTGATATACTCCGCCGTCATGGCGTCGTTGCACCCGAGGAAAAGCTGATAATCGCAGTCGCCCACCAGTTCCTGCCATTCGGTGCGGGGATACCGGTCGGCCAACTGACTGACCGACTGCGCCACGCACTGGATGTCGATATTCCGGCTTCTCGATACGCTCAGATACTTTTTGCTGTTCGGCAGGTCGATGTTGCAGAATTCATCCATAACGACATTCACCCGTACGGGCAGCCGCCGGTTTTCCGATTTTCGGGCAAAGTCGAACAGGCGGATAAAGAGCAGGGAGAAAAACATCGAGGACAAAAACCGGTAGGTGTCGTCCTGATCGGAGATGATGCAGAAGTAAGCGCATTTCCGTCTTCCCGGTTCCTCCAGATCGATTTCGCTGTACTTGGTGATACTGTCCGCCAGCTTGTTCTGAAAGACATTCAGCCGCGAACCCAAACCGATCATGATGTTGCCCCAAATGTTGTGGGGGGCCTGTCGGAAAATGCCGTAAGGCGGCAGGGCCGGATGGCCCGGCGGCAGCGCCCGGAACCGGGCGTCCAGCTCGTTGACCGAGGTGGACGCCAGCAGGCGGTAAATGGTGCCCAGGCTGCGTTCCTCCGGCGGGAGCAGCGTATTCGTTCCCGGATAGGTCATGCTTTGGACAAGGTGAATCAGCGCCATGAGGAGTAGGCTAAGTGCCCGGCGCCTTGCCAAATTGCTTTGGCAGGTTTCCAAACACTCGCCTCCGAACCGGACTTACACCTCTCGGCGTATCCGGCTCTCCACTTATAAAATCAGTCTAATTTCCCAGCGTGTAGTTTTGCATGGCATGACTCACACAGCGCCAACGTTTTTCGTTTGCGGGCAATCATGAACGAATCCCAGAAATCTTTGTCATTCAGGTCTTTGACCTTTTTGATATGATGAATCTGGATGTCCGCCGTTTCTGCACCGCATACCTCGCATTTGTTTGCCCGCAACCGGTCAACCAAACTGGTAGAGGTATTGAATAATGCCGTTGGTACCATGTTGTCACAATCTTCATATGAAACGTCCGTCTTTCTTTTGAAACCCTGATTGTAAAATAGACGCGTGATTTCCTTGCCTTTGGAATTGGTGTACGTTACGCCAAAGTCTTTGCCGACACGGTATCGCTTGAGGATTTTAGACTTTGTTGTGTTGTACTTCCCGGCAAAGATTTTGAGCATACTGTACTTCATGATGTAGTAAAAATTGTTGAGGATAGAGCTGTTGTTGGCAATACCGTAGTAATTGTAGAAGCCGCGGATTTGAGCGTTGTAGGATTCAAGGATTTCTAAATCGTCATGGTTTTTCAGCTTGTTTCGCTGCCATGGCTTCCAGATTTCCTTCCCCTGATGGTGCACCATTTTTACAACGCCGTAGTCCAGTAGTTTTTTACGGATAGTATCATTGGAAATCGCTAATACCACCTTGTTTGCGTAACTCCTGTTCAGTCTGCCAAGGGTATTACGTTTTGCCGAATTGGTATGCCTGACGTAGATGTCAAACCCGAGAAAATGGGCTTTGTCCTGGGCATTTGTAATCAGCGTTTTTTCTTCGGACAGTTCCAAATGCAGGGCTTCGCGTAGAAACTTTTTAATATCTTCCTTGATAATCCTGCAATCTTCTTTACTGCCGATTACGCCGCACAGCCAGTCGTCTGCATACCGGACATAAAACAGGCGTTTGTACCCGGCAGCCATTGGTAGGGTCGGGGATAACGCCATTCGCTCCCGTTCCAACTGCCGGATTTGCACTATCAATTTTCCTCTTTCCACATCATCCGTGGTGTCAGCCAACGCTTTTCTTGCCGTATAGGCTTGGTATTCATTTTGCCGATAGACAGGGTTTCTTTCTCGCCTCTCTCCTTGACGGAAGGCTTTGCAATAGGCTTTCATGTACTTATCCAGCTTGTCCAGATAGATATTTGCCAGAATCGGGCTGATGATCCCGCCCTGCGGTGTGCCGGAATAGGTCTTGTGAAATGTCCACTCTTCCATATATCCGGCGTTCAGAAATTTCCGTATCAGCCGCAGAAACCGTTCATCCGCAATTCGCTCCCGCAGTATACCGATCAAAATATCATGGTCGATACAATCAAAAAAGCTGTGAATGTCGCCTTCAATGAACCACTTTGTAGCCGTAAAGGTTTTCTGTATGCTCATAAGCGCCGTGTGACAGCTTCTCTGCGGGCGGAAGCCATGAGAGGAAGGCTCAAAGCTGCCTTCGTATATGGCCTCCAGTATCATACGGACTACTTCCTGCAGAAGCTTATCATCAAACGACGGTATTCCCAGCGGACGCTTTTTCCCGTTCTTCTTGGGGATATATGCCCGGCGGGAGGGCTTCGGCCGATAGCTTTCATCCTTTAGCCGTTCGATGATTGCGCTGATACGTTTCATGCTCATGCCGTCAATGGTGGTTTCATCTACACCTTTGGTAAGATTACCCGGCTTGGCATAAATCTTCTGATATGCTTTCAAGTACATTTCCTGATTGTAAAGCAGGCGATACAGACGTTCATACTTGTATTCTTGCTGCACGCTGTGTTTTGTCAGACTGCTCAACATCTTTTCGGGATTTCTCATAGTGTCTCACACACCTTCCTAAATCAATGTTAAGTTCATAAGCTGCCGCCCTTCGCCATGTAAACGGCTTTCCCGTTCTCAGACTACTATGGCGGCTCCGTTGCCATATCGGATATTCATAAGCCTGTGCTTAATAGCTTGCTGCGCAAGCATTCCAACTTAGGCAATCTCCGTTTAGCAGATGTAGTAACAAGCCCAATGAATTGTCGGATACGACTTTCGCCTTTTCTCTCTTATTGAGATTGCGCTGTGAATTTCCCATGCCGCTTTTCCAAAACCTGGGGAAATGCGGATTCAACAGTATGACGATTTTAGTTACCTTACGCCATAGGCCCGAGTCAGACCGCTCAGACTATCGTTCAGCCAATCCAGGCTTTATCCTTGTATCCATTGGTCGGCTTTCGCCGTATTTCATCACCCATTCAGTCGTGGCGTGGTAACTCGCCAACTTATGGTATTTCCGGTATGCTATTTTCCCCTACGAGGTTTCCCTCTCAGGTAAACCGGATGATGATGGGCATATGGGTCACGCCCACTGCTTGCTAAAACAGATTTACTACATCGCCGCTACGGACGCACGATTTTTTTCCGCCTTGCTCCAGAAATCCTCCCGTTCTGAATCGGCGGAGGTGTTGCGAATGATGATCTCCGCGATATGCTGCACAAGGTTGACGTCCCGGGAGGAATCCATCAGGCAGTTCCAGCCGTCTGACGCGCCCAAATCCAGCAGGTTATAGCTGCGGACAAAATACCCTTGTTCCCGCAGAAGCTCGGAATACATCTCGTAAAATTCGGCTTTGCTGTCACAGATCACCAGGCTTTCCCCTCGCCGGGCGGCGTTCAGGATGAAGGGCATGATGACCCCGCGGGATTTTCCGGTCCCGGGAGCGCCGTACACCATGATGTTTTTCGACATACCGGGCAGATCCTTCATGCCGATATATTCGCCGCTGTCCAGCCGGCCGAACAGGGTGGCATTCATGGTATCCAGCCGCCCGATCTGCAGGACATTTTCCATTTCCTTTTTGCCCATCCATCCGGAGGTGCCGTGCGTGCCTTCCGGCAGGATTTCCAGTCCCCGTTCCTTGTCCATCACCGACCGTCGGCCGGGCAGCAGGCCAAGTCCTTTTTTGGTGAACAGGCAATACAGGACAGCGGCGCCCAGAGTAATCCCCAAGCCGTAGGGGGTAAAAACAGCACGGAGGTTTGATGCCGGATCCCAGGTGAAAGCCTCACCGGAGAATACTCCCGCGGCGCCTCCATGAAGGGATGCCTCCAGAAAACGAATGAACATACCGTAAAAATAGAGGACGGCAATGGTGATCGCCGTGTATTTAGGCAGCTTCGGCTTAACTCGAATCCAGGCGGCCTCCGTCTTGTCCTCCAGTTTTCGGAGTTTATCCGAAAGACGGAGCATACAAATACCTTCCTTTCCCGGTCTGAAAAGGTGATTGATCCGGTTCGGGAAGCAGTGACGGCAGGCCAAGGATCTGCTCTGCGAGTTCTATGGCGATCGGATGCAGGACGGCGCTGCGTCCCTTCAGAACTTCTTGTATGGCGGTCGTCTGGATCGATAGCAGGATGATATGTGCGTTGGCTCCCTTTTTCGATGCGATATGATTTTCAAACCGCTTGATATGGCAGTCGATACCCATGAGAAAATCCTCACCGGACGATTTACTGCGCCCGTCCGACTGCTGACCTTCGGATGGCAGAAAGTCTTTTCCGAAAAGCCCGTGGAGCAGCTTCAGTCGATAATCCGGGACGGTCATGATGCGCAGTTGGCGCAGGCCGTCTTCATTGAGCGGCAGAATCCCGGCCGGGCACCCGAACTTTTCCAGCGCGTCGGAATAGGTATCGGTGGTGGATTTTTCTTTTCGGCGCCTTGGAGCTGTCACCGTTTCCAGCACCTGCTCCAGCGCGCCCGCGCCGGTGTAGAGGACGAAAGGCGTCCGGTCGCACAGCAAGCTTTCCGAGCGGAAGGTGCGCTGCTCCACGCTGGCATACACCCCCTCGCTTTCCGGGGCAATATAGTAGGGAATGAACGCCACACTATCGGTATAGAGGAAGCCCGCCATCCGGGTGCCGCCCAGCACATTCGCACCCGCCTTGCGGCGCAGGGCGAAGGACGGCAGGAACGCCGGCACGCCTGGTTCTGCACCGGGAGAGGCCCGGAACACGTCGGCGCCATAGCGCCAGAGGAACGACACGACGGACGCGGTTCCCAGACGGCGAGCCAGCGCCGAGCCAGCGCCGCGGTACTGCTTGTCCGCCGCATAGGTAAACCCGGCTTCCCGCAGCAGGGAATATCCGGCCGGGGTGGGGCGGTAGCTGAGCCCGCACCGGCTTTGCCGGAGCAGCCCCAGCGCCAGCAGGAGCCGGATGGTTTCACCGGGGAGGATGTCTGTGCCGGCGGCCGGCAGGTCTTTGCACCAGGCGGAGAGCCGCAGCACGTCGATTTCTGCACGGGTGAAAATCATAAACCGCACCCCCCGACGCAAGCCTGCTTGTTTCCAATGGATTTTTGGAGGCGAAAATGTCCGATTTTCCGCATAATACTGCTGTTTCTGCCCTGTGCTTGTAGCGGCGCAAAATTCGGCTTCCGGAAGAGTGTCCGAATTGCGGTCAACAAGCACAGAGCAGCCGGCTGTTCAGGGCAGCTCCGATGCCATCCGGTACAGAAAGTCACCGGCCTCCCCGAAGGGCAGGACATAGACATGGCAGCAGGCGTCTTCGTCCTGTACGGTGAACAGCCCCAGCGACAATTCAAACTGGTTGTCATCATAAAACAATCTTCCTTTGAGGGCGTTGACAACAGCCTTGAATCCCTTGTTGTCGTGGTCAAAAGCGCCGCAGCCGGCATCCGGTCGGTGCTCCACAATGGCGGCGAAGGCTTTGTCCCATAGCGGCAGCTCGCCGCCTGACGCCTGAAAGGCGTCCAGCAACCGGGTTATGGTATCGGTGATGTACTGGGTCCCGCCCGATACCCGGCAGTGCGGGAGCAGGGCGTTCAGGCGGATATCCAGCCAGCCGGCGTCCATGCGGGTGATCTCGCCGTAGATTTTTTCTGTATGGTAGTAGGCGCTCCCGAACCGCAGCGGAGGGAGCGTGGGCCGCACCGCCTCGCACAGTCGCCGCAGGTCGATACAGCACAGCTCGATCTTCTGCATGGCGGCGTCCAGCAGGGTATTGACTTTTTCCGGAGACCGGCACCCTTGGGCCAGCGCGTCGATATACGCAGAACAGGCGTCCACCTGCCGCTGCATTTCGGATATGGTTTTTGCAGGTATTTCCATGAAGAGTTTCCTCCAATCGTTGCATTTACGCTTGCAATCGTTGCAAAATCGTTATATAATAACGATACAAACGATAATAACGATAAGGTGGGCTGACAATGACATATGTAGAGAACTTTACGGTGGAACTGAAACAGGAGGTCAATGCGGATTTTAAGAAGGAGGTTATCGCCTTTGCCAATACCGACGGCGGGGAAATCTATGTCGGCGTAGCCAAAGACGGCAGCGTTGTCGGCGTGCCAAAGGCTGAGCAGGTCATGGAGCAGATCGGGAATATGATCCGCGACGGGATAAAGCCCGATTTATCAGGCTATACGGCGATTGAAGCTGTCCCCGAGGGGGACAAAACGGTGGTGAAGGTCACGGTGCTGCGCGGGGCAAAGCGCCCCTACCATCTGACGGAGAAGGGCCTGAAGCCCACCGGCGTCTTTATCCGGCATGGGGTGTCCTCCGTACCAGCCGCCGAAGAGATGATCCGGGAGCTGCTCCGGGAAAGTGACGGGGTAACCTTTGATAAGTCCCGTTGCATCAATCAGGATTTGACCTTCGAGTATGCGGCCAAATATTTTGCCGACAACCATGTGTCCTTTAACGAGAACAACAAGCGCACGCTGCACCTGATCGACACGGACGGGTATTACACCAACGCGGCGCTGCTGCTTTCGGATCAGTGCGAACACAGCATCAAATGCGCGGTGTACGAAGGGAACGGGAAAACCAAGTTCAAAACCCGCAAGGAGTTTACCGGATCGGTTCTCCGGCAGATGGATGAAGCATACGAATTCATCAGCCTGAACAACAACCTGAATTCCACCATCGAGGGACTTAAACGGGTGGATAACCCCGACTATCCGCCCTATGCCATACGCGAGGCTCTATTGAACGCCATTGTCCACCGGGATTATGACTATTCCGGCAGCATCCTCATCAACATCTTCGATGACCGTATGGAATTTGTCTCTATCGGCGGACTGGTGAAGGGGATGACGATGCAGGATGTCATGGGCGGTGTGTCCCAGTCCCGGAACATGGTGCTTGCCAATATCTTTTACCGGCTGGAGCTGATTGAAAGCTACGGCACCGGCATCCGGCGGATCATGGAGAGCTATGAGGGCCGTATGGAACAACCGGTATTCGCGCCGGCCCCTGCCTCCTTTGTGGTGATCCTCCCCAAGATTACGGGGCAGCCCCTTACAGACGAATCGCTGTCTGATCGGGAAAAGGTCGAAAAGCTGCTGGAGGCCCGGGAAGAGATCACCCGGAAGGATGTGGAAACGCTGCTAGGCTGCTCCAAGTTTCCAGCTATCAACATCCTGAACGAACTGGTGGCGCAGAAGGTTGCCGTGAAGTCGGGCTCCGGCCCAGCAGTCAAATACCGGCTGGCATGAAAACTATTCACTCCTATCTGCTTGATGCTGTCTTTGAACGAAGCTTGACACTCTATCAATATTTTGATAGAATATGTATATAATAAATCTGGGAGGTGTTCTTATGGCAGCTATCCGTCCAAGCTCGGATCTGCGCAACAAATACAATGAGATTTCCGACTTTTGCAACCGGTATCACGAACCTGTTTTTATCACAAAAAACGGGACGGGCGATCTGGTGGTGCTTTCCAACGCGGAATATGAAAGGCTTTGCGGCAAAGCCGAGCTGCACCGTCTTCTGGATGAAGGGCTGGCCGATGTTCGTTCTAAAAAAGGCCGGCCGGCCAAAGAGGTGTTCGCCGATATAGAGAGGAAGTTCGGATTTGATGAAGTATGAAGTCATCATTGAGAATTCCGCCGAAAGGGATTTATTAGAAATTCTGACATACATCAGCGAAACGCTTTTAGAGCCAGCCGCGGCCAAGCGGATTTATCTGTCCATAAAAGAGCAGGCGCAAAGTCTCGACCATATGCCTTTTCGTTATAACGTGATACAGGAAGAACCCTATTGCCAGATGGGGGTGCGACGGATGCCGGTTGAAAATTACACTGCGTTTTATGTGGTGGATGAAACCGGACATACCGTACATATTTTCCGGATTTTATACAATCGCCGGGAATGGCAAAGCTTAATCTGAGCGCAGCGGCTCGCCCAACGGGGCGGGCCGTTTTCTGTTAATATAATTGTAATTATGATAACTCAGATTATATTAACCCGGACTAAAATCCCTCTGCGGTTCACGCTTCTTCCGTTTCCGGCGCTTCCCTGGCTTCCCGTTTTTCCAGATCGGCCCGGTTGGTGGTAATCAGGTCATATTCCAGCTGGGAGGCACGGATCTCCACACAGATCCGGCTTTTCCCGGCGCAGAGCAGTCCCTGTCCCCGGCCGCACCGGACGATCTGAACAACCTCTTCTTCCGACAGCCCAAGTTTTTCCTGGAGCTTGCGGGCCTCCGGTTCTTCCATTTGGAGCAGCAGCTTGAAGCGGCTGTTGTTCAGAATGGCGTCGCCGAACTTGCCGCCCCGAAGAGCGAAATAGTCTATGGTGTTCTGGGTGGCGGACACAAAGATACCGCCGTAGCCCCGGATCGTTTTTGCCAGCTCGATGACGAAATCCGCCGCCTGCTCGTTCCCCTCGTTCCCCGCAATCAGCCACAGCTCGTCGCCGAATACCGCTTTCTTGCGGGTGCGGGAACGGCTGGCTTCGTCCCGGATAAAGGAGGTGGCGATAAAGGTGGAGGAGCTGATGTCCCGCTGCTTGTTGCCCGACGTATCAAAAACGATAAAAGAAGAGGTCAAATCTACGTTGGTCTGTCCACCCATGCCGAAGTCGATCAGCTCCTTGACAGACAGCGCCACATTCTTCAGCACGGGAACTTTCAGCAGGAAAGGATACAGGTGGGCAAAATCCGGCATCTCTTTGAAAGAGCCGTCCGACTTCAGCAGGGAAGCGTTGTCTTTGGTGATCCCAAAGCTCTCATAGCATTCCAGCAGGGCAATATTGAGCTGGTAGGATTCTTCCGGCGTCATTTCCGGGTACCGCAGGCGCAGATAAGTATGAATGTCCTGCACCTTATCCAGCAGCACCGAGTCGCTGCGCTGCACGTTATCCGTCATGTTGCTGTCGATGTCCAGGGTTGTCCTCCGGATTTCCATGAGGTTGATGCAGTCGTCGGAGCCGGGAGCGATCCGCAGATATTGACCGCCGATAGCCTCGCAGGCGGCGCGGTATTCAAAGCCCTTTTCAGGGGCAACGATAAAGACCAGTACCCCGCGCATCCGCAGGCGCAGAGCGAACAGTAAGATCGTAAAGGTTTTCCCGGCGCCACTCATCCCGAACACAGAGAACGAGCCGTTGCTGTACTGAACCGTGTCGTAATTGTCCACGATGACCGCCGAATTGTTGTGCAGGTTGATCCCCAGCAGCACACCTGTGTCGTCACATAGTTCATAGCATGAAAAGGGAAAGGCAGCGGCCGCGCCGCTGGTGAGGATGTTCCGCCGGGCTTTTTTAGCGAGATCAGGATCCAGCCGGGCGACCGGCAGCATGGAGCGGAAGCCCTGCTCGTGGCACCAGTCGGCCCGCCGGACGGTCATATTCATAGAGGCACATAAATTCTGCACCTGCTGAACCCGCCGGTTCAGTGTTTCCTCGTCCAGCGCGGTCACTTCAATGAGAGTATGCATATGGTAAAAATCCTCGCCCTCCCGGTTGAGCTTGTCCTTGATATACAGCCCGGACGATATGGCGTCATCCAGCTCCTCGTAGTCGGCGCGGGTGTCCTCGATGTCCCGCATCCGTGTACGATTGAGCATGGTGGCTTTGGCGATCTTCGGCAGCACCTGTTCTTTGCGCTTTCTGTCCAGAAAGAAGCTGAGAGAAATACCGTCGCCCAGCTCCACCAGCGGAGATAACCATGCCGGGCCCATCTCCGTGGGATACCCATATCCGGCGATATATAAATAGGTGTGAAACACACCGTCGATGACGATATAACCCTTATGAGTCAAATCGCATTCGGTTGGAGCTAATACGTCCTGTACCGTCGTCTCACCCTCGGTGTCCTCACTGTCCAGATCTTCCGCTGATATGTCGGGTGCGCCGCAGACCGGACCGCTCTGGGAAAGCAGTGCAGCGAAATCCACAGGACTGGTGTATGGCTTATGGATCGCCATGTATAAGGTTTTGAGCAGAAATTCATCGTACCGATTATGCCTTAGGACTTCCAAGCCGCAGTAATCGAGATATTGATGCGCAGTTTCCGCCTGCTCAGATAGCTCTCTTGCTATATCGTCCAGTTCCGTTGCAGTGCCAGTGTAGGCAAAGATCAGGTAAAACTTACGGGTGACAATTTCTGTCGCCGCCAGATAATCGACGAGCTGTACGTCTTCCACGATCATTTCTTTGCAGGCTTCGCTGGTTTCCGCGTTGTAATACTGTTCCATCTGTGCGCAGTAGGCGTCAATGTCCGCGCGCTGGGTGGTCACCAGGATTTGCAGGGAGGGCGGCGCAATCTTCAGGTAGCTGGACAGGTAGTAGAGGATATTCTGCTGTTCGACCCGGGATTTCAGATAGAAGTTGGTGGGAAGGATCTCCAACACCTTGATGTAACGGCCGTCCTCGGTGATAAGAACGCCCTGCCGGATGTCCACCACCGGTACAAGGCTCTGCGTCCCATTTGAAAAACGACTTCCGGGTACGGTGGTTTCTTTGGAAGTCCCCAGAAGCAGGGATTTCAAATCGAGCCTTTTTTGTTTTTCTTTTGGCTTTCGTATATCCATTGTGTCCCCCTGTAAATCAATATCCGCCTGTTTTTCCGCCAGCGGTGGTACAGGCGGGCAAAAGTGAACAGGCTGTTGTCTTGGACGCCGAACAGGGCAAACCCGCCGGCCGGCACAACCAGCACGGCGCAGACGATGATCTTTCCTGTCAGCCCCAGGGGGCACAGCAGGAAAACCATCGCCGCCAGCGGCAGGCAGATGGCCGCGCATTCCGCTACCTGGCGGAGCGCAAAAGCCCCCAGCAGCTTACCGGCGTCAGTGTAGTTGCTGGGAATATATACCGTGTCCATACGAAACTCCTTTCTGTCATGAATTTATCGCTATCCGGCAGAGGACGTTCCCTGCTCTAAGGTCTGCACCATGAGTTGCGCCCAGTTCCGGTCAGCATCGGAATAGTGGTAATAGTCCATAAATTCCGGCGGCGACAAATACCGGATTTTCAGAATTTTCGTTGCCGCCGGAGGTTCCGTTGCAGAAGTTGTACTGCTTTCGGATGTCCCGCTGCTTTCCGGTACCGGCGGATTGTTCACCGTATCGTCGTGAAAAGCGGTTGTAGTGGTTATGGCGGCAGTCCCGGTTGTTGTTTCCGTTTCTGCCGGCTTATCCTCCACCGTGTAGACAATACTCTTTTCTACAAATTCCCTGACGCTCTGCTCCGACATAGCGTTCAGGTCGTTGCCGGTGGTAACGGAGTGCAGGGCGATAAACCAGTTTTCCTCCATCGGTGTTCCGGTAAGGACAACCTCATAGCTGTACTCCTGATCCGGCGCTTCATGAACGGTATCATCTCCGCCGCTTTCATTGCCCGCTATGACTGCCTTCTGTATTGCCTCGATGCGGGCGGTGCAGTATTCCGCGTACCGGTCGTAATATCCTTTTACAGTCGTAGCCTGAAGGGACATGGACGCTGTGGCGCCGCCGCCGGAACTGCCGAAACCGAACAGCATGGCCGGCAGGCAAAGGAAAATCAGCAGGGGCAGGAACATCAGGACAAGGGCAATAGCCAGAATCTGCGGCCAGTAATGCTTCACCGCCTGCAAAGCGGCGGCGTGCCATCCGCCGCGTAGCGCAGCTTTGATGATATCTTTCAGCGCCTTGGCATGGTGCGCCAGATCGGCGAGCCTGTCCATGCCGCTCTTATTCGCCATGCCCTTCACCGCCTTTTTCGCCCGGGGAGGTATCCGGCAGATTGTTCGGCATAGCTGCCCCGCCGGTACGCGGCATATGGCCGGCAGAAGCCGGAGACTGCCGCTGGGCAGGAGATATGAACACCGATCCCGTCGGCGGCCTTTGCGCCTTGAAAGGATTTTCGTTCTGCCGAATCCCCGCTGCAGCAGCCGATTTGCCAGCGGAACCGGGTGTCCTTTTTCTGGACGGAATAGTCCCAGTGGGCTTTCCCGGACTGGCCTTGCCGCCTTTCTGCGGGGATGGCCTTGTTCCTGGCTTATTTCCGCCCGGCCGCGAGCCGGATACGCCGGGGTGCGCGCCAAACCGGTTGGTATTCACACGCGTTGTCCCGGTGCTGCCGAAATGAACGCCGCCGGAAGATGAAGATACGGAACCCGAACTGCTCACGCCGGTATAGCTGCTGGAGCCGAACCGAGAAGAAGAGGAGGACGGCGCGTTGACCGTGTTGCCCGCCGCCCCAAAATGGCTGCTCTGGCTGCTTTGCCCGGCCTGGGAACGGGCGTCGACGCCGGTATCGCTGTGGACGTTGGTGCTGGCGGTTGCGCCGCCGACAGTCGTCCCGCCCACGGCGTTATGGGAATTTCCCGCGCCGCCGGCTGGCATCCGCGGGTTGCCTCCCATTTTTCCGCCGCCGGCTTTTCCTTTTCCTGTCTTGGAGGCGCTGTTCATAATGGTGCGGGCCGCCATCATCATCGCCATCATGCCCCGACCGTGTCCCAGCGGATCGCCGGTAATGGCCGGATTCAGGCCGATTTTAGAAATCAGGTTGTCCGCCTTTCGGGCCACCCGGGCAATACCTACCACCAGGAGGCACCACGGCAGGACGTAGATACCGGAGGGCATGGTCGCCAGGGCGGACAGGATGAGCTTGAGAAACAGGACATTGAGCACCATCATGGCGATCATGGACGCATAGGTGCGGATGAAGCCCACACAGATGTCCTTGGTAGCTTTGCTGCCGCCCATAGCGAGGCCCACCGGGCACAGCAGCGTCAGCACCGCCACCACCACATACCGTTCTGCGACCTCGAAAAACAGCTTGATGAGCTGAAAGCCGAGAATAAAGCCGATGATGATAACCAACAGCCAACTCGCGCCTACGCCGGTAAAATAGCTTCCGTCCGGAAAGGTGAGGGCGACGCTGGTGGGAATCCCCACCAGGTCGATCACCTTTTTTCCGATAGAGAGGCCGATGTCGCAGATGTCCCGGGAAAAGATGAGCAGGGTGCCGAACAGGGCCGTACGGAGTACCAGCACCGCCGGGGACTCGGTTTCAAAGCCGAACCCGGCAAACATGGCTTTCATGGCCTGGAAGGCGCAGTTGCCGATCAGCAGGCCCCAGCCGACAGCGACAAAGATTTGGTAGAGGGTGGTGACAACCGGCACGCTGGTTTCCCAAAAGGTGAGGTCGGTTGTCATGACTCCCAGCAGGGCATTGGCGCAGTAAGCGATCAGATCCAGAAACAGCCCGTAGATCCATTCGCACAGGCCCTGTAAAATTCCTTCCAACATATATCATCCTCCTGTCCCGGCTATCCTATGGTAGCGTGGCGTATCCGCTGAACAGAGGTGTGATATATGCCAAAATGGCGCCCATCAGATTTAGAATCGCCCATGACAGCCAGATCCGTTTGAGCCAGTCCCACGCCTGGTCGGATTTGTGCTGGTTGTTGGACACCTTGGCGCTGATGATAGCGAAGGCCGTCATCAGGCAGGCCAGTACTGTGGAGATACCGACGATATGGCTGTAAACGTCCCGGATGATGTCGTCCGCGACTTCAAACAGGTTTTTCCCTGCCGCAAATACGGTTGTTGTGAAAAGACAGGTGAGCAGAAGTGTAAATAGAAGCAGGAGAAAAACCTTATGTCCTTTCTTACGCATAAGGTTCCTCCTGGAGTTTAATAGATGCTTTCCCCGGAAGCGGGGCCGGATAGCCGGCCCCGCCTATCCGTTTTACAGATTTTCAGTTTCGGTCTGCGCGTCGGTCGATTCACCTGCGGCTTCCGCCGCCAGCCGCTCGTCGAAAGCTGTCAGAAAATCTCCTTCAAAGATTTTCAGGGCGTCCGGTACGGCCGGGAGCAGAAGAATCTTTTCCGGCACCTGCCATTCCAGGAAGCCGTACAGGATTGCCAGATACAAAAACAGCGCCGTGTATTCCTTGCGGTCATACAGCTTTTGCATGGTGTTCCTGGCGCCGGCGATACCACCTGGACGCCGCGAGATCCGCTTCTTCAACTTATCGTAAAAGGGGCCGGCTTCAGCCTGGGCAATAATCCCGATCTGTGCGGGACTGGGATTGCCTTTTTCTGTGAGCAATTCCAGTTCGGTCATACGGCCGCAGGCTTTGCCAAGCTGCTCCTCGTCCGCCGTAACATTGATGATTTCAGAAAAATCCACAAAGGACATATAGTATTTTTTCATCAGGGGATACCTCGTCTTTCCTTTTTTGATTTTAAGAGTGTCTGCGTCTGCGTCGTCCTATCAAAACAAGGGCGGTGCAGGCCGCGCCGGACAGAGCCACACAGACGCCGGCGGCTGTGCCGCTGCTGTCCCCGGTCTGGGGGATTTCAGGGATTTTGTGGTTTGTCAACTCTACCGTGACCGTCTGGCCGTATTCCGATATTTCCACGGGGACGGGATCTTCAAGCAGGTAGTAGCCATCCTTGGCTTCCAGTTCCCGCAGCTCATAGCGGCCATAGCGGATATCCTCGAACAGCAGCTCTCCGGCCTCCGACATGATCCCGCATGCCACCTCGCTGCCGTCTATGTCAAACAGGCCGATCACCACGCCCGACAGGGGTTCACCTGTATCCGCGTCCCTCTTGAGAACACGGATGTTGCCTAAAACGGGCTGATTGAGAAAGCCGACTCCTGCCTCGGTTTCCACAATGACGGTTTTCCCATCTTCCCGGATTTCAAAATAGTAGTAGCCTTCATCCGGGAGGAAGCCCTCCGGACTGGCCGCTTCGTGCAGGAAATAGCCGTTATACCGCAGCCCGTCCAGCCGGTAAATGCCCGGCTCGGTTTCGGCCAGCTTGCCCGCCGGCCGGTCGATTGTCGCATCAAATTCCCGGTTGCCGTCCACATCCGCATATACCTCAAACACCGCGCCGGACAGCTTGTTGTCGGGATACGCTGCGTCCGCCTTGGTGGTTTGGACAGCGCCGGTGATATACCGGTTCTCCGCCACGATCTCAATCGTTTCCTCCTGCTCGGAAATAGTGACGGGATACAGGGTTTCGTTGAGCACAAAGGCCGGGGCCGGTTTCAGTTCCCGCACGATCCAGTCGCCATAAGGCACGTTGAAAAAGCCAAATACGCCGATTACGTTGGATTCCGCTGTCAGCAGCGCGGTTTCCTCGGTGAAGGTGGTTTCCTCCGGCCGGAACAGCCCAAACAGGGCGCCGCCGATGCCGAAGCCGTCCTCATCGACCTTTTTGCCCAGGATGCTGCCGCGGATGAGGTCGTTTTCAATGGGCGTGCCGTTGTTGACAGAGATATGGACCACCGCCACATCCTGCCCGGCATATTCGAATACCACGGGATATTTCTCATCACTGATTTGGTAATGCTCGTCGGTGCTGTACTCCTTCACATACAGACGGGCGCCCGCCGGTACGTCGGTGGCAAAGGCCGCTTTTCCGGTTTCATCGCAGGAAACGATCTCCAGCAAGCCATCCGCCGGAATGGTGCTGCCGTCCGCTGCCGTCAAATCTTCAGCGGCATATAGGCCGAACCGCACCGACAAAATTTCGCCGTTCATGCCAAGGCCAAAGGTCTCGTCCTGTTCCAGCACCTTCTCCAGCGTGATTTCAACCTTTTGCCGCTCGTTATAAAATTCGGTTTCCGCCTGCGTAATCTCCACCGTCTGCCCGGCGTATTCCAGCGTCACATATTGTGGCTCCGGGTTAAGCACCATATTGCCGGGGGCCTGTTCCTCCACCAGCTTGTAGCGGCCCAGATAGAAGGGGCCGCTCACCCCGACACCGCCAGGACCGGTTTCCATCGTGCCGACCCGTTCGCCCTCTTTAGCGCGGATTGTGCCGTCCGGGGTGGTGATGTCCATGTCGGCATATATAGCATAGACAGCTCCAGGCAGGCCGGTCACAGCATACACAGGCTGGTACAATCCGTTGCTTTCCGTCACGGAGGAGAATACCTCGCCGGATTTTTTGACGAGGATCTGCCCCTTCTGGGCGATGTTGTGCTTCTCCACCGTAATAGTCGTCTGGGTGCCGTCCACCGTGAAAGGCACCGGCTCGCTGCTCAAGACATAGCCATAGGCCGTACACTGTTCAAGGATTTCATAGTGCCCGTAGGGGAGCGGTTCCGGCAGCATCAGGCGGCCCGTGGAATCGGTATAGAAGGTGTCAATGTCCATAGGGGTGGGATAGTTGATATGCTGTACCACATAGTCGCCGGTATCGGTGTCCCGCACCTTGAAACCGATCCCCGCCGCAGGGATGACCTTTCCGGTTTCGATGTCCTTCTTGACGATCTCTACCAGCGCCTCAAAGGTGGCGTTGTTGATGAGGTAGCGATAGATCTGTCCATCTTCCTGGATGAATACATCGAAGGCGGGCATCAGCGCCGTACCTTCCTTGCCCTTTGTCTGGACAACGGTGTATAGGCCGTAGGGCAAATTCTTGGACCGCGCGAACCCGTGTTCATCGCAGACGAGAAGATCGCGCTCGGAGTCCTCGGCTTTCTCGTAGGAACCGGCGGATTTGAGAAACAGCTGAAATTCCGCGCCCACTTCCGGGTGCTCGATCCCGGTGGAGCCGTCGTCGTTGTGCTTGATTAAAGCTACCCGGCCCTTTTTGACGGTTTCCACCATATCGAGGGCGGTCTGGTTGTATTCCAACTCATACAGCTCCGGTTCTACCCCAACGTGGTAAATGATTTCGTTCAGCAGATAACCTTCGCTGGGCGAAAGCTCGCGGATTGTCCAATCGTCACCGCATGGGTAATACTGGGTGGTGAATTGCCCCGCCGCGTTTGTTTCATAACGGTCGATAAGCTGCTCCCCCTTGAACACGCCGTAAACCGCCCCGGCCAAGGAGGCGCCTCCCTGCGCCGTGCCGGTTTCATCGTCCGACTTGGTGACGACGGCCTGCCATTTCTTCAGGACGTTTTCAAAGGATTTGTGCGTTACTTTATTCCATTCGATGACGGCGGTCTGGTTGGCCGGCACCACATACCGATTCGGCGTTTCCACCTCTTCCAGCAGATACGGGGTGTCGCCGCTGATGAGGACGTCTTCAAACCGGGCAATGCCGTCCAAGCCCGTCACTGCGTACTGCTCCACCGGCAGGCCGGAGAGCGATGTGCCGGACAGCCGGAAGGTCATGCCTTTCTTCAGCCCGTCCTCGGATGTTTTGGCAACCTCCAGTGTCCCGCGCTTGAGGACGTTATTGAATGTTACCGTAGATGTGCGGCCCGCCACCACTGTGACCCGCTGGGTGGCCTGCGGTTCGTATTTGTCGTCTGTCTGCTCGGTAATTTCGTATATGCCGGGCAGGAGGCCGTCCAGCAGGAAGGTCCCGTCCGGCTGCGTGGTAATGATCCGATCCACCCCGTTGCCTACAATGCGGAAGGGGATATCGCCAACCTTTCCGTCCTCTGAAGATTTCACCAGCCTCACGGAACCGTATTTGTAGTTGTTGCGGAAAAGCACCACCGTGGTGTTATCTTCGGTTACGCTGACCGTCTGCTCCGGCGGCGTTTCATACCGGTCCGGCACGTCCACCTCAAAAACACGGAAGGTGCCGGCAGGCAGCGAAAGACTCATTCGGCCATCGTTTCCTGTTGTCACCGTCTGGTCGAAGTTTACATCCACTCCGACAATGCGGAATTTCATCCCGGCGACGATATTGTCCGCCGACTGCTTTTCTATCTCGATGCGGCCGCTGGAGGTGCGAAGGTTGAGAGTAAACCAGCGGGGATCGTCCATGACGCCGGACATCATTTCCTGGCCGGGTTCTCCGTTTATCGTCTCCAATACCGCAAAGGGGGCGGACTTACACATGGTAGACAGATCCTTTTGGAATTCCACCTTAACCGGTTTGCTGATCTCTTGCTGTGAGTTGAACGTCACCGCATTTCCCGAAATATCGCAGGATATACCGAAAGGTAAAGAGGTGGTCAGGAAACTGTTCGCCAGCATCCCGTTTGTATCGGTGAGTGATCCGGTGTAAGCGCCTGTGGCGTCATCCCATGTCAGCGTGAGTGTCTGCCCGGAAAAACTCGCCAGGGTATCGTGCCGGGCCATATCCGCCCAGATTTTGTCATAGGCCGCCAGCGCCGGCGTGGGTTCCCCAATATAATGGCCGTTGCCGTCGTAAGCATAGTGCATATAGCAGTCCAAAAAATAAGTGGCGTTATCCTTGGCCCGGGCTACTTTTGGGGCGGCCTCATTCCCGGCGGACTTGTAATTTGGCGTAAAACCATCCAGTGTCCGGCGGCCGGTGACGATCTCCCAGGCAATCGCTTGGGTAGCCGCATAGGCATCGTCCACCGACGGCGTCCCCAGCTTCTCGGGCGTCCGGGCTGGAAAACCATAGATCGACAGCAGCTGCAGCAGTCTTCGCTTTTCTGCTCCCAAGCTGTTCCAATACAGGCTGTCAAACAGGTTTCCGCTGCTGCTCGTATAGAATTGCCGTTGTACCTGCCCATTCACCTTATCTCCGTAGGGTTCCCATTTGTGAATACAATAAAAGAAGGTGCGCCGGTCGTACTGCGGAGTATACAAACCTTCGATTTGCAGTACATCAATCGCATAACTCTCATACCAATATAGACGATTGTTATAGGCGTTTCCTCGGTTTCCGCCGTTTGAAGTGGAAGTTTCGCCAGGGGCTCTGCCCCCGTGGAATGCCCAGCATTCGGTAACGGTCACATTGACTTTATCACCGTGCTGATAGCTGGCAGCGGCCGCACTAAAGGCGGAGGCCAGAATCAGCAGCGCCGACAGCACAGAAACTATTTTTTTGCCTGCCATTTGTTCAGACCCCTTTCTTAAAAATAGGCAGCAAAAAAGCCCAGCCTTTCGGCTGAGCTTTTGGAAAGAATTCGGTCATACCGAATCCGGTCGATATAGAAAATAGATGTTGTAATCGCCAGGACGCTCCGACCGCGGTTCAAACCAGATCTTGCATCGTTTTATGGCATACTGATCCTGATTGCGGAGATAGAAGGGGATTAGCTCACTGAAAACATAGTTTTTAAGATCTCCGTCGAATACATAATCGCCGAAAGCGAATCCATCGGGATATGTTGTGTACAGGACAGTGCTTTCCGGCTGATCCCAGCTCGACCGCTCTTTCGTCAGGCTGTCATCCCACCCCCAACCGACATGAGTGCTTTTCTCCACACGAGCGATCTCCTCCCGGCATTCCTGCATCATCGCCGGAATATCGTACGGATAGGCCCAGGGGGATTTCCCCGCGGCCGTCGTCGTGGTCGCCGCATCGATGGTGGTGGGGACTGAAGTGCTGGTCGTTACCGTCTCGCCGGAGGTGCCGGCAGCAGAAGTACCGGAGGGCGTCACATTTTTGGAGCCATCCGTCTGAGGCGTTTGCGCCGGCTTATCCGGAACGACTGGAGAAGTTGGCTTGGTGGTTACCGCTTCATGGGATTTGTTCGGTGCGGTGGAGCCGGTATCACCCGGCCCGGGCGCTGTACCACTTCCTTTCATTTCGGTTGTCGGGGTAATTCCCGCTATCGTTGATGATTGCTGTGATGACTCTGTGGATTCGCTAATTACCAGGACTGGACCAGCCGGAGCGGATGACGCTTCGGAAGGCGCATCGGTATTCTGTCCGCAGGCAGAACACAGCAGCGCAAGAGCCGCAGCAAAAGCGATCATCAGTTGTTTCGTCATATAAATCACCACATTTCTGTATCTGTATGAGAGATCTGACTTTGTGCATCGGGTGCACAAAGTCAGGCGCTCCTCTTGCTTTTGTAGTTCTCCAGGAATTCCAGAAAAAGCCTCTCGATTTCGTCCTTATCGTTCAGCAGATCCGCATACGCGCTCAGTTTCTTTCCGCTGATCGAGAACGAGGCAGGAGCATTTTTCTGCTTCCGGAAAACTTCCTCCATGGAATCCGTTGTCAGTGTATCAGACTTGTGCATCTCCCGCAGTACCGACGCCTGCATAGGCTTAATTTTCTTTTTATACGGAATGGTCGGGATGATGGTATCCAACAGATGACTTTGCGCAAATGCAGGTAAATAACTCAGCTGAACGCCCACTTTGAATCCTATTGTACCTTCATCCACAAGCTTCAGCAAACCCGGCAGCAGGTATGTCAGCCTAATGAGGTCAGCAACAGTACGTCGATTGTCCTTGTTTTTCCTGCCGACTTCCGCCAGCATATCCACCTTTTCTCCGTCTTCCGCCAGATCGGTACGTTTTCCCTGACAGCCTTCCAGTTCCATGCGCATCCGGTAGGCATAGGCTTTTTCGCTGTACAACAGATTGTGGCGCTGCTCCAGGTTGGTATCCAGCATGATTTTGGCGGCTTCCACGTCGTCAATATCCCGGATGATTCCCGGAATACCAGCCAGTCCACAAAGTGCGGTAGCCCGCGTCCGGTGCCGGCCGGCAATGATTTGGTATTTGCCGCCCTCAAACGGTCGGACGGTAATCGGGTCAATGACGCCGTGCTCGGCGATGCTTTTGGCGAGCGATTCCAGATCCTCTTGAGAGTATGTCCGGAAAGGCTGCGGCCGGCCGGTGGTTCTTTCAAAATTATCGTCCTTGTACTCCACCAGCTTCGCCAGCGGCAGTATGACAAGTCTTTGCACGGCCTGACTGTCGGAAGTCTTCAGAAGCTCACCCAAATCCTCCGCATCGTCCATATGGTATCGTGTAGAGGCCAACTGTTCCGCCAGGTTGAATTTAGGCACTACGCATCACCTCTAATGCAATGCGGGCATATGTCTGTGCCGGCTCGATGTTCGGGGCGTATTCATGCAGCGAGATGCCGAACGCTGGCGCTTCCGCGACTTTAATAGCGTATTTGACCGGCTCTTCAAAGATGTGGATCTGGCTGCCGAAGTCCCGCTTGACAATCTCATAGACTTGGCGGCAGCAGCTCGTGTGCCCCTGAAACTTGGTGATGATGATACCTTCGATGCGCAGGCGAGGGTTTAATTTTCGTTGGACAGTGCGGATCATCTTTTCTACCTGCTCCAGCCCATCGCTGCTCAGGATATGCGCTTCTACAGGAATCAAAACCGAATCCGAAGCCGTCAGCGCATTGACCGAAAACAGATCCAGACCGGGATGACAGTCCAGAAAAATATAGTCATAGTCTTTCTTTATAAAGGATAGGATGTATTCCAGCACGCGCTCCCGGCTGGTGGCGGTAGAGAGGGCTGCTTCCAGTGAAGACAGTTGAACAGTTGAGGGGATCATGTCCACCGTTGTTGTCTGGCAGATACTGTCCCGTGCCATCTGCTGCATGGTTTCATCTGAGCAGTCATCAATGGCGGCACGAAACAATTCAGTTATGGTAGGCGTTTCTGCCGAAGGTATCGCCCAGACGCCAAAATGACGGGAGAGGTTATGCTGCGCATCCAAATCGACTACGCACACTCTTTTACCCTGCATTTGCAGATAGGCGCTGATGTTGACGGCCGATGTAGTCTTGCCAACCCCGCCTTTGCAGGATATGACGGATATAACTTTGCACATGGTTGTAACCTCCTGTTGTAATTTACAGCTTGTTTTATAGATAGGAAATCTGCTCAAGATGCTGTTCATTACTTCAACGTACCAACAGAAGATACCGTGCTGCTCCAAATGTTTTGACCGCTATTTTGACCGCTAATGTGCTGTAAATTATGTGAAGCATATAATAAACATACGGAAGCATGAATATTATACAATCAAAAAATGGCTTGACATAAGGGATATATGCTGTTATAATGCATATCGATATCCGGGCTCCGGGCTCATAACCCGAAGGTCGTCAGTTCAAATCTGGCCCCCGCAACCATTTTTAATGAAGACTGTGTTTAACGTACTTTGTATGTTGAATGCAGTCTTTTATTTTTCTTGCTGGGCATTCCCCGATCTGTTTGATCAGCAGGCGGATAGAGCCTCACGGTCGGGAGCTTCTTTAATAGAATCCATCCACGTATCGTGTCTACAGTGAAATCGTTGGGGATCTCTGTGGCCTCCAGAGCCGATTGATGGCGTTTATAGCTGATAATTTCTTAATTTAAAAGGCCTACAATGAAAAGACAGGTATAAGTTTATTTTTTGCTAAGATGAAGTTTAGTAACATCTGTCATGTGATTCATTTTTATTGGGGTAATCTGCTTTAAAATTCCGATTCGAAATATTTGGAGCCGTTTTTCTAATCTTCCCTCGATCTTCTATGGGACTTTGTCAACAGCAGTTTAGAGGTGGTGCTGTCATGGAAGGTTCTTACTTTGTATTTTAAGAGATTATTTTGGTATTTAGGACTTTTCGAAGATTCCTGAAGGCTTTAGCTAATTCAACTGCACGCATCACGGCCTTTTTCTGACTTGTCGGTTTGAGTTTGCAAGGTGTCATCTTGTTATGTAAAGCTGCAGCGTTTTTCATTGGCACCTGGAAAATGCTTGTTTTACCTCTACAGGTGTTTCACGTGCAGTATTGCCTGATAGCTCATGCATGTTATCTCCAAGAATACCAAATATTTTTAGGAAGTATGTCTATTGTTGTTTTTGTGTATTGGCTTGAATGCGAGGCAGCCGAGATTGAAAGATCAGGAATTCACATTTCCATTTCACTATGTTTTCTAAAAGTGGATGCACGACTGAGACCTTTTCTTGACTGTTAATTTTGTATTGGGCTTCTATAAGGTTACAGGAGGTTTTGAAGGTTTGAATCTTGCTAAATAAAAAAAGATATGGTAAAATAAAAAACAATGTAAATTGTTAAAACAATGCATAAATATGGATTTACAGTCATATTTTCCCGATTGTAGGTTGGTGCTGTTCTATCAACCTACTTTTTGGGGTGTATTAGCGGGTAGTTCCAAATAGATTTGGCTAATTTTGGCCTTAAAAGCTGTATAAAACCAATTTTTAGAGAGGAAATAGAAATGAAAGGAATTATTTTAGCCGGCGGATCAGGTACCCGTCTATATCCATTGACAAGAGTTACATCAAAGCAGTTGCTTCCCGTCTATGATAAGCCGATGATTTATTATCCTTTATCGGTTTTAATGAATGCGGGGATACGGGATATTCTGATTATATCCACTCCCCAGGATACGCCGAGATTTAAGGACTTGCTGGGAGATGGACAACAGTTCGGTCTAAATTTCAGCTATGCGGTGCAGCCCTCGCCGGACGGGCTGGCGCAGGCGTTCCTTATTGGAGCTGATTTTATCAATAATGACGCTGTGGGAATGGTGTTAGGAGACAATATTTTCGCAGGTCACGGATTGACGAAACGTTTGAAAACAGCGGTGGAAAATGCGGAAAAAGGCAAGGGTGCCACAGTGTTTGGTTATTATGTGGATGATCCTGAGCGTTTTGGCATAGTGGAATTTGATAAAGCAGGAAAGGCAATTTCAATTGAGGAAAAGCCTGCGAACCCAAAGAGCAACTATTGTGTGACGGGTTTGTACTTTTATGATAATCATGTGGTGGAGTATACAAAGAGTCTGAAACCAAGTGACAGGGGGGAATTGGAAATCACCGATTTGAATCGGATTTATTTGGAGAAGAATAAATTAAATGTTGAGCTGCTCGGTCAAGGCTTTACTTGGCTCGATACAGGCACACATGAGAGCCTTGTAGATGCAACTAATTTTGTAAAGACCATAGAATCTCATCAACATCGAAAGATTGCTTGCTTAGAAGAAATAGCCTATCTGAACGGCTGGATCAGCCGGGAAAAGGTGCTGGCAGTTTATGAGGTGTTGAAAAAGAATCAATACGGCCAATATCTGAAGGATATATTGGATGGCAAGTATATTGATACTTGCCATTAAAAAGTTGTTTTGCTAGAGAGGAACACAGGAATGACAATCATTGTTACAGGCGGCGCCGGATTTATTGGCAGTAATTTTATTTTTCATATGTTAAATACCCACTTGGATGACCGCATCGTCTGCTTGGATAAACTGACCTATGCCGGTAATCTCTCTACGCTGGCTCCAGTGATGGGAGATCCCCATTTCCGTTTTGTCAAGGCGGATATTTGTGACCGAGAGGCGGTTTATCACCTGTTTGAGGAAGAGCATCCGGATCTTGTTATCAATTTTGCGGCGGAAAGTCATGTTGACAGAAGCATTGAAGATCCGGGTATATTTCTGCAAACGAATATCATGGGTACAGCTGTTTTGATGGATGCCTGCCGGAAGTATGGCATTGCCAGGTATCACCAAGTGAGCACCGACGAGGTATATGGTGATCTTCCGCTGGATCGCCCCGATTTGTTTTTTACGGAAGAAACGCCGATCCACACGAGCAGTCCCTATTCTTCTTCCAAGGCGGCGGCGGATCTGCTCGTGCTGGCTTATCACAGGACTTATGGTTTGCCCGTGACGATTTCACGCTGTTCCAATAATTACGGGCCCTATCATTTTCCAGAAAAACTCATTCCGTTGATGATTGTCAACGCGCTCAACGACAAACCGCTTCCGGTTTACGGAACCGGTGAAAATATACGTGATTGGTTGTATGTGGAAGATCACTGCCGCGCCATTGATCTTATTATTCACAAGGGTAGGATAGGAGAAGTTTACAATATCGGCGGTCACAATGAGATGAAAAATATTGATATTGTGAAGATCATCTGCAAGGCTCTCGGCAAGCCCGAAAGCCTGATTGCTTATGTCAGCGACCGAAAGGGCCATGACATGCGGTATGCCATTGATCCCGCCAAAATCCATCATGAATTGGGCTGGTTGCCGGAAACCAAGTTTGCCGATGGCATTCAAAAGACCATTCAATGGTATCTTGAAAACAGAGATTGGTGGGAAGCCATCATCAACGGTGAGTATCAAAACTATTACGAGAAGATGTATGGTAACCGATAAGCCATCGGCATGGGGGAGTTTGGATGAAAATATTCGTTACCGGTGTTGCCGGGCAGCTTGGTTATGATGTGATGAATGAAATTGCTAAGCGAGGACATGAGGGAGTCGGGAGCGATATAACCCCTACTTATAGCGGGATTCAGGATGGTTCGGCTGTGACTGCAATGCCTTATGTATCGCTGGACATTACCGATTCGGTAGCGGTTGAAGGGGTTATTACACATGAAAAACCGGATGTTGTCATTCATTGTGCGGCCTGGACGGCTGTGGATGCCGCAGAAAAGGAAGAGAATATCCCGAAGGTGCGGGCAATCAATGCGGGCGGCGCCAAAAGCATAGCGGAGGTCTGTCGGAAGCTGGACTGTAAGATGGTCTACATCAGTACGGATTATGTGTTCGACGGGCTGGGGGAAGAGCCTTGGCAGCCAGACTGCACGGTCTACAGACCGCTGAATGTTTATGGGCAGACCAAACTGGAGGGCGAATTGGCGGTCAGTTCTATATTGGATAAGTACTTTATTGTCCGGATCGCCTGGGTGTTTGGTGTGAACGGAAAGAATTTTATTAAGACGATGCTGCATCTCGGTAAAACACATGATACCATAAGAGTTGTAAATGATCAGATTGGTACGCCTACTTATACCTTTGATTTGGCTCGTTTACTGGTTGATATGGCGGAGACAGATCAGTATGGTTATTACCATGCTACTAATGAAGGCGGATACATCAGCTGGTATGATTTTGCCTGTGAAATATTTAAACAAGCGGGATATGCCATAAATGTAATACCTGTAACAACTGAAGAATATGGGGTGAGCCAAGCGGCTCGTCCATTCAACAGCAGATTGGATAAAGGCAAACTGGTGGAGGCAGGATTCACACCGCTTCCTGCATGGCGGGATGCTTTGAGTCGATATTTGAAAGAGATAAAATAGAGGGATGCGGCAATGGGACAAATCAAAGTAAGTAAATGCCCGATTGAGGGATTGTACATTATACAACCCGCTGTTCATGGCGATAGCCGGGGATATTTTATGGAAACCTATAACCAGCGCGATATGGAAGAAAATGGGCTGAATATGGTGTTTGTACAGGACAATCAGAGCATGTCCACAAAAGGTGTTCTCCGAGGGTTGCATTTTCAGAAGCAATATCCTCAAGGAAAATTGGTACGGGTAATCAAGGGAGCCGTGTTTGATGTGGCGGTTGATCTGAGAAGCGGCAGTCCAACCTATGGGCAGTGGTATGGTGTGGAGCTGACAGAGGAAAATAAGAAGCAGTTTTATATCAAAGAAGGATTTGCCCATGGTTTTTTGGTGTTGTCCGATGTGGCGGAATTCTGCTATAAATGTACCGATTTTTATCGCCCCGGCGACGAGGGCGGTGTGGCTTGGAACGATCCTGATCTTGGAATCAAGTGGCCCGGTTTAGTTGGACAATATCAAGGTACAGCGTGTGCTGAAGGGTATGCGTTAGAAGATGGAACGAAGTTGAATCTGAGCGATAAAGATCAAAATTGGCTTGGAGTTCAAAATACATTTCGGTTTTAGGGGGATAAGAAAATGAATTACCTTATTTTTGGCGGTTCCGGTTTTATCGGTACCCACCTTATAAGATTGCTTAAAGAGACCTGCATGAATTCGGGGGACAAGATTTACGATTTGGACATTGTCATGCCCGGCGAGGAGGGGGTGGTCCCCGGTATTGTCGAGCGGATTGAGGGCGTTGAGTATATCAGAACGGATGTCCGAAAGCCGATTTCTTTTGACTTTGTCCCCACGACAGAGGACATAATCTTCAATCTTGCAGCGGTGCATCGTACGCCCGGCCATCCCGATCAGGATTATTTTGAAACCAACATCCGCGGTGCGGAGAATGTGACCGATTTTGCTGAAAAGCATCAGATTCATAAGATTCTGTTTACCAGTTCCATCTCGCCTTATGGCGCGGCGGAAGAACTAAAGGAAGAAACCACGCTGCCCATGCCCAATACGCCTTATGGTATCAGTAAGTTGGTGGCCGAAAAAATCCATATGATGTGGCAGGTTAAGGCCCCTGATAATCGGGAACTCACCATTCTTCGCCCCGGCATTGTCTATGGCAAGGGGGAGCACGGCAATATGACCCGCCTTTATAAAAGTCAAAAAGGGCATTACTTCTTTTACACAGGGCGGAAGGATACGATAAAGGCTTGCATCTATGTCAAAGAACTCTGCAGATTTATGAAATATCGTATGATTGATAATCATTTTCCGGGTATAGATCTGTACAACTGCACCTTCGAGCCTGCCTACACCATTCAGCAGATCTGTGAAACCATGCAGAAAGTCACCGATATGAAACGGCATATTCCCCTTATTCCGGCTGGACTGCTGCTGACCGCCGCCACGATTCTGGGACCCATCGGCGGTAAAAAAGTCGGCATCCACCCAGCTCGTGTGAGGAAGCTGATGGTTTCGACAAACATCTGCGGCAAGAAACTGTCCGGGTGCGGCTATAAGTTTCACTACTCCCTGGAGGGTAGTTTTACGGATTGGTTTGAGGATTGTGACCATCAGTGCCTCGAATAACGGAAATAGCCAAAAGAAGGAGATAAAAAATGATTATTACAAGGACACCGTTCCGTATGTCTTTTTTCGGCGGCGGTACGGATATGGAGGATTATTTCAGAGAAAATGGCGGCGCTGTCCTTTCTACAACGTTTGATAAATACTGCTATGTGAATGTGCGTCATTTGCCGCGCTTCTTTGACTATTCTACCGAGTTGACTTATTCCAAAACAGAACGCGTGAAAAATGTGGAGGATATTCAGCATCCGGCCATTCGCAACGCCATGAAGCTGCTGGATATGCATGAGATCCGGCTCACTTATGAGGCGGATTTGCCGGCGCGGTCCGGTCTGGGCACCAGCAGTTCCTTCGCCGTGGGAATGCTGAACGCTTTTTATGCACTAAAAGGCAAATATGCCGACAAGAAAAAACTGGCGGACGAAGCGATTTATCTTGAACGGGATCTCTGCAATGAAGCGGGAGGATGGCAGGATCAGATCGCGGCGTCGTTCGGCGGATTCAATCGGATTAATTTCAGTGCAGACGGCTATGAGGTACTGCCGGTGATTATTTCTCCGGAGCGAAAGAAACAGCTGAACGACAACCTGATGATGTTTTTTACCGGGTTCACCCGCTTCTCCTCGGAGGTGCAGAAAGCGAATCATGTGACGGCGGTCGACAAACATGCCCAGCTGAGAAAAATGTGCGCGTTGGTGGACGATGCGGAAAAAGTGTTGACGGATCGGAGCAAAAGTCTGGATGAATTTGGGGAACTGCTGGATCACACCTGGAGGCTGAAGCGCCAGACGGGTTCCGCCATTTCCACAGACAGCATCGATTCCCTCTACCAAAAAGGCATGGAGGCCGGGGCTTTGGGCGGCAAGCTGCTGGGGGCCGGCGGAGGTGGTTTTTTGGTGTTCTATGTACGGCCGGAGAAACAGGAAGCGGTCCGCCGGGCGATGGAGGGTTTGATGTATATCCCGTTCGCATTTGAAGAAAGTGGCACGCGAGTGATTCATTATACCCCGGAAACCTACACGCCCCGGGAGTGAGGGCGCGGATCTCTTCAGAAAGGTTGACAGTATGAAAACGGTGATCATGGCAGGCGGGAAGGGCACGCGCATTTCATCTGTTGCCAGCGACATTCCCAAGCCGATGATAAAAATTGAAGGCAAGCCGGTCCTGGAGCATGAGATCGAGTGCCTGCGGGATCAGGGCTTTACAGATCTGATGATTACGGTCAGCCACCTGGGACATATCATCATGGACTATTTTGGAGACGGTTCAAAGATATCTCCGGCTACCGGCAGGCCTTTTGGAGTACATATTACCTATTATGTTGAGGAAAAGCCGCTGGGGAACGCCGGCGCGCTGTTTCAGTGCAGGGATCAGCTGACGGAAGATTTTTTTCTTCTGAACGCCGATTCTGTTTTTAATGTGGATTTCCATCGCTTTTTGAAGTATCATAGAGAAAAAGGGGGCCTGGTCACGCTTTTTACCCACCCCAATAACCATCCTTATGACAGCGGCCTGATTATCGCGGATAAAGACGGTGCTGTACATCAATGGCTGGCTAAGGAGGACGAAAGAAAGGGATATTATCGCAACCGCGTCAATGCGGGGCTTCATGTTGTTTCGCCGAAGATTCTGAAGGCGGATCTGTCAACCCCCAAGATTGATCTGGACCGGCAGCTGTTAAAGCCGCTGGCGGGCGCCGGAAAAATGTTCGTCTATGACAGCCCGGAATATGTGAAGGATATGGGGACCCCCGAACGGTATGCGGCCGTATGCCGTGATTTCCGGGAAGGAAGGGTCAAAGCGAAAAATCTGAAGAATAAACAGCGGGCGGTATTTCTAGACCGGGACGGAACGATCAACAAATATGTCGGCTTTCTGCGGAATATCGATGATTTTGAGTTGATGCCCGGCGCGGCTGCGGCAATCAGAAAGATCAATGAGTCCGGATATTTGGCCATTGTTGTGACCAATCAGCCGGTGATCGCCCGCGGCGAGGTCAGTTTGGGTGAATTGCAGGAAATCCACAATAAGATGGAAACCCTGCTGGGCGCCGAAGGGGCGTATGTGGACGCCATTTACTTCTGCCCGCATCATCCCCACAAGGGATATGCCGGAGAACGGCCGGAATTCAAGATCGAATGCGAATGCCGCAAGCCCAAGCCTGGAATGCTGCTGAAAGCCGCTGAGGATTTCAATATAGATCTTTCGCGGTCATGGATGATTGGAGACAGCGAGAACGATGTGAAGGCTGGCATGGCGGCTGGATGCTCCACCATGCTGATCGATGCGGAATGTGATATATTGACCGCGGTTGAGCGGATTATAGCCTAGAGGTGCAGGCGAAAGCAGTCAGGGCGGTTTGAAGAAGTTCTGTTTCATGTTATCGCTTCTTACAGGAGATGGAACACACTTTGAACAGGGACTTGTGCCTTGGCTGATACGCTGTTCTTGTTTAACTCAGGAAAATTCCAAAGAAAGAAGATGACGACCATGGATCAGAAGCTTATAAAACATGTCGATTTCCTGCTCAAGCGTTACCCGGAATTGGAGAATGTGCGGGAGGACATCCTCCATGCTTATCTGATTATGGAAGAGTGCTATGAAAAGGGCGGTAAGCTTTTAGTAGCAGGCAATGGAGGATCCGCGGCTGACGCGGAACATATTGTCGGCGAGTTGATGAAGGGCTTTAAAAAGCCGCGCAAACCCTCTGAACAATTTTCAGCCTCCCTTCGGAATGCAAGCCCGGACTTGGGGCCGGTTTTAGCCCAAAATCTCCAGGGGGCGCTCCCTGCGATTGCGCTGGACGGGCATGTGGCTTTGTCCACCGCGTACATGAACGACTGCGAACCGCTTCTTTGCTTTGCGCAGCAAGTGAATGGTTTCGGCAAGGCGGAGGATGTATTCCTGGGCATTTCCACTTCCGGAAACAGTAAAAATGTGTTGTATGCCGCCGCAGTGGCTCGGGCTAAAGGCATGAAAGTCATCGGCCTGACGGGCTGCCGGGAGAGTCAAATGTCCTCCTATGCGGATGTGTGCGTGAAAGCGCCGGAAAGCGAGACCTATATGATTCAGGAGCTGCATCTGCCGATTTATCACTGTTGGTGTTTGATGCTGGAAGATAAATTCTTCGACTAAAAATGGAGGATCTGAAAGATGGGTGTTCTAGTAACGGGCGCGGGCGGAATGGTTGGCTCGCATATGGTGGAATTGCTGCACCAAGAAGGAAAAGATGTGATCGGCACATACTATAAGCCAACAACGGATCTGCGGGAGCTTCCATCTGATATTCGGATGATCGAATGCGATGTACGCTATGCTCCCACTGTCGAAAAGATTATTATGGAGTATCAGCCGGAGCAAATTTATCATTTGGCGGCGCAGAGTTATCCTACGGTATCCTGGGACCGCCCATATGAAACGATAGAAACCAATATAAACGGCACCATCGCGGTCTATGAGGCGGTTAAAACGGTTCGCAGGCTTTTGAATCCCAATTATGATCCCATGGTGGTGGTGGCGTGTTCCAGCGCGGAATATGGGGAGACGTTGAACCAGCTGGAAGGGGAGGACATATACGTTAAAGAGACCGCCCCCCTTCAGCCGCTGCATCCGTATGGCGTCAGTAAGGTCGGACAGGATTTAATCTCTTTGCAGTACTTCTTGAATGACCACATACGCTGCATCCGAGCGAGAATCTTTAATTCTACGGGTACGCGCAAGGTAAACGATGTCACGTCGGATTTTACAAAGCGCGCCGTGTTGGCGGAGCGTTCCAGTGTGTATAAGCTGCGCGTGGGAAATTTGAGCACCCGCAGAGCCATTATGGATCAGCGCGACTTGGTCGCAGCGCTTATTTTGCTGGCGGACAAGGGCGCTGCCGGCGATGTTTATAATATATCTTCGGAACATGTTTATCAAATGAGCGATATCGTTCGGATGATAGAAGACCAAATTGGACATAAATTTGAAATCCAGGTGGATCAGGCGTTGATCCGCCCCACCGACGAGAGGATGATCGCCGGTGATGTGACAAAACTGAAAAAAGATACGGGATGGAGTCAAAAAATCCCCATGGAACAAACGATAGCCGATATGCTGAATTATTGGCGTTCAGTATTGTGAGGACTTGGCAATGGATGAGAGAAAGTTATGCCTGATTACCTTTTCCAATAATGCGGACCACCAAAATGTGGTTTACAGCATGTTTAACGCGTTGAAAGACAAGGCGGATGTATACACCGTAGGAATTCAAAATCCGAAGTCCAGCATAGCGCCGCATACGGAACGGAATTTCTATTTCGATTGTCCGCTGCGGCCGGGCATCGAAAAAGGCACCTTCCGTTTTTCCATTCTAAGGGAAATAGCCAGAACGATTAAAAAGGAAAATATTCGATACCTATATTTTGAGAGCATGCATATCTGGAATGCTTTCTTAATGCTTTTGTGCCCACAGTGCGTGAAAATCGTGGCCGTTCACGATGTGATCCCGCATGATGGAAATAAAGCGATGACACTGTGTAATTATGTCACGTGTCATATGGCGCATCATATCCTATTAAGAAATTATATGTTTAAAGATACACTTTCTCAGAAGTATCATATCAATGCGAAAAAAATAACTTGCTTTGAGCTGTGGCGTTACTATCCGGAAGAAAAACCTGTTGTTTATAATCAAAGCTTTTTATGCTTTGGTCGAATTCGGAAGTATAAGGGATTGGATTTGCTTGAAGAAATCGTTGCAAAGACGCCACAGGCTATGTATAAAATTGTTGGAGACCCAGATGAAGAAAGCGCTGAGATTGTAAAAAGACTCAAAACATATTCTAATGTTGATATGATTGATCGGGAAGTGACCGATCAGGAAATGGAAGATTTCTTTTTCAATAGCGATTGGATCATTTTGCCCTATTCATCCGCGACACAATCAGGTGTTATTACTGACGCTTGTAAATTCTCCAGACCAGTGATTGCTTTTAATGTCGGAGCGATTTCGGAACAGGTTGAGGACGGCAAAACCGGCTTTTTGATTCCGGCGGGAGACCCGGATCAATTCGCGGAGAAGATCAGGACGGTAAGTCGTTTTACGCGGGAAGAGACCCAGCTTTTCGCCCATAACGCTTATACGTTTGGTTACGAAAAATATGCGGCGGAGGCTGTGGCAGACCGCTTCCTCGAGGCGGTTTATAGCAGTTATCAAAAATAGGGATATTTGGTGATTTGAATGAATAAGCCTGAAATTTTAGCGCTGTATTTACCTCAGTATTATGAGACGGACTATAACAGTGAGTGGTGGGGAAAGGGTTATACGGAGTGGACAGCCTGCAAACAGGCTAGGCCGCTGTTTAAAGGACATTATCAGCCGAGAATTCCTCAAGAAGCGCGCTACTATAATCTTTCGGAAAAAGCCGCGATTATGAGCCAGGTGGAGCTTGCAAAGAAATATGGTATCGATGGATTTGTAATTTATCAATACTATTCGGTTAATGATAACAAATATGGTGACAAAAATGGAAAACATGGACGGATGTTGCTGAACAAGCCTACAGAGATCATCCGGGATCATAAGGATATCGACTTCCCGTTTTGTCTGTATTGGGCTAATCATGACTGGAGAAAAATGTGGTTTGGGCAAGATCCCCAGATGCTGTGGCCTCAGCAGTATGGGGATGAACAGGACTGGGAAGAGTTTTTTCAATACAATTTGCCGTATTTTCAGGATAAACGATATATTACAATTGATAATAAGCCGGTATATTTTATTTTTGCGTCCTGGCACTTTAAAAAGATAGAACAATTTATAGAATGTTGGAACCGTTTAGCTAAGCAAAATGGTTTTGATGGTGTGTTTTTTATCAAAACCGAAGATGCACACAACGATAATACCATTGAACCGTTTAATGCGGTTTATCGTCGGGAGCCGTTTTATACTTTTGCCAAGGGCTTCACAAAAATGGATTTTATTCGAAGACTTGTCAGAACCAGAGGAAGCAAGTTAGCGAATAAGCTGTTAAACAAAATGGATAAAGGCGTTATCGGATATACCTGCAGCTATGATAAAGCCTGGAACAGCATCATCAATCGTGATGATTACACTCAAGTCATACTTCCAGGCGCATTTGCCGACTGGGACAATACGGCAAGAAAACAATATAATGCGCAGATTTTGACGGGTGCTTCACCTGAAAAATTCGGAATGTATTTAAAACAGCTGTATATAAAGTGTTCCAATCATAACGTTCCCTATATCATTATTAACGCATGGAACGAATGGGCAGAAGGCGCGTATTTGGAACCGGATCAAAAATATGGCTGTTCTTACTTAAATGAAATATTGAAAATAAAAAATAATATGCAGTGATGAGATGGAGTTCTAAAATGGTAATCAAATGCTGAAGCAATAAGCGAATCACGTGATACGGTGACTAATTGGCGAATATTGGGAGGCCCGCATCTATGGTGCTGATATATTTAATCATTTTCTTATGCTGCTTTAGCAAAAAACTGCGTACGATTCCTCCACGAACAAGGCAATTCGTTGTTTTATGGGTGCTGCTCTATTTGATTTTTATGATTGCATATGAAATGTATGTGGAAAATAAGGTCGGCTGGGTCTATGGCGTTCCGCTTGACGATGATACCGGATGGATTTTTAAAGCGGCGGATGCAATGCGTCAAGGAACGTCATGGGATCAGTTGTATCTTCTTGTAAACAGCAGCGATTATGATTTGGCGAATCGCGCTTTGGGCCTTGGAAATTTGGGACAGTATTTGTACGCTACCTGGGTCTGCAGTGCTTTATATTATCCGACGTTTTTCGATATACATGTAAATTTATATCTGATTTATAGCATTCAGATCATTATGGTTTTTATAATGGGTATCGATATTGCAAATTATTTTTCCTCCATGATAGGACGAGATGATAACGAAGTTTATAGATTGTTCTGGCCGATTTTCATTGCATTTGTTTTTTGCCCGATAGTTCAATTCAGCGCTTATAAGTTGTTGAGAGAGACTTGGTTTGTTTTCTTTATGGTTCAAGCACTTCATACATTGGTTCAGTATAGCAAGGTAAAAAGAAAGGGTTTATTTGTTTTATCCGCAGTCTACGCGATTGGGTGTCTCTTATTGAGGCCTCATGCGGTCATTTTTCTTGTACCGGTTTTTATCTATTTTAGCATCAGCAGCAGGATAGGGCAGATTGTGAATTTATCCTTACTGGCATTACTCTCCGCCGGTTCGTTTATTATAGTTTTTGCTGCTCAATTGGTCGGATGGGATTATCATATTGGAGCGATCAATATTGGAGAGGCGATACATTTATTACTATTTCCCAATATTATCAATCAATTTAGTGAGATGATGCAAATTGGGAATAATCCGTCATGGGTAACCATTCTTTATTTTTTCCAATCGCTATGGAACGTAATATATCTGTCCATTGCGGTTATCGGTGTATTGACAGCGAGGAAACGGAAAAGCGGCTATATCTTTTGGATGGTTTTATTTTTGAATAATCTGATATTCTATACCATTCCGTATGATAGTGCGAATATGACGCCAAGATATAAGCTACTTTTTCTGATTCCGCTCATATATTTTATTGGTTGGGGGATTCATTTCTTTAAGTGCAGAATTCGACTCAGTAGGAAATAATGGCGGATTGTTTATAGGTGTGGATACTATGAATAAACAGCGGAATTTAAGTCTAGACGTATTGAAGATTATTGCCATGCTTATGGTAGTTTCTGAACATATGTTGATCTATACTGGCGTAATGGATTCAGCAACCATTGGTTCGCCTCAATATATTATCATTTGGTTGCTTAGAAGCCTCGAAAAGTGTAATGTTAATTTGTTTATTTTGATATCGGGTTATTACCTTTCCACATCAGAATTTAAATTTTCAAAAGTTGTTTTGAACATTTTAGAGGTTCAATTTTTTTCAATTCTGTCTTTTGTAGGAACTTTGGCGCTTGGAGAAATGTCTTTTTCATTAAAATCGCTGATAAAAGCCATAATCCCCGTGATCGGCAACCAATATTGGTTTGCAACTACATATATTTCATTATATTTACTAATGCCGGTTTTAAATTTCCTTATTGCAAAGCTTAATCAAAAACAGCATATTCTCACCATTGGCTTGGTATATGTTGTACAATGTATATATCCAAACTTTTTTTATCTAACAAGGTCGGCCAGTGGTGGCGGAAGAAATCTTTCTTGGTTCATTGTATTATATCTTACCGCATCTTATTTACATAAATATTATCAAGTGAAAAAAACTGGGAAATCTTTTTGGCTCGCGGTTTTCGGAGGAATGACAATATGCTTATCTTTAAGCAAGATACTCCCTGCTATGATAGGCAATAACCAACAAAATGCGACCATAACAGAGCTTAGTTCATTTTTCTTTAGCAATGATTCGCCATTAGTATATATTTCGTCCTGTGCCCTTTTTGTTGTATTTTTGCGCTTTAACAAGAGTCCCCAGAAACTGCTTATTGAGAAAGGAATATGGCTATTATCGAGATCCTCATTCGCAGTTTATCTGCTACATGACGGGTTGCTCAAAAGCTTTATCTTTGGCGTAATAAATTTAAACCATTATATAGATTCTGCATTCCTGTTTTTCTTCATTTTTATATGGCCTATAATCATTTATTTAGTCGCCACTTTGGTTGATCAACCTAGGATACTGCTTTTTCAACAGATTGCTAAATTAAAATTTTTTGAAAAGGCAAGCAAGTATATTGATAGATCTATAAAAAATATATTTAATTAAAGAAAGCGTTGAAAAATATGATTCGATTTTTATCGATTTCTCCCGTAATTCCATATGATGGAATAGGACATGCCGGTGGGAAAACGTATAACTTTTATTTGAAGAAATTAAACTTATCAGATGATGTAGACTTAAATGTCCTGGCGTTCTGTCGAAAAAGGGATGCCGAGTTATGTGATTTGGAAAAATATCATGTTCGTTATAAGTTGATTTTCAGCAGTGGCAATTTTATAACCAATATGAAACACCTATTTTTTGATTTGCTTGGATGGGCTATGGGACATAGCAAGATGTTTTCATTATATAAATTGCGGGAAATCATGGCTTATTTAAAAAAATTAAAAAAGGCTGATAGTCTGCCTGACATAATAGAATTGGAATGGACAAATTTCGTGCTTTACGCCAAAACAATTCACAAAAAATATCCCTCGATTCGATTGATAGCTTCAGAACATGATGTTAGTTTTCTGGGGGCTCAGCGAAAACAGCAACGAGCCAAGGGCTTCAAACAGCTTTTGCTGAAGAGAGATTGCAGATTATTAAAAAAAGAAGAATTAGAAGCGCTGCATTATTGCAGTATCGTGATGCCTCAGAATGAAAAAGATAAAATGCTGTTGGTTGAACATGGTATAAAGGCAGAATGCATTTTTGTGTTAACGCCTTTTTATCATAATATGGAGTACATCGTTAGATCTGATGTGAATTATGATATTCTATTCTGGGGAGCGATGTATCGAGAAGAGAATTACCAGGCGGCGTTATGGTTCATTCGTCAGGTCATGCCGCTTTTAGCGGATACGAATATTCGTTTTGTGGTGGCGGGGAATCGGCCTCCACAGGAATTAATAGATTGTCAGAGCGAACGTATTATTATTACTGGTTTTGTAGAGGATGAGACTTCATATTTTGAAAAAAGCCTATGCTTTGTTTCGCCTCTGCTTACGGGAGCGGGAATCAAAGTAAAAATAATTGAGGCACTTTCAGCGGGTATCCCGGTTATAACAAATGATATCGGGATCGAGGGCATTCCCGCTAAAAATTGCAGCAGCTATTTTCATTGTGATTCACCAGAAAGTTATGAAATAATCATCCGCAGGCTATTGAATGGAAATATCAATCTACTGGAATTACAAACAAAACAGCGAGAGGTTGTAGATCAGTATTTTAATCTGGAGTTATCCGTCGATAGATATTGTGATGTTGTATTGCGTTTAGGTTGTAGCAGTTAGGAGGATATATGCGAAAAAATGTTTTAATCTCGACCACACGCCAATGGAATCCTGGCGACGAGTTTATTATGCAGGGAGCGCTTCATGCTCTTGAATACACATATGGAGATATATGGAATCCAATCCTTTTTAATCGTAACCCAGATATACGCGGCGGAAGCCGCTGGAGGAATCGGACGCGCACGTCCGCGTATACCTATATTTGGGATCAAAAGGTTTTTAAAGGAAAAGGTATCCTTCAAGAATTGTTTGGAATTGGGCATTTCGATAATTCATTTAAGGATGATATGGACAGCGGCAATATTGATCTGGCCCTTTTTGCGGGATCTCCCGAATGGTATGGAAACCGCTTGATCCCCATGTACCAAACCATTGAAAAATCGGATGTCCCGACTGTCTTCCTTGGCTTAGGCGCGGGCGATTCTTCGGCTTTTTCTGATAGCATTCCTGCTGTAGACCGGGTTTTGCGCAAAGCAAAACTCATTACCACAAGAGATCACTCGACAGAGCAGCTGCTCCAAGAGTATGGGGCGCAGTATGTTCCATGTCCCGCTCTGTTGGCGGCCCCATCCAACCGGCTGGTAAAAAAGGTGAATAGAATCGGCTTGATTTATGCAACTGACCATACGGTTAACGGCAACAATGTATCAAAAGAAATGCACGCATATATTGTAACGCTTTATAGGAAATTGCTGGAAAGATATCCAGCTGGTATTATTTGCCATTATATTGATGAGTTAGATCAGGCAAAACAAGAATTTCCGCATGCGGAAATTTTTTATTCCTATGATTCAAAGGAATATGCAGATATATATGATCATTTTGATTTGGTGGTCGGCGGAAGAGTGCATGGTATTGGGATGAGTGCATCGCTTGGTATTCCGGGTATTATGATAAAACATGATAGTAGATCCAGTACAACGGATGGCTTTTTGGCACCAAGTTTTCAGGTAGATACTTCTGTGAATCTGGTAACTGAGCAGATCGAAAAAATGTCTGACGGGATTACCGAATTATCAGAGAAATTGATTGCTCATAAAAAAAATGTATTGGAACAATATAAAATGTTATTTTTAAAAAGGAACCTACTATTGTAAAAAGGGACGACATAATTGGATCGGCTTGATTATTTTATATTACTTACGATCCTTAGCAATTTGTTACAGTGTAAGTAAAAGAAAAAATCATATGGAATTTATATATGAGGAACGAAATGAACAGGAATAAAGAGCTTGCTAAAAATACCGTTATTATTACATTAGGGAAAGTTTGTACGCAGTTTATCAGCTTTTTCCTGTTGCCCTTGTATACTGCCTTATTGACGACAGAACAGTATGGAGCTGTGGATTTGGTATCCACTTATGTTCAGCTGCTGCTTCCTATTGTCATTTTCCAGATTGACCAAGCGGTTTTTCGCTATCTGATTGATAAGAGAAAAGATCTGGAAAGCGAGACGGAGCTTATTTCCTCAACGCTGGCGTTCGCTTTTCTGCAGTTTATTCTGTTTACCCTGCTGTTTTCCATTATTTTAATCTGCTTCAAAATTCCATATGGATGGTTTTTATACATCAATGTACTGGCCGCTTCCTTATCCAGCATTTTTTTGCAGATCGTTCGGGGCATTGGAGACAACGGCTCTTATGCAATAGCCAGTTTTTTGGCTGGTTTTTTTGCGGTATTGCTGAATGTTGTTTTTATCGCCGGCCTGAACATGAAGGCGGAAGGCATGATGCTGGCCACTTTTTTGTCCAATATGATCTGTACGGTATATATTTTCTTCAAGAAACACATTTACAGATATATAAGCCTGAAAAAAATAAGCGTGCAGCAGATCCGGAAAATGTTGGGGTATTCCCTTCCTCTCATCCCCAATGCGTTATCCTGGTGGGTTGTCAATGCATCGGATCGAAGCATTGTTTTGCTGTTTTTGGGCACATCAGCCAATGGGGTGCTGGCCGCTTCCCACAAATTTTCCACCATGTTTACGTCCATTTATAATATTTTTAGTTTATCTTGGACGGAATCGGCTTCGCTGCATCTGAAAGAAGCCGATGGAGAAGCCTTTTTTTCCAACATAGTGGACACGGTATACAGGCTTTTTGTGGCGGTATGCATTGGCATTATTGCCTGTATGCCCTTTGTGTTTCCGATTATGGTCAATGCGAGCTATTCAGAGGCTTACTATCAGATCCCGATCTATATGATTGCCGGCATGTTTAATGTTGTGGCTGGTCTGTACGGAGTGGTTTATATTGCGAATCGAAACACGACGGCAATAGCAAAAACCTCCATTATTGCAGGCGTTGTGAATATCATTGTAAATTTGGCTCTGATTCAATATATTGGGTTATATGCAGCATCTATTTCGTCTGCGGTTGCCTATGGAGCTATGGCCGTATACAGATGTTTTGATATTAAAAAATATTTGAAGCCGAAGATAAATAAGCCTATATTATTGAGTTCAATCGTGGTCTTCACGGTAATAACAAGCATATATTATTCTCAAAACTTATATCTGGAAGTTATAGGACTCATCGTAACGGTTCTATACGCATTGGTTATCAATTTTAGATTTATAATCAGCATACTCAGGACAATAAAAGGTATTATCAAAAGGCGGCATAACGACTGTTAATCTATGTCAAAAATATCGCACGAAAAAGGTTAAGAAATAATTATTACGATGTCATTTTTGCTTGCTTAATCAAAAATCAATTCGAATTTATGTGTCCGATTTGTTCTTGATTGGTAGCCCAGGGAAACTTCACACAAGAAGTTTCTACAAATCGCGCAGAGTGGCTAACTGTGCGACCGGCATCGACTTACGCCAATATATCTTTTAGTCAACGAAGCTTGAAGCCCCTTTTATCCGTGTGAGAAAGCAAGAAAACCTTTTGATCCCTTTTGAAAGCTGTGATATACTGTATCTCTGGAGCGCGGCCGTCCGGGAGGACCGGATGCGTTGAGACGGCTCCGAATGGCAGTAAAAAGGGGACTGAAACATATGAATGAAAAAGGAGTTGCAGAAATCCGCCGCCGTTTTCGTCCGGACAAAAGCAACATCACCCACATCCGTGGGTGCTATGTCAATGATAAACGGGAGATCGTATCGGAATTCGATCAATCCCTTACCCTGATGCCTCAGGAGGAAGGGGAGAAGATGCTGACCCTTCTCAAACGGTCCTTGTCCGGAACCTTGGGGAAGAATCTGGTGGATATCACCTTTGCTACCCAGCAGGTGGTGGACAGCGAAGAACACCGGCGGCTTATGAATCTGCGGGATTCCGCCCTGAACGACCAGGAGGGGGTGGAGGCTTTTTATCGCTGCGTCATCGACAACCTGCGGCTGGAAGAGCACTATCTTATCCTGCTGGCCTATGACCGGTACGACGTTCCCTATCGCTCCAAGGACGGAGGAAGCCTGGAGGACGCCTCCACTGAGGTATTTTCCTACGTGCTGTGCGCCGTCTGCCCGGTCAAGATGCCCAAGCCGGCGCTTTGCTACGATGTTCCCCAGAACGCTTTTCACAGCATGAAGATCGATTGGCTTGTGGCGCCGCCCGAGCTGGGCTTCCTCTTTCCCGCCTTCGACGACCGCAGCACCAATATCTACAACGCCCTTTATTACACCAAGAGCCTGGAGGAGAATCACAAGGAGTTTGTAGACGCGGTATTCCATACCGAGATTCCGGAACCGGCTCAGGTCCAAAAGGAAAGCTTCCACACGGTGATACAGGAGGCTTTGGAAGAGGAATGCAGCTTTGAGGTGGTGGAGACGGTCCACGATGAGCTTTGCAGCATGCTGGAGGAGCATAAGGCCAGCAAGGAGCCGGAACCGCTGGCGATTTCCAAGCGTGTGGTGAAAGGGGTGCTGGAATCCTGCGGCGTTTCCCCGGAGCGCTTGGAGGCGTTTTCGGAAAAATATGACGAGCGATTCGGCGCGGATAACGACATCCGGCCCAGGAATGTGGTGAATCAAAAGCAGTTTGAGGTGAAAACCCCCGACGTAACCATCCATGTGAATCCGGAACGGAAGGATTTGGTGGAGACCCGGAACATCGACGGAACCAACTATATCCTGATCCGGGCTGAGGGCGGCGTGGAGGTTAACGGCATCGATATCCACATATCTTGATCGGCGGAAAAGCCCGGCTTACAAAACTGCGGCGATTTTCTTGTCCATTGTAAAAGCTGTTGCTTAGGAGGCAGGCGCATGATCATCTATTTTTCCGGGACGGGGAACAGTGAATATGCCGCCGAGAGAATCGGCCGGACAATCAATGAGGAAGCGGTTGATTTATTTGAGAAAATCCGCCGCCGCGATTTTTCCGAGATGCAGGCTGACAGGCCGTGGGTAGTGGTGGTTCCCACCTATGCCTGGAGAATCCCCCGCATCGTGGAGGAATGGCTGCAAAACACCCGGCTTACGGGGAGCAGGGAGATCTATTTCGTGATGACCTGCGGGGAAAACAACGGAAACGCGGGGAAGTATCTGGAGAGATTGTGCGCCGCGAAAGGGCTGCATTATAAGGGGTGCGTCTCCATTATCATGCCGGAGAATTACATTGCGATGTTCACTACCCCGACGCGGGAGGAAGCGTTGAAAACGATTCGGCAGGCGGATGAGGAAATCGATCAAGCGGCGCGTTTGATCCAAAGCGGCGAGAAATTTTCGCAGCCGGCGATTACCTTGAAAGATACAATACTCAGCGGCATTGTGAACGATGCTTTTTACCCCCTTTGTGTCCATGCGCGAAAATTTTATGCCACGGACGCCTGTGTTTCCTGCGGGAAATGCGTCAAAGTCTGTCCGCTGAACAACATTCGTCTCGAAGAGGGGAAGCCGGTATGGAGTAAGAATTGCACCCACTGCATGGCTTGCATCTGCCGCTGCCCCAGCGAAGCGATTGAGTACGGCAGGCACAGCAAAGGAATGGCGCGGTACACTTGTCCAAAGAAAGGGAAATAAAAGGCGGCGGGCTGCCCTCTCCCGGGGGCTGCCGCCGCCTTTTTATCTTCTTGAATATTGGCCTGAATGGCGCAAAAAGCGGATTTTGGTGCCGCGGCAGGTTGCGCGGAGAATATCGGGATACAGTAAAATGAAGGCAGCAGTGTTTTTCGCAGTCGGCCTCCTCCGGCTAATCTTCTCCGCCGGCGACGGGGAGTGTGTTTCGCCGGCAGAGATTCTTTTGCACGGCGATGGTGGCAAGGGTGTCCCCTAATTGAGTAAAAACCGCGCCGATGGCGGCGATTTCGTCCGGATCGCGGCCCTCGGCAATAGCGGCAGCAGCGGCGGTTATCGCGGTGATGAGGGCGTTGGGGCACATAAAGATCACCTCCCTGTGTGGTTGGCTCGCTTCTCCAGTATATGCTGGGAGAAGGGCGGTTGAACAAGGAGATTGGGGACAGCGGAATCTTTCGCTTGACAGACGGGCCGGATTGTGGTATACTAAATAAGTATTCATGATATTTACTATGTTCTCACAAATATGCGGATCATTGTATTTAGATGATTGGCTATATCTGTGGGATTTTGTTATATATGGGTACAAATTAATATTTTTGGAGGTACCCTTATGCAAAACGGTACAGTAAAATGGTTCAATTCGGAGAAAGGCTTTGGCTTTATTTCCAACGACAACGGCGGCGACGATGTGTTTGTGCATTTTTCCGCCATTGTGGGCGATGGCTACAAATCGCTGCAGGAGGGGCAGAAGGTGACGTTTGATACCGAGCCGGATCCCAAGGACAGCCGCAAGCTCCGGGCGGTCAACGTGTCCGCCGCGTAAAATCGAAAGCTTGAAAAGCCCCGCCGGGAATCCAGGATTTTCCAGGATTCCCGGCGGGGCTTTTGCCTTTTTTGAGGACGGGATGCAAGACACGGGGGGATGGCGCGGGGCGAAATTACCGAAAATCGCCGGGGTTTTCCACCGGGATTTTTGGGAGGTTTCCCTTCTTGCGAAGAAGGGCCGGCTTTGATATAATAAAACCCGGCTTCTGGTTTGCCGCACAACCGCATATCGATGGTAACAGCTGATAACAGCGTATAATCTTACCGGATTATGCGCTGTTTTTATTTTTGTAAAGAGAGGATTCAAAATGGAAATTTCACAGCAAAACCAGTTTCTGCTCAACGAGCCGGTGGGCAGGCTCCTGCCCAAGTTTGCCGTCCCCTGCGTGATCTCCCTGCTCATCTCCTGCTTGTACAATATTGTGGACCAGACCTTCGTGGGCAATGGCATCGGCTATTTGGGCAATGCGGCCACAGGCATCATCTTTCCCATCACCGTCATCGGCTGGGGGGCGTCCCTGCTGTTTGGGGACGGGGCGGCGGCTTACCTCAGCCTGAGTCTGGGTCGTGGGGATACCCGGCTGATTGGGCGGGCCGTGGCCAACAGCTTGGCGCTCTCCTTCCTCTCCGGCGCGGGGATTATGCTGATTGGGTATTTTGGGGGGGATGGAATATTGCGGGCTCTGGGAGCCACGGACGCCACCCTGGAGCTGGCCCGGGAGTATGGGTACATCATCTTTATGATGATGCCCCTGGCTCTGGCCCAGAACACACTGGCCGCCATTATCCGGGCGGATGGCAGCCCGCGCTATGCAATGTTTACCATGGCCGTGGGAGCGGTGCTCAACATCCTTTTGGATCCCCTTGCCATTTTTGTGCTGGATTGGGGGATCAAAGGAGCGGCATGGGCGACCATTTTCGGCCAATTTGTCAGCTTTCTTCTGGCAGCGGCTTATCTTTTCCGCAGCAAAGCCTTCCGGCTGAAGCCCAGGGATTTTCTCCCCTGTTGGCCGGCGGTGCGGCAGGTGCTGCCGCTGGGCGGCTCCAGTTTTTTGACGCAGCTTTCTATAGTTCTTGTAACTGTTGTTAATAATAAAATGCTGGTCTTTTACGGCGCCCGGTCTGCGTATGGCGAGGATATCCCCTTGGCCGCCTTTGTGGTGATTATGAAGCTGTTTCAGATTGTGCTGAACATCGCCATCGGTATTGCCGCCGGGGCGCAGCCAATCATCGGCTGTAATTACGGCGCCGGCAGAGTTGACCGGGTGAAGAAAACTTTCCGCTATGTTCTGCTCTGGACCGCTGCCGCCGGGACGGCGGCTACCCTCCTTTTTGAAGGAATGCCGTTGTTTTTTGTCCGGCTCTTCGGCTCCGAGGGAGAGCTGTACACCGTCTTCGCAGTGAAATGCCTGCGGATTTACCTTTCCCTGCTGTTCTTCACCTGTGTGCAGAAGGCTTGCGCCATTTTCCTCCAATCCATCGGTAAGGCAAAGGCGGCCATTCCCTTGTCCATCATTCGGGATGTGGTGTTTTTGATCCTCTTTTCCTTGATTCTGCCGGCGCTGATCGGAGTTGACGGTATCTTTTGGGCCGCGCCCGCTGCGGATATACTGGCGGTTCTTGTCACAGCTGCGGTACTTATCCGGGTGTGGAGACAGCTGGATGGCGATGCGGCAGGATGAAGCCGGATAAGTTGCGTTCATCCGTAGATTGTGTTAGAATAGCGGCGCCGGCCAACCGGCGGAAAGGAGAGAAATATCATGATCGTGAAAGTGGAAGGAAAAGCGGCAGTGGTGGAAAGCAGCGAGCACATCGTGACGGACCGGCAGTCGGCGCTGGATCTGATGATGACCATCAAAGCGGAAACCGGCTGCGAACGCATGGCGGTGAACAAGGAGGCGATCACGGAGGATTTCTTTATCCTGAGCACCGGACTGGCGGGAGAGATTCTGCAGATGTTCGTCAACTACCGGGTGAAATTCGCTGTGTTTGGGGATTTTTCCGGTTATACCAGCAAGCCGCTGAAGGACTTCATTTATGAAAGCAACCAGGGCAGCAGCGTTTTTTTCGCCGCTGACCGGCAGGAAGCCGTGGATTGGCTGCTGAAAGGCTGAAACAATGGTTAAAATGGTTGTATCGTAAAAACGCCCATGGAGAGTTTCCTCTCCATGGGCGTTTTGTATTATCGGGAAAGATCAGCGGTACAGGGGGCCGTACTGCTTGCAGGCGGCGTAGTCGGCGGCCTGGAGATCCTGGGTGCCGTAGGAGGACCAGGCGTGGGGCCGGTAGACCTTGTCGCCGGGGACATTGTGCATAGTCACCGGAATCCGCAGCATGGAGGCCAGGGTGATCAGATCCGCGCCCACATGGCCGTAGACCGTCACGCCATGATTGGCGCCCCAATTGGCCATGACGCTGTACACATCCTTGAAAGCACCCTCGCCGGTGAGGCGGGGAGCAAACCAGGTGGTGGGCCAGGTGAAATCGGTGCGCTTGTCAATGACGGTGTGGATTTCATCGGGGAGATCGGCGGTCCAGCCTTCAGCGATCTGCAGCACCGGGCCGATACCGTCCACGATGTTGAACCGCAGCATGGTGACGGGCATTTCCGCCTGGCAGCGGAAGTGGCTGGAGAAGCCGCCTCCACGGAAATACTCATAGTCCGCCCGGCGCCAGTCGGTGGCTTCCAGGCAGGCGGCAACATCCGCGTCGGTCATTTCCCAGAAGGGCTTCATGCAGCCCTCGCCCTGGGCGTTTTTCGCCGCAGCACTGCCGTCCAAGGCGGTGGCGCCGGAGTTGATGAGGTGAATAAAGCCGTTGGCGGCTACGCCCTCCGGCTTGTGGCCGGTAACCCGCTCGCAGGCTTCGGGGCTCCAATAGGTGCGCACGTCGTGGAAGCAGGGGGCGGAATGGCTCACTAGTGTGCCCAGCAGCATGGAAATACCGTTGCAGGTGTCGTTTTCCGTGGCGAAGGGCACCGGCGCACGGCGGCCGTTCCAGTCAAAGGTAGAGGCCAGGATCGCCTCGGAGAAATCGGCGTTGGGCAGCCAGTCCGTCCACTGCCGCTGTCCCTGGAAGCCGCCGGCCACCGCATTGCGGCCCAGGGCCTCCTCGTGCCAGCCCATCTCATCCAGCTTGGGATTGCCGAAGAGGATATCCTTCATGATGAGGGTCATCTTGACAATGAATTCCCAATCCTTGTCCGCGGGCACCACCTTGGATTTGGTGACGATATCCGCCAGGTTTTTCCCCGCGTTTTTATCGACGCCTTCCTTGCAGTTGGCCTTGACCCAGGCCAGGGCCTTTTCATATTCTGCCTCGTCATAAATGCCGATGGCTATGCGGCGGAGGATTTCCACCTCATCCACCCACTCGGCACGGATGCCGAGATACTTCTGCAGCACATCCGCATCGCAATAGCTGCCGGCGATGCCCATGGCTATGGCGCCGACGTTGACATAGGCTTTGTTCTTCATCCAGCCCACGGCAACGGCGCAGCGGGCGAAGCGGAGAATCTTCTCCGCCACATCAGCGGGAATGGAGGTGTCGGTAGCATCCTGAACATCGTGGCCGTAGATGCTGAAGGCCGGCAGGCCGCGCTGAGCGTGGGCGGCCAGGACGGCGGCCAGATACACCGCGCCGGGGCGCTCGGTGCCGTTGAAGCCCCAAACCGCTTTGATGGTGCGGGGATCCATGTCGAAGGTTTCGGTGCCATAGCACCAGCAGGGGGTCACCGACAGGGTGGCGACGACATTTTCACTGGCGAACTGATCGGCCACAGCGGCTGCTTCCGCGCCGCCGCCGATGGTGGTGTGGCCGATGACGCACTGCACAGGCGTGCCGTCGGGATAGCGCAGGTTCTCCGCGATGAGTTTGGCGGCGCGTTCCGCCATGCCCATGGTCTGCTTCTCCAGGGATTCCCGGACGCCGCCCCAGCGGCCGTCGATGACCGGGCGGATACCGATTTTGGGATACAGCATGGTTTTCCACTCCTTTTTATGTTTTTGTTTTTTGAAGGGCGGATCTTATCCGATGACGCCCTTTTTCAGCAGAATGTTGGCGTAGATAGCGGTTTCACCGGTAGCAACAATGGCGTAGACTTTTTTGGCCCGCTCGTAGAAGGCGAAACGCTCCATCATCTCCACCGCTTCCGGGTTTTCTCCGTGCTTTTTCAAAATAGCGCGGTATTCGTCCCAGATCACCGGCACCACGGGATCGCCGGGTACCACTTCCATCAGGGCGGCGGGCTTCTCCGTGTACTGGTCCAGAGGCATCATGGTGAGAATGGCATCCAGCAGCTCCGGAACGCTGTGGCCGTCGGCCCGGATCACCACGGCGTTTTTCCCCATACTCTCGGCGGGAAAGTTGCCGTCCCCCAGGACGATTTCGTCTCCGTGGCCCATCTCCATCAGCACCTTGAGCAGCGCGGGCGACAGAATGGACGGGACATTTTTCAGCATGGCTTTACCTCCTTTGTTCTGTTGCAGGTTTTTCCGCCATCGGTTGATAAGAGACAACCGGTTTGCCTTTTGTTAACCGATGGGTTCAAGGCGAATAAAAAGATGTTCCTATATGGTATTATACTCCTGTACTTTTTGTCTTGCTTGGTGTATACTCGGATATAGTGGTAAGATATTCACTTTTAGGAGGGCGGGAGCATGAACTATCTGGCTTATCATGAAAGCCGGGTGCGGGGGACCTTTGATTTTCCCATCGAATGGCATCATATCACCCCGGTTCATCCCCGGTATTCCATGCCCTTTCACTGGCACATGGAATACGAGCTGATCCTGGTGCGCAGCGGGCGGCTGGATCTCTCCCTGGACGGCGAGCCCATGCCCCTGTCCCCGGGAGACGTGGTGCTGGTGCCCGACGGCGTGATCCACGGCGGGGAGCCGGCGGAATGCGTATATGAGTGCATTGTGTTCGATTTTCACCATTTTCTCCAGACCGGACCCCGCAACCGGGCCGCCTTGGGCCGGGAGCTGGGCCATTCCATGCGGATCCAGCCCTTTTTCTCCGCCGGAAGCGAGGCGGCGGCGCTGCTGAAACAGCTGTTTGATACGGTGGCGGAGGAGAGGGAAGGGTACGAGTGGGCGGCCACCGGTCTGCTGTTGGAATGGGTGGGTCTGATCCTGCGCCAGCGGCTGTACGATTCCCTGGAGGAAGGGGAGAAAAGCCGGAAAACCGCCGGGCAGATCAAGCGGGCGCTGCGGCGCATCCGGGCGGATTACGCCGGGGAGCTGACCCTGGAAGATCTGGCCGCCGAAGCGGGGCTGACCCCCCGGTATTTCTGCCGGGTGTTCCGGCAGGTCACCGGCCGCTCCCCCATCGATTATCTCAACTACTACCGCATCGAGTGCGCGGCGGAGCGGCTGGGCACCACCGGGGACAGCGTCACGGATATCGCCCTGGCCTGCGGGTTTAACGATCTCAGTTACTTCGTCAAGCAATTCCGCCGGTACAAGGGCGTTTCCACCCGGGAATACCGCCGCAGCAGTGGGAAGCAGGATTCCACGGAAATCGTCGAGGAAAAGGGCGCGGCTGAGGATACCCTGTGCGGGGAAGCGTATCTCCCCGGAAATTGACAGCGAAAAACGCATTTCATCAGCGGAAAGCAACAAAAGGATGGTAAATCGAACCGATTTACCATCCTTTTGTTGCTTGAGAGAAAAGACGATGCCTTGGCCGGAGATCAAATCTCCCCGTAGGGGGTAATGTCGCCGGGAAAGGCGGCCAGAGCCTTTTCTATATACTGGATGCCCGCCTCATAACGCTGGGCCGCCTCCAGCAGAAGCGGCGCCACCTGCCGGCTGCGCTCCTCATCCACACCCCAGGGGGATTCCCAGGACAAATAAGGCCGCGCCCGGGCCAGCGTCTCACACTCCTGTTCGAAGCATCCAGCGGCCATCTGCAGGTTTTCCAGTATTCCGCCGCCGTAGCGGTGGGCGATTTCCCGGAGATAGATCACCGCTGCCCGGCGGACGGAGGAATAGACGTCGTAGCAGTAGGCGTCGTCCACGCCCCGCTCCCGGCCGGGCTGCTCATAGGCCGCCGCCCAATGATAATAGAAGGCGATGCCTTCTGCATAATCGCCGTTTTCCGGCTCCTTTCGGGCGTGGCGGACTGCCCGGAGCAGGGAACCGATCTCCGCTGCCCGCCGGTCGAAGGCGCCTGTGCGGGGGCCGATAAGGATGGCGCCGAAGGCGATGTCGCTGGTTTTGGCACGGTCCCACGGCTCCCGCCAATACTCCTCTCCATTTCGATAGGTGCCCCGGCCGATGAATTGTTTCTCCTCTTCGTCGTAACCGCAGACTACGTCCCATTCCAGGTTGGTGAAGGCATGCCACACCAGGGCGGGGCGGCATGCGTCCAGCTGTTTTTTCACCCCTTCGATCATTTTGTCGCCGACATCCGTCCCCGTCTCGTCGACGCAGGGAAGCTCCTGCACTTCACAGCCCAGGGCGCGGAAGAAATCCGGGGTCCAGCGGTCGCAGATGCAGGTGGGACGGCTGGGGCAGCCGCCGGCGATTTTAAAGGCGGAGCCGGAAATACCCTGGATGTATTCCGGAGAGTAGGTTTCTCCCAGATAGGAGAGGATGATGCGCCCGCCCTCGAACAGGGGATCGTAATAGCGGTATTTGTCCAGTCCCAGCAAAACCATGGCGTTGTCCTCCTTGATATGGATTATTTTCAGGGTAATAAAAATCCGACTGTAAGCGGGAAGCTCCCCGCCGGATTTCCGGGCTTGGGAGGGGGTGACGCCGTACTGCCGTTTGAAGGCGACACAGAAGGCGTCCGGGGATTCATAGCCGTATTGGGACGCCAGATCGATGATTTTTTTCGGGGCTTTCACCAGATCCCGGGCCGCGCAGGAGAGCCGGCGGCGGATGTACTCCGTGAGGGTGATCCCGGCGGTCAGAACGAAGAAGCGCTGAAACAGGGCGGCTGGACAGAGGGTGATCCGGCTGATTTCCTCCAGATCGATCTCCTCCGTCAGATGATTCTCCACATAGCCAATGGCCTGGTTGACCTTTTCCATCCAATCCATTGGCCCGCCGCCCTTCTTTTTTTTGAGTCTTCCCTTCCGCTGTACCCGTTCCTCGGTGTTTTAAGGATACCATAAAAAAGGGGACAAAACCCGTTATTTCTCCGACAGAAATCCTCGGATCGCCGGATCCGGCAATCAGGCGTGAGACAGCAGGGGGAACATCCCTTGCCATCCGGAAAGGGGATTCTCCTTCTCCGCGTAAACGAAAAGGGCGTCATCCTCCCCGATGGGGATTGCTTCTCCCAAGGCTTCGCCCGCGGGGGCGAAGCCCAGCCGCAGCTCCTTTGTCCCCGCCGTCCAATGGTCGGGGAGGCTCTGCAGAAGGCTGCCCAGGAGATGGGGCAGGGCTTGCGCCGGCGCGTTCCGGCCGCCGTACAGGTCGAGACAGATCAGCGCGTCCTCCTCCCGCTCCAGGATCGCCGCCGTTTGGGAGTCTTCCAGATAAAAAACATGGTCCCGGAGGAAGGAGGCGCAGTAAAACATCAGCAGCCCCTCGTTATCCAGCATCGGCAGCCGGGTGTGGGGATTGCCCCGCTGATAGCAGGCGCGCAGCAGCTCCCGGTCCGCCGGAAGCTCCATATCCAGCCGCCGGAGGGGCTGAGGCGCGGCCGCGGGCAGAAGAGACGGGAGGAGACGGCGCTGAGTTTCCGCCTGCCGCTGAAAGCCGAATTTGGGGTAGAAATCCAGCACCGTGTCGTTGGCGAAAAGGTAGAGGGTGTCGCAGCGGTCCAGCCAATTCCGGAGCACCTCCTCCATGAGCATTCGGGCCAGGCCCCGGCCCCGATAGGCAGGGGCGGTCATCACGGTGCCCAGCTGGATGCAGTGCTTCCGCTTCCCATCCCAATCGGTTTCCATGCGGTTGACCGAGACGTTGGCCGCTGCCCGGTCCCCGTCCAGCAGCAGATAGGGGATGTAGCGGTCGGTCCAGCAGCCCTGGCGATACCATTCCTCAAAGGAGAGGCCGAAAACCTCCCCGGCTAGGGCGTTGAAGGCGGCCCGGGCCCTGTCGTCGTCCCGGACATGCTTGTGCAGATGATAGGCCATGGGGAATCCTCCTGTTCATCACACCGGCGGCTGCAGGGTCTGGGAACGCATCCGGGACCGGTATTGGTTGGCGGACATGCCGTAGGCCAGCTTGAAGGCCCGATAGAAGGCGGAATAGGTGTCGAAGCCCACCACATCGGAGATCTCCGCCGTCGACCGGTCGGTTTCCTCCAGCAGTTTGGCGGCGAAGCGGATCCGGCGGGAGGTGAGGTATTCCATGGGGGACATGCCCACCTCCGCCTTGAACATCCGGTACAGATGGTTGCGGCTCACCGCCAGCATGGAGGCCACCTTTTCCACCGTCATTTTATCCGAATAATTGAAGTCGATATAGTCCTTGGCCCGGGACACCAGGGAGACGGTTTTGGAGACGGAGGGATCCACCTGGGCGACCTCCTGGGCGTAAACGTTGATAAGGGAGGTCAGCACCGAGATGCCGTACAGCAGCTTATTGGGGTATTCGTTGATGTCGTTCATGGCCTTCTGCAGGATTTTGATCAAAGGGGCGCCGTCGATGTCAATGACCATATTCTGATCCCGGAAATTGGTCATGTCCAGAAGCATCGGAGCCAGGGAGCCGCTGAGGGAAAAATAATAATAGGTCCAGGGATTCTGTTCATCCGCCTGATAGCGGGTGGTATCCCCGGGATAGATGATGAAGCTCTGCCCAGGATGCAGCTCATACCGCTGGCCCCGGGCCTCATAATAGCCCCGGCCGGCGGAGATATAATGGATGAGATAAAAGCTGCGGATGGCTGGGCCGTAGACGTGGCCGGGCTGGCATTTTTCCCAGCCGAAATGGCAGAGGTAAAGATACTCGTTGGTAATATCCTCCAGAGACGAGTGCCGGTGAAAGGAACTCTGAGCCATGATTTTCACTCCTTTTCCGAAGATCGGGGGATGTCGGCGGGCACTGCGGTGGAAACGGCTGCAACAAATTAGAATAAATTGCCACGTTTCTAGAATGGAATTGAGATGTGCAATGTGCTATTATATAAACGAAAGGAAGGAATATTGTAGGCATAATGTCCCAATTCACCCTTTCAGAATACCACATTCGCCGCGATTAGACAAGAGCATTTTGCAATCTTCTCTTTTTGGGGTGGATGCATATTGGAATGTTTCTCCAGCTTTCGGCAGTTCATCCGCAGCACCCGAAGCCGTCCGGCAGACGCCGGCGGCTGCAAATAACAGGAAAGAAGGTCCAGGCATGATTAAAAAAGGCGCAACTCTGGTTTCTGTTCTCGCACTGCTCTTCACCATGCTGACATTCGCGGCGTTTTCCGCTTCAGCGGCGACGGTGGTATCCGTCAAACATGATTTCGCCGGCTACACCGACGGGGATACCGGCGCGCTGAGTCTGGTGAAAATTTTCAAAGGGCTGGAATCCGCCGACCATGCGCGCATCAAGTATGCCTTCGGCAAAGGGTATCTTTGTCCCGACGGAGGCGGCGTGACCTGCAGCCTGGTTTACAAGCTGGAAACCGGCGGCAAAAAGCTCAGCAGTCTGGACATGACCGTCAAGGCCCATTTTGTTTCCCGGGCGGGCTACAACCCCGATTGGACCCAGACGCCCCAGGCGACGGTAGAGGTTTCCACCGACGGCGCCGCCTACACCAAGGTAGCCACCTGGGAGGGCGAGCGGGTGGAGAAGGCGGATTATCCCGCCGACACCGATTACAGCAAGCTGACCCCCAAGACCTACACCGCTAACCTGCTGTCCGCGGCGGGCAGCGCATCCACCGTCTATGTGCGGCTGTCCTGGAACGTGTATGATTTCCCGCTCTATTCCAGCGTACATAGCGTGGAGATCGTGGGCAACGATGGCAGCGGCGGCGACACCCCGGCTCCCACCGAGCCTCCCGTGACCCAGGCGCCGACTACCGAAGCCACCGAACCCGAAGTCACCGAAACGCAAGCGGCTTCCCAGCCGGAAACCACCGCGCCTGCGGAGAGCGAACCGGTTTCCCAGGATTCCGCCGCCACCACTTCCAAGCCTGTCCAGTCGGATGCGTCTGCGGGCGAGGATGACGGCAAGGGCGGATTCCCCGTGGCCGCCGTGGTGGCGATAGTGGTGGTCTGCATCCTGGCCGCCGGCGGCGGTATCGTCTATCTGCTCTATAAAAAAGGCGTCTTCGCTAAGAAGTAACCGGCAGCCGCCGGACAATATCTATTCAAAAAAGAAATGGGGTTAAAAGAGTGAAAAAGCATCTGTCTCTGGCAGTCGTTCTGGGTCTTCTCTGCTCCCTGCTGCTGATCATCCCCTTCTCCGCCTCGGCAAACGGCAGCATCCTCATCGAGGATGATTTCGCCGCTCAGCAAAGCGATGTGGCGGCGGCCAACATGAAAAGCACCTTCCCCAACCTGGAAAGCGCCGACAAAGCCCGGATCAAGTTTTCCTTCGGCAAGGGCTATCTATGTCCCGGCGGCGGCGGTCAGGAGGCCTCTATCGTTTATAAGGTGACGGTGCCCGCCGGACAGAGCCTCACGGCGCTGAATCTGACGGTCAGCGGCCACTTCGCCTCCCGGGCGGGCTACAACGCCGAGTGGAACGATCCCGCCTACGGCAAGGTGGCGGTTTCCTCCAACGGCACCGATTACACCGAGGTGAAAACCTGGAATGGCGACGTGCTGAACAAGGCCGATTATGCCAAGGATACCGACTTCAGCAAGCTGGCCGACAAGACCTACACCGCCGATCTGCTGACGGCTGCCGGAGACGCGGCAACCGTGTATGTGAAGATTTCCTGGGCGGTGTACGATTATCCGCTGTATTCCTCCATCCACAAGGTCAGCATCACCGGCGCCACCCAAGGCGCTGCCAGCGAGACCGAGATCAAGGTGGGCGACGTTTTCTCCGCTCAGAGCGGCAACATTTCCAAGGATCAGATGTTAACCACCTTCCCCAACCTGGTGGACAGCAACAACGCTCGGGTGCTCAGCAATAATGGCCGTCACCTCTGCCCCCATGGCGCGGGCACAGCCTATGTGGTGTACAAGGTAGAGGTTCCCCAGGGGGAGGAGCTGACCTCCTTGGGTGTGACGGTAAAGGGCCATTTCTCCTCCCGGGCGGGCTACAATGCCCAATGGACCGATCTGCCCTACGGCAAGGTGTCGGTGGCCGACACCGCCAAGGCCTATGACGCCCTGACCGCCGAGGACTGGACCGACGTCAAAATCTGGGAAGGCGACAGCCTCAGCATGGAGGATTATCCGGCCAATGGCGATTTCGCCAAAGTCCCCGATAAGGAGTATACGGCGGATCTGCTGACCGCCGCAGGGGATGCCCAGGGGCTGTATATCAAGATCACCTGGAGCGTTTGGGATTTCCCGCCCTATTCCTCCATCCATGAAATCGCCATTGCCGGCGCTTCTAAAACCCTGGCGCCCTCCGTGGATCCTTCCTCCGATCCTTCCAGCGAGACCTCTTCCCAGGTTCCCGGAGACACCTCCTCAGATGCTTCCGGCAGCACCTCTTCTGATTCTTCCTCCACCCCCTCCGCTCCTTCCTCCGACGCCAGCCAGGGCGGCACCCCCGCCACCGGTTCCACAGCGCCTGTGGCCGGAGCGGCCGCGGTGATCCTGCTGGCCGGCTGCGTGCTGGCCGTCTGCCGGAAACGGGGAGGAAACAAGGCGTAAGCGCGATACCCGATGATAAGGGGAAAAAGCGGAACCGCTCTTCCCCTCAACCGCATCATTGAAAACCCGACGACAGCTGTCCGGGCGGCAGACAGCCGCCCGGACAGCTGCTCTCAGAACTCTGAAAACCGCGGGGCCGCCCGGCGGCCGCGGCAGAAAGGCATGAGCGTAAAGATGATGGAATGGATCGCAATAAGCCTGGGAACGGTCCGGTTATCCGCCGCGGAGAATGTGGTGCTGTACAAATGGCTGCTGGGAGGCGCCATTGTCCTGATGGCGCTGCTGGGGCTGGTGGTCTGCGGCATGCTGGCCCTCCAGGTGCTTCAGAGCGGCGGAGACAACGCCGCGGGAAAGGCGCTGCCGAAGAATCCGGACGTCCCGGAGGCGGAAGAGCCTCCGGCGGACGGCGCCGGGGATGATCCCGGTGAGGAAGAAACCGTTACGGCCGGTGAAGCCGGAAGGCCGACAGGCTGACAGGAGGAAAACGGTGTGAAAAAAGGTCTGAAATTAGCGGCCATCGGCGCGGCTGCCGCGGTATGGACGAGTATGGCGGGGGCGCTGTTGGTATATGTAGTGGACGACAACGGTTTGTTCGGTTCCCCGTCATCCACAAAGAGGGGAGAGGACATCGTGTTGACTGACGAGGGTTTGCGGGACAAAATTTCCGCTTTGCTGGAAAGCGGCCGGTATGATCCGGAGACGGATTCCATTGGGGATATCTCTTCCTCTGCCGCCGATTATCCCGCCGGCATGGGCCAGGTGACAGTCACCGGCGGGCTGGCGGACCGGCTGCGGATCGGCAGCGCGGACAGCGAATCCCGCCATGAGCTGAGCCTGGCGGGCGGCGCGGAAAAAACCACCCTGCGGGCCGCCACCGGCACCCTGTCCAAAACCTACGATGTGATTCGTTTTGCGGGGAAAGGCGCTTCCGCTTCTTTTACCTTGAATTTAAGTCAGCCGGCGCCCAAGGATGCGGCAGAGCCGGTGCTGCTGGAGATTCAGGAGATCCATGAAGCTGTCACCCAAGCCTTCGGCTACACGGTGTATGTGGACGGCAAGGCGGTGTATTTCCGTACATATGAGCAGATTGCCTCCGCTCCCAATCACTATTTCATCGCGGTGGAACGGTCGGCCATCGCGGATCTCAGCAAGGTGAAGGTGGAGTTGAAAAGCGAATCCGGACGGCCCTTCCACATCGCCAACGTGTGGGCCTACACCAATTTCTACGAGCTGATGGAAAAGGAAGAGGTTTACACCAAGCTGGGCATCAACTTCTATTCCGCCGCCGATACGGAGAACGCCCTTTCCACCATCAAGGCTTATCCCAGCGATTATGCCATGTACGATACCGGCATCATGCTCAGCCTCAAATACATGAACCTCAACCGGGACGAGGCCGCCGCGGCGCTGAAATCCTACGTGGAGGCCGCCGAGCAGGCCGGTACCAGGCTGCAGATCATGTCCGCCATGTACTGGAGCAATTCCCCCTATTCCCCCGACGGGCTGGGCGGCTCCTTCTCCGACCTGAAATACAGCCAGGTGCTGTACAACAGCGTGCTGGACAAAACCATGGCCTCCACTCCCAACGTCTACAGCAGCACCCAATGGGTCACCACCGGCAGCTCGGTGCTGAACAACGCCGCGGTGAGCAAGATCAAGAGCTTTTTCAGCGATTTTGCCGCCTCCATTTCCTTCCTCAAGGCCCGGGGCAGGAGCACCCAGCCCATCGATTTGGTGATGGAATGGGGCGTTTGCTACAAGGGTGTGAGCACCCTCACCGGCTACAGCGAGTTCGGCGCCCTGGACGGGGCGGATTATCACCCCGAGCTGGTGGCCGCCGCGGCCAAGGACGGGGTGACCCTGGATCCCAAAGACGGTCTCTCCTACGCGGAGAAGCAGTGGCTGATCAAATGGCAGGGCGCTTACAACCAGATGCTGGCCGACGCCTACCGGGAAGCCATGGGCAGCGACGCCATCCTGGTGAAGGGCGGGGAGATCACCATGCCCGAGACCCAGAGCGTGGATCACATCTTCACCCACAACGTCCAGTGGATCAATCAGAATCCCTCCTATGATCTCACCATATCCGGCTGGCAGTCGGGGGTGGGTGACGGCATGTATTCCAGCAGCGAGGACATGTACTTCGATCCGCTGCGCTTCTATCAGTACAAAGCCGCTTACGGCCGCACCGGCTGCGTCAACCTGGAGATGGCCATCCACAATCCCAAGGGGGTCCTCCAGCGGTACGTCAAGCAGTCCTATGCCGCGGGTCTGGAGTTCGTCACCCTCTTCAACGACAAAGCCGAATACAACACCGCCGGCAACCTGCGGGAAATCGACGGCATCGAAAACCAGCAGGCGGACGGGCCGGAGCATTTCGATGTGAACATCCTGGACGTGGACTTCACCCGGGATGCGGCCAAGAATCTGCTGAAAAATCCGCCCGCCGGAGTTTCCTTTGAAAATCTCTCCGCCAAGGACGGACGGCTGTATCAGGCCGACAAAAGCAAGCCCGCCTCCATCACCCTGAAGCTCACCGACGGCGGGGAAGCCTTTGACACCGGCCTGTATCTGGATTTGGCCGCCATTGTGGGCAGCAGCGACACGGTGGAGCTATACGGCGGCGAGAGCCCCGACAGCCTGCAGAAGCTGGGGGCGGGAGACCTGCAGCTGCATAACGACCGGTTCGATTCCACCAATCACTACCGCTACGACTTCACCGCGGCCAGCAAGGGCAAGAGCGCCTATTATGTGCAGCTCCGGCTGGCGGCCGGCAGCAGCACCGCTCTGCGGTCGGTGAAGGTTTATCGGCCCTTTGCCCAAACCGCCGGACAGCTTAACGGCGCTGCTTTCACCATGAAGCAGGCCCGGCTGCAGAGCCTGTGGATCTCCCAGCGGGCGGTGACGGAAAACCAATACCAGGATTATGTCGAGAAAAACGGCGGTGGGGACAAGATCACCGCCCTGGCCGACGCCCTGATGGAAAGCGGCTATTACAAAACCGCCTATCAGCTGCTGGCGGGCGAAATCTCCCAGGTGCTGCCCGCCAAATATTTAGTCACCGGCTCCGGCAGCCTGGGCAAGTATCCCGTCACCCTGTCCCTGAACAAGGATACCGACTGCGTGCAGATCGTTCTCACCAAGATTTCCGCCGACGAATGCGCCTTTACATTTGTCACCGAGAAGAACCAGACCGTGACGCTGGAATTCGCCGGGCTGAACAGCAAGAAGAAGTACGAACTGAAGGAGCTGGGAGACAACCGCTTCACCCTCGCCGCCTCCGCCGCCGGCACCCTGAAGCCGGAGGGCGGCAAGCTGAAGGTGGAGGTCAGGGTGGCGCCCGAGGCCGCGGCCAAGCACAGGACGATTTCCGGCCGGGCTTACAGCAACGGCAGCGGCAGCACCCTCAAGGTCACGGTGCAGGATCCCGCCGTCTCCAACTACTCCCTGTATGAAACCTACATGATGTCCAGCGAATGCGTCTACACCCGCCGGCTGGACGGCAGCGAACAGACCACCGCTTCCGCGCCCCGGGCGGGGGATTATGTGACCCTGACCTTCAACGAGAACAACCTGGTGGTGAAGTGCGAGGCGGTTTACGGCGATAAAACCGGAACCATCCGCTCCTTCACCCCGCCCTCGGTGGAAGCGGGCGGCACCAACGGGGTGATCGAGTTCACCGACGGCAGCCGGTACGAGCTGGAGAATCAGGCGAACACCACCACCATTCAGCTGGACGGCTCCAACGTCCGGACACGGACCAAAACGCCGGAACAGCTGGCCGCCATCTTCACCCCCGGCCGGACCATCCGCATCGCCTATTGTCCGGAAAGCTACCAGGGCGCTCTGCCCCGGGTGCTTACCGTCAGCGATCCCTGATCGAATACAACAGAAAGAGAGGAATCCTTATGGCAAACAGACATTGGTTCCAGCGCGGCGCGGCCGCGGCGGCCGCTCTGCTGATGGCATTGGGAATGACCGCCTGCGGCGGCAAGGACAGCAGTTCCGGCGACGCCTCCAAAGACGACGGACAAACCGGCGTGAATTTCGGCGGCGCCACCCTGAAGGTGAGCATCTGGAGCGACGGCACCATTCCCAAGCTGGGCAACAGCGAGGCGGGGGACGCCGCCTACTACGCCCTGGAGCAGGCCAAGAAAAAGTACAATTGCGAAATCGAGTGGGTCATCCTGCCGGAGTCCCAGTATTTTGATGAATTCGTGCAGTCGGCGCTGTCCGGCTCCACCTATTCCCACATCGCCCTGCAGCACTCCAACAGCATCCTCAGCTGGATCAAGCAGGAGCTGGTGGAGCCCACCGACGCTTTCATCGGTGAGAACGCCGACAACCGGTGGAACACCACCTACGCCAACTTCAAGGGGGTCAACTACGGCCTGATGCCTAATGCCGCCAACCCCACCCCTTATATGCTGCTCTACTACAACACCCGCATGATCAAGGAGCTGGGGCTGGAGGATCCCCAGAAGCTGGCCCTGGAGGACAAATGGGACTGGGCCACCTTCCGGGAATACTGCAAAAAAGCCACCGATCCCTCTAAGGGCACCTACGGCGTGGCGGCGTTCATGCTGCCCGACGCCCTGCGGTACACCAACAGCTCCTACCTGTGGGTGGAAAAGGACGGCAAATATTACAACGCCTACAGCCATCCGGACACCAATAAAAACGCCCTGGAGCTGCTGAACCTGATTCAGGATATGGCCCTCAAGGACGGCTCGATTCTGGGCGACCGCACCGGGGGCACCACCGCCATGGATCTGGCCCTGAACACCTTCACCGACGGCAACCTGCTTTTCATGTATGGTCAGAAGGCCGCCACCCTCAAGGCCCAGGGCTTCACCGACTATGCGCCGGTGACCTTCCCCATCGGCCCCTCCTGCGAGACCTATTACAACATGCGGGACGGCTTCTCCATCTGGGGCATCCCCACCACCAACGATTACGAGGCGGCGGATCTGGCGGAGTTCTGGATGTATGCCCAGACCACCTGGGACGAGAGCCGGGGCGACGCCTACTACCAGGCGGACAAGGATGAGCTGATCGACTCCCTGTACGCCAGCACCTATCAGAAGCGGGAGGACGCGGAGTTCGTTTACACCATGGGCGCAAAAATGCCCGAGCGGGCTTCCCTGAACAATCTGCTGGCCCTGGGCGGCACCGAGGTCAACGAGATTTATTATCCCATTATTTCGGGTGAATCCACCCCCGCGGCGGTGATCGAGGCCACGGACAGCATCATCCAGACCCGGATCGACGAGGTATTCAACAGCGACAAATGAGGCGGGGTTCTGCCGGCGGCGGTGAAAACAGGCCGCCGCCGGCAGACGCCGCGATGGGATTTATCGAAAGGCATTCTCGCTGTACCGGCGGGCAATCCGGCTTTGCCGGGTATCGGTTAGGCGGCTTCGCGCCGTCAGGAAAGGGTTGAATGGCAGCTATGAAGAGACTCTTGTCATGGTTTCTGGCGGCGTTCCTGCTGCTGGGCGGCGTCCTGCAGGCAGGCGCGCTTCCCGCGGAGGGAACGGCGGCGGAGGGGTCCGGCGAAACGTCCGGCGCTCCGGATTCCGGCGGCTCGTCTGATGCGCCGCTGTTCAGCGCCTATTTGGCGGAGCACGCCGATGCGGCGCGGCCAGCAGGGCCGGTGGAGGTGGACGTGCTCCATCCCTCTTCCCACGAGGGTGGGGAAGCGCCCCGCGTCGAAACCGTGGACGGGGTGCAGGCTTTGGTCACCGATGAGGAAGGCAGGGTGACCTGGACCTTCACCGTGGATCAGACCGGCCTGTACGACGTCACCGCTTCCTATTATCCGCTGCCGGGCAAGGGCAGCACCATCGAACGGACCCTTTATCTGGACGGCGGGCTGCCTTACCACGAGGCCCGCACCTTGGTTTTCAACCGCATTTGGCGCAACCAGGAGGAGGAGAAGCTCTACGGAGCGTCGGGCAATGAGTTCCGCCGCACCCAAACGGAGGAACCCGCCTGGCGAGAGATCCCCTTCATCAGCAGCGTGGGCTACGGCGCCCAACGGCTCCAGCTGTATCTGACAGCGGGGGAGCACACCCTGACCCTGGAGGCGACGGGGGAGCCTTTGGCCCTTTCCGCCCTGATCTTCCGCCAGCTTCCCGAGACCGGGAGCTATGCCGATTATCTGGCCGCCGGGCAGGCGGCGGGCGGAAAAATCATAGCGGCGGACACCGCGCCCCTGGTGATCCAGGGGGAGGACGCGGACCGGAAATCCACCAGCACTCTTTACGCGGTGGAGGATCGGACCTCCTCCGCCACCCAGCCTTTTGACGAGGCCCGCATCCTGCTGAACACCATCGGCGGGAACGGCTGGAAATACAAGCATCAATGGATCGAATGGGACGTGAAGGTCACCGAAGCCGGATTTTACCGGCTGGCCTTCCGGTGCAAGCAGGATTTTGTTTCCGGCGGCACCGCCTTCCGCACCCTGACCGTGGACGGAGAGGTCCCCTTTCAGGAGGCGGAAAATCTGGAGGTCTCCTATTCCCTGCAATGGCAGATGTTCACACTGGGCGGGGAAGAGGAGCCCTATCTGCTCTATCTGCCCGCCGGAGATCACACCATCCGGCTCACCGCCTCTCTGGACGACCGGATGTCCCGGGTGCTGGAGGACGTCAGCGAATCGGTACAGGAGCTCAGCGCCCTTTACCGCCAGGTGCGGATGATCACCGGCTCCTTTCCGGACAAATACCGGGACTACAACCTCATCGGCAATATCCCGGAGCTGTACGACATCATTGAGAAAAATATCGCCCGGCTGCAGGCCGCCAACGAAAGCCTTATCGCCCTTTCCGGAAAAAAAGGCGAGCAGTCCATGTACATCGACATGGTGACGGTCCAGCTGGAGGCGTTTCTGAAAGATCCGGATTCCATTCCGGAGCGAATTTCCACTCTCAGCGACAATCTCAACTCCCTGGCTTCCTGGATGTCCTCCGCCAGCCAGGTGCCCCTGCTCATCGATTATCTGACCCTGGATTCACCCGATTCTCCCCTTCCCCAGGCGGAGGCCGGTTTTCTCCAGGGAATGTGGTCCGCGGTGAAGGCATTTTTCCTCTCCTTCGTCACCGATTACTACTCCATCGAAGGCTATGCCGAATCCAATCAGGTGAAGGGCTCGGTGACCCTGTGGCTGGATTCCGGCCGGGATCAGGCCACCGCCATCAAGACCCTGGCGGACAACTACTTCACCCCGGAAAGCAACATCGCCCTGAACGTGCGTCTGGTCACCGGCAACGTGCTGATGCGGGCGGTGGCCAGCGGCACCGGCCCGGACGTGGCGGTGTTCCAGGGCCAGGCCAAGCCGGTGGAATACGGTATGCGGGGAGCGCTGTATGATCTGAACCAATTTGAGGACATCGATGAGGTCACCGCCCGGTTCGCGGAAAGCGCCATGGTTTCCCAGTCCTTCGGCGGCAAGCTGTACGGCCTGCCGGAGCAGCAGAGCTTCCTGATGATGTTCGTGCGGGACGACGTGCTGGCCGACCTGGGACTTTCGGCCCCTCAGACCTGGGAGGATCTCTACGCCATGATCCCCATTCTGCAGGAAAACGGACTGAACGTGGGCTTCCCCAGCCCTACCGGCGTCCAGTCCGGCAGCGTCTCCACCGATCTGAATACCATGTACGCCGCCCTGCTGCTGCAGAACGGCGGGCAGGTATACACCGGGGACGGCAGCCGCAGCGCGCTGGGTTCCCTGGAGGCGGTGGACGCGTTCATCCAGTGGTCGGAGCTGTACACCAAGTACAACGCCACCAAAACCTACAGCCCCATCAACCGGTTCCGCACCGGCGAAGCGCCCATCCTGCTGACCTCTTACACCTTTTACAACACCCTGGTGGTGGCCGCGCCGGAGATCGACGGGCTGTGGTCCATGCTGCCGGTGCCCGGCACCCCGCGGGAGGACGGCGGGATTGACCGTACCGTTTCCTGCACCGTCACCAGCGTGCTGCTCTTCAAAAACGCCAAGGATGTGGACGCCTCCTGGGAATTCATGAAATGGTGGACCTCCCGGGAAGGCCAGAGCGTTTACGCCAGCGAGATCGAGGCCCTGCAGGGCGAATCCGCCCGCTGGCCCACCGCCAACCTGGAGGCCATGGCCGATATCCCTTGGAAAACCAGCATTTCCGCCCAGCTTAACGAGCAGTGGAAATGGGTGGTGGGCATCGAAGAGGTGCCGGGCAGCTATTACGTGGGCCGGACGGTGGACAACGCCATTAAATCGGTGATCAACAGCGGCAAGAGCCCCCGGGACACCATCCTGGACGCGGTGGACGCCATCAACGACGAGATCGCCAAAAAACGAAAAGAGTTCGGATTGGAGTAAGCATATGGCACAGGAGGTACAGGCAGTAACCCGGAGATCCCGGCTCCACGGCGCCCTGCGGGACATGTGGAAAAAGAGGATGGCCTATGTGATGATCACCCCGTATATGCTCATCTTTCTGACCTTTACGGTGGTGCCGGTCATCGTGTCCATGATCCTCAGTTTCACCCAATACAACGTGCTGCAGTCCCCGGTTTTCGTCGGGCTGCGCAATTATACCAACCTTTTTGTCAACGACGAGGTGTTCGCCATCGCGGTGCGCAACACGGTGATTTTCGCCCTGGTGACCGGCGTGGTGGGCTACGCTCTTTCCTTCTTCGTGGCCTGGGCCATCAATGAGCTGAGCAAGGGGGTGCGGGCGGTGCTGACCTTCATCTTCTACGCCCCCACCATCTCCGGCACGGTGTACACCATCTGGTCCATCATCTTCAACGGCGACATGTACGGCTATGCCAACAGCCTGCTGCTGCGCCTGGGACTGATTTCCTCCCCCATCGACTGGTTCACCACCGACGCCTATATCCTGCCCATGATTATCCTGGTACAGCTGTGGATGAGCATGGGAGCCGGCTTCCTGACCCTGCGGGCCGGTATGTCTTCGGTGGACGCCCAGCTGTATGAGGCCGGGGCCATCGACGGGGTGAAAAACCGTTTTCAGGAGCTGTGGTATATCACCGTGCCCCAGATGGCCCCCCACATGATGACCGCCGCGGTGCTGCAGATCACCTCCATGTTCGCCAGCACCCAGGTGTCCATCTCCCTGGCCGGTTTCCCCAGCACCAACTATGCCGGCCACCTGGTGATGACCCATCTGATGGACTACAGCAACTACCGGCTGGAGCGGGGCTATGCCTGCGCCATCGCGGTGCTGATGTTCCTGTTCATGATCGCCATCAACCAGACGGTGCTGAAATTCCTGCGGAAGGTAGGTGGCTGACATGGAGGCAACGACAAAGGCGGCCGCTTCGCGGCGGCTGCGGGACCGGCTGCCTCGTTTCCGGGGCGGCGTCCGGGAAACCCGCCGGGCCCGGGGCAACCGGAAACGGTATGGGGACGTGATCGTGTTTCTCTTCCTGACAATGATCGGACTGTTCAGCGCCCTGCCCCTGGTGATGGCGGTGGGCATGTCCCTCAAGCCCCTCAACGAGCTGTTCTACTATCCCCCCACCATCCTGCCCTCTCACCCCACCCTGGACAACTTCGTGATGCTCTTCAGCCTGATGAAGACCACCTGGGTGCCCTTTGCCCGGTACGCCTTCAACACCCTGTTCATCACCCTGGCCGCCACCATCGGCCACATTCTGCTGGCCTCCCTGGCGGCGTATCCCCTGGCAAAGGTGGATTTCATCGGGCGGAAAACCATCAACGCCATGGTGATGTTCTCCCTGATGTTCGTGGCCTCCATCAACGACATCGCCAACTACCTCACCATCTCCTGGCTGGGGTGGCTGGATACCTATCTGGCGGCCATCATCCCCTCCATGGGCGCCTCTTTGGGGCTGTTTATCATGATTAACTATATGCGCACCATCCCCGATTCCCTGATCGAAGCCTCCCGCATCGACGGCTGCTCTGAGTTCGGCACCTACCGGCGGATCATCATGCCCATGGCGAAACCCGCCTACCTGACGGTGCTGATCCTGATGTTCCAGCAGCTGTGGAACCAGAACAACGCCGACTATGTGTACAACGAAAACCTGAAAACCCTGCCCTACGCCCTGACCCAGATCACCACCGGCGGTCTGATCCGCACGGGCGCGGCTCAGGCGGTGGGCGTGCTGATGCTCATTGTTCCCGCGGCGGTGTTCATCGTCAACCAGACCAAGATCATCGATACCATGGCTACGTCCGGTATCAAGGAATAGGGGGAAGCGCTGTGACTGTGAAGAAAAGGGCTGCCCTCCTGCTGGGCGTCCTGCTGCTGGCCGGCGGGTTCACCGCCCAGGCTTCCGCGCCCTATTATTCCTACACCTACTCCTATACAAACGGGGTGGCCACCGACGTGGCCGCGCCCCTGGCATATGAGGTGGAGGGCGTTTATCTGGGGGCGGATCTGGATTGTGACCTCACCCAGCCGGAGGACCTGCTCTGCGACAGCGAGGGCAACTTTTATATTGTGGATTCCGGACAGAACTGCGTGTATCAGCTGGACAGGAATCTGAAGCGGATCAAAACCATCGCCTCTTTTCTCAACGGAGAGACGGAGGATGGATTTTCCTCCCCGGCCGGGGCCTTTGTAGACGACAAAGGCCGGCTGTATGTGGCGGATACCGGCCACAAGCGGATCGTGGTGCTGGACAAGGAAGGGAAGCTGCTGCGCACGGTGGAGGAACCGGCCAGCGAGATTCTGGACAAGAACTTTTCCTTTAAGCCCAAAAAGCTGGTAGTGGACAACGCCGGGCGGATGTTCGTGCTGGTGGAAAACGTCAACAAGGGCCTGATGCAGTTTTCCCCCGACGGCTCCTTTGTGGGGTATGTGGGCTCCAACAAGGTTGTCTACTCGGTGGGGGATCTGCTGTGGAAAAGCATCATGACCGAGCAGCAGCGCAAGCAGATGATCTCCTTTGTGCCGGTGGATTACGCCAACATCTCCATGGACGCCTCCGGCTTCATCTTTGCGGTGACCTCCGCCGCCGGCACCGCCAATCCCATCCGGCGGCTGAACCCCTCCGGGGAGGATGTGCTGGTGCGTAACGCTCTCAGCGGCGATACCAGGGTGGCGGGGGACGTGCTCTACACCCTGGATACCAAGCAAAGCGTCTACGGCCCTTCCGCCTTCACCGACATCACCCAGGACCGGCGGGGCAACTACTATGCCCTGGACGGCAAACGGGGGCGGATCTTCGCCTACGACGAGGAGGGCAACCTGCTCTTTATTTTCGGCGGGCTGAAAACCAATCAGAAGGGCACCTTCCAGGAGCCCAGCGCCATCCTTTATCAGGACGACAACCTGTATGTCCTGGATAAGGCTTACGGCTCGGTGACCGCTTTCACCCCCACCGAATACACCGCCGCCATCCATCAGGCCACCGCCGCCTACCTCGGCCAGGATTATGAAAACTGCGCGGCGCTGTGGAACCAGGTGATCCGGCTCAACGGTAATTTCGACCTGGCTTACATGAAGGCGGGCTACGCCTATTACAGAATGAAGGAATACGACAAGGCCATGGAGTATTTCAAGATCGCCGGGGCCAAGGACGCCTATTCCAAGGTCTACGTCAAGGCCAAGAAAATCCGCATGAACCAGGTGTTCCCTTATTATCTGGGAGGCGGAGTGATTCTCTTCATCGGGCTGCTGATCGGGCTGCGGGTACGCCGGAAACGCCGCGAAAAGCGCCGCGCCCGGCTTTAGGGCCGTTCCGGAGTTGGCGCGTCAGCGCCAATCTCCAAGTTGGCGCGCAGCGCTGATCTCCCGAATCGGAAGATAAGCACGCAAAAAGAGCTGACGCATCGGCGTCAATCTCCATCAGGCCCCTCTCGTCGGGACCGGAAAGGCACGGGTTGTCATATGCGCAAACAAATCCGCACGGCGCTGTATATCCTGCGGCATCCCATGGACGGATTCTGGGAGATGAAATACGACGGCCGGGGAAGCCTGGGCTGCGCCCTGGTTCTCATGGCGCTGTATTTCGCCGCCGTCATTGTGGATCACCAGGCCCGCAGCTTCATGTTCAACGATTACTATAACACCGCCCTGGATCTGCTTTACCAGCTGCGGGTTTTCCTGCTGCCGGTGGTGCTCTTCTGGGTGGCGAACTGGTCCATCACCACCCTGATGGACGGCAAGGGCAGCTTCCGGGACATTGTGATGATGCTGGGCTATTCCTTCCAGCCGCTCATACTTTTCCAGATCGCCTCCACCCTGCTGACCCATCTTCTCTCCCTTAACGAGCTGGCGTATCTCACCATTTTTGAGGGAGTCGGGCTGGCCTGGTTCTGCGTTATGGCCTTTATCGGCATGATGGAGATTCACGAATACACCTTCCGCAAGGCGGTGGTGACTCTGGTTCTCACTGTGGTGAGCGCCCTGGTGGTGGCCTTCATCTGTCTGCTGTTTTTCAGCCTGATCCAGGAAATCGCCGGATTTATCTACAGCATATACAGGGAAATCACCCTGCGTATGTACAGCTGACGGAGGAGAAGGGCATGAGGAACACCATACGAAAAACCAGAACGGCGGTCCGGATTCCGGCAGTGCTGCTGGCCGCGGCGCTGCTGACCGGCTTCCTTTCCGGCTGCGGCGGCGGGGACGCTCCCGCCTGGAGTCTGCGGCCCGCTCCCGAAGCTCTCACCGGCCAGCTGGAGCTGGGGGAAGGGTTCAGCGAGGTGCTGCGGCAGGGCGGCCTGTCCCTGGCGGTGAACGGCGCCGATATGTCGGTGCGGCTCACGGATGAAAAACGGGGCGTGGTGTGGAGCACCAACCCGGAGGGGGAGGCTCTCAGCAGCGCCCTGCGCTCCCAATTCAGCCTCTCCTACTACGACAAGAACGGCAACTACTCCACCATGGACAGCTACACCGAAGCGGTGGAGCGGGACCAGGTCAAGGCTTACAAGCAGGGGGACAGCCTGTTCATGGAATATGTGCTGGGGGATTACGCCCTCACGGCGGACAGCATCCCCCAAAAGCTCAGCGTCAAGCGGTTCCAGCATTTTGTGGATCAGCTGCCCCAGGACAAGGCGGAACAGCTCACCGGCTACTATAAGCTGTACGAGAGCGAGAACATGGTGGGCATCCGGCCCAAGGGAATCAACGAATTCCTCACCGTGCGCCAGCTGCTGCTGGAGGCCGGATACACCGAGGAGGATCTGATTCAGGACAACGCGGAGTTCGGCGTCACCTCGGCGGCGGTGAACCGTCCCTATTTCACCGTGGTGCTGCAGTACACCTTGAACGAGGACGGGTTCACCCTTGCGGTGCCCGCCGAGCGGCTGCAGTTCAGCGACGATTATCCCCTGTACAGCCTGACTCTGCTGGAAAATTTCGGCCGGCTGGAACGGTCGGAGGAGGGCTTCCTCTTGATCCCGGACGGCTCCGGCGCCCTGATCCACTTTGATAAGGACAACGTCAAGCGGGAGAAGGCGTCGGTGGCGGTGTTCGGAGAGGACCTCACCGTTACCACCACCGCCAAGCTGGCCCAGCAGGTGAGCAGCGAACGGGTCACCCTGCCGGTGTTCGGCATGGCGGACGGCGGCGAGGGCTTCCTGGCGGTGATCGAGGAGGGGGAGGCCAACGCGTACATAGAGGCTTACCGCAGCGGCGGCTACAACGCTTACAACGCCGTTTATCCCCGGTTCCTGGTCATCAATAAGGACAACGTTTATCTGGAGGGAGCCTCCTCGGAAAACTCCAAGGTGCCCCAGTTCCAGCGGACCTTCTTCGACGGGGCGTACCGGGTGCGGTATATCCTGCTGGATGAGGAGAATCCCACCTATTCCGCCATGTCAGGGGTTTACCGGGAGTATCTGGTGCAGGCGGGAGTGCTGAAAAAGGCCGATAATCCCGGGCTTCCCCTGGTGGTGGAGACCCTGGGCGGCGTCACCGGCTACAAGAATTTCTGCGGCATCTCCTACACCGGTACCAAGGCCGTCACCACCTATGAACAGAACATCGAGATCCTGGAAGCCTTCCGGGAAAAGGGAGTCTCCCAGCTGGAGCTGGTACTCACCGGCTGGTTCGGCGGCGGGGTTTACCATGAGTATCCGGAAAAAGTGAAGCTCATTGGAGAGCTGGGCGGCAAGAAGGGCCTGCAGAAGCTGCTGGATTACACCGCGGCCCAGGGCATCGCCCTTTTCCCCGACGCCAACCTGATGACGGTGTATAAAAAGGGCGGCGGCTTCTACGCCCCGGACGACGCTTCCCGGACCCTGGATCTGAATACCGCCAAAATCTACACCCTCTCCTATGCCACCGGCCAGCGCCGGGAGGCGGACGGGGTGATCCAGACCGAATCCTTCATTTTATCCCCCAACAAGCTGATGGGGCTGACCCAAAGCTTCCTCAAGGGCCTGACCGGCTACGGCTTCAGCGGCGTTTCCCTGCGCAGCAGCGGCAGCGAGCTGTACGCCGACTACGACCGCACCGGCGGGGTGGACCGGATCGCCTCCCAGGCGGTGAGCCGGGAGAGTCTGGCCCTGATCGCGGAAAGCCTGGATCGGGTGATGGTGCGGGAGGGCAACAGCTACGCTCTGCCCTATGCCACCCATATCCTCAACGCCGCGCAAGAGAGCAGCGGCTATCTCATCACCGACGAGGACGTCCCCTTCCTGCAGCTGGTGCTTCACGGCTACAAGTCCCTCTCCGGCCGGCCGGTGAATCTGCAGTCGGATTATCGCGAGGCGGTGCTCAGGGCGGCGGAAACGGGGATGTCCCTGCATGTGCAGCTGACCTACGCCGAGGCCCATGAGCTGAAAAATACCGATTGCTCGGAAAATTACTCCTCCTGCTACAAGGACTGGCTGGACATCATCGCCGCCGCCCAGGCGGAGATGGAGGAACGGCTGGCGCCGGTGGCCGGAGCGGTGATGGTATCCCACGAAAAGCTGGACGACGGGCTGACCCGCACCGGCTATGACAACGGCTGGACGGTATATGTCAACTACGGCGCGCAGACCAGGACAATCGGCGGGACCACCATCCCGGCCATGGATTACGCGGCGGTAAAGGAGGCGGCATAAGGCATGAGCGGCAAAGTCAAGAGCAAGAAACCCCTGTCCCTGCGGGGACGGCGGCAGCTGTACGGCTACGCTTTTATCGCGCCCTGGCTCATCGGCCTGGTGGCGATTTTCGCGGTGCCGCTGGTGAAATCGGTGATCTTCGCCTTCTGCGAGGTGAAGATGAACCCCGGCGGCTACAAGCTGAATTTTTTGGGAATAGAGAACTTTAAAACCGCTCTCACCGGGGACGCCAAATATCCCCAGTATCTGGCGGGCAGCATCGGGGATCTGGTTTACAACGTGCCGGTGATTATCGTCTTCAGCTTTTTCGTGGCGCTGCTGCTGAAAAAGAAGTTCCCCGGCTCGGCGGCGGTGAAGGCGGTATTCTTCCTGCCCATCATCCTTTCCTCCGGCCTATTCCTGCAGCTGCAGACCAACTTCGGCCAAGCCACCACCTCCACCCTGGACGCGGCCATCGGCAGCGCCGGGAACCTGACGGTGCTCCAAAGCGTCAACATGGAGAAATATCTGCTGGAGATGGGGCTGCCGGACGATCTGATCGGCATCATCACCGGCCCCATCGACAAGATTTACGAGGTCATCAGCAATTCCGGCATCCAGATCTTCATCTTCCTGGCGGGGCTCAACTCCATCTCCCCTTCCCTGTATGAGGCGGCCTATGTGGAGGGCGGCACCGGCTGGGAGGTGTTCTGGAAGATCACCTTTCCCATGATGACCCCCCTGCTGCTGGTGAACATCATCTACTCCATTGTGGACACTTTCACCTCCGTCAGCAACAACGTCATGTCCTACGTCTATACCCAGGCCTTCACCGAAATGAACTTCGGCCTCTCCAACGCCATGTGCTGGATCTACCTGGGCATTCTGGCGGTGTTCATGGGCCTGGTGGCGGGGATCATGTCCAAACGGATCTTCTATTACACATAAGCGGGGCCGGGTTCCCCATTCTGCCCCTTTACGGAGGTGTCGAACATGAAAACCGCCAAAGCCGCTCTCCCGCGCATGGCCGCGGTATCCGAGCTGCGCCGGAGCAAATCCGCCAAAATCATCCGCCGGGTGGGCGGGGCGCTGATCAAAAGCGTCTTTCTCATCGGCTTTTCCTTCATCATCCTGTACCCGGTGATTACCCTGATCTCCAAGGCCTTCATGCAGCAGCAGGACGTTTATGACAACACGGTGCTGTGGGTGCCCCGGCATTTCACCCTGGAGAATCTTCAGTTCGCCTGGAGCAGCATGAATTATCCCGCGGCGCTGAAAAATACCCTGCTGGTGGTGGTTTCCACCACCCTGCTGCAGACCTTTTCCTGTATGCTGGTGGGCTACGGCTTCGCCCGGTTTGAGTTTAAAGGCAAGAAGATTCTCTTCGCCCTGGTGGTTCTCACCATCCTCATTCCGCCCCAGCAGATCATGACCCAGCTGTATCTTTATTTCCGCAATTTCGATATTTTCGGCATCATTCAGGCCGCCACCGGAGACAGCCTCCATTTACTGGACAGCTTCTGGCCCTTCTTTATCCTTTCGGCCACCGGCTTCGGCATCAAGAACGGTCTGTTTATCTTCATCTTCCGCCAATCCTTCCGGGGAATGCCCAAGGAGACGGAGGAAGCCGCGATGGTAGACGGGGCGGGCCCCTTCCGCACCTTCTGGAGCATCATGCTCCCCGGGGCGGTGACCATCATCGCCACCATCGTGCTCTTCTCCTTTGTCTGGGGCTGGAACGACACCTTTTATTCCGGCCTTTTCCTCCAGAAAACCCGGATGCTGCCCCAGGCATTTGAGCTGTACAACTCCTATCTCACCGGCAACAAGGGCTTGGTGGGCGGCGAAATCGCCACCCAGCTGTCCCGTTTCAATCTGGAGGACACCCAGGTGATCGCCCTGCTGCGCAACGCCGGAGTTTTCCTGGTGATGGCGCCGCTGCTTTTCTTCTACGCCGTGACCCAGCGGTTTTTCGTGGAAAGCATTGAGCGGTCGGGGCTGGTGGGCTAGAGATTGGCGCTGCCGCGCCAACTCTTGGAAGAACTACTTGTGCGCCATACAGTGAGGCGCACATTTCGCAGCTGATGCTGCGAAACCGCCGTTCTTCCGGTGGGCGCCTATTCCAGAGCTTTGGGGATTGGCGCTATCGCGCCAACTCTTGAAAAAGTCCTGACGGCGCGCAAGGGAGCGCCGTCTTCCGGAAGAAATTGACGCAAGGCGCCAACTCCTGGGAAGGCCTTGCGCGGCTATCGGAAGGAATGCGAGGCATGAACTCCTGAGGCAGGCACGAAGATTGCGATGGGGAAAGGAAGGCTGCAAGATGCTGTATCCCGACAAAGAGGCCCCGGTGCTGGACGAAGAGCTGTTCCGGCATCCCACCGCCCCCTACCGGGGAGCGCCCTTCTGGGCGTGGAACTGCCGCCTGGACAAGGAGGAGCTGCGCCGGCAGATCGGCTGTTTCCGGGAGATGGGCTTCGGCGGCTTTCACATCCATTCCCGTACCGGTATGGCTACCCCCTATCTGCAGCCGGAATTCTTTGATCTGGTCCGGTTCTGCGTGGAGGAGGCGGAAAAGCAGGGGCTGCGGGTGTGGCTTTATGACGAGGACCGCTGGCCCTCCGGCGCGGCCGGAGGACTGGTAACCCGGAACAAGTCCTTCCGGGAGCGGCGGCTGCGGCTTTCCCCGGAAGACCGGACCGACGACCGGCCAATGGAACAGGCGCTGGAGGAAGGAGCCCCCTATTATCTCGCCAGCTACCGGGTGCGACTGACGCCGGAAGGGACCCTGGCGGGCTATCAGCGGGTTTCCCGGGCGGAAAAGGGGGCGGATATCCGCCATGCCTTTGTGCTGCCGGGAGAGGAAAGCCCATGGTTCAATAACCAGGCTTATCTGGACACCCTCAATCCGGCGGCGGTGGACGCCTTTATCCACACCACCCACGACCGGTATGCCGCGGCGGTGGGAGAATTTTTCGGCGGGACCATCCCCGCCGTCTTTACCGACGAGCCCCGGCCCTCCTTCCGCCGCCGGCTGGCCTTCGCCGCCGGGAAGGAGGGGGTGGAAACCGCCTGGACGCCGGATTTTCCGGCGACATTTGAAGCGGCTTACGGCTATTCCCTGCCGGAACGGCTGCCGGAGATATTCTGGGATCTGCCGGATGGCCGGGTATCCCAGGTCCGCTGGCAGTATCACGATCACGTCACCCAGCGGTTTGTTTCCGCTTTCCCGGCCCGCTGCGCCGCCTGGTGCCGGGATCACGGGCTGCTGCTCACCGGCCATATGCTGCAGGAGGACACCCTTTTCGACCAGACCTGTGCGGTGGGAGAGGCCATGCGCTGCTACCGGGCCTTCCCCCTGCCAGGTATCGATATTCTCTGCGACGCGGTGCATCTGGGTACGGCGAAACAGGCCCAGTCCGCCGCCCGGCAGGAGGGCCGGGAAGGGGTGCTCTCCGAGCTGTATGGCGTCACCCATTGGGATTTCGATTTCCGGGGTCACAAGTTCCAGGGGGATTGGCAGGCGGCGTTGGGAATCACCCAGCGGGTGCCCCATCTCTCCTGGACCTCCATGGAGGGGGAGGCCAAACGAGATTATCCCGCCTCCATTCATTATCAATCCCCATGGTACAAGGAATACGGCTATATTGAGGATCATTTCGCCCGGCTGAACACCGTTCTCACCCGGGGAAAGCCGGTGGTGAACATCGGCGTGATCCATCCCATTGAAAGCTACTGGCTCCATTGGGGGCCGGGAGACACCGGCGGGGCCCGGCGGCAGGTGCTGGAGGAACGGTTCCGGGATCTGACCCACTGGCTGCTCCAGGGACTGGTGGATTTCGATTTCATCAGCGAAGCCTCCCTGCCTGATCTGGGCGGCGTGGAGGCGGGAACGCTCCGGGTGGGACAGATGCGCTACGATGTGGTGCTGGTTCCCGGCTGCGAGACCCTGCGCACCGCCACCCTGGAGCGGCTGGAAGCCTTCCGGCAGGCGGGCGGGCGGCTGCTCTTCTTGGGAGAGCCGCCCCGGCTGGAAAACGCTCTCCCCTCCCGGCGGGGGGAGCGCCTGGCCCGCTCCGCCGCGGTGCTGCCCTTTGAGCGCAGCGCCCTGCTGACGGCGCTGGCGGACCGGCGGTTCTGCACCCTGCGGGAGGAGAACGGCGAGGAATGCCGCCGGTACGTCGGCCAGATCAGGCAGGACGGCGGGGTGCGGTGGCTGTTCCTGGCACCCTGCGTCAAGCCCTCCTGCCCCGATGTGGCTCCCGCGGCCCGGCTGCGGCTGACCCTGCGGGGCCGGTGGAAGGCCGTGCGTTATGACACCCTCACCGGTTCGACCCAGTCCCTGCCGGGAAAACGGCGGGGGACGGTGGAAGAAGAGGGAAGCACCCTGCTGGAACCGGTACTCTATCCTCAGGACAGCCTGCTGCTCCGGTTGGAGCCGGCGGAAGAAGCCGGGGAAGACCAGGAGCCGCCGTCATCTAAGCCGCTGCGGCGGATGATACGCCGGGCGGAAGGGGCCTGCTTTACCCGGGAGGAACCCAATGTGCTGCTGCTGGATCGGTTTCAGGGCCTGTTGGATGGAAAGCCGGTGGGGCCGACGGAGGGGGAAGAGGTGCTGCGGCTGGACAACCGCATCCGGGATATGCTGGGACTGCCGCCCCGCACCAACAAGTTCACCCAGCCCTGGGTGACTCCGGCGGAACTGCCCAAGAACAAAGTAACGGTTGTTACCAATATATATGCCGCCTGCCTGCAGGAGGGAGTATCCCTGGGACTGGAGAGGGCGGAGGAAGCCTGTATCCGGCTCAACGGCGAACCGGTGCCCATGAAGGATTGCGGCTGGTATGTAGATCGGGCCATTTCCACGGTCCCCCTTCCCCCCCTGCGGGCGGGAGAAAACCGGTTGGAGGTGACTTGGCCCTACGGGCCTCGCAGCGGTTTGGAGAGTCTGTACATCCTGGGGGATTTCGACGTGGAGCTGTCCGGGACCCGGGCGGTGATCCGGCCTCCCCGCCGGGAACTGGGCTTCGGCTCCATCACCGGCCAGGGGATGCCCTTCTACGGAGGCAATCTCACCTATCGCCTGCCGGTGGATATGCCCTTTGCAGGCGGCAGGCTGACGGTGCGGGTACCCGCTTACCGGGGTGCGCTGGTGAAGGCGGCGCTGGATGGGAAGCCCCTGGGACGAATCGTTTTCGCGCCTTATGAAGCGTCGGCAGAGGAGGTGGCGGCGGGGCCGCACACCCTGGAGCTGACCCTGTACGGCAATCGGTTCAACACCTTCGGTTCGCTGCACAACATCAACACCGCCGACCGGTGGTACGGCTTCACCCATTGGCGTTCGACGGGAGACGCCTGGTGCGACGAATACCGGCTGAAAGAGACGGGCATCCTTGCCGGGCCGGAGATCCTATTGGAAGAGCGGCATGCCGCTGTTAATGAGAAATAAGGAGCAAGGAGGCGGATGATATGAAATTCGTGGAGCACGAAGCCGATCTGTGCGTGGTGGGCGGCGGTCTGGCCGGCACCTGCGCCGCGGTGGCGGCGGCACGCCGGGGCATCCGGGTGGTGCTGATGCAGGACCGGCCGGTGCTGGGAGGCAATGCTTCCGGGGAAATCCGCATGTGGGTGTGCGGCGCCCACGGGGACAACAACCGGGAGACGGGCATCATCGAGGAGATGGAGCTGGAGAATTTTTACCGCAATACCGGCCTCAGCTATTCGGTGTGGGACAGTGTGGTATATGAGAAGGCGATGCTGGAGCCCAATCTCACCCTCCTGCTCAACTGCACCTGCCAGGAGGCGATGATGGAGGGACGCCGCATCGCGGCGGTGAAGGGCTGGCAGATGACCTCCGAGACCTATCATACGGTGCGGGCTGCCCTGTTTGCCGATTGTTCCGGCGATTCCATTCTGGCCCCCCTCACCGGCGCGGAATTCCGGCTGGGCCGGGAGAGCCGGGCGGAATTCGGGGAACCCATCGCGCCGGAGCTGGCGGATCGGAGAACCATGGGTAACAGCTGTTTGTTTCAGATTCGGGAAACCGACCGGCCCCAGCCCTTTATTCCGCCGGAATGGGCGTATGTGTTTCCCACTGACGACGACATGCCCTTCCGGGAGCATCATATCGGCACCAACTACTGGTGGATCGAGCTGGGAGGCGACCGGGACAGCATCCACGACGCCGACGCGCTGCGGCATGAGCTGCTGCGCATCGCCCTGGGGGTGTGGGATCATGTGAAGAACCGGGGAGATCACGGGGCGGACAACTGGGTGCTGGACTGGATCGGCTTCCTTCCCGGCAAGCGGGAGAGCCGTCGGTATGTGGGGGATGTGATCATCACCCAGCAGGACGTGGAGGCAGGCGGGCCTTTCCAGGATATCGTGGCCTACGGCGGCTGGACTATGGACGACCACTTCCCTGCTGGGTTCGGACACAAGGAAAGCTATCCCACCATCCATCATCCCGCGCCCTCTCCCTGGGGCATTCCCTGGCGGAGCCTATATTCGGTGAACATCGAAAACCTGGCCTTCGCAGGGCGGAATATCAGCGTCACCCACACCGCCCTCAGTTCCTCCCGGGTGATGGCCACCTGCGCCCTGTTGGGGCAGGCGGTGGGCACCGGAGCCGCTTTGGCGGTGAAAACCGGCGCCACCCTCCGGGGGCTGGATGTGCGGAAATTGCAACAAATGTTAATGGAGGACGACTGCTTCCTGCCCGGATTGCGGCGGACTCCCTCCTCCCTGACGCTGAAAGCCCGGACCAACGCGGAAGCGCTGCGCAGCGGCATGGACCGGGATTACGGCGGGGAGGACAACGCCTGGACCGGCGCGCCGGGGGACTATGTGGAATACGCCTTCGATGCGCCCAGGAAAATTGAACGGCTGCGGCTGGTGTTCGATAGCTGCCTGAACCGGAATTATCACAATATGCCCTGCCTCTACCGGCTGGAGGAACCCCGGTACAAGCTGCCGGAAACCCTGATCCGGGATTATGAGGTGGTGGGGCTGCTGAAGGGGGAGGAAATTCCCCTGCTGCGGGCGGCGGACAACCGCCGCAGGCTGGTCTATCACCCCATCGGCCGGGAGCTGGACGCCATCCGGGTTATTCCCCGGCGGACCTGGGGGGCGGCGGCGTGCCGGATTTTCGCCATGGATGTGGAATAAACGCCTGCGTCCGCAGACGTTCAGAGGATAAATACAGGCTATAAAACGCTCGTTACTTCTAAAACAGAGAGAGGCCATTGTTATGATACTGAAAACGCCGCCCCTGGGCTGGAATTCCTGGAATACCTTCGCATCCCAGATCAACGACGAACTGATCCGGGAAAGCGCCCGGGCCATGGTGGAGACCGGGTTGAAGGACGCGGGATATGAATATGTGGTAATCGACGACTGCTGGGCGGAAAAGGAACGGGGAGCGGACGGCCGCCTGCGCCACGACCGGGAAAAATTCCCCCGGGGAATCCGGGATCTGGCGGATTATGTGCACAGCCTGGGGCTGAAGCTGGGCATCTATTCCTGCGCGGGGGAACGCACCTGCGCAGGTTATCCCGGCAGCTATGACCATGAGTTCATCGACGCGGCCACCTTCGCCGAGTGGGAAGTGGATTTTCTGAAATACGACTACTGCTTCCGACCCCGGGAAACCCCCGGGCACCTGCTGTACAAGCGGATGGGGGCGGCGCTGGCGAACTGCGGGCGGGATATCCTTTTCAACGCCTGCAGCTGGGGGGCGGACAATACCCGGGAATGGATCAAATCCACAGGCGCTCACACCTGGCGCTCCACCGGGGATATTTTCGATTCCTGGGAATCGGTGAAAAAGCTGGCGATGCAGCAGACGGATATCCAGGCCACCAACGGGCTGGGCTGCTTCAACGATATGGATATGCTGGTGGTGGGCATGGGCGGCAACGGCCACGTGGGTCTCACCGGCTGCACCGACGAGGAATACCGGCTCCATTTCTCCCTGTGGGCCTTGCTGGGATCCCCCCTATTCATCGGCTGCGACATCCGCGATATGAGCGACGCCACCAGGGAGACCCTCACCAACCGCCGGGTCATCGCCGTCAATCAGGACCCGGCGGGGCGGCAGCCCTTTATGATCAACAGCCACGGCGACCGGCCGGTTTGGGTACGGATGCTGGAGGGCGGCGACTACGCCATCGGACTGTTCAACCTGCTGGACAATCCCAGCCGGTTCCACTTCAGCATCGCGGATTTCGGCCTGAGCCGGGTGTGCGGCAAACAGTTGGAGCTGCAGGATCTGTGGAGCGGCGAAACCCGGATGCTCCAGGACTTCTACTGCGAGACGCTGCCGGCCCACGGCTTCCGGCTCTTCCGGGCCGTGATGCGGGATGCCTGACCGGGAAGGGAGCGGCGGGGGCTGCTGCGCCCGCTGCGGCGGCCCGCTGGGCCGGGACGATGTGGGATTGTTCCGCAAGCTGGTTTTCCGGGGGGCGGAGACAGGCTTCCTCTGCAAAGCCTGTCTGGCGGAGGATTTCCGCTGCGACACCGCTTTACTGGATAAGAAGATCCGCCAGTTTCGTGAGGCGGGATGCCTGCTTTTTCAGGAGGCGGAGGAGGGATGAAACAAATGAAGAAACGCCTGTTAACTTTTTTACTGGCAGGGGCGCTGCTGTTCTCCGCCGCCGGATGCGGGCAGACCCCGGCGGAAAGCCGGCCGGTTTCCGGCTCTTCCGCTGCGGTGGCCGAAAGCGCTGTGTCGGAAGGAACCGGAAGCGCCGGGGAGGATGCTTCCGGCGGTCTGGTGTTGGAGGGCGGCTTCCGGGCGGTGACCTATCCTGCCGAGGCAGTGCAGACTCTGGAGCAGCGGGGACTTTCCGCCGATGAATTTGCCGGCAGGGCCGCCGCGGGCCACAATTACAGCGGCAACGGCGGCCACAGCGGCAGCGGCTTGGTGATCTCTCCCCGCTATACCCTGCGGGTGAACGGCCGGGAGGTACCGGTATACGCTGCCCAGGTGTTTATCGGCAGCGACGGAGGCAGGGGAGCGCTCCACGCCTTCGCGGTGGTGGAGACCCAGGGAGAGGTTCGGCTCACCGCCGCGCTGCGCAAGCTGGACGGCGCTCCCGCCGACGCGGTGGTGCTGCCCGCGTCCCTGGGAGTGAAACCGGCGGTATCCGGCGATACGGTGACTTTGAACGCGGACGGGCCAGGATCCTATACGGTGCTGGTGGACGGCGCTTCCCAGGACAGCGCCTTCACCCTGTTCGTCCGGACCGCCCGGGATGAGGAGAAGGAAATTCAGGAATACAGGGACGCCTACGGTGAGGATCACGTGCTGGTGTACGAGCCGGGGCTGCATGAGGTGGATTTCATCGACATTCCCTCCAATGATTATGTGGTTTATCTGCGCACCGGTGCGCTGCTGCTGGCGAAGCACAAGTTCGATATCCGCAGCGACGAGGAGAACAGCACTGTCCGGGAGGAGGGGATCGACGGAAAGATCGGCACCGGTCAGAAGCGCTTCCCCTTTATCAACTGCCACAGCAAAAAGAACGTCCGCATCGTAGGGGGCGGTACCGTCGATTTCACCCCCCTGGACTGGCATGAACGCCGGGGCGTTTTCATGACCTTCACCTGGGATATCCGCATAGAAGGGATCACGCTGGTGAACGCCCCGGAATGGACCCTCACCACCTACCGCTGTACCAATGTGGACATCAAGGACCTGATTATCTTCGGTTACCGCACCAACAGCGACGGGGTGGCCGTCTGCAATTCCGTGGACGTGACGGTGAGCGACTGCTTCGCCCGCTCGGGAGACGACCTGTTTGAGGTCAAGACCCTGGGCGGAGACGCTTCCGCCGTCAGCCGGAACGTGACCTTCCAGGGCTGTGTCGCCTGGGGCGGCAAGGCACGCTGTTTCGGCATCATCGGCGAGGTGAACAGGCCCATTTCCAATGTGGCTTTCCGGGACTGCGCCATCCTTTACCGGGACGCCACCTGGGACAACGACCGGCTGGGCGGGCTGGTGATCGTAGTGGAGGAAACCGGGGCGGCCATTTCCGGCGTGGTGTTTGAGAACATCGAGATTTTCCGGGATATGGGCCGGGCCGTCAACTGCTGCATCTATAACCCCCAGCTGCAGGGCTGCCAAGTCACCGGCGTGGAGTTTCGGAATATCGCCTATACCGCGGAGATGCCGGCTCAGTTCAAGATGCGGGAGCAGGGCTGCAGCCTGGAGGCGGTGCTGGAAAATGTCAGCGCGGGCGGCGAGCGGATCACCCAGGAAAATCTGGACCGGCTGGTGGTGCGGGACGATGCCTGCCGGCTGACGATAACGGGATAAACGGAATATAAACGGAATAAAGAGAAACAGAAGCGGACGTCCTTTCAGGGCGTCCGTTTCTGTTGTAATGTTTTCTTTTCTTCCCGGGTTATAGAGGTAGAGGCTCTATTTCTGTGGGGAGGAAAGAAAGATGAAAAAAGGAAAAAGATACCTGGCGCTGACTTTGGCTTTGCTGCTTCCGGTTGTGTGGGCGGCGGGCTGCGGCAGCGGAAATCCGCCGGAAAGCGGCGGAGGGGTGGGGACGAGGCGGACGGTAGGGGAAATAGCGGCGGGAGAGATGCCGGCGGATTTCCGTTTTTCCTTGACCTGGGGCTGCTACGGCGTCAGCTCCTACGACAGCGCCACCGGCAGGCTGGTAAAAACCTCCGACGCCACCCGGCCGGAAGAGTATACCGCCACCTATTTTCTGGATCGGGAGGAGTTGGAGGCGGTGTGGCGGGAGATCTGCCGGATCGGGGTGTTTCGGTACCCCGACAACTACGATCCCCATAAGGGGCAGATGGCTTCCAGCCCCTCCATGACCCTGATCCTGACGGTGCAGGCGGCGGGCGGGGAGAAAACCATCGCCTGCCGGGAGATCTCCCTGGGATACAGGGCGAAGAATCCCAGCGGTCAGCGCTTCCTCAGCGGCTGTCAAGCGATTGTGCAGCGGCTGGAATCCTCGGCGGCCTGGCAGGCGCTGCCGGAATACGAATTTCTGTATGACTGAAGCGCGTCCAAAAGAAGCATAGCCGGAGAGGGGCCGGCGGGCCGCTGGTAAATATTGATTCAGGGGGTTGACAGGAGAGGTTGAACGCGTTAAACTAGAGTCATAAGGTTTAATGCGTTCAACCAAAAGGAGGCCGGAATATGGAAACGCCCCGGATTTTTGAAAGCGAATATCGGTTCTGCGAGATTCTTTGGGAGAATGAGCCGGTAAACAGCACCGAACTGGTACACCTGTGCGCCCAGCGGCTGGGATGGAAGAAGCCCACCACCTATACCGTCATCCGCCGGCTGGCCCAGCGGGGGGTGCTGAAAACCGAAAACGCCGTGGTGACCTCCCTGGTATCCCGGGAAGAGGTGCGTGAGGCGGAGAGCCGGGAATTTCTGGAGAAGAATTTCGGCGGCTCCCTGCCCGGCTTTATCGCCGCCTTCGCCCGGCGGCAGGCGCTGACCCCCGAAGAGGCGGCGGAGATCCGCCGGATGATCGACGCGTATGCGCCGCCGGAAACGGGCGGAGAGAGGAAGGGATGAGGAGATGGAAGCGCTGTTCCTCCAGCTGCTGAACATGAGCATCGCGGCGGGGTATCTGATTCTGGCTGTGCTGCTGCTGCGGCTGATTCTGCGCCGGGCGCCCAAAGCCGTCCGTCTCCTGCTATGGGGACTGGTGGCCTTCCGCCTGGCCTGCCCCTTTTCCCTGGAAAGCGTCCTCAGCCTGATCCCCAGCGGGGAGACGGTGCCTCAGACGATTATAGTCGATCATTCCCCGGCCATTGACAGCGGTATTCCGCTGGTGAATCAGGCGGTGAATCCGCTGCTTTCCGGGGCGTTTGCCCCCGAGCCGGTGACCAGCGCCAATCCGATGCAGATCGTAGTGTTCATCGCCTCCCTGGTGTGGCTGGCGGGGATGGTGGCGCTGGCCGGGGCCGGGCTGTTGGGGTATATCCGCCTGCGCTGGCGGGTGGCGGACGCCGTGCGGCTGCGGGAGAATATCTGGCAGACGGACGCGCCGGGCGCCCCCTTTGTGCTGGGGCTGTTCCGGCCCCGGATTTATCTGCCCTTTTCCCTGGCGGCGGAGGATGAGGCGGCGGTAATCGCCCATGAGCAGGCCCACATTCGCCGGAAGGACCCCTGGCTCAAGCTGGCGGGCTATCTTTTCCTGGCGGTGTATTGGTTCCATCCCCTGGTGTGGGCTGCGTATATCTGCTTCTGCCGGGATATCGAGCTTTGCTGCGACGAGCGAGTAATCCGGCAGGCGGCTCCGGAGATGCGCCGGACCTATTCCCAGGCCCTGCTCCGCTGCGCTGCGGAGCAGCGGCGGCTGCCGGTCTGCCCCCTGGCCTTCGGAGAGGTGGGGGTGAAGCAGCGGATTAAAAATGTGCTGGATTATCGCCGGCCCACGATGTGGGCCATGACCGCGGCGGTTGCCGCCATTGCCGCCGCGGCGGTTTTCTTCCTCACCAATCCCCTGGCCGCCGCCACCTCGGCGGGAGAACGGGTGGGCAATCTGCTCCCCGGCGCAGCCGGAAGCGACGTTTCCGGAATGGAGATGCGGATCATCGGCTGTGATCTGGCCGGAAAGGACCAGACCATCACCGTGGAATGGAAAAACGGCACCCGGCAGGATACCACCTTCGGCAAACCCTTTGCCCTTTACCGCTGGGAGGAGGAGGGCTGGGTCAGCTGCCGGCGGCCGGACCGGGAGCTGGTGTTTACCTCCATCGGTCTGCCGGTGGCGGCGGGGCAAACCCGGGAGCACACCTATGCGGTATCCGCTTATTTCGATCTCTCCCGGGCGGGGAAATACCGGCTGGAAACCGATTTCTTTTTTGATAAGGATATCCCCATTGAAGAGAAAGACACCCGCCGGATTTGGGTGGAGTTTGAACTGGTAAACGGCCGGGAAGCCACCATCCAGGGGGTGACTCTGCGGATCACCGGCCTGGGAGATAAAGGGCTGGAGACTCAGTGGATCAACCGCTCCGGCCGGGAGTTCGCCTTCGGAGAAGCTTTCCGGATCACCCGCTGGGAGGCGGGGGCATGGGTGGATTGTCCCAAGCCGGGAACAGAGGCTTATTTCAACAGCATCGCCTGGCTTGTTCCCGACGGCGGAGAGGCCGACAAAACCTATTCCCTGGAATACTGGGATGTTTCCCGGCCGGGAACCTATCGGCTGGAAACGGAAGACCATGCCGGCGGTCCCTTCCGGGTGGAGTTTCAGGTGCCCTTTGAGCCGGCGGGCGATTCCGGCCAGACCTGGGCTATCCAGCAGGCCAAGGGAGCGGTCACGGTTTCCTATGACAGCGCGGAGGCTGTTTATGATCCGGCGGCAGAGTGCTGGAGGGTGCATTTCTACACCCGGAATCAGGTTGGCGGGGATCAGACGGTGTATCTGGACCGAGAGGGCCGGGCGGAACGGTCGGAATATGGAGAATAGAGCGTAAATAATGCTTACTGAATAAAGCCGTTGTACAGCTGCGCTTTTTAGTTGTTCAGCAGACATTAAATAGCGGAAAACAGGCAGAATAGAAGCCGCGGGGATTGGGTGATGAAGATTCACCCAATCCCCGCGGCCTTTTTTGTTTACAATAGTAATTTACAAAATAATATGGCGATATTATAATGATAATGTGCAATAATGAGAGATATGCGGCTGATAATAGGATTGAAAGAGAGAGGGTGATGGAAGAACGGCGGATGGATTGCCGCAAGTTTCATTCCTATTGTTTTATGAAAACAAATAGAGTATAGTGAAGGAAGGGGCAGGAATATGAAAAAACGGTTGAGAAGATGGCTGAGCGTGGTTTCGGTGCTGGCAATGCTGTTTTGCCTGACGCCGCCGGTCACTGCGGATACGGATCCACAGGACGAATCTCCCTTTTTGGATATTGATACCCTGCCGGATAATATCCGGACGCTGTTGGATTTGAACAATACCGGGAATGTCGGCGGGGTTCCGGGCCGGAGTGCGGCTCCTGCTGCCGAGGCTCCACTGCTCCAGGTGGTAAATACCGACGACCTCAACAGCATCCGGGTGGAAGACAGCAGCGGTAACGGAACGGCCAAGGTTTTCGGCGTACCCGTGCGGTATGCGGACGATGAGGGGGAAACCCATTTCATCGATACCTCCATGGCCGGAGAGAGCCTGCTGACCTCCCTCATCGACGGCTATGATTATCGCAACGCCGCCAACAGCTTTTCCGTTCAATATTCCAAGAAGCCGGATAAGGGCATCCGGGTGGACAAAGCGTTCACCATGGCGGTTTACAATCCGGAAAAGGAAAAGCTGCCCAAGGGGTATACGGACCAGACGACGGAGGGATATGGCCGCATGGTGTATCCCCAGGCGTTTGGGGAGCATACCTATATAGAATATATCAATACCAACACCGGTGTGAAAGAAAATATTGTCCTGGAAGAGAACACCGGCAGGAACCGCTTTGATTTTGTGTTTGCCTCCGAAGAATATTTGCCGGTGTTGACGGAGGACGGCTTGACGGTTCAGATTGTACGCAAGGACAATCCGGAGGAGATTTTCTACCGTCTCACCTCTTTGTACGTCTACGATTCCTATCAGCCGGAAGCGACGGGGCCGGTGGAGGAGGAGCCCTCCCGGGAGCCGGTTTTCGTGGGGCCGGGAACGGCGGAATATGCGGAGGAAGAGCTGCCGGAGACGATGGGTCCCGCTCCTGTAAAGCATTACACGGAGGATAACCATTATGAGGTAGAGGCGCTGGGCGACGGAAAATATCGGATCACCTCGGTGGTGTCGGCGGATTTTCTCAACAGCCCGGATACCGTTTATCCGGTTACCATTGATCCATCCTTGGGCAGTACGGACAGCAACAGCCAGGACAGCTATGTCTGGGAGGCGGAGCCCGATGGGAAATACGGGTCATTGAACTATATCCGTTTTGGAAAGGACAACGGCGGCAAGATCTATGGATATCATCGTTTTAATCAACTGCCCGCGCTGCCGGACAAGGTCAATATCACTGACGGCTGGCTGAAATTTACCTTCCGTTCCGGCCAGACCACCGGTGCGGACGGGATTTGCAGAATTGTGGACAGCAAGCAGTGGTATGAGTCCAACATCACCTGGAATACCCAGCCTTACGGCAATTGGGGCTTTACCTCCTCTCACCACAATTTCCAATACTACGAGTTTTACATGAAGCCGTTTCTGGAAATGTGGGTCAACGGTGATTATCGTAATTACGGCGTGATGTTCACCTACAACAATATGATCAGCGACTACAACAGCGTCGTATCCTCTGAAGGGGAAGCCCATCGTGCGCCGACGCTGACTTATACTTATACGACGGCGTTGACGATGGCATCCGGCAGCAGCTATGTTGGGCAGTTGGGGCAGGGGGGACACCATTGGTATAAATTTACTCCAACCGCATCAAGAAAATATGTTTTTTACACGAACGGTCCCACCGATACCTATGGGGAACTGTACTATGGAGCCCAAAGGCTGGCTGTCAACGATGACAGCGGCGAGGGATCCAATTTTCAATTGGAATATACCCTAACTGCAGGTTTAACCTATTATCTCAAAGTCCGCGGATACAATTATGATAGGACTGGCAGCTATTCTGTTTGTGCGGGAAAAAAGGCGATTATCATTATTCCGGGCATTATGGGGAGCGAATTATATGCCAATCAAAACATCTCTATTCCGGGAGGAATTCAAATAAGTAACGGCACACGTTTGTGGGATCCATCAACCTCTGACTTATCTATCGTAGGGGATAAAATTAGAGGTCTGAAGTGCAACCTAAATGGTGATCCTCTTTATATTACCGGAAGCAAAGCTAATTTGTTAATTAATTCCAATCCGGATCAGATACAGAATCAACAATTTGGTGCTCAAGATGTTTATAGAAACATATACTTAGAAATGTATAATCAGTTTTACTCATCTTTTGATATTGTGTTATTTGAACACGATTGGAGAAAAGATCTGGTAACTTTAGGAGAAGAACTAAGCATTTTGATAGGCAGACAGGGTTATGGAAAAGTAATATTAGTGGCACACAGTATGGGAGGATTAGTTGCCTCACAATATTTAGCACTTGGTGAGACTGAAAGACAGAAAGTCGAAAGGTATATATCTGTCGGCGCACCTTATCTTGGTGCGGCAATGCCAATCGGTGTTTACTTGGATGGACGTTTTCTCAGGGGGAAAGGTGTCTGGGGGAATCTTCAATCTTTAGTAGGTAATGTAGCAGTTCAGGCTGGCGTTAAGGAGGTATTCCCCAATATAAGCACCTTCTATAGTCTCCTTCCTCCGTCACAGCATTTTTCCCCTTATTTGTACCATGGAATCTGTGCTTATACCGTCAATAATGGTTATGTTCCTGTATCCGCCGATGGTCCCTTTACAACTTATACAGATACCATGGAATATTTATCGAAAGGATTAAATTCGTGGAATGCTACTCTTATGCATCAAGCACAAGAAGCATCAAAAAAAGTGTTTATTAATGGACAACATGTCACATTACTGCTTGGTTCAAAGGCATGTTATATAGTTGGATATGGTGAATCGACACCGTCGGAAATTGTCTGTTACAAGACTGATCCCAGTTCTAAAATTAAAATGCATCTTTTAAAGGAGAACACCATAGCGAATGGAAGTTATAAAGCAGGTGATGGAACAGTATCGCTTTGGAGCGCTACCATCGGTGGGACCACTGGAAATCGAACCTTTTATAAACGCGATCACGGATATTATGGTGATAAGCCTATAACGTCGGATCATTTGGGCATGATCAGTGGTAAATTCAATAGTGACACGTCGGGTACAGTAAAAGAGGATAAATCTACTATTGACTTTATTACACAAATAATAAAAGGGAACGAAAATTCATATGAGGATTATTTATTTACAAAGACGTCACCATAATCTGGATAAACGTGTCTTTAGAAAGCCATAATTTTCTTTTTGACAATACTGTATGGAATCAATAAAGAGGGTGAGACGATGCCGGAACTGTTTTATCCTGAACTAACCAGAATGGCTGCAATTTTTACCATGATCCTTGCCGCGCCGCTCATAGACGCGGCTTCCCTCTGCCTGCGTCTGGCGGGCGCTTTGCCCGCCAAAAAGCATCATTGGGCGGTGAATATTCCCGTTCATCTGCTGCTGTATCTCCTTTTTGTGATGGTGCTGATTGCCTGCACGGATCTGCTGTGGACGAAACTGCCTCCCTACAAAATCTTCCCCACGGCCAGAAGCGACGCCTTTTGGGACGCCTATCTGTGGCTTGCCCTGTCCTGGTGGTCTGCTTTGGTTGGCGTCAGCCTTTTATGGAAATCGGAAATTTATCGAAAGCGGCTGAGAATCTCTTTGCTGCTGTTTTGTGTTCTTTATCCCGCCCTGCAGTCGGGGGCTTCCCTTCCCATGCTGATCCTAACCAGTCGGGAGGAGAAGCTGGGATGGTCGGCATGGAAGTATATGTATGTGCTGATCGCCCTGATGTTTTGGGGTGGTATGTTGGCTGTGCTGCTGCTGAATCGCCGGAAGTGGGAGGAGGAAACGGGAAATAGTCGGGATTGGTGAAACTGCCCTTGAAGAATTCCTAATTGTTGATTATATAATGTATATTACCTAAAGTTGTTATTCTTCGCCGGGCTTTGAAGGGAACAAAGGAAGAACCATATTCTACCCCCTCATGCTTGGATTAAAGGGAAACCGGGACAGGTTCAGGCGGCAATCGCTGTGAAGGCATATGTTATTTACAGATAGTAAATAGTGTATAGTTATATACAAACCGAAGCTTGTGATGGACTATGGCGGTACGTGTCTAGGGAGTGTCAATCCGGCGGATGAAGAAGGATAGGGCATTGCCTATGACTGGAAATAAAGCGGCGGGAGGGAAGCGTCTATGGATTTTACGATGGATTTCGGGCCTTATTTCACCGCCTCTGTGCTGCTGCGCTTTCTGGGATTCCCCCTGTTAACGGCTGCCGCGGGATTCCTGGTATATTGGAGGATGATCCGCGACGCGGTGCTGGGACGGAGGATACGGCGGATATCGGTGGCCGTATTGTCTTTGGCCTTGGCTGTTGCGGTGATGATCTTCTGCATTTTGCCTATGTGGCTGGAGGCTTGGGGGCTGCATTCTCCGCCCTTTCTGTTGGCATTGCCGCTTTTGCTGCTGCTGATTTTGGCCGGGGCGGGGGCGGTTCTCTGCCGGGAGAAGCGGCGGAGCCTGGGGATGCTCTGTCTGGCGCTGCTGCTCTTCCTAATCCTGCCCCTGGCGGCGCTGTGGATTCTCAATGGGCTGGAAATCCATTTTCGCGGCGGCACTCTTTTCCGGTGAAGCTGTCCGGAAGAGCGGAATACCCGTCGACATATTCGGAAGAATATGGTACAATGGACACAGCCCCCAAAAGGGAGGATATCGGATTTGGGCGGCTGTGTCTCTGCGTTTGCTATCGGCAACCGCTGAACTTTGGCGGTTCCATGCATACAGCCCAAAAAGAAAGAATATCCGATTTCGCCGGCTGTGTCTCTGCGTTTGCCATCGGCAACCGCCGAACTTTGGCGGTTCCATGCATACAGCCCGAAAAGAAAGAATATCTGATTTCGCCGGCTGTGTCTCTGCGTTTGCCGTCGGCAACCGCTGAACTTTGGCGGTAAAATATCTTGCAACGGCCCCTTGAAGAATCCCTTATGCAGCCATCCGGTGTCAATGCTTTGCATGAACTCCTGCGGCGGATCTTCCGGCGGGGTGTGCCCGTGAGCGGCTGGATTTCTCCGGGCAAGGGATGCGGAAGAAAAAGGAAAGGTTGAGGAGATGAACGACAGTTATTTTCTGGAATATATGAATTCCAAGGTTAAGCTGTTCCGACGGCTGGAATGCCGGGTGGTGGACATTTTTTTCTTTATCTGCGTCACCGTCGCCGCCGTGGCCCTGCGTTTTTCCTTACGGGAGACCGTATCGGGGGATTACGTCAACTTTCTCAAGCCCTGGTACGACCAGATCAAGGGGATAGGCTGGTCCGCCTTGGGGCAGAACATCGGCGATTATTCGCCCCTATACATGTACTTTTTCACCCTCTTTACCTTTCTGCCGCTGGACAGTCTGGCCGCCATCAAGCTGCTGACCATCCTCTTTGATTTTGTGGCGGCGGGACTGCTCTTCGCTATTGTTTATCGCTTCTCCCACTCCTTTTACAAGGCCACTGCGGCTTGGGGCGCCCTGCTTTTTCTGCCCTCGGTGGTGCTCAACGGCGCGGTTTGGGCACAGTGCGATATCATTTATACCCTGTTTATGATTCTTTCCCTGGATCTGGTGCACCGGGGACGGCAGGCCGGCGGCTGTGCGGCGCTGGGAATCGCCTTCTGTTTCAAGCTCCAGGCCGTTTTCTTTATCCCGGTGCTGCTGATCTACTGGCTCAAGGGAAAGCTGAAATTCCCCTATCTGTTCCTGATCCCCGCCTGTTATCTGGTGAGCGTGATTCCCGCCTTGATCGCCGGACGGGGATTCCTGGATGTGATGAAGATCTATTTTAATCAAATGGGCACCTACACCCGGGATCTGACCTATAATTTTCCCAATATTTATTGTCTGGTGGGCAATAAATATCTGGAGTATATGTCCCAGGGAGCGGTGCTGCTGACTTTTGCGCTGCTGGGCTTCCTGTTTTATTACCTTTTCCGGAACCGCTTCCGGCTTACCTGGGAGCTGGGGCTGCTGCTGATCCCTTATTTCCTGCCCTACATGCATGAGCGGTACGCCTTCCCGGCGGATATTTTTGCCCTGCTGCTCTTCCTGTGCTACAAAAAATATTTTTGGGTGGTGCTGTCCACCCAGCTGCTGACCCTGCTGGCTTATCAACCCTTCCTGCTGCAGAACGTCACAGTGGAACGCTCCCATGTGGCGATTGCCTATCTGGCCTTTTTGGGGGTGCTGGCCCGGGTGATCTACAAACGGATCCAGGCCAGCCCGCCGGAGCCGGAGGCGCAGGCCGGGGAAGCGGCGGAGCCGCCCGCCCCCGCGGCGGACGCCGGCTGAAAAGCGAGACAGCGGATAAACAACAGCCTGAGGGCTGTTTGCTCAATGTATGAATATACGCAGAAACTGGAAAAGCGCAGTTTCGCGTTTGGAAAAGGCAAGCGTTTTTTAGAGGGCTGTTGCAAAATGTTTCATTTTGCAACAGCCCCTTTGCCGTTTAGAGCGGTTTTAAGGGGACGGCGACATACAAAGTACACATCCGCCGGGTATGCTGGGAGCAAGACAGGCAAAGGAGGCTGCGGAATGAACAGGGTGCTGATTGTGGAGGACGAGGCGGCGCTGCGGGAGATTCTTCGGGATTATCTCACCGCTAAGGGATACGAGACCGCCGAGGCGGCGGACGGGGAAGAGGCGCTGCGGATGCAGGAAAGAGAAGGCTTCGACTTGATTCTGCTGGACGTGATGATGCCCGGCCTGGACGGCTTTTCCGTGCTGCGGCGGCTGCGGCAGGAGGAGGCTGTTCCGGTGATTTTTCTCACCGCCCGGGGCGCGGAAAGAGATCAGCTTACCGGCTACGGCCTGGGGGCTGATGATTATGTGGTGAAGCCCTTTTCCCTGCCGGTGCTGTTGGCGAAGATCCAGGCACTGCTCCGCCGGGGCCGGGGTATGGTTCGGGGCGAGGCAGTGGAGGCCGGCGGCATCCGGCTGGAGCCGGATCGGCGGCGGGCGCTGGCCGGAGGACAGGCGCTTTCACTGGCGCCTATGGAATATGAGCTGCTGCTGTATTTGATGCTCAACCGGGGCCGGGTGCTCAGCCGGGATCAGCTGGTGGAGCATTTGTGGGGGCTGGAATTCGACGGCAGCGACCGGGCAGTGGATACCCACATCAAGCGGCTGCGGGCCGCCTTAGGACCTTACCGCCGCTGCATCCGCACCGTCATCAAGGCAGGATACAGCTTCCGGGACGACTTCCGGGATGAGCGGATCCAAGAGGCGGGGGCACGCGAAAGGGAGGGCGACGGCAGATGAAGAGAAAAGATGGCGGTAACGGACGGCGGCAGATCTGGGGTGTTTTTCTGAGTTTTGCGGCCTTTTACCTCTGCGCCATGCTGCTGCTGACCGTTTTTCAGGCGCTGGAAAAGAAAAAAATCATGACCGAAGCCGCCCGTGAGAATGCCAGCCGGCTGGCCGCCATCCTGCGAAGTGCGGCGGAAAACGCAGCAGGGGAAGCGGTCCCCATAGCGGAAGGAGAGCTGCCCTATCTCCATCAGGCGTTGGGCAGTATCCGGCAGGACGCCATGAACAGCGGCATTTATCTGCGGGCGGCGGTTTGGGAGGAGGAGGGCCGTCTGCTGGCGGACACGGGCAACACCCTTTTCTTTGAGGACCTCAGCGCCGTGGACGGGGAGACCGGGGAGGTTCGTCGGCCCATGCTTCGGTGTGTCCGGCTGGACGATTACATGGAGCCTGAAGAATTTGCCGAACTGATGAAGGGTTGGGGGTACGGCAACACCGGCGGTATGCAGATCATCGGGTATGATGAGAATGGGATGATAACACCCGTTAAGATTATATTGGCCCAAGGGATCGGTATTCAGCAGGGGGTGGGCAGCATCCCGGAGGGCGAAGTGACGGGGGAAATGATCTTGGAAAACGAAGGCCGTGGGGATCCTACGGTGTTCCAGCCTGTTTTCGGCCAGGTGAGCTTGGAATGGACCTCTAACCGGCGGCTGGAGGATCCCTTCACCCGGCAGAGGTTCGACGTCTGCCGGGATCTGGAGCAGACCGCCAGGGAACATTGGCTGGATCAAACGGGTACCCTGGGCGGGGAGGCGAAGGGGGGACTGCTCCGGACACAATTATCCGGAATCGGTGCGGTGTTCGGCGAAACGATTCTCAGCTACGGCCTGCAGTTTTATCCCTTGGAGGAAGCGGTTAAGAGCCTGCTGCCGCTGTATCTGCTTTGTCTGCTGCCCATGCTGCTGGCGGCGGGACTTCTCACCCGGCGGCTGAAGGCGGTGGAAGCCCGGCGGCTGCGGTTGGAGGAGGAGCGAAAACGGTTCACCGATGCGGTGGCGCATGAGCTGAAAAATCCCCTGGCGGTGATCCGGGGATACGGCGAGGCGCTGCGGGAGAGGATTCATCCGGAGAAAACCGGCCGGTATCTGGAGGGGATTATCCGGGAGACCGACCGGCTGGACGGGCTGGTGCAGGATATGCTGCGACTATCCCGGATGGAAGGCGGGGATTTTCATCCCCGGCCGGAGCGCTTCTTCCTCCGGGAATGGGCGGAGAGTACGGCCTCCGCCGTGCAGGGCGCGGCGGAGGAGAAGCAGGTCCGGATCCGGGTATTGGCGGGAGAACAAGAGCTTATCGCTGACCGGACCGCGGCGGATTTCGCTTTGTCCAATTTTCTCAGCAATGCGGTGAGGCATGTGGTTCCCGGCGGGGAAATTCGGATATCGGCGGAACAACTGGGGGCGAAGACCAGGGTTTGGGTGGAAAACGACGGACCGGCCATCCCACCGGAGCAGCTGCCGCACCTATGGGAGCGATTCTACCGGGGAGACGAGGGTCGCAGCCGGGTGGATGGCGGCGCCGGGCTGGGGCTTGCCATTGCCCGGGAATATCTGGAGCAGGCGGGGGCTGCCTGCGGGTGTGAGAATATCCCCGGAGGAGTCCGGTTCTGGATGGAGTGGGAAAAGCAGGAAGTTTAAGAAACAATTGTTAGTATTTAGAAATAAAAAAGCAGCTGCGGATTGGTGGAAGAGTGGAAATCTTCTCCAATCCGCGGCTGCTTTTCTCTTATGAAAGATCGGTCATCATGGTTTATCATTCTCAGGAAAGGCGACGCTTTTGGCCGCCTCCACAAAATGGGGCTGGTATTCATCGAATACGTCTTTTTCGCAGGCGAACTGCACCAGCCAGAAGGCGTCGCCGGCTTTGTACATGGCGGAAAGATAACGGTATTCCGTATTTTTCTCCTGGTTGTAGAAATTGTACACCATTGTTTGAATCGAATCGATGTCTTCCCCGCGCTGCGGATTTTTCGATTCATTGGCCTGCAATACCAGTTTCCTATAATCATCCAGGGTCATTTCTTCCAACCCTTCCGCCAGGGAAAAAGCTTCTTTTAAGGCGAATACGGCAACCTTGGAGGAGTCATAACAGACAGTATATCCATCCACGGAGGTTTTGCGGAAGGCTTTGGTCAGGGTGATTTCCATGCCGTCGGAGGAAAAGAGCTTCTCTTCGGCAGAAAAGGGATTGGAATGGGGGGCGCACCCTGCGGCGGTCAGGAGAAGAAAGGCGCAGAGAAAAAGAGAAGCGATTTTTTTCATGAGGGACATCTCCTTTTTTGTTTTTCACCGGCGGAAGCGATGACGTACAACAATTGTTAAATTTAATCTCGAAAGATATCGATAGAGGTCTGCGAAAGGGATGAACAGGGGATGGGCCGCCCCCGCTTTTCCATTTCCAGCTCGGTCATCAGCCGGATCAATTGGCCAACAGTGGTGATTTCCCGGATGTCCGGCAAAAGAGAAGAAACAGGCGAGGGACGGGAAGGCGGCGCTGCGGGAGCTGCGGGAACCGGCGGCGGGGAAAAAGACGCGGAGGCCGCGGCCGGGGGAAGAGGGCGGGGGACCGGCTTCTCCCGGGACAGGGCGGGGCGGTAGCGCTCCACCAGCTCCAGGGATTTGGCCGGGTCGAAATCCTCCCGAAAAACATGGGCCAGCTCGTGGGCCACCGCCTTTTTCTGTTCATCATAGGACAGCAGGCTGTTGATATAGATGTTATAAAACCCCGCCGCATCCTGGACGGTGACGCCCTTGGAGGCATAGGGCAGTTCGATGTACCGAATGCAGTAATCCGTCATGGTCTGTCATTGTCCTTCACTTTCATCTCTCAGAGCTTCGATGATTTTCACCGTCTTGATTATATCCTCCGGCGTGGCTTTGGCGGAGACGGAAAAGAGCATCTTCATATCCGGCCGGGTACGCAGGGAATCGATGATCTGCAGGGTCTCCTCATCCAGCCGGATCACATTGTCCTGCTCGTCGTATACCGTGACGGCCGTCTCTTTTCCGGCGTCCTGTCCGGCGCCGGCCGCCTCGCCGCCGCCCAGCAGGGCGTCCACCGTCACCCCAAAATAATCCGCGATCAGCTGCAGCTTCCGGGAGGATGGCTGCTGGGAGCGATTTTTCCACTGGGAAATCAGCCCGGTGGAGATCCCGGTAGCCCGGGCCAGATCCGCCTGTTTCATCCCCCGTTCCCGGAGCAGCTGTTCGATTCTGTCAAATGTATCCATAATTTATCCCGCCTTGTAGAGTGATTCCATAAACTTAGAAAACTTTGCAAAATAGGCTTGACCGACATAGAAATCTGTGATATTATAAGAATGTAGCTTAGATAACTAAGCGAAAGGCGATAAAACAAATCCTATCATCCTACTGCATTCTTAGCAAACTAAGCATATCACGGAATGTCGAAAAAGACAAGCATTTTCTGCCTTATGGAATCCGCCGGGAATGCCGGAAAGGGGCGATAGCAGGATCAGGCGGAGCGGCGGGAGGGATGCGGCGGTGTCTCAAGCCGGGCGTATTTCCGATGGCATGCGGGCAGCCCGCCCGTTGGCCTGCTTTCGGTTTGCAAAAGGATACTGGATAGTTTTTTGCCAATCTTCATGAGACTGCCTCCTTTTGATCATCAAAAGAACATTAGTTTGATGCATTGCCTCTATATTACCACAGATCGCCCGCCATTGCAACTGGAGAAGGAAAATTTTTTCCGGGGACGGCGATTTTGAGAATCAGGCGTGTGAATAAAGGCCACGAGGCATTTTGGGGGAGCGGTCCGCAGGTGGGAGAATCCCACGGGAGGGATGGGGAGGGTGTGGCAGGTGAGGAGAGGGGAGCGCCGGAAGGTGTGGGACAACTGGAGTACTGGAACAACGGAACAAAGGATGGTGATAGGGAAATGAAGCGGGAAATCATGACGGATGAGGAAATCTTGCTGGAAGCGATGGAGAAGCGGATCACAGAACTGCAGGTTGCCACGGAGATTCTGCGGGATCTGCAGAACCGGAACGCCTGGGGATATGGCCGGGAGGAGGAACTGGCGGCCTGTGAGCGGCGGATCATCGGTTTGCAGCGCTGCGCCCAGCGGCTGAAGGAGCGCTGCGGAAGCTCAGCAGCGGCCTCCTCTGTCCCGGCCCAAGCCGAAGGCTGAATCGGGGCTGGGGAAAAGGGCGGTTGTCCGGGCGGAGAAAAAAGGATCCGGAAGCCCTCGGAATAGGGTTCTCGTGGAGCTGCGCCGATGCGGCGGTCTGCCGATGGGCGGCCGGCGGCGGCGTTGGGTCCGATATCGTCGGAAGGACGGTCAGCCTGTGCTTGCGGACGGGGTTGTGACATCACAAGCTATCCGTGGAGGACGGGATTACAGCGGGATCAATCCGGGGAGAAAAATGGATCCGTCACAGCAATATGCTGGCTCTCAAAGAAAAAGAGGGAGCCGGTCTGGTTCCCTGCGCCCCAAAAATGCGTTTTCCCCCGGAAAACCCAGGTTATCAGGGGGCGAAACCCGGGTTATCCACCCCTAAAGGAAAGGGAAAGGAAAGAAAAGAACAGTAAAGTAAAAGAGAGAGCCCCCCCGCGCGCACGCGAACAAAAGCATAAAGCAGGGATGGATGCGGGAACATGGATGAAAGAAGCTGGGAGGAGATGGGATGCTCACATTGCCATGGGGAATACTGGCCGGTATGCTGGCGGGCACGGCGGCGCTTTCCGCCTGCCTGGGACTGCTGCTGGGCTGCTGTCTGCGGGCGGCGGACGCAGGAGGAAAGGGTACCGCGGATGGAGCCGGGGAAAACCGAAAGAACAGGGATTGGGAGGAAAGGAAGGATGGATAGATGGATATGTTTGAAGAACGGCTGCGAGTGGCTGACAGGAGAGGTATGCTCCCGGCGGTGTCCCTATATCCGGCGGGCGGCGGGGAATATGCCTCTGCCGGTTCTCCCGCCTCCTCCCGAGGATACGGAGAGCGCCGGATGGCTTCGCTGGTTCCGCAACGGCTGGAGCGGCCTGCGCCGGGTTTACAGGCGAAAGGGGTGACTCCGGCCGCAAAAACGGCGGAGGAAAAAAAGGCGTTTCTCAGCCGGTACAAGAATGCGGAGCGGCGGATCGCCGCCCTGACAGCGGAGCAGGAACGCTGGCAGCGGAAGGCCGCTCTGCTTTCCCAGCCGCAGGATGCCTCCGGCGAACAGCCGGCGCTCTGGGAAGATGGCCTCCCCTCCACGGAAAAGGGGCTGCGGGACACGCTCCGGCGGCAGGAGATCCGGGAGAGAATCGGGGTGATCCAGCGGCTGCTGGACCAGGAGATCGGGGAACAGGCGGCGCTGCGGCTGCAGGTGGAGGAAGCTGTGGCGGGGATTCAGGACAGCCGGCGGCGGGAGGTGCTGCAGTACCGGTATATCGAGGGGATGACCTGGGAAAAGGTGGCTCAGACCATGCATTACAGCACCATGCAGGTCAGCCGGATTCACGCCGACGCCCTTGCGGCCATGACGCTGCCCGTTGGTTAACAGGGGGGAGTCCCCGGGGACCGGAGGGAGCGGAAAAAAGTCTGAGGATGGTATGGAATGTTATACCGCCGTTGTGGTATGCTGCAGAAAGATGGTGGGGCGGTTGATGTGATTCGATTAACTTTTGTTAAAAAATGTGCGCAGATGACAGGCGGCGGGATCCGCCCGAGGAGTGAGGTGGGAAGATGGACAGCGAAATCATAGTGGCGCTGATCGCTCTGATAGGGACGCTGGGCGGCAGCCTGAGCGGGGTGCTGGTATCCTCCAAGCTGACGGCCTACCGGCTGCGGCAGCTGGAAAACAGGGTGGAGGAGCATAATCACTATGCCCGCCGCCTGCCGGTGGTGGAGGAGCAGATCAAGGTGATGAATCACCGGATTGGAGATCTGGAAGCCCGGGAAGAGCGGGGACGGCGAAGGATGGGCGAGGGGGAAACGTAGCCCGGGAGAAACGGCGGCTCTATCCCGGATCTTTGCAGGGAGGCCCGGGCCGGGCGGGGAAGCAGAGGAAAAAAGCGTAAAAAGGGGTTGCTGCAAAATGTTTCATTTTGCAGCAACCCTCTGTGGGTTTCCAGGAATATTTTTATACGGCTCAGGCGTATTCCGCCACCCGGCGGCGGAAATGCAGATAGTTTTCGAAGGATACCTCCTCAGGCACGCCGTGGTCGCAGGTGGGGATATAGCCGCCCCGGCGGTGAAGTACCGGCAGAATGCCGTCCAGATACCGGTCGATTTCCTCCGGCGTGGTGGCCAGAATCCGCTTGTCGATGCCGCCGGACAGCAGCAGATCCGGCCATTTTTCCCCAGACGCCACAATATCGGAGCCTGCGGCGGCTTCGAAGGGGCTCATGAAGTTCATACCGATGGCTTCGCGGTACATATCGATCACCGGCCAGCAGAAGCCGTCGGTATCCACCTGGATGTTCAGCCGGCGGTTTTTATCCAGCTGCCGACCGCGGATGTTGTGAATCAGCTGCTGATAGTAGGGGAAGAGGAACTCCCGCATCATGTCGGGGGAAATCAGCGGCCCGTGGTTGTAGCAGATATCCTCCGCCAGGAACACCTCGTCGTAGCTCACCGCCTGCTGGATCTGTGCGGTGACGCTGTCCGCCAGCTCCAGCCAGGTCTGCATGCAGTCGTGGATCAGCTCAGGCTCGTCATAGAACAGATAGCACAGATCCTCCGGTCCCATCAGGGAGCGCAGATACATGTATCCGCCGATAATCCGCTGGCTGATGACCTTGCCCTGGCGGGCGTTCCAAGCCGCCTCTTTCATCATTTCGGCGTTCTGCTGCACCCGAGCGGGGGTCTTGGGATCCAGCCGCCACTTCACATCCTCCTGCCAGGTTTTCATATCCTTTACCGGGTGGGAGAGATATTCGGGCATGTAGCCGGAGCGCCGGTCCTTGAAAAACAGCACGTGCCGGCCGGCGAAATCCTGCGCCACTTCGTGGTCGCCCCGGTCCTCAATGACCTTTTCCTCAAAGAAGGGGCTGAACGCCGCCTCGCACCAGCCCAGGTTCCAGATATCGAACTGGCCTGGCTCGTCGAAGCCGAAAACTTCCCGCAGATAGGCGTCGTAGTCCCCTTCCACCTCCGTCCAGGATTTGATATGACCCTCGCTGATCCACCGGTCCAGGGAATAATAGCCGAACTCCTTCAGCACCAGGGGCGCGCCCGGCTTGCCGTCGTAAAAATCCCGCAGCTTGCGGGTGCCTTCGGCCATCTGCTCCCGGGGGAGCAGGCCGTGAATACCGTCCTGCATAACGTCACCTTCCCTTTACATGTTGGATATATAATTCAGTCTCATGACCTGATCGATCATATTCAGGCAAAGGCCGCACGTCTTTTTGAGTCCACAGATGCCGGATTGGCAGTCCGACAGGATCAGCCCCGCCGCTTCCGGGGTTTTGACATGCAGCGCCGCGGAGGAGACGGGAATGTGCAGAATGGTGGTGATCCCATTGACCGACAGGGTCTCCATTCGCAGCATCCACACCTCGGAAGACAGCGTTTTCCCGAGCCTCACCGGTTTTTTCGTTTCCTCCAGCTGAATCGCCGTTTTTTCTTTAAGCAATTGCTTTCATTTTAGGTGTATCCGGAAGATTTTGTCAAGAGGAACCTTTGGCAGGCGGCCGGCGTCGAATTGAATGGGCCATCCTTCACCTTGCCGTTGCAGCCCCAGTCCCGGCCTTCAATCGCCACGCCGCCGCATTCGCTGATAATCACCGGCAGAATGCCGTCCAGATAGCGGCGGTTCGTTCCTTCACCGCCAGCCGGAAAACATTTCCTGGATATGATGATTTTCTCCGTCGGCAGGCTGATACAGCTCCCGCTCGATATCCATGGCGTAGGAGGCTTCTCTTCGTTGCCCCCAATACTGATCGTAGGCGGCTTCGGACAGGTTCTCCCGGAGCACATCGTCCATCACGCCCTTAATGGCAGGGCCGAAATCGAACTCCCGGTCTATCAGCAGCGCTTCTTCATCCGTTTGGTATGCAAAATCTCCCACATAGGAAAGGGCGTCATATCCCTCCCGTATCCATTCCTCCAGATAAACCGCATAGCCAGCACGGATATCCTCCTGGAGAAAATAATACAGGTCAAACTCGCAGAAATCCACCAGATCCTCTTCGCAGGCAAAAGTATCCGGAAATTCCGCGCGGTAAGCAGTGCGGTCGTATATCCTTTCCGCATATTCGTCCGGCTCTATGCAATGATTCAGAGCGGTTATTTCAAACTGCGTCAAAGCCTGCCGGCGGAAGTAGTCCCGGCTGCCGCCGGGGATGCCCCTTTCCCCCATAACCTTCCACACGTCGTTGGTTACGGCGATGTAGGAGGCAATATCGCCGTCGGCACACCGGATCAGGCCGTCCAGGAATTCCGGATCCTGCAGCAGACTGTCCATCTGGTAATGGCTGTAAAGCGGCTCCCGCAGCAAAGGCGGCAGGCACTCCTCACAGCTATCCATCCGGAAGGGGGCGCTGAGGGGGAGATAGCCTCTCTTGATGGCGGCAGTGATCCGCGCCGCGTAGTCCGCGTCCAGCTGCAGACCTTCCGCCACGCTGAACCACAGCAGGATGTTTACCAGCTCCGAATCGTCCCGTAAGCACCGCATGTCCAGAATGGAGCGATCCCGGACCTTTTCCTCCAACAGCGCGGCGATTTCCGGGGAAAGAGGGCGCAGCCAGCCCCCTCCGCCGATTTTCAGCAGCTGATCCAGATACAGGGCGCACCGGGCGATTTCTTCCCGTTCCAGCCGGTTGTTCTCCAGATAATCGGCGAGAAAATCGTTGACTGATGGATTGGCCGCCCTAATCATCCGTTTTTCCCCCACGGCCAGATGGACCATGGAGCGGTGCAGCCGGGCCAGCACGTTTTCAAAGTGGTTCACGGTGGTGTCCACGCCGGGCATGGCCCGCAGCCGAGCGTCCAGGCATTCCTGCAGCACCGAGGCTTCCGCCTGGGTATTGGTGAGGGAATAGAGGGTGGTTAAAAACGCCCGGTCCACCGGTTTCAGGGTTTCCTCGAATTCATTTTTCCATATGTCCTTGGGGTGTTCCAGGGAAAGAAGAAAACGGCTGTAAAAGACGGCGGGAGGCTCCTGGGGAGCGGGCCGGGTCAGCTGCTGGATCAGCCGGGGATTGTAGTTGCGGTGACGGACGATGGAGAGGCTGCGCTGATCCTGGGCAAGGTAGGACAGGATATCCTTCCGCTCCCGGCAGTTCATTTCCAGATGATTCTTCAGAATCCGGGCCTTCTCGCAGCCGGTCAGGCCGGCGGAGTCCAAAACCGGGATCTGGCTGAAAAAATGCTCCAGCTCCGGAAAGCGCCGGTAGGTTTCCTGCAGGATGGTGATGCGGGAGTTCAGAATGACGCACTTGTTGTCATTGCGGCGGATATGCCGCAGCAGAGACAGCAGCTGCCGGATCTCCCGGGGATCGGCTTCATAGGTGAGCTGTCCTAGAAAATCGTCCAGCAGCAGAAGCTCCTTGGCGTCGTCTGCCTGCAGAGCGGCTTTCAGCGAAGAGATGTGGTTATCCGAACTGTAAAACAGCCGGTATCCTCTGAGGATGAAATCCAGGGCCGCCATCTCCGAAGTGGCGGATTTACCGGTCCCCGGATTCCCCTGAATGCAGACGATGCGGCTTTCCTCCAAGGCGGCGACGCATTGGGCGTATAAGGCGGTGGGAACAAAGGCCTGGGTATAATCTTTCGCTTTTTCCAACAGCTCGCCGGTATCGAAGGAAACACTCCCGTTGAGCAGCTTGTGCAGAACCTGGGTGGAGAAATCCCACAGAGCGGGATAGCCCCGGAGAATATCTTCGTATTCCGGGGTTTGCAGCAGATCATCCAGCACCCGCAGGGTGAAGATGTTTTCCTGTGAAAGAGAGGTATAGGGCTCAAAAATCTCCAGGATTTCCTGCAGCCGCCTGGACGGGAGTTCTTTGGTGAGAAAGAGATAATAGCAGTCCGGCCGGATTTGGGCGATTTTTTGCGCTTCCAGGCGCAGCAGCCGCATCAGCTGATCCGTACGGGTGCCGGCAGCGTGTTTTGCCTGCCCGGCGATATGGGGATGAAGCCGGTCGTCGGCAAAATCCACGCCCCTGTCCCCGGGCATGTCGGTCAGGTAAAGCTTCCGGCCGGTAATTTTTTGCAGAATATCCCGGGATAAACGGGCAAATTCTTTGTCGGATAAATTGTAGAAATTCAGCATTGTCCTCCGCCTCCCAGCCGCTGCTTGTCTTATACCACAAAGGTTGGCGTTAGCCGACAGGCAAACGCGATGACACAGCCGGTTTATGGTTACGCTGCCACCGGAAGAATGCCAGTGCGGCAAAGCCGCAGGAGGCTGTTCAAGCCGACCGGCATTCTTCA
>CABULH010000003.1 GCA_902492455.1 uncultured Oscillospiraceae bacterium
GGAGTGGTTACGCCTGGATGGGCACCGGCTGGGCCTCCTTCTACCACAGCGGCGCATCCTCCGTGGAGCGGGCGGCGGAAAAGACAGAGACCCTTATACAACGCCTGGGGGTGGATTAATTGCCGAACTATCGTGGAGGGGTTAAAGCAATATGCCCGTATTATCAGCATGAATCTAAGTATACAATCACATGCGAGGGGATATTTGAGAATTCCCAGCAGCAGGTGAAATTCAGCACCAAAGCGGACAAGATGAGGCACGTTTCGGAGGTCTGTTCCTCCTTCGGGTATTCCCGCTTTTGTCCCGTCGCCCGGATGCTGGAGAAGAAATACGAAAGCGCTTGAACCCCGAGGGAACGCCGAGAAAATGCTCTTTTGCAATGAGGCTGCAATGAAGCAAGGAAGAAGCAAGGAACAAAGAGCGAACAAAGGGAAATTGCCTAAAAAACGCAACAAAAAAAAGAAAGGATGAATTGGAGGGTGTAAAATAAACAGGACAGAAAGAAAAGAGCAAAAGGAAGGCGGTCCAGATAATGAAACGAGCGGTATACGACAAGCAATTCAAGATGGCAGCGGTAAAACTGGCGCAAGAATCAGACTAATCCGTCACGCAAACAGCTACTGAATTAGGAATCAGTGGTTGCAGTCTGCGTCGCTGGATCAAGGAGTATGACGAATATGGAGAAAGTGCGTTCCCAGGGCATGGGAACGCACTTTTCAATTCTACATATGAAGTAAAAAAGCTGCAAAAACGGGTCAAAGAATTGGAAATGGAGAAGGATCTATTAAAAAAACTCCAGGCCTTCTTGAATCAAAAGAATGTGTGAGATTCCAGTTTCTGAAAGAACATCAGAAAGAATACAACATTCAGAAGGCCTGTAAAATCTTGGGAATGTCACGTTCTGGATTCTATGATTATCTCAAGCGCGGAAAAAGCAACCGCGCCATTGAAAACGAGGCGCTGACAGAAATGATTGAGGATATCTTTCACGAGCATCAGGGCCGGTATGGAGCCAGACGCATCCAAAAGGTATTGGAACAACAAAATGTCCATGTGAACCCCAAACGTGTTTCTAAGCTAATGAGCGAACATGGTTTGATTGCGAAAGGAACTCGGAGATTCTATCGGTATCAAGCAAACAAAACGGCTTATGATGAGAAAGAAAACATCCTGAATCAAGTGTTTAAGACATCGGCAAAGAACCAGATATGGGTTGGAGACATTACCTACATACCGACAAAGCGTGGCTGGCTATATCTAGCTGTGTTCATCGACATCTTTTCCCGAAAGGTTACCGGCTGGGCAATGGATACCAGAATCCGCGATACCCTTGTCCTGTCGGCCCTCAATCAAGCCATTGGACGGGAACACCCGCCCGAGGGACTGATCATTCATACAGACCGTGGCTGCCAATATACGGCCCAGCGTTTTCAGGCTATGTGTATTCGATATGGCTTTCGCTTAAGTATGAGCCGAAAGGGCAATCCATATGACAACGCCATTATGGAATCCTTCTACCGTACCCTAAAAAGAGAGCTTGTTCAGGACGCCCACTACGACAATCCCGAACAAGCCCGCATGGATATCTTCAAATACATTGAGTTCTACTACAATACTAAACGCATCCATTCTGCGCTTGGCTGGTTAAGCCCAACTCAATTTGAATCTCTATCTCTTTAATCGCTCTTAACTTTCTGTCCGTTTTTTCTTCACCTTTCCAGTCTCCGTTCTCCTTTTTCTATTTGCTGTTCCATGGTCGTGCGTCTCATTTTGTGTAGATTTTTACCGTATGAGTGGAGAAATGCCATATTGTACTATAAAATAGTTTTATATATAATGAATAATAGAAATATTGAATAAAACGGAGGGCGTGAAATGAAACATTCTGCATGGATACGACTGGCTTGCGTGGCTTTGGCGACCTGCCTACTTCCGACAGCCGGTTGTTCACCGCAGTCCGGGAACGACGTTTCGCTGGTTTTCAGCGACGACGACGGGCCTCTGGTACCCTTTGAGGAAACGGTTACTCTGACTCAAGTCAAATCTCACAATCCCAACATTACCTACATCGAAGGGGAAAGCAAGTCGGATAACTTTGTCACCAGATTCTATAAGGAAAAGCTGAATGTGGTGTGGGAGACCAAATGGGACGCTGACCCCGCCGCTTATACAGCCAAGCTGAATTTGGATATCGCTAGCGACGAACTGCCGGACGTCTGCCTGGTTTCGGCCTCGCAGCTCAATGCGCTGGTGGCGGCGGATCAGGTCATGGATCTGACCACAGTCTACAACAAATTCGCTGGCGACAAGCTCAAGAGAAACATCACCATGAGTGGGGACAACGCTCTGTTGTCCTGTACATACGATGGCAAAATGTATGGCATCCCCGCCATAACGAGCATGGAATCCGATGTGCCGATCATGTGGATGCGCAGCGACTGGCTCGACCAGTTGGGCATCTCTCCCCCCACCACCTATGACGAGCTGGTAACATATCTGACAAAGGTTAAGAAGAGCGGCATTGCCAATGTGGGTGGCGCACAGTCCGCGGGTATGAACTTCTATGGCCCCGGCTCCCAAGCCTTCAGCGCCATCGCTCAGACGCAGAACGCCTATTACGACACCTGGATCCTGGATAAGAGCACCGGCAAGGTGGCGTACAGCGGCATCCAGCCCGAAATGCGCAACGCCCTGCTGAAAATGCAGGAGATGTACAAGGCGGGGCTAATCGACCAGGATTTCGCCATCAAGGGTTCTACCGAGGAATCCCTCATCGCCCAGCAGCAGTACGGCTTGGTGTTCGGGCAGTATTTCTATGGCCATCTGCTCAAGGGGAGCGTGCTCAACAACCCCAAGGCGGAATGGCGGGCTTTTCCGATTCCACAAAACATCGACGGCGGGGTGAAACCGAAATCCAGCCTCAATGTGAGCGGCTATTATGTCGTGCGCAAGGGCTGTGCGCATCCGGAGGCGCTGCTGAAGTCCATGAATCTCTGGATGGAGGTCTGGAGTGAGCAGGGCGAATACCGCGAATGGTTTACCGACGAAATGCTCGGTGCGCATGCAGAGGTGTATCTCTGCGGCGAATACGCCCTACCCTCATTCTTCGACGTTGCAGACAACAATGTGAAGATCGGCGAAGCACTTCGTGCGGTCTATGCGGCCGACGATCCAGATGCGGCGATCGAGAATTATCCGATAGCCAAGCTCTCCTATAACCTCATGAAGGACGAATCCAACTTCTATAAATTCGTCGGCGGCGAGGGCTGGGCACTCAAGCACGTGTATCTCTACGCTGAAAAGGTGTATACGGAGGCGTACAAGGAGTTCCAATACGACTGCTTCGCCGGGGTGTTGTCGGAGGACGCCACCTTCCAGAAGGCCACCCTCGACAAAACCATGATCGAGACCTATTACAATATCATCATGGGCGAAGATATCGGCAAGTTCGATTCCTTTGTGGAGGAATGGCTACGGCTTGGGGGTGAGAATATAACGGCGGAGGTCAACAAGTGGTACGACTCCCATCAATAAGGAAAGGATGAACAGCTGTGGAAGCCACAAAAAAGGTGGCGAAGATCCAGGCGAAGACCCGCCGGAAGGGGCAGTTCCCCCTGCACCTACTAATCCTGCCCGGCGTGGTGGCAACCCTGATTTTCAGCTATGTCCCCATGTACGGCATTCTGATGGCCTTTCAAAATTTTCTGCCTACCAAGGGCGTCTTTGGCTCCAAATGGGTGGGGTTCAAGCATTTTAACCGCCTGATACAGCTGCCGGATTTCTACACCATCCTGCGCAACACCGTTGTCATCGCGCTACTCAAAATCACAACCTTGCTGTTTTTTTCCCTGGTGCTGGCGTTGCTGCTCAATGAAGTTCGATGCAAACGGCTGCGCGGTCCGCTGCAGTCCTGCTTGATTTTTCCGCACTTCCTGTCTTGGATCATCCTCGGTGGGCTGCTGCGCACCATTCTGGCCAATGACGGCTTTGTCAACAACGTGCTGCAGACAATCGGGTTCAAGCCGGTCATGTTTCTGGGGGATCCCGGCTGGTTTATGATCGTGCTGGTGCTTAGCAACCTCTGGCAGGAGGCGGGTTTTTCGGCAATTCTGTATACGGCGGCCATCTCGGGGGTGGATGAAAACCTCTATGAAGCGGCGGTGATCGACGGGGCAAACCGCTGGCAGCAGATCTGGCATATCACCCTTAAATGCATCAAGCCTTTCATCATCCTGCTGATCGTGCTGAACATCGGCAACATTCTCAATGCCGGATTCGACCAGATTTTCAACCTATACAATGGTCTGGTACTCGATGTGGCGGACGTCATCGATACCTATGTCTACCGCGTGGGGCTTCAAGGGGCGCAATACAGCTTCGGCACGGCCATCGGGCTGTTCAAATCGCTGGTGGCCATGATCCTGATCGGTATCTCGTATTTCCTGGCAGACAAATACGCCAAATATCGGGTTTTCTGAGGCGGATAACGTGAAAAATGAGATTTTTTCACACAGAATTTGTTCGATTCCGGAAAGCCGAAATTTCGGCTGCGCCAATCTGAAAGAGCAAATTCCCGGTCTGCAGAAAGGAATGAATCATGTAAATGAAAATCAAGCAATCACAGGGGTACAGGATTTTTTTCGTCGTCAATTTGGTATTTCTCCTCCTGCTGGCGCTGATCTGTATCCTGCCCTTTATCCACATTCTTGCCGTTTCTCTGAGCGACAAAGTCTCCACCACGGCAAACGCGGTCGCGCTGTGGCCCAAGGGCTTCAACATCCAGTCCTATGTCAAGGCATTTGCGGATAAAAACATCTGGTCGTCCCTCTGGGTGACGCTGCAGCGGATGGTGCTGGGCACCCTATACAGCATGTTCCTGACCGTGACGGTTGCTTATCCGCTGTCCTTCGATTCAAAGAACTTCAGGGGGCGTAAGATCTATGTCGCTTTCTTCTTCATCTCCATGCTGTTCAGCGGCGGCATCATCCCCTATTATATCCTTATCCGTAATCTCAACCTGATGGACACCATCTGGGCGCTAGTGCTCGGCCCGGTGCCGGTGGGCTCGGTGATCATCCTGATGAACTTCTACCGTCAGTTGCCCAAAGCCCTGTTCGAATCGGCCCGGATTGACGGCGCCTCTCATTTCCGTATTCTGGCGAAAATCTATCTGCCGCTGTCCATGCCCTCCATCGCCACCCTAAGCCTGATGTCGTTGGTCGGTCACTGGAACGAATGGTTCGGTGGCATGATTTACATGAAAGACGTTGCCAATTATCCGTTGCAGACCTATTTGTACGCCTCGATGCAGAATGTGTCGGAATTTGTCAGCCTGCAAGGGGCAGGGGCCTCGGTTTCGAGGCAGGGGCTGATCGCCGCTCAGACGATATTCACCATTCTCCCCATTCTCTTCGCTTTCCCCGTGTTGCAAAAATATATAAAAACGGGGCTGGTGCTCGGCTCGGTCAAAGAATAACACTACGCAAACCAGAAAAACCTTCGTTATTTTACAATTTAATTGGTTAGCAGTATCCATTTTTTATTAAGAATTAGGAAAGGTAGGACCCCCATGCAATACCAACTCACAAAAGGCTGGAGCGTGTTACAGGATGTACACGAGTTCGGCGAGCATTTCGGTATTTTCAAGCATAGCTTCGATCCCACCCGTTTCGGCGGCGACTCCAGCATCCAGCCACTGGAGCCATGGGAGCCAATCGACCGTCTGGAGCATCTGCAACTCACCTTCGCGCAAAATCCCTATTACGGCCGGGAGTTGCGTACCTTCAACTACGCGCCCTGGTGGTATAAAAACGAATTCATAGTGGACGACGAGTACCCGTACGCCGTGTTGCAATTCACCGGGGTGGATTATTTCGCCGACGTCTGGCTCAACGAGGAATATCTCGGCTTTCACGAGGGCTACAACACTCCATTCTGCTTTGAGGTTGGTAGGCTGCTCAAACGGGGAGAGAAAAACCTCCTGGTGGTCAAAGTGCGTGCGCCGTGGGAAAACGATATCCTGCCCGGACTGGAATACATCCGCTTCTGCACAGTGATCCGTGATCAGATGAAAGGCACCTACGAGCATAGCGACACCTTTGTACCCCGCGACGTCAATCCCATCGGCATATGGGACAGGGTGACGTTGGAAACCTATAACGGCGTGCGACTCCGGGAAAAAGCCTGGGTGGCGCCCACGCTCAACGGAGACTATAGCCAAGCCGATGTGCACCTGTCCTATCGGCTTCACAGCGAGCAGGATGCCACGTCGGTGCGGGCGGTGATGGAGATCACCCGCTTCGGCGACACCGAGGTGGTGGCGCGAGAGGAAAAATTGCTGACCCTGCGGAATGGCAAAAATCTTCTGGAAGGGTGTCTGACGGTGGAAAACCCCCGCCTGTGGACGGTCTGGGAAAGAGGAGAGGCCAACCGTTATACAGCCATCCTGCGCCTATTTGCGGGGGAGGAATGCCTGCTGAGCGAACGGCAGCACTTCGGCATCCGCGACGTGAAACTGATGCGCACACCGGAGGAAACCACCTTTTATCTCAATGGGGAGCGGCTCTATCTGCGCGGTGCCACCTATTTTCCGGATGTGTATCTCTCAGCGGTCTGCCGTGAACGGTATGTGCGGGATATCCAGAACGCACGGGCTGCGGGCATGAACGTACTACGGGTGCATGTGCATGCGGAAAAGGACGATTTCTATGAACTGTGCGACGAACAAGGGATACTGCTGATGCAGGATTCCGACTTCAATTGGGTACATCCGGCCACGCAGGAATGGGGCCGCAGGGCGGTAATGATGTTCGAGGAAATGCTCATCCGGTTGCGCAACCATCCCTCTATCTTCTGCTGGGTGTTGCTCAACGAGCCGCGTGGGGACAATTTCCTGCACGAATGCCCCGGCCCGCAATTTGTTGAAGCGGCCGCCCGGATGGATCCGGGCCGGCCCACTATCTTGAGTTCTTGGGATCGCAACGACCCCGACAGCGGTGACAGCCATAATTACATGGGTTCGCTTGACGGGGCGCACACCCATTACACCGATATTTACGGCACCACTGAAAAGCTCAACACCGAGTTCGGCATGGATGCACCGCCTTGCTTGGAAACCCTGCGTCATGAGCCACAGCTGCTCAAAATTCTGGGCAAAGTGGTGGACGGCATCGGGCACATCCAATATTATCAATACCGTTATATCAAATATTTTATTGAGCATTACCGCATCCAAAAGTTTTCTCCCTGCGCGGGGCATCTCCAATTCCTGTTTACCGATTGCGCACCCACTAGCCATTTCGGCGTCTACGATTGGAAAGGTCTACCGAAATACGCTGTGCGGGCCTTCGAAGAGAGCAACCAACCGCTCGGTATCCTAATGGAGACAAAAAAGGAGGAGCCGGTGGCATTGTGGGCGGTGAACGACCTGCTGCGGGATTTCCCGGGTGCGACGGCCTTCTGGCTGATCATCGATGACTGCGGCGAGGTTATCCAGCGGGAGAGCAGGAATCTCGATCTGCCGGCCAACGGCAAAGTTAAAGTTGCGGATTACGATTTTGTCCCTGTCGCAGGCCGGCAATATACCGTGCGGCTGGAGTTGAGGGACGGCGATGGTAAGCTGCTGGCGAAAAATCTGTATGAACAGGCGTTTAACCCTCCCCCGCATGTTAAGGGACATCCCACCTATGTGCATCACGGCATCGGACTGCGCACCTACTGGGCATGGATGGAGGACTGAACATGGAACGTAAAAGAAAACAAGTATTCGCTTTATTTCTCGCCGGGCGGAGCACTTTTCCTGCTTCCCTGCTGGCCGGTGCGGCCCGGGAAGTGACGACAGCCGTGGAGCAGGCGGGCTACGGTTGTTTGTTGCCGCCGAAGGGGTTGTTGTCGGGCGGCGCAGTCTCCTCGCGGCAGGAGGGGGAGGTATATGCACAATGGTTGCGGTCGGTGGAAGGGCAGTATGATGGGGTACTCATGAGCCTACCAAATTTCGGGGACGAAAATGGCGCAGCGGAAGCGATGACCGGGGTGCAGGTGCCGATCTTCATCCATGCCTATCCGGACGAAGCGGGAAAGATGGATATCGCCTCCCGCCGGGACGCTTATTGTGGCAAGATTTCCATCATGAATGCACTGCGGCAGCGAGGGATTCCCTTCACCGTGTTCGAGCCGCATGTAGTGCGGCCGGAAACGGTGGCGTTCGCGGAAAACTTGCGGGAATTCGCGTCGGTATGCCGTATGGTGAACGGCGGACGCAGGATGCGCATCGGTGCAATCGGAGCAAGGGCGACCGCTTTTAAAACGGTTCGCTATGATGAGGCGGCGTTGGAAAAGCTGGGCGTGACCGTGGAGACCTACGATTTGCTGTATCTGTATGAAAGGGTGGCCACCCTGCGTCCGGACGACGCGCGCTTGGAGGCAAAGCGGCAGCGTCTGATAGGCTATGCCGACTGCTCCTGTGTGCCGCCGGAAAAGCTTGCCCGCCTGTGCGCGGTGGGTGTAGCTCTGGATGAGATCATCTCCGCCGATGCATTAGATGCTGTAGCTATCCGCTGTTGGAACGAGATGGAGACCACCTTTGGCATTGCGCCCTGCCTGCTGCTCAGTGAGCTGTCCGACCGATTTGTCGAAGGGGTGTGCGAGACCGACATATGCAACGCGGCGGTGATGCGCCTGTTGCGGCTGGGAGCGGAGAGACCCGCTGTCTGCCTGGATTGGAACAACAATTATGGGGATGAACCCGATAAATGCATCCTCTTTCACTGCGGCCCGGTGGCAGGCAGCCTGATGCGGGGAAAAGGAAAGGTTACCGACCATAGCATCCTTGCCAATTCTTTTGGAGCGGGCTGCGGCTGGGGCTGCAACCAGGGACGCATTGCCGATTTCCCGATGACCTATGCCAGCGCCAAGACCGAGAACGGTCGCTTTGCCCTGTATTTGGGAGAGGGGCACTTTACGGACGATCCCATCGACGGGAATTATTTCGGATGCGCAGGAGTGGCAGAAATTCCCGGCTTACAGCAGAAGCTGATCCGGATCGGTCGCGAGGGCTATAAGCATCACATGTCCGCAGCGCCGGGACATTTCGCTCGCGCACTGCGGGAGGCATGCGAAATGTACCTTGGCTATGACATCGCCGCGTTTTAAGGCAATTCCACGGCCTGCTGATTTAAGCCGCTTCGTGTCCGTTTTCTTCGTTTCCTACAGCGGACAGTAAATAGTTGCCCAAAAAATCTATATAGGAGGATTCTGAAAATGAAGTATGCCCAAAAATGTCTTGCCGTTTTGGCGGCGGTGCTCACCCTGACCATGCTCAGTTTAGGACTGATCGCTTCCGCGGCGCAGAAAACCCTGCGAACCGAACTCGTTACCTCGGTCGTCCCCGGCACCCTGCGCAACAATTTCTCAGGTTGGATCGGTACCATCATCACTGTGGGGGAACGGCCGCTGACCGTCACCTCCCTGGGCCGGATGTTCTATGAAGGCAACACTGCGGCGCACCCGCTCAAGCTGGTGGACGCAGAAACCCGCGAAGACGTGCAGGGGGCTGCCGTCACTGTGCAGGGCGGAACAGTCGGCAAGTTCACCTATAGCGCACTGGAGACCCCTGTTACCTTGGAAGCGGGCAAACAGTACTATCTGATGAGCGAGGAGGTCGCAGATGGCGACAGCTATGCCGAGGGGGATTACACCTTCTTCACCTCCGCAGGCGCCGTATGCAGCGGCTATGTGTATCATTTGGAGGAGGACGGCTACCATGCGGACGCGATGCCCAATAAGGGCTTTGTCGGCTTGAGCCTGGAATATGAGATGGCGGTTGACAACCTGGCGGTCAAGGATGCCAAGGAACTCGCAGCCCAGGTACAGCTCAGCGATACTATGCGCAATGATTTCGACAATTTCATGGGTATGAAGATAACGGTCGGCGATAAGGATATCTATGTATCGGAGTTGGGGCGCATCTTTGTTGAAGGCAACACCCAGGAGCATGTGGTCAAGATCGTGGACGCAGAGACCAAGCTGGATGTGGTAGGCGCCAGCGCTGCCATCAAGGGAGGCACGGCCGGGCAATTCACCTATGTCGCCCTGGCCACGCCGGTAAAGCTCAAGGCCAACCATTCCTATTATCTCGTCAGTCGGGAATTTATAAACGGCGACAAGCTGTATGAGGGCAACACCCTTCTTACTCCTGCCGCCGGCGTGAGCATCCCCGGCTCGGTGTATTATCTACCTACAGGATATACGGAGATTTCCGCCGAGGGAGCGACGTTCGGTCCGGTGTCCTTCAAGTTCGGTTTTGAGGCAACGGAGATCAAAGAGGAAATGAGCGATCCGGGTTCCCAGCCGCAACCACCGGTTACCGGCAGTTCGTCCGCTATGGGTGTGACGCTGGCGATTGCCGGGCTAGCCGTGGGATGTGCTGCAGCAACCGTATTGCTGCATAAAAAGAAGACAAAAGAATAATCGGTCATGTCGACGATACCGCCAAATGCATAAACATGTATTTGGCGGTACCATGTCGCAGGAACCCCGCTTGCAGACCTTTCAGTACTTGAAACAGCAGTTTTTCTGCTTTTATGCTTTTATAAAACAGCTTGTATGAGAGGATGAAATCACGATGAACAAAAAAAGGAGCCTCGGTATTTTAATAGGCGCGCTGCTCTTAGCCCTGTCGCTGCCGTTTTCGGGCGCGGCCGAACCGGCAGCTGTGGAGGGCAGACTGGTGGCTAAGGTGGATTCCGGCGGTGTGAAAAATCTGGATTTCGGTGGAATTCCAGAGGGCTTCGAAGGCTTTATCGGCACCATTGTGCAGGTGGGGGAATACCCTCTCACGGTCAAAACCCTAGGGCGTATGTTTTATGAGGGCAACAGCGGCGAGCACCAGCTCAAGCTGGTAGACGCGGCGACCGGCGAGGATGTGGAGGGCGCATCTGTGAGCGTCAGCGGCGGCACGACCGGTGAGTTCACCTACGGTTCGCTGGCGGCCCCTGTTACCTTGCAGGCTAACGCCACTTATTATCTGCTGAGCAAGGAGAAGAGCGGCGGCGATTTCTACAGCGACGGCTGCGACGTGATGTATTCGGACGGATTCGCAGTCTGCGGGGGCTATGTCCGGGAGGACGGCGGGGCGTATAAGACCTTTGTCTTTCCCAACAGCGGCTACCTGAGCCTGAATATGGAATTCAGCTTTACACCCGTGGAAAAAGCCAGCGGTACGGATACCGAACTGTTCATGGATATGAAGCAAACCACCCTGCGCAACGATTATCACAGCTTTATCGGCATGAAAATCGTCACCGGTGCAAGTGAACTGGTGGTCACCGATCTGGGGCGGATATTTCTCGAAGGCAATACTCAGGAACACGCGGTGAAGATCGTGGACGGCGAAACCATGCTGGATGTGCCCGGCGCCAACGTGGTTGTCAAGGGCGGCACGGCCGGTGAGTTCACCTATGCCAAGCTGGCGGCCCCCGTAACCCTCAAGGCTAATCATCCCTATTATCTCATGAGCCGCGAATACGCGAACGGAGACAATTTCTGCGAAGGCACCGCCTCCTATCTACTCACCGACGATAATGATGCCACGCTGCTCGGACGCGCTTTTTTTATCATATCCTACAACGACGACCTGGATGTCAATCACGGCTATGTGGGGATCAATTTCCGCTATCAGAAGGTGAAAACAGAGCCGGTCACAACCGCCGCGGCCCCGGCCGCCACTAGCACCACTACCGCGGCGGGCAAAACCACTACGGATATTGCAGGGGATGGGGATGTCGGCGGCCAATTTTCGTTTTGGATTCCGATCACCATCGGCGCGGTGGTGCTGGTGGCAGCCTGCGCGGTGACGGTGATTCTGCTTATTCGGAATAGGAAAAAACAACAGTAGTGGACTTTTTGGCAACAGGTTAAAAGGTTCTTGTAAAAGCCCCCCCGGCAGCGCCAGGGGGGCAGGATCATAAGAAAAAACTCCTTTTGGCAAAAGTGCTTCCCGACAACAATGTCAAATATCAAAGGGCAGACATTCGAATGGTAATAAAAGTCTAACGCATACGCCGTGGAACTGCAAATATCATATACATTCATATGTCGGTGGAGATTATTGTCGAAAAAAAGTGTGTCAGGTTTCATGGGATTCCTCAAAGAAAGAGCATCATTTTGACTCAAGACCGCAAGCAACAATCTCTTCGCGGATGTCAGGCAGTAAAAAGCGCCTGCGGCGATGCAGGTATCCACAGTCTTTCTGATGCCTTTTACATATCCGTCGGCTATACCAGTGAAGACTTACTTCCACTTTGCATCCCTTGCCCAAAGAATTCCCCGGCGGGCTCTTCCCTGTGGAAAGCGCCGCCGGGGAATTCCTCACACCGTAAATCCGTGCAGTTTTTCTTTTGTAAAGGCCAGCAGGCGGCGGGCCTCCTCATCCAGTGCGACCTCGTCGGCAATATCGATCAGGTTGCGCCAGACTTTGATATCCCGGCCCACCTCGCCGCCCATGCGGACAAAAGGCTCGGAAACGATTGGGCCGACATAGCCGATATCCCGCAACGCGCCGAAGATTTCCTCCCAGTCCAGATGGCCGCGTCCGGGCGGGGTACGATTGTTCTCCCCGGTGTGGAAGCCGGTGAGTTTGTCGCCCACCAGCCGGATGGCGTCCCCCATGGAGGTCTCTTCGATATTCATATGATAGGTATCGAGCAGGATACCGGCGTTCTTGCTGTCCAGCTGTGCCAAATAAGCCAGCGCCTCCTCCGCCGTGTTCATCACGCAGCCCTCAAAGCGGTTGACCACCTCGAAACTGTAGAGTATGCCGTAGTCCTCTGCGGTTTTTAATACTTGTCGCATGCTTTGCAGGCTACGTTCCACAATCGGAGCCTTGTTATCTACAATGAAATCGGGGGAACCCCAACCCGCATAGTCCACACCGGATAGCCGTTTGCCACCCATTAGGGAGATCTTTTCTAAAATTCGCTTGAGGTACTCAATTCCACTCCGGCGGACGTCCTCATCGGCGGAAGATACGTCATAGGCGGGATTGAGACCAAGGCTGTAGGTCAGTTCCAGCCCGCGTTCCGCCGCCAGGTTACGGAGGTCGCGCAGCCTGGCATTGTCCAGTTCCAGCAGGGCCTGCGCCTGAAATTCGAGAATATCGAAACCGATATCCGCGGCTTTATTTATGTATTTCGCGTGATCGGCGGCCCAGTTCAACTCCCAGAAGTTCATGAAGATGCCGAGTTTGTTCATATCAAAATCATTCCTTTCCCGTTATACGGCTCACCTGTTGTGCAGCAGTCCGGTCGCCTTATCCATGGCCGCCAGCGCCGGCTTAGGGCTGCCATCGACATTGAGTAGACCCCAGGAGGAATACAGGGTACAGCGCGGGTCGCCGCATTCCCAGCAGACCTCATCCTGATCATGCAGCGCATACCACAGGGTGCCGACGATCTCGGGGTGTCGTGCGAAAACCTCCATACAGGCGGTGACATATTCCGCCTGGGTCTGCGGGCCGCGGGCACCGCCATGGCCTTCCCAATGGAATTTGCAGGTTCCCAGTGGGTCGGATTCAGCAGAGGAATACGACCATTCGGTGATGACGATCGGCACCTTAGCCGCCTCGGAGAAGGTGGTGATGTAATGCTCCCAGGTTTCCGGCCCGCCTTGCTGCAGGGTGCCGTAATATCCGTCCAGACCTAGCCAATCTAAAGTAGGGTTTTCGCCGTACAGGGCGTTGACGAATTTGAGGCTGTAGGCCTCCCAAACCTCGGTGAGCAGGTTGACCCCGCAGGAGGACTCCGGATTGCCCGTCCGTACGCCGTCGGTGGCCGCTTTCACATAGCGGATGATTTGATCAAAGGTCATATCGCCGGTATAGGTGTTGATGTCGATTTCGTTGGAAATCAGCCAGGTGGAGCAAATGTCCTTAAGGTCCTCAGCCATGAATTTGGTGGCGGTTTTGACCGTCTTGTAAAAATAGTCGTCGTCGAAATCGTTATAAAACCCCGGCAGATTGGAGAACCACTTAATGGTTCCGGTTTGGTCGTCATAGCCTCGCCCGCCAGGCCAGAAAGACTGGGCCATGACCTTGATGCCCGCATCATAAAAACGGCGCGCAGTCTTTTTGGTCATCAGATAGGCGGCGTTGGGGGTGACGCCGTCCGTGCCGAAGGGATAGGAGAATACCAGGCGCACATAGGTAATTCCGCTGCCCTTGAGCAGCTGCACGGTGTCATCGTCGATCTTACCCGGAAAGTTGACGGTGACGCCCACATCGTTTTTCATGTCGATTGCCACTGGCCCTGTCCGGGGGGGGGCCGACGAAGAGGAGGCGGAAGAGCCGTCCTGAGTCGTTGATGAAGAAACTGAGGACGAAAGGGGCTGTCCGCTGTCTCCGCAGCCGGGCATCAGCAGCATCCCCATGGCGAAGGCTGTCCCGATGGCGAGCAGTTTAGTGGGTTTCATAGTACATACCTCCTACTACAGTAAATAAATATTGGATATCAACAGCCGGAAGGCTGATTGATACAATACCGTGGTATGGTTAGGGAAGCTTATGATTTCTTGCGGCGGCCGGCCGGTGAAGCGGCCGAATGCGTCGTATTCTCGTTTCGCAGTAGATTATGGCCCGTGAAGAATGAGAGACGCAGATACGGAACCTGAACCAGAGAACCATTCCACGTGTACATCGCCGGCATCGGCCTTTCTGTGAAATAGGCCGGCGGCTTTAACGGCGTCCGCATTCATGTACCCAAACACGGTTCCCCCTTATCCGCGCTGTGCCATCTGGTTCGCCGCTTTCAAAGATCCTATCATTTCTGCTGTTGCCAACAGCTAGGGCAAGTCTTACCTCACCGCTTTAGGTCAAGTTTTCCACAAAACGGTTTACATTATCTTTGCTGTCCTCCGTGACAATCCCCCCTCTATTCCCCGCTATTTGACTTTTCTCCCCTTTTTAGTATACAGCTACAAAACAAAAGAAAACAATACGATATATCACAGATGATCCATGATTTTTCTACATATCCGTTCCGCTGAAAAAAGGGACGGCAATACGGAAAACCTCCGTGCCAATTTTTTAGCATCTTGGTTGACAGAAAAGCGTGTATTATTTATAATAAAATTATCATAACAAGAGAATGATTTGTAAAAATGGTGAGAAAAAAACACACGCGAAGGATGTGACGCAAATCCTATGAAGATTCTAGTGGTGGATGATGAAGAACATATACGGCAAGGTATCAGCCGCTTTATCCTTTCAAAGAATTTCCTTGACGCGCAGGTGCAGATGGCGCGCGATGGTGAGGAGGCGCTGCGGATGATCCCGGAGGAATACCCGGATATCGTGATCAGCGACGTGGTCATGCCCGGGATGGGCGGGCTGAAATTTGCTCGCCGTGTATTCGAGCAGCATCCAGCGGTCAAGATTATAGTGATCAGCGGATATTCCGACGTGCAGTTCATGAAAGAAGCCTTCCGCTTTCAGGCCATCGATTACATATTCAAGCCCATCGACCTCCAGGAATTCGAAAACACCCTCATGAAAGCGGCTGAGGCAGTCAAGAGGGAATGGGAGGAGCAGAAAAGGCTGTCCAACGACCTGCCGATATTGCGGGAAAAGCTGGTCTGCGATCTGCTCGACAGCGGCCTGGCGAATGAAGCCTTTGTGGAAAGAGCGGCATACTGTCGGCTCTCCATGCCCCGGGCCGGCGGCTATGCCGTATTCGTGTTCGGCCTGAACGATATCCGGAACAAGGACTTGGAACAAGGGGTCGAGGAAGGGACCGGCTGTCTGCCGAAAGATGTTGACGCTGTCTGCGCCATGAAAGGGCCTGGGCTGCTGGCCTGTCTTCTCATCGGCGCACCGATGGAGGCGTCGCTCTTTCGCAAGCAGGCACAAGCTTTCGGCAACGCTGTCCGCGAGGCCGTCTATATCCGCTGCGGCCGCTATCCGTCAGCGGGGGTTTCCGCCAGCGTTTCCGATCCGTTTTGCCTTCCGGCGGCGTATCAGCAAGCGATGCAGGCGCTGTTCCAAGAGGTGTTCTGGGGATGCAACGGGCTGCGGTTTTATGTAGATGCCCCTCAGACGGAGGACAATCCCCTAAAAATTTCCCCGGATTTTGAAAGGCAGCTAATGGAGGCTCTGTGCGGGACGGCATCTGCTGCGCTCGGCGAGGTGTTGTCGGCGGAATTTGAGCGTTGGGAATGCGCGTGGGACACTGCGGATGCAGTGGGAGCGATGCATCCTTCGGTCTCGCCGGCGCAGATCCTTGATCTCAAACTCGACCTGCTGACGCTGCTCGCCGAGCTGATGAAATCCGGGCCGGCAGCGGACGATGAACGGTACAACATGAAAACACTGATCAATGAATTGCTCCCCCAGGAGTCCCTGCGGGATATCAAGCAATGGCTCTCGCGGCTGTTATCCAGTCTGTCGCTGTCCTATGCGCAGAACCGCAAGCGGCGAACACAGCGGATCATCCGTTCAGCGAAGGATATCGTGCGTGAAAACGCCAAAGCAGGGCTCAATGTCCAGGATATCGCACGGCAGCTGGGGATTAGCCCCAACTACCTGAGTACCGTTTTTAAAGCGGAGACAGGGGAAAATCTGATCGAATACATCACCCGCACCCGCATGGATTGTGCGGCGCATCTGCTCGTGGAGAACGATTACAAAATCGGCGACATCGCCGTCATGATTGGCTACGGGGATCATAACTACTTCGCCAAGCTGTTCCGGCGGCAATTTGGGACCAGCCCCAGCCAATACCGCCTGTCTCACCAGACGGAAAAGAGGTCGTTATGAGAACGGCAGAGATATGGGGTTGGCTTCGGCGGCGGGCAACCATCCGCAACAAGATTCTGGCGCTGGATATCCTGCTGTTCGGGGTTTGCTTCACGCTCATAGTCATCGCCTCATCCAACAGCACAGCAAAGATCATGCAAAGGCAGATCGAAAACGCCATTGCCGAGGAACAGCGGCTAATCCGGGTCAATCTCGACAGCTTGCTAGGCCGGGCGGAGTACCTCTCCGATCTGATTTTCGGGGACAGCAGCATCTGTACGTTTATCCGCACCGCGGCTCAAAAGGGAGATCGGGAGCAGATCCAAGATTATTTCACCCTAAAGCCTCGCCTGACGGATATGATAAACGCCTCGGGAAATCTATGCATCAGTATGTATCTCCCGGACGAATATTATTATGTGCAGGATCGCATTAACTTCCTGCCGGAGAGCGAGATCGCTTCACAAGGGTATTACGAGGAGGTGTTGGACCAGAACGGACAGATACTGTGGCTGTATATGCCGCAGGACAACTCGGTCTCCGCCCTGCGAGTCTATAAGGACGTGGGTTTTGATTATGGAAAGCTGGGTATTTTGGAAATCAATATCGGCTGCCAAGGCATCCGCGACATCCTTCAGCGTACGCAGTCCGATTATTCCCAGATTACTTATATTCTGGATACGAACGGCACTGTCATCGCTAGTAGCGACGGTTCGGAGATGAGCCCGTTTTCGGACATGCTGCTGGCGGAAATCGGTGCGGATGGGATGGCGCAGCCAGTACGCAGCAACATCGGCGCAGAGGATTGCATGATCATTAGCGAGCGGGTGGATCGCTCGGGCTGGATTCTGGCCACGATGGTGCCGTATCGTACCATGATGCGGCAGATCGTGTCACTACGCAACCGCAATGTCCTATTTTTGCTTGCGATTCTGGCCGTTTCCATTTTTGGCAGTCTGATTGCCTTGAACCGTATCACGGGGCGGATCAAAACGTTGAGTAGCCGGATGCTCAACGTTGAACAGCACCATTTCGAACAGCTGCTCGAAGTCCGGCACGCGGATGAGTTCAGCGTGATCGAAGATCAGTACAACAAAATGTGCGTGCGGTTAAAGACGTTGATCCGAGAGGTATACGAGGTGGAGATCAAAAAGCGGGAGGCGGAATTATGCACCCTGCAGGCGCAGATCAACCCGCATTTCCTCTATAACGCCCTCGACACCATCAACTGGATGGCCGTGGATCGCGGCGCCTATGAAATTTCCACGATGGTGACCAATCTCGGCAAGTTCACACGCATGAGCCTGAGTCGGGGACGCACTATCCTGCCGCTGCGGGACGAATTGGAGATTACCCGCTTATATCTGGCGGTGCAGAAAGCGCGTTTCGGTGATTTCCTTGAGGTTTCCTTTGACGTGGACAAGGATATACTGGACTGCGCCTGCCTGAAGCTGTTGCTTCAGCCGATCGTGGAAAACGCCATCAAGCACGGGTTTCAGAAAGAGCAGATGCGCAAAGGGCGCATTGAGGTCAGGGGATTTCTAACCGGCGACCGCATACATATGGAAATTCGAGACAACGGGGTGGGTATCGACGGCAACTACGACCTTGGACGGGAAGAGGAAAGAGGCATTGCCAGCGGCTATGGCCTACAAAACGTACAGGAACGGCTCAGTCTCTATTACCGGGATGATTATGCCTTGCGCATCGGCGGCGAGATAGGAGAAGGCACCACCGTCACACTGGAATGGACCTGTCTCCATTGGAATGAGTCCTGATACTTGAAATAAACGTATATCGGATAATTTTCCGTTTTGCTACGTTTTTGTTGGCGGTCTAATGAGAAAAGCCGGTCTTTGGCCGGAGGTATGAGCGAAAGGGGCACTTGTATGAGCGATATGAAGGGACGATTCCGGCAATGTGTGTGTTTGCTGGCTGTTATGTCGGTGCTGTTCTCCATCTCGGCATGCGATGAAAAAACGCCGACATCCGTGGATACCGACCAGTCTTCGATGTCGGGGTCGAGGGAGGACGGGCCCCTCGTCCCTTATCCGGAGACGATAAAGATGACGAGAGCCGAATACGCCTCCCCCATCACGACATATATCGATGGTGAGGATGCGGCAGACAACTTTATTACCGACTTTTATCGCAACAAGCTGAACATCGTCTGGGACAACGCCTGGAGCTGTGCGGAGGACGGGTATTTCTCCCGGCTCAATCTGGCAATTGCCAGCGGGGATCTGCCGGATGTATTCATGGTCAACGCCTCTCAGCTTAAACACCTGATCAACGCAGATGTCATCATGGATCTCACCGACGTATATGAGACTTATATCTGCGACAATCTGCGCACAAATATCGAATATGACGATAGGCTTGCCCTGTCTATACCAACGGTGAATGGCCGTCTTTACGCCGTGCCTCTGACCCGAGTTTACGAGGGCAGCGTGGGTTTCCTTTGGTTACGCACCGACTGGATGCAGAAGCTCGGTCTGCAGGCACCCACCACCCTGGAGGAGTTCAAAGACTATGTCGCCACCGTCAAGGAGAGCGGGATTGCCGGCCGCGGCACTTCCGGATTTTGTTTTCTTGGTCCAGGCAGCGCGGCCTTTGAGGGCTTGGCGCATGCGTCGGGCGCTTATTATGACTGCTGGGTAAGGGATGACGACGGGCAGAGCTTGGTTTACAGCACTTTCCGCCCGGAGATGCGCAATGCCCTGCTCAATATGCAGCAGATGTACCGCGACGGGCTGATCGACCGCGATTTCGCCGTGGCGGGGCCGCTGCTTTTTGAACGAATGATGGCCGGGCAGTACGGCATTCTCTTCGGGGAGTTCAGCTATCCTGCTATGCTTAAATATTCTGTCATGAGCAATCCCGAGGCTACATGGGACGCCTTTCCCGTGCCGTTGAACCCGCAGGCTGAGTTGCGCCCGCAGTCCGACGTCTTTGTCAGCGGCTATGTGGTGGTAAGAAAAGACTGCGCCCATCCGGAGGCGCTACTTAAATCTATGAATCTGTGGGCGCAGGTATGGCTCGCAGATGGCATATACCGGGAATGGTACACCGACCAGATGGTCACTACCTATAACGAGGTCGTCAACTGCGGCAAATACGCACTCCCTTACTTTTTCGAAGGGGTGGATTCGGGAATCGAGATCGGTCGCTATATTCGCTCTGCTTATGCCTCGGGAAACCCGACGGAGGAGATCAAGAAATATCCCTATGCGCGGATGACCTACAGCTATATGGCGGATGAGACCGCGCCCAATTTCATCTCCGGCGAGGGCTGGTCGCTCAAGACGGTGTATATGACCAGCGAGCGGATTTTCGATGAAAAATACCACACCCTACAATTCAACCAGTTTCAGGGGTTGCTGTCCAATGAGGCAACCTATTACCAGAACGCGCTCAACCAGGATATCATGGAGACCTTCATTGATATCATCATGGGAGAAGATATTGACGCCTTTGACCGACTGGCGGAAGATTGGGAGGCGGGCGGCGGTGATAAGATCAAAAAGGAGGTCAACAATTGGTACCATGGTCAAAGCCGGGGCTAGGGTGCCTAAACGGCCGCTGCAAAAAATCATGCGCTAAGAATATTTTTAGGGAAGTTCTGATTTAATCCGTGGGACGATAAAGGTTAGAGATATGGTATAATAGCACTATCGAAATAATGGTGGTGCATGGCGATGAAACAGGAAACATTTACGGATATGGAATGCAGCTGCCGCAAGAAGAAAACCAAGCGGGAGGAATTTCTGGAAATCATGGACGATATTATTCCTTGGGATGAGTGGGTAGGAGTCATTGAGCCTTACTATCCCAAGGGAAAGCGTGGTCGTTCGCCCATGGGAATCGAGAAAATGCTGCGGATGTATCTGCTTCAAATATGGTTTAACCTGTCTGATCCTGCAACAGAGGATGCCATTTACGACAGCTATGCCATGCGAAAATTCACGGGCATTGACTTCATGACGGAAGCTGTTCCGGATGAAACGACTCTGTGCAAATTCCGCCATTTGTTGGAAGCAAACGGCCTGAACAAGTTGTTTTCTGATGCAATCAACCGTGTTATGGTACAAACCGGCCACATGATGAAGGGCGGCACCATCGTGGATGCGACTATTATCAACGCTCCCAGCTCTACCAAAAACGTCGAGAAGTCCCGTGACCCTGAAATGCACCAGACCAAGAAAGGAAACGAATGGCGGTTTGGAATGAAATGTCATATTGGTGTAGATGCAGGCAGTGGACTGGTTCACACGATTACCGTCACAGCAGCAAATGTGCACGATGTTACACAGACAGAGCATCTTCTTCGGGAAGATGGTGAGGTCGTGTATGGCGATTCCGGGTATATTGGAGTCCAGAAGCGTCCTAAAATCGCAAGCAACGAGCATTTTTCAAAGATAGATTTTCACATTAACCGTCGGCCCAGTAAGCTGCCTCCTGTTTCTGACAAAGCGATCGACTGGGAGCGGTATATCGAAAACCTCGGTACGGTGTAAGGTGGAGCACGCATTCAGAATCATCAAATGCCAGTTTTGCTATAAGAAAACGGTGTACAGGGGTCTGATGAAAAATGAAAACCCGATGTATGCCATGTTTACCTGTGCCAATCTATATTCGATTGCCATCGCCAGGCGAAAACGTTCCTCAGTCTGATATAGGGGATAATCTACCCTTTTTTAGAAAAAGGGGACTATAAACCAGGGATATAGCGGCCATTTTGAGCCAAAATCGCCCTTACCAGGTGCAAAAATCCCAAAGTTTGGGTTGACAACAGAATAATCGTGAATTATTCAGAGGCTCCTTGGATGTAGAGTGGTATCCGATAAAGCGGGAAAAAGATAAGCGGCCAGCCTATCCACAATGGATAGGTTGCCCGCTCTCTTTTTATGGGGGGCAGAAATATCAGGATAGGTAAAACTTTCATTTCTAAGATTTATCGCAAATTTCAGGGTGTACGTGGTATTCGGGAACCCGCTCCTGATCCACCCATACCCCCGGGGGGCTATCTCTTGGCATTGGCTTTTTAGGGCCTCTCATATCTCTTATACCCCCGGCCTCATAATGTTTCAGGCGGCTTTATATAAACCGTGGGTATACCTTCACGCGAAAAAATCTCCCTAAATGGGCACAGTGATTTTTTAGGGTGTCCGAAATGTAAGGATACCAATGAAAAAGCCGCCACCCGTAAGGGCAGCGGCATGAATCATTTTGCGATTTTCAGTTCCCGAATCTGTGAGGTGTTGTCCTTGGTGACAGCTTCCAGAGCGGTAACCTTGGCCTTGATCTCTTCCACGTCATCCGCTACCTGATCCAGCTTCTTGAATTTATCGTTGATTCCTTGCTGGCCCTCAAGGAGTAGATCAACCTTTTTCTCCAGGGTTACCAGCTTAGCGTTATCAGCCTTTACAGCCTGCAAATCTTCACGGATTTCGGCATTATCAGCCTTAAGGGATTGAAGGTCATCTTCCATTCGATCAAGCCTTGAACTTATCGGAGCCAACAACTGTCCCATAGCTTCCAGCATGTCCTTGTCAATCATCTTCTTCACCTCACCCTCCTAGAATACCATGCCCCCTGTGGTTTTGCAAGGGGCTATTTCGTGCTGCTATGTGTTACGGTGAATTACTGTGGTTCACGGTGATATACGGAACTTCATGCTTATTACTCTGCGAGTCCTGGCTATATTATTTCGCCAGTATCGTTCATTTTGAATTGTCCGATAAATTCGCAGTCCAAATTTTTAGCAATTTGCATTAGCTCTTGTTCGGAAAAATTATTACGAGCAAACTTATTGGTAAGATTTTGGCGGGATGTCCCCAGTCTTTTAGCTAACTCAGTTATGGTTATATTCCTGCGATCAACTAAAATCTTTATCTTTTCTCCCATGGTTAACGGCATTATTTACACCTCCATTGACTCTATTATACACTATATAGTTTCATAAGTCAAATAATATTTTTCAAAAGACAATAAATATTTGTCAATTATCTATTGACAAAAGAAACTTTATGGTGTACAATATAAACAGTGAAAGGGAGAGCGGCAAGGCCGGGATACTTCGGGTTGAAAGCCTCCGTTGAGTGACTATATCACCTAAGACGCACCGGCCCCCTTCGCCAAATAAAACAAAGGAGTGGAACCCATGAGCAAAAAGAAGCTGCAAGAGAAGGTTCAAGAGCTAGTCAGCCTCCGGGAAATGGCTGCGGAGCTGGCAGACGAGATCGAAGCCCTGACCGACGAGATCAAGGCGGATATGGACCGCCAGGGCGTGGACACATTGGAGGCAGGGAGGCATACCATCCGCTGGGCCGTGGTGAAATCCAACCGGTTTGATTCCAGAGCCTTCCGGGAGATCTATCCCAGCATTTACGACCAGTACACCAAATCCACAGAGGTTAGGCGGTTCACAGTGGCATGATGATGCAGAATGCAGAGCTTGAAATCCTTGCTATCCTGCGCCGGAACGACGCGAACTTCGCCGGTAAGCTATTAACCAGAGCGGTAAATCTGGAAAAGACCATACATAAAAAAGCAGCCAACCCCCACGCCGACCAAAGCAAAGGGTTGACCGCACCAAACACAACCGGAACCGGCTGTTGTAATGATTATACCACAGAAGTTGGGCGTTTGTCCATCGGCAAACGCGAAGACACCGCCAGAGAAATCCGATATTGTCCCATGCGGAGCGGTGTCCCTTATACCACGGCAGCCGCCGGGAATCAAGAAGGGAGAAACGGCAATGAATAAAAATGATCTGTCCAATGCGCTGACGGAGATCGAATTGTCCCATAAACGGGGAAGCGCTGTGTTTGAAGAGATTACCCGGCATCTGTTTGAGGACACAACGCCCAATCCGGAATACTCCTGCCAGTATGAACATTATGTGGCCCTGGCGGACACGGTGAACAAGTGCCTGTACCAGACCGGTAAACTGATCGGCAAGCTGCAGGAGGATATCCGGCATGAATGAAACCATCGTATACCACGGGATCACCTTTCACCTGATTCCCGGTCAAAAGCCTTGCTTCCAGTACGATATAGAGCGCGCTGTATATGCCGGATATATCGACCCCGATATAGACATGGATAGCCTGATGGAACTGCTGGACGCTATTGAAGAGGATAAGCGGCGGTATGAAGCGATACCTCCCAATATCCTCAAGCTAGCCCTGCACATGCACCGAAAGGGCATTGATCCAAAGGTGGGAACCGAGATGCTTTGCGCTCTGTTGAAGGTGGTGGGTACAGATGAATGAACTCGACGAGGTTACATACAAGGGCTTGATTGTCTGTATTCTTGCCAATATCCACAGTCCGCGTCAATTGAGCCTAATTTACCGGTTCGCCCAATCATTGTATAGCCATAACTGAAAAAGACGAGCGGGAAGCATGGGGAATACCCTGCCGCCCGCTCTCTTATTTGTGGGTATTCTTTGGTATGTTTTTGCAGCAATAAACACCAAATAAACACCAAAACCGAAGAGAAGGGGCGCAAGGGCAAAACAAAAACCCGCACAAACCTAGTGTTCATGCGGGTTTACGTGGAGCTGGTGAGCGGACTTGAACCGCTGACCTGCTGATTACGAATCAGCTGCTCTACCGACTGAGCCACACCAGCTAATACTCCGTCAAATAACCTTTGCCGCCGTATATCGCGCCTGCGCAACGATTATTATAACAAGGAGGACAGAACCCGTCAAGAGTTTTCGGCAAACTATCTCAGAAGAATTTGCCGCAGGACGTGCATGATTCAAATCCCCCGCGAAAGCTCCAGCTTGAGATCAACGAATCGATACCGTGTCCGTTTATAAATGTGGATTTTTTCGGGAAATTGTGTATATATGCCACAATTAGTGGTAATTCAGCACATGGCAAATATTTGGCTAAGTTTCATGGTATACTACGCAATAGAGGTATTATGCGATTTTCCATCATGGGGACACGCGGGGTGGTGTGAATGGACGCAAAGCAGCACAATCGAACTGTATTTTCCAGACGTTTGACACAGCTCAGGCGAAACAGCGGCATGACGCAGAAGCAGATTGCACAAAGTCTAAGCATTGATCGATCCACCTACGCTTATTATGAACTGGATAAAACCAAGCCGGATTTTGAGACATTGGTCCGTATCTCCAACATCTATCAGGTCAGCGTGGATTATTTGCTGGGCCAAACCGATTCGCCCGGAATAGGAAGCGTGGTTCGGGTACAGGAGCCGACGCTTTCTTACGGGGACTTGTCGGATGATCCTACCCCCCTGTCCTATTTAACAGAGGACGAACAATCTTTTTTGATTATGTTTCGTCAAATGGATGATCAGCAGCGGCAGAATCTGCTGGAATACGCATTGGAATGTCTCCGTTATCAATTTGATGCGGAGCGCACAGAGAAATAGTGTATGTATTTTCCCCACTATACTTAAATCAGATTTCAGCAGCCCCTTTCTTTTGGCGCTATATGAAACAACCGGGCCATACTTTTGTATGGCCCGGTTGTTTCATATAGCAGTTCATCAGCCGACGTATACTTCTTTGCCTTCCAGATAGTTGTTCATCTGCTTGATCAGAGTTTCCAGCTTGCCGGCGCTTACCTTATAGGTTTCTCCTGTGTTCAAACGGCAGGTATAGGTGTTAGCGTCCGCCGCAAAGAATTCGGCGACAAAGTCTTCCCCGCCTTCGTGGGTGATCCGAATCGCTATTTCCGGATCACCGGCAGGCTCCACTTCCATCGCCCCGGTACGCCGGATTCCCATCATCACCTGATACAGATTACGGAACTGTTTGGTATTCAGCTGTTTGCCGTCCACCGTTACCTTGAGATTCTTTTCCGTATCCTTTTCATCCGGAAAATGCTCCAGCTTAAAGATGGTGTCTGTACCCTGATTGGTGATCGTGACAGAAGAGACGGTTTGGATATTCAGTGCAAACAGCAGTACATCCGCCACATCATCATATTGTGTCTCCGCCCACGGCACCGAGGTTGCAGATACCAGGTAGATCACCCGGATATCATCCACCATGCAGTAATAGTTGCCATTCTCATCCTTATTACCCAGCGTTACCGTGTGAGCGCTGACATTGTAGTACTTGGTGCTTTCCGTCGCCTCAGAACCAGAAGAGGTGGAGGCGGCGGAAGAGGTATCTCCTGAAGATTCGGTGGTTTTTACCGCCACGTTGAGTTTCGCCACCGAATAGGGATCGTCGAACCCATAGGCAGTAAGATCCTCGGCCGTAGGATAGGCCACCACCGCTTTATTGGCTGTCAGCGAGGCCGATGTGCTGGCGAGGGAGCCGATAGCATCCGCATTGGTGGGCCGGAGGTACGGGAGGGTCAAGAGATACTCGGAATAGGTCGTGATATCGGTGTCCTCCGACGTGATCGCCCGGAAGGCAAACTTCTGGCTGCGCACCTTACCGCTGAGCTCCATATCCCGCAGAATCGCCGTGCCGTTGCTGTCGTCGGAATTCACGGTGGGTTTGGTATACAGGGTAGTACCGATATAGCTCAGGGAATCCTTCAGCAGCGTGGTCCCGAAAGAGGTGGACATCAGATAAACCGCCTCATTTCCGGACATCCGGACATAATACCCTTCTTTGAAGGGCGTTTCATCTCCCAGTTCAAAGGTGGCCTGGGTGTCGTCATGATAGGTCACCGTTACCGTCGCGGCGGGAGTATCCAGGCCATAATCCGCTGGATTCTCCGCCTTATCCGCCACCTTTTTGGAGGCGGTAACCGAACTTAAGGTTTTGGTGAGAGAGCTGATGGCGGAGGTGTTCACCGGCAGATCCTTATACAGCTGGGCCACCAGTTCCTCCTCATCGTTGGGAGAGATTTCAAATTCCTCCCCTTTACGAGCGGACGTCACCACCTCGCCGTCCTCGTCCTTTTCCTCCTCGACGGCGGTAATATTAACCGTCACCTTTTTTACAGGATTCTCAACGGTTTCTCCCTCGCTGTCCTTGCTCTTGTCCAGCAGCGAAATGCTGGGATCGCTGGATGCGGGAGAGGAAGAGGCGCTGTCGCCGGTGGTATTCGGCAGCAGGAGCAGGACAGCCAGCAGGGCCCCCAGCACCACGATGCCGATACCGGCGATAATCAGCGTTCGTACCTGTTTGCTCATAAGTGCCTCCTCTTGATAAATACCACGAGGCAGATCACCAGGGTCAGCACTGGGATGGCGATCACAAAGATCACCATCATGGTCATGGCAGCTGATTGCGTCAAAGTCAAGGAGTCCGACTGCACCGACTTGCCAGAGATGACGATGGCGTCCTCATTGCCGGTGATGGTATTGACAGAATTTAACAAAACGTCTTCATTGGCAAAAGCGGCGTTGCTCAGGAAAGAGGATTCCGCCAACATCATGCCGCCGCAGACCAGCACATTGTTTTCCACCTGGTTGTTGTCGCTGTCGAAGCTGTAGGTCTGGGCGTGAGCCATGCCGATAACGGGATACTCATCCGCCGCAAACGATTTGTCCTTTTCCTCTTCGCCGGAAGAATCGGCGGAGGAAGTATCATCCTCATCGGATTTCAGCGCGTCCTTTAAGGCAATCAGCTTGGCGGATTCAGAATAGGTTAACAGATCATAATTGACCTTGGCACTGTCGCTTTCGTTGCCCCAGTGAGTAAGCAGTTGTCGCGTCGGCCCCAAAATGACCTTACCACCCGATAGCCCCGCAGTCAGATCCTCGTCTTCCACATCTACATAGGAATAATAGGAACCCAAGTACATACTGGCGATTTTATTCATATCGGTTTCCATCACCAGATTATCGGTCACTTCGATGCCGTAATATTCCTCAAGATAACCGTACAGTTCCGGACAGTCGGCGGCATAATCCACCAAGACCATCAGGTTATGGCCCTTGAGGCCATCCTCGTCCATCCAATCCCGCAGCCGCTGCAGTTCCTCCTTGCTGTAGTCTTTGGAGGGCGCGGGGATCACGGCAATGGAGGTGTTCTCATCGATTTCCGCAGCAGTGGACAGGTCCACCTTCTTAATCTCGTAGCCGTTGTTTTCATAGATGGAGGTGAGACCGCTGACAGTAGATTCATTCTCTCCGTGACCCACAAACAAGGTCATAATCAGATTCTTGTCGCTGGCCACCGCATTCAGCTTGGTCATCAGCGTCTTCTCCACCAGGGAAGTATACGTATATGAGTTACCATAATAATCCGCGGCTTGAGAAGAATATAGATTTGTATAGGCAAACTTTTGAGTTTTATCCCCGCAGATCAGGAGGGTGTCGCCGCTGGTGACATCATATTTTTTATACTGCGTCGCTACTTGCGGATCCGTGGAATCCACATACTGAACGGTGATCCGTCCGCCGGACATGGAGACACACGTGTTCAGCGCCTCATAATACTGACGGTAAATCTTTCCAAGATCGCCATTGGCTGCGTTGTCCCGGAAAATTGATTCGTCTGCAAAAACAGTGATCTCAACCTTGCGGTCCTCACTCTTTTTCAGGTTCTCCGTTACCCCTTTGATGATCTCCAGAGAGGTGTCGGAAAGAGAATAAGTCTGGCCCTTGGTAAGATCCAAATTCAGCGGGAACCGGTCGGCCAGGATGCCCACCACTACGTTAAACAGGATCACGGCCGCCACAGCGGCGGCGGTGAGGGCGGTAGCCATGGTTCCAAAACGGAACCGGCGATTATCCTTTTTCTTTTTGTCCTTCTTTACCCCTTTTTTGCTCTTGCCTTCTGCGGTATCTTCCTCTTCCTGGTTCTCGCCAGCAGCGTCATCCCCCAGGAATTGCTCCAGCTCGTCAGCTCCCACGGCCTCGCCGCCGGCTGTGTCCTCATCGGCAGAATCTTTCTCCGCCACAGGCGCATCATCTGCGTCCAGGAATTGTTCCACCTCATCGGCACCGATGGTTTCGTCGGCAGGAGACTCCCCGGCAGGCGTTTTCTGATCTTCCAGCGCTTCCAGGTTTTCCTGCTGATCCGGATTCTCCGGCAGATTATCCTTCTTCATTTTTCTTCTCCTCCCCTCAGCTCCATCTCTTGCGATCCAGCACACGCACGGTCAGGAACAGGAACAGCACCTGCATGCTCAGGAAAAAGAGAATGTCGTCATAATGGATCACGCCAATGGTGAAATCGTTATACCGCTGGCTGATGGACAGAAAATCCACAATAGCGGCCAGCCAGCTGGCGCTAAAGAGATACTTGAGGTTGTCGATCATCAGCAGGGCAAAGGAAACCACAAATGTACCTAAAGCCGCGATAAACTGGCTCTCCGTCAGGCTGGAGATCAGCATGCCGATGGCAATAATCATGCCGCTCATCAGCAGCAAACCCACAATGTTGCCGATGATCACCATCCAGTCCGGGGTGACCTGCACGGCGATCACCACAGCGTAGACAATGGTGATGGACAAGCCGATGGCGAACATCAGCAGGGCCGAGAGGAACTTACCCACCACAATACCCGTCAGGCTGGTGGGTGCTGTGAGCAGTGCCTGGTCGGTTTTCTGGCGTTTTTCCTCACTGAACAGCCGCATGGTTAAGATCGGCAGCACCAGCAGCAGCACGATAGTGAAAAGATTACCGAATACGCTGCTCATGTCCGCAGATCCGGAAGCCAGATTGTACAGGAAGAAGAACCAGCCGGAGAAGCAGAATAGAACGGCCATCACCACATATCCCACAGGGGAGGTGAAGAAGGCCCGGAATTCCCGTTTAAATACCGCCGTCATTTCTTTTTACCCCCTTTTTTCGCCGCCTGCGGCACCCGCTCCCTCGTCAGCATGGTGAAGATATCCTCCAGGGTCATCTCCATGGACTTAAGGCCCATCAGGGGCCAGTTGCGGGCCGCCAGCCGTTCAAACAGCTCCCGGCGTATGTCCGCGCCTTCCGACGGCTCCACAGCATACTCGCATATGCCCGGCTCCCGCACACCCAGGGCGGTAACCTTTTCCACACCGGGAATCCGGGAAATCAGCGCCTGCACATCGCCTTCCGGTCCGGCTACCCGAACCAGCATCCGGCGGTCGCTGGAATACTTCTCCGACAGCGCCTTAGGAGTATCATCCGCCACAATGACGCCCTTGTTGATAACCACGATACGGTCACAGACCGCTTCGATCTCGGGCAGAATATGGGAGGACAGAATGACCGTATGATGCTTGCCGAGACTTTTGATTAAGGAGCGGATTTCGATGATCTGGTTCGGGTCCAGACCGACGGTGGGCTCATCGAGGATCAATACCGGCGGATTGCCGATCAATGCCTGGGCAAAGCCCACCCGCTGTTTGTAGCCCTTAGACAGATTCTTGATTAAACGGCCGTACACGTCTTCAATCTTCACCAGGCGGCATATTTCCGCGATATGCTTCTGCCGGGGAAGCTTGCATTTTTTCAGGTCATACATGAAGTCCAAATATTCCCGCACCGTCATGTCCAGATATAGCGGCGGCTGTTCCGGCAGATAACCGATTGCGGCTTTGGCTTCGTTGGGCTCCTCCAGCACGTCATGACCGTTGATCTTCGCCACGCCCTCGCTGGCCGATAAATATCCTGTGAGAATGTTCATGGTGGTGGTTTTGCCCGCGCCGTTGGGGCCGAGGAAACCCAGGATCTCTCCTTCATCCACCTGGAAGCTGATATTCTGCACCGCGCAGTGGGCGCCATACCGCTTCGTGAGGTTTTGTACCTCGATCATGTTGACTACCATCCCTTTCTTCCCGGCACCGGGGATCCTGCAGCAGTCCGCAGGATTCCGCCGTCCGGTGCCTGTACACGCGCTTTCATTTTATCGGATACTGCCTGCGCATTTGTAAACAGTCTATAAAACTTGTGTGTTTTTCCTGTGTTTTTCCCGTTCACAAAAGCGAAACTTTATAACTTTTCCAGTATAGCATCTCTTGTCTGGTTTTTCAATGCCGCATTTTGGTGCTTTTCGGCACCTTGCAGTGCTAGAATCTAAGACATTGCTTATTGTGACAAAATGATGCATAAACGAATAAAACAATTTGTAGGGTGGTAAAACTGAAAAAAGACGGAATACCCACTCCCCCGGTTGCCGAAAGCCGAGGGAATGTGGTATACTCCATACAGCAGACGGCTGCAGCGAAAGGCGGATATAATCGATGAAATTTCTTCACCTGGCGGATTTACACCTGGGAAAATGCGTTTTAGAAGCTTCCATGTTGGAGGATCAGCAACATTTTCTGGAGGATGTGCTGGAAATTGCCCTGCAGGAACAGGTGAACGCTATCGTTGCGGCGGGTGATCTTTACGATCGTTCGGTTCCTCCTGCCGAGGCGGTAGAGGTTCTGGACGCTTTTCTGCAGAAGGCGAACCAGGCCGGTATTTCGGTGCTTGCTGTTTCGGGCAATCACGACTCACCAGAAAGGCTGCAATTTCTCAGCGGTATCTTGGCGCAGCAGGGCGTGCACATTGCCGGACTCTATGACGGCTGCCTGCGCAGGGTTACCCTGGAGGATGAACATGGACCGGTTCATTTTTATCTGCTGCCCTTTGTGAAGCCTGCCTTTGTGCGCCATGCTCTGCATCGGGACACCGCCGACACGGACGCCGCTGTGCGGGCCGCTTTGGAGGGATATCCGGAGCAGATGAAAGAACGGAATGTGTTGGTGGCTCACCAGTTTGTCTGTGCGGGCGGTGCGCAGCCTGCCACTTGTGAATCGGAAACTTTATCAGTGGGCGGCACCGATCAGGTGGATGTTTCCGCTTTCGATGCTTTCGATTACGTGTCCCTGGGCCATCTGCATCAGGCACAGGCGGTTGGCCGGGAAACCGTGCGCTATGCGGGCTCTCCGCTGAAATATTCCCTATCCGAAACCAGACACCGCAAAAGCGTTGCCCTGGTGACGATGGAAGAAAAAGGACAAGTGGATATCCGCTTAATTCCAGTGCTTCCCCGGCGGGATCTTCGTCGGATATGCGGGGAACTGCCGGATTTGCTGGCGGCGGCCAGGGAAGCTCAGGAGGGCCGGGAGGATTATATTTGGGCGGTTCTGACCGGCGATCCGGGGCTGGATCCCGCGCAGCGGCTGCGGCTGCTTTACCCCAATCTGCTCCATGTGGAAACGGTTTGTCAAGAGGCAGAGATGAAAGCGGAAGAGGAGGAGTCTTTGTCCCCGCAGCTGTCGGAGGAGGAGCTTTTCGACGCCTTTTTTCGTACAGTCAACGGCCGTTCCATGAGCCCCTCTCAGCAGAGGCGGGTGGAAACTTCCCTGTCCCGGCTGCGGGATTAATTTTATTTTTACTGTAAAAGCAGGGAATCAACTTTGTTTTTTCTTTGTTATTTGATCTTAATTGGTATATAATGGGTAAAATAGAGTATGGCTTACAGAAGTGGCTAGGGAGGATGAACCGATGGATATAGGCGCCCTCAAAAAAATCGTTGCCGCCAATATCGCGGCTCTGCGTACTGCCAATCGAATGACGCAATTGGAGCTTGGTGAAAAACTGAATTATTCTGATAAAGCCATTTCTCGGTGGGAACGAGGGGACGCTGTCCCGGATGCTGGGGTACTGCTGCAGATGAGCCGTCTTTTCGGCGTAACGGTGGACTATCTGCTGCATGAGCATGCAGCAAATAGTCGCTCCGAAAACCTGCCCCCTCGGCACAGTAACCACAAGACCATCGCCATGATTTCTTTTATCGGCGTGTGGACGGTTGCCCTGTTGATTTTTGTGGTTTTTTATTTACTGGGGAGAATCGAGTGGCTGACTTTTGTCTATGCGCTGCCAGTATCCCTGATCCTGCTGCTGGTGCTGAATTCCCTCTGGGGAAAAAGACGGCGGAACCTGTATGTCATCTCGCTGCTTATCTGGAGCATTTTGGGAGCAGTCTATCTTTCTCTGTTGGAGAAGAATTGGTGGATCCTTTTTTTGCTGGGTATTCCCGCGCAAATCATCACCTGTCTTTGTTTTCGCATTCATCCCAAACGGCAGAAATAAGGGCTAAATGGCCACTCTCGGAATTGTAGAGTCGGCTTGTGAGTTCTCTATATTTCCGGCTTTGAGTTGTATAGCTTCTGGATGCAGCTGTAAATGGATTTTCCTTCCCTCCAAAGGTACAATGTTTTTGTGGTGCCCTGAGAAGAGTGCCGCCGCCATTGTATTTTTGAAAGCGAGGAATCATCTATGGCTGGATTTATATTAAGCTGCTGTTCCACTGCCGACCTGTCGGAGGAGCATTTTCGCAAAAGAAACATCTCTTACATCTGCTTCCACTATTCGCTGGACGGGAAGCAATATCCGGACGACTTGGGAAAAACCATGCCTTTTGATGAGTTCTATGCCGCTATGGCCAAAGGGGCGGAGACCAAAACCTCCCAAGTAAATGCGGACGAATTCATCTCCTACTTTACACCCTTCCTGGAACAAGGGTTGGATGTGCTGCATGTCTGCCTGTCATCCGGTCTTTCCGGCGTGTATAATTCTGCCAACGTGGCGAAAGACACCCTTCTTGAAAAATTCCCTGACAGAAAAATTTTTGTGGTGGATTCCCTGGGGGCCTCCTCCGGATATGGCCTGCTGATGGACAAACTGGCGGATTTGCGGGATGAGGGAATGACCATCGACGACCTGTACGCATGGACCGAAACGCATAAGCTGGAACTTCACCATTGGTTTTTCTCCACCGATCTTAGTTTTTACGTGAAAGGCGGCCGTATTTCCAAACCGGCGGGCTGGTTCGGCACCGTGCTGAAAATCTGCCCGCTGCTCAACATGGACAATCTTGGCCGGCTGATTCCCCGGCAGAAGCTGCGGGGCAAGAAAAACGTCATCAAAGAGATCGTCAACCGGATGGAAGAGCACGCCCAGAACGGACTGGACTACAGCGGCAAATGCACCATTTCCAATTCCGCTTGCTTTGAGGATGCCCGCGCAGTGGCTGATTTGGTGGAGGCGCGTTTTCCCAAGCTCAATGGCAAGGTGGAAATTAACAGCGTGGGCACGACCATCGGCAGTCACACCGGTCCAGGAACCGTGGCTTTGTTCTTCTGGGGCGATGAACGGCGGGATTGAGGCCGGATGATGGATAGAAAAGGGGTTGCGGAAAAGGCCGCGAAGCTGATCCGTGCCGGTACTGTCCCACCGGTATTGGTTTGTGCGCTGCTGCTGATCGTATATTTCTTTTGTCCCGATGTGTTCGCCGGCCCTGTGCAGCTGGCGCTTTCCCTTTTGTTTTTGGTCGCTGTTCCCTTACTGGCTTATCCGCTGGCCGCGCTGCTCCCCCTCTACAGAAAGCAGGGGCGGGAGGGTCAAAGGAACCTAGCTTTCCTTCTCAACCCGTTGGGTTACCTGGCCGCGGTGATATACGGCTGTTCAGCCGACGTGAGCCGGTCGCTGCTGTTGATTTATCTCACTTATTTTTTATCCGTCGCCGTGCTGCTGATCTTCAATAAGGTTCTTCGGCAGAGGGCCAGCGGGCATGCGTGCGGTATTGCCGGTCCGCTGATCCTTTTGATCTACTTCATCGGCTGGATGTGCGTTTTGCCCTGTGCGATTATTTTTGCCGCCGTGACCTGGTCATCCTTATATCTGCATCGGCACACGCCGGGAGAACTCACCGCCGGAAGCGTAACGGCTCTTCTTTCTTTTGTCATGAGCCTGCTCCTGGTTTCCTGGCTGATCTGAAAACCTTTGCCGAATGCAAGGGCCCGCGAAATGCTTCCCTCGTTTTGCACACGCATGGTTTAAACGGATTTTTATGACAATCTTACTCTTTACATTTCCCTCCCTGTGTGATATACTAGTTCGCGCATATGTGCTGGGTATCAACCAGCAATAGCTATCCTTTACCCGGACGGCGGAGTACGCCCCCTTTGGGAAAGCCTCTTTCCCCGCTCTGGGTTTACGGAAATATTCAAAATGAGGTGTCAGAACAATGCTGCCAGAAGAAAAAACTGCTATCATGCAGGAGTACGCCACCCATGAAGGAGACACCGGTTCTCCCGAAGTGCAGATCGCGGTCCTCACCAAACGGATCAACGACCTGACCGAGCATCTGAAGATCCACAAAAAGGATCATCATTCCCGCCGGGGCCTGCTGAAGATGGTCGGCCATCGCCGCAATCTGCTTAACTACCTGATGAAGAAGGATATCAACCGGTATCGTTCCATCATCGAGAAACTGGGCATCCGTAAATAAGTATTATTTGAGGCAGGCGGGCCGTCGGGCCCTCCTGCCTCAACCTGCTTATGGCGGGTCCCGCCGCATCGTCCTTTATCGGAGCCGCCGCAGCGGTTTTAGCAGTGAAACGAACTTCCGCCGTCATGGCGGCGGTTGGTTTTATTGCTAAAATGCCGGCCACGACTCCGATGGAAATAAACAAAAATCGGAGGTTAACCATGTTCGAGAATTACAAGGTGTTCGAAACCACTTTGGCCGGACGTCCCCTGAAGGTGGAAACCGGCAAAATAGCCCAGCTGGCCAACGGTTCCTGTCTGGTCCGCTACGGCGAAACTGTGGTGCTCTGCGCGGTCACCATGTCTGCCAAGCCCCGGGAAGGCGTGGACTTCTTCCCCCTCTCCGTGGATTATGAAGAAAAGCTCTACTCCGTCGGCAAAATCCCCGGCTCGTTTCAGCGCCGGGAGGGCCGGCCCAGTGAAAAGGCCATCCTGACCTCCCGGGTCATCGACCGCCCTATCCGCCCTCTTTTCCCCAAGGATATGCGCAATGATGTCTCGGTGGTCTGCACCGTGATGTCGGTGGATCCCGACTGCGCGCCGGAAATCACCGCCATGATCGGCACCTCCATCGCCATCTCCATTTCCAACATCCCGTGGGATGGCCCCATTTCCGGTGTGGTTGTGGGTTTGGTGGACGGTGAATACGTCATCAACCCCACTGCTGAGCAGGAGAAGAAATCCGACATGCATGTCACCGTGGCCTCCACTGCCGATCTGGTCGCCATGATCGAGGCCGGCGCCAACGAAATCGACAACGAGACCATGTTCAACGGAATTATGGCGGGCCATGAGGCCAATCAGGCGATCGTGGAATTCATCCGGGACATTCAAGCCGAGATCGGTAAGGAAAAGGTCACTTTTGAGTCCAATGATCCTGACCCCGCCATGTATGAGGCGATTCAAGAGTTTGCCATTGAGAAAGTGCGCTACGCTCTGGATACCGATGATAAGCGGATTCGGGACGAACGGCTCCAGCCGGTATACGCCGAAGTTCACGAGAAATTCGACGAAGTCTATCCGGAGCAGGCCGCTAAAATCGACGACTGTCTGTACAAGCTGCAGAAATTCGTGGTGCGCCGCTGGCTGCTGGATGACGGCAAGCGGGTGGACGGCCGCGGCATCGACGAGATCCGTCCCCTGGCCGCCGAAGTCGGCCTCCTGCCCCGTGCCCACGGCTCCGGCATGTTCACCCGGGGTCAGACCCAGGTACTCACTGTGGCGACCCTGGGTTCCTCCGGCGACGCCCAGATGCTGGACGGCCTGGACGACGAGCCGGACAAGCGGTATATGCATCACTACAACTTCCCCTCCTATTCAGTGGGAGAGACCAAACCTTCCCGCGGCCCCGGCCGCCGGGAAATCGGCCACGGCGCGCTGGCTGAGCGGGCGCTGCTGCCGGTGATCCCCTCTGTGGAGGAGTTCCCCTACACCCTGCGGCTGGTGAGCGAGGTGGTGTCTTCCAACGGCTCCACCTCCCAGGCTTCCATCTGCGGCTCCACTCTGGCCCTGATGGACGCGGGCGTTCCTATTAAGGCGCCTGTGGCCGGCATCTCCTGCGGCCTGGTCACCGAGGGCGACCGTTTCATGACCATGGTAGACATCCAGGGCCTGGAAGATTTCTTCGGCGATATGGACTTCAAAGTCGGCGGCACCCATAAGGGCATCACCGCCATTCAGATGGATCTGAAGGTGCACGGCCTGACCCCAGCCATCATCAAAGAGGCTCTGGAAAAGACCTATAAGGCCCGGCTGTATATCCTGGACGAGATCATGCTCAAAGCTATCGCTGCTCCTCGGGAGGAACTGTCCAAATATGCGCCCAAAATGCTGAGCACCAAGATCGATGTGGACAAGATCCGCGAGGTCATCGGCAAGGGCGGCTCGGTGATCCAGAAGATTCAGGCCGAGTGCAACTGCAAAATCGATATTGAAGAGGACGGCAGCGTCTTTATTTCCGCCTTGAACACTGAAGACGCCAAACGGGCTTTGATGGTGGTGGAAACCATCGCCAAGGATCCGGAAATCGGCGCTATTTATAAGGGCAAGGTCACCCGGCTGATGACCTTCGGCGCGTTTGTGGAAATCGCCCCCGGCAAAGAGGGCCTGGTTCACATCAGCCGTTTGGATGTCAAGCGGGTGGACAAGGTGGAAGACGTGGTGGCCGTTGGGGACGAAGTCCTTGTGAAGGTCACAGAGATTGATGAGCAGGGCCGGCTGAATCTGTCCCGCCGGGACGCCCTGATCGAAGTGGAGGGTCTGACCCCGGAGAACACGGTGTCCGATTCTCCCCGTCCGCCCCGCCGTGAGGGCGGCTTCCGCCGGGATGGCGGCCGGAATCAGCGCCGGGACTAAAAGCCGACTGATCAAGCAAACCTAAGCAACGGCAAAGGATGGATTGGCAGGTGGTGCCGCAGAATGCAGAAAAACGCATTTTGCGGCACCCTCATTTTTGCTGTGATATTGCCGGACTCCGGCAGGGAATCGGCGCAACCCCCTTGTCCCTGAATCAAAAGGGTGCTACAATGGGGAAAAACGCGGCACAACGGGTTATACTGGATATAGCGGCCAATCGCCGTAGGAAAGGCGTGATAAAGCAGTATGGCTTTGAAAACAGGATTGGTGCTGGAGGGCGGCGGTATGCGCGGCCTTTATACCGTAGGCGTGCTGGACTGGTTCATGGAGCAGAACTTTCTGCCGGATTATGTCATCGGCGTGTCTGCAGGTGCAGGCAACGGCAGTTCTTATGTATCCGGCCAGCGGGGCCGGGCCTACCGAGTGGATGTGGATTATCTGGGTGACAAACGGTATATCAGCCTGTCCAATTTTCTGCGGACAAAGTCGGTTTTCGGTATGGATTTCATCTTCGATGAGATTCCCCGAACGCTGGACCCTTTTGATTATGAAGCCTTTCTCCGTTCTCCCTGTGAGTTTGTAGCCGGTGTGACGGATGTCTCCACGGGTCAGCCGGTCTATTTCGGCAAGCAGCCCACTATTGAGGAAGAATGCCGGATACTGCGGGCTTCCTCCGCCATTCCTATGTTCTCTCCCATCGTGGAAATCAACGGCGGGCGGTATTTGGACGGCGGCACTGCCGATCCCATTCCTGTGCGTAAAGCTCAAGCTGACGGTTGCGGCAAGTTGATTGTGGTGCTGACCCGGGATCGCTCCTATGTAAAAGGGCCGGAAAAGCATCATCGGCTGTACAGCCGCAAATTCCGGGATGATCCCGCCATGATCCGACTGCTGGATACCCGGCATGAACTATACAACGAAACCCGCCGCTATCTGTTTGATCTGGAAAAGTCCGGGCAGGCGGTGGTGATCGCCCCCAGCGAGCCCTTAACCATCAGCCGTTTTGAAAAAAAGCGGGAGGCGCTGGATCAAGTTTTTCAGCTGGGGCGGCGGGACGCCCAGGAAAAATGGGAAGCGCTGCAGGCCTACCTGGCCGCGCCGAAGAAGGGAGAAACGGACTAATGCGCTGGGACCTCTTCGCCATTATGATGCTTCTCCCTTGGCTGGCTACCTTTGGCGGCAGTCTGATGGCCGCCCGCATCCGGGTAAACGCGCAGAAAGGGCAGGGGCCCCTGTTGGGGTTTGCTGCCGGTGTGATGGTGGCGGCCTCGGTATGGTCTTTGATCATCCCCGCTTTTGATGAAATGGGCACCGACTTCCGGGCTGCTGCCGTGGTAAGCCTTGGATTTGCTTTGGGCTGCGCCGGTATGCTGCTGTTAGACAAGCTTGTCCCTCATCAGCATATGGATGAGAACAGTCCCGAAGGCCGACCCAGTCATATGTCCCGGCCAATGCTACTGGTATTGGCGGTAGCACTGCATAATATCCCCGAAGGACTTGCCCTGGGAGTGGTGATTTCTGCCGCCCTGCAAGACACCGGCATGACCTGGACAGCCGCTATCGTATTCGGTATCGGTTTGGCTCTCCAGAATTTTCCCGAGGGCATTGCGGTGGTGCTGCCGTTGAAACAGACTGGCAGTACCGCCAAGCGTTGCGCCTGGTGGGGGTTCTGGGCCAGTCTGGCGGAACCTGCGGCGGCGGTGGTGGGCATAGCCCTTACCTCCCTGCTGACGGCGGCGGGCGGTGTGGTACTGCCCATTCTGCTGAGCGTGGCCGCCGGCGCTATGGTGTTTATTACGGTGGAGGAGCTGATCCCGGAATCTCAGGCCGGAGGGCACGGACACGGCGCCACCTATGGCTTTCTACTGGGTTTTTGGCTGATGGCGCTGCTAGGAATCTTAGGCGGCTGATATCAGGAATAGTAACGGCTTGGAAGGGACCGCGGAAAGATGAGAATTATCATTGTGGGCGACGGCAAAATGGGTTTTGCTCTCTCCCAGAATTTATCCGGCGAAGGCCACGATATTGTCATGATTGATGAAAATCCCGACGTGCTGCGCCTGTCCAGCAACACCCAGGACGTGGGCTGCATTTGCGGCAACGGAGTGGATATCGACGTTCAGCGGGAAGCAGGGGTAGCCGCGGCGGATCTGATGATCGCCGTGACCTCCCGGGACGAGGTGAACATCATCTGCTGCCTGCTGGCGAAAAAACTGGGAGCCAAGCACACCATAGCCCGTGTACGGGGACCGGAATACATGAAAACCACCTTGCTCATGCGGGAGGAGCTGGGGCTTTCTCTGTCGGTGAATCCGGAGATGGCGGCTGCGGCGGAAATCTCTCGGATTCTCCGTTTCCCTTCCGCCATGAAGGTAGACTTCTTCTCCAAGGGCAAGGTTGAAATCGTGGAATTCCGGGTGGGCCAAGGTTCTCCCCTGCACGGCGTGGCTCTGCGGGAACTCTCCTCCCGCTTCCGGGCCAAGGTGCTGGTCTGCGCCGTGCAGCGGGAGGGAACCGTGCAGATCCCTGGCGGATCCTTTGTCCTGCAGGCGGAAGATTTGGTCAGCGTCACCGGTTCCCCGGCGGATATTAACCAGTTTTTCCGCAGCACCGGTCTGCTGGCTCAGAAAACCCGCACGGTGATGATCGTGGGCGGCGGCAAGACCAGCTTCTATCTTTGCCGGTTGTTGGGAGAGATGGGCGTCCGGGTCAAGGTAGTGGAGATCGACCCTCAGCGCTGTGCGGTGCTGGCTGAAGCGCTGCCCAAGGCGATGATCATTCAGGGGGACGGCTCCGACCGCGAACTGCTCCAGGAAGAGGGCATCGACGACGTGGATGTCCTGGCGGCCCTGACCGGACTGGACGAAGAAAATGTGGTGGTTTCCATGTATGCTCATTCCCGGGGAGTGAACAAGGTCATCACCAAAATCAACCACATCAGCTTCGGTGAAATCCTGGGGAAGGCGGGAATCGAATGCGTGATCACCCCTCATCTGATCGCCGCCAACTATATTCTGCGGTATGTGCGGGCCATGCAGAATGCCCCTGGAAGCCGGGTGGAAGCATTGTCCCGGATTGTCGGCGGACAGGCGGAGGCGGTGGAATTCCGGGCAAATCAGGATTTCGCCGGCAACCGTATTCCACTGCGGGATCTGCGGCTGAAAAAGGATCTTCTTGTGGCCTGCATCATTCGGGACAACCGGGTGATCTATCCCAGCGGCGACGACTGGATCCAGCCCCGGGATGGTGTGATCGTGGTCACCACCCGGATCACTCTGGAGGGGCTGAACGATATCCTGGCATAGTCCCTTGCGGCAAAAATGATAGAAGACGGCGAAAGCCGGAGGTGGGTATAATCCGTGAACATACGAATGGTTCTGCGCACTCTGGGCTACGTGCTGGGCGCGGAGTCTGCTTTGCTGCTGCTGCCTTTGCTGACGGCGGCGCTGTACCGGGAAAATCCGGTACCCTTTCTCATTCCGCTGCTGGCGCTGGGAATCTGCGCGTTGATTCTCTGCCGGATACGGGTGAAGGAAAAAACCATATACGCCCGAGAGGGCTTCCTGATCGTCTCTCTTTCCTGGATTCTGGTTTCCCTGGCCGGAGCGGTGCCCTTTGTGTTGGCCGGGGCGATTCCTTCCTATATCGACGCCGTGTTTGAAACAGTATCCGGTTTCACCACCACCGGCGCCAGCATTCTCACCGATGTGGAGGCGCTTCCCCGGGGGCTGCTGTTCTGGCGCAGCTTCACCCATTGGATCGGCGGCATGGGGGTGCTGGTTTTTATCATGGCGGTGCTGCCCTTGGCCAATGACCGCTCCATGCACGTCATGCGGGCAGAGGTTCCCGGCCCTTCGGTGGGGAAAATTGTGCCCCGGGCGCGGCACACGGCCATTTGGCTGTATGGCATCTATTTGGGCCTGACGGCGGTGGAGGTGGTCTTCCTGCTAGCCGGCGGCATGCCGCTGTTTGACAGTCTGGTAAACACGTTCGGCACCGCCGGCACGGGCGGCTTTGCCATCAAAAACGCCAGCATCGGCTTTTATAACAGCGCTTATGTGGACGGCGTAATCACCGTCTTCATGCTGCTGTTCGGCATCAATTTCAACCTCTATTTTCTGCTGTTGATGCGGGATTTCAAGCAGGTGCTGAAAAGCGAGGAGCTGCGCGTGTATCTGGGCACTGCTCTGGCGGCCATGTTCCTCATCGCCTTCAATATTCTGCCGCAATACAGCGGATTCGGCGAGGCGTTCCGCCTCTCTTCCTTTCAGGTAAGTTCCATTATGACCACCACCGGCTTCGCCACAGCCGACTACACCATGTGGCCCTCCTTTTCCCAGACCATCTTGTTTTTGCTGATGATTCTTGGCGCCTGCGGCGGATCCACCGGCGGCGGCCTCAAGATATCCCGCGCCATTATTCTAGTGAAATCGCTGGGGAGAGAAGTGGTGCGAATGGTCCATCCTCGCGCGGTGGGCGCGGTGCGGCTGGATGGCAAACGGGTGGACGATCAAACCACCCGGGATGTGGGTGTGTTTTTCATCGCGTATATATTCATCATCTTTATCATGACCCTGCTGGTCTCTTTGGACGGCTTCGGCTTTGCTACCACCTTCAGCGCGGTAGCCGCCTGTATGGGCAACATCGGTCCCGGTCTGGGCGCGGTGGGACCCATGGGAAATTTTGCGGATTTTTCCGTAGCCTCCAAGCTGCTGCTCTCCCTCACCATGCTGCTGGGGCGGCTGGAAATCTTCCCCTTGGTCCTCTTCTTCACCCCTGTACTCTACCGTAAACGGTGACAGACAAAGGGATAGGAACCGGCGGAAACAGGTATACTATAAGAAACAGAACGACGGAGGGATCGGATGGAACAACTGGAAAAGCTCAGGCTGGACAACGGCCTGCGGGTGCTGCTGCTCCCTGTGGAAGGGGCGCTTTCCGCCTCCGTCGGTGTTTGGATAGAGGCGGGCTCCCGATATGAAGCGGCCGCCAAACAGGGGATCTCTCATTTTGTGGAACACATGACTTTCAAAGGAACCGCCGCCCGCACCGCCCGGCAGATCTCTGAAGAGATGGATTTGCTGGGCGGCGGCATGAACGCCTACACCACCAAAGAGTACACTCGTTTTTACGCCCAGACCCTGGCGGAAAACGCCCGTCCCGCCATGGAGCTGTTGACGGATATGCTGCTGCATTCTCGGATGGCAGCTGAGGATGTTGAGCTGGAGCGCGGCGTCATTCTGGAGGAAATGGCCATGTATGAGGACGCAGGAGAGGATCTGGCTCATGAAGCTCTCTGCGGCGCCATATGGCCCGATTCCCCATTGGGACGGCCCATCTGCGGAACCCGGGAAACGGTTAGTGCCATCACCCCCCAGGATTTGCTGCAATATGTGGCGGAGGAATATACCCCCGGCCGCATGGTGGCGGTGGCGGCGGGAGGATATAACCGGGAGGATATGCTGGACTGTCTGCAATCCACCCTGGGCCGGCTGAAGCCCGGCGCACCTTGTCCGGCTGCGGATACTCCGGCGTTTACTCCCGGGGTCGTGCTGCGTAAAAAGAAGTTTGAACAGGTGAGCCTGGAACTGGCGGTACCTGGTATACCATCCGGCGCCGAGGACGGGGATTTGCGCTATGCTCTGCTGCTTTTCAATTTTATCGCCGGCGGCGGCGCATCCTCCCGGCTTTTCCTGCGGCTGAGAGAGGAACTGGGTCTGGCTTATTCAGTTTACAGCACCCATTATGCATCCAAGGGCGCGGGGCTGTTCACCGTCAGCGCCGCGGTTTCACCTAAGCAACAGTTTCGGGTACTGGGGGAAATCCGGGATATTCTGGCTGGCTTGGCTCAAGGTATCGGCGAGGAAGAGTTCCTGCGGGCCCGAGCCCAGATCAAATCCTCTTTTATACTGGGACTGGAAACCGTTGCCGCCCGGGCTACCTATGTGGGCCGCAACGAACTGCTGGAGGGCCGTTCCATCCGGGAGACGGAGGTGCTGTCTGCGCTGGACCAGCTGGAGCCCCGGGACATTGAAAGGCTGGCAGCCCGCCTGCTGCAGAATGCCTCCTGGGCGTTATCCGCCGCAGGCAAGGTGGAAAGCAAGGAGATGTACCTTCCCTTTATCCAGCCTTGATAAAAAAGCGGAAGAGGACTCCTCTGCGGCGCAGAGAAGCTCCCTTCCGTTCTGATTAGAAGAAGGGCCGCTATTTCCATAGCGGCCCTTCTTTGGTTATGGATAACACAGTCAGCGGGAGGTATCCTCCACGCCGGTGAGCTTCCAGCCGTCACCGGCTTTCTGCACATGAAATATCTGGAAAAAGTCCGCCTGATCCGGCGTGGGATCCACAAGATTTCCCTTTTCATCGATGCCGATGTTTTCCGCCGACACATACCCAATCCGCAGAGTGTACTGGTCCCCCTTCTTTTTCAGCGTATCCAGAACCGGAGTATAAGCGGAGTTGGAAGCGCTGAAGGGTACCCGGTAAATTTTAGCCGACGCATCGTATTCATAATACATGATGGTGTCCGGCTCACCGATACTTTTCAACTGCGGTACCGCATCCTCCCCGTACAGGGAAGCATAGGAATCGGTGATGGCCTGAAGAGGGATCTGCATAAAGCCATCGTCATCAATCTGGTAAATAGAATTGTCATCCTTTTCCCGGATCTGACGAATCCGTTCCGCATCGGTAAGCTTCCAGATAGCCGCCAGCATCAAAGCGTCCTGAGGATCATCGTTGATATCCGTAAAGGGATCAGGGATATACTGGGTGACAGGATTCAGAAAATCCATCAGCTCTTCCCGCAGGGCGGTATCGTCCTGGGAACGCTGGATTGCCTGTACGCCAAAGATCACCAGGGCCACAACGCCGGTGGCGGCCAGCAACAGCACCAGCAGTCCCAGCGGAGCGGCAAAACGATGGCGGCCCCGTCTTCTGCCCCGTTTGGTGTACCGACCGGTCCCACGGATCACTGTCTCCGCCCGTTCATTATCCTCAGGTTCCGTATTTTCAGCCTTGGTCCACTGCAGTCCGGTCTCTTTTGTCTCCGGCACCGCCAGTGCTGCTTCCGCGCTTTCCGTCTCCAGCGCAGCCTCTGCCTCATCGGTGGGGGCGATCTCCGGTTCCGCCGGCAACTCTATGCCTGGCCGGACCGCCGTTTCCTCTTGCGGCAGCGAAACCTCTTCCTGTTCCGGCTGACCCGGCTGTTCCACCAGATCCTCCACCTTTTTCCACTCGCCCATATTCGTCCTCCTATGTGCAGATAGTTCCCTCAGCGGATCTGCCCGTCGCCGCGAATAATATATTTCACAGTCGTCAGCTCCCGCAGACCCATCGGTCCCCGTGCATGAAGCTTCTGGGTGGAAATACCGATTTCCGCGCCCATGCCGAATTCACCGCCGTCGGTAAACCGCGTGGAGGCATTGACATAAACCGCCGCCGCATCCACCTGGGCGGTAAACTGCTCTGCCGCTGCATAGCTGTCGGTGACGATACATTCACTGTGTCCGGTGCCGTAAGCGGCGATATGCGCCACCGCTTCCTCCAGGGAATCCACCACCCGCACAGCCATGATATAATCCAGATATTCGGTTCCCCAGTCCTGTTCCTCCGCTTTTTCACAGGGGGTTCCCGCCAGAATGGCGGCCGAACGGCCGCAGCAGCGCAGGGTCACATTCTTTTCCCTTAACCCCGCCGCAATCACCGGCAGCGCCCGGGGGGCAATATCTTGATGCACCAGCAGCGTTTCCGCCGCGTTGCAGACGGAGGGCCGGGAGGTTTTGGCATTAACGGCAATGGCCGCCGCCATGGCAATATCCGCGTCTTTATCCACATACACATGGCAATTGCCGGTGCCGGTTTCGATTACCGGTACAGTGGCATTCTCCACCACCGAACGAATCAGCCCCGCCCCGCCTCTGGGAATCAGCACATCGATCATTCCGTTCATCCGCATCATGGCAGTGGCGGTTTCCCGGGAGGTATCCGTTACCAGCTGCACCGCATCCGCGGGCAAACCGCCCTGGATGAGTCCCTCCCGGATGGCTTCGGCCACCGCTGTATTGGAACGGATCGCTTCTCTGCCGCCCCGCAGAATCACGGCGTTGCCCGCCTTGAGACAAAGGGCGGCAGCATCGGAGGTGACATTGGGGCGGGCCTCATAGATAATACCGATAACCCCCATAGGCACCCGGACCTTCTGAATGCGCAGGCCGTTAGGACGGCGGAAGCCTTCCACGGTTTCCCCTACCGGATCCGTCAGTGCCATCACTTCCCGCACCCCGTCCGCCATGCCCTTGATGCGGGTCTCGGAAAGGGATAGCCGATCCAGCATCGCCTGCGGCGTACCTGCGGCCGCGGCAGCTTCCACATCCATCCCATTGGCTTTCAGGATAGCCGGGATATGGGCCTCCAAAGCGGCGGCAATCGCCTCCAGGGCGGCATTTTTTTTTGCCTCGCCGGCAGTGGCCAGCATCCGGGCGGCCTGGCGCGCCAGCATTCCCATCTCTTTGAGTTCCTGCATCGTTCAGACGCTCCCTTCTTTCAGATACGATGATTATTCTGTGCCGGACGGCAGAAACAAGGTTCCCTGCGGTTCACCGTCCAACAGATTGTACAGCTTTTCCGGGCGTGATCCATCCATCACCACCGTGGGGATTCCCGCCGCCAGAGCGATCTGGGCGGCGTGAAGTTTGGCCAGCATGCCGCCGGTACCCCGCCGAGAACCTGCGCCGCCCGCCAGGGAAAGCAGCTGATCGTCAATGGCCGTCACCAGAGGAATCCGCTTGGCGGCAGGATTCACCCGGGGATCGGCATCATAAAATCCATCGATATCTGTAAGCAGCACCAATCCCTGCGCTCCCACCAGGTCCGCCACAATAGCGGACAGGGTGTCGTTGTCGCCAAACTCGATTTCCTCCACGGCTACCGTGTCGTTTTCATTGATAATGGGTACCGCGCCGTATTCCAACAGCCGGCACAGGGTATTCACCGCGTTCCGCTTGCGGATATCCTCCTCCACCACATCCCGGGTCAGCAGGACCTGCGCGGTAACATAGCCGTATTCCGCAAACAGCTTATCGTAGGTATACATCAGTTCACACTGCCCCACCGCTGCCGCAGCCTGTTTGCCCTCCACATCCCGCGGGCGCTCCTTGAGGCCCAGATGTCCGGCGCCCACGCCGATGGCGCCGGAAGAAACCAGCAGTATCTCCCGGCCGGAATTGCGGATATCGGATAGAACTTTTACCAGAGCTTCGATCCGGCGGATATTGAGCCGGCCGTTCTCATATGTAAGGGTGGAGGTACCCACCTTGACAACCAGGCGTTTGGCCTGGGCGATCATGGTCTGTGCCATGGTGATCCTTCTTTCCACGGATATTGCCCGCCGCTTCAAAACGGATATGAAATAAAACCGGCCTGTCCCCACGGCGAATGCAAGCCTCAGTATACCATATTTCCCCACAAATGGAAATGGGAATAATGGAAAAAACGGAAAAAAACAGCGTCCCTCCACAATGGAGAGACGCTGTTTCCGCATATATAGAAGAATAATCTCGAAAAAATGGAATTAAGCGTGATGGTAGTTGATTGTCACATAGGGGCGCTTATTTGTTGCGCCGCTGTCGCTGCTGACATAACATGTGCGGTTGGTCTTTTGGGTATCCACACTCGTGGGTTTGATCACAATACCGTAGTTGGCATAGCCGTAGGTAATCCAATTGGTAACCAGATTGGTGACATTATAAGCGTGAACGGTAGAGGAGGAATCGGTGGTCCGGGCTACAACAGAGCCTGGCGCGGCGGTGCCGTACGCCGGGGAAGCCTGGGTGTTCCAGGTGAGGGTGGACGAATTGAAATTCCAGCTAGCAGCATAGGCCCGGTAGGTATTATTGTTGCCGCTCTGATAGCTGGGGTAATAGGTCATATACATGTAAGCGTTCTCAATCACATCACTGGAGCTGACGGCGGAAGGCATGGTGAAGCGAATAAAGGTCCGATGCTCGTAGGCATTGCCGCCGCTGACATAGGAACCCACATAGAGTCGGTCCAGCGTATAGAAATTGGCGTTGGGGCTGCCGGAGTGGACGGTGGTATCAGCGATAGAATTGGCATCCCGGGCAGTCGTAGCCTGATAGCTGGTGCTGAGGGTAACAGGATACGACCGCTCATCGTCCTGCAGCCATTCCGCTTCCGGGGTGACGGCATAGATACAGCCGTCCGCAGTGGGGGTCAATGCGACATCCACCGCGCCGCTGAAATCATCCTGGGCATCCACCATATAAGGAGAAACCAGACAGAATATCTCTTCCTCCGTCTCGGTATCGGTGAATACAACGGCATTGTCCTCCCGGAGGGTGGCTGTAAGGCCGGTATAATAGAGCCGATACTGATAAGTACCGCCGTCCGTAGGCTGGCTGAGAACCAACTTTTCTTCCAGTCTCTTTGCATGCAGATTGCAGACCAGATCCGTGTTCCCGCGCACATTCTCATAAGTGGCGGAAGCGCCGGTGGTCACCTGCGTCAAAGCATCCAATTCGGCATCATCCGCTGACGCAGGCGCTGCCTCTTCCGCAGGCGCCACGGTGGCGGTGCGCACAGCGGTATTGGTCATTGAGAACCGCAGGGTGTGGCCTTTATAGGAGATCATAAAGGGGGCATCGCCGGAAACAGCCGAGGGCAGCCATACATCAAAATCATTGGCAGTATTTTTCAAATAGGAAACCGTATTTCCCGTTTGCTGCGCGGCCATGGCCTGAGGCGCCGCAGCAAGCAGATTCCCAGACAGCTGTACCGTCTGCAGGGTGTTGTCGATTTCCTTCCACTCTCCATTTTCCTGGTAATGCACGGGGGTACCATACAATGCGGCAGTGTAATGGCCGTTTCCCTTGTCGAAATATTTGACCCCTTCCTCCCGCATGGAGACAATTTCCACAGGAACGGCGTTCTCCGCTGCGGCAGAACCCTGCCACAAAGTAACTTGCAGACTAAGCAGAGCAACCGTGGTCACCGTGAGACTGCGTTTCCAGAACTTTGTTTTTCTTGACATTTTTATCCTCCTGCTCTTTTTTTCACAAACTCATCAGCTGGTTTGTGCAGACCGTTATCCACAGGTCGCTAACAGCATAACAGATATTTAGAATTTTTACAATATTTTCTAATATTAAAACCATCAGAATATTAAAATTGAAAGTTTAATCTATTTATTATATCTACATAAAGCGGATTTTATGTAGTAATATTCATCAAGCGGCTTGAAAAGTGCCTTCTGCCCAATGACTGAATCACGTTTTTGTAAAAAACACCGGGGAAGGACAAAGTCCTTCCCCGGTGCACATCGTATTTATATAGGCATGTTCTCAATTAAACGCAGGCGATGTCTCTCGCTACCACCACGCCGGTAACACTGGCCTGCATCAGTCCTCGGGTGATGCCCGCGCCGTCCCCGATGGCATACAGTCCCTGAACCGCGGTGCGGAAATGACTATCCACCGCTACTTTGGAGGAATAGAATTTTACCTCCACGCCATAAAGCAGCGTGTTTTTGGAGTAGAGGCCGGGCGCCACCTTGTCGAAAGCTTTCATGGCCTCGATCAGGCTGGTAAGATGGCGGTGCGGCAGCACAAAGGAGAGATCTCCCGGCACCGCGGTTTTTAGGGTGGGGACCGTGGTGGAACGGGCCAACCGGTCGGCATCCGTCCGCCGGCCCTGAAGCAGATCACCCAGCCGCTGCACCATAATACCGCCGCCGGTGAGCATATTGCCCAGCTGGGCGATGTAACGGCCGTATTCAATGGGGCGGTTGAAAGGTTCGGTGAAGCGGGAAGAAACCAGCATGGCAAAATTGGTGTTGCCCGTGCGGCGCTCTTCCTCTGCATAGGAATGGCCGTTGACCACAGCAATGCCGCCCTCGTAATGCTCTTCGCTGACGATACCACCAGGATTCATACAGAACGTACGGACTTTGTTTTCAAAGGTATCGCTGTAATAGACCATCTTCGCCTCATACAGCGCCTTGGTTAGATGATCCATCACCGCATTGGGCACCTCCACCCGCACGCCGATGTCCACCTCATTGTTGCGGGTATCAATGCCGTTTTCCCGAGCCACCCGATTAAGCCAATCCGCACCTCCGCGGCCGGGAGCAGCCACCACACAGCCTGCGGACACGGTTTCCGGCTCCTGTCCGCGGGTTATCAGCGTCACCCCGGTGACCCGGCCATTTTCAATCTGCAGACTGTCCGCCCGGGTCAATTCCCGGAACTCGAATCCCGGCTGCGCCACCAGCCAATGGTACATATTCCGCAGTGTCTCAAAGCTGTATTCAGTGCCCATATGGCGTACAGGACAATGAATCAGATGGATGTTGTGACGGCTGCATTCATAATCGATCTCCTCCACCCGCTTATCATTGAGGCCGTGCACCTTTTCCGGCGCGCCGAAGGAGGTGTAGATGGAATCTGCGTAGGCGATCAGCTCCCGGGCTTCATCCCTGGACATGTATTCCACAATGTTGCCGCCCACCTCTTCCGATAAAGAGAGCTTGCCATCGGAAAACGCGCCGGCGCCGGACCAGCCGCTCATGATATTGCAGGGCTGGCAATGAACGCAGCGGCCAGTTTTCCGTGCCGGACAGCTTCTCCTGTCGATGGTGAGCCCCTCATCCACCAGCAGCACGGATTTACCCGGCGCCTTCCTTTTGAGCTCCAAGGCGGTAAAGATACCCGCGGGCCCGGCGCCCACGATGATCACATCATATTGTGCCATATAGCCTGCTCCTTAATCGAAAAATTTCAGAAATGGTCGACAAAACAAAAAGACTGTACCCAAACTTTTATATTTTATCAAGAGATATTCTGTTTGTCAATGGATGTGGATAACTTCGTTGAAAAGTTGAAAAACAAGCGTTCTTTTTGGTTCAAAATAAGTGTGAATATGCGCCGGACTTGCTCTCTCGTTCTCCTGCAGACTGAAAATAGTTGAAAAGGATTAACCGGAAAGGAGCCGGTGGAAAACCACCGGCTCCTCTGCATGGTTGATCTTTAATTTCCCCGGGCTTCCACCAGCGTCACTTTGACAGTAAAAGTGGTTTCGCGGCGGGTACGGCTGTCGATTCGGTTGAGGGTGATTTCCACCTCTTCCCCCACCTTGTGCTTGGACAATTCGGCGCTGAGTTCGGCAGCGTTTTTTACCCGTACACCGGCGATATGGGTGATGATATCCCCCACCTGAACCTGCGTGCCCACAAAAACCGAATCAGAGTTGATGCTGACGATCTGGAAACCGCTGTCATAGCCGGTTCGGGAGAAAGGCGTACCGGTAACGGATAGCATGACCCGGCCGGTGGCGTAGCTATATTTTGTCAAATCGTCAATAACAGCCTTCGCCTCATTGATGGGGATGGCGAATCCCAGGTTCTCATAGTTCTCCCCATTGGCTTTGGCAGAGTTGATGCCAATGACCTGACCCAAGGTGTTGAACAAGGGACCGCCGGAGTTGCCGGGATTAATAGCCGCGTCCACCTGCAGACATTTGATCGCGTAATCAGAATCCTCATATACATTCCGTCCGGAGCCGGAGAGGATGCCCTGGGTAATGGTCCAGCGCAAGCCTCCGGCGTTGCCGATGGCCACCACCCGGTCTCCCGGCGATACCAAAGAGGAATCACCGAACTCTGCCGGCTGCAGATCCGTAGCAGCGATTCGAATCACCGCCAAATCGGTGTATTTGTCCGAACCGATAATCTCCGCACTTTCGTATACGGTTCCGTTATACAGCGTGACTTCAATCCGGGTATAAGGGACATCCCCTGCTTTCTCATTAATGACACAATGACGATTGGTGATAATATAACCGTCCGCCGTCATAACGATGCCGCTGGCCTCGCCCATAAGGGTTTCTTCTTCCCCGGCAAAAGTATTCTGCTTCATATACATGGTGAGGACCACGGTGGAATCCTTGTTTTTTTGATAGATCTGGCTGGTGGTGAGTCCCTCAGCGTCTTCAGCCGGTTCCTTGATATTCAAAGACGGAGCGTTTTCATCCGGCTCCCGCGGCGGCAGCACGCCGCCCGAAGAATTGGAAACAGGGTTGGAAGAGGAAGAATCAACCGGCGGTTTATTATCGTTCAGCGCCACCGCCAGCAGGACGGACAAGGTGATGATGGTGCCGGCGCAGACCACCGCCAGCAGAGCGATCAGCACGCCTGCCGCGCTTTTTTTCTTTTTCGGCGGCTGCGGAGGCGGAACCTGTCCCGACGGCTGGTATTGCTGCCATCCGTAAGGATCATAGCCGCCCTGCGAGTAATAGCCGCCCGGCTGGGATTGATAAGCGTTTTGAGTCGGGGCGGCATCAGCGGCAGTTTCCGGGGCAGGATGATCGGCAGCGCCGGAAAGGGGTACCGGCGGTTCCTCCGCGCTCTGTCCGGCCAACGGCGGATCAGAAATCGGCGGAGTTGCTCCGTTCATACTCTCGTCTTTATTGTCAAACCAGTCGGACATGGTTCATCACACCTTTCGTTAGGATCATGGAATACCGTCATTCATTGTACAAGACAATTGTGTCCATTTGTTGAAGAAAATCAAGACTTTTCATAAACTAAGCAGATTTATCGCTTTTTTCATTCTTATCCTGCTTGTTTTTTTCCTTTTCATGGGATCTGCCGCCCGGCAGCGGCAGATCCGCGTCGGGCAGCCAGAAGGTGAACTCACAGTATTCGCCTTCCACGCTGCGCACATAAATCTCTCCATGATGCAGATTGATGACGCTCTTGACAATGTAGAGTCCCAGTCCCACGCCGTTTTTATCCAGACTGCGGGATTTATCGCTTTTATAAAAGCGTTCGAAAATCCTCGGCATTTCCTGGGCGGAAATCCCCAGTCCGGTATTGCGTACGCTGCAGTAGACCCGGCCTTCCCTTTTTTCCGTGCGGATGGTCAGAACGCCGCCGGGATTGATAAATTTAATGGCATTGTCCAGCAGGTTATACACTACCTGGCCGATAAGATCATAATCGCCGTTGACGTCCGCCCGGCCGCAGTTCTCCAGACCGGTGACCGTGATGTTCTTTTCCTCCAGCCGCCGCTCAAAGGACACCAGCACGCTGCAGGTGACCTCCGTCAGATCAAACCGCACGGGATTGAGTTTCAGGGCGCCGCTGTCGATCCGGGACAGATCCAGCATGGATTTTACCAGCCGGGAAAGACGCTTAACCTCATCGGACACGATTTTCAGATAATAATCCCGCTTTTCATCCGGTATGGTCCCGTCCAAGATCCCATCGATAAAGCCGGCAATGGTGGTCATCGGGGTTTTCAGTTCATGGGAAACATTCGCCACAAAACTGCGGTGCATCCCCTCGGTGGAGGAGAGGGAAACCGCCATATTGTTCAGGGAGGTCGCCAGTTCCGCCACCTCGTCCTTGCCGGAAACCGGCACCCGGGCGCTGAAGTCACCGCCGGCAAAGCTGCGCACGGCGGTAACCATCTGCCGCAGCGGGCGGACCAGCCGATAGGTCATGGCATAGATGGCGATGAAAGTCAAGGTCAGCACGCCGAGAGCGGAGAGGAAAAACACCTGCAGATTGTTCCGCAGGGTATCGTTGACGCCGCTGGCGGAAGCGGAAACAAAAACATAGCCGATTGGCTCGGCGCTGTCCGACACATAGATGGGCGTGCCGGCGGTATATTGGCGGGAGGAATAGATCCCGCCCAGGGTGCCCACGCTGAAATAATCATTCCCCTTAAACTCCGTAAACACAGAGGCGGGAATCCGCATCCCCACATGGCTGCAGGCGGAGGCCTCCGAACAGAGGATCACTTCTCCTCCCTCCTGGCTCGGCGGAGAAACCAGCAGCACGCTGGAGCCGCTGGCCGACGCCCGCTCCCGGATCAGCGGCACCAGCGTATCCGAAACAATGAGATAGCTGTTGCTGTTTTCAGCGGACGGCACCGTATGCTTGGCCGTCTGCTGGGCGATCTTTTCCGCGTTATCCCCCAGGAGCTCCCGCTTGTCGGATACCCAATAGCGAGAGGTCAGCAGCATCTGCATACCGCCCATGGCGGCAAAGCTGACGATGATGATCAGGGACATCACGGTGAAATATTTGGAGAAAATACTTTTGAACATGCACGTCCCTCTTCCCGGGCAGGTCAGGCGGTTTTATCCTTGACCTCGAATTTGTAGCCCACGCCCCATACGGTTTTCAGGGTCCACTGATCGGACACCCCATCCAGCTTTTCCCGCAGGCGCTTGACATGAACGTCCACGGTGCGGCTGTCGCCGTAGTATTCGAAGCCCCACACCTCATCCAGCAGCTGATCCCGGGTGTAGACCCGGTTGGGGTTGCTGGCAAGATGATAAATCAATTCCATCTCCTTGGGCGGGGTATCGATCTGCTTGCCCCGCACCCGGAGTTCATAATTTTCCATATTAATATACAGGCCGTCATAGCTGACTTCCTTGGGCTTTTTCTGCTCCTGGGCGCCGCTGCGACGCAGCACCGCCTTGACCCGGGCGATAACCTCCTTGGCCTCAAAGGGCTTCACCACATAATCGTCCGCCCCCAGTTCCAGACCCAGCACCTTATCGAACACCTCGCCCTTGGCGGTGAGCATGATAATGGGACACTGGGATTTTTTGCGGATTTCCCGGCAAACCTGCCATCCATCCAACTGGGGCATCATCACATCCAGCAGAATCAAATCGGGTTTCTCCGTATCGAACATTTCCAGCGCCCGGACGCCGTTGCCCGCAATCACCGGATCAAAACCCTCTTTTTCCAGATACAGCCGCAGCAGTTCACAAATATTGCTGTCGTCATCAACGACCATGATTTTACTTCCCGCCATGAGATATCCTCCTTCAACACGGTTGGCTTACTCCTTTAGTTTAGCAGATTTGAATGGATGTGTATGAACAGTATTTAAAAGTTTTGCCATCTTTTTATTGCGGCGGAAGGTTCCGCAGGGATTTTGGGATTGAAAAATCCTTATAATATGGTATGCTTATACAGTAATATCATAAATTATGCTCGGGAGGATTTTCCATGCGAGTCGCTTCAACCGTCAGCAAGGTGTTCATGTGGATCACCGCGGTGCTGGCCGCTTTGTTTCAGTGTATGGCTATGTGGGGCATCCATATAAACAACACCGGATTTGTGGATCTGGGCAAGCCGGAAAAGCAATATAACCTGCTGCCGCTGATGATCGCCACCGCGGCGATGTTGATTGCTGTGCTGTTGTTCTCCTTCCTGCCCCGCCGGGTGCGGTTCATCGGCGTTATCCTGATGGGGGTGACGGCGCTGGTCTTCATCCCTTTGGCGCTGGATTTAGGGCGGCAATTCCCTGTGCATATTTCTTCCGGCGGCGATGACCGAGGATTGGATACCTGGAACGTCCTTTACCGGCACATGCTGCCGGTGGTCACCGCGGTGCTGATGCTGGTCGCCTGGCTGTGCGACCGGGCGATTTATAAGCAGGATCAGCTTCGCCTGCAGGAGGAAGCCAAGAAGGGACATTATGATCTCAGCGGCGGGCCGCTGTTCAGCGACACCAGCAAGAAGAAGACGGCCGCGGCGGAAGAACCGGAAAAGGCTCCCCGGCGAAAAAAATACGCTAAAAAAAGAGCGGCGGAAAAAGAATAACCGGCCCCCGCAAGCAGTGCCGCTGTGAAAAAAGGACTTCCCGACAAATTGTCGGGAAGTCCTTTTTTAATCCTCGATCATTTCCAGGTCGATATCCGGTATCTGCTCCATTAACCATTTCTCTATTTCCGCCTTATCCGTATCGTCATCACCCTTCAGCCAGCTCATAATCTCCATTCTATCCAAGTAACCAAGATAAACCGCCAGATAACTCTCCAACCGGATCTCCGTCTGCATACAGCGCTCATATTCCTTCAGCTTGTCTCTCCTGGCTTGGGAAAAAGAAGGGGGATTTTTTAATACCTCCATCAGCTTTTCTTTGACCGATCCATATCTTCCCCACAATTCTTGAAAGCGCGGGCTGGCATATAAGCCGTCCAGCCGCTGCTCTAATTCCTGCCAATCCACAGCCCCATCTGCCAAATTCCCTCCATAAAGATACGCCGGTATGGCGATGGCGTAGGACAGATCACACCATATGTCCTTGTAATCGCTAAACGTGTCTTCCTTTTCGCCGCGCTGCAGTTCCATCAGCAGCCCTATATGATGCTTGCTGTTTTTTCGATAGCTGTTGGAGGCGTCCGTTAATGTTGAGCTGATATCCATACACCGTTCCATCAGCAGCTCTTGGCAGGGAATCCTGCCATTGTCCTTTTCCTCTTCCGTCTCCAGCCATGTATCCTTAGGTTTCTCGGTTTGCACTCCCATAGAGCGCATAATGATTTTTGTTGCCAGAGAAAACCCCTGGCAAAAACTGATTTTGCCAAATTCACATTCTTCATGATTGTGGATATCTAATACTTCATCATATAGTTCTATCTCATGATCTGTTTGAAGCCATTGCCTAAGAGTAGCTTCCAACTTCATTGACTTCTCCCGTAAATGATCATATTCATCCGTATATGGTACGCTGTCAGCCGGATTTAATGCCCCTTCATATAACTGCTCTAATATATTCATCCCGCACTCCCCCTTGTCGATTTAACTTCCATGTCATGCTTCTGCCGCAGGAGCTTGCGCCAGCTCCTTTAGTTCCTGTATACATTTGGAGCAGATGAGTTCACCGTGATAGGTTACGGTTTTTCGTGCCTCCCCGCATAGAACGCAATGGGGGGCATATTTTTTTAGGATCAGGGTCTTCTCCTCTGTAAAAACCTCAACCGACTCTCCACAATCCAATTTCAGCACATGCCGATATTCTACCGGTATCACGATGCGTCCGAGAGGATCGCTTTTTCGAACAATGCCAATGGCGTGTTTCATTCGTATTCACTCCTTATAAGCAGTGGGGAGAGTTCGATTCTCAGTTCCTTAATCCGGCGCGTGATCTCTAACTGGTAACTTCTTTTCGTTGGCTTTTTCATGATCGGGCCTCCGTTCTCAATTTGAATTTTACTTTCTGCTAAATTGACGGAAAGTCTGTAATGATGAACAAGAATGAAATTTGTTTTTTAACCTTTTCAATAGATGATTACGATTGTAATTTTTTCTTATAAATCAGCCTCGATTCGTGTGCTTTTGGCGCAAAAAAATTTGGTACACTAATATGTAATAATTTTGTGAATGGGGATGTAGATTTGCGATTAAAAGAATTACGAGAATCTCGGTCTCTTTCACAACGCGAGCTTGGTGATGAATTAGGATTAAGTAAAAGCAGTATAGGAAACTATGAAAAAGGATATAGACAGCCAGATATGGAAACGCTAATTTTATTGGCGGATTATTTTGATGTAACCGTAGATTATTTAATAGGACGTTCTTTGCTACCATCTTTTATTGTTTCTTCTCAAGAAGAGACAATGCTTCAAATATATAGAAAACTGCCTAAACATAAGCAAAATTTGATTATAGAGCTTTTTGGGGAACTTCTATCTTCCGCCGATCAGAAGTAATACAAACAATTTCTGAACACACAGGTTAAAAAAGGGGAAAAGCATCACTCTTTTGATCTTAGAAAAGCTGTGCGAAATTTTAAACTGCGCCGCAAATGATATTATATTTTTCCATTGAAAAGTTCATTACTAGCTGGTATTGATAATAAAACTTTAGACGGTCTTAAGAAAAATAAAAATATCACTTTGCTGACATTGGAAAAGTTGTGTGGGATTCTTCAATGTGAGCCGAGGATCACACTTTCGGGCAACTCCGCATATTTTCACACATTCACACCTCCTTAATGTAAACAGCTATGTTTTGCTAATGAAAATATAATACTACAAACAGCACCAAATAATCAAGTATAACCGTAGTTATATACGGTTATACTTGATCTGCTCATAGTAATATAGCTAATAAAGGTGGTGGTAAGATGGATGATGTATATGATTTTGGTCTCCGTATAAAGCGCCTTCGGGAACAAAAGGGGTTAACTCAAGCTGATCTGGCTTCCAGAATAGATGTATCCAGTCAGACTGTATCAGGCTACGAAAATAATATACAAACCCCATCACTTGAAACTGCCGTTGAGATTTGTCGGGTATTAAATACCTCTTTGGATAGTTTAATGAACTTGGATACCCGAGTTTTATTAAACATTTCAAAATTTACACCGCTTCAACGTGAATTAGTATTACGGTTCATTAGATTATTAGAAGAAACTGAAAATCAATAAGTTAAAACATCCCGCCAAATTGATCGTAAAAACAGATAATTAAAAGCCGAATATGTCGTATCTGAATCAAATAGGTAAATATTTGGTCGCACATATAAACCGCAGTGGTTAATAGAATAAATCGTAAATGTTATTAATTGCGAGGTGATAGCGTGGGCGACGACAAACCAAAACCTTTTGATTTTGGCGCGCGTTTACGCCATTTGCGTAAAGAGGCTAAACTTACGCAGGAACAATTGGCGCAGAGAACCGGCATTGGCCGTTCAACCTTGTATAGATACGAGTCCTCACAAAATTTGCCTGATAGCGTTATTGTTATACGGCTGGCTTTGGCCTTGCATACTACCACCGATTATTTGCTCGGTTTATCTGATGCACCGATGATTAAAATATATAATCTAAAACCAGGGCAAGCCGATGTTATTTATAATTTCATTGAACAGTTTGTTGATCGTAAAGACTGAGCGACGCTCCCATCATACCGGGAACGTCGCTTTTTGGAGGCGGAAAAATCACCCCAGCGTTGATACCTCTATTACAGCTTTGCGAACGTTTTGGACTAGAACCACAAGAATTTTTCGACCCAGACTACCACAATCCCGAATTGCTCCAGAAAGCATTAATTCATCTAAAAAAGTTAAGCGACGATAATATCAACTATTTAATCATTTTAATGGAAAAATTAGAAAAAACTACCCTCCCGTAAATATGAATGTCAACAGGGGGAGTGCTTATGATAATATTTAATCGGTTATGGATAACTATGAAAAAACGAGGTATTTCCACATACCAACTAAGGGAACGCTGCGGAATTGACAGCAAAACAATCCGGCGGCTTCGTGCGAATGAAAATATAGAAACAAAAACTTTAGATAAGCTATGTGCTGCCTTATCATGCCAATTAGAAGATATTGCAGAGTATAAAGGTGATTAGTGAAAGACAGAACATTCAGTCTTAAAGGTAACTTCATAAAATTGCGCCTGCGTTTAGTCTAGCGTTGTCTGAATTTTTCGATTATCTTAAATTGATAGTAAGAGATTAAACTTTCTGTCATTCTGTATGGAATGGCTGGTTGGGGAAAGCAATGAACCCTATTCCAAATCTTCTATATTTAAAAACGAGTAAATTTTCCGCAAAACAGATCATTTATTGGGTTTTGCAAACGAACCTATTATTCAATTGTACGGTTTATCCGAAAGAAAGAAATAGCTTTTCCTTGAATTTATCCATGAATTTATTTATAATAAGTAAGGAATAAAGCGGACACATAAGAGAGGGCGGAATTTGCAGTCAGCCCTCCAGCTTTTGCTTTCCCAGGTGTTTTGAGGCTTATCTGCTATGGAATCGATAATTTTATCTGTTTTTTAAGTGGGTGAAATGGTATGGAAAATTCAGAGTTGTTACAGGCCATTCAAGCAATCAACAAAGAGTTGTTGTCACTGAAAAATGATATGCTCAATGGTATGCAGGAAATAAAGAAAGATACAGCCACTTTGCGTGATGATTTTCAATCCATGCAACAGGATGTTATTCGACTGCCCAAAATTGAACATAACGTTCAGCTTTTAACTGAGGCGAACCAAGGTATAAACGATAAATTCCAGCGGCTGGACAGCTTGGAAGAAAAGGTCGAGGATATCCAGATGACTGTCAGTGTCCTTAAGGCGTTGACCGTGAAAAAATAACCAACCTCCTTAACCGCAAACATAGATTGTTTATTTCGATCAAACGCCCTTGCTTGCGGCAAACTGAAAAAAGGCAATGAAGACCCGCTCATGATTTTTGAGCGGGTCTTTCCTATCCCCTTGCTTTTCGGCTGCCTTCACCATCTCTTTATTATATCGTAATTTTATGCTATTTTTGTATATTATGCTAGTTTTTCGATTTTATTTTTCTTTTTTGTTTACTTTTTTTGGATATAACTCAGAACTATTGCAAATAATCGGCATATAATATATAATGAGTGAGAGCCCGGTGCATGCTAACCATGCCGGCTGCTTTTCATACAATAGTCCGCCGCCGGTAAGGGCGGGCTGCGGACCGCCTGCCAACGCCCTGTGAACATGACTGTATATCCCTGCCGACATACAGTCCGGAAAGGAACGGAATCATGATGCCTGCTAAAAATACACCTGCTAAAAAACCGGCGGCGAAAGCGCCGGCAAAAACCAAAGCCGCCGCTAAGGCGCCCGCCCGGGCGGCAAAGAAAACCACCGCTCAGATTGCTCAAGAACCCGCTCTGGTGCCGGAGAAGGATCTCCGCGCCATGCTGACGGGCAAGCTGCTGCATAACTTCTCCGTTCAGCCGGAAGAAGCCACCAATGAGAATTTCTACAATGCCCTGGCTCTGGTCCTGCGGGATATCATGCGCGGCCGCCGGGTGGAATATATGGCGAAAACCAAGGAACAAGGTTCCAAACAGGTATATTACCTGTGCATGGAGTTCCTGATGGGCCGGTCGCTGAAAAACACCCTGTACAATCTTAATCTTATCGACGAGGCCCGGCAAGTGCTGGACGATTACGGCGTCAAGCTGGACACGCTGTATGAACTAGAGCCGGACGCCGGACTCGGCAACGGTGGACTGGGGCGGCTGGCCGCCTGCTTCCTGGACGGGCTCGCCACCTCCTCCATCCCCGCGGTAGGGTATTCCCTATTGTACGAATACGGCATTTTCCGGCAGAAACTGGTGGACGGCTGGCAGACAGAGCTGCCGGACTTCTGGCTGCCTGGCGGTGAATGCTGGCTGCTGCCCCGTCCTGAGCTGGCCAAAGAGGTCAAGTTCGACGGCCAGATCCGGGAATGGTGGGGAGAAAACGGTCTGCATCATGTGGAGCACGAGAACGCCGCGGTGGTTATCGCCCAGCCTTATGACATGATGGTGGCCGGCAAGGACGGCAAGGGGGTATCCACCCTGCGGCTGTGGCGGGCCACGGCGCCGGGTATGGATATGTCCCTCTTCAACCAGGGCGAGTACATGCGGGCCATGGAACAAAAGGCCATGGCGGAGGTCATCACCCAGGTGCTGTATCCCGCCGATAATCATCGGGAGGGCAAATCCCTGCGCCTGTCCCAGCAGTATTTTCTGGTGTCAGCCTCCATACAGGATATCGTCCGGCGGCATTTGGCCCAGTTCGGTACCCTGGATAATCTGGCGGACAGCGCCGCTATCCATATCAACGATACCCATCCCACCCTGGCGATCCCTGAGCTGATGCGCATCCTGCTGGATGAGTGCGGCTATTCCTGGGAGGACGCCTGGCGGCTGGTATGCGGCACCATGGCTTACACCAATCACACGGTGATGGCCGAGGCGCTGGAGTGCTGGCCGGAGGATCTGTTCAGCCAGCGGCTGCCCCGGATTTATCAAATCGTCCGGGAGATCAACAACCGCTTCAGCGCGCAGATGATGGAAGCTACCGGCGGGGACAAAGAAAAGGTCAGCCGCATGGCCATCATCAGCTACGGCTTTATCAAGATGACGAATCTCTGCGTGGCCGCCTGCCATTCGGTCAACGGCGTATCCAAGCTTCACAGCGAAATCGTCAAGCACGAAGTGTTTAAGGACGCTTACGACGTGATGCCGGAGAAATTCTGCAACGTCACCAACGGTATTGCTCACCGCCGCTGGCTCTGCCAAGCCAACCCGGATCTCACCGCCTTTTTGACCGAACGGATCGGCGACGGCTTCGTTCTCAACGCCGCGGAGCTTTCCAAGCTGCGTCCCTTTGCCGATGATTCGGCCGCCCTAGAGGCCTTTGCCGCCGTCAAGCGGAAAAACAAGCTGCGGCTGGCTGAATACGTGCAGCAAACCGCCGGTGTGGTGCTGGATCCGGATTCCATCTTCGACGTACAGGTCAAGCGGCTGCATGAATACAAACGACAGCATCTCAATGCCCTGCACATCCTGCACACCTATCTGGAGCTGAAGGATAACCCCAACATGGAGTTTACTCCCCGCACCTACCTGTTTGGCGCCAAATCCGCCCCGGGCTATTTCATGGCGAAAGAAATCATTCGGCTGATTTGCTCCCTGGCGGATATCATCGACGCCGATCCCACCGTGCGGGATAAGCTGAAAGTGGTGTATCTGGAGGATTACCGGGTCTCCCTGGCGGAGCTGCTGATGCCCGCCGCGGATATCAGCGAGCAGATTTCTCTGGCGGGCACCGAGGCCAGCGGAACCGGCAATATGAAGCTGATGATGAACGGCGCCCTGACCCTTGGCACCATGGACGGCGCCAATGTGGAGATTTACGATGAAGTGGGGCCGGACAACATCTTCATCTTCGGCATGAAGGCGGATGAAGTGGATCAGCTGAAGGCCCAGGGATATAATCCCCAGGCTCTGTACAACGGCAATCCTCACATTCATCGGGCGGTGGATATGCTGTTCAAGGGCTTTGACGGCCGCAGCTTTTCGGATATCGCCACCTCCCTCACCACCAGGGATCCCTACATGGTGCTGGCGGATTTTGAGGATTACTGCCGGGCCCAGCAGGCTTCCGCCGCTGCCTACCGCGACGCGGCCCATTGGGCGCGGATGGCTATGCTCAACACCGCCGGCAGCGGCGTGTTTGCCTCCGACCGTTCCATTCGGGATTATTCCGACCGCATCTGGCACTGTCATCCGGTGGAAGGCATGTAACCAATAATATGAAATGGCAACCCCCTCTGCGGATTTTTTCGCGGAGGGGGTTGCTTGTACATTACAAATACTATACTATGATTATTTAGCAGACACTCATAAATCAATTTATAGGGGGCATTTCGATGTTTGGTGGAAAAAACAAGGCCATCACCTTCAGCTACGATGACGGCGTTACACAGGATATCCGGCTGACAGAGTTGTTCAACAAGTATGACTTAAAGGCCACTTTCAATCTGAATTCTCAGCTCCTGGGGATGGAAGGGCGGCTGCCCTCCCCTTTTGGAGAGGTTTCCCACAACAAGGTGCCCAAGGAAGAGGTAGCGAAAATCTATGCCGGGCATGAGGTTGCCGTGCATACCTGTACCCACCCACTGCTTCCTTCTCTTGAGCAGGATGCCGTGATCGAGCAGGTGGAGAGGGACCGCAAAAATTTAGAGGATCTGGTGGGATATCCGGTGGTGGGGATGGCCTATCCCGGCGGCGGCATCAACAACGATGATCGGGTAGCGGCAATTATCCGGGACCAGACAGCGGTACGTTATGCCCGCACCACCACCGAAACCCGCTGTTTTGACCTTCAGAACAATCTCTATCGCTTCCATCCCACTGTCTATCATCTGCATTTTGATGCGCTTTTCGCCCTTGGGGAAGAATTCCTCTCTCAGACATACAGCGAACCCAAACTCTTTTATATATGGGGACACAGCTATGAATTTGACTACCAGGATACCTGGGATAAGTTTGAAGACTTCTGCCGGTTGATCGCGCATCGGGACGACGTCTTCTACGGTACCAACCGTGAGGTTTTATTAAGCGGCAATTCTTAACCGAAACCAGGGGATGGCATCCGGGGGATTACAGACCGGATGCCATCCCCTGGTTTTCAGGCCGTTTGCCGCCTTCCGCCGGATTTAGCGGTTCGGCCACGGGCTGGCACCGCCTCCTCCTTGGGAATGCGAACCACATATTCTATGTATTCATCCGTCTCGCTTTTTTCCGCGCAGGCCCGAATCCCGGAGCGGCGCATGGTATCCACCGCATGGGAAAGGGTGTTGAAAAACAACCGAACATCTCTCACTAAGGGCATGGGCTTTTTCCGTTTCACCCGGCCGGCCAGCAGATCTGCCACCAGCCTGTCGGTCTGGGCGCAGTTGAGTTTTTCCCCAATTACCCGCTCCAGAGCCGCTGCCCGCATCCCGTTGTCCTCCAGGCGCAGCAGCGCCCGGGCGTGGCGTTCGGTCAGTCCTGCATCCATCATCCGTTTTCGCTCAGCAGGAGGGATCCGCAGCAGCCGCAGCTTGTTTGCCACCGTGGACTGAGCACAGCCCAGGCGGTAGGCAGCCTCTTCCTGCGTGAGTCCGTAACTCTCGATCAGCCGGCGATAGCCTTCCGCCTCCTCAAAGCAGTTCATCTCCTCCCGCTGGAGATTTTCCACCAGAGCCAACAGCGCCCGCTGCCGGTCGTCCGTCTCCCGCTCAATGCAGGGGATCTCCTGCATTCCGGCGATTTTTGCCGCCCGCAGCCGCCGTTCACCCGCCACCAGCATCGGTTTCCCTTCCCGGAAGGTAATGGTCACCGGATGAAGCAGCCCATTCTCCACGATGCTTTGGGACAGCTCCAGCAGCTTTTGATAGCTGTATTCCCGCCGCGGCTGATCAGGGTTGGGCAGTATATCGTTTGTGGGCACCATAAGAATCTTTCCGTTGACGGCGTATTTCGGCTTCTTCTCCTCTTTTTCCCGGCCGATGGCGCTTTTTCCCCACATAAAAACACGTCCTTTCCGTTTCTGTCCTGCCGCCTCTCGGGCGACAAGAACAGCATAACACGGAAAAGGACGAGCTTTTGTCGGTTGGCGGTGTCGCAAAAAGAAAATTAAAGGGGCTGCCGGGCGATTTTTGCCGAATGTCGGGGATATGCCGGCGGAGTGGAGGTCGTTTTGTCGATGATCAGCAGCCGGCGCTCTTCTCCGCCCCCTTCCGGCGCCTTGGGCAGGGTTACAGCATAACGCTGGATCCTGTCGCCCCCCAGTAACTCCGCCGCCCGGGCAGCCGTTTCGGCCTCCCCATCCCCTTCCGGACCTTTCATGGCGATAAACCGGCCGCCAGGTTTGACAAAAGGCAGACAATATTCCGCCAGCACCGGAAGCGCGGCGACAGCCCGAGCTGTCGCCGCATCAAATTGCTCCCGCAGCGCCGGCTGTCTTCCGCCCTCTTCCGCCCGGGCATGCACCAGGGTCACCGGCAGCTGCAGCGCGCCGCATAACTCTTTGAGAAAAATCAACCGTTTATTCAGGCTATCCAGCAGAGTCAGTTCCACATCTTTCCGTATCAGTGCCAGAGGCACTCCAGGAAACCCAGCGCCGGTCCCCACATCGATGAGGCGGCAGGGACCGGCGGGCAGATAAGGCAGCGCCGTCAGGCTGTCCACGAAATGTTTGCGCAGGATGCCCTCGGGATCGGTGATGGCGGTAAGATTCATTTTCTGATTCCACTCCACCAGCAGCTCTGCGTATCGATCCAGCTTCTCCGCCGCCCTGTTGTCCACGTCCACACCATAGGCTGCCGCGCATTGCTGTAATCGTTCCCGCTCGATCATTCCGCCATCTCCTTTGTATAATATACTAACATATTTCCATTTTGTATATTCTGGGGTATATTTTTGTATTTCAGCGCTGGCTCAGCCAAATAATCAGTACCGAGATATCCGCCGGGCTGACGCCGCTGATTCGGGACGCTTGTCCCACGCTGCGGGGCCGAACCTTCTGCAGCTTTTCCTGGGCTTCCTTCCGCAGGCCGGCAATGGCGCTATAGTCCGTATCCTCCGGCAGCAGACGGCTTTCCAGCCGCCGCATCTCTTCAATCGCAGCCTGCTGACGGCGGATGTAACCCTCATATTTCAGTTCGACCTCCACCTGTTCCTGCACCAAAGGATCCAGGCAGGGACGAGTAATATCCAGCGGGGCCAGATTCTCATAATGCAATTGCGGTCGTTTCAGCAGCTCCGCCAGCCGGGCGCCGCTGGCAATCGGCGTTGTACCCGCCGCCGTCAGCAGGGCGTTCACCTCGGGCGATGGAGAGAGAACAGTGGACTGGAGGCGGTCTATCTCCTTCTTTTTAGCATCCTGTCGGGAACAGAAATGCGCCCAGCGTATATCGTCTACCAGCCCGATCTCTCTGCCGACAGGGGTTAGCCGTTCATCGGCATTATCCTGCCGCAGCACCAGCCGGTATTCCGAACGGGAGGTCATCATGCGGTAGGGATCGGAGCAGCCTTTGGTTACCAGATCGTCGATGAGCGTACCAATATAGCTGGAAGCCCTGTCCAGCAGCAGAGGCGACCGTCCTTTCAGCTTCAGGGCGGCGTTGGCTCCCGCTACCAGTCCCTGGGCCGCCGCCTCTTCATATCCGGAGCTGCCATTGAACTGGCCCGCGCCGTAAAGCCCGGGGATCTCCAAAAATTCCAGCGTGGCATCCAGCTGCAGGGGATCACAGCAATCGTATTCGATGGCGTAGGCAGGCCGCATCACCTTGACCCGTTCCAAGCCGGGAATGGTCCGCAGGAGTTTAAGCTGAACATCCACCGGCAGCGAAGAGGACAGTCCCTGCAGATACATCTCATCCGTATGCAAGCCGCAGGGCTCGATAAACACCTGATGCCGCTCTTTATCAGCGAACCGCACGATCTTGTCCTCGATACTGGGACAATACCGGGGACCTACCCCTTCGATTTTACCGCCATACAGCGGGGAACGGTGGAGATTCTCCAAAATCACCCGTTTGGTCTCCGCCGTGGTCCAAGTGATGTGACAGTCCAGCAAATTATGCAGTTCCTCAGCGGTCTCAAAAGAAAAGGGCACCACCGGATCCTCGCCAGGCTGAGGCTCCAGCCCCTGAAAGCGAATACTGGAGCGGAGTACCCGGGCGGGGGTGCCGGTTTTGAAACGGCGCAGCGAAACCCCCATCTGCCGCAGGGATTCCGTGAGCCCGTCGGCGGCAAACATGCCGTCCGGCCCACCTTCATAGGAGACATCTCCCACATAAATGCGTCCCTTTAAAAAGGTCCCGGTGGCCAGGATCACCGCTTTAGCGGCATACTGGGCTTCCAAGCGAGTCGTCAAAAGAAAACAGCCGTCTTCCTGCCGCTCCAAGGAAACGATCTCCCCCTGTCGGATATCCAGCCCCGGCGTGATTTCCAGAAGATGCTTCATATAGGCGGCATAGGCGCGGCGGTCAATCTGCGCCCGCAAGGAATGGACTGCCGGGCCTTTGCCCCGGTTCAGCATCCGGGACTGCAGCAGATTGTGATCCGCCGCCCGGCCCATCTCTCCGCCCAAGGCATCCAGTTCCCGTACCAGATGGCCCTTGGCCGTGCCGCCGATGGAGGGGTTGCAGGGCATATTCCCCACCGCATCCAGGTTGATGGTAAAGATGGCGGTGGAGCAGCCCAGCCTGGCAGCTGCCAGAGCCGCTTCGATCCCGGCGTGGCCTGCACCAATTACTGCAACGTCATATGATTCATCCAAAAATTTCATGACTGCTCCCCCTGCCGCCTTTATGCTAAAAAATCATATACCCGGTCATTATACTCCATTTCACATTCCGGAGCAAGAGCGTCCTTTGCCAGCTGCGCGGAAAACCCATTCACCGGCAAATTTATGTATTCCCTATAATTTATTGAGCCCCGTGTAAATGATTTCATTCTTTTGATCCGTGAATATGCGCCACTTTCCACCTTTTCAACAGGGTTTTCCACATTTCCACCCGGGTTATTCACCAATCCCCCGGCGGTTGTTCGTATAATAATATGCGTATTTAATCCTTTGCATCTGGAAATATCTTCCACATCTACCCATACCCACCAAAAAATGATATACTATTCTGCAAGGAGGCGATGCATATGAAAAATTTTCCCCGGTTGCTGGCAGCTTGTTTATCTGTCACCGCCGCTCTTTTTATTGCGGCATCCTGCCGTCCGGCTTCCCCAATCGACACCTCTCTTCCTTCCTCCTCTTCATTAACCTCCTCTATTTCCTCTGTTCCGTCCGCATCCGCTGCAGAATCAACGACCAGTCTGTCGGAAACAACTGCTGAAACTACCGCCTCCATCTTCACCGCTTCCTCAAATTCTGCTCCCGCATCTACCCGGCCCTCTTCCGCCCTACCGACTGTTTCCGCCACATCCGTTACTTCTGCTGTCCCCACCAGTCCCACAGTCTCTCCACCGCCCGCATCAACGCCGGAACAGATTCTGGCAGCCATGAGCAGGGAAGAAAAAGTGGGACAGCTGTTTTTGATCCGCTGTCCCGCGTCCGGCACGGAATCCGTAATAAACACTTATCATCCCGGCGGCATCCTGCTTTTCGCCCGGGATTTTCAAAAGCGTACTCCAGCCCAGGCCAAGGACGTCATTGCCGGATATCAGAGGACTTCTTCCCTGCCGCTGCTGATAGCGGTGGACGAGGAAGGCGGGACCGTAAACCGTGTCAGCCGTTTTCCCGCCTATCGCTCTTCTCCTTTTCTTTCCCCTCAGCAGTTATTTGCGAAAGGCGGCTGGACACTGATCGAAAACGATACGGCAGAAAAAGCCGCGCTGCTGAAAAGCTTGGGCATTAATGTTAATATGGCGCCGGTGTGTGATATCGCCCGCACGCCCTCCGACTATATCTATCCCCGCACCTTCGGCGGAACGCCGGCGGAGACAGCCGCTTATGTGGAACGGGTGGTGACCGCCATGAACGCAGCCGAATTAGGCAGCGTCCTCAAGCATTTTCCCGGATATGGCGGTAATGCAGACACCCATACCGGTGCCGCGCGGGATGACCGGGAGCTGGAATCGTTTATTTCCGGTGACTTTCTCCCTTTTGCAGCGGGTATTCGTTCCGGCGCCGGAGCGGTGATGGTTTCCCACAACACGATGGTATGCTTGGATCCCAACGCTCCCGCCTCCCTTTCGCCCAGTGTCCACGCCTACCTTCGGCAGGAGATGGGATATGATGGTGTCATTATGACCGATGACCTGGCTATGGCCGCTGTCACCAGCTACGCGGACAGCGGAAAGGCGGCGGTGCTGGCTGTAAAAGCCGGGAACGATCTGCTCTGTGTCACGGATTTTCAAACACAGATCCCTGCTCTGTTGGATGCTGTGAAAAGGGGAGAAATCACAGAAGCAGAACTGGATACGCACGCGCTGCGAATACTGCGCTGGAAAGAACGGCTGGGGCTGCTGAAAGGGATTACCTGAATCACAGACCAATGACGTTAAAATCGCATCGGAACCTTATATGCGGAAAACGCTTCGTCATTTTATATAAAACGCAAAACATTTGATAATAAATACGTAAAGAAAACCCGCCCCCGGATTTTTCCGAAGGCGGGTTTTGCTATACACAGACACCTTATTTCAGGCGGGCCTCCAAGCCTTCCAGCTGATTTTTCAGCTCAGCAGGGAGCTTATCGCCAAATTTCTTATAGAATTCGGCAATTCCTTCCGCTTCTGCAGACCACAGGCTCTTGTCGATCTCCAGGATGGATTTCAGGGTGTCGATAGAGAAATCCAGCCCTTCCAGGTTGATATCCTCCGCATGAGGAACATAGCCGATGGGAGTCTCCACCGCGTCGGCTTTTCCTTCGCAGCGCTTCAGGATCCACTCCAGCACCCGCAGGTTGTCGCCAAAGCCCGGCCAGATGAAGTTGCCTTCATCATCGGTGCGGAACCAGTTGACGTTGAAAATCTTGGGAGCTTTATCACCCAGCTTCTGACCCATCTCCAGCCAGTGAGCCCAGTAGTCGGCCATATGATAGCCGCAGAAGGGCAGCATCGCCATGGGGTCGCGGCGGACCACGCCTACGGCGCCGGTGGCCGCTGCCGTGGTTTCGGAAGCCATGATGGAACCGACGAACACGCCGTTATTCCAGTCGCGGGACTGATACACCAGGGGAGCGGTCTTGGCGCGGCGGCCGCCAAATACGATGGCGGAAATCGGTACGCCCTTTCCGGAATCAAACTCAGAGGAGATGCAGGGACAGTTCTTCGCCGGAGCGGTAAACCGGGAATTGGGATGCGCGCCTTTGGAACCGTCGGTGCAGTCCCATTTCTCGCCCTTCCAGTTGAGAGCATTCTTGGGCGGATTCTTGTCCAGGCCCTCCCACCACACAGTGTTGTCGTCCATGTTGTGGACCACGTTGGTGAAAATGGTGCCCTGCTTGGTGGAAGCCAGCGCATTGGGGTTAGACTTAGCATTGGTGCCGGGAGCAACGCCGAAGAAACCGTTCTCCGGATTAACAGCCCACAGACGGCCGTCCTCACCGATGCGCATCCAGGCGATGTCGTCGCCCACACACCAGACCTTATAGCCCTTCTCGCGGTAAACCTCCGGCGGAATCAGCATGGCCAGGTTGGTCTTGCCGCAGGCGGACGGGAAAGCGGCGGCGATATACTTCACGTCGCCCTGGGGATCCTCCACGCCCAGGATCAGCATATGCTCAGCCATCCAGCCTTCCTGGCGGCCCAGGTTGGAGGCGATACGCAGAGCGAAGCACTTCTTGCCCAGCAGCACGTTGCCGCCGTAACCGGAGTTGACGGAGATAATGGTGTTGTCCTGGGGGAAGTGGCAGATATAGCGCTTCTCCTCATCGATTTCACATTTGCAGTGCAGGCCGCGGACCCAGTCGTCACTGTCGCCCAGCGCGTCCAGCACCGCCTGGCCCACACGGGTCATGATCGCCATGTTCAGCACCACATAGATGGAATCGGTCAGCTCAATGCCATATTTGGCGAAGGGGCTGCCCACAGGGCCCATGGAATAGGGGATCACATACATGGTACGGCCCTGATAACTGCCGCGGGCAATATCATACAGCATTTTATAGGCATCGGCGGGAGCCATCCAATTGTTGGTGGGGCCGGCATCCTCTTCCTTGTCAGAGCAGATAAAAGTACGATGCTCCACCCGGGCCACATCGTTGACAGCGGTGCGATGGAGATAGCAGCCGGGCAGCTTCTCCTCATTCAGCTTGATCATCTCACCGGTTTTGCAGGCTTCGGCGCGCAGCGCCTCCAACTGCTCCTCCGAGCCATCGATCCAAACGACAGCGTCAGGCTTGACCAAGGCGATTTTGTCTTCGATCCAATCGAGGACGGATTTGTTCTTCGTCAATGCGGTCATATCATGATCCCCTTTCAATGAATTCCAATGTCAATAATCTTTCAAACGAACAGCTACCATTATAGCCTAGGGGTGTAGGAATGGCAATGGCTAAAATGTGAATAATTCGATAATTTTTTAACACGAATCGGTAAAATTGCATATTAGCCGATTACATCCTGCAAAATGATGCGAATTTTGCCAATTATTCCCCTTCTATAGACATCGTCGCGCAGGCATTCAGCTCCATTCCTGCCGAACATCCCGCCCGCATCTCATAGTATCCCTGAGCCGCCACCATGGCGCCATTATCCCCGCAAAGCTCCAGCGGCGGATAAAAGAGCCGCCGCCCCCGGGCGGCGCAGAGCGCCTCCATCCGGCGGCGCAGACCGGAATTGGCGGAAACCCCACCGGCCAATACAATGGTCTCGGCGCCGGTACGTTGGGCGGCCAACAGGGTGTGATCACACAGAATCTCCGTTATCGTGCGCTGAAAGGAAGCGGCCAAATCGGGAATATCCACCTTTTCTCCCTTCTGCTGGGCATTGTGCAGCAGATTGATCACCGCGGTTTTCAGGCCGGAGAAGCTGAAATCCAACTCACTCCCCTCCACCTTGGGCCGGGGCAGGCGGTAAGCGTCGGGATTTCCCCCAGCGGCCAGCCGGTCCAGATGGATACCGCCGGGATAAGGCATTCCCATGGCCCGGGCCGCCTTATCAAAGCATTCCCCCGCCGCATCGTCCCGAGTACGGCCCAGCACCCGAAACCGGGTGTAATCCTCCACCTGTACGATATGGCTGTGCCCGCCGGACACCACCAGGCAGAGAAAGGGCGGTTTTAACTCCGGCCAAGCCAAATAGTTGGCGGCGATGTGGGAGCGGAGATGATGAACTGGAATCAGCGGCTTGTCCGCTGCCATCGCCAGACCCTTGGCAAAATTTACCCCCACCAGCAGCGCACCGATCAATCCGGGAGCATGGGTGACGGCAACGGCGTCAATCTCTTCCAGAGAAAGCCCCGCCTGGTCCAACGCCTCTCGTACCACGCCGCTGATGGCTTCCGCATGGCGGCGGCTGGCGATTTCCGGCACCACACCGCCGTATAATTTATGCTCCTCCACCTGGGAAGCCACCACATTGGACAGCACGACGCGGCCGTCCCTTACCACTGCCGCCGCCGTTTCGTCACAAGAGGACTCGATACCTAAAATATGCATGGAAAGCCTCGTTTTCTGCAGAACGGACAAAATCAGGGGGCAGCCGTCCTGCCAGTTGTCAATAAACCTCGCTTCAGCACCGGGGTTGCCGTCAGCGGGCATTCCGCTCCTTCAGCGCCCGGTCCGCCTCCCGTTTCATATCCCGGCGGGCGGCGTCCTCCCGTTTGTCATATAGCTTTTTACCACGGCACAGTCCTACCTGCACCTTCACCAGAGAACCCTTAAAATAAAGGGATAAAGGAATCAGCGTATACCCTTGCTGCTTCATCAGGCCGAACAGCCGCAGAATCTCCCGCTTGTGCAGCAACAGCCGGCGGGGGCGCAGGGGCTCCCGGTTAAAAATATTCCCTTGCTCATAGGGACTGATATGCATACCGTTGACAAAAATCTCCCCCTCGTCAATGGAACACCAAGCGTCTTTGAGGTTAACCGCTCCCTTGCGCAGAGATTTAACCTCCGTCCCGGATAATTCGATCCCTGCCTCCATAGACTCCTCCACAAAATAATCATGGAACGCCTTTTTGTTGGCGGTGATGGTTTTGGTATTCTCTTTGGCGGTCATGGCTCCCGCCTCCTTTCTGCACAAAATTCACTAAATATACAAAGAGTAAAGCACGGCATCTTCTTTGGGTGAGGCATAAAAACCAGGCCGAATGCCGTCCTCTTCAAAGCCGAAGCTCTCATACAGCTCCCTGGCGGCGGTGTTAGACGCCCGCACCTCCAGGCAGATCCGGTTCATATCATGCTTTTTACCATAACGCCGCGTTTCAGCCAGCAGGGCATGGGCAATCCCCTGCCGCCGATAGGCAGGATGCACCACAATATTGGTGATGAAACCCTCGTCCAAAATATGATGCATGCCCAGATATCCCACAGCGCTTTCCGCCTCCACATCCTCCGCCACATAGAAAACCGCCAGAGGATTCTGCAGTTCCTCCGCCAGCGCATCGTAGGACCAGGGAGTGGAAAAGGTCATGCTCTCCAAATCGGCCAGATCATCCAGATGATCCGCATGCATGGGGGTGATCACGATGCCCGCAGGGGGCTTTGTACTGTGCGCGTCCATAGCAAATCCTTTCTCAATCGTAATAATACCGTTAAAATATACCCTCCGTAAATTTACTCTACCTTTTAACAATCTCTTGTGCCAGAATATCCACCGCCTGTTCCAAGGCATCCCGGGTACGGCGATAGAGATCCCTGCCGCCGCCAAAGGGATCGGGAATCCCCCTGCCCAGAAGGCGGACCTTTTCCGGCACCGCGCCATAAGCCGTCAGGGCGGCGGCATGAGCGGGGGTCATGACAGCTATGATGTCCGACTCCCGGCAGAGTCCGAGGGTGAGCGGCTGGGATCGCCGTCCGGCGATATCCAAACCGATTTCCCTCATCACAGCGGCGGCTTCCTGAGTAACCGGCCCGCCGTCAGCTGCCAGACCGGCGCTGTCCACTATTATATCCTCTCTGCCCGCCCTGTCAAGCCGTCGGCGCATCAGCGCGGCGGCCATAGGACTGCGGCAGGTATTGCCTGTGCAGACAAACAGGATTCTCATCTTTATCCGGTCCTTTCATCCTTTGGCTGGATACAGGATATCCAGCAGCCGCAGCCCTGCCGCGGTACGGAAAACCCGCTCCCGCGCCGTGCAAATCGCCGCGGGGGATAAGTCTTCTTCTCCGATATTCACCAGCAGATCCGCCTCCAGCAGAATGCGACAGTCCATCCCATCCACATCCCGATAGGTATGGTGACGGCCAATCAGCCGACAGACCCGTTGGATCACCGCTGCAGAACAACCGATTTCCTCCATCATCCGGCGGGCAATGGGCGGTCCCTCCAACTCCTGATATCGTCCCGCTGAAGATCCGTGAAGCCTCTCCGCCTGGTGAATCCCGATATCGTGAAACACCGCCGCCAGTTCCACTATTTCCCGCTCATCCTCCGGCAGCTTTTCCTCCCGGGCGATAAGCCGTGCAAAGGCCCATACCTTCAGCAAGTGCTGGATACGCGCAGGATCACCTGCATCATACGCAATAGCCGCCTGCTGGGCCGCTGTGATCAGTTCATCCATCAAACGGGCCCCCTTTGGCTCAGATACAATAATCCGGAGGATTTTTGCGGAAATAGTCGTCTGCCAAATCCCGTAGAGTGATTGCGTCCACTACCCCTTGGATAGCATCGTTCAGTTTGCGCCATACTGTGATGGTGACGCATTGATCCATCCGGTCGCATACAGGGCCGTCGCCGGCAACGCAGTCCACCGGGGCCAGGGAGCCTTCCATCACCCGCAGCACCGCCCCCACAGTGATATTTTCCGGCGCCTGGGCCAGAGAATACCCACCCTGAGCCCCCCGGACGCTGCGCACCAGTCCCGACCGATTGAGCTGCATCATAATCTGCTCCAGATATTTCTCGGAAATCTCCTGCCGAACTGCGATTTCCTTCAACGGCACCAGACCCTGTTCATAGTGGACGGCCAGATCCACCATCAGCCGGAGTCCATATCGTCCTTTGGTTGATATTTTCATTGATTTTTCTGTCCTTTCCGTTTGCAGGCGGATAGAATGGTGTGGATTTCTCATTAGTATTTTTTATTATACCGCATTTTACCTGCCGGTTCAATGCGAAAAATGCGGAAAGAATCGCCTGGTAAGACTGTAAAGCCTGTGGTATACTATAATTTATGCGCCACCCTGCTGCAAAATTGGGCGTATCACAGCAAGGAGGAACCGATTTGGAACTGTTTGATTCACACGATATCCGCTACCGTTCTCCTTTCGGCGCGGTTACAACGGGCACTTCTGTTTTTTTTCGCGTCTGCCTGCCTCGCAGCTGGCAGTGCTCCGGCTGCCGCCTGCGGATCTGCCCGGACGGGATGCCGGAAGAGCGGTATAGTATGTTTTGGGCCGGCATGGAGGGAGAGGACCGGGAATGGTGGGATTGTCACTATGCGCCTGCGGCGCCGGGTTTGTTTTTCTACGGCTTTGAGCTGGATACTCCCGGCGGGATCTCCCATCTGCGGCGCCGTCCGGACAGTACCGCTTATGCGGCTTCAACCGCCGGCGATCTATGGCAGCTCACCGCTTACGATAAAGATTTTCATACCCCCGACTGGCTGGCCGGCGGGGTGATGTATCAGATTTTTCCCGACCGATTTGCACGTTCCATGAGCGGCATACCGCAGCAGGATATTCCGGAGGACCGACTGCTGCGGGAAGACTGGGGCGAGCAGCCGGGTTATCGCCCCGATTCCCTGGGCAAAATCCGCAACAACGACTATTTTCAGGGAAACCTCAAGGGGATTGAGGAACGGCTGGACCGGCTCAAGGAATTAGGCGTCACCTGTCTGTATCTGAATCCTATCTTTGAAGCCCATTCTAATCATCGCTACGATACAGCGGATTATCAGACGGTGGATCCGCTGCTGGGCACGGAGGAGGACTTCCGTTCCTTAACCCGAACCGCCTCCCGGCTGGGCATTCGGGTGATTTTGGACGGCGTGTTCAGCCACACAGGAGCGGACAGCCGCTATTTCAACCGGGAAGGACGTTATCCCGGTGCCGGAGCTTACAACTCGCCGGCTTCTCCCTATTTCCCCTGGTATACCTTCCGGCGGTGGCCGGATGATTACGCTGGCTGGTGGGGTTTCGACACCCTGCCGGAGGTCAATGAGACCAATCCGGATTTTACGAATTTTATCCTTGGCCCCGGCGGCATCGTCCGCCGCTGGCTGAAAGCGGGAGCTGCCGGCTGGCGGCTGGACGTGGCCGATGAGTTGCCCGATCCCTTTTTAAACTCGCTGAGGAAGGCCGCCAAAGAGGAAAAATCCGATGCGCTGATTCTCGGAGAGGTGTGGGAGGACGCCAGCACCAAGCAAAGTTACGGCCATCGCCGGCGTTATCTGCTGGGAGAGCAGCTGGACAGCGTGATGAATTATCCCTTCCGGGAGGCGATACTGACATATCTGCGAGGCGGACCGGCGGCGAATTTTGTGCATACGGTGATGGATATCGCCGAGCACTATCCCCCTCAGGTGCTGCGGCTGTTAATGAATCACATCGGCACTCACGATACCGAACGGGCCATCACCGCCCTGGCCGGGGAACCGGATGGAGGCCGGGACCGGGAATGGCAGGCGGCTCAAAGCCTGTCCCCCTCTCAGCGGCAGCGCGGGCTGGCTCTGATGCGCTTGGCTTCCGCCCTGCAGTATTGTCTGCCGGGGGTGCCCTGCATTTATTACGGCGACGAGGCGGGAATGGAAGGCTATAAGGACCCCTTCAACCGGGGCTGCTATCCTTGGGGACAGGAAGATCAGGCGCTGCTAAGCTGGTATCGCCGCCTTGGACAGGTACGGCGGGTGTGCCCCGCCCTAAAAGAAGGCGGCATTCGCCCGATTTCCGCAGGCAGTGATGTGGTCTGCTTTGAACGGTTTGGGAATGGCGCATCCTTGCTTTGTGCCGTAAACCGCAGCGAAGAGGAGCGCCGGTTCTCTCTGCCCGACGCCTGGGCATTCCGCACCGTTAACCTGGGCGGCGGACGGGTGGAAAACGACTGGCTGGTCCTCCCCCCTCTGGAATGCGCCATCCTATTGGCGTGACATTATCGATATCGGCAGCATTATAAAATGGGAGTTGTTGCATTTTGCAACAACTCCCTCCTTTCATGGACAATACCATTGGTTTACGGCGACCGTTTCACCGGCGGACGTGCCACATCTCCGGCGTCGAAGCGCTTTTTGAGCTTTTCCAATGCTTTTTTTTCAATACGGGAGACATAGGAGCGGGAGATGTTCAGCTTTTTCGCCACCTCCCTTTGGGTCAAACCGCCGCCTACCAACCCGTAGCGCCATTCGATGATCTCCTTCTCCCGGTCATCCAGAATATCTCGAATATAACGGTACAGCTTTTCCGCGTTGATCTTCAGATCCAGATCCTCAATGATGGTGTCATCCTCCGCGATAACATCCATCAATGTCAAGGGATGCCCGTCTTTATCCGTATCGATGGGATCGGAAATGGAAACGTCCTGAGCGGTCTTTTTATTGGAACGGAAATGCATGAGAATCTCATTTTCAATACAGCGGGAAGCGTAAGTGGCAAAGCGGATGCCCTTGGTATAGTCGAAAGTGCTGACCGCTTTAATAAGACCGATGGTGCCGATGGAGATTAAATCGTCCTGATCCCTCACAGAACTGTAATACTTTTTAATAATATGGGCCACCAGCCGCAGATTGTGCTCGATCAGCTCATTGCGGGCTTCCAAATCGCCCTTTTCGCGATAAGCTGTCAGACATTCCTGCTCTCTGGCAGCGGTGAGGGGCTTGGGAAAAGAACCGGAATTGACCACATGAAGGGCCATATAAAATACATTGGACAGGGCGTGCAGCAGATCCAGCAGCATCATAAAACCTCCGTTTCCTCATACCTTTCATAGTATGCGGCAGGCGGGGATTTTGTGCCTGTCTGTCTTATATTCCATATGAAAAAGAGACAGCGAACTCACCCTGCCGCGATCCGCTGTCTTCCCAAAATATATTTTCCCTATGCATATTTACCAGCCATCCAAGCCCGCCTTCTGCATGGCACCCAGGATCTTTTCCTCCAGCGGGCCGTACTGTTCCGCCAACTTTTCCAGCAGTTCTCCGGTCCGCTGACGGTTGGTGCAGCCGTCCACCGGGCAGCGGGATTTCACCACCGGCAGTCCTCGCCGCACACAATAGGCGGCGATTTCCCGCTCTTCCATAAAAATCATCGGCCTTATTAGGGTGATTCCCCGCCGATCCAGATAACTTTTAGGAGAAAAGCAGCCCAGAGTCCCGCCATCCAACAAATTCATCATGAAGGTTTCGGCGGCGTCTCTCTGATGGTGGCCCAGCGCCACCGTGCTGCAGCCCGCCTCCAAGGCGGCTTTATGAAGCGCGCCCCGGCGCATCCGGGCGCAGAGGCTGCAGGGATTTTCCTCGTCCCGCTCCTCAAACACAACCTTCCACAGCCGGGTGCGACGCAGAACAAAGGGCACCTCCAGTTCATCGCACAACGCCGCTACCGCTCCGTAATCGTTTTCCTCTCCGCCGAAGCAAGGATCCAAGGTAATGGCGGTCAGAGAAAATGGCACGGGATAAAACCGCCGAAGCAGGGCCAGCAGAACCAGTAAAACCAGGCTGTCCTTGCCGCCGGACACCCCCACCGCGATCCGATCATTTTTTTCGATCATATCATACCGCTGCACAGCAGCCCGCAGCTGTCCCAGCAGATGCTGTTCCCGGTCGGCCATGACACATCCCATCCTCTCCCTTGTGTATTCCGGCTTCAGTATACCCCGCCTGTCCCTTCTTGCCAAGAGGCAAAAACAGAAATGATCTGCAAGATAACGAGCAAATAGACGCAAACCGGCGAGAAAAAGAGCGATTGGGGGCTGTAAATTAAAAATTCCGGAATTAACCCCTTGACAGCCCTTTTGGGTTATGCTATTATCATACACGCGTCTGAAAAAGAACGAGAATGCTATGATTACAGGAGGTATTTGCGATGTCCACATACATGGCAAAAGCCGGTCAGGTCGACCGCAAGTGGTATATCATCGATGCCGCCGGTAAACCCCTTGGCCGGGTGGCCGCCCAGGCTGCCGTGCTGCTGCGCGGCAAGCACAAGGTGGATTACACCCCCCATGTGGATTGCGGCGATCACGTCATCATCATCAACTGCGCCAAGGCGGTACTCACCGGCAATAAGCTGGAGCAGAAGAAATGGCAGCGCCACACCGGCTGGATCGGCGGTTTGAAGGAAACCAAGTACGCCACCCTGATGGCCCAGCGCCCCGAAAAGGCCATGGAGCTGGCCGTGGGCGGTATGATCCCCAACAACACCATCGGCCGCGCCGCCTGCACCCGCCTGCGTGTTTACGCGGGTACGGAGTATGCCCAGGTTGCGCAGAAGCCCGAAAAAATCGAACTGTAAGGAAGGAGGCTAACCCAAGATGGATTACAATAAGAGACCTTATTTTTACGGGACCGGCCGCCGCAAGAAATCGGTCGCCCGCGTTCGTCTGTACGCCGGTACCGGCAGCGTGAAGGTTAACGACCGGGACATCGATGAATATTTCGGCCTGGAAACCCTGAAGCTGATCGTCCGGCAGCCTCTGGCTCTTACGGGCACCGCTGAAAAATTTGACGTGGAATGCCGGGTTGCCGGCGGCGGCGTTACCGGCCAAGCCGGCGCTATCCGTCACGGCATCGCCCGCGCACTGCTTCAGTACAACAGCGAGGAGCTGCGTCCCCAGCTGAAGAAAGCGGGCTTCCTGACCCGTGATCCCAGAATGAAGGAACGCAAGAAGTACGGTTTGAAAGGCGCCCGTCGGGCTCCTCAGTTCAGCAAACGCTGATTTTCTCCTTTGGCGATTTCCAGACGCGTCCACGATTGTGGACGCGTCTTTTTGTTCACCCGGCCAATCCGGCCTCTTTTTTCAATAAAAGGTAAAATCCTGCAACAAAAGCCGGTTGCACAGACACGACATGTAGGGCGCTGCATCACGATATCCGACGCCCATCATATCATGCAGTCTGCCACGGCTTCCGCGTTGCCTGGTCTGTTCATGGACCGCTGGGATTAAGAAAATCGATTTCCGGCGAAGGTTGGAACTCCACAGAAGAAAAGCCGCTGTTTTCACGGAAGAATCCTCCACTGGCGGTTGCTCCAACTGGAAGGACATGGTATACTGGAGAAAATCAAAGATTTTCTCTTTGAAGAATGCCGGTCGGCTTGAACAGCCTCCTGCGGCTTTGCCGCACTGTGTCATCGCGTTTGCCCATCGGCAATCGCCCAACTCTTGTGTTAGAGGCGCACATTTTAGACATACGTCCAAAACCGGTATTCTTTTGGCAGGAGTGGGGCTGTGTCCCTGCGCCGGACTTTCGGATGTTTTCCTTCCCCTCATTCCCAATGCGGCTTGCGCCGCTTTTGCCGGCTAAGACCGGCAGTTATGATGCTTATACAGATGGGAGAATTGGCATGCAGAAATCGCTCAAAAGCGGGCAGATCATCAAAATCGTGTTGCTGGCCCTGCTCTTTATCCCCCTTTCCGCGGTATTATATTTTCTTTTTCAAACCTATCTGATAAAGGGCACCGCCCAGCCATATATATGGCAGGAACGGATTTTCGGCTGGGGGATGGCGCTGATGACGGCGCTGCTGGGGGTCGTGTGGCTGTATGTGCAGCTGCAGGATCCCTCTGTTCCCCGAAAAAAGCCCGGCAGGTGGTTTTATCCCGTGATTTCCGGTCTGCTGGCCTTCTGCTGCATGTCCATGGCGTATGCTTATCTGGGGGTATGGCCCCTGGGAGAGCGTTCGGTGATGACTGTGGATATGCATCATCAATACGCTCCTATGCTGGACAAGCTGCGGGAAATGATCCTGACCGGCGGGAATCCTTTCTATTCCTTTGAAATCGGCATGGGCACCAGTTTCTTCCCGCTTTTCGCTTATTATCTGGCCTCTCCCCTCAACCTGCTGCTGGTGTTCTTCCCTGAGCATCTGCTCACCGAAGCCATTCTGGTAATCACCCTGATCAAAATCGCTCTGTGCGCCGCCTTTTTCGCCGCCTGCCTGCAGTATATCTACCGCCGCCGGGGCCCCGCGATCCCGGCGCTGGCGGTGATGTACTCCATGATGATGTATATGCTGGCCTATTCCTGGAACATCATGTGGCTGGACGGGGTGATGATGCTGCCGCTGGTGGTGCTCTTTTATGAAAAAATGATGCGCACCGGCCGAATCACCGGCTACGTCCTCTCCCTGGCCTACACCCTTTTTGTCAATTACTATATCGGCTTTATGATCTGCATCTTCCTGGTGCTGTATCATATCGTTTATAGTCTGCGGAAACACCGGGGCGGCGAAAACCAGGCCCGGGGATTTCTGCGCTTTCTGGGCAGTTCCGCCCTGGGCGGCGGCATGGCTATGTTCCTGCTGATTCCCGTGGCCCTGGCCCTGGGGCACACCTCCGCCGCCGGCGGCAAGGTGCCGGACTTCAACAACAATTTCGACCTGTTCAACCTGCTGGGCCGTCATTTGTACGGCACTACCCCCACCATCCGCTCGGGCAATCTGCCCAACCTGTACTGCGGTATCCTGTCGGTGATCCTCCTTCCCATCTTCGCTACCATGAAAGCCATTCCCCGCCGCCGCCGGGTGGTCTATATGGGGCTTTGGGCTGCGATGGGTATCAGTATGGTGATCAACGTCTTTGATCTGGCCTGGCACGGCAACCATTCTCCCAATGATCTCCCATACCGGTTTTCTTTCCTTTACTGTTTCGTGCTGCTGCTGATCGCCTACGAGGTGCTGACCCGCGTGCGGTGGATCACCTTTCGGCAGATCGCCGGTTCCTTCGTGGGCATTGTGGCCTATTTGATGCTGGAAGAACGCTTCGGCGACGATGCGTATGGTTTCCGCTCCATTTATATCAGCTTGCTGCTGCTTCTGCTGTACGCCGTGCTGCTGGCTGTGGCTTCCCGCTGGCGAAACATGGTCCGGCCCGCCTCTTGTCTGATTTTGTTGGTGGTGGTGCTGGAAATGTCCATTGGGGGCGGCTCCACCCTGCGCACCCTGCACAGCAACGAGATCTTCACCGCTCACAGGGATTATGTGGATAACGACAACACCCAGGCTATTCAAAAGGCAGTGGACCGAGCCGAGGAATTGGGGGACGCGGCGGCCGGCGGCGCTTTCTACCGCATGGAATTTGCTCCCCGGCGCACCTATGTGGATACTGCCATGTTCGGTTACCGGGGGATCACCCTCTTCTCCTCCAGCAACTATTACACCACCACTAAATTCATGGGCAACATCGGCTATGAGATCAATGGCGTCAACAGCCACACCTTCCGCAATTTCGTCCCCGGCCTAGATTCTCTGATGGGCATACGCTATGTGGTGCTGCAGTCAGGGCAGGTGGCGGATCCCATGCTCACCAAGGTGGATTCGGTCACCGAAGGTTCTTACACCTACGATATCTATGAAAACCCCTACGCTCTCCCCTTGGCCTACGCCGTCCAATCCAATGTGCAGGACTGGAAATCCGCCTGGTACAATCCCTTCGAAGCCCAAAACAGCTTATATACCCTAATGACGGGCAACAGTTCACCGATGTATAATTATGAAGCTGTTACGGTGGATTTGGGCAGCGCATCCATCGCCAGCGTCAACGAAAGCACGAGCACCGCCTTTTATATGAATCCCTCCGACAGCAGCCAATCCGCCCTTTTCAACGTTACCCTTCAGGATGGCGGTCAAACCTTTATCTTTATCGACTGCAGCGCTGCCAAAAGCATCAGCGTTTCCTACGGCGGAAAAAGCACCAGCATCTCTCCCCGACAGGCGTATGTTATCAACGCCGGACAGCTGGCCGCGGGCGATGTGGTGACGGCAACCGTCACATCAGAATCCGCCTGTTCCGGCAACGTATATGTGGTGACGCTGAATCAGAGCGTTTTCCAGCAAAATATGCAGACCTTGTCCAAAAACGGCCTCCAAGTTTCTGAATTCACCGATTCCTCTGTCAAAGGCACCCTGACGGCGGAGCAAACAGGCTGTGTCTTCACCACTATCCCTTATGACGCGGGATGGACGGTGAAAGTGGACGGTAAAAAGGTGGAAACTTACGCTGTCTGTGACGATGCCATGCTGGCCTTCGACATTACTGCGGGCACTCATACGGTGGAGATGAGCTTCCTGCCCAAAGGGCTGATACCAGGTATTGTCATCAGCCTGTTCTGCCTGGCGCTTCTGATCGTGGTGGCAGTAGTGCTGCCTCGCCGGAAATCGGCCGCCGTTCATCCGGCATCCGACGCTCCCTTGCCCCCGTCCACAGCCTCCGGCGATGGGTATTCCCAGACAGGCCATTCTTTTCCAAATTTTCCGGATACGCCGTCCAGTCCGGATCCTCTCCCGTCGGATGTCCCTCTTTATCACCCGGTTGAAAAGCCCGAACAGCCTTCTGAGCCGGATCAGTCTGATGAGCCGCCCGCCGTTCATTAAATCATTTCCGCTCATTCCGGCAGATTCAGCCTTTAAAGGGGATTGAAAGCCATAATAAATCGGGAAAAACTCTTGCATTGAACCGGAATTTGTGGTATACTAAAATGTAGGATGAATAGTACGCATGGTAAAAGAGTGGGGTGACCCGCTCTTTTATCTTTGTCGGAAGAGTTCTGAGGGGAAGGCGGCTTTATATGGCGAAAAAGAAATCCTCCGGGAATCCCGGCGGAACGGTGGCGGTATGCACCAAGCTGGCTCAACCGGTGGCGGAGGAACTGGGTCTTATCCTGTGGGACGTCCGCTTTGTCAAGGAGGGCGCCACCTGGTATCTCCGTTACATCATCGATAAGGAGGAAGGCGTCTCCATCGATGACTGCGTGGAGCTGTCCCGACGGCTGAATCCCCTGCTGGACGAGGCCGATCCCATTCCCCAGGCCTACTGCATGGAGGTATCCTCTCCCGGCTTAAACCGGGAACTGGTGAAACCCGCTCACTTTGCCGCCTTCGAAGGATGGCCGGTAATGGTAAAGCTTTATCATGCCGCGGATGGGAACCGGGAGGTGACCGGCCGCCTGCTGGGGCTGACGACGGAGGGCTTGTCTCTGGAAACCGCCGACGGTATCCGGTTGCTTGCCCCCGGGGAATATGCCGCCGTCCATTTGCAGGACGACGGGGACTGGGAAGAACCGGATGAAACGGAAGGCGAAGACTGAGCATCAGGAACACATCTAAAATGAACAATTGGGAGAGATTCGGAAAATGAATAACGCGGAATTCTTTGAAGCGTTGAAGCTGCTGGAAAAGGAAAAGGGCATCCCGGGCGAATATCTGCTGGAGAAGATCCGCGCCGCCATCATCATCGCGGTTAAGCGGGATTTCGGCGGCAAGGAAAACATCGTGGTGGTGATGGACCCCTCCACCGGCGAGTTCAACGTGTCGCTGCATAAGACCGTGGTGGAAGAGGTGCTGGATCCGGACGAGGAAATGCTGCCCGAGGAGGCCCACAAGTACAGCAAGTCCGCCAAGGTGGGCGACGTAGTGGAGATTCCGCTGGAGACTAAGCAGTTCGGCCGTATCGCCGCCCAGACCGCCAAGCATGTTATCCGTCAGGGCATCCGGGAAGCGGAGGTCGGACAGCAGCGGCAGGAATTCCAGCGCCGCAATCAGGAGCTGGTCAGCGCTTTGGTCACTCGGGTGGATCCCCGCACTGGCGCCGCCACGCTGGAAATCGGCAAGGCGGAAGCCGTGCTGCCCAAAAGCGAGCAGCTGGGTGAAGAACAGCTTCACGAAGGCGACCGGGTCAAGGTATACGTGGTGGACGTACGGGACAGCGACAAGGGCCCCAAGGCGCTGATCTCTCGCACCCATCCCGGCTTGGTCAAGCGCCTATTCGAAATGGAGGTTCCTGAAATTTTCAATGGCGTGGTGGAAATCAAGGCCGTTTCCCGGGAAGCGGGATCCCGTACCAAGCTGGCGGTCCTCTCTCATGATGAAAATGTGGATGCCGTCGGCGCCTGCATCGGTCCCCGGGGCGCCCGGGTGGCTGGCATCGTGGATGAACTGGGCGGTGAAAAGATCGACATTGTGGAATACAGCGACGATCCGGCCAAATTCATCGCTGCGGCCCTGTCCCCCGCCAAGGTGCTGTCGGTGGAAACCGATCCCGAGGGTGCCAAGGCTTGCCGGGTGACGGTGCCCGACGCCCAGCTGTCCCTGGCCATCGGCAATCGGGGCCAGAACGCCCGGCTGGCAGCCAAGCTCACCGGCTGGAAAATCGATATCCGGCCGGAAAGCGGTTTTTACGGCGAGGATGAAGAAACACCGGCGGACGATACGGAAGCCTGAGCACAGCATATGAACCGCTTTACAGCGTTTTTATATAGATGATAACGGATACCCCTTGACAATCGGCGCGGGCCCGGCCCGCGGAAAGGGCGTGGTGAAAGATGCGGACCAAAAAGGTGCCGCTGCGCAAATGCATGGGCTGCGGCGAAATGAAGGCGAAAAAGGAACTGGTCCGGGTGGTCAAAAGCCCGGAAGGCGAGGTCTCCTTGGACCTGACCGGCCGGAAACCCGGCCGCGGCGCTTATGTCTGCCATCAAGCCGAATGCCTGAAGATTGCCCGGAAAGCGAGACGGCTGGAAAAAGCCTTTTCCTGCCAGATTCCCGCCGAGGTGTACGACCGCATGGAGGAGGAATTATCGGCAAGTGAAGGATCAAGCAAGGGATAAGGCTATCGATAAAGAAACAGCCGCATCCAAGCTCGCCGGTTTGCTGGGCATCGCCCGCCGGGCCGGAAAGCTGATCACGGGTTTCGACGCAGCGGCGGCTTCGGCGGCAGCCGGAAAAGCGGCTCTACTGCTCACGGCCGCTGATCTGTCGGAGAAAACCGCGAAGGAACTGCGGTTCGCGGCCAGAGAGAAACAGGTTCCTCTGGTCCGGATGCCGCTGAGCAAGGATGAAACGGGAGCCGCCTGTGGCTACCAAAAGCCGGTCGGCGTGCTGGCGACGGAAGATAAAGGATTTGCGGCAGCCATGAGCCGACACTGCCTGCACGATTTGGAGGAGGATTCTGCCATATGATGATTAAATACCGCGTAAGCGAGGTTGCCAAGGATTTTGACGCGCCCAGCAAAGAAGTTATCGAGCTGTTGGGTAAGTTTGTGGACACCCCTAAGAAAAGCATGACCGCGTTGGAAGAGAATGAACTGGATCTGGTGTTCGAGCATTTCACCCAGAAAAACCAGGTGGAAAATTTCGACGCCTATTTTGCCACTGCTCAGGAGAAAAAAGAGGAACCGGCTCCCGCCGCTCCGGCGGAATCGGTGTCTGCTGCTCCTGCTGAGACTCCCGCGGCCGCGGGCAAGCCTGCCCAGCAACCCGGCGCCAAGCAGGGCCATCCGCAGCAATCCCAGGCTCCCCGGGCCGGACAGCCCCAGCATCCGCAGCAAAAGCCCAAACAGCCCGCCCAGCCCAAGGCGCCGGTGGAGCGCCGCACCATTGATACCCGTACCCCTCAGGTCAACGTAGGCAAATACGATGAGAAATTCGACGTGCTGGCCCAGACCTCCAATCGTGTTCAGGGTGACGGCGGCGCGGTCAAAAAGCAGAAGATCAATCAAAAATCCCAGCAATACCGCAAGCCCCATCCCCGCCGGGAGACCGAGGCGGAGCGGCTGCGCCGCATCCAGATGGAACGGCAGAAGAAACCGATCACCATCACAGTGGGAGAGACCATCACGGTGGCGGAACTGGCACTGCGCCTGAAGGCCACCGCCGCCGAAGTCATCAAGAAACTGATGATGATGGGCGTTATGGCTACAGCCAACGAGGAAATCGATTTTGACACCGCCTACCTGGTGGCCGGTGAGTTCCACGCCAAAGTGGAACGGGAAGTGGTGGTCACCATCGAGGAGCGGATCATCGACGACAGCGAGGACGAGGATACCGCCCTGCAGCCCCGCGATCCGGTGGTGGTGGTCATGGGCCACGTCGACCACGGTAAAACCTCCATTCTGGATGCCATCCGCAAAACCGACGTTACCAGCGGCGAGGCCGGCGGCATCACCCAGCATATCGGTGCTTCCCGCGTCAACGTGGACGGACAGTACATCACCTTTCTGGACACCCCCGGCCACGCGGCGTTTACCTCCATGCGGGCCCGCGGCGCCCAGGTAACGGATATCGCCATTCTGGTGGTGGCGGCGGACGACGGCATCATGCCCCAGACCATTGAAGCCATCAACCACGCCAAGGCCGCAGGTGTTTCCATCATCGTGGCCATCAACAAAATGGATAAGCCCGCAGCTAATCCCGACCGGGTCATGCAGCAGCTCACCGAGCATGAACTGGTGCCAGAGGAATGGGGCGGCGATGTGATCTGCGTGCCGGTTTCCGCTCACACCGGTATGGGCTTGGATAAGCTGCTGGAAACCGTGCTGCTGGTGGCGGAGATGAAGGAGCTGAAAGCCAATCCCGACCGGGCGGCCAAGGGGACTGTTATCGAAGCCCGACTGGATAAGGGCCGCGGCCCCATCGCTACCGTGCTGGTACAGAACGGCACCCTGCATACCGGCGATATCCTTGTGGCCGGCATGGCCGTAGGCCGGGTCCGCGCGATGACCGACGACCGGGGCGCCAAGGTGGATGAGGCCGGTCCCTCTGTGCCTGTGGAGATCATGGGCCTGGACGAAGTGCCGATTTCCGGCGACGTGTTTAACGCGGTTACCGACGAGCGGCTGGCCCGTGAACTGGTGGAGCAGCGGCGCACCGCTGCCAAGGAAGAGCAGTTCAGCCAGTATCAGAAGGTCACGCTGGATAATCTCTTCGACCAGATGCAGCAGGGTGAGATGAAGGAACTGAACATTATCATCAAAGCCGATGTGCAGGGCTCGGTGGAAGCGGTCCGCCAATCTCTGGAAAAGCTGTCCAACGACGAGGTGCGGGTGCGGGTCATCCACGGCGCCGTGGGCGCCGTCAGCGAAAGCGACGTCATGCTGGCGGATGCTTCCAACGCCATCATCGTGGGCTTCAACGTGCGTCCCGATCCGCTGGCGCAGGCCATGGCGGAGCGGAACAATGTGGAGATGCGGATGTACCGCATCATCTATGACTGCATCGAGGAGATCGAATCCGCTATGAAGGGGATGCTGGCCCCCAAAACCCGGGAGGTTATGCACGGCCGCGTGGAAGTGCGGCAGGTCTACCGCATCACCAATGTGGGCACAGTGGCCGGCTGCTATGTGGTGGACGGCAAGGTATACCGCAACGATCTGCTGCGGGTGGTCCGGGACGGCATCATCATTGCCGACGACAAGATGATCTCCCTCAAACGGTTCAAGGACGATGTGAAGGAAGTCGCCCAGGGCTACGAATGCGGCATCGGTCTGGAGCGCTTCAACGACATCCGCGAAGGCGATATTTACGAAACCTATATCGTGGAGGAATACCGCGACTAAAATCTTGCGGCGGCACGGGTATCCGGCGGCTGCCGTGGCATACTGAGGGTATGGCCCGGGTTCGCGTACCGGGCCGGAAAGGCATGGTTGGAAGAGATGGCGAATTACAAAATGGATCGGACCAGCGAGGACATTATGCGAGAGCTTACGGCCATCCTCCGTCGGGTAAAGGATCCCCGGGTCTCCGGGATGATCAGCATCGTGCGAGTGGAAGTCAGCAACGATATGTCCTATGCCAAGGTGTATATCAGCGCGATGGAGGGCCTGGATGCCGCCAAGGAAGCGGTCCGGGGATTAAAATCCGCCGCGGGTTTTATGCGCCGTGAGCTGGGCGCCGCCCTGCATCTGCGCCATGTACCGGAACTGCGGTTCGTTCCAGACGACTCCATCGCTTACAGCGCCCGCATTGCCAAAACTCTCCAGGATCTTCATGTGAACCGGGAGGATGGGAAAGGCGGGGACGGCGATGAGTGAGTTAGTATCGGTGGAAAAAGCGGCGCGGCTGCTGGGCGATGCCGATCATATTCTCATCCTTACCCACCAGTATCCGGACGGGGATACCCTGGGGTCCGGCTACGCCCTCTGCCGGGCGCTGATTGCCCTGGGCAAAACCGCCCGGGTAGTCTGTGCGGACGAAATCCCTGTCAAATATGCTTATATGACCGAGGGCGTCCCGAACAATGACTTTGAACCCGCCTTTATCTGTGCGGTGGATGTGGCTGACCGGCGGCTGCTGGGGCGCTCTCTGGAAGCGCTGGCCGAGCAGGCCGATCTCTGCATTGACCATCACGGCTCCAACATACAATACGCCCGCCATCTGCTGCTGGACGCCGGCTGTGCAGCCACAGCCATGCTGATCTATCATGTGATTCTGGCTATGGGCGCGCCGGTGGATCGGGAAATCGCCGAGTGCATCTATACCGGCATCGCCACCGATACCGGCTGCTTCAAATATGCCAATACCTCTGCGGAAGCCCATCGCATTGCCGCCGATCTGATGGAAACCGGCATCCGGTATGAAATGATCAACCGCACAATGTTTGATCTGAAATCCCGGGCCCGTCTGGAGCTGGAGCGGCTGGCCCTGGACAGCATCCGTTTTTACTATGGAGGACGCTGCGCTGTAATGTTCATCACCACCGATATGGTGGCCTGCTCCGGTGCCGGAGAAAACGACATGGAGGGCCTGGCACCCATCTCCCGTCAAATCGAAGGGGTATGGGTGGGGGTGACCCTGCGGCAGAAGCCGGATGGCAGCTATAAAGTCAGTGTCCGCACAGGCACCCACGCCGACGCGGCGGCTATCTGCGCCCGCCTAGGCGGCGGCGGTCACGTCCGGGCGGCGGGCTGCTCCTTAACCGGTACCGCCGAAGAAGCGGTGAATCAGCTGCTGGCAGCGGTGCGGGACATGGTCCCCGCGATTGCCGACCATGCGGCTAAGTAAGAAAAAAAGGGAATGATAAGGAGGCCATCTATGGACGGGATTTTGTGTGTGGACAAACCGCCGGAGATGACCTCTTTTCTTTGCTGCGCGGTGGCGAAACGGCTCCTGGGTGTTAAAAAAGCCGGTCATGCCGGCACTTTGGATCCCATGGCCACCGGCGTTCTGCCGGTGCTTATCGGCCGGGCTACCAAGATTCTGGATTTTCTTCCGGTACACGACAAGCGCTATACCGCCCAGGCACAGCTGGGATTGACCAGCGACACGCTGGATATCTGGGGGGAAGTTCGTCCAACCGGCTGCGCCACATTCCCTTCCCGGGAAGAGGTGGCGGCAGCTCTGCTCCCTTTCAGAGGGGATATTCTCCAGGTGCCTCCCATGACCTCCGCCCTGAAGCGGGACGGCGTGCGGCTGTATGAACTGGCCCGGCAGGGCGTGGAGATCGAGAGGCAAGCACGGCGTATCACCATCTACTCCCTGGAGCTGCTGGACTATGACCGGGAAAAGGGCCTGCTAACCTTGGACTGCGCCTGCTCCAAGGGCACCTATATCCGCTCCCTGTGCGACGATATCGGCCGCGCCTTGGGCTGCGGCGGAGTGATGTCCGGCCTGCGGCGGAGTATGGCCGCGGGTTTTGGTCTGGACAACTGTGTGACGCTGGAGAACGCCCGGGAACTGGCGGCTCAAAATCGACTGTCGGAACGGCTGCTGTCCACCGAAGCGGCTCTGACCACCTATCCCTGCATTACGGTAACCGACGCCCAGGCGGCTCGTTTCCGCCACGGCGGTGCTTTGGATCTGGAGCGGCTGCGGGAAGAGATCACGGGTATCACCCGGATTCACGCCCCTGACGACAGCTTCATTGGTTTGGGCGAACCGGAAAATGGCCAGTGCCGGGTGCGGTATCTGGCCGAAATATAAGCAAGGAGGCGGCGGCATTGCGCACCTATCAGTTGATGCAGGATATCAATCAAATCCCCCGAACCCCCCGGGCCATCGCGCTGGGGGTCTTCGATGGGGTGCACATCGGTCATCGGGCGGTGATTTCCCGGGCCGTGGGGATGGAGGGCACTTCTCCGGCTGTCTTCACCTTTTCCCAGACTCCCTGGGAACTGCCTAAAAACGACGCCTGGGAGCTGGTAAGCGCCCAGGGAAAGCTGGCCGCTATGGCCTCCCTGGGTGTGGCGGAAATTTTTGAAGCCGACTTTGAGCAAATCCGGGGATTGTCGCCGGAGGAATTCGTCCGGGTGATCCTCTATGAAACCCTGCATGCCCGCCGGGTGTGCTGCGGTTTCAACTACCGGTTCGGCAAAAACTGCGCTGGAGACGCCGATATGCTGGTGAATCTCTGCGCCCAATATGATATCGAGGCCATCGTGGTGGGGGCCATCCTGGTGGACGGCGAACCGGTGAGCCCCAGCCGCATCCGCCGCTATATCGAGCAGGGAGAGGTTCAGGAAGCCGCGCGGATGCTGGGAAGGCCCTTTACCATCGATTTCGAGGTGGTGGGGGGACAGCACCTGGGAAGACTGCTGGGCACTCCCACCATCAACCAGCCTCTGCCGCCTCATTTTGTACGGCCCCGATTTGGGGTATACGCCTCCAGCGTGGAGGTGGACGGCAAGGTCACCCACGGCGTGACCAATATCGGCGTGCGGCCTACCGTGGGCTCCGACGCACCGCTGGCGGAAACCTGGATTCCCTTGTTCAGCGGTAATTTGTACGGCAAAAATGTGCCGGTCTCCTTGGTGAGCTTCCTGCGCCCCGAGACCAAATTCCATTCTATCGACGATCTGCAGAAGCAGATCATCAAAGATGAAAAGGTCGCCCGCCGGGCGGTCATGGGAGATGCGGCAGAGGGGCTGCGGGCAATCCTCTTTGATTTTGACGACACGCTGCAGAACCGGCCACAGGCCTTTCTCAAATACTGCGATTTCTTTCTGGATAAATATTTTCCCAGCCTCTCTCCGGCCGCCAAACAGGAACGGGCTCAGGAAATGCTCCGCCGCAACAACGGCGGTTACGTCAACTACATCGATTATTTTCTCACCTTGATGGAGGACTGGAAATGGACCTCTGCTCCGCCGGTGGGGGACGTCTACCGGGAGTTTCAATTTCGTTTCCCGGAATATTCCGCTTTGTTTGACGATACCTTTTCTGTCCTGAGCGAGCTGCGGCGCAGAGGATACCTGCTGGGTATTATTACCAATGGACCATCGGTACTGCAAAACCGTAAGCTGGATGTCAGCGGGCTGCGGCCCTTTGTGGATATCGCTGTGGTATCCGGAGATGAATGGATCCACAAGCCGGATCCGGAAATCTTTCGACGCACCGCCGCCCGGCTGGGTGTGGCCTGCCAAAGCTGCATGTATGTGGGGGATCACCCGGTCAACGATATCCAGGGCGCGTTAAACGCGGGTATGCGGCCGGTTTACATCAACGCCTACGGCCGGGATATCCATCCGGAAAATGTGACTGAAATCCGCAGTCTGACCGAATTGCTGGACATTATCTAAACGAACGAAGAGGGGGATGAACGGAATCCGTTCATCCCCCTCTTCGTTCAGCTTTGGGTACAATATTGTTTGTTTTGTTCCGTTTTACTTGTTTGCAGCAGCTCCTCCATTTTATCAGGGGGCATGGGGCGGGCGAAATAGTATCCCTGAGCAATGTCACAGCCGCATTCCTGCAGAAACTTCGCTTGCCTCTCCGTCTCTACCCCTTCCGCAACGGTGGCGATTCCCAAATCCTGCGCCAAATGAATGATATTGCGGACAATGGTATCCCGCCGTTCCCCATCCTGCGCAGGTAATAAAAATTCCCGGTCCAGCTTCAGCTCATCCACAGGAATGTCCTTCAGCACGTTCAGAGAGGAATAGCCGGAACCAAAATCGTCCATGGACACCCGAAAGCCCAGCCGATGAAGTTCGACCAATAAATTCTTGAGGATTTCCGCCTCTTCCATGGCAATGCTTTCGGTGATTTCCAGTATAATCATTCGGGGCGATAGTCCATACTTCTCCACCGTTTCAGACAAGATGCGGATATAGCCCTCCTGAAACAACAGGCGGCGGGATTGATTGACCGACACCGGCAATGCCGGCCGCCCCTGATCCAACCAACCGCGCAGACGGCGGCAAACCTGATCCAGCACATACACATCCAGCCGCACAATAAATCCATTCTGTTCAAAAATAGGTATAAACTCGTCCGGCGGCACCAGGGTTCCGTCTTCAATTTTCCAGCGTATCAGCGCCTCCGCGCCCATGATCCCTCTGTCTTCCAAAGAAATCTTGGGCTGATAAAACACCTGGAATTCTCCGGTTTCCAGCGCCTCTGCCATGTGGTTTTCAATGTATTTCCTCCGGCTGACCTGGGCATACAATTCATCATCAAAGAACACGCAGTTCACACCCGTCTCCTTGGCCTTATCCAAGGCCATAAAGGCCCGGTCCAGCCGCAGTTCCAAGCCTTCTCCGTGCTCTACGGGCGCAATTACCTTAATGCCGCAGAGACAGACCACACTGTTTTTCTGGCCGCGATCCAAAGAGTAATCGTCAATGGCTGCCAGAATCTGCGTTATCCGCTCCACCGCCCTTTCGTCGCTTTCATAAATCAGCAGCGCGCAGAACCGGTCCGCCTCACTGCGGAAGAAGACTTCGTTTTCCTTCACCTGTTTCTCCAGCACCTGTTTCATATGCCGCAGCAGCTGATCACCTTTGTCAAAGCCATACACTTCATTGATGAAGGAGAAATTTCGGATATCCAGCGCCGCCAGCATATACCGGCGATTTTTCTGACGGAGCAGTTCCCCTGCCTCCTGAACGAATTTATTCTTGTTATAAGCGCCGGTAAGGCTGTCATAATACGCTAAGCGGGCTATAGAAGCGCGATTGCTCTGCATCATGCGATAATTGTAAAACAGCAGGACAACAAACAGCAGCACCAGGAAGATAAAAGCGATAATAGACCAGCGCACTACCTGCACAAAACCACCGTTGACCTGGGCTTTGGGCATGACGCTCACCGCGTACCAGTCTTTGATCCCAACCTTCACATAGCTGGCCCAATAGGCGGCGTTGGACGCGGAGAGAAAGGAAAAGAAGCCCGTCTCACCGGCCGCCAGTTCCTGCCGGACCCGCTCCCGCTCCGCCTCGCTGGTGAATTTCAGTTCAAAAAGATTATACAGATTCGGCTCTGCATCCGGATGGGTGGAGGGCATTACCAGATCCCCAGCTCCGGTTACAATATAAACAAAGCCGCTGTTGTCATTCAAAAAACCATTCATGCTGTCGCAGAGGGTGGAAATATTATTTACCGCGCACAGGGCTCCCACTACTTGCCCGTCCCGGTGAATCGGCACGCCGTAACAGTTTCCCCAATCTCCGCCCAACCGGTCCTCCAGCGCATCCGATACATAGGCTTCGCCGTTCAGCGCCTTCTGCACGTACAGCCGGTCGTGGAAATCCACTGCGTAATAATTCTTTCCGCTGATATCCGTAATATATCCCAGCCCCTGGGTATCCACATATCCCATACGGATAAACGCATTATCATCGTTTATCGCCTTCAAGGTGTTCAGCAGGGTTTCGGCATCCGTCTCCGGCTGCCGGCCGATCATAATCGACAGCGCCTCCAGCGTCTGGAAATCCCCCTCCACCTGTTTTACTACCGTGTTTTTGCTTTGGAGAGCCACGTCTTCCAAATATTTGGCGGTTTGCGCGTTCTGCTTATCCAGCATAAGGGAAATATAAAAGGCGCCGAAAACCAACAGGAAAATCAGGATAACGCCCATTGCCCCTACGGACAGCCAAAAACGTTTTTTTACCCGTTCCACCGGCTCACCTCTTCTTCACCTTTTCACACATGAGTCTATTTTACCGCAAATTAGCACAGGAGGCAACCATTTTGCCGAATAACCGCGAAATAAAACCTCCGTTGTTCTCCATCCTCGCCGGAATTCCCTCTTGACAGCCCGGCTGTCTCGTGCTATACTAAACCACGCGTTCCAGAAGAAACGCGGCTTTAGCTCATCTGGTAGAGCGCCACCTTGCCAAGGTGGAGGTAGCGAGTTCGAGCCTCGTAAGCCGCTCCAAGTTCAACAGCCGGCAATTCGTATGAATTGCCGGCTGTTTTCTTTTCTGTGATAATTCCGTGGTCCGTTACTTCTCAGAGTTTTTCCGACACAAACAGCTTCATTGCTGGAATTCCAATACCTGGTAATTTTGTCTCTTTTGTCCCAAAGCCTGCCTTGGCTTGCATCGATTTTTTGTCGGCGGTCACAGCTTTTCCTCCCCAACAGCAAAAAGGCTTGTCTTTCCATTTTTCGGGGTGTATAATGGAATTATTAAAGAGAACGTTATCGTCGGGGTTTCCGCCCTCTCGCGTCTTTTTAATAGGGAATAGGAAATCCCCCTCATAGCGCCAGTCCGGCGCCATCCATTCGTTCAGCGAGGTTTTCCTTTGAAATCTCCGCTGGACGTCTTTATTGTCTGACCATTTGGAGGTGTAATCGTGGCAAGCGACCTACATTGTCACACAAAAATTTCCGACGGTTCCATGGGTATCGATGAATTAATCGCCATTGCCAAGCGCCGGGGATTGACCGCTATTTCGGTGACGGATCACGACACCACCGCCGCCGCCACCCGGGCAGTGATCATCGGCCGGCGGCAGGGGGTCAACGTCGTCCACGGGGTGGAGTTTTCCACTATGGACTCGCAGCGGGGAAAAAAAGCCCATCTGCTGTGCTATCTGTGCGACACCCCCGACCGGTTGGAAGGTATGTGCCGCCGCACTGGCGAAAGCCGTAAAAAAGCCGCTATGGCCATGGTGCGCAAGGTGATGCGCTATTATCCCATTACGCCGGAGTTGATTGTGAAATGCGCCACCGGTAGCACCAACATCTACAAGCAGCATATTATGCATGCTTTGATGGATGCCGGCTATGCCGACTCCATTTATGGCGAATTATATGATAAACTTTTTGCCCCCGGCACCGGCGCCGCTTTGATTGAAGCGGAATATCCGGACACCAGGGAAGTGCTGGAACTGATTCACAGCGCCGGCGGTATTGCCGTATTGGCCCATCCCATGGTTTATCATAGCGAGGAACTTCTGGAAGAACTGGCCGATAACGGACTGGACGGCGTGGAGGTCTGGCACCCCAATCACTCCCAGGATGAGACGGAACAGCTGCGGACCTTTGCCGAGGAAAAAGGGCTGCTGATGACCGGCGGTTCGGATTTTCACGGTATGTATACCCGATATGTGCGTCCTCTGGGCAGCACCGCCGCCCCGGACGAGTGTCTGCAGGCTTTGCTGGCATACAAGGATAAACGGCGTAAGAAAAACGCATAATATGTTTTCGGAGGAACCGGAAATGGCTCATCAATACAAACCCAAGGGCGTCTGCTCCCGCCGCATCACTTTCGATCTGGATAACGGTGTGGTGCGCAATGTGATATTTGAAGGCGGCTGCAGCGGCAATACCCAAGGCATTTCCCGTCTGGTGGAAGGTATGCCTGCGCAGGAAGCGATCAAGCGTCTTGCCGGTATTCGCTGCGGTTTCAAATCCACCTCCTGTCCTGACCAATTGGCCATCGCCCTGGAAAATGCGGTGGCAGAAAACGATGACCGGCACTGATCTCACCCATTCCTACCACGAAAACTGCCAGAAACGGAGGCGTTTCCATGCCTTTTGACGACAGCGATATGAAGATCGCCGGCGATGATTTCGAGCCGGTAAAAAAAGCGGATGAACAGGAAAGCGTGGAGGCCACCGCCCGGCAGCTGGCCCAGGAGAAAAGCAACGGCAATCTCAGCCGTGCGCGGCGGTTGGGCGCCATTATGGCGGACGAGGTTTCCGCCATTGACGGTAGCACCAATCCGGCTCATGAAACGGAAAGAAATCGTGCGCTGCCCATGCAGCGGCGTATCCTCTTGGCCTTTGCCGTGGAGGTTGGATTAGATGCCTTCCTACCAAACCAACTGGTGGCCCAGACCGCTCAGAACATCTTCTACAACACCCTGCTGATCACGGCTCCCTCCATTTATGAGGATTTGCAGGAATCCGGCGCTTTTTCCTTTTACTATCTTTGCTTCCGGGACGGACGGCAGGTGGAACAGCGGGTAGGCGAAACCTTTGCCGCCCTTTGCGGAAGGAAAGAGGATTCGGAATACGAACAAATGGGGCGGGAGTTGTATATGCGCTTCATCGCCCAAGTCAAACATTTTGCCGACACCCTGGAATTTGTACAGGAAAAGAAATAGGTTTTCATAAAAGCAGAGGGCATAACCCAATTGGGTTATGCCCTCTGCTTTTATGACGATATCATCGGTTGACAAGAGGCGATTGGCCGGATGGGACGCGATTGATGCCGATAGACCCTGTTTCCCTTTGTCATCCGATGGTACACTATGCGCTGAAAAAATCCACCGGCAAATCAGCCCCGGCGGCTTTCCGCTTTTATGGTCCGCTTAGAGCCGCTCCCTTTTCCCTTAACTGCCTCGGCACCAAATATAACCCGGGCGGCGCCGCTTTTTTCCAGTGCCGTCGCCAGCAGCAAACCGCAGATTGTGCAGGCGGCAAATTGCCCCAGCGCTACCTGCAGCGCATTGATCCCATAGAGAGGCCAGCTGAATTCGAACAAAACAAAAGTGAGTTCCCAGCCAACCGCCGCCGCATTGAAAAGGACCGGAGGCAGCGTCGCCAGTATCGGCAGTCCCTTCAAACGGATACTTCCCAGCGCCCGGGTTAAAAAGGCGGCGACTAAAGTGGCCAGAGGTCCCAGCACCAGATCCCATACTCCGATGAGGTTGGCCCCCGAAAGCAGGCCGAAAAGATTGGCCACCAAGCAGCCTATCGCCAGACCGGGAATCGCTGCCGGCGTAAAAATAGGCAGAATGGTAAGCATTTCTGCTACCCGAAACTGCACCACGCCGAAAGAGGAAAAGGTCAAGGCCATGGTTAAGGCGGCATACATAGCGGCGATTAGGCCGCCCTCCGCCAGCCGGCGGAGCGGTGTGTTGGTTTTCATACAAATTGCCTCCCGTAGTTTTGTTTTAGGTCAGGATGGTTTCGAACTGACCGCGGAACTCTGTTCCGCAAACGTTTATTACTATACCCGTTTTTAAGAAAACTGTCAAGCAGTAACCAAAATCGTATACAAAAACTTCTATATACTATTCGTAAATATCCCCTGTTCTTGTATATTCATACGCCCGACCCCGATTCCCGCTCCTGACGATAAGTCCCAGACGTACAAAGAAGCTGATTGCTTTGCCTGCTTTCTTGGCCGTCAGCCGGGCTGCCTTTCCGAATTCCGCCACCGTAAACATCTGGGGAAGATCCGCCGGCAACAAGGCCGCATAATCCTTTCGACAAGCCAACACCAAGGAATCCCCCATGGCGATGGGCAGCCGCTCGGTGCGGTGAGACCCCCTTTTCCCATCTCCGCTCCAGCCGTCCCGGAGCCGATATTCATCCAGATCCACCATCAGCAGCACCACCGTGAGATTGGGATCATCAATCAACGGCAGCAGGGCATACAGCTGATCCACCGCATCGGAAAAACGCCCGATTTTGGATGTCAAGCGTGGCGGAGTGGCCTCTCCGGTCTCGGGGTCCACCCATATCAGCCGTTTGCGCCTGGGAATAGGATGCACCACCGTCACCGGCCAATCCGGCAGCAACCTGTTCAGCTTGTCCCGCAGCGCGTAAAGGCTGCCAGTCTGAATTTCCACCACCCGATGACCGTCGCAGATATCTGCCACACAGCCGCCCTCCAGCTTTACCTCATGGAACTGCGCATCCGGTTCAAACCAATACTTCAGCGCGGCATGGAGGCTGCGTTCCTGCAGGGTGCCGATTCCGGCACGCTCCTGCAGATGCGTGGCAGCCTCCTGCCGGGCATTCTCAAAGTCCTGCATGCGCCGCCTCCCCGGATGCATCCGACAGTTCGATATAGAACAGGAGAATATCCTGGTAGCCATCATTCCCGGCAAAACCACCGGGAATACGCCCCAGCAGATGAAATCCGAGTTTTTCATAAAGATGAATCGCCGCGATGTTGGATGCCACAACGGCGTTAAACTGCAAAATGCGGAAGCCCCGCCGGGCCCCCTGCAGCAGGCAGTCCCTCACCAGTGTTTCTCCGATCCGCCGCCCCCGCTGCCCAGTCTTTACCGCATAACTGGCGTTGGCGATGTGGCCGCAGCGTCCTACATTGTTGGGATGGAGAATATACAGCCCTACGATCTCATCCTCCCAGACGGCAACCCCTGTATAGGTCTGTCCGGCAAAAAAAGCTGCCGCTTCCGCTAGATTCAGCGGTTCCCGCTGGGGAAATGCGTTGCCCTCCTCCACCACCGCGTTCCAAACGGCGGTCATCTCTGGCAGATCCTCGGAGCGATATTCTCTCACCTGCAGCGCAGCGTCACCAGAAGCTTTTCTTTTTAGATCATCCCATTCACTGCGGCGAATGGAAAAAACATCATGGGGCATATCCACACGACGATACTGTTTAACGAATTCTCCCCGCCAAGTCATGCCATTCCGCTCGGCCACCGCCCGGGAGGCCAGATTCCCCTCCCGGATAATGGAGAAAGCTTCTCTTTCCCCCAATTGATCAAAAGCGTAATCCCGGCAGGCCCCGGCTGCTTCCGTAGCATAGCCCCGATGCCAGCAATCCCTGCGGAAAAGATATCCCACCTCCAGAACCCGGCGCTCTCCCCATTCCTGATACGTCAGCCCGCACTGGCCGATCATTTCGCCGCTTTCTTTGAGGATCACCGCCCACAGCCCGTGGCCGTCTTCTTCTCTGTACCGGCGCAGCTGATTGTGCAGCCAAGCCCAGACCTCCTCATCGCTGAAAGCACCCTCGTAGGCCCACATGGTCTCGGGATCCTGCAGAATACGACACAAATCCGAAAAGTCCCCCTCCTTCATCTCCCGCAGCTGCAGCCGCTCTGTTTCCAGAATGATCGCCATTCTTTTCGTCCCCCTTGTTTTCCATCCTCTTTATTGTAGCTCCTCATTTGAGCACCGTCAAGGAAATCGATTTTTCCTTAAAGCAAAAACACAATGGATGACGCTCGCAATTGGATAAAATGGATAATGGACAGCGGCTGTATCCTTTGGTGTCTTGGTAATCGTATGATTCTGTGATACAATGGAAAAGCCCCCCCCACGACGATTACAAAGGAGGAAGAGCATGGGTATATTCGATAACCTCAAAAGATCCAAACAGCGGAAAATGTATCTCTATTCGGCGCAAGAACTGGAAGAATATGAGTCGTTTGTGTCGGAAAACCTTGGCGAGTACCAGCAGGTGCTGCATGAGATCGTCTCCCCGGACATTCATTTAGACATTATCACCATTCCTCCCTCGGCGGAAACGCCCTTTTACACATTGGTTACCATGGGCATGGGCGCTTATTCCATGCAGGTGCCGAGAGAGCTGAAAAAACATCGTTTGGAACATGCGGAACTGCTGTTGTACCTGCCGGCGGACTGGAATCTGCACTCCTCCGATGAAAGGGATTATTGGCCCATCCGGTATCTAAAAATATTGGCCCGCCTGCCCCTGCAATGTAACACTTGGCTTGGATACAGCCACACGGTCCATGCAAACGAAGACATGGCGCCTTTGGCGGACAATACGCAGCTCAACAGCTTTGTCCTCTTGAACGGCCGGAACCGGCAGGGGGAGGAACTGGATTTGCAGCTCAGCAGCGGGAAAAAGATTCATTTCTATCAGCTCTTTCCCCTTTATCAGGAGGAACTGGAGTATGATTTCAATCACTCTCTGGAGGATTTACTGGATCTGTTCATCGAAGACTTTGATATTATTTCGCCAATCGATATAAGCCGCAAAAACTATGGGTTATAAAAACGGACCGTATAACCAAATTTGGTTATACGGTCCGTTTTTATTTTGTTTGAATAATAGCAGCGATACAATTATCCCTTCTGATAGAACTCCTTGACGGCGCCGAAAAACGCGTCGATATTCTCCCAGCTGGAAAGAGGGGGCACATCACAGCCGGAGGAGATAACAAAGTTGGGATAAGAACAGCAGTCCTCCATCACCCGATGGGTAGCAGCGCGTATAGATGCAGGGGTTCCGTTGCGGAATTCCCCCGCCGGATCCACATTGCCCATGGCCACAACATCCGGAGGAATATGGGTCATCATCTCCGCCATATCAATCGCATTGCCGAAATGATATGCTGCCGCGCCGGTATCCAATATGGAATCAATGGTTTGAATGGTGCTGTTGCCGCAGTTATGATAGATCACCAGGAAGTTGTCGTCCTGTACTGCGTCCACAATTTTCTTGACATAAGGCCCGGAAAACTCCTCTGCCAGAGAAGGAGAGAGCAGTCCCGCCAGAGGTTCCGCGATAACCACACCGGCGGCCCCTACTTTTTTATAAGCAGTGCAGTAATCGGTGATAAAGGCCGTAGCCTTCTCCAATAAAACATGCACCATGTCCGGCTCTTCATAACAGTAGATCATCGCCTCGGTAACATCCATCAGACGGCCCGCCAGGGAAAAGGGGCCGATTACACCGGCGAAAACCGGCCGGTCCTGAATCATCCCAACAGCCTTTTCAATGGCTTCCACATAGAGTCCGGTCCGTCCCGCACCCACCGCAGGCACCTCCAGCGCCCTGGCTTCCTCCTCGCTGGAAACCACGCTGCCTACAACCGTGGGCACCTCGTCGTCGGAAACGCGGATCTGCGATCCGAAGCATTCCGCCTCCACAGACAGGTCCATCAGGCTCACCGACGCTGCGGAATCCAACCGGTCCGCCACCAGCTTCATGCCCTTGGCCTGGGCATCGCTGCTGGAGATAAGTTCCCGTACGCTGATACCCATCAGCTGAATGGCTGGGAAGGAAATGATAGGCAGGGCTTTTTTCGCCGGCGCCTGCCGCAGTTGATCCAGCCATGCTCTTCCATAGGTTTTCATATGCAGCACTCCTTCAAAAGATAATAGACTATGTATGGTATCTTTATTTTAGCAGCTGGAAGGATCTGCGTATTGAAAACCGTTGCGCGATTTTGGAATTTATTTGGCTTTTCCAAGGACTAGCCAATCCATGACCGTTTTATGAGTTATCCGTAACCCTCGAATCTCAAAACACAGCGGCAACGTTCTTATCTACTACCTATTTATTATGCCTTGACTGATTTCTTTCTCTCGTATTTCTTCCCCAGCAGATGAGTCAGCAGAAACAGGATATAAGTCAAAATAAAAAATAAAACGTTGGGAAGAGGCTGCGGCCCACAGTGGTTCAGCAGTGAAAAGATTCCGAAAAAGGGTGTTGCCGTATGATAGAATACCAGATACATAATGCCGGCGAACCATCCTGGATCAGGTAAAATGACTATGATATAGGATAAAAGCGTAAGCCCCCAATATAGGGAACCATAAACTAAAAAGAACTTGCTTTTCCCAAATACAAAGGCCGTCGTGCAAAGCGAAACAATGTAGAAGGCAGATAAGGACAGTGTTAAAGGCTTACCCTCTATGCCGTGCACAAAATTCATAGCAACAAGCAGCCAATGCAAGGCAATAACAAGCACCATTGCTATTGCTTTCCATAATCGTCGGTGTTTTTGCAGCATAAAATCACCTTTTCGCACTTTTATTCACCATTCTTCTACGCGCCAGTTTTGACTAATCCCCAGCAGTGTATCTCATCTGTTTTTATAGTATCAATAAAGCTTATAGCTGTCAATCTAAACACACCTACCGCTTTTATTAAGAGAGACCGCCAAGTGTTTCGACTTGAACTTCTTTCAGGCTCTTCCTTGCGGATGCAAAAGAGAGACCGCCTTTATCAGTTACATACATTTTCAGGCCAAAAATTAACCAGGGGATCGCTCCAGCAATCCCCTGGCCTCTTCTTGTCTATATGCGTTCCGCTTACGCGCGTTTGAGCAGGCGCTGATCCTGGACGGATTCCATCACCCGCCGCACCACATGGGCCACCACATACTCCCTGTATGCGCCGCCATGGCCCATGCTTCCGAACAGATTCATCTTCTCCAGCGTCGCCGCCTTCACCGCTTCCGTGATGCTCGGCATCAAGTCCGTCATCCCGGCCCCATCCTTGAACAGGTCGTGAGCCGTCTTCGCCGATGCGTTGTTGATATCCGTGAAGATGTTCACCTTCGCGATCCCGTTGGCTATCGCCTTCCGGAAATCCTCATCCGACAAGCCAGATCCCCCATGCAGCACCAGCGGCGTCTCCACGATGCTCCGGATCTCCTTCAAACGCTCAAAATCCAGCTTCGGCTTGCTCTTGTACGCTCCGTGCGCCGTCCCGATTGCCACCGCCAGCGCGTCCACTCCCGTGGTTTCCGCGAATACCTTCGCTTCCATCGGATCCGTGTAGATGCTGTGATCTCCGGCTCCGTCCCCTTCCGCGCTTCCGTCGTTGGCGCCTACATGCCCCAGCTCCGCTTCCACCGAGATGCCCCGGCTGTGGGCGAACTCCACCATCGCCTTCACATCCCGCACATTCTCCTTATAGCTCTTGGTGGAGCAATCGTACATCACCGACGAAAAGCCCAGGGCAATCGCCTTATGCACGCAGTCCAGCGTCAGGCCGTGATCGAAGTGCAGCACCACCGGCACCTTCGCACGTTTCGCCATCGGCACCAGGATCAGCGCCAGCTCCTCCAGCGAAGAGAAGGGCAGCAGCACCTCCGCCGTCCCGATGATCACCGGCGAATTCGCTTCCTCCGCCGCCGCCAGCACTCCCTTTGCCATCTCCAGATTCACCGTGTTGAACAACCCCACCGCGTAGTGCTTCTCCTGCGCGTCCTTCAACACTTCGTTTAATGTTACCAGCATCGTTATACCAATCCTTTCTTGCTATCGGCTGCGGGCGGGGAAACCGGGCCCGTTTCCATCCTCCGGACCATCAATCCGCCGGATACCACATATCCAGATATTCCCTGACAGCTTTCTTCATCTTCTCAAAGATGATATTCTGCCGGTAAAGGGTGGTGAAATACGCGATGGATACCGGCTCATCCGGGTTCGCCTTTTCGGTGAGCAGTCCATCGGCCACCAGCCGATCCACCGTGGCTTTATCCGCCACCTTCCGGGCGTTGCGCACCATATCCTCAAACAGAGCCGGGGTAGCGTCCCGCTCCAGCGCCGTCCAGACATTAACCTTGCAGACGCCGTCATTATAGAGCTTGCGTACCTGATCGTTGGGCACCGAGGAGGTGCCGTGAAGCACAATCTTGTGACCGATCACGTCCCGGATGCCCCGGCTGACTTCCCCATGGTACTGAAGATCCTTGCCGGTGGCCCGGTGCTCGGTGCCCAGATTGCAGACCACCAGATCCACGCCTGTCTCCTGACAGAACCGCAGGGCGTGTTCCGGCGTTGTGAGGGCATTGCGCACACTGCCGGTAGCGTCCACAATCTCGTCGCAGGCGCCTTCGATGAGAATATCCTTGCCCCGTTTCTTGACAAACGCCGCGGTTTTGCGGATATTCTCTTCCAGAGGCAGGGTGGAAGCGTCGTACATAATGGAAGCGTAGTCGGTGAGATCTCCCTCCAGCAGCTCCAAATCCGTATCGTGCTGGGTATGATCCAGATGGATCATCACCTGGAGCTTCTCAAAGGGGCCGCCGTCCTCGGCCAGCACCTTGATATCGTTGGTAAACAGCTTCAGCCCGGTATCCCAACGGCGGGTTTTGGTGTAGTTCACCGACTGGCTGCGATGATCATACTGGTTGGTAATGGCCAGAATAATGGGCAGGGTATCCATCCCATGGTCCACCCGGTATTCCTCCGCCGCGGTGAGTACCGCTTCGGTGGTGGTGAGATTTTCCGTGCAGATGCAGGGCAGCACCCAGCCCCGCTCCCCCGCAGTCTTATATATGGCCCTTACCTCGTTAACGTCGCGAATGACACTCATGGATTGCTTCCTCCTCAGATCTTCACCACGTTATAGTTCAGGTAGGTGCCGAAAGCCTCTTCCAGTACCGCCTGCATATGGCCCACGCCCACAGTAGTGTGGTGTTTGAAGCCGCCGCGCGCCAGCTTGATCAACTTCTCCTGCAGGTCGTCAATTTCCGCCACACCGCCGCAGCCGAAGAATGCTTCTTCGATGGGCTCATCGGTGAAGCGTCCCTCGCTGGCGTAGATGGTCAGCTGGCCGTTTTCGGTCAGGCAGTTGGAATAGGTCATATCAAAGGCACGGATGCGGCCTTCGTTGCTGCCCCAGCCGCTGCCGGGATCGCCTTTGGCAAACATCTTATGCTCGGTAACGGTTCCCTTGCCGGCCATGAGGCTCTGAGCCACAGGACCGCAGTGGAAAAGGATCACCTTATTTTCATCCTCGCCGTAGTTGTTGTTCCAATCCAGGCAGGCGGTGGGCTGCCCGGAAGCCAAGGCCATGGCCCGCATAGTGATGGCGGAGCACAGGTCGATTTCGCAGGAACAGACAATGCCGCGGTCGTTGAGCTCGGAGATCAGCACGCAGGGGCATACCCGCAGGATGGTCTCCATTTCGTTCCAGCAGCGCAGGGTCAGGGCGTCCAGATGATACTCCTCTATGTATTCATCGATCACCACACTGATCTTCGCCAGGGTTAGCTTGTTCGCCATGGGTACCCGGGAGAAATCGGTGTAGTTCTCCAAACGGTCGATCTTGGCGATGACCGCCGCATCGTCGTCCGCCTTTTGATTCACCTTGTAAACCAGTTCGGAAAGGTCAAAGGATTCCACATTGATACCATAGCGCTGAAGGGTCACTTCATCAAACCGCACCGTCTTGAAAGCGGTGGTACGGGCGCCCAGGCAGCCCAGGTTGAAGCGTTTCATCCCGCCCACTACCCGGCAGATGGCCGCAAAATCGGTGAGGTTCTGTTGGAACGCCGGGGTCAACGGATGCACCACATGAGGTTTCATTACGGTGAAGGGGATCTTATACTGATAAAAGACATCGGTCACGGAGAACTTGCCGCAGAAGGCGTCCCGGCGGTGTGCAAAATCCATTTTGCCGATTTCATCGGGGAATGCCTGCATCAGGATGGGCACACCGGCATCCTGCAGCGCGGTAACCGCGCCGTTTTCATCGATGAAGATGGGCATGCACAGGATCACGCCGTCGTATTCTCCCTCATGGGATTTGAGCCAGTCATGATACAGACGGCCTTCATCCCGGGTTTCCACCGCGCCGTAGCGGGTAGCTTTTTCATCCATGGCCAGATAGCCGTATCCGGCGTCGGTCACTGCCTTGATCATATCCCGGCGGGCGCCGGCGATGAGTTCGGCGGGCATAAATCCTCGGTTGCCGAAGAACAGGGCAAAGGTAACAGGTCTCTTTTCCATTTTCTTAATCTCCTTTATCAAATTAATCAGTCGGCATAGATCATCCGCATCGCGTCGTAAACACGGCGGTAACGGTCATAAATGGGGTTGTAGCGGTCCCGGTTATCCGCTGGAATCAGCCGCTGCACAGGATGCACCAGCTGAAAAGCTTGCTCCAGGGAGGCGTAATCGCCGGTGGCAAGGCCAGCCAGCATCAAGGAACCTACGGTTCCGGCCTCATCCACGTTAAGGGTATCAATGGGTTTTCCCAGCACGTCGGCTTTGATCTGAAGCCACACCTTGGACCGGGCGCCGCCGCCGGTGGCCCGCAGACTATCGATAACGATGCCCGCCTGCTCCAGCAGCTCCAGATTCATCCGCATCTCATAGCAGATGCCCTCCAGCATAGCCTGATAGACGTCCGCCGCGTCATTTTCCAGAGACAAGCCGCAGATGGCTCCCTTGGCGTTCATGTCCATATAAGGCGTAGCCGCTCCGGCGAAATGGGGAAGCAGCAGCAGCCCCGTGGGATCGGGCTTGACCTTCTCATCCAGCAGCGCATAGATATTCTTGCCGGCTGCCTTGGCTTCGGCGTGAGCATTGGCGGCAAACTCATCCCGATACCACTGGAGCAGCGCGCCGCCGGTGAGGGTATACGCATAGGTAACATACAGATTGCCGAAGGCGGGCACGATGGCATAGCCTCCGTCAAACAACGCCTGATGCTTGGGAATGGAATCAAATACCGGGGTAACGCACTCCACCGTGCCGCTGCCGTTGACCGCGGTTCCGGGTTTCATGGCCCCCGCGCCGATGGAGGCGGCCACCTGATCGTGACAGCCGATCACCACCAGAGCCTCCGGCGCCATGCCCAATTCGTCCGCCATGCTGCGGGTGACCCGCCCGGCGGCGGTGCCGGTCTGGATGACCCGGGGCAGAATCTTCCGGTCCACACCCGCCGTTTCCAGCAGCTCCCCGCTCCAATCCCGGGCGCGGATATCCAGCATCATGGTTCGGGCGGCCAGGGAATAATCCGCCACCGCCTCACCCGTAAGCCGGAAGACAATATACGCGTTTACCGGCAGCACATACCGGATTTTTTCATACAGCTCCGGCCGGTTCTGCCGGATCCACATCAGCTTGGGAAGAAAATAGGTGGGGTTGGGCCGATGGCCGCAGATATCGTAAATCTTTTCCTCCGTCAGCTTTGCAATCAGTTCATCGCACTGCTCCTGTCCCCGGGGATCGGTGTACAGAAGGATGGGGCCCAGCTCCCGGCCCTGATCGTCCAGCAGCACGCAGCTTTCGCCGAAAGAGGTGGCGCACAGCGCCGTCATGGGTTCCCGGCTTTTGGCGCAGGCCCCCTGTATCACTGTGCGCACTGCTTCCCAGATCACCCGGGCATCCACCTCATGGGCGCTGGCGGTGCGGCTGACGGCGTAAGCCTGATAACAGGAGGCCAGCAGCTCTCCCTCCTTGGTCATGATGGTGCATTTGCAGCCGCTGGTGCCGATGTCCAGTCCTCCCAATGCCATTGGCACAACCACTCCTTTCCGCGGGAAAAACCCGCCGCCTCTTTATCGGTCGAAGAATCGCATGGTAACCTGCATCCGTCTGGTCTCAAAGGGCTGCAGCATACCGATGGTGCCATTCTCCCGCTCGGCACTGCGGCCCATAATATACGAGTTGGTGGGCTCGATACCCAGCACATATTCTCCGCTGCGCATACACTTCCACTGAGCCAGCACCGGCAGGGTGTCCTTGGTCCAGGTCACCTCTGCGCCGAAGCCCAGTCCGGGATTGTACAGTTCTACCCGGCCCAGTCCCTGATCGGCCGGCACCTGATGGAAATAGACTTGCTCTTCCTTGCCGTCCGCCGGTTCCTGAAAGGTTCGCTCCTGTCCCAAACCTTTGGCGGCTTCCTCCGTCCGGGGGGTGGTGGCGGTTCCCTCCGGCAGCTTCATCTGCAAGTCCGGCGTGAGGAAGGGATAGCCGAAATTCATGTGATAAAGCACCATATACTCCATGGGTGAAGGGGTGTTGTTGGTAAGCTCATCGGTGATGATCAGCTCGCTCCCGCCGACCGGAGAGGTGATGGTGCGGCGCATCTCCAGGGAATGGCCGAAGAGCCGGGTTTCCTGTACCCGGCCGCCCACCTCGATAACCGCATGATCATTTACCCGACCGAAGCATTGATCGGCGGCGATATTGTGATACCGGCCGTGGAGGGGCTGCCAAACGCCGTCTGTATCCCGGTTGGCAGGTCCTGTGGACAGCAGGCCGCAGGTATAAAGCATCCCGCCGGGGAAGGTATGGAGAAAATCCTCCTCAAAGGGGTGGCTGCCATAGGGGGAAACATAGCCGTTTTTCGTCAGAAAGCTGATATTGACGCCTCTGTAGCTCAGGCAGCCGATATCCAGACCATTGTCCGCGGTTACGTCATAACACAGGCCGCCTCCCGTTTTTACCTGATACAGCGCCGCGCCCCGGGCCTTGCCCTCGTCCACCGTCACCCGCGTGACCCCGTACAGCTGATCCGGGCTTCCCACCCGGCGCAGCCGGTCGGCCACTGACATTTCCTGCAGGGAATTGTTCATCGCCGCGATCCTTCCTTTCCATGGTTTATATTGCCGTGTATCGATACACAACAACAGAATATACATCCTCAGAAGTTTTGAATTCCACGTTTTCAGTGTACCATGCTTCCCTCCCCCTGTCAAGCCTGGGAATCGGTCGCAAGAAAAATGATTTGCTTTTTTCTCCCTGTCTTGATACACTGATGACAGCATATTTATATGGAAATGAGGACGGCCAAATGGCAAATATCAAGCAGGTGGCGGCCCTGGCTGGACTGTCGGTATCCTGTGTATCCAAATATCTGAAGAATCCGGGCAGCGTGCTGCCCGATTCCCGCCAGCGGATCGAAGCGGCCATTGAAGAACTGCAATATACGCCTTCTGCCATGGCCCGGTATCTGCGGACCAAGCGGACGTATACGGTGAAGGCGGTAATGGAGAGTATCACCATTCCCTTTTTTGCGGAAATGTTTGAAAATCTGCGGAGGGATTTAGAAGAGCGGGGCTATACCACCATCCTGCAGACCATTGACAATAAACCTTTTTCCACTCGGGATTTCGATGCGGTGGATGGGGTGATCGCCTGCTTCGTGGATGATGAGCAGGTACTGAAAACCATTCATGAGGCGGCAGGTTCCCTTCCCTTTATCTGTATGCACTGGCGAGAGCCGGCGCTGGATGTGCCCACCATCTGGCTGGATGTGCGCCAGGGAATGCGGCTGGCCGCCCGGCATCTGCTGGAGGGCGGCTGCCGTCGGCTGGCCCACGTGGGCGGTCCGCCTCAAAGCGTTATCGCTTCGGTGAAGGAGGAGGGTGTCCGGGAAACATTGCGGGAGGCCGGGCTGCCTTTGCTGCCGGAATACTGCTTTCGGGACGCCTATTCCTTTCAGGCGGGCTATGCTGCCGCCAAGATTATGGCCGCATTGCCACAACGTCCCGACGGCGTGCTCTGTGACAACGATGTATTGGCTGCCGGTGTGATCTGCGGCTTCTACCGGCAGGAGGTGGCGGTACCCGGAGAAATTCGGGTCACCGGCTTCGATAACATTCCTCTGGCGGAGATGTATATCCCCGCATTGACCTCGGTGGCCATGCCCATCGGGGAAATGTGCGGCAGCGCCTGCGTCATGCTGCTGGACGCTATCGAAGGCCGTCCGGTGGAAAACAGGGTATCCGCGCCCATACTGGTGGCCCGGCAGTCTTAATACAAAATGGAAAAGGTGTTGGATGGGCATGAAGGAAATACGCACAAAGAGGGCCGTGGCGACAGCAGACAAATGCAGAACGAAACTGCTGAAGCTTCTGTCCCTGCTATGCAGCACGGATTTGGATGAAGTTCGTGGGCAGCTGCGGCGGATGGTATCGAAAAAGCCGCTATCCGACAGCTGCTGTCCTTCAACATAATCTGTACGGAAGGAGGCTGAACCTTGCAGACAATCATTCAAAATAAACTGCGGGATATTCAGCAGCAGGAACAGGTACGGATTCTTTTTGCGGTGGAATCGGGCAGCCGCGCTTGGGGCTTTCCTTCGCCGGACAGCGATTATGATGTACGGTTCGTTTACGTCCGCCCGCAGGAAGCTTATCTGCGGCTGAATCCACCACGGGATGTTATCGAATGGCAGCTGGACGAAGTCCTGGATATCAACGGCTGGGATCTAGCCAAAGCGTTGCGGCTGCTGCGCAAATCCAATCCCACCTTGCTGGAATGGTGCCATTCTCCCATCGTCTACTTCTCACACCCTCTGTTTGAGGAATTTCGACAGCTGGCGGAGAGGTGTTTCCTCTCCAAGCCTGGGCTGCGCCATTATCTCCACATGGCACAAACCAATAACCGGGAGTATCTGCGTGCCGAGCAGGTGCCGCTGAAAAAATACCTGTATGTCCTGCGGCCGCTGCTGGCCTGCCGCTGGATTCTGACACAGCGCACCCTGCCGCCCATGCTCTTTTCCGAATTGACGGCCGCCTGTCTGGATGAAGCCATGAAGCCCACGGTGGAAAACCTGTTGGAACAGAAAATCCGCACGCCGGAAGTGAAAACCGGCCCCCGGATAGAGATGCTGAACCGTTTTATCGAAGCGGAACTGCCCCGGCTGGAAAGCCAAATCGACGCCCTGCCGCCGGAAGATCCCTGCGATTGGCAACTTCTCAACGCCCTCTTTCTGCGGCTGCTGGATGAAATATGGTGTAAAGAATAAAAGCCACAAGCGGCCCCTGCCCGGTGTCTATCGGGCAGGGGCCGCTTATCATTTGTCTCTGCAAGTTTTCCTGATTTTATTTCATCACAATCAAGCTCTTCAAATGCTCTTTGTGGTTTTCACCGACAGCTGTGCTCACCGGATTTTCATGGAAATATCCATAGCCTTCACGGAATGGGTCAAAGCGCCGATGGAGATGATATCCACACCGGTTTCCGCCACTGCCCGCAGCGTATCCGCGGTAATACCGCCGCTGGCCTCCAGCAGCGCCCGGCCATCCACCAGCTTCACCGCCTCAGCCATGGCGGCGCAGTCCATATTATCCAGCATGATCACATCGGCTCCCGCCTCCAGCGCCTGGCGGACTTCCTCCAGATTCCGGGTCTCTACCTCCAGCTTCACCATGTGTCCCAGCTTGTTCCGAATAGCAGCCACCGCCTGAGGGATGCCGCCGGCGGCGTCAATGTGGTTGTCCTTGAGCATCGCCCCGTCGGAGAGATTGAACCGGTGATTCTTCCCGCCTCCCACGGTGACGGCGTATTTCTGCAGCGCCCGCAGGCCCGGGAGGGTTTTCCGGGTATCGGTGATCGCCGCCCGGGTTCCTTCCACCAGCTTCACCGCCTGATGGGTGGCGGTGGCCACACCGGACATGTGCTGCAGCAGATTCAGAGCGGTGCGCTCCCCCTTCAGCAGGAATCGGGTGCGGCCCTCTAACTCGGCAATGATATCCCCCGGCTTTACTTGACTGCCCTCCGGCAGCAGCACCTTACAGGTGAAGCTGTCATCCAACAGCTGGAACACCCGCAGCGCCACATCCAATCCGCAGACCACGCCCTCCGCCTTGGCCATGAAGCGGGCGGTTGAGCGGCTCTCCTCCGGGATCATTAGATCGGTGGTGGTATCGAGATAATGGATATCCTCTTTCAAAGCCATTTTGATGATGTCATCCGCATAAAACAAGGGCAGCTGCATGGTATCATCCTCCGTTTCTCTAGATCGGGGTATATTTCCGATTCGTTTATAATTGATTATTTATACCTTACGTTGTTTATCCTTATTGATTACTTCGTCCACCACTTCCTGCAGGATAATCGTGCAGACGGTGGCCAAGGACTTAGCCTCCACATAATCAGTGGTTAAAGCGTAGCCGCCGGTGCGCAGTTCCTCCAAAATCCCCCGGGCGGTGGCCAAACCAGTCTGCACCGCTTCGTAATCGGGAATGACAAACCACGCCTTCTGCATCATCTCCCGGACAGCTGTGCGATATCCCGGCTCCAGAGCACGGCCACCGGCAGGCACAGGCGGAGGAGGCGCGGTAACCTCGCTGCTTTCATGCCGCATCCGGCGGGCGATGTCGTAGGTGGTACGGCGGGCGAACACCAGCGCCTCCAGCAGGGAATTACTGGCCAGGCGGTTGAGGCCGTGAACGCCGGTGTGACTGCACTCTCCCGCGGCATAGAGCCGGTCCACGGTGGTATCTCCGTAGACGTTGACATCGATGCCACCCATAAGATAATGCTGACAGGGAAACACGGGGATATGTTCCTTGGTGATATCCACCCCCTCCTCCAGGCAGCGGGCGTAGATCATGGGGAAACGATCCTTGATGAAGGCTTCTCCCCGGAAGGTGATATCCAGATAAAAATTCTCACTGCCGGTTTTAGCGGCCTCCTGCATGATGCTGCGGGAAACCACGTCCCGGGGCGCCAGCTCGCCCCGCTCATCGTAGCGGAACATAAACCGCTCTCCCTTGCAGTTGAGAAGCACCGCTCCCTCGCCCCGCACCGCCTCGGAAATCAGAAACCGTTCCCGGCCCTTGGCGGCCGCGAAAGCGGTGGGGTGGAACTGCACCAGCCGCAGATTTTTGATCCTGGCTCCCAGTTCGTGGGCCAGGGTGATGCCGTCGCCGGTAGCGATGGCCGAATTGGTCGTATAGGGATATACCCGGCCGATACCGCCGGTGCAAAGCACACAATAGGAGCAGGTCAGCGCCCGATATTCTCCGTTTACCAGCAAGCCGGCCCAGAAGCCTCCCCCCGCCGGTGTCAGCGCCGTCAGCTGGGCATTTTCCAGCAGGGTGATGTTAGGCTTGGTCCGGGCCATAGCCAGCAGCTTTTCGGTGATCTCACGACCGGTGGAATCCTTATGGTGAAGAATGCGGCGGCGGGAATGCCCGCCCTCCAGCGTCATGGAAATATGATGAGCGGAATCCTGGTCGAAATCCACCCCCATCTCCTTTACAAGACGCAGCACATCCTCCGGCCCTTCGTTTACCAGAATCTCCAAGCTCCGCAGATCGTTTTTATAGCCTCCCGCAATGAGGGTGTCCGCTATGTGCAGCCGGTAGTCGTCGTTTTCCTTATCTACCACCGCCGCCACGCCGCCCTGGGCGAGAAAGCTGTTGCACAATGTCAGCTCCCGTTTAGCCAAGACCAGCACCCGCACTTCGGGGGCAAAGTTCAGCGCGGCATACAGTCCCGCCACGCCGCTGCCTGCGATCAACACATCATAATCGTTCATGATCCTTTATCCTTTCAACGGTTCCGCCGCGGTTTTATCCTCCGTAACGCAGCATATTTTCCAGGCTGCGCCGGGCGGCGTCGGCCAGCTTCTCCCCCAGCCGGATTTCCTCTCCGCCCCGGCTCTCCATGGCGGCCAGCAGGCTTTGAAGAGTGGTGCGCTTCATATCCGGGCAGACCAGCTTATCCTCACAGAGCTGATGCAGCCGCCCGGGATAACGGGCGTCCAGCCGGTCCACCACGCCCCGCTCGGTGGCGACAATCACTTCTTCCCCGCCGCTGCCGCCCTCCCGGATATAGTCGATAATGGCAGCGGTGGAACCCGCCATATCCGCCAACTCCAACGCCTCCGGCGGACATTCGGGATGCATGGCCACCTTGGCCTGCGGATGCCGCGCTTTGGCCGCCAGCACATCCGCCGCCGTAACGGCGTTATGCACCGGGCAATAGCCGTCCCAGGTAACGATATGCTTCTCCGGTACCTGCCGGCGGACATAATCTCCTAAGTTTTTATCGGGAATGAAAAGAATATCCTTCTGCGGCAGCGAGCGGACGATCTTCAAAGCAGAGGAAGAGGTGACGCAGACATCGCTGACCGCCTTTAGTTCCGCCGTGGTATTGATGTAAGCCACCACCGCGTATTCCGGATGGGCGGCGCGGAACTCCGCCACCCGCGCCGGATCGATCTGCCGGGCCATGGGGCAGTCCGCTTCCGGCTCCACCAGCACCACCCGTTTGTCCGGGGCCAGAATCTTCACGCCTTCCGCCATAAAGCGCACGCCGCACATATAGACCACCGCGGCGTCCGTTTCCGCCGCTCTTTTCGCCAGGGCATAGCTATCCCCCACAATATCCGCCGCGTCCTGAATCTCCGGCGCCTGATAGGTGTGGGCGGCAACCAGCGCTCCCTGCTCCGCCGCCAGCCGCCGGATAACCGCTAAAGTATCCATACCGCATCTCCTTCCCTGTTCTCCATCGAATAACCGCTCTTTTCATCTGCTTGTCACGGCTCACGGGCATACTGCCACCACTTTCGGGCATTCTAAAGAAAAGCCCCGCCGCGTCCTGTGATTACTGATTATTGTAGCATATTTCCCGCCGGACGGAGCGGTTTTTCCGCCTTTTCCGACAACAAATTTTCCCACGGCGCGCCCTTCCTATCTATGGACAATGCACAACCAAAGGGATATAATGGCTGTATGCTGTCACAAAGTGAACTGAAGGAGCCGGACGCATCCTGATGCAGGCAAAGCCGACAGCGAAAAGAGGGATTTGCATGGAACCGATTATCTATGAAGAAAAACCGGAACAGGCTTTTCTGGTTGCCCTGGACACAGGGGAATATGACGTGGAAATATCTTTGGCGGAATTGGCGGAGTTGGCGCAGACCGCCGGGGCTACAGTGCTGGGCGCCCTGGTACAAAAACGGGAATCTCCGGACAAAGCCACCTGCATTGGCAGCGGACGGCTGGAGGAACTGATTCAGCTCTGCCGCAATACCGGCGCGGATCTGGTGATTTTCGACCGGGAATTGACCGCCACCCAGCACCGCAACCTGGAAAGCGAACTGAACTGCCGAGTGGTGGATCGTACCGCTCTGATCCTGGACATCTTCGCCGGCCGGGCCCGGTCAGCGGAGGGGCGGCTGCAGGTGGAACTGGCCCAGCTTCAGTATCTGCTGCCCCGACTGGCGGGGCAGGGAACCGCTCTGTCCCGGCTGGGCGGCGGCATCGGCACCCGGGGACCCGGCGAAACCAAGCTGGAAAGCGACCGGCGGCACATTCGCCGGCGGATTCACGCCCTGCGGCTGCAGCTGGACGATGTGGAGCGGCAGCGGGAACGCCGCCGGGAACGCCGCCGCAAGGATGGCGTGCAGACGGCTGCCATCGTGGGCTATACCAACGCGGGCAAATCCACCCTTCTCAACGCCCTGACGGAGGCCGGCGTGTTGGCGGAGGATAAACTTTTCGCCACCCTGGACCCCACCGCCCGGTCGCTGCGCCTTCCCGACGGGCGGCAGGTGCTGCTGATCGATACCGTGGGCTTTGTCCGCCGCCTGCCTCATCATCTGGTAGAAGCCTTTCGTTCCACTCTGGAGGAAGCGGTGGAAGCGGATGTCATCCTCAATGTATGCGATGCCTCCAGCCCCGAAGCGGAAGAGCATCTTCAGGTAACCCGGGATCTTCTGCGGGAGCTGGGCTGCGGCGGCCGGCCCATCCTCACCGTACTGAACAAGTGCGATATTGCGGAAGAACCGGTGCGCACCGACGGCGCCGCCGTGCGCATCAGCGCCAAAACCGGCCAGGGACTGCCCGCACTGTTGAATGCTATAACCGCCGCTTTGCCTCCCGACCGAAAAAAGGTAAAGCTTCTGCTGCCCTTCAGCCAGGGAGCCTTGGCGGAGCAATGCCGCCGAGAAGGGGCGGTGGAGCAGGAAGAATATGTGGACCAGGGATTGTCCATGACCGTTACCCTGGGTGTCCGCCTGCTGGATGCGGTCAAAGAGTATATTGTTTAAACGAAGGAGTTTTCAGATGGACATCGCCCCCTATCGCTATACGAAAAAAGGCAGTTTTTCCATCAAAAAGTGTGATCCGTCGGAAACCGGCGGAATCAAAGATAAAGCGGAAGGCCGTCGCCTGCTGGAGAAGAATGTGAAACGAATGGCCGAGCTGCAGGATCGTTTTTATGCCCAGGACCGGGAGGCGCTGCTGCTGATCTTTCAGGCGATGGATTCCGCCGGCAAGGACGGGGCCATCAAGCATGTGATGAGCGGGCTGAACCCGCAGGGGGTTCAGGTTACCTCTTTCAAACAGCCTTCGGCGGAGGAGCTGGATCACGATTATCTCTGGCGGATCAACCGCCGGCTGCCGGAACGGGGTAATATCGGGATTTTCAACCGTTCCTATTATGAAGAGGTGCTGGTGGGAAAGGTTCACAACCTCCCCGTTACCCAGAAACTGCCGCCCCGTTGCCTGACAGAGGATTTGTGGGTTCGCCGCTACCGGCAGCTGCGGGATTATGAGCGGTATCTGACGGAAAACGGCATCACCGTGGTTAAGTTTTTTCTGCATATCTCCAAGGAAGAGCAGCGGCAGCGTTTTCTGGAGCGGATTGACAACGAGGCGAAAAACTGGAAGTTTTCATCCTCCGATATCACGGAGCGGGGCCACTGGGAGGATTACATGCAGGCTTATGAGGAGGCGGTTAACGCTACCGCTGCCAAGGAAGCGCCCTGGTATGTCATTCCCGCAGACAAAAAGTGGTTTGCCCGGCTGCTGATTTCCGAGATCGTGGTTCACCATCTGGAAAAGCTGGATCCCCGGTATCCGGAGGTGGGTGAGGAACAAAAAGCGGCGCTGCTGCGCTGCCGGGAACAACTGACGGAGAGCTGATATATCCAGCGGTCTTGGCTCCCCTCTAAAATTGCTATATCAATATGACAACGAGTTGGCTGAAACGGCGTAAATCCGGTTAATTCAGCTGCTCGTTTTTTGTCGTCTGCTCTGCCCTCCGCCAAAATTTTGCCGCATACCTATTCCTCTCCATAAAAAAGCCGGATAAGAAAACGGAAGCTGTCTCCCCGTCATCTTATCCGGCATATTGCCGCTGTCTCCGATTGGTTCGGCGGTCTTATATCCTCTGATAAATACGTCCTGTATTATCGCGCGGGAAGCGGCGATTGTCAATCCCGCGGATCAGCAGCATTCTTTATGTTCGCTATTGTCAGCGGGTTCCATTCCAACACTGACAGAAACCCCGGCCTGATCACCGGCTGCGTTTTCCGCAGAAATCCAGCCGCCGGCCTCTTCTGCGGGCGTCGGTGCGGGTACAGCCATTTCCGCCGTATAGGGTACGGCTCCATCCGGCCAGCCATTTGCCGGCACTTCTGACTCCGGCGGCAGCTTCTGCAGCTTGGATGCCGCCATTACGCCGGTGACGGCATAATACACGATCCATCCATGGAAGACCAAATCCAGAATATCGCTGATCTCAAACCCATACAGAAAAATAATCCCCATATAGACAAGAGTATCCAGGATGATAAAAACCAGGGACGGAATCAGCCAAACACCGTTTCTTTTGGACATGAAGAAGAACAGAAGATACAGCCCCAAGATAATCGCCGCCATGGCACACAGCGAAATCAGGATTCCAGGCTGCCTGATTACGGTAAAATCGTCCGCCTCATCTAACTCATCAACGTAGAACTCCTTGGGAAAATAACCGCCGAACAGCATGCCGTTCAGCACAAAACGATAGGGCAGCACCAGAGAAAACAAAAAATAACTGTTGGAATTGGTGACCAGCAGAAGCACGTTTACCGCCGTAAAAACCACTGCCAGCAACAGATTATGACGGCAGACCCGCACCTTGTTTTCCAGTCCGCCCCGATAGAAATCCGCCTGTGGATTGATGCTCATGATGACCCCTCTTTTCCTGTTTGATAATATAGCCGCATCGCCGGAACCGCTTCCACGCGGCATCTTCACCTCCTCTCTCCCTTTATCCGGCTCTGTTTGGAAAATCCCCCAGTCCTTCCTGCCGCGGAAAACTGGGGGATCGCTTGATGGATTTATACATTGAACCGGAAAAGGACTACGTCCCCATCCGCCATAACATACTCTTTGCCTTCGGAGCGGACCAATCCTTTCTCCTTGGCCGCGTTCATGGAGCCGCAGGCGATAAGATCATCATAGGCCACCACCTCCGCGCGAATGAAGCCCCGCTCAAAATCCGTATGGATCTTTCCCGCCGCCTGGGGCGCTTTTGTCCCCTGGGTGATGGTCCAGGCCCGCACCTCGGTAGGTCCGGCGGTGAGATAGGAGATCAGCCCCAGCAGACGGTAGCTTTTCTGAATCAGCCGGTCCAAACCTGACTGCTCCAGTCCCAGCTCTGCCAGAAACAGCTTTTTCTCCTCATCCTCCAGCTCGGCAATATCCGCCTCCATCTGTGCGCAGATAGGCAGCACCTCTGCCCCTTCGGCAGCGGCCAGAGCCTCCACCTTGGCGAAATGAGGATTCCGCTCCGGCGTTCCGCCGGAGAAATCCGCTTCACTAAGGTTCGCGGCGTAAATCACCGGCTTGGCCGTCAGCAGGGCTACCGTGGACAGCAGCGCCTCCTCTTCCGGGGTGCATTCCACCGAGCGGGCAGGCTTGCCTTCCTCCAGGGTCTGCAGAACCCGGCGGAAAAAATCCACCTCCGTCTGGAGGGATTTATCCCCCTTCAGCGCTTTGCTGGAACGGTCGATCCGCCGTTCCAGCATCTCCATATCGGAGAAAATCAGCTCCAGATTGATGGTCTCGATATCCCGCAGAGGATCGATGCTGCCTTCCACGTGGATGATATCATCGTTCTCAAAGCAGCGGACTACATGGACAATGGCGTCCACTTCCCGGATATTCGCTAAAAATTTGTTGCCCAGTCCCTCACCCTTGCTGGCGCCCTTCACCAGCCCGGCGATATCCACGAACTCGATCACCGCCGGGGTCACCTTGGCGGGATGATATATCTCGGTCAGCACATCCAGCCGATGATCAGGCACCGCCACTACCCCTACATTGGGATCAATGGTGCAGAAGGGATAGTTGGCGCTCTGGGCGCCGGCGTTGGTGATGGCGTTGAACAAGGTGGACTTGCCTACATTTGGCAGACCCACGATACCTAATTTCACAGTCGAATCTTCCTTTTTATTAATGGTTTAAACAAGCCGCCATTTCTATTCAGCAGTGTCCCGGCCACAGCATTTTTTGTATTTCTTGCCGCTGCCGCAGGGGCAAGGATCATTGCGTCCCACCTTCTGCGAGGCGGTTTTACGCACCGTTCTGGGAGCATCGGTGCCGTCGGAGGAGGTGGCGGTGGGCTTGGCCACCTGCTCCCGCTTGGGTTCTTCTTCGGTACGGATCTGCACCGTCAGCATCAGATGAGAGGTGTCCTCGCGAATAGCATTGATCATCTGATCGAACATGTCGAACCCTTCGATGCGGTACATCACCACCGGGTCCTTCTGTCCATAAGCCCGCAGATGAATGCCCTTGCGCAGTTCATCCATATTGTCGATGTGATCCATCCAGTAGCGGTCCACCGTTTTCAGCAGCACCACCCGCTCCAGCTCCCGCATCAGCTGATCGCCGTACTGCTTCTCCTTGGCGTCGTAAATTTCCATCGCCCGGTCGGTGAGGTCGGCAATGATGTCGCTCTGCTCAATATCCTCCAGCTCCTGGGCGGTGTAACGGAAATCCTCATCCTTGGTGAGCCAGCCGGCGTAGTAATCCCGCAGGCCGGTGAGGTTCCAGTTGTTGTGCTCCTCCGCGTCCGCGGTATATTGCTTGACGTTGGATTCGATGGACTCCTTGATCATGCCGATGATGGCGTCCCGCACGCTTTCGCCGTCCAGCACCTTGTCCCGCTGACTGTAGATGATCTCCCTCTGGCGGTTCATCACATCGTCGTACTGCAGCACATCCCGGCGGATGCCGAAGTTGCGTTCCTCCACCTTGCGCTGGGCGCTTTCAATGGAGTTGGTAAGCATCTTGTTTTCAATGGGCGTGTCCTCATCGATGCCCAGAGCTTCCATCAGGCTGTTGATCCGTTCGCCTCCGAAAAGCCGCATCAGATCATCTTCCAGGCTGAGATAGAACCGGGACATACCGGGATCCCCCTGCCGGCCGGAACGACCCCGCAGCTGATTATCAATTCGGCGGGACTCGTGCCGCTCGGTACCCAGGATGAACAAGCCGCCGGCCTCGCAGACCTTCTCGGCTTCCGGTCGGATCTCCTCCTTGTACTTGTCTTCCAACTCCTGAAAAGCCTTGCGGGCCGCCAGGATTTCCTCGTCCTCCGTCTCGCCGAAATCGGTGGAGGCCGTAATCATCTCCTCCGGGAAACCCATGCGGCGCATCTCCGCCTTGGCGAGATACTCCGCGTTGCCGCCCAGCTTGATATCCGTACCACGGCCGGCCATGTTGGTGGCAATGGTCACTGCGCCCAGCTTGCCGGCCTGAGCCACGATCTCCGCTTCCCGTTCATGCTGCTTGGCGTTGAGAACCTCATGGGCGATGCCCTTCTTTTTCAGCATACTGGACAGCAACTCGGATTTTTCGATGGAGATAGTGCCTACCAGCACCGGCTGCTGGCGTTCATGGCATTCCTGAATCTGGTCGATCACCGCCCGGAATTTGCCGGCTTCGGTTTTATACACCACGTCGGGCATGTCCTGGCGGATCATGGGTTTGTTGGTGGGAATCTCCACCACGTCCAGCTTATAGATCTGCTCGAACTCGGTGGATTCAGTGGAAGCGGTACCGGTCATACCGGACAGCTTCTTATACAGGCGGAAATAGTTCTGGAAGGTAATGGTGGCCAAGGTCTTGCTTTCCCGCTCCACCTTGACGCCTTCCTTGGCCTCAATGGCCTGGTGCAGACCCTCGTTGTACCGGCGGCCGAACATCAGACGGCCGGTGAACTCGTCGACGATGATAACCTCCCCGTCCTTGACCACATAGTCCACGTCCCGGGTCATAACGCCCCGGGCCTTGATGGCCTGATTGATGTGGTGCAGCAGGGTGACGTTGTCGCTGTCCATCAGGTTTTCCACGTTGAAATACTGTTCGGCCTTTTTGACGCCCGCCCGGGTAAGGGTGGCGGTGCGGGCCTTTTCGTCCACGATGTAGTCCCCGTCGACGGTGTCCTGCTCCTCTTTAGCGTCCATCTCCTTGATCTTAAAGATCTTCAAGGTTTTGGCAAACCGGTCCGCCTGCTGGTAAAGATCGGTAGATTTATCCCCCTGACCGGAAATAATCAGAGGGGTGCGGGCCTCGTCGATGAGGATGGAGTCCACCTCGTCCACGATGGCGTAATGGTGGCTGCGCTGCACCTTATTCTGCTTATAGATCACCATGTTGTCCCGCAGATAATCAAAGCCCAGCTCGTTGTTGGTGCCGTAGGTGATATCCGCCTGATAGGCCTTGCGGCGCTCATTGTTGTCCTGGCTGTGCACCACCAGTCCCACCGTCAGCCCCAGATACTTATAGACCTTACCCATCCATTCGCTGTCCCGGCGGGCCAGGTATTCGTTCACCGTCACCACATGGACCCCTTCGCCGGTCAGGGCATTGAGGTAGGCGGGCAGGATAACCGTCTGGGTCTTGCCTTCACCGGTTTTCATCTCGGCGATCCGGCCCTGATGCAGGATAATACCGCCCAGTATCTGTACGGGAAAATGGGGGGTCCCCAGCACACGGCGGGTGGCCTCCCGGCAGGTGGCGAAGGCCTCCGGCAGGATGTTGTCTGTCGTTTCTCCCGACTGCAGACGGTCTTTCAGGATCTCCGTCTGCCCCTTGAGTTCCTCCTCGCTCATGGCGCGGTAGGTCTCCTCCAGCGCCAGCACCTGATCACACAGCGGCTGAATCCGCTTGATTTCCTTCTGGCTGTAGTCGCCGAACAATTTCTTCAATAAACTCACTAACTGTCACCTCGTCCTGGAATACTGCCCCATCGGCTTCGGTAAAATCAACATCGCACTATCTAATTAATCATAGCATAAACACCAGGCGGATACAACCTTTATTTCATTGACAGGATACTTCTTGTTTACCGGAATAAAACGATATTCCGGGGATTTTGCCTTTCATCCGACGCCGGCATTGACCCCGGGGCAGTTTTGCGCTATAATAACAGGCGTTCTTTGAAGGGCCGGCTTCCGGCCCTCGTGAAAACCAGTGGAAAGGGCGCGAATAGACGGCATGAAGCTTGTGGGAAAGCAGGGTCTCAGCGGTCTTGTGGAGATAGCGCTGGTCGCGCTGATGGTGGTGGCATTGGGGCTGACGATTTCCCTTCCCTGGAGCGTGGAGGCGGTTACCCACAATACGCCGGGCGCCGCCGGATACTGGTACGAAAAATATCTGGCGGTACTGTTGGTCTCCGGCGTACTGTCGGAGTGCATCCTGTGGCAGGCCCGGGGACTGATGCACAACGTCAACACAGGGGATGCTTTTTCCCGGGACACCGTGCGGCGGCTGCGGGTTATCGGCTGGTTTTGCCTGGCTCTGGCGCTGTTTTATTTTGTAGCAGTGTTTGTGGTAACCCGTTTTTTCATGGTGGTGGTATTCGTAGCCTTTTCCGTGGTGGGCACCATTCTTTTTGTGTTTGCGGAACTGTTCCTTCAGGCAGTGCGCTATAAGGAAGAGAACGATATGACGATATGACAAATATGACATGCGGCGGGAATCCGAGGAAAGGCGGAGAATGCGGTGGCTATACGGGTGAATCTGGAGACGGCGATGGAAAAGCGCCGGGTAGGTCTGACTGAGCTTTCCGATAAATCAGGCGTCAGTCTGCGCAACCTTACCATCCTGCGGGAGAATCGGGCCAAAGCGATCCGGATGACCACCCTGGAAGCCATCTGCCGGGTGCTGGATTGCCAGCCGGGAGATATATTGGAATTTACGGACAATTAATGGAAACAGCAGGGAGTCGACGCGTTTTCTTGGCATCAGCTCCCTGCTGTTTTATTAATATCCAATAACAATGCTTATGGGCCGGTATATAATAAAAGAAAACGTGTTTCAGGAGGAGAGGGAAATGAAAAAAATCTTATTTGGAATAACATTGATTCTCTTTGGAATATGCTGCCTTATGATAGCAAAGATATCCGGTTGGGTTGGAATCGATCTGTTGGGATTGATATTTCCAATAGCTGGCTTACTATTTGCTGCAATTGGATTGCGGGAGAAATAAAAAATCACAAGAGCCGGCCGATAGATTGGATTCAATCTATCGGCCGGCTGTTTTGCTTATATGTCACCGCGGGGTGATCCAGCCTTGCCGGTAGGCGGTGAGCAGATCGGTGAGGCTGGCGATGGAGGTCTGCAGATCCCGGCCCACATCGGTATCCCGCACCAGCAGGCGGCTGCGGGAGGGCTCGAACAAGGCGGTGGTGGAAAGAATATCGGTGTTTTCCTCCACAGCGGCCTGCCGGCCGGCGAAAGCCTCATGGGACACCAGCTTCAGCCCCTGGGAACTGTAGATCAAAGTATACCCGGCGATGCCGGTGGTTTCGTGATACGCTTTGCAGAAGCCGCCGTCGATCACCAGCAGCCTTCCGCCGCCGCGAACGGGGCTCTCTCCCTTTTTCGCCTTCACCGGCACATGGCCATTGACGATGTGGGCGATTTCCGGATCCAGGCCGAACTCCTTGAGAATCCGGCCGCAGGCCTCAGGCTCCGCGACTTGGCGATAGTAGGCATTTTTATTTTCCGTCCAGGTGGAACGGTCGGAGACGAAATAATGCTCGAAGGTGGTGATCCGGTCGCGGCCGAACAGGGGGGAACCGCTGCCGCACCAGAGATACCACATGAAATCCTCATACCGCTGCCGGTTGAGCCGCGGGCTATAATAGGCTTTACGGGCGGCGGCATCGGCATAGTCCATGAAGGCTTTGCCGGATACCAGCCCCTCCCCCGTATCAAAAGAAGCGAAGGAACCGTCCTCCTCCATGGGGATGCAGCCGTGAAACAGCAGGTTTTGATTGCAGCATTTATACAGGCTGCCGTTGCTATAGAGGAAGCGGACATGCCGCTGCAGCCGTTCGCTTTTGCGGAAGGCCTGGCGGAGGGAGGCCACCAATTCCTCCTCCGCTTCGGTGAGATCATAGGGGTCCTGGGGATCCACGGTGGGAAAATCGCAGTCATTGAGGGGATAAACGGCGCCGTCGATGGTAACGGTGCGCTCCTGGTAATCGATTTTATCCAGCAGCCGCCGGCGATCCATTTTGTATTCCGGATGCCGGGCGATCAGCCGCCCCTCCAGCTTGAACTGGATCACCGCCACAGCTTTATGAACCTTGGACAGGGTATCCATACTGCTTTTGAGGTACCACTTATCATCCGGATTCCGGGGCATGAACCAGGTGCAATCCTTATAGGTTTCCTGGGCAAAGGTGATCATATCCCGCAGGCTGATGCCATAGCCGTTTTCCACGATATCCAGGGTATTGTACTGCAGCGCCAGATTGAGGACGCAGGCGATGCAGGCCTCGCTGCCCGCCGCCGCGCCCATCCACAGAATATCGTGGTTGCCCCACTGAATATCCACGTTGTGATGGGTCATGAGCATATCCAGAATCTGATCCGCCCGGGGGCCGCGGTCATAAATATCCCCCACGATATGCAGCCGGTCCACCGCCAGGCGTTTGATCAGGGTGGCCAGGGCGATGATAAACTCATCCGCCCGGCGGACATCGATGATGGTGGAAATGATGTGCTGATAATACCCCTGCTTATTGCCCTCGTCGTAGTTGGTATGGAGCAGCTCGTCGATGATATACTGAAATTCCGGCGGCAGGGATTTGCGCACCTTGGAGCGGGTATATTTGGAGGCGGTGAGCTTGCACACCTCCACCAGCCGGTAAAGGGTGATGCTGTACCAATCCTCCATATTCACCCCTTCCCGCTTGATTTCCTCGATTTTCTCGGCGGGATAATAGATCAGGGTGGCGAACCAGGCCCGCTCCTTTTCCGGCATGGTGTGGCCGAAGGCCAAATCCACCTTTTCCCGGATCACCCCGGAGCCGTTGTTGAAAATATGGCGGAAAGCCTCCTCCTCCCCGTGGAGATCGCTCATAAAATGCTCCGTTCCCTTGGGAAGATTGAGGATAGCGTTGAGGTTGATGATCTCGGTACACACGGCCTGAATGGTGGGATACTGCTCGGAGAGCAGCCGCAGGTACCGCATATGTTCGGCATCAAAGGGATTCGCTTGGGGCATAGTCTCCCTCCTCATTCAAAATCGGTTTTTACAGGCCCAGGGCCTCCCGCAGAGCGGCGGCGCGGTCGGTTTTCTCCCAGGCCACGCCCAGATCCTCCCGGCCAACATGCCCATAGGCGGCCAGCTTCTGATAGATCGGCCGGCGCAGTTCCAGGGTATCAATGATGGCGGCGGGGCGGAAATCGAACACCCGGCGCACAGCCTCGGCCAGCCGGTCATCCGGCACCTTGCCGGTGCCCTCGGTATCCACCCGAACCGAAACCGGATGGGCCACGCCGATGGCATAGGCCAGCTGCACCTCGCAGCGGTCGGCCAACCCGGCCGCCACCACGTTCTTGGCCGCGTAACGGGCCATGTAGCTGGCGGAGCGGTCCACCTTGGTGGGGTCCTTGCCGGAGAAGGCGCCGCCGCCGTGACGGGCATAGCCGCCATAGGTATCCACGATGATTTTCCGGCCGGTGAGGCCGCTGTCCCCCTGAGGACCGCCCACCACAAAGCGGCCGGTGGGATTGACAAAAATCTTGGTTTCCTCATCCATCAGCCCGGCAGGGATCACGGGGCTGATCACCTGCTGGATCACGTCCCGGCGGATGGTTTCCAGAGAAGCCTCCTCGGCGTGCTGGGTGGATACCACCACCGCGTCGATGCGCACCGGGCGGTTGCCGTCGTATTCCACCGTGACCTGGGTTTTGCCATCAGGCCGCAGATAGGGCAGATCGCCGTTTTTCCGCAGCGCCGTCAGCCGCAGGGCCAGCTTATGGGCCAGGGAGATGGGCAGGGGCATCAATTCGGGGGTCTCGTTACAGGCGTAGCCAAACATCAAGCCCTGGTCGCCGGCGCCGATTTTATCGTAATCCTCCGCCTCCCGACCCCGGATTTCCAGCGCCTCGTTGACGCCCATGGCGATATCGGGGGACTGCTCATCGATGGCGGTGAGCACAGCGCAGGTGTTGCCGTCGAACCGCTGAGCCGCGTCGTCATAGCCGATCTCCCGGATCACCCGCCGGGCGATTTTGGGAATATCCACATAGCAGGAGGTGGAGATTTCCCCCATCACCAGCACCAGACCGGTGGTGGCGATGGTTTCGCAAGCCACATGGGCGTCCGGGTCCTGCTGGATAATGGCGTCCAGCACCGCATCGGAGATCTGGTCGCACACCTTGTCGGGATGCCCCTCCGTCACCGATTCAGAGGTGAAAAGCCGTTTTGCCATTGTTTTTTCAATCCTTCCTCATATGAAATATCCTTCCGGGAATCCCCCGGCAATCCTTCACTCCACAAAAAAACGCGCCTCGGCGGCAGCCGGGCGCGTGTCTCCACCTCATCTGCCGGCTCCATGCCGCAGGAATTGGCACCTTTCGGCTGCATCGCCGCAGGTTGCCGGGCTTCATCGGGCCTGTACCCTCCGCCTCTCTTGATAAGGAATGATTCGATTGTGGGTCAGCCCTCCGCCGGTCAAGGCGATGTTCCACCGCTCCGCCGACTGAGGATATCATACCATGTTTATGGCCAAAGGACAAGAGGCAGTTTGTATAATCGGCCCTGGCTACATTTTCATCTGCGGTTTTCATAAAATCCCTCAACCAATCCCTTCGCTGGTTCAGAGGATCACCAATCCTCCCGGTTCCGCATTCTATTCTCTTGCAAAACCCGCCGAAAGAAGCTATAATTCCAACTAACATTTGAATAGAGGAAACGTCTTCAGGGCAGGGTGAAATTCCCTATCGGCGGTATAGTCCGCGAGCGCGCCGGCGCAGGATTTGGTGAGATTCCAAAACCGACAGTATAGTCTGGATGAAAGAAGATAAGCTGGGGCAGCCCGGTTTTATGGTGATGTTCTTTGTCAGCATCTGAAAGACAGTCGTCTTTCAGATGCATTTTTATTTTCCGGAGGACTTATCCATGAACAGCAAAACCGCCCGCCTCACCACCGCCGCTATGCTTTGCGCCGTCGCCTACATAGCTATGGCTTTGATCCGCATTCCGGTGGTCCTGTTTCTCAAGTACGAGCCCAAGGATGTGATTATCGCCATCGGCGGCTTTCTGATGGGCCCATTCGTCTCCCTCACCATTTCCACGGCGGTAGCTCTGGTGGAAATGGTGACGGTGAGCGACACCGGCCCCATCGGCTGTGTGATGAACATTCTATCCAGCTGCAGCTTTGCCTGTACCGCGGCTCTGATTTACAAGCGGAAGCGAACCATGGGCAGCGCGGCGGCAGGGCTTGCGGCGGGCTGCCTGCTGATGACCGCTGTGATGCTGCTGTGGAACTACCTGATCACCCCGCTGTACATGGGCTATCCCCGCCAGGCGGTGGCGGAACTGCTGCTGCCCGCCTTCCTGCCTTTTAATTTATTAAAAGGCGGGCTGAACACCGCCCTGACGCTGCTGCTTTACAAACCGGTAACGGCAGGGCTGCGGCGGATGCGTATGGCGGCGGTGCCGGAGGAAGAAGCGGCGCGGAGCAACCGCATCGGGCTGCTGCTGGCAGCCGGACTGCTGCTGATTTCCTGCGTTTTGATCATCCTGGTATGGACGGGGATATTATAAAAGCCGGAAAAAGGGACAAGAAAAGCAGCCCGGCCAATCGGTGTGCCGATTGGCCGGGCTGGTTGGCAATCTGATTAACTTAACCTTTTTAACCTTATGTACGTTCAGTGTACTTTCGCAGCATTTCACAGGCGGCATCAAAGCAGGCTGGATTCAAACTATACAGCACCGTGCGCCCCTGATTTCTTGACTTAATCATGTTGGCCTTGATCATCAACGAAAGATGGTAGTAAGCATTGGTTCCAGTCAGATCCAGCTTTCTTTCCAAATCCTTAATGGTAACTTCTCCCTTCTCTAACATCAAGTCAAGCATACCAATACGGTTATCCTCTGCTATGGCGTTCCCGAAAACAGATATTTTGGGCGCTAGATTTTGCGATATTAAATAATTCCAAAACCCAACATAGTCCACACCTAGCAATAAAAGCATCTCATTACCATAAAAGTGCATTTTGACACAGTTCTTCATGAGGACACAGGGAGAAAGATGCATGATCTGAAAACGATCAATGTCAATGGTTTCTACCTTATATTGTTTAAATTCGGCTGACAGCTTTTGAAAATCCACCTGGTGTTCCAGATGTAATATTTTTGACATGTTTTTTTCACGCCATTGAGCAAGTTGGACTTCCTTTTTTATCAATTCATAAGACAGCTTTTGCGTCATATAACTAGGTTCTAAAAAAAACGCATACAAACTGCTTTTTAGTTCCCCGCTATAAGAAGAATTTCTGATTAACCGTCCCACATGAGTCACAGAATGCAGGCACTGCTCAACTTCCTTTTCCGTGAGGTCAGTAAAATAATATTTTAGAAGGGCAGCAGCCACTCGCTGATGGTCGGAAAGATCATTTTGCACCGTGGAAAAATTGTAGCTTTCCCGGAGTTCGCCAATATGGGGATCATAACAAAACCGAGTAATAAAACTTACTTTTCTATCATCTCCTACCTGGAAAAAAAGGCGAAGTTCTTCAGGGATAGGACCAAATTCCTCCTCCATCTTCAGAAAATATTCTTTCTCTTCAGCCTCTCTGCTGTTGTCAATAAAATGAGCAAAACAATAATCTGTATTAAAATGGAATACAAATATATAGAACAGATCATACAGGTATCCCGGTTCTGTGATAGATAATATTTTTTTCATAGCCTTACCCTCTTATCATGTATCATCTGGAATGATTGGCGTAAATAAGCAACTTATTCGGTATATATTATATAAATTCTACCATATAAAAAAGAAAAAAGCAACGATATTTCCTTTCAAATCGTGCGCATTGTGAAAGAGCACATTTATCAAAAGAGCCCTTGCTCCCGAGCAAAACCGGAATGAAAAGAAATTGAAAAACGGCATTTTACCGGCCGCAAAGCCGATAAAATGCCGTTTTTATTATGCCAAAAGCTCAAAAAATTCGTTTATATGGCCTTTCATGCGATATCGGGGAACCCCCGGAAAAGGTGGAGATTAACACTGCGAGGCAGCCCTGTGTTCCGCTGGAACACCAGGGCACCCCCGGCGAGTTGGAGATTAACGCTTCGCGTTAACTCCTGGAAGAACCGCTTGTGCACCGTACATAGTGGTGCACATTTTGCGGCATTCGCCGCAAACCCGCCGTTCTTCTCGCGCGTACTTGATGCGAAAAATCTCCTGCGCATTGATTTCGCAAAATATTTCGCGTCCTGCGGGGCGCGACGAGGGCTTTGCCCCTCGACCCCTGCCGCCCGGAGACAGAGCCCGGCTCTGAATGGCAGCCGGGCTCTGCGCGAAAAAAGGCGGGCGAAAACTTTTTCTTATGCTTTACACCGTGGCAATCACGCCCTGGTCCTGGGCCTGGGCGGTATACAGATGATAATACAGCCCCTTCTTGGCCAGCAGCTCTTCATGACTGCCGGATTCCAGCACCTGCTTATTGCCGATATACAGAATCCGGTCACAGTTTTTGATGGTGGACAGCCGGTGGGCGATGATAAAGGAGGTTCGCCCTTTCAGCAGGGCGGCAATCCCCTCCTGCAGCAGCCGCTCGGTTTTGGTATCGATGGAGGAAGTGGCTTCATCCAGGATCAGAATTTTGGGGTCGGACAGCAGGGTACGGGCAAAGGCGATCAGCTGCTTCTGCCCCTGAGACAAACGGCTGCCCCGCTCATTAACCTCGGTGTAATACCCCTTCTCCATCTCCATAATGAAATCATGGGCGCGGACAGCCTTAGCCGCCGCCTCCACCTCTTCCGGAGTGGCATCCAGCCGACCGTAGCGGATATTATCCATAATGGTGCCGCTGAAAATGAAGCTATCCTGGAGCATAATACCCATCTGGGTGCGCAGGGAGTGGAGGGTGACCTGGGCGATATCATATTCCCCGTCGATCAGCAGTTCCCCATCGGTGAGGTTATAGAAGCGGCTGATCAGGTTCACCACCGTGGTTTTACCCGCGCCGGTGGGACCCACCAGAGCGATGCTCTCCCCGGCCTTGACCTGGAAATTCAGGTCCTCCAGAATGTGAATGTCCTTCTCATACTCAAAGGTCACGTGGCGGAACTCCACATCGCCCCGGATGGGCGGCAGTTCCATGGCGCCGGGCTGGTCGTCCACCACCACCGGTTCATCCATAGTTTCAAAGATGCGTTCCAGGTAGGCGATGTTATTGACGAAGGTGTTATAGATATTCGCCAGGTTGGTGATGGGCTGCCAGAAGCGGCTGACATACTGGCCCATGGTGAGCAGCACGGCGAAGGTGCCGATGCTGCCGCCCAGCCAATAGGCTCCGGCCAGATACAGAACGGTGAAAACAATCTGGGTCAGCAGCTCGGAGGACAGCCAGACGGCGTTGCCGACATAAATGGCCTTAATCCACGCCTTGCGGCAGGCCTCGATGAGGCGGCGCATGATGGTGATGTTTTCCTCCTGCCGGGCAAACAGCTGGCTGACCCGGACACCGTCGATGCTTTCCGCCAGGTAGGCGTTATAGTTGGAGTTTTTGTTGGACTGGTTCTGCCAGTATTTCCGCTGGCGGGGTTTGAGGATCAGCACAATCGCCACGAAAATGGGCAGGCCCGCGATGATGATAAGCGCCAGCTTGGCATCCACCGAAAACATGAAGATGGTGATGAAGATCACGTTCATGATTTCCAGTATGCTGTTGATGATGCCGTTGGACAGCATATCCGACACCGAGTTGACATAGTTGATCACCCGCACCAGAATCTTGCCGGCGGGGCGGCTGTCGTAATAGCTGAAGGGCAGCTTCTGCAGATGGGCGAAGAGATCCTCCCGGATATCGTAGATGATCTCCTGGCTGACATGGGCCATCATCCGGGCGCGGATGGTGGTGAACAGGATGCTCAGCGCGATGATGCCGGTGTAGGCCAGCGCCAGGAGGCCCAGCAGCTTCACGTCCTTATTGGGCACCGCGTCCTCCAGGGTCCACTGCATGATCTTGGGGCCGAACAGCCCCGCCACCGACGCCACGGCGCTGAGGAGCAGCGCCATCAGCATACGGAATTTGTGGCGCTTGATGTACTTCATCGCCCGCTTGAGATGCGAAAAGCTAAAGGGGGATTCCAGGGTTTCGTCCACATCAAACTTGTTGCGTGCCATCAGGCCTCACCTCCCCGTAGGGCTGCCGCCGATGCGACGGGCGCATCCTCTATGCCGTTCTGCAGGGCGTAGGTCTCCCAATAATACCCCTTGTTTTTCAGCAGCTCCTCATGGGTGCCGCGCTCGGCGATCTCCCCATTCTGCAGCACGATGATCTGATCCGCGTCCTTGACGGAGGATATCCGCTGGGCGATGATGATCTTGGTGCAGGCATAGGGCAGCTCCCGCAGCTGCTGCTGTATGTATTTTTCGGTTTCCATATCCAGGGCGGAGGTGGTATCATCCAGCACCAGAACCGCCGGTTCCACCGCCATGGCCCGGGCCAGGGCCAGGCGCTGCTTCTGTCCGCCGGACAGGCCAACGCCCCGCTCGCCCACAATGGTGTCGTAGCTCTCGGGCATCTTTACCACAAACTCGGCAGCGCCCGCGCGGCGGGCATAATCCTGCGCTTCCTCTTCGGTGAGCGCCTGGTTGCCGAAAACAATGTTGCCCTCCACCGTATCGGAGAAGAGGAACACCTCCTGCGTGGCGGTGCCCACCGCATGGCGCAACTGCTGGAGTTTCCAGAAATGCACGTCGCAGTCATCCACCAGCACCTGGCCCCCGTCCACATCGTAAAACCGGGAAAGCAGATTGATTAAGGTGGTTTTGCCCGAGCCGGTGGGACCCATCACCGCCAGGGTCTGGCCCGGCTCCACCGTGAAGCTGACGTGATCCAGCACCTTCACGCTGCCAAAGGAAAAGGACACGTCCCGGAATTCAATCTTACCTTTGGGCTGCGGATGATCCTCCGCGTCCTGACGGTCCACGATCAGCGGGCGGGAATAATACACCTCGATGATCTTATTGGCCGATGCGGCGAAGCGCTGCATATCGTTGATCAGGTTGCCCAGGTTGCGCATGGGGTTCGCCAGCGCCCAGGCCAGGGAGGTGAAAATCGTCAGCTCGCCGGGGGTGATTTCCCCCCAGATGATGAACAGTCCCCCGAGAAAAATGGTGATAAGGGACATGGCATTGGCCAGGATTTCGATAAAGGGGAAAAAGGTCAGCCACAGCTTATTGATATCCAGGTTGGCATCCCGGAAGTCCGCATTTTTCTGATGAAACCGCTCTTTTTCATAGTCCTCCCGGGCGAAGGCCTTCACCACCCGGTTGCCCGCGATATTTTCCTGGGCGGCGGTGTTCATCTCGGAAAGACGATCCCGCATGCCGACAAACAGGGGCCGCACCTTTTTGGAATACAGCTTGGTAATCAGCATCAGCAGCGGCGTCACCGCCAGCAGCAGCAGGGTCAGCTTCCAGCTGATGGAGAAGAAAAGGATCAGGGTGGAAACAAACATCACCACGCTGTCCAGCGCGGTATAGGACAAATAAGCCAGAAAATGCCGGCACCAGTCCACATCCGCGGACAGCCGGGTCATCAGGTCACCGGTGCGGTTCCGGTCAAAGAAGCGCATCTCCTGATACTGGAGTACCTCGAACAGCCGCGACCGCAGATTAAACAGCACGTTCTGCGAGCTCTTCTCCAGATAGATAATCATCAGATACCGCAGGGAAAGCCGCACCGCCTGCATCCCCAGCATCAGCAGCAGGATGCCCAGCAGGGGCTCCGTGTTCTCCGCCAGAATCACATCGTCGAACAGAATCTTGGTCAAATACGGATTCACCAACAGCAGACAGCTGGTCACCACGGATAAAATCAGCGCCGTGATATACCGCCATCGGTATCGGCCGTCCATGTTACGCCACAGCCATCGGATCTGGAACATGCCATCACCCTACCCTCTCCACACAAGGAACATTTCAGTCCACTAAACCGCCTCCGTTGTACATGACCCATTATACCGATCACCCCGAAAAAAGATACCCTTAATCGGACGAATTATCCGAGAAATTTTTCCATGAATTTCGTCAGAATCACGAAGGATTTCGGCGCTTTCCGGCGTGTCTATTCCTTATTTATTAAGGGTTTTCCTCCCGGCCGTTCTCCTCATCCGACAGCTTACAGGCCGCCTCGCACAACCGCCGCAGATCGTCAAAGGAGGTCAGCTGCCCCGCCTGGGCCCGCAGCCCGGCGGCTCCCCGTATCCCCCGCATATACCAGGCCGCGTGCTTGCGGGCTTCCCGCATGGCCACCCGCTCCCCCTTGTATTCCACCGCCAGAGAGATCTGCCGCAGCAACACCGCCATCCGCTTCGCCATCGGCGGATCAGGCAACACCCGCCCCTCCCGCAGGTAGGCGTTGATCTGGGCAAACAGCCAGGGGGCCCCCAGCGCTCCCCTTCCCACCATGATAAGATCACAGCCGGTTTGCTCATACAAGGCCGCCGCCTGAGCCGCGCTGGTGACATCCCCATTGCCGATTACCGGGATGCGCAGCGCCTCCTTCACCTGCCGAATAATCTCCCAATCCACCGGCGGAGCATACATCTGATCCCGGGTGCGGCCATGAACCGTCACTGCCGCCGCGCCACCGGCCTCGCAGGCCCGTGCCACCTCCACGGCATTCACCTGATCCCGGGCATAGCCCTTACGAATCTTAGCGGTAACCGGTACCTGCACCGCATCGGTCACCGCCCGGACGATCCGCTCACACAGCGCCGGCTCCCGCATCAGAGCGCTGCCGCAGTGATTCCCGGCGATTTTAGGCGCAGGGCACCCCATGTTGATGTCAATTACATCAGGTCGCACAGCCATCGCCAGCCGGGCGGCCCGGGCCATCTGCTCCGGATCGTCACCGAACAGCTGGATGCCCGCCGGCCGCTCCTCCTGATCCAGCTCCAGGAGCTCGGCGCTTTTTCTATCCCCAAAATTCAGCCCCTTGGAGCTGACCATTTCGCCTACCACATAGGCCGCGCCATGCTCCACGCAAATCCGCCGAAAAGCCCGATCCGCAACCCCCGCCATGGGCGCCAGCGCCGCGCCTCCCGCTATCTCCAAGCCGCCGATATGCATACCGCCGCCTCCTTTTTACAAGTCTTCTCAGTATAGCCCAACACGTGCCTTCCGTCAAGGTTCACGGCCTTCATAAACACGCTATACCATTACAAATGCAAATATTATCGACTAATATACAATCCGTTTATCTATCCCTTTTGCTTTATACAGCGGCTAAAACCACTTCCCGGGTATAACCCGCCGCTATTCCCAGGCCTGCGGCCAGCAGAATCACGGCAATGGGATGCCATCGTTTCTTCCACAGAAAAAACGCAGCCAGAGCAAAAATCGGCAGTGCCCACAGGAGATCGGACGCCAGCAGCCCCTCCCAGGCAGCCGCAGGCAGCGTGAAAGCGGTTTGCCCCACGGAGAGAGCTGCTGCTCCGATCAGCGCCACTACCATGGGCCGCAGACCGCTCATCACCCCCGCCACCGGCAAACTGCGGGCAAAGCGGGTGAACAGCCGGGCGACAAGCAGAATGACTATAAAAGAGGGCAGCACCACGCCGAAGGTGGCGCACAATGCGCCGGCAACGCCGGCGGTTTCCATCCCCACATAGGTGGCGATATTGACGGCAAAAGGGCCCGGCGTGCTTTCGCTGACCGCGATAAAATTCACCAGTTCCTCCGCCGTCATCCAGCCCGCCGCCGTCACCTCCCCCTGAATCAGCGGAATCATAGCATAACCGCCGCCGAAAGTGAAAGCCCCAATCCGCAGAAAAACCCAAAACAGCCGCAGCAAAATCACCGCGTTTTCCTCCTTTCCCGCCAACAGAGGATAAGCTGCCGGATCAGCCCAGCAGCCGCGGCTCCGGCAATGAGCCAGTAAACGCTGATGGGTGTGAAAGCGGCCAGCAGGAAGCCGGCACCCATAACAGTATAGGAAAATATGCCCCCGGGACACTGGCGAAACAGCGTTGCCAGGGCATGCAGAATCAACGCCAACACCGCAGCCCGGATGCCCATAAAGGCGTACTGCACCGCTTTCAGTTGCTCAAACTGCTGCAGTATCAAGGACAGCAGCATAATCGTCACCAGAGAGGGCAGAACCACCCCCAGGGTAGCCGCCAGCGCCCCGAATATTCCCGCTACTCGAACCCCCACATAGGTGGCGGCATTCACCGCAATGGGGCCCGGTGTGGATTCCGCTACAGCCAGAATATCCAGTACATCCCCGTCCTCAATCCAGTGCCGTTTTTCCACCGCCTCCCGACGAATCAACGGGATCATAGCATAGCCGCCGCCGAAAGTGAAGGCTCCAATCCGCAGGAATACCAGTCCCAGCTGCAGGCAGCGCCTGATTTTTCCCTCTTTCATTCCAAACCCTTCCTTCTTGCCTACTTACCTATCATCTTACAGCCTTTAGTATACACCGGTTTTACATAGATGAAAAATCGTTTTTTCCATACTTATCCATAGACATATCCTTATAGATGGAAGGTTCTTCCTGGTTTTTAACACCGCATCCAAAAGTATTCAGGAATGGGCCATAGATTATTCACAGACGCGGGGTATACTTATGATGAAAGCATAGAAAATACGCCGTCTGGTTTACCGGCCGGCTTCACCGCGTCGGAAAGGAGTGTCCTTGTGTGAAACGATTATATCTGCTTACCGGAGCCAATGGGCATCTGGGCCATACCATTGCTGCCAAGCTGCGGGACGCAGGGGAGGAAGTCCGCGGACTGGTTCTGCCCCACGACCCCCATCCCGCCCCCTCTTTAGCAGGAGTAGAACTGGTAGAGGGAGACGTCTGCCAGCCAGAGACTTTGGAGCCTTTTTTTCAAATCGATACCACCGATCCCCGAGAGGTAGTGGTCATTCATACCGCCGGGCTGATTTCTATTTCTTCCCGAAAAAGCGACAAGGTGCGGGCAGTGAACGTAGGCGGCACCCGCAACGTGGTGGAAATGTGCAAAAAGTATGGCGTCCGGCGTTTGGTTCATGTCAGCTCGGTCCACGCCATACCGGAGAAAAAGCCGGGAGAGCCGATCACCGAGATATCCCATTTTGATCCGGAAAAGGTGGAAGGGCTTTACGCCAAAACCAAGGCCGAAGCCTCTCAGCTGGTGTTGGACGCTGTAAAAGACGGCCTGGATGCGGTGATTGTCCATCCTTCCGGTATTTTGGGACCGGGCGATTTTGGTCACGGCCATCTCACCCAAATGATCACCGACTACCTCAACGGCCGATTGGTAGCCTGCGTCAAAGGCGGTTACGATTTCGTGGATGTGCGGGACGTGGCAGACGGCGTTATTGCCGCTGCGGAAAAGGCTCGGACAGGGGAATGCTATATTCTGTCCAACCGCCACTACGAGGTCCGGGAAATTCTCAATACAGTATCCCAGCAGACCGGCAAAAAGAAGATCCGGGTGGTGCTGCCCATGTGGCTGGCCAAAGCCACCGCGCCCTTGTCAGAGCTGTATTACAGGCTGGTCCGCCGCCCGCCGCTGTACACCCGCTATTCTCTTTATACCCTCACCAGCAACAGCTGCTTCCGGCACGACAAGGCGGACCGGGAGCTGGGCTATCATCCCCGCAAGATGGAGGATACCCTCCGGGATACCGCTGATTTTCTGCTGCGCCACGGCCGCGTTTTACATCCCGGCCGTCTCTGCCTCCAACGATAACAACGATCAATACAATACCGCCGGCCGAAGAATTGTTTTTCGGCCGGCGGTATGTTATGCTGTGGGTATTCCTTGAAGCAGGAGGCGCGATATGACAGAGATGAAACGAATCCTGATTATCGGCTGCTGCGGATGCGGCAAAACCACTTTATCCAGACAGCTGTCCCAGCGGCTTCAGCTGCCGCTGATCCATCTGGATCAGCTGAATTGGCGGGATAACTGGCAACCCGTGCCCCGGGAAACCTTTGACGCGCTGCTGGCCGCCGAAGTAAACAAACCCGCCTGGATTATCGACGGAAACTATAACCGCACCCTTCCCCTGCGTCTGCAATACTGCGATACTGTAATTTATATGGATTATCCGCGCATTCTCTGCCTTTGGGGTGTGCTGAAACGCGTGGTAACCAGCTACGGCAAATCCCGCTCAGATATGGGCGGCAACTGCCCGGAGCGTTTTGACTGTGAATTTCTAAGTTTCGTCTGGAATTTTAATAAAGCCAACCGTCAACGGTATCATCAGCTGCTGAAGCAGGAGACAGGCAAGAGGGTGATTATTCTGCGCAGCCGCAGGGAAACCCGCCGTTTTTTAAGCGGCCTGTGATCATCCTCGGAAGCAGGGAGAATACTATCCGCCTCCACAGCCACCCGGCTCTCTTTGTATTCGCCGTCAATGACACCTGTTCACAGCAACAGCGGCCACCGGTATACCGGCACACCATTTCCGGCTTCTTGGATTCAGCCCTTCAGCCCCCGGGCCTGGCGCTCCATGTTTTCGATCACCACATCGTGGATATCCCCCTGAGTTGCGGCATATTCCAGCACCTTCCAGGGGGTATTGGTGTGAAAATGAATCTTAATCAGCGACTCGTCACCAATGGCCAGCAGGCAGTCGCCCTCGATGTTTGCCGTAATATGGTCGTGTATCTCATCTTCCGAGAGATCCTTCCCCTCGATCAGCAGCTGCGTATCAAACCGATAATCCAGCATGTTACCATTCCTCGCTTTTCGCTTTCGATTTGGTCCGTTGGGATGCGGTCAGTTCATAGCTGTGGATGATCATTTCCCGCAGTTCGGCATCCGGCACATCTCCACCCAAACGGATGGTGTTCCAGTGGGTCTTATTCATGTGCCAGCCTGGATTCACATCCCGGTAAACGCTTCGGTATAGTTCCGCCCGCCGGGGATCACATTTCAGATTTACAGCGTCCTCTCCGTCCACGGTCAACAGCAGAACGAACCATTTCCGGCTGCTGCTGCGTCGAAACACCACCGCGTCATTGTTTTCGAACGGCGCATCCATAGCCGCGTCGGAAAAGGTATGGCAATATGTGATTACATCCGCCTTTGTCATCCGTCGCTCACCACCCGGTCTTTCCATGTCTTTTCATTCACCGAACAGATTGGCCGAGAGATACCGTTCCCCCGTATCGGGCATAACGGCCACGATGGTCTTTCCACGGTTTTCCACCCGCTTGGCCAGCTGAGTGGCGGCAAACAGGGCCGCGCCGGAGGAGATCCCCAGCAGCAGCCCTTCGGTGCGGGCGATGGCCCGGCAGGCGTCGTAGGCCTCGTCGTTGCGCACGGTCATCACCTCATCATAGACCTGCCGGTTCAGCACCGGCGGGCAGAAGCCCGCGCCCAATCCCTGCAGCTTGTGCGCGCCGCTGCGGCCCTGGGAAAGAACCGGAGAATCGCTGGGTTCCACCGCCACTACCCGCACCGAGGGAATCGCCGCCTTCAGCGCTTCACCGATGCCGGTGAGGGTGCCGCCGGTCCCCACTCCCGCTACAAAAATGTCCACCTTCCCACCGGTGGCCTCCAGAATTTCCGGCCCGGTGGTCCGCCGATGCACCTCCGGATTGGCGGGATTTTCAAACTGCCGGGTCATAAAGGCCCCGGGCGTTTCAGCGGCGATTTCTTCCGCCTTGTCGGTGGCGCCCTTCATCCCTTTCCAGCCAGGAGTCAGCACCACCTCCGCCCCAAGGGCCCGCAGCAGCCTGCGCCGCTCGGGACTCATGGTATCCGGCATGGTGATGATGACCCTGTATCCCTTCACCAGCCCCACAAATGCCAGCCCGATTCCGGCGCTGCCGCTGGTGGGCTCCACGATCACACTGCCGGGTTTCAGCGCCCCCTGCCGCTCAGCATCCTCCACCATGGCCAAAGCCACCCGGTCTTTCACCGAGCCTAAGGGATTGAAATATTCCAATTTCAGCAGCAGCCTCGCCCCCGCCGACTGTTCCTGCAGATACCGAACCGGCTCCAGCATAGGCGTTCCGCCGATCAGCTCGGTGAGGGACCGCACCACCTTACACATGGGCAAAGGCTCCTTCGCCGCCATCCAACCGCAGGCGATAAATATACAGTCCGTCAGACGTGCCGTCGTACTCCCGCTTCTCCTCCGCCATAAAGCCGCATTTTGCCAGCACCCGCCGGGAACTCTGATTTTCTCCCACCACATAGGCGGAAATCATCCGAGCAAAGAGCACAGTCTGGGCGTATCCCACCATGGCGTGAAGCGCCTGCGTGGCGTACCCCCTGTTCCAGAGCGCCGGGGTGAGCATCACCGACACGCTGTATTCCCCCGACCGTCCCTCCGGCTTCAGGGCAATCACCCCGGCGTAACGGCCGGTGGCTTTCTCGACTAAAGTAAAACCGGCACAGCCGGGAGCAGTATAGGATTTTATCAGTTCCTCCGCCTGCCGAGGCGCCATGTGGGTGGAAAAACGCATATAGTGGGTGACTGCCGGATCTGATGTAAGCCGAAACAGGGCCGGGGCGTCTTCCGGCAGCAAGGGGCGGATTTGCAGATGGGTTGTTTCCACTTCAGGTCACCTTCCAAGCAGCCGGCGGCGAGGAAGCCGACGGCATGATTTTACTTCATTTTTACCACAAAAGTCGGTCGATTGTCTTATAACCATCGATTAGCACAGCCATTGTACTCTTTATTCCTACAACAGCAGATTGTGTTTATTATAGCATATCCCGTCGGCAAAAACAACGCCGCGCACTGGGGATGTTGATAGAAATTCCGGCTTGTTATCTGGCGCTTTTCCCCACTTTCCCGATGGGAAAGCCGCGAAAACCCGTTGTTCCGACAGGACTGCCGAGCGGCGGGCTCTATTGAAATCCCCCAAACTCCTTGCTCCATAAAGAGGCGGCGCCAATGGCCGTGGCAAAAGCCGCATCATCGGGAATATGGAATTTCACTCCATACAGTATCCCCACCTCGTTCAGCAGCGGCCTGGCCTGAGGCAGGGTCGCCATGGAACCGGTGACAACAATATCCCTGACGTCCGTATCCAGGCAGGCAAAGACCGCCAGCATCCCGGCCGTCTGGAATACCATGTTGCACAGCCCCAGCGCCATGTCAGCATCGCCGGCCGTACTTTTCACCCCGCCGAAATTGGAGGCTGTCGCATGAGACGGCAGCGATGGAATCTCCACATTGCTGATTTCTCCTATGGACAGGTCCACCTTTCCCAGGTCTCCTTTTTCCGCCAAGGCAATCACAGGGGCGATATCCTTTTCTCCCATCAGTCGGGAAGACAGCCCCAGCAGGGTACCACCGCCCACGCCGCTGCCGCCGATATGAACAATCTGGTCCCCATCCGCCCGGACAAAGGCCGTTCCGGTACCCATGCTCACCACCAGAGCCTTATCCAGTCCGGAAAGCAGCAGACCGCCGCGGCCGATAGCCTGGAATTCTTTTACGCGGACGGTGGGAATGCCGTAAATATCCCCCTCAGCCCGGGTAGCCCCCACACCGGTGAGAACGATACCGGCTACCTGCTCCAGTGTCAGACTGTTTTCATAAAGAATGCGGCCCACAGCCCCATAAAGGGAGGTGAGCTGATCATCCGCCCGAACCATCTGGCGGTCCAGCACCCGGTCCCCATGCTGAAATGCCACAATCTTGGTGGTAGAGCCGCCGATATCGACGCCCAGTATAATTCGCATATGGTGTCAGCCGCCTTTCATGCATTGCTGCTTATCAACAGAAAAAAGGCCCGCCTGCCGGCGGGCCTTTCGTTTTTGCTCTTACTGCTCCGCATAAACGCTGACGCGCTTGCGGTCCTTGCCCATGCGCTCAAAACGCACTTTGCCGTCCACCTTAGCAAACAGGGTATCGTCGGAACCGATGCCCACGTTCTCACCGGGATGGATGTGGGTGCCGCGCTGACGCACCAGGATATTGCCGGCCAGCACGAACTGACCGTCGGCACGCTTGACGCCCAGCCGCTTGGACTCGGAATCACGGCCGTTTTTAGTGGAGCCGACGCCCTTTTTATGAGCGAACAGCTGAATGTTTATCTTCAACATAGCTTGACCCTTCCTTTCTCAATCTGTCCGAGATCTGTATGAGGGCGATGTTCCCTCGGCAATTTCCACGGAGATATTCCGGGGATACTGTTCCCGCAGTCCTTCCATATGCAAACGAAACCCCTGCAGCAGATCCTGGCACCGGACCAGATCCACATCCTGGACGAAAACAGCCATATGTCCATCCGCATCCGCGGCGGACGCCTGACAGCCCATCACCTCGGTGAGGGTGTTGGCAATGAGATAGGCTGCGGAGGATACGGCCGCGCAGATAATATCCGTACCCGCTTCTCCCGCACCGCTATGGCCATCCAAGGTAAAACCCTGCAGCAAGCCGTCCTTGAGGAAGAACTTACTCCGCGTCATTGGCCGGGGCTTCCGCCTTAGGCGCTCTGGGAGCCTTGGGGTTGACAGCCTCAATCTGCACCTTGGTGTAGGGCTGACGATGGCCCATGGCACGCTTGCTGCCCTTCTTGGGGCGATAGGTGAATACCCGGATTTTCTTTCCCTTGCCGTTTTTCAGCACTCTGGCTTCCACCGTAGCGCCCTTGACGTAGGGAGAGCCGGCTTTCAGTTCCTTGTCGTTGTGAACCGCGATCACCTTATCAAAGACGACCTTGGATTCCTCAGCAGCATCCAGTTTTTCGATGAAAAGAACGTCTCCGTTTTCCACCTTATACTGCTTGCCGCCGGTTTCAATGATGGCATACATAATGGGAAGGCACCTGCCGTTTCCTTTAGACTCGCTGTTCGAGGCGGGGCGAAACGCCCGCTTTTTCGGCCCGGAACATGCGGCAACCGTCATTTTATCATGGAAATCCGCTTATGTCAATGGGAAACCCGCATTTTCCCAGCTTCATCAGTAAAACTAGGATCAGATACAGGTTTGAAATGGTAGAATCAAGAGCTATGGGCAAAAAGGATTGCCGACATCCTGATTGAATGAAATCATCCTGCAATGGCGGTGTCCTCCCCCTCCTTTTTATTCTTATCGAGTGGTTCTTCACCATCTATCATTATACAATTATCCTCCAAACTGTTTTCGGTTGCAAAATCACCCTCAAAAAACCATTTGTACGCTCTATCTCCAATAGCTCTGGTTTCGACTAAATCTAGACTCCCTCCAATAACGGCACCAACACCAGGAATCAATTTCCCCATATTGACAATGCCCTTTGTTCCAAACTTAGTTATAAAGCGAAAACCTACTTTCTGATTGATTTTAGCTAGTACTTTCCCCGGTATTTTTTTAACCAGCCCATTAGCGAACTTTATACCAAATTTTATTCCTGCTTGTTTAATGAGTTCATTTACTGTAATACCAGCAAGGCAGGCGTATACAAAAGTTTGAGTATAATCAGAGTTTAATTCAAAACCGGCCATATAAGCGGTACAGGCAATCATTCGCATTTGTACATAAAGAACGCTGCCTACATTAGCGGGTATCGTTACAGGCAAGGTGATAATCCCACCAAAGCCGGTAATAAATCCTGATGTCGTACATTTGATTATTTGATTTTTTATCATAGCTTTGGCTGCTTTTTTGGCTGTTGGATATTTTCCCAGATATTCACAAGCTATCGTTTCCACAGAAGGGCTGACGTTGGTGATTCCGTTTAATGATTTCTCATAACAGCTATCCAGTAATTTCATGATATCCTCTTGCGATACAAGAGTTTTTTTATTTGGCTCACTCATGTTTATCACCCATTATTCACTTTGTTCTGTCGCCCCGTCCGATTGCGGTTTGCTCTCTGTAGACGAATCCTTGTATTCCCATTGGATTGTGTAAGACACGCCGGAAAGTTCACCCATTTTGTTTATGTAATTCTCAATTAAATTTTTTGCTCTGTTCTGGGCGTTGAGCAATAGAGCACTATTGCTCTCCACACTCTTTTTCATGACGGCCTGTGCGGCGTTGATTGCCGCTGTCTGATCTTCAGCTGTAATTTTGTTTTTATTCCAGCCGTCATCTGAAATGATGTAGGAATCCTGCGTTAGTTCTTCAATATCAATACTTAACAACTTTGCATTGGGCATGGAAATGGTAATGTTATTGCCTTCAATTCTCATGCTAACCTTAGACATATCAATCCCGATTTTGGCGGAGCCGGTATACTCAATCCAAAATTTACGGTCTTTTTCGCCCCAATGGGAAATACCGCTGCCGGCTTCCTTTATTGATTTGGCAACGTTATGATAATAACATTCCAGAGTTGCCAGATTGCATATCGAACGAATCTGCATAATATCAGGTTCTTCTGCGGCAGGTTTTGGACTGCCGGAACATCCGCTTAACATACCGATAAAGAATACAACTGCTATCAATAAGCCCCATCTTTTCATTGCTCTCACCTTCTTCAATTTATTTCAATCGTATAGTCTACCTCCATGACCTCGATCCACGGCGTAAACAATGCCTTGATAGATTCGACAGCATTTTCTTTTGCTGTTGTTTTTAGCAACTCTTCCTCGGATACTCGTTTTTCTAAATCCGCTTTGCAAATTCTCAATGCTTCTTCCGAAATCGTTTCGGTTTCATATTTGTCTTTTGAGAAAATATAATCCAACGTGCCCGAATCTATTCGAATGTCCTGTATTTCTACGGATGGTAAAGTAATTTTGATAATATTTTCTTCTGCATTAAGTTGAATATCAATTTGTTTGAAGTCAATTCCCGCGTTCACAACACCTTCATAAGCCACATTATATTTTACTGTTTCGTTATCTTCTGCATAGGCTGTGGCAATAGCATTGTAAGTATAATCTACGGTTGCCAATTCATTGATCTCAATGACCTTTTCCAAAGAAGCCTCCGAGATGGTCGTCATTTGGCCTCCTCTGTTCGGCACGATAATAGCGATTAAAACGATTACACAAACAACCGCCATTCCCCCAAGTACGATAAACTTTGTGCTCTTTTTCATCCCTTTTATAAAGGATAAAATTTTTGGTTTTCCCATGACAATCTCCTTTTAACTATGAAATGGAATTTCTTCACTTTCAATTTTAGATAAAATTTATCTAAAAGTCAATAGACAAATTTTATCTAGGTATACTATTGCCATCCTGATGATTGGTGGGTGGCTGTATTGAAAAACCGTATTCGTAGCATGCGTGAAGACAGAGACCTAACACAGGAACAGCTTGCCACGGCACTGGGTATCACGCAGCGAAAATACAGCTATCTGGAAACAGGAACGCAGCAATGGACAGATGAATTCCTAGTCAAATTAGCGAACTATTATCATGTCAGCATAGACTATCTCCTGTTCCAAACCGACAACCCAGAACGAAACAAATAATTTTTCCGCTCCTTGTTATATTTCCCCTATGGACCGTAAAGCTCCTGTGGTTATAGACAGGGTAAACATATGCCGAGCAGGCAAAAAGCCGGGGGAGCAGCACTTCACCATGCTGTTCCCCCGGCTTACTGATTTCACATATTCATCAAGACGCCTTGTGTCACCATCAAAAGGCGGTGTATCTCAGTCCTCGTCGTCAGGCCGATCCCAGTTGTGCCAGACGTTCTGGACGTCGTCGTTGTCCTCCAGCACATCCAGCAGTTTTTCCATCTTGACAACACTTTCCGGATCCTCTATAGCGCTGTACACATCGGGGACCATCTCCACCTCGGCGGATACGAAGGTATATCCCTTAGCTTCCAAATCCTCCCGGACACCGGAAAAATCCTCCGGCTCGGTGGTAATCTCAAACACGTCCGCATCAGCGGCGAAATCCGAAGCCCCAGCCTCCAGCGCGTCCTCCATCACCTTTTCCTCATCCAAGCCTTCCGCCTCGATGGCGATGATACCCTTCTTCTTAAACATAAAGCCCACGCAGCCGGTCTGGCCCAGGTTGCCGCCGTATTTATCGAAATAGTGCCGCAGATCGCCGGCGGTACGATTCCGATTGTCGGTGAGCGTCTCCACGATAACCGCAATCCCGCAGGGGCCGTAGCCCTCGTACTGCAAAGCCTCGTAATTATCCGCGTTGCCCTCTCCCGCCGCTTTTTTAATAATACGGTCGATGTTGTCGTTGGGCACGTTGTTGGCTTTCGCCTTGGCGATGGCATCCTTCAGTTTGGAGTTGGCAGCAGGATCAGGCGATCCGCCCTCCTTCACGGCCACAGCAATTTCCCGCCCGATTTTTGTAAAAATCTTCGCGCGCTGGCCGTCGGTCTTTTCTTTTTTCCTCTTGATATTATTCCACTTGGAGTGTCCGGACATGGCTGAAAACCCCTTTATTTTTATTCTACCCTATAGTATAGCATACTTTCCCGCCGAAACGCAACCTTTCTCCGGTATTGATTGGCGCCGCATGTATTTTGTTGGTTTTCTCATGGCGCCTGCACACACCGCCGGAATTAATAAAGCGCAGAAGCCGTCACCACTCCCCTCGGCCTTGTCTTTCAACGTCCGCCATGCTAAGATAAAAACAGATGATTTAAAATTCTCCGAAAGGATGGGGAACGGATATGCAGATCCGCTTGGCTTCTATAGAGGACAGCGACGCGCTGCGGACCATCTACGCCCAATATATCGATACGCCGGTAACCTTCGAATATCGGCTGCCTTCCAGGGAGGAATTTGCCCGCCGGGTGGCTGCCATCATCCAGACCTATCCCTATCTGGTCTGGGAAGAGGCGGGAGAAATCAAAGGCTACGCCTATGCGCACCGCCAGATGGAACGAGAAGCCTATCAATGGAACGCGGAACTGTCCATTTACCTGGATCGGGCGTATACCTCCCGGGGAATGGGGAAAAAGCTGTACGGCATTTTGATGGACATCCTGCGGATCCAGGGTATCTGCACGGTTTACGGCGGCGTGACCCTGCCCAACGAGAGAAGCGAAGGGCTGCACTGCGTCTTGGGTTTCCGTCTGCTGGGGATTTACCGTCAAACCGGCTTCAAATGCGGCGCCTGGCAGGATGTCGGCTGGTTTGAAAAACAAATTGCTCCCTATCCCCCTGACCCCGTGCCAATTCGCTCCATTGAGGATATTTCCGCCCAGGAGCTGCAGGCAGCCATACAGCGTCATTTATGAAAGTGGGACGGCCGATGAAAGATTTTTACCGGGAGGATCCTTTGTTTTCTCTCTGCGGATTGAACTGTGCCCTTTGTCCCATGCATTTGGGCGGCTGGTGCCCCGGCTGCGGAGGTGGGCCGGGAAATCAGCCTTGCGCCGTCGCCCGCTGCAGCCGGGAACACGGCGGGGTAGAATACTGTTGTTTCTGCGGAGAATACCCCTGTGAACGATTGGCTGCCGGAAACGCCTATGACACCTTTATCTCTCACCGCAATCGGCAGCAGGATCTGGAGCGGTTTTGTAAAATCGGGCAAGACGCTTATCGGGCTGAACTGGACGAAAAAGCGGCTATTCTGGAGAAACTGCTGGATATATACAACGATGGGCGGCATAAAGGCTTCTTCTGCTCCGCCGTCAATCTGCTGCCTCTGCCCGATCTTCGGGAAATCATGCAGGGGCTGGCGAAACAGCCGGAGAGAGGCTCCGCGAAAGAAAGGGCCGCTGCCGCCGCAGTGCTGCTGCAAACGGCGGCAGATCAGCAGGGGATCTCTTTGAAGCTGCGCAAAAAGCCCAAAAAAATCATTTGATCCCATCAAAGGAGGCGTTGATGATGCCGGAACTGCCTGAAGTGGAAACGGTTAAGCGCATTCTGGAGCCACAGCTGACCGGCCGCCGGATCCGCTCGGTGACCCTGCATCGCCCGGAGGTGGTCGCTCACCCAGGAACGGAGGCGTTTCAAAAAGGAACTTCCGGCCGGATGATCGCCGGATTGGGTCGGAGAGGAAAGTTTATCCAAATATTTTTGGACAGCGAAGACACGGTCATCCTCCACCTGCGCATGACCGGCTGTCTGCTGGCGGTTTCGGACGATTACCCGGAGGCAAAGCACACCCACGTCCGGTTTCTGCTTGAAGGCGGCGGTGAACTGCGTTTTATCGACCCCCGCCGGTTCGGACGCCTCTGGCTCAAGGGAAAAGATGAGGAGGATACTTTCAGCGGCATCGGCGCTCTTGGCCCCGAGCCTTTTGATCCCGCCTTCAACGCCGCCTATCTGCAAGCCGTCTTGGGTGGCCGACAGCGCAAGATAAAGGAATGTCTGTTGGATCAGCGAATAGTCGCGGGCATCGGTAATATCTACGCCGATGAAATTCTCTTCGCCTCCGGCATCCGTCCCGACCGGCCGGCCGCCGCACTGACGCAGGAAGAGTGGGGGCGGCTGGCAGCCGCAGTGCCTGCCCTTCTTCTTCAAGGAATAGAAGCCGACACCATGACCCCGGAAGAATATCTGGCCGGAAAGGGCGAGAAATACCGGAGCGTTCCCTTTTTTCAGGTATACGGACGGGAAGGCGAATCCTGTCCCCGCTGCGGCTGTCTTATCCGCCGTGTGATGCTTGCCGGACGCAGCAGTTGTTACTGCCCTTGCTGTCAGGCTTCTCCCTCCTCGAACGCATAGAGAACAGCAGCGGCAAGCGTTTTACGCCTGCCGCTGCTGTTCTTTATGGAATGTTTCGCATACCGCCAATTCCGGACAAGGTACTTCCTTATATTAAACGTTGATCTCCACCTGCACGCCCAGATCCGCCGCATATTTTTCTTTCATGGGCACCACTTCCGCCATCAGGAACTCGGAGGTCTGCTCCGGCGCCCGGCCCACATACCGCGAAGGCTCCAGCAGCGCCTCCAGCTCCGGCAAGGTCATGCCGAAAGCCGGATCTCCCGCGATCCGTTCCATCAGATCGTTTACGCCGTCGCCCTGCTTCACCCGGCGGGCCGCCTCCATGGAATGGGTGCGGATCCGCTCATGGAGTTCCTGCCGGTCGCCGCCCCGTTTTACGCCGTCCATCATGATATTCTCAGTAGCCATAAAGGGCAGTTCCCGGCGCAGATCCCGGTCGATGACCGCGGTGTTCACCACCAGCCCATCGGCTACGTTAATCACCAGGGAAAGGATCGCGTCCACCGCCAGGAACCCTTCCGCCACGCTGATTCGTTTGTTGGCGCTGTCGTCCAGCGTCCGCTCCAGCCACTGGGTGGAGGCCGTCATCGCCGGGTTGAGAGCATCCGCTACCACATATCGGGCGAGAGAGGCAATCCGCTCGCTGCGCATGGGATTGCGCTTGTAGGCCATGGCGGAAGAGCCGATTTGATGCTTCTCAAAGGGCTCCTCCACCTCTTTGAGGTGCTGAAGCAGCCGCACGTCATTGGAAAATTTCGCCGCGCTCTGAGCGATGCCGGACAGGGTGGACAGAATCATGGAATCCAGTTTGCGGGGATAGGTTTGGCCGGATACTGGGAAGCAGGCGGCATACCCCATTTTTTCCGCGATCTTCCGATCCAGGGCCCGGCATTTCTCGTGATCCCCCTCAAACAGCTCCAGAAAGCTGGCCTGGGTGCCGGTGGTACCCTTGGAACCCAGCAGCCGGGCTCCCGCCAGACGGTATTCCACCTCGTCCAGATCCATCAGGAATTCCTGGGCCCAGAGGGTGGCCCGCTTACCGACGGTGGTGGGCTGGGCAGGCTGGAAGTGGGTGAAAGCCAGGGTGGGCAGCGCCTTATAACGGTCGGCAAAATCCCCCAGCAGGGCGATGGCGCTCACCAGCTTGCTGCGGATCAGGCGCAAGGCGTCGTAAAGGATGATTAAATCGGTGTTATCCCCCACATAGCAGCTGGTGGCGCCCAGATGGATAATCCCCTTAGCGGAGGGGCACTGGACGCCATAAGCGTAGACGTGGGCCATCACGTCGTGGCGAACTTCCTTTTCCCTGGCGGCGGCAACCTCATAGTTGATGTCTTCCGCATGGGCTTTCAGCTCGGCAATCTGCTCATCGGTGATGGGCAGACCCAGCTCCTGCTCCGCCTCCGCCAGCGCAATCCAAAGCTTCCGCCAGGTCCGGAATTTATTATCCGGAGAAAACAGGTACTGCATCTCCCGGCTGGCATAGCGGGAGGCAAAGGGAGATTCATAGGTATCGCGGCTCATGAACATCCTGCCTTTCATGCCTCCCGTAACCGGAAGGCGGCTTTTTTATTATTGTAGCGGTTTTTTCTTTTCTATGCAAGTTGGAAAAAGAAACGGCATCCGGCCCCTATCCGGCGGAATTTTATACAAGCTGAAACAGAACTGCCGGAGAGGGGGCCCTCTCCGGCAGTTTGTTGCGTTATTCGGCCTTTTTCTCTATAGGGAGATGCACGTCCAGCTGATTGAAGGGGATCGAGAGACCGTTTTCATCAAAGGCCAGCTTCACCTGCTCCAGCAGGTCGAACTGCAGATCCCAGTAGTTTTCACTTTTGCACCATACCCGCACCAGCAGGTTGACGGAGGAGGAGCCGTGTTCCTTGACCTTCACCATGGGAGCAGGGTCCTGCAATACCATGGGATGCCGGTCCACCATGCCTTTCAGCAGTTCCTCCGCCTTCAGCAGATCGTCGTCATAGGAAATAGAAAAAACGAAATCCTGCCGGCGAGTCTCATAAACGGAATAATTGTTGATGGTTGCCGTCATCATCTTGGTATTGGGAATCGCCAAGCGGGTATTGCCCACCGTGTCCAGATAGGTGTGCATCAGTTCGATTTCCCGGATCGTGCCGGAGGAGCCGTCCACCTCGATGAAATCCCCCGCCTTAAACGGCTTGGTAAAAAGCAGCACCATCCCGGACGCCAGATTGGACAGGTTATCCTTGATAGCCAAAGCCACGGCTGCGCCCACGGCTGCCAGCACAGCCAGTAAGCTGCCTACCGGAAAACCCAGCTTATCCATTGCCATAACGATAGCCAGCGCCCAAATCACAATTTTGTTAGCCCGGTGGATATATTTAACAGCCACCTCGTCCAGCTTGGTCCGCTTCATCAGCGAATTAACGGGTTTAGGCAGAATTCTGGTGATGAGAAACGCCACCAGCAGAATCAGCAGAGCCGTCAGCAGCCGGGGAAGAAAGGCCAAAAAACTCGCTAAAAACGTGCTCCAGGCGGCTTCAAAGCTCCAGGCGGCGGCAATAACGGATAACGACATACAGCAGCACCCCTTGTCGATAGTCTGAGGGAAACTCATCGGCTTCCCAAAACAGCTATATCTATTTTAAAACCATGCCGGGCCGCTGTCAATGAAAAAAGGGGGCGCACTGTTAACGTAAAACTGCCCCCAGCCTTAGTCGGGTATCCGTAAAACAGTAAACCGACCTATGGTTACGATCATAGGTCGGTTTTTCGCATATTACTCCAATACGCAGTCGCCAAAGCCTCTCTCTGATGAGGGAGGCTTTAATGCTGTGCAAAACCGCACACTGCACGATTATACACAGCAGGCGTATAGAAGTGCGCCATTATGGCTGTTTAAAAATCAAAATTAACTGCGCTATTTCGGAAACAACGAATTCATTTTCTACATTTCCAACAATCCAATAACCAGGGAACCGTTCCCTTTTTTCTGCTACCTGGCCTCCAGTTCGATGAAAAACTCCACACCGGTTTCCGCGGCGCTTTGCCGGTTGTACACCCCATAGGGCATCTGATGGGCCTTCATGATAGCTGCCACCACCGACAGACCGATTCCCGTTCCGCCGTATTCCCGGGTGCGGGCCTTGTCCACCTTGTAAAAGCTCTCCCAGACCCGGGCCAGATCATCGGGCGGAATATGGGCGCCGGTATTGTACACGGTAATCCGCACCCGACCTTCCGCCGATGGATGAATGGCTACCTCGATACGGCCGCCTTTATCCACATGGTTGATGGCGTTGGACAGATAGTTTTGGAGGACATTTTCCATAAGGTAAGCGTCAGCCCAAACATATACCGGCTGGTCCGGCGGCGGAACCACCCTGGCTTCCGCTTGTTCAAACCGAGGTCGGTTCTTGAGAATCAGGCTGCGGATCAGCCCCGCCACATCGAACCGTTTGATAACCAGCTGATCCCCGCCCGCTTCCAGCTGCATTAAAGCCGTCATCTTCTTCAGCAGTTCGGACATTTTCTGCGCTTCATCCTCGATAACCTCACAGTAGTAGCTCCGGCTCTCCTCGTCCGCGATATTTTCCCGCAGCCCTTCCGCGTAGGTCTGGATCAGAGAAATCGGGGTTTTCAGCTCATGGGATACATTGGAAATAAATGCCTTACGGGATTCCTCCTGCCGGGTTTTCCGCTCCACATCCCCCGCCAGCTGCACGTTGGCGGTTTTCAGTGAGGAGATGGTTCCCTCCAGAGAATCCGCCATGGAGTTGATGCTGTTGCCCAGATCCGCCAGTTCTCCCCGCCCCTTACCGGTGTAGCGGTCATTGAAATTCAGCCGGGCCATGCTGCCCGCCACGCGGGACAGCTCCCGGATGGGACGGGTGAAGCTGCGGGCGATCAGCAGACTCAGCCCCAAACTGATCACCAGAGTGACCACGCCGGAAATCATCAGGAACTGATTGGTAATGGCCACGCTTTCCTCAATGGCGGCCACCGGGGTGCGCATCACCACCAGTCTTCCGTTGGTCAAACGGCCGGACAATGTAATAAACCGGCTGCCGCTTTCCGTGTCCTCGATGATCTTCACCAGATAGTCTCCCTGCGCCATGGAGCCGGTCAGCAGGGAGGTGATCAGACGCTGGTTGCTGACCCAGCCGTACAGTTCCAGCCGGCCGGTGCCGCTGAGCACCCCGGTGCTGATGTTCTTGTCGTAATACTGCTGCATGAGGTAATCGTCCACCTTCTCCGCCTGCCCGGCGTAAAGGCCATCCAATTCCTGAAAGGTCTGTTCCAATGATTTCTGTTTGATATTCTGGTAATAGGATACCAGCACATAGTTGTTCAGCAGCAGGTTGAACAGCAGCAGCACAAACAAACAAAGCACCACGCTGCCGAACAGCTTCCAGACAATAGAACCGCTCATGGGCTTGCGGCGATGTCCGGCCGTAGTCTGTGCCGCAGGCACGGCTGCGGGTTCACGGTTCATATTTATACCCCACCCCGCGGATGGTCTTGATGCATTCCCCATAAGTCCCCAGCTTGCTGCGCAGCTTCTTGATGTGGGTATCCACCGTCCGGGCGTCGCCGTAGTAATCATAGCGCCAGACATTGTCCAGAATTTTATCCCTAGACAGAGCAATGCCCGCATTGTTGATCAGATAAGTCAACAGCTCAAATTCCGTATAGGTGAGATCGATTGACTGGCCGTCCGCCCGCACCTCCCGGCCCACCGTATCCACTTCCAGCCCGGCCGCTTCCTTGGGGGCAGGTTGAACCGTCACCGGCCCTCGTCGGAAAACCGCCTCAATGCGGGCCAGCAAAATTTTTAAGCTAAAAGGTTTCATGATATATTCATCCGCGCCCAAAGAAAACCCCTGGAGCTCGTCCTCTTCTTCCCCTTTGGCGGTGAGCATAATCACCGGCACCCGGGACCGGGCGCGTATACGGCGACAGACCTCCCAGCCGTCCATCCGGGGCATCATCACATCCAGCAGCACCAGATCCGGGTTCTCAGCAGAGAATTTTTCCAGAGCCTCCACTCCGTCCGCAGCCTCCGCTGTTTCGTATCCCTTGATCCGCAGATAATCGGCAATGACGCGGCGCATCCGCACCTCATCATCTACGATCAGGATTTTCCTCCCCGCCCCCTCGGCGCCAGTATCCATGCGGATTCCTCCTTTATTCCGGCGGGAGATGCCGCGCCCGCCTGCTGTAATTATCCTGGTTATCCCTATACTATCCTAAAAATGTGAAAAAAGAAAGTATGTTAGGCAAATTTCCATGGAGAAAGACCTTTTCTCCTTGGGTTGGAGCTTGACTTTGCTGCCGTCCTGCGGTATCGTAAATACGATTCGTTCGGGAAAGGAAGATTCAATATGGAATCAATGGATTGGCAGTCCCTTATCGGCGCTATAAACCGGGAGGAATGGACGGTAACAAGTGACCGGCTGGCCTGCAGCTTAAAAAGCGGCACGGTTCGGGTATTTGCAACCCCCTTCATGGCTGCGCTCATGGAATACGCCGCACTGATGCTGGTGCAGCCTCACCTGCCTCAAGGAATCACCACCGTGGGCACTCATTTGAATATCAGTCATGAAAGCGCCACGCCGGAAGGCATGCGGGTCTGGGCGGAAGCCACCCTGACCAAAACCGACGGCCGTCGTTTTCTGTTCCAGATTACCGCTTGGGACGAATGCGGAATCATTGGCCGCGGCACCCATGAACGCTGCAGCGTCAAGCAAGCCTCCTTCGAGGAGAAGACACGACTGAAGCTGGAAAACCCTTGAATTACCTGCCAGATATCATAACTAAGCCGTCCGAAGTGGGAACCGACATTCCACTTCGGACGGCTTCTTTAATGGATAATATCAGTCTTTAAGCCAATTTTGGCTGGGATTATCGCCGTCAAGAAGGACCGAAACCTGCCCGCCCACGGGCGCCGTTACATAAAGCCTACAGCCTCTCTTGTCGCCCTACCGCCAAAAAACCCTTTTCGCCACAACATCGTCCACATAACCCCCTACGTTTTCCTCCTTCTTCCACCCTTCATCCATCATTGCGGCCAACTCATTTTCCGGTATATGAAAAACAATTTGGACAGAAGGGTCGCGTAAAGCAAAATCCATTTTTCCATGAACAAACGCAGCAGTGCTCGGAATTGTAATCCCGTATTCCCTATCGATCGCTTCGTTCAGCGAATCAGAAAAACCATCAAGCTCTTCTATTCTAGTTTCGAATAGAGCTGTACATCCACACAGGGCAATCAAAAACGACAGAATAAGGAATAAAAAAACAGTATATTTCTTAACCAATTACCCAGCGGCCTCCTCTCCAGAATTCCATGGAAGCGGATGGGAGCCAATCATTATTCTTGGGTCTCAAAGGTACGTTTGACTTCTTCTTCCGCCTCTTTCCAGTCGTAAGGCAGCAGTTCCCGCAGCCGGAGTACCGTGTCCTGCCGAACCAGCACCTCCGCCTCCATATTCCCTTCCGCCAGCTGGCTGAGAAATTCCCGGCAGCGGCCGCAGGGCGGCATGACGTTGCCCCGGTATCCCACCGCCACCACCTTCGCAATCTCCTGCTCACCTGCGGTCAGCATCGCCGCTGCTGCGGCGTGTTCCGCGCAGAAGCCCACCGAACAGGCGCTGTCGATACAGACGCCGGTGTAAACATGGCCTGCTTTGGTTAGAATCGCCGCTCCCACAGCTCCAGCCTCCGCATACGCCGACAGCTTTCGCGGAGCAGTCACCGCCAATGCCGCCTGATACAGCGCTTCAAATTCCATATCGTTTCCCCTTTCTCACTCGCTGAGAGCAATCCGTTTTCCTTCCGCCGCCGACCGATATGCGGCCTCCATCAGCTGCGACAGCCGCACCGCCGCCTGAATATCCGACGGAATGGGCGTTCCCTGAAGGATGCCATCCACCCACAGATCCATGGGCTTGGGCAGGGATGGCGGCAAAGCCGCCTCCTTCCACTGTCCATCCAGATTCACCAGCGTCCGGTTTTCCGGCCCGCCGGACAGAAATACGCCTTTGGTCCCGGCGATCTCAATGGAATAGGGATCGTTGGTGGAGACAAAACCCGTCTCCGCGCTGCCGATAGCACCATTGGCATATTCCAGCAGGGTGACGGCGTTATCCTCCACCGCCTTGCCGGTAACCCTGGTAAATATCGAGGTCACGGCCGCGGGCAAGCCCAGAAAATAATCCATCAAATACATGGAATGGGCGCCCAGGTCCATCATGGCACCGCCGCCGCAAAGCACCGGGTCATAAAAATACGCCGGCAGCCAGCCGGCCACCGCTCCATTATGGCAGTTGCGCATGCGTACATAGGTGATCTCTCCCAGCGCACCGCTGTCCATCAGACGCTTCCCACCCTGTACAAAGTCCCGGCACATCCAGGGATAGGAGATGCAGAATTTTACTCCTGCCTTCTCCACCGCCGCTGCTATTGATCGCGCTTCCTGCAGGGTGAAAGCCAGTACCTTTTCGGTATATATGTGTTTTCCCGCCCGAGCTGCCGCTTCAATCAGCTCCCGGTGCCGGCTGGTGGCACTGCAGACGATTACAGCGTCCACATCGTTCCGGGACAGCAGCCTGTCGTAATCCGGTTCGAAGGGGCAGCCATATTCCGCGGCACAGGCACTTCCCCGGCTGGGTTCATCATCCCATAAAGCAGTGATCCGGCAATCTTCCCGAGAGGAAAACTCCTTTGCATACTGATTGAAATGGACATGCCAAGCCCCAACCAGGGCGGCTCTCACTATTGACACCTTTCTATCACCCTTTCCGCTTTTCTCCATTATAGCCGCTCCCCTTGCATCCCGCAAGGCAGAAAAGACGACAAAAAAGCGCTGTGAAACGGATACCCACCATTCCGCAGCGCTTTTTCTCTTTCATCAAAGGGAATAGATTTTCTCCTCACTGAGAATCTCTATTTTCCCTTCCTGCAGAGCCTTAACAGCTCCGGCATTGTCTTCCACCCGCAAAATCACGCAAGCACGGCCTTCATCCCGGGAGATGAAAGCATACATATACTCCACGCTGATTTCCGCATCGGAAAGGGCCTTCATCGCATGGGCGAACCCGCCCGGAACATCCGGAATACCGATGGCGATGACATTGGTAAGGGAAACGGTGAGGCCCGCTTCCCGCAGGATCCTTTCCGCTTCATCGGGCTTATCCACAATGATCCGCAAAATCCCGAAATTGGTGGTATCAGCGATGGAGAGGGCGCGGATATCAATTCCGGCGCCCGCGATAATGGAGGTGATCTCCGCCAGCCGGCCGGATTTGTTCTCCACAAAAAGCGAAAGCTGCTTGATAAACATGACCATCATCCTTTCTTAGGTGTGAATGGTGCAGGGGAACCCACCAGTTGCGGGTCCTCTGGAAAAGAAGCGCCGCGGGAATCCGCTTCTATTATAACATAGACGGCGGCGAACCACACGCGAAAATAGGGCAAGACGGAAATTTTTACAGGCGGCGGTTATCGATGACCCGTTTGGCTTTGCCTTCGCTGCGGGGCAGGGCGCCCGGCTCCATCAGCCGCACCCGGGCGTGGACGTTGAGGGTGCTTTGCAGCGCCGCCTCTATCCTCTTTTCGGTGCTTTCCAGATCCCGCACCGTGTCGGAGAAAAGCTTCGCGTTCATCTCCACCTGCACCTCCATGGTGTCCAGATTGTTCTGCCGGTCCACCAGGATCAGATAATTGGGATCCATTCCCAGTTCCAGCAGCACATGCTCCACCTGGGAGGGGAAAACGTTGACGCCGCGGATGATGAGCATATCGTCGCTGCGGCCCTTGGGTTTGGTCATGCGCACGGTGGTCCGGCCGCAGGCGCACACCTCATGGGTAATCGCGCAGATATCCCGGGTCCGGTAGCGGATCAAGGGCAGCGCTTCCTTGCCGATACAGGTGAACACCAGTTCACCGTATTCCCCGTCGGGCAGGGGCTCCAGGGTATCCGGATCAATCACCTCGGGATAGAAGTTATCCTCATTGATATGCAGGCCGTTCTGCATCTCACAATCGTAAGCCACACCCGGCCCGGCGATTTCCGACAGGCCGTAGATGTCATAGGCCTTAATATCCAGCAGCCGCTCGATTTCCCGGCGCATATTGTCGGTCCAGGGCTCCGCGCCAAAGAGACCGCCCCGCAGAGGCAGGGTCTTGGGATCGATGCCCATGTCCCGGACGGTTTCGCCAATGAACATGGCATACGAAGGGGTACAGCAAAGGAAGTTGGAACCGAAATCCTGAAGGATCTGTACCTGGCGCTTGGTGTTGCCGGAGGAAACCGGAATGGCGGTGGCGCCCATGTACTCCGCGCCGTAATGGAGACCCAGGCCACCGGTGAACAGGCCGTAACCGTAAGAAACGTGAATCCGGTCTTCCTTTGTGGCGCCGGCGGCGGCCAAGGCTCTGGCTGCTCCTTCCGCCCAGATGTCGATATCGTGTTTGGTGTATCCCACCACCGTCTGTTTACCGGTGGTACCGGAAGAAGCGTGGATGCGCACCAGTTCGCTCTGCGGCACGGCGAAGAGACCAAAAGGATAATTATCCCGCAGATCGGTTTTCACCGTGAAGGGCAGCTTGCGCACGTCGTCGATGGAGTGGATATCCTCCGGCTTCAGACCGATTTCGTCCAGCTTCCTTTTGTAAAAGGGTACATGCTCATAGGCGTTTTTCACCATTCGGATCAGCCGGGCAGACTGGATGGCGTGGAGATAGTCGCGGGAAGCGCATTCTATCTCCGGTTGCAGGACGGGCATGGGGGTCACTCTCCTTACAGAAAAATGATTCGGGGGATATTTGAGAGCTGTTTATATTTTTTGGAATATTACTCTCCGTATCCCAGAGCAAAGGCCTTTTCATTAATCGCCACCGTTTTAGGAGGCACGGTCACCCGCAAAGCATCCAGCCATAGGTTCTTATCCAAGCCCAGTTCCCGGGCGGCCACTCCCAGCAGCACCACGTTGGTGGCCTTGGGGGAACCCGCCTCCACGGCTTTTTCCAGCGCATCGACAGCGATAACTTGGACGCCTTTCTCCTGAATGGAGGGAAGGATGTTCTCCGGATAGCTGGCAGTCCCCATAATCACCGGCATGGGATCAATCCGCTGGGTGCTGGCAATCAGCACGCCGCCGGGTTTCAGGAAGGGAAGCCAGCGAGCGGCCTCCAGCTGTTCGAAGGCCAGAATGATATCTGCTTCCCCTTTCTCGATAACAGAGGAATGTACCTTGTCGCCGTAACGGACATAGGTGACCACCGAGCCCCCTCGCTGGGACATCCCGTGCACCTCGCTGACCTTGACATCAAATCCCTGGTCGGTAAATACTTTGCCCATGAGCTTGGAGGCCAGCAGGGTTCCCTGGCCGCCCACGCCCACGATGAGAATGTTCTTAACAGATTCGGACATGGCTCATTCCCCCTTTTTGATAGCGTCGAAGCGGCAGGCCTTGGCGCAGATCTCGCAGCCCACACATTGGTTGGGATCGATCACTGCGGCGGTGCGGCCGTTTTTCGGGTTGGGGATATGGGACAGGGCCGGGCAACCCACCTGGAGGCAGGCTTTGCAGCCGGTGCATTTCTCCAAGTCCACCTTCATAGCCGGAGCATGCTTGACACTCTTGAGCAAAGCGCAGGGCCGGCGGGCAATGATCAAGGAGGGTTCTTCCACCTGAAGCTCCGTCTCCACCGCCTTGCGGCAGCCGTCCACATCATAGGGGTCCACCACCGTCACCCGGCGGATACCCAAGGCGTGGGCCAAGGCCTCCAGATCCACCGCTACGGTGGGATCGCCGCTGATGGTGAGACCGTTGGCCGGATTGTTTTGATGACCGGTCATGCCGGTAATGGAGTTGTCCAGCACGATTACCGTGGAGATACCCCGGTTATAGGCGATATCCATCAGACCGGTGACGCCGGAATGACAGAAGGTGGAGTCCCCGATAACCGCCACCGATTTGACCGCCTGCTCTTTTCCCCGTGCAGTGTTGAATCCGTGAAGCCCGCTGATGGAAGCGCCCATGCAGACGCAGACATCGATAGCGGACAAAGGAGCGGAGGCGCCCAGGGTATAGCAGCCGATATCTCCGCTGACATAGACCTTGCATTTCTTCAGGGCATAAAACAGCCCCCGGTGGGGACAGCCGGCACAGAGTACCGGCGGCCGGGCAGGAATCGTTCCCTCAAACTGTTCATGTTTGCGCTCCTCACCCATCAGCGCTTCCCGGACGGTCGCCTGGGAAAACTCACCGCAGGAGGAGAAGAGCAGCTTGCCGATTACCGGAATACCGTGCTTGCGGCAGTGGGTCTCGATGATATCGTCCAGTTCCTCGATAACATATACCTGCCCCACGTTGCGGGCAAAATCAATGATCATCTGGATGGGCAGGGGATTCACCATCCCCAGCTTGAGGAAGCTGGCCCGCTCGCCCAGCGCCTCCTTGGCGTAGGTATAAGCGGTGCCTGCGGCAATAATACCGATGCGCTTGTCGTTGTATTCCACCGTGTTGATGCCGGAGGTCTCCGCCCACTTCCGCAGCGCCTCGGTCCGCTTCTCCACCAAAGGATGGCGGATTTTCGCCATACCGGGCATCATGACATTTTTCATGGCGTCCTTTTTGTATTCCTTTAAAGGCGCCTCCACCCGGTCGGACAATTCCACCAAAGACCGGGAATGAGAAATTCGGGTGGACAGCCGCAGCAGCACCGGAGTATCGAATTGCTCGGACAGTTCATACCCCAGTTTGGTATAAGCCAGGCACTCGGCGGAATCGCAGGGCTCCAGCATCGGTACCTTGGCCGCAATGGCGTGATGCCGGGAATCCTGCTCATTCTGGGAGGAATGCATGCCTGGATCATCGGCCACAGCACAGACCATGCCGCCGTTGACGCCTATGTAAGACGCGGTATACAGCGGATCAGCGGCCACATTGAGGCCCACATGCTTCATGGCGCAAAAGCTCCGGGCGCCGCCGGTGGCCGCGCCAAACGCTACCTCAAAGGCAACCTTCTCATTGGGCGCCCATTCCGCATAGATATCCTCGCCGTACTGTACCACGCTTTCGGTAATTTCGGTGCTCGGCGTACCGGGATAGGAGGAAACGACCGTAACCCCCGCCTCATACAGGCCCCGGGCAACCGCCTCGTTGCCCAGCAACAATTTTTTCATGGAATCATCCTTTCGTGGGAATATCAAAGGTCATGCGGCGCCGCCGCTGATCTGCCGTTTATTGATTTCTCAGATCCACCACTCGCTGGGCCTTGCCGGTGAACCGCTCAATGCTTTTGGGCTCCACCAGGCTGACCCGGATCTCTATACCCAAAATAGCCTTGATCCGGTCGTGAATCCGTTTCTGCAGGGCCTCCAGCTCGGCATATTTCTCCAGCAGATGGCCGTCAATCAGTTCCACCCGCACCTCCAGGGTGTCGGCAAAACCCTCCCGGCGCACCACAAGCTGATAATGAGGACCGATTTCGCTGACCCCGATCAGAGCGCTTTCCACCTGGGTGGGGAAAACATTGACGCCGCGGATTTTCAGCATATCGTCACTGCGGCCGATAATCTTATGCATCCGAGCCGTGGTCCGGCCGCAAGCGCAGGGTTCGTAATCGATTTTGGTAATATCCTTGGTGCGGTAGCGGAGCATGGGCAGCCCCCGCTTGGTGAGGTTGGTCACCACCAATTCTCCGGTGGAACCCGGCTCCAGCACTTCACCGGTTTTGGAATCGATGATCTCACAGAGGAAATGATCTTCGTTGATGTGCAGGCCGCAACGCTCCCGGCATTCGCCGGACATCCCCGGACCGTTGAGTTCGGACATCCCATAGTTGTCGGTGGCAAAGAAGCCGCCTCCCCACCGCTGCTCGATCTGCTCCCGCATCTCCGGTGTGCAGCCCTCGCTGCCCAGCAGTCCCAGCCGCAGCTTATACCGATCCAAGGGGAACTCCCCAGCCATCTCCCGGGCGGATTCCGCCAGATACAGACAGTAGGAAGGGGTGGCGACGATGGTGTCGGTGCCGAAATCCCGCATAAACTTCAGCTGCTTTTCCGTGTTGCCGGAGGAGGTGGGAACCACCGTGGCGCCGATGCGCTCCAGTCCGTAGTGCAGCCCCAGAGCGCCGGTGAACATGCCGTAGCCGAAGCAAATCTGCACCACGCTTTCATCCGTGGCACCGGCGGCGGTCACCAAGCGCGCCACCTGCTCGGCCCAGTTATCCAGATCCTCCCGGGTATAGCCCACCACCGTGGGATTGCCCGTGGTGCCGGAAGAAGCATGAAGGCGCACCAGTTTTTTCATCGGCACGCTGAACATGCCGAAGGGATAGGTATCCCGCAGGTCGGTTTTAGTGGTGTATGGTATGTACTGGATATCCGACAGGGTTTTGATCTTCTCTGCCGTTACCCCGGCCTCAGACAGCCGTTTATGATAAAACGCTACATTGCGGTCGCAGTAATCCACCAACGCCTTGAGTTGTTCCAGCTGCAGGGCCTCCAGCTCAGTTCTTTTCATACATTCCCGTTCAGGATTCCAAATTCTGTCCGCCATCTTGCCACCAAACCCTTTCTTCCGCCATTCTGTCATTTAACCGTATAAAACGGGAAAGGGCAGAACGGTATTCTTCCATTCTACCCTGCCCGTGTTCAATTGTAAAGACGGCTGCGCCGATTTTCACAGATTATTTGCATCTTTCGCCGGTTTTTCCCGCTGGTAAAAAGCGGGATTGGCCGCTCCGCAGGCCCATCCGGCACCCCGGGCCAGCAGACTGCCCGCCCAACACAGCAGCAGGGACAGCAGCATCGCTGCGCAGGCGAAATGGGGTCCCAGGTCGATGATCTTCCCGAGACCGGGCAGCGCCGCGGCCGGGAAAAACAGCTTGCATACCACCGGCGGCAGCGCCACCAGGAATCCGCCCAGTACCCCGGCCCAGGCGCCGCCTCGATTGAGCCCCTTCCAATAAAGGGACAGAAGATAGGGCGCCAGGAAGCTGCCGGATATGACTCCCCAGGAATAGGACATCATATCCAGAATGGGCGTGTTGGTGTTGGCGATAAGATAAGACAGCAGGATAAAGACAAAGCAGACCACCTTGGTGACCACTGCCGCCCGCATCTCATCCATTTTTGGCCGCAGCTTGGGACGGATAAAATCCATGGTTAAAGTGGAGGAAGCGGTGATGGTAATGGAGGACAGCGTGGACACCGACGCTGCGATCAGCAGCACCAGCACCAGCCCCACCAGCACGGTGGGCAGCCCCGCATCCGCCAGCATATTGGGCACTAGATAATCTTTTTGTCCCGCGCCGCTGCCCGGCAGCTGATTCAGATCGCTGTAAAACAGCCGGGACAGGGAGCCGATGAAATAGCCGCCGCCGGCCACCACCAGGGCAAATACGGTGGAGATCACCGTCCCCCGACGTACCTCCCGGTCATCCCGAATACCGTAGTATTTGTGAATCATCTGCGGCAGTCCCCAGGTCCCGAAGGAGGTCATCAGCACCGTGGCCCACAGTCCGGCGTGATCCATGGGGGTAAGGTTCAATTCCCGAGTTTTCTCCCCGATGGCCTGCAAACCGGCCGAGAGGCCGCCCACCTGCTCACAGCGGACCACCGCCACGATCAAAGCCGCCACACCGAAGAGCATGATTAAGCCCTGAACGAAATCTGCCTTCAGGGTCGCCACATAGCCGCCTAAAATGACCACCAAGGTGGCGGCGGCGGCGATGACGATCATGCATACCTGCTCATCCACCTTCAGCAGCACCGCGCACACACTGGTGAGTCCCTTATACACTGATGCGGAATAGGGCAGCAAAAATACGAAAATCACGATGACGCAGAACAGCTTCATCACCGAACTGCCGAACCGCTTTTCAAAAAATTGCGGCATAGACTTGATTTCCAGCCGTCTGGTGGTTTCCCGGGTGCGCTTGGCCAAAACGATCCAGGCCAAAAGGGAACCGAAAATCGCATTGCCGATACCCGGCAGCACACCCCAAATCCCGTATTTCCAGCCAGTGCTGCCGGCATAGCCGATGAACATAACCGCGGAAAAGTAGGCGGTGCCGTAGGACAAAGCCGACATCCAGGCCCCGGCATTGCGGCCGCCCACAGTAAATTCGGATATATTCCTGGCGCTGCGGCTGCTTACCAGACCCACGATCAGCATAAAGACTATGTATACGCCGATGGTGATCCAGATCACGGTTTCTCTCGACATAAAGAACCCCTCCGCACTTTATTGCTTTAAACCGTTGCGGTTTAAAGCGGCGAATATCATGTTACAGGATTCTCATGTAAATTGCAAGGGGTTTGGAGAAAATCGTCCGCTTTTTCTCCAACATCGGCCGCGTTCCCGGCAGATTGCCTCTATTCGTTTTCCAAAATCCTTTCCCCGCAGCATTTATCGGCTGATATTTCTGTAAAAATGTGGCAGCCACCTTCTCCTTTTGTTATAATAAAAAGGAGAAGATAGGGAAAGAAGGGAAATATGTGCAGATGTTCAAGAAAAGACGGATGGAATACCTATGCCTGCTGGGGGCGGGAATCCTCTTGCTGCTGCTTTTCGCCGCTCTGATCTATCTTCGGGATCATTTTCCCAAGGACATCTTTGAAGACGATTTCTTCCGCATTCAGCAAATTCCCGCTGTTCCCCGGCCTCATATCCTGGCGGCTTCCTTTGTCCATGCTCTTATCCTGGGCCTGCTCCTGCATACAGGCAGACGATTCGGGCCCCTGGCTGCCCTGCCTCTGCTGATTCTTTGGCTTCCAGCTATGGTCGCCTTCCTTTTCGGCGATCTGGGTTTCTTTTTTCGCACCCTGTTTTCCCGTCCCTCTATTGATCTTGATCTTGTCCTGGTTATGGCATCGGTTTTTAGTGCCGTGTTTTTCTGCTGGCTGGGGGAGAAAATCCGGCACCCAATGCTGTTTCTCACTTTTGTGCTGCTGTTTGGAATCCTCCTCCATATTCCCTGGCTTACCCCGCATCTGAAGTATCTTGTTCCCAGCGGCCATCATTTCATCATGCTCTATTACCGCCTTTTCCGCCCTATTGGTGAGGCGGTGGTAATCTTTCTCTTCTACCTCTTTCTGGACCGCTTCACCCGCCGCTTTTATCCGGAGCCGACGATAAAACCGGAGAAAAATCGGCACTATCATTATCGCCAGTCAGCATGAGCGGATATAAATTTGGTATAATATCGCATAAATTTACCATTCGTAATTATGCCCCGCTTTTGCGTTGCTTTAGGCAAGCCCATTTTTCGCTTGCAAGGAGGTATTTTATGACAACACCTCGTCCGCGCCGTACTCGCTGGCTGATTTTGTTGACCGGCAGTCTGCTATTTTTGGTACTGCTGCCCCTCGCCTGCCGGCTTTTGCAGGAAAAAAGTCTCTACAGCGTCCATACGATTCTTCTCCGTCCGGACGGCTCGGATCCAAGCACCTTCTTATCTCTCCGGGGATTCTTATTGCTTAAGCATTTTTTTACCGCTCTGGGTTTGGCTATGCTGGTTCTCTTAGCCATGGAACACGGATTTTGGCAGGGAATTCCTTTCCTCATCCTCGGCTGTCTGCTCGATATGGCCTTCGAATGCTGGCAGTATCGGCTGTCAGCCCTCATCATTCTGCAGATGCATGCTTTTTACATAAGGGAACTCCTATTCAGTACCCTGCTGCTCTTTTTTTGCTGGTTAGGTGCGCGGTTAATCAACCGACCGGCAGCGATAGGCGCAGTCGGCTTGGGTTTGTCATTTCTGATTTCTGCAATTGCTGACTTTCGCACTATATCCGAAACGTATTTCCGGTTTTATAATCTACTTTTTGTATTTGATCTTCCAATCACGGCAGTGCTGTTCTCAATCCCTTTCTTTCTGCTGATCCAGTGGCTGCTGAATCGTTTGCTGCCGCCGAACCCCATTTCCAAGCCACTGTGTGCCGGCGGCTATGTATTTAAGCAAAAGTAAGGAGCTTCACCGATGAAAAACGATAAAAAACATCGTGAGTATTCCCTGCTTCTGATCGGTTCCATCCTGCTTCTGGTACTGCTGCCGGACATCTGTCTTTTTCTCAGAGAATGTATCGTACGTTCCCGTTATCTTCAACCTCCTTCCTCTCATCTTTGGGTAATCGACGCTCTCCCCTATCTATCGATGATCATCGCGGGGATGGGGCTTGGCTTTTGGACATGGCTCTCCTGCCGTTTCTCCTTTCCGCGCCTGCTTCCGCTCCTCATCGCCTATCCCTTGGGGATGATCCTTATCCAGTGGATTCCCCCGCTGCTTTTTCCTGCTGCCATCCTGCCGCCGCGCCTCTCTACCTCTCCGGTGATCTCTGGGCTTATCCAGTCTATACCGATGTTGCTTGCCCTTACCCTCTATCGTCCTCTATTTCGGTTGTTCAAGCGCCCCATTCATATCTTCGTGATTGGAATGGCTTTTGTATTGCTCTTTCCCAGTGCATTTTACACGATTCTTTTGTATCTGGCATCCTATCGCCCAACCTTGCAGGAGCTAATGAGCATAGGTTCGCAGATCCTGCTGAACCTGCTCTTTGTTCCCTCCGCCGCGGTTGTCTATGCCCTTCTTGGCTCACTGATTAAACGGCGGTTCAGCCCGCCCACATCTTCCGCGGCGATTTCCGGAGGGTATATATTCCGTGAATGATCATAACCATATAAAAAGCGGAGGCCGCAGATTTTTCTGTGGCCTCCGCTTTTTATCGTTTATTCTCCCCACAAAACTGCCCGATCACCGCCAGCAACATCTATTCAGGATAGAGCAGCAGCCGGTTCGCGGCCGGATTCCGGCTGCAGACGGCCGTCTGCAATCTCCAGTATGACATCGGCCATCTTCTCGATATCTGCGCTGTAATGGCTGGTAAAAATCAAAGTGGTTCCCTTACGGTTATATTCATTGAGAAGCTGCCGGATAGCGTCCAGACCCCTGCGGTCGATAGCGTTAAGCGGCTCATCCAAAATCAAAGTTTCCGGGTCTTCCATTAGTGCCTGGGCGAGACGAAGTCTCTGCTTCATCCCTTGGGAATAGGTTTTGACCTTTTTATCCCTTGCCTCTGTCAGTTCCAGCTTATCCAAAGTTTGAAGAATTTCCTTCCTGCCGATCTTATTCCGAATCTCCGCCAGATACAGCAGATTATCCATACCGGACAAGCTGGGAATGAACTCCGGCGCATTAATAATGATTCCTGCGTTCTGGATAAAATCGATATCCTTCCGGAGGATATGTCCGTTGACCGCCACCTCACCGCTGGTGGGTTTGGCATATCCTGTCAGCAGCTTGAGGAAAACACTTTTTCCAGAGCCATTTTCCCCTGTGATGGCATAACGTCCGCCTCTTTCAAAACTGTAGGAAACGTCCTCCAGTACGGTATAATCCTTATATCGCTTGGAGACATTTCTGACTTCAATATATGCATCCATATACGACCAGCCTCCTCGTCAATAGTATTCCAGTTTTCGATATAGGTTTTGCAGAAGCGCCCAAATAAGCAAACAGGCCAGAAAAGGCGGTAATATCCACCATATTTGCTGCCAAACACCGGCAAAACTGATGAGATGCCACTTCATCAGCTTATCCGCGGCCATGGGTAAAAACACCAGGGCAACCCCTATGCACATCACCGCTTCCTGCCTCATTTGAAAAAGCGCGTAACTGCAGATGTATCCAATGCAGCATCCTATCGCCAGCAGCTTCCCATACTGCACCAGCAACAGTAAAATCCCTGGTCCCTGAAAGGTCCGCAGAAGAATTCCCGCATCCCGGTTGGCCGCCAAAATCATAACAATGATCAAAAGAAACAAGAAGGCCAGATAAACAGCAGCCCGCTTTAACAGGATTCGGAAGAGCGCCCTACAGTAACGGGAGATGGAGGAATATCGGCAAATACACAAGCTGCGATAGCAACCGCCGTACCAAAAAAGCTGCTGCAGGATATATACGATATACAACAACAGCAAGATGAAAAAAAACAACTGATTGATCAGGACTGTAGAAGAAAAGCCGTACTGCGGATAGCTCTCCTCATTGCAGAAAAAGATATTGAGATAATCGGACAAACCCCAAGGACCACCGCTCAGCGGCAGGCATTGGGCCGTAAAATAAACGAATATGGCCAGCAGACTCCCATAGATGATCTTTTTCATGTCCATTCCCATTTCTTACGGCGTATGGCATACAGACAATAAGCCAGGAACCAATAGGCGGCTGTAACCGTCAGCTGCAGCAAAAAGGTGAAAAGGGTGTAGCCATTCGTCATATTGTAAAAAAGAAGGTCGACAACATAAAAGCCCGCGAAATTGAACCCAAAGGAGGCGACAATACCGCTGTAGACAATGATTTTCGCCCATAGATGAGAGAACAACCCGCTTAGGATATAATACAGCGATATTAAATACAGCAGGCTGATCCAAGTGAAAGCAAAATAGGAAAGATACTGTATCAGGCTGCTGCGGTCTCTCAGCAACAGGCTCAGCAGCGCCATGACAACAAAATCCACAGCAAAGCAGGCGCTGACATACCCGGCGGTTTTTCCTATATAATAACGTATCGCCGCCTGCGGATTGGAAAACCGGGATAAAATCATGCAGTCACGGATATCGATTGTACAGAAAGCAGTCACATACAACAGATAGATCAGCAGGGTTACAAGTGGATTCTGCATATGGCTGTAGCGGTCCGAGGGGTCAAAGCTGGTGGCCATACAAATATAAAATACCACCGTCAGCAGAATGGCCGTCGCCAGCCGCCGACGGGAAAAAATCTTAGACATCGGTGGGATCATCCCCGTTTTTCAGTTTATGGCGGATCACAAGCACCGAGAACAGCACCACCGGAACCAAAGGCATAAACACCGTCCAAGTGCCCATGGAGGGGGCTGCGTTGCTCATCACCACATAGTTTGGCGCCAAAAAGAAAAGGTTAATGCCATCAAACCGGTTGAACAAGGAGACGATAATAGTGAGTCCGTCGAAGTAAAGCAGGGGCACCAGGACAAGCTGGTAGCGCTTCTTCAGAAGAAAGCTCAGGGACATGGCGAACAGGGCATAGGCAAAGCCGAACACAAAGAACTTGACGAAATTCTCCAGCATAAAATACACAAACATATGGTTGTTATAGAAATCCTTGCCCAAAATCTCGTTGAACAGCTCCCGGGGAACACTTGTGTGACGTGGAATTTTCACGAAAACCAGGCCGAAGACCTGATAGAGCAGCGACACGCCATAGAGGAACAGGGAGGTCCAGAAGCAGTATTTCAAAATTTTCCGCCAGACAAAGCGGGCGGGCCGTTGCGTCCGATGCAGGGAGAGAGGAAGCATTTCCTTTTCCTGGAAAAAGGGCAGGATTGCCAACACAGGAAACAGCGGAGCGATCATCTGCATCAGGGAATATCCCTCTACCATGTAACTCTCATAATCGAAGAGCATCTCCATCATTTTCTCTCGGGTAACCCAGCGGCCCGGATTGCCGAAAAAATAGGTTTTGAAATACTCTGAAAATATGGCGAAGCAAACGAACATGAAAAGAAACATGGCAATACCAGACAGAAACATGTACTTATTGCGCAGCAGGATTTTATTTTCCATCTTCATCGTATCATGAACACGCCCTATCCCAATCAATTTTAGAGGAGGCGGCCCGCCTCCGGAGACTAATTGGTGAATGCCGTTTATCGGCGGGCCGCCGCAGCCTTATATACCGCTGTAAGGGATCAAGGAACAAAATACCCCCGCACCCCAGATTTGGGATCCGTCAAATATTCTCGGGCCGCTGTCATCCGTACCTCTTGATCTTTCACTGAACTGGTAGCAATAGCATAAGCATGCCCCGGCGCCATCTTTTTCTTTCTGGAGGTGATGCTGTTTTCGGAGTCCTTACATGTAGTGTAGAGATAAAAGCTGGTAGATGGGAAGTAATACCGGTAGCAATACGCACCGTTGGTGGGCTTGCTGCTCACCGTGGCCACCCGTGACTCCCAGAAATCCGCTGAACCGCCGAATTCGTAATAGTTATCCACGTTTGGCACATAGGGAGCAGTACCTGGAGCATAGTCTGCATCCCCAGCGTCCGGCTTCGGCAGAGTAATGCCTTGGTTCGCAAGCTCCGCTTTAGTGTAAGAAATATCTTGGCGAGGATTATATGCTAAAGCGGTGACAGCGCAAAGGGACGACAATGCCAGGACACAGAGGCCGGAAACGAATAAACGCTTTTTATTTGCCATAATATTCACACGTCCTTTATTGTTTTCGACGATGCATCATCAACTGTATTGTAAAATATATTCACATCGTTGTCAATAGTAAGCTAAATTGTATTCTTTCTTTTTAGCCACATTTGTAGATCTTTCCGTATTTCCTTATCTCTTATTAGTATATATGATGATGAGATGGCATTCATGATAAAACACACGGCGGCCGCAAATGGACTATGCGGCCGCCGTGTGTTTTATCATGAATGGTTTGTCTCATTTTCCCACACAAAACCGGGCAAAAACCTGATCTACCACCGCATCGGTGGTGCGTTCCCCAGTCAACTCCAATATCGCGGCAATGGCGCCATCCACAGAAACCGCCGCCGCGTCCAGAGCCATGCCCGTCTCCAGCGCCCCCAGCGCCTCCAGTACACAGGCCAGGGCCCGGGCGGCGCAGTCCCGCTGCCGCTCGGTTGCCAGAAGCGGCTCGGCAGCGTTGAGCCCCGCTACTCCGGTGACTCTCGCCACAGCCGTACTCAGCTCCTCCAGTCCTTCTCCCTTTTCGGCGGAAATCACCACCGTTTCCGGAAATAAGCGGCGGATTTCCTCCAACTCCGTCGCTGCCGGGAGATCGGCTTTATTCACCACGGCAACAGCCGGACCAGCGGCAGCACGGCGGGCCACTTCCCGGTCGTCCTCCGTCATTGTCCGGGAACCATCAAACACCGCCAGCACCAACGCCGCTGAAGCCAGCCGATCTTTTGACCGCCGGACGCCCAGCCCTTCCACCAAATCCTGCGTCTCCCGGATACCGGCGGTATCCGACAGCCGCAGCACCACGTCGCCCAGCCGGACGGTCTCCTCCACCACATCCCGGGTGGTGCCCGGCAAGGGGGTAACAATGCTTCGTTCGCATCCCGCCAGCAGATTCATCAGGGTGGATTTTCCTACATTGGGACTGCCTACGATGGCGGTGTCCACTCCTTCCCGCAGCACCCGCCCCGCATCGAAGGTATCCAGCAATGCAGTCAGTTCCCGTTCCGCCTTCCGCAAATCCGCCGCCATGGCCTCCGGCTCCAGCTCGGGAATATCTTCGTCGGGATAATCCACATAAGCCGCATATCCCGCCGCCAATCCCAACAGCCGATCCTTCACCCCTTCCAGCCGCCGATAGAGAAGCCCTTCCCGGGCGGCCAGGGCTGTTCGGGCGGCCAGATCCCCCTGGGCGGCGATCAATTCCATCACCGCTTCCGCCCCGGTAAGATCCATTTTCCCATTTACAAACGCCCGCCGGGTAAACTCCCCTGCCGCGGCCGGCGCGGCACCGGCGGCTATTACCGCCCGCAGCACCCGCCGCAACAGATACAATCCTCCATGACAGGACAGCTCCACCACATTCTCCCCGGTATAGCTATGGGGCGCCCGAAACACCAGGGCCACACAGTCGTCGATGTCCCCTTCTTCATCATATACATGGCCATATAAAGCGGTATATCCCGGGATACTCTCTAACTCTTTATTTTTAGCCGCTGGTCTGAAGATCCTCCCGGCAACCGTCAGCGCTTCTGTGCCGGATACCCGTACCACTCCCAAACCTGCCGGTGCGGCGGGGGTGGCGATGGCGGCGATGGTTTTCAACATATGGATGGCTTCCTTTCTTTTATCCGGACAATCATTTTCGGTAGTCTTCCCGTATAAACGGTTCTTCAATTTTTTCGGATGTCAACAGGTGGTATTTTCTGGGATGACGGTAGGCATTTCCATGAATTTCACTCTGCCTGTAGGCTCGGATTTTATCCATGGCAAAGGAAGCCAGATAAATCCCCTCTTCCTCCCCCGCCTCCACAATCAAGGTATCCCGGGCCTCCACCGCGCCGGGTCGGATTTCTCCATATGCTATGCCGTCAAAAGCAGTGGAATGGCCATTGCAGTCCGGCTGCCCATAAGCGTAGTTGGCGGTGGCGATGCCCACCATGTTTTCAAACGCCCTGGCCCGCAGCTGGGAAAGCCGGTTCATCTCCATAGGGCAGGCATTAGGCACCAGTATAATCTCCGCACCCTTCAGCATCAAAATCCTGGCACTTTCCGGGAATTCCCGGTCATAGCATATCATCGCACCGATTTTTACTTCTCCTGTTTTGGTACGGAGATTCCCCGTATAGAAATCTTCTCCAGGCGTGAGGTTCCGCTCCACGTCAAAGTCACAGGTGTGAACCTTGGCATAGGTCAGCACCTCCTCTCCGAACCGGTCAAATACCGTAAGGCTATTTCTAGGCAGAGGATCATATTGCTCCAAATAGGTTATCCCCACCGCCATATCCAGTTCCCGCGCTGCTTGCTGAAAGGAGCGGACAAAAGCGCTGTCTTTATCTATGGCCAGCCGCCGCATCTCTTCAGCGGAAGTGCCCATGGTGTAGCCGGTGCTCCACATTTCCGGAAAAAGCGCCAGGTCTGCTCCCATCTCCTTGGCCTGCCGACAGAAGCTCAATCCCTTCTGCCGGTTTTCCTCCGGCGATTGGCCGGAAACCATCTGCAGCAGCGCCACCCGAAACATTTGCATCCTGTCATCCTCCAAACCGACAAAATCTCTATGATTTAGAATCAATCTATTACAAGTGAAGGAACACTGCCCAAGATATCCGATATCCTCCCTTTTGGGGCTGCCCTCAACAGTCCACAAAAGTTGGGCGGTTGCCTACAGGCAAACGCGAGGACACTGCCGAAATAATCCGATATCCTCCCTTTTGGAGCTGTCCTCAGCAGTCCACAAAAGTTGGGCGGTTGCCTACAGGCAAACGCGAGGACACTGCCGAAATAATCCGATATCCTTCCTTTTGGAGCTGTGTCCAGTATACCACATTCCTCTCTGCATGAAAACAGCGGTATTTCCCTCTTTTTCTAAAAAACTATTGACAAATAGCACAAGGGCGATTTATACTCTACATTGCATAGTATGTAATGCATAGTATGAAACAAGGAGACGGTGCCGTGGATATACAAAGGAAAAAGGGATTGCTGGATATCTGCGTTCTGTCGGTCCTCAGCCGGGAGCCATCCTACGGCTACAAAATCGTGGGAGATGTTTCCGCTTGTATCGACATCTCTGAATCCACCCTCTATCCCATCCTCAAGCGACTGGAATCCGCCGGCTGCCTCACTACCTTTACACAGGAACACAACGGCCGAATGCGGAAATACTACCGCATCACAGAGACGGGAGTGGAACGCATCCGTGCATTTTTGGATGAATGGGAGGAGATGCGGCGGGTGTACGCCTTTATTGAAAGCAACGGCAGACGGGGCTATTCGCCGCCTTCTGAAAAAGTTATCATTGCAGCCGGAAAGGAAGGGATATGATGACGCAAACGGAATTTTTAGAAGATCTGGAGCGCCGCCTGGGCGTTCTTCCCGCCGGAGAACGGCGGCGGGCGGTGGATTTTTATCGGGAATTGATCCAGGACGGCATGGAAAGCGGAAAATCCGAGGAAGAGGCGGTAGATGCACTGGGCTCTCCGGAAACGGCCGCCGCCGCACTGCTGGAGGAACAGCCGGTTCAAAGCAAGCTGCAGGCGCTGGATGAAAAAAATCGGGAACTGGCTTGCGGCGGCGTGACGGAAATCCTGGTGGATGTGCGGGATCAGCCAGTGGTACTGGAACCCTCTCCCGATGATTGGCTGCACGTTTATTACCGGGAGGATAGCGGCGACAATTATCATTACAGCACCGAGGGTGGCCGGGTATGCCTGATTCATCGCCATATTCTGGGGCCGATGTCCCTGATACGGGGCTTTTATCACTTGATCCAAGCCCGCCGGATCCTAATTCAGCTTCCCTCAGTCTATGCGGGTCGGCTGGAAGTCCGCACCACCAATAATTCCATCCGGGCGGAAGGGTTCCCCTTCCTGAATGAAGCGGTCTTCCACAGCAGCAACGGCAGCATTACTCTTTCCCTCATCGCCTGCGCCCGTATGGAAGCAAGCACCTCCAACGCCGCCATCATTCTTTCCAATATCAAGGCGGATTCCGCTGTAGTCATCTCCTCCAACGCCTCTCTCACGTTGGATGCTGTAAAGGCAGAGAACGCCTTGGAAGTCCGCACATCCAACGGCCAGATACAGCTCACCGAAGTGGCCGCTCAAGCGATGACGGCAACCACCAGCAACGGGAAGATACAATTTACCCGTCTTGCCGCCCCCGCCATTCGGCTGAAAAGCTCCAACGGCGCGCTGCGGGGTTCCATTGTGGGCAATCCCCATACCTACTCGGTTACCGGCCGCACCTCCAACGCCCGGTGTACTCTCCCTTGTTGGGAAGATCCGGCTATGCCCAATCGTTTGGAGGCGATTACCAGCAACGGCGCTATCGATATATCTTTCTGTGAATAATCCGGACAGGAGGTTCCTATCATGACACAAACGGAATTTTTAAGCCGGCTGGACCGGCTCATCTCCGCCCTTCCCGCTGAAGAGCGAAAACGGGCTGCGGAGTTTTACAGCGAAGTGATTCTGGACAGAATGGAAAACGGCAAAAGCGAAGAGGAAGCTGTGGCCGCTTTCGGACCGGTGGAGGAGGTCGCCGCCAAAGTAATGGCGGAATACACGCCGTTGCGCCAACCTTCTCTTTTCCTTAAAATCATGAAGATTATCGCGCTGATTTTCGGAATCCCTATCATGCTGTGCATCGTCATCCCGCTGGCGGCGGTTGCCTTTGTCCTTTATGCCTGTCTGTGGATTCTCATGGCATCCTTGTTTATCATCGTGCTCTCCTTTGGCCTTGTAGGAATTGTCGGCGTTGTTGGAACCATCTTCGTCCTTCCCCAGAGCATTCCAGCAGGTGTGTTTCAGCTTGGTGCAGGACTGCTGTTCTCCGGCCTTTGTATTTTCACCCTGATCGGTTCCTTCAAACTTCTTCAGCTGCTGCTGCGTTTTACCGTCTGGCTGGCGGAAGTCATCCGGAACAGCTTTAGACGCAGAAAATGGATCGCTTGATTATTGAGAACGGGGGCACCCATATGAAACCAACCAAAATTCTTCTCATCGTGGCCGCTGGTCTCAGCGCTGTCGGCCTGGTGATCGCCGGTATAGGCTTCAGCCTCGGCGGCTTTGATTTTCGCAATCTCACCACCCGGAAGACCGGCACGGATAAATCACAATCCTTCCCGCTGGAAAATGTCAGTGAAATCTACATAGATGTACGGGATCAGCCGGTTGTGATAGAGCATTCTCCCGATGATAAGCTGCATATCCTGTATCGGGAGGATGAGGGGGATCGATATACCATCGAGTCGGACAATGGCCGGGTTTCTTTCCTTCACCGGGACAATCTCCTTTCCGGCCTGGATTCTCTCTTTCGGGGACTTTTCTACAGCTTCATGTTTGATTCCCGCACAGTCACCGTTCAACTGCCTGCCGCATACGCAGCGATTCTAGATATAACCACCACCAACGCTTCCGTGAAGGCGGCGGATTATTCCTCCTTGAAGGCCGCCAAGTTTCACACCAGCAATGCGCCGGTCACCCTCTCTGGTATTGTCTGCACCGATCTGGACATCAGCACCTCCAACGCTCCGATCAATTTGAAAGATATCACTGCGGCCTCCGCCGCATTATCCAGCAGCAACGGACGCCTTTCTTTAGAGAATATGCAGATCGATGGGGAGCTGACTGCCCGCACCAGCAACGCCGCTCTGACCCTGAAAGCCGTCGCATGCCGGTCGGCTACTCTGGAAACAAGCAACGGCGAAATGCAGCTGACAACAGTAAAGGCGGCAAAAAATCTCACCGCTCGTTCCAGCAACGCGGCTGTGCGGCTGGAAAGTCTAGAATCTCCGATTATTTCTCTGAAGACATCCAATGCATCGGTCCGCGGAACGGTGACGGGAGACCCGCGTCTCTATTATCTGCGCGGCCGCACCTCCAATGGATCGAACAATCTCGCTGAAAGCGGCGATTCCTCCTCAGCTAATCGTTTGGAAGTGACCACCAGCAACGGGGATATTCAAGTGACCTTTACCGCATAACCTATGTCTTCGACGAAAAAAACGCAGCAACAAGGGGATCGTGCTTCAGCACGATCCCCTTGTTGTGTACAGCTGAGATTGTAGGCTTTCTCGAAGAAAATTTCAAAATGTTGTTATATAATGCAGCGAACTCGGCTTTGGATAGATCTTCTGTCATTCCTTCTGCTTCTGCCAAAAATGAATTGATCATAACGAATACTGTAATGAGAATACACAAAATTTTTCTTATATGTTCGAATTCACATTTATGTACCAACCCATTGGACTCACCTCTCTCTTCATACAATTTAGTTTTTTTTATAAATGTAGCGAGTAAAACCATCGAAGGTACAGGATACTCTTTCTCCGGGAATATCCTTACTTACCCCCATATCAAGAACTGCGATGTCCATCCTGTAATAATCCCGATAAGCAGGACCATCTGCTACGAGTAGAAGAGGGCGCTCATCGGTACCCGTCGTTATCCAGCCAACCTGCAAGACAGACTCCTTCCTACATGTTTTTGGCGTGACATAAGTGGTGTGGTTGAAATCGTAATCGCCATAGCACGCTAGGGAGGCATAAATCCAAGTATCTTCGGGTTTGGTATAAAAATTCTGCAGCAGAATTTTGCAGTCTTTATTTTCATAAATTAAAAGATTGTTATAGGTATCTAATTGATCCAGTTGAATGTCCACTGTCTTCTGAATGCCAATGTCTTCCCTGATCTCGTGAAAATTTTCGTTTGTAATCGCCATCATACCGTGGAACAGATATCCCCAAACCCCGGTAAGCCAAAATACTATTATTACTATAACGATGGCTACGAAAAAGGATAGTATAGCACCGCCAATGATCCACTTTTTTCTTGATTTGGAGCATAAATCAGAATATTGTTTCATAATATCGCCCCTTTCTGATTTAACATAATCATCTTTAATATTTAAACTTACTTTATATAATATATATATAATATACCATTTATTCCGTTATGTAAATTTTATTAGAAAAATTCATATAAATAATTTAGATCAAAAGAACAATGAGATTCTACAAAAACAAGGCCCTCCATTGCAATTGGACGACACTCATCCCACATTTTCTCTTATGGATTACCAAACTTTTTCTTGGCAATTCTCTCAGAGAATCCGAAAAGGCCGCGAGATTGTCCCTAATGCGGAAATCTCGCGGCCTTTTTGCCTCTTTACTTTTCCTTTCCGTCCGACCCCGACCCGGGCAGCAGCAGATTCAAGTAATATTCCAACGGCTTCTCCCGATAGCGGGTATGCACGGACAGCACATAAATATTGCCGCCAAAGTCAAAACGAGCGGTATAGAACTTCATGTGGGACTCCTTTTGACTATCCGGCAGTTGATCGAATTCCTGATCCGTGATGGGATTGGGATGAAGATAACCCGGATTCTCTGATAAATCCGAATAAGGAATGCAAAATCCCTTCAATTCCATCACAGTGTTATTGACATCGTAATGATTATAAATGGGCACCTTGTAATTGTTGTCCTTTTCCAGGCTGCTTTTTTTGAAATTGTTCGGAAAATATATTTCCAGCCACACTACATCCTCCAACATGACGTTATTATAATTGACAGAAAGATGCAGCGTATTCCATTTTTCCCGTTTATACCGGCCGTCTAAATCAAAGCCTAGGGATACGCTCACTTCATCTGTATTTTCCAGCGGAAGATTCACAACCGGCAAGTCTCCGCATTCTTCCCACAGTTCCCTCACGCTCATCTGATGATGCCGGGGACTCCAGTCCGGATCTTCGGCATGCGCGCCGCCCAGCAAATAATTCACCGCTATCGGTACTCCGCTCAACACCAGTACCAGACAAGCCGCTGCAGGCAGCCATTTAATCCATCTCTTTTTGCTGGAGATCCTTTGCTTTTCTTGATATTCCATAATAAAACGGTCGTCTATTTCCGTAATAGCGTTGTAAATGTCTTCACTCTTCATATTGAGAAATCCTCCTTCTCCAAGCGCGCCCGCAGTCCCTTCCGCAGCCGAAACAGCAGAGACTTTGCTTTACCAATGCTGACGCCGCAGTCCTGAGCCAATGATTGCAGCGATTCGTTATACCAGTACCGCCCCACAAACAGTATCCGGCTGAGCTGTGGCAACGTTTGCAGCCAGGCACTGATCAGCTCAGCCAGCAGCGCTCTTTCCGCCTCACCGTCAGTGGTTGACCGATCCGGTATACATTCCTCCAGCTCGGATAGCAAAATGGCGTATTCTCCGCCGCCTCGTTTTATCCGGCTTCGGGATTTGATTCTATCGATGGAAAGGTTGCGTGTCAGCCGCCCCAGATAGGCGGCCAGTGCAGCCGGACGATGCGGCGGAATGGAATGCCAGGCCGCCAGCAGCGCATCGTTGACGCATTCCTCCGCATCCAGTTCAGAGTCCAACAGATTATAGGCGATGCGGCGGCAGTAGCGGCCGTATTTTTCCCCTGCTTCTTCCACCGCTTTTTCCGCACGATTCCAGAACAGTTCCACGATCTTTTCGTCCTCCATTCGCTCCACCCCTTTCTGTTCATTAACCCTCTCATCTATATACACGATATTTTACCTTGGCGGTTTCACCGATAGAAAAATTATAAACTAACTTCTTTACTTGAATTTCTTTGTGGTAGATCATTTTGGGAAAATCTCGCCTATGTCCATTGTATAAACAATCCCCTGAGACAGAAATGTCTCAGGGGATCCCTAAATTAAGTGTTAATAATGTTTCACGTGAAACATTTTATAGTCTTAAGATTCCTTTGTTCCTCTTTTCCCTTCATCTTCACCGGTAAGACGATTTGCCAAAGCCTGCAGGTCGCCGTCATCAAAAAATTCGATTAGTAAAGTGCCGCCTTTGCGGCCCTCCGTGACCTTAATGCGGCGCCCCATCTGCTCAGTCAGCGCCAGTTCCACCTCGCTGTGGAAACTGTTGCGGGCAAAGGCTCTGGCGGTTTCCGCTTTTCGGGGTTTTCCAGCGGCCTGTTTGGCCCGGCGTTCCAACTCGTGTACCGTCAGCCCTCTTTCCACCGCCTGTCGGGCCATCTCCTCCCTTTCCTCCTCGGGAAAGGACAGCAGCGCCCTGGCATGACCGGCGGCCAGCTGTCCTTTTGCCACCAGCCCCTTCACCGTTTCCGGCAGATGCAGCAGCCGCAGAGAATTGGCCACCGCCGGCCGGGACTTGTTGACCACCCGGGCAGCCTCCTCTTGAGTCAGGCCGTAGGTTTCCATCAGCGTTTGATACCCCTGTGCCTCTTCCATGGGATTCAGATCTTCCCGCTGGAGATTTTCAATCAATGCCAGTTCCGCGGCCTCCCGGTCGCTCATCTCCCGGACCACCACCGGAACCTCCGTCAGCCCTGCCATCCGGGAGGCCCGCCACCGGCGTTCGCCTGCTACCAGCTGATAGCTTCCGTCGGTAAGGGGCCGCACCAGCAAAGGCTGCAGCACACCGTGGCTGGCAATGGATTCCGCCAGCTCTGCCAGCGCTCCATCATCAAATTGTTTCCGGGGCTGAGACCGGTTGGGCACGATTTCCCCAATGGGCAGGGTTACTGTTTTTCCTGCTTCCTCCATGGCGTTTTCTGCAAACAGTGCCTCCAATCCCTTGCCGAGTCCACCTTTTTTTGCTGCCATAACAAGCCGCCTCCTTCTGATTATCAGGGCATCAGCGGCCCTTTCCGTTTTTCTCCAGCAATTCCTGGGCCAGCAGATCATAGGCCTGCGCACCCCGGGAACCGCCGTCATAGTAATTGATCGGTTTACCGAAGCTGGGAGCTTCGGATAATCGGACACTGCGGGGAATAGCGGTGGAATACACTTTCCGCGGGAAAAACTTTTTAACCTCCGCCACCACCTGCTGAGTCAGATTCAGCCGCCCGTCGTACATGGTAAGCAGCACCCCCTCCAGATCCAATTGGGGATTATAAAGCCGCTTGACCTGCCGTACAGTAGCCATCAGCTGAGACAGCCCCTCCAGCGCATAGTATTCACATTGAATCGGAACCAGCAGGGTATCCGCCGCACATAAGGCATTGAGCGTCAGCAGTCCCAAGGACGGCGGACAGTCCACCAGGATATAGTCGTAAGCATCCCGTAGGGAAGCCAAAGCCGCCTTAAGCCGGCTTTCCCGGCGGTTCAGCTCCACCATTTCAATTTCCGCCCCTGCCAGCTCCATGCTGGAGGGCAGCAGATCCACACCTTTGAAAACGGTACGAACCGTCACATCAGATGCTTCCGCAGTGCCGATCAGCAATTCATAGGTAGAGGGACCGCCCTTCTTTTTGTCCACACCCAATCCGCTGGTGGCGTTGCCTTGGGGATCGATATCCGTCAGCAGACAGCGTTTTCCCCGGCTGCCCAGCGCCGCGGTAAGATTCACCGTGGTGGTGGTCTTCCCCACGCCGCCTTTTTGATTGACCACCGCTATGATCTTGCCCATCGTTCCACCTCATTATCATTTCCACGCCGTTTTCACATCCTGTGTGACATTATAACACATCCGTTTCCGATAATAAAGCGTTTCGGGGAAATGTTTCATGTGAAACATTTCCCCGAAACAAAACTTTCTATTATTTGATCACAGTATTTCCAGCGTAATCATCCCGAATCAGCACCACATAGGTTTTCCCCGGCGCCACGCTAAGCACATTGCCATCTGCTTCCATAAACTTTAGCCCATCGGCGGTTCGGGTCCATCGTATGGGCCGCCCAGTGCCGCCGCTGTAAAGGGAACCGCCTCCGCTTTTCAAATCAAACCCATAAGTGGTCACCGGCGTATCCGTTTCCTTATATAAATGGTCATACATCAAAATGACGTTGGCGGCGGTCAGCTGCACGCCGTTGGTCATGGTATGAGGCTCGTTTTTCTCGGAAGTTCCGTTATATTTATAATAGAGTCTCTCCTGCTCATTATAGCGGAAATAAATCTTTTGCAGCCGGGAGATATAAACGTCGAGGCTTACGGCGGATTGACCGCCTTCTTTCTCCCCAAATACATAAGGTGCACTGCGGGAGGTTGTGGTTTTATATTTTTTAGCAGCTATTCGTTTATCCAGCAGCTCACCGCTGGTCATCATACTGTATTCGGCGCCTTTTTTCTTGCGTAGTTCTGCATCCCGCCAGTAGGTGGTTCCATCATAGATCAAACCTTCTATGTCGTTGATCTTCAAGTCCTTAATCGCCGCCAGCCCATGAACGCTGCCGCCGCAATGGGCATATATCACATCCATCGATTGCGCCAACAGCACAAAGGGTGTCCGGGCGCTGCGAATGGGCCCCAGTTGTTCCGGCACCCGGGAGGCATTGGCAAACACCGCCATGATGCGTGTAATACCGCCCTCTGTCTCCGCTTCGAAATACAGATCCGCTTTTTCCAACCCAAACTGAGGTCGAGAGCGGTCATTATTACCGATCATCGCCGCCAGCGGACGGTAGTCAGCCCCCTTTGCCAAATCATACACGCCGGTCAGCGGGTTCAAATCCAGCTGAGGCTGTGTAGGCTCCGGTTCGCGAACTTGGGAAGAGGAATTACCTGTAATCGTGGACTGTCCTCCGCCTTTAGAAACCTCTTCCCCGGAAACCGGAGAGCCCGTGGGAAGAGAACAGCCTGTCAGCAGGGTCGCAGCAAGACCCGCCGCCAGCAGGGCACGGATCATACACTTCATATTTTGCCAGTCCTTTCTTTTTGGCTCACGCCAATTTGGATATACAGCAGCTTGTATTATACGCTTTCTCTTATTTAAACGCAAGTAAAAAGTCATATATATTAGATATTTTTTCCTATTATAACTGCAAAATTTTTGCAAATTGACGAAATGTGTCGGATAATGTCTCCCCCACCATCTTCTGGTTTCATTTGTTTCACGTGAAACATCTATATCTTTCAGTCCTCTTCCCCTTCACCATAAATCAGATGGCTGACCGTTTCGTATATTTCCTCTGTAATTTCGCAAATGCTTTTACAGGCTTTCATATCCAGCTCCAATTCCACATCCGAGGGGTATCGTGTTTCAATATATAACCGGTTCATTCTTGCCGTAGCGTCCAACCATTTCTGGAAAACAGGGGCTCGTTTGGCTGCCTGCCGGCAGAGCCAGGTCAAGTTATGTCCGTCCACCGGGATTCCATCGGCATGAATCAGATAGGCCTTGAATGCCTTTTCCATACATTGCTGACAATGAAAACCCACGATTTCCAGACACTGCTCCTCTCTGAGAAGAATTCGGGCTGCCAAGAGGTCCCGGGCGGCGATCTCCATCCAGTCGAAGTAGCGGCGGCTGTCATTGGAATGCTTAGTTCTTCTCATACAGCACGCTCCCTGTCTCACGAATACGGCAGGCAAAACTGCCGGGGGACGACAGCAGGTCTTCCCATTCCTCCTTTGTATATACCAGGGCGTCGAAGGGCATATCTGATTCCAGCTCCATATACAAACACCGTTCCGCTTCCTCCGAATCCCCGTTGGAAATAATAACACAGAGCTTAACCGACTGAAGACGACCGGCAGCATCCTGCTTTTGGCTGAAAACGATGATGGACACGGGTTGCAGCAGCCGCACAATCCCTTCGCAAAGCTGCTGCAACAGCGCCGAACGATCCGCAGATGATTTCATCACACAATCCTCCTTTTTTCATCTCAACCTTAGTATACACCTTATAAAGGAAAAGAAAAAGATGTCTGCTATGGATTGACAAGAAATAGGGATTTGGTGTATGATTAACAGCAGTTCATTATTCAAACTATGATTCGCCCCCATAGTTAAATGGATATAACAAGCCCCTCCTAATAACCAGATGACCGGCCGCCCTACGGGTAAAATTTCATAACAAGCCCCCGTACCTCAGATGGATAGAGGGTCCGCCTCCTAAGCGGAACGCCAGCAGTTCGAGCCTGCTCGGGGGTGCCATAAACGCTGTAATCTCGGGGGATTACAGCGTTTTCCTTTCTTGTAATCTCGCCATGCGTCCTTTCTGGAATCGTATTTTCATTCATGCGTCTTGCAACTTTTCCCTCGTAAGGATTAGAACGATTTTGCAGGTGTTTGCTAATAAACCGGCCACTTTTGCTAATAAGCAGTTTCATTGGCTGTGTTCTAATCCCGACGCAGTAACTCCTTTCAACAGTTCAGAAAGAGTGGAGGCCAGTTCCGGATGCTCCTGAAGCTGTCTCACCAGTACCGCAAGGTCCAGAGCTGGCGCCGGCGTCTGTTCCTTCTGAATGGACGCCTCTGTTTTCCGCATATCAGGATTGGCGTAGAACGCCATCTCAAACTTTTGCGCATTGATTTTTCTATCCTCATCCAGGATGTGCGCATAGACTTCTGTCACCATATCTGGCTGTGCATGTCCAGTGTCGCCCTGCGTGGCTTTCACATCACCATGATTCAACTTCAGCTTATATGTTGTGCTGGAATGTCGAAGCGAATGGAACACCACATTCGGCAAGTCTGCCTTCTTTTTCAAGCGGTCAAACGCATTGCCTATAATGCGATCCTCGCAGGGCCGTCCTGTCTCCTGCGCCAAGACGAGGTTGTAGTCGATATAATCCTCTCCCATGAATTCCTTTAGAGTATCCTGCTTGGTCTTCCACTCGCGCAGAATCAATGCAAGCGTTTTAGGTATCCATACCTTTCTCACGCTGGACTCGGTTTTGGGTTTTTTGAGAACCAGTCTTGTACTTGATTTCCCACCCATCAATCTTGGAAAAACAAAAAGGATATCGCCTTGTCCAACTGCATCGATTGCTTTTTGCTCCACGCGAGCCAATTCCTTCTCAACCCGTAGGTGTGCGTCATCGTTTGCAAGGGCATGGTCAGATATGTCAACACAATCCCATGTCAGGCCGGTAATCTCACCCAGACGCAGTGAACAGGCAAAAGCAAGATTTAGAGCAACATACAGTTTCCCATCATCGCACTCATCCAACGCCTTACGGATGGTAACTGCATCCCAGATTGCTCGTGTCTTCTTTTCCCTTTTGGGAAGGATTGCACCATCAAACGGATTTTTACCAACCATTCCCCATCGCACTGCCTGCTTAAAGGCTGTGCGCATAAGCTTCACGATCTTCTCAATCGTACAAGGTGTGATATAATCCGTTTTCGCGTGACGGTATGGTGTGCTCACCGGCTTTGTTTTTTGAAGCTGATGGATAAACCAGTCCACAATCCGCGTGTTGACCTCCTGTACCAGATGATCCGCCAAGAGTGGATTGATGTAGTTTTCTATGAGGGCTGTATTTGATGCATATACCGATAGCCCCCAACGCTTTGTTCCATACATCTCGACGAAGTCATTTAGAAATTCGCCCACTTTAACGCGGGCTGGAGGGATGAACGTTCCTGTGTCCAACTCATGTTCAATCTCATTTTTCCTTCGCTGAGCCTCTTTCTTTGAGCTGACAGGTGGCTCCCATTTTTGCTGTTGCTCACCATTTTCATCGGTGTAGTAATAGACTACAGAATACTTTTTTCCGCGTTTTACAATTGTTGCCATTATTGACTCTCCTCCACATGATTAGATTTCTCGGCTGTCCAACCATGCGTCGAAGGATGATTTTGAGATACGGATGGTCGCACCAATGCGCACACTCTTGAATTCATCCTTCTTGACCAGTTCGTATGCGGCAGAGCGGCTGATTCCTAAGATTTCAGATATTTCTTCCACCGTATATACTCTTTTTGCAGCATTACCATCCTGCAAGTTGCTCATTTTGCGCCTCCTTTCAAGAGCGGCTTGCAGGGTCATATATATTACACCAACAAGCCGTCTGGATTACAACAGTGATTCTAATACAAATGCTCCGCCCGGCGCCTGTGGCTGGCAGGTCCATAGAAATCTATCTCCCCGCATTCTGATGCCGGGCCGGCCAATGCTGTGAGGCGTTCAAGCCGGAAGTACCATTGTTGCCCCGCCGGATCGTCGCGTTATGCGGGAGCCGTCCGCATATCAGTGCTCATGATTTGCTCGCCAAGCAAATGGATAGCCGCTCCTCGGTCAGGGGATGTGCCAGGTTTCGCTATGCGGTTGTCAAAGAGCCGGAAGGGGGATGCCTTCATAAGGTAAGAACAACGGTATTTCGCCAGATCTCATGTGTGAGGCAAAACTTTTTCAAAAAACCGCCCCGGACAAAGTCCGAGGCGGCTCTTAACTGGGTTCAGATGATGAACTTGCCTATGTTCAGGGCAATGTGGATGAGGATGTACTGCCGACAATCTTCATCCAGCCTGCCATCAATGATGCTGTTCCGATTGACAAGCGGCATGTAGAGCCGCAATATCAGCTCCAGCGCGTCATGGTCTCCGGCAACAGCGCCTCGGACAAGTTCACGAAATTCATTCGCAGTCATGCATTGTCACCCCCTTCTTCAAGAAGCTGCCGAAGCCGCTTAATCGCCAGAGAACGCTGGTTGTAGACATGCGCCACGGAGCAGTTCATTTTCCTGGCAATTTCCGATGGTGTGAGTTCCTCCACAAACAGCATAATCAGGATGCGCTGCCGCATGAGGGGAAGGCTGCTGAAGGCCGTTGCGATACGCTCCTCTGCAAAATCAAAATCGTTTGCGCTTGCAACTGGGAAGGCAGCATCGACAGCAAACAGTTCCTCCGGCAGTTCGTCTATCGGCAAGGTATCCGGCTGACGGCGCAGTTTTGCCAGGTAGTTGAGCCTTGCACGTTTTACCATGACCTCCATAAACCGAGTAAACCGGCCGCGCAGCTCGTCTCGTTCGTATTTTTCGGGATATTTCATCTTTCATGCCTCCTGGACATGCCATCCCAGCAGCCTGGGAGGCATGCCAGAATGGCATGCGTTCTTATAATTCGGGTTGTTGAAGTGAGTTAACGCACTTAACGGATGTACATGGGACTCACCTCCTTCCCGCAGGTACGAAAAAAGGCCGCACTGCGCATAGACGCAATACGGCCTCAAAGGAGACGCCCGGTAATGTATATATGAAAATGCAACTACCAGATGATAGGTAGTTGCATTGAATCGTTCGTATTCGCTTTTTTTGAGCGGAAGCCCTCAAAGGTTATTTTGAAAACTGATCTTCCGTTAGGGGGATACCCCGATATGGTTGTTTCTCATCAGGTACGCTCCTCTCTTTATCCGGCTTTATGCGCCTCCTTTTGGGAGTATAGATACATAGCTCAACCCTTGACCTTTTCGATAATTTCCATCAAATCCTGCAGCATTTCACAGGCGATCATTTTTGCTGCCACAGGCAGTTCCTGAATGCGTTTTTCGATATCCCGCAGAAAGACGATCTCCGGGCAGTCCAATGAATCCAGAAGCAGTTGATCGACTGTAACATGCAGGGCGTTTGCTATGCCGACGACCATCTCCAAACTGGGGATTCCTCTGGCATGCTCAATCTGACCAATATGGCTGCTCGAACAGTCAACCTTTTCCGCCAGATCTTCCTGCCGCATCCCCATCTGAAGCCTGTATTTTCGGACATTCCTGCCGAGTGATTCGTAGTCCATAGCCTTTTTCACCTCACATCATAATTTTAGTGGAACTCATGGTGCGAATGAAGAAGCCATAATTCTGATGCTCGCACTATAAGTTTGATTTAACAAATTAGAGACGGCAAAGGCTATAATCAATGGGATTATCAAAGTATCAAACGCCCTATGCGCAGATAAAGATCCTATCAATTAAAGAGATCAAGATTTCCCAGCATTTGTGCGATGTCATCTTCCAGCGTTTCGGGGAGTGCATCTGATGCAGGGGCATTGTTTCCTGTTGCTATACTGATATGGGCTATCTGTTCCTTCACGATACCGAGTATCAAGCTTTCCAGTTTTTCTCGCCGCATTGCGTTTTCCTCATTGATGCGGATGGTCAGTGCGGGCGTACACAGCTCAGGGTGCGTCTCCAGATATGCATCGAGCGCCGCCACGACGACGGCGCTCTTTTTGTTGCCCAGCTTCTCCAAAAGCTCACCGGCGCGAACCTGAGATTCTGTTTCAGCGCCGAATTGTAAAGAAAACCGGTATCTGCCATCCCTTTTCATAGATGCTCACTCCTTTCGGCGTTTTACGCTTAGCACGAGCCAAGCTGCCGGGACGCAAGCATGGCATATCCTATAGCATTTGCCTTCGGGTCATCCACATAGGACGCCTGCGTGACAAGCGACGTCTGCTCAATCAGAGAGCGAAAGAGGATGCTGCCGCCTCCAATGAAAATGGCCGGATTGGTTCTCAGATCGACCTGAAGTTCACGTAGTTTGTCGAGAATATCCTTTGCATGCAGCTGTGCGGCATCGCGGATTGTTTTCTTAACGTCTTCCGGAAGAATTACCTCCTGACCGAGCAGCACTGCGCTGATGTGTTCGTCCTCGATTTTCATATCGTACCGGGCGCTGATTTTGCCAATGATTTCATTATTCATGGTAATGACGCCGCTTTCCAGGCTGCGGCAAAACTGCAGATCAGGTTTGCCGTTGCGCAGCAGAAGAACATCCGTTGTGAATCCACCGATATCCACGATAAAGACCCGTAGTGTTTTGAGTAGCTGGCCGCTCTGTGGAATCACTGCGGCATAGGCCTGCGGATAGACGAAGACATTGCGGATGACGATGCTCATGGGCTTTTCATTGTAGACAAAATTGATTGTACCAAAGCGCCGGAAGTACTGGGCGAACTTTTCTCGAAGCATGCCGAAATGTTCCGGCGGCAGACCGACGGCCAGGTCAACCTGCTCAAAGGCCGCAGAACTGCCCACTGCAGCAAGTTCCTTGGCAATGGCAAAGAGCGACAAAATGAAGTAGCGCTCGTCTTTTGTTTTGTCCCGCATATAGGGCAGACGCTTGCCGGACAGCGTCCAGTATTTTCCTTCATATTCCAGCACCTCATCCGCCAGCGGCGGCTTTACCGCATGTTCGGACAGCCCGGAGATGAAAGAAAAGCGGGGCGTTTTTACTGCGTAATTTCCGTGATCAATTGCGATTAGCATGGTGATTACCTCCATTTTTCATTTGCTATATTACACGGTCAAGAAAACGCATTTACAACGAGAATGAGCATTTCCTCTGCAAATACGCAAAAGAAAAAAGGCGGGAAAGATAACCCGCCCTTCTCCGAAACTATGACGATATGCTCTGAACACAATACTTCCAGACATAATCGTCAAGTCCATTGTATGTGGGATCCCAGATATAGGTCCCATACTGAAACCCGATTTCGGTCAACAGCCGCACAAGATTATCGTAGCCGTTCTGAACATGCGGATTCGTAAGAAAATCCATATCGAAAGCCGTCATGATTTTTGTCACGCCGCGCTCTCTGATATTATTCAGTACAGACTCCAGCTGCGACAGCGAGTTGACCCCTGCCACTGCAATAACGGTTTGTCCTGTAAGAAAATGCACGATGTCCGCTTTCATTGGGCCTTCGATCAGAATTACTGTGGGACGCATCGAGCCAGCGATATGCACCCAGCCTTCCGCTTTACAGCCATCGGGTTTTCCAATGCTGGATACCCAGCGGAATTTACGCCGGGAAACATTGTCTCTCCTGATCTGCAGTCCTTGAATTCTGCCTTCTGCATCCCGTACCGGGATTAAAATACCCCGGCTCTCGCTGATAAAAGTCCAGCGCCCATCCTTTCGATAGAAACCCGGGACGCCTGATAGATACAGTCCATCCGACAGAAGCTGCTTGGCGATGGCGGCCATGCCCACGACAGGCGTGGTTCTATAGCCCAGCCGCTGGATTTCTTCCGGTGACAAGCCACGATTCAGCAGGTTCTGCTGATGATCTGACGCCAGAGAGAGCTTGGCCAGCAGCGCCGTATAAGTTGCATGCCGGGATTCGATATCCGTAGGCGGGCACTCTGGTATCACTTCGATCTTGGGTGCCCTCGGCTTTGGAATCTCTCCACGTACATCCAGCCGGGCAATCAAGGCATCACGCACATCATCACGGGGGATTCCGGTGTAATGGGAATACAGGTCAAACACACCGCCGGAAAAGCCGCAGCGCGGGCAGCGGAACACATCTTTTTGTAAGCTGATGTTCAGATGTTTTTTACGTGGATTGTCATCGCAGCACGGGCAAGGGATGTTATAGCTGCTCCGTCCGGACGGCGGATACGGCAAACCAAGCAGCGAGATGATATCGGTCATATGAAACAGCTCCATGCAGCCTCCTTTCCGGGGGACGGATGCCCGTCCCCCTTATTGATGTGCCACTCAAGCGGTGGCCTGCTGCACGGCGTACTCGCAGATCATCTTGGCCGCTGCAGATATCTCCTCGCCGCCGGTAAATTTGGTTGCGATCCAGTTCAGCGCATTTGGGTCAAGTGTCAGCAAATCGCCCAATGTCTTCCCGCTGAACTTTTTGATTGGACAAGGTGTTTTCATGGCCTGCTCCAGTTTTTCCTCTGGGGAGAGCTCTGCGGTTTCATAGTCCGTTTCTACGGGTATGTCTCCTACAGCTTCCTCAGCCCCTTGTACTGCAGGTGTTTCTGTGGCAGATAGCTCATCCGGCGCTGCATCCTCAAAACTGTCGCCGGCGGCGCTGAACTGCAGACCAAAGCCAGCATTTCGCAAGGCGATGCCCACAGCGGCTGTCTGCGCCCACTCACGCGGGGATACGGACGGCTTGGATGCGTCCGGCCCTCTGGATGCGGTTGCCTCCGCTAAAAAACACTCCGGTGCATCCTTGTAACTGGGGTACACCCGGGCGGATGCAACAAAGCAGTCTTTGCCGGGAGACACCTGTATGGCAATCCGGCCTTCCGGATATTTCAGTCTGAACCAGGCCATCTGTGCCATGACCGGGAGACGCTTGCGCGTCTCTCCGGTATTCAGATCTGTATATTCCACGGCAAATACTTCCGGGTCGAAACCCTCGACCTGGTTGATTGTGGCCAGCTTCGTCAGCATGGCCGTTTTCTCATTCGAGTTCTGGCTCATATCAAAGCCCTCCTTATTTTGTTATATTGATGTAAGTGTTTCTGAGCTGGAGCCATACCGGAAGCACCGTGCTAATCAAGGCAGAAATGCTTTTCCCATAATGCTCCGGCGCTGCCGGTGCGAAGCTGGAAAAACGCTTGCGGCAGTCTGCCACCGTCTTTTCCAACGCCTCCGCAGCCGTTTTCCGTTTGGCTTTCAGATTGTCATCCGCCGGCTGGCCAAAACGGCGTTCCTTAGCCATGCAGCAAATGTAGGCGTCCACGAGCTTGTAGTGCCCGGACATAGCCTGCAGATCGGTTGTAATGGGCGCTGTTTTGCACAGCGTCTGGCAAGCCTCCAGCACCTCAATGCGGTAGAGCAGCTCCTGATGCAGCATCAGCTGCTCCAGGGCCATCTGTCCGCCATTTGCCTGCTGGGCTATGCCGCCTTTTAATTCTTTGTACTCATTAAGCCATGTTGCCATTTTGAATTTCTCCTTTTCAATGATTTGTAAGTTCCTGAATGCGCGCTGCCAGCATTGTGCCGCGCTGCTCTGTGTCTGTGCGTTTGATGGCAATACACAGGGCTCGCCGCTCACCAACGATGATCACACGCTCTTTTGCACGGGTAATGCTCGTATAGACCAGTGGGCGCACCAACATGACTGCATGGGCGCACTGAAGATTGATGATGACGGACTGATACTCGCTGCCTTGTGATTTGTGGATAGTCGTGGCATAGGCAAGCTCCAGCATATCAAGGTCATTACTCTCATACTCGGCTAACCTGCCATCGCCAAAATCCACCTGGACCGTGCAGTCGTTCCCATCTGTAGCAATGCGGGTGATGTAGCCGATATCGCCGTTGCTAACGTCCTCGTGATTCTTCATCTGCATGACTTTATCGCCGAGCCGAAAGCGTCGTTTGCCAAAAATGGCCTCGGGCTTCTTTCCATCAGCCGGGTTGACCTTTTCTCGCAACCGCTCGTTCAGGGCGTTGACACCAGTCTCCGTCTTTTGTCTGTAAGGAGAAAGCAGCGCCACATGGTCGATGCCATAGCGTGAGGTTTCCTGAAGATACAGCTCCTCGATCAGATCAGCCGAGGCGGTCAAATCAGCGGACTCAAAAAATTGAAAGTCATCGCCGTACTCCAAACTGAGGTTGCCGTGCCGAATCAGTTTTGCATTTGCAGGGATTCTGCTACCATAGCTTTGCCGGTAGATTTTATCCAGCTTGATGACGGGTATCTTCCCGCAGGCGATCATTTCGCTGAGAACCGCTCCAGGGCCGACTGACGGAAGTTGATCAGCGTCGCCGATGAGCACCAGCTGGCAACCTCTTGGAAGCGAACGGAACAGGTGACCGGCCAGATAGACATCCATCATGGATGTTTCGTCTACCAGCACAAGATCCGCATCCAGCATTTCCGGCTCACAGTAGGTTCCATCATCGCCGGCCAGAAGGCCAAGCGCCTTATGGATGGTTGTCGCCGGTATGCCGGTAGACTGCTCCATCCGTCTGGCAGCGCGGCCTGTAGGGGCGCAGCAGGTTATTCTGGCGTTCGGGTGTTTTGCCTTGTAGATGTTTAGCAGCACCCGTTGAATCAGTGTTTTCCCAGTTCCGGGACCGCCGGTGATGATGCTGACAGGGGAGGCCAATGCGGTGATTACAGCCTCCTGCTGTTCTGGCGCCAGAGTGATGTGAAGCTTTGCTTCCTGTGCAGGAATATCTGCTTGAAGGTCTCCATAGATGCCGGTTTTGCCATGCAACAGCATCGACCTGACGCTGTATGCAAGGTTCTGCTCTGCTTTAGCCGTCTGTGCCCGATAGACCTGCCCGCCATAGGAGGCAATCCTCCCATTGTGGAGAAGCCATGCAGCTCGTGCAGCAGCCATTTCTTCAGTGAGCTCCGGGGTATCCAGAAGCTTGATACACTGCTTGATAAAAGCGTGTTTTTCCATGCACAGGTGTCCTTTTAATTCGGCGTCAGCCAGCGTGTAGAGCAAGCCTTCGTCTACTCGCTCAGGAGAGAGCTGGTCAAAGCCCATGCTCATGGCAATTTTGTCTGCCGTGCGGAAGCCGATGCCGACCATTTCGCACAGCCGGTAAGGATGGTTGCGCACGATGTCCATGGTCTGCTCCCCATACTGCTTGTAGAGCCTGACTGCCCGGTTCGGCGTAACGCCGTGCGGCGCCAGAAATGCGACAACATCACGGGCGCCTCGGGAAGCCAAGTAAGAATCGCAGATTTTTTTGAGCTTGTTTGTACTGATACCAGGGATCGTGAGTAGTTTTTGCGGCGCGGAATCCAGCATATCCAGCGTCCTGTTGCCGAAAGCAGCATATATCTTTTCGGCTGTTTTCGGTCCGATGCCCTTGATCTGTCCCGACGTCAGATAGGCGATGATGCCTTCCTTCGTGGGGATGATGATTTCTTTATATGTTTCTACTTCGAACTGCACGCCGTGTTTAGTGCTTTTGCTCCAGCGTCCCTTGATGTCATATCGCAGGTTATCTGCTGTGGGAAGGCAATAGCCGACGGCCTTGACCTCCGACACTAGCCTTCCGCCTGCATCCTTGATTTGCTCGCAGGGGCGGTAGAGCGCAATCATATAGCTCCCGTCAGCCAAGGCAGCATCGCGTGGATAGATCAGTTTTTTGAATTGGCATATCAAAATACTTGCTCCTTTCTATACGGCGCTTTTTACAAGCACCTTTCTTGTTTGGGAGACAAAGAATTCCTCCTCGGCGACATCGTAATGCCGGACAAGATGGATAGCTTTATCCACCATCCGATCTGCCAGCCGTTCCAACTCCTGTACCAGTTTCACACGCTCGCGGAGTTCATACATACTCCAATCTTCATAGTCCTCGCCGTCATCCGTGCCTCGCCCGGGATAGGTCACCACCTGCATATGGGTATGCGGGAAGTTCATCCGTGTGGGCTGTCGGCATACGCCGCAGGTGTTATTGGACGCCGTTGCCTCCTGATAATTTTTCTGTCCGCAGCGTGGGCAGTAGGATTTATAGCCGCTGGGCTTCAGCTCACCCTGATAGAGGACGAGATAACCGCCGCTGCGCCCGTTCATCCCTGCCTGCCAGCAGTAGCCGTGCTGCTCGCCAAACTCGGCGAGCAGCGCACTTTGGGCAGAAAAAAACTCCTGGGTGCAGATCATGTCGTAGAGTTTATCTGCTATCTCCGTAACCAACTTCAGGTTGTGGATCTTGAGATTGCATGCATACGATGTGGATCTGTTCCAGGAGTTCATTGTGGGGTATCGAAAATGGCTTTGCAGAAAATCGGCCATCGCCGATCGACTACGAAAGTCTACGGCCCGAAAAAACCGCTTCATTGCTTAATCACCGCCTTTCAGTATTCGCACTGCGGTCTGGGGTGCGCCATCGCCGGATGTGATAAATCAAGCGACACGAGAGACCTGCGCCCGTTATTTCCAAGCACGATCTTCCTCACCTCATGGCACAGCGCTTCGTCAAAGACAATGATTTTCTTATTCAAGGCAACAGCCTGCACAATTTCACCGATCATCCCACGACTCAACTTGTTGCCGCAGACCAGCACAACGTCACTGTATTCCATCAGCTTCAAACCGAATTGTAGGGCAAGCGTCCGCTCATCGGAGTTCCTGTCGCACAGGATAATCGGCAGATACCCATGCGGCGCTCTGGCAAGATAGTCCAATTCCATCAACGCATAAAGCATGTATGCTCTTGCCGCATACATGTTGAACAGATAGTCCTGTTCCGCATCTGCACTCAGAGGTGAGCAGACATATGCCTTCTTTCGCACCGGATTGTCTGAAAAGAACTGCAGTTCCAACCGTTCCTCCCAGTCATCCACAAAGATCTCTTTTTTCATGGTATTTCCTTTCTCCGGTCATGCCGGCTCTATACGCACCTTGACTTTACGGCTCTCAGAAGACTTCATCACGTCCTCATAAACTGTGGGATGCCTTTCCTTGAGCGCCTTGGAGTCCGGCCGTTTGGTGGTTTTGGTGACGAAATCGATGAGAAGCTTGTCGCTGGTCGTGGTAAGCACGCCATGCTCGTGATTCTTCATCAACTCGGCAATTCGCACGGAATGTGCTTCGATCTCCTTTTCATAAGCTTTGATTTCTGCGCTGCAATCGGCGACCTTGCCCTGCAGCGATGCAATTTGTCTGAGCTGTTTCTCAAACTTCGGAGGGAACTCGATGGTGGGAAGCCCCGGCCGGCTGGCGCCATAGATGCGAGCCAGCGATTCAAGCGCTAATTTGGGCTTTACATCGCCCATCGTCGGTGGCTTGTCATGCACCAGGCTCCAGATCCACTCGTCCAAACGCTCGAAGATTATGTCCTCCTTCGCCCGGTCACGGATGATTTCCGGCATAGCCATATCATTATCCGGGTTATTTCCCCAAAGGGTAGAGAAAGCGCCGTGCTTAACATCAGCGACAGATAAGTAATATCTGAGCTGAAACTCGTAATACAGAGGGATTGCGTCATCCGCCCAGTCTCCGGCCTTGTGGTAGGTACAGCTTTTGCACTCCAATATGCCGGGTTCCTTATCCACCGCACGGATATACCGCCGGTCGAAATCGGCCAGAGCATAGGGATGGTCTGCGTGCTGATACATGTTGGTGTCGTCCGTCACGGTGTTTCCGGTTTTCTTCTGATACCAATATGCCGCAATTGGTTCGAGCAGATGGCCCATTTCCAGTTGATCCGGGTTCGGCTTGGGTGGGACTTTCATTCGTCCCTTTTTGATCATCCACAGCTCCAGCGGCGTTGTCCACGGTGATACCCCAAAGATCGCAGCTATATCGCTGCCGCCGACGGTATAGGGAATATCTCCTTTGGGTCCATGCGCGCGGCACTCCAGCCATCGCTCGTTTGTCATGCCGGCGCAGTTGCAGAGAATAATCGGCGCCGCCATCAGTAGCTCACCGCCTTTGCCAGGTCGTAATCGCTCCACCTGAGCGTCAAAGCCCGCGCCATATTTTCCTCAACAAAGAGCATTTTGCTTTCCGGCGTATGACCGGACTTGAGTAGGTACGGGATCTCCTGCATGGCCATGAAAACATCGTGAGCCGTCGCATATCCACTGCCATAGGCCATTTCATACATCGCAATCGCCTCCACTGCCGCCTTCTTGGGCAGCGACAGTTTTTTGCAAATGCGCGTCATGGCGTTGACCGGATAATCCAGATGGATTTCCAGCAGCTTCTGCAGCTTGAGGATGGAATCGCCAAACTGGGCAAAAAGTTGGTCCAGGGCAGTCTCAAAGTCTTCTACCTTTGCTTGATGCCTGTGATCGACGGCAACACAGCCGCCGATGTGAATTGGATGCTGCGTTCCCATGAGCATGGCCGACACCTTTGCGGATGCCACTCCTGTGTCGGAGGTGACGAAGCGGATGCCGGGCATCAGCTTTGAAGCCATAACCGTTTTGCCCTGTGCAATCAGCACCTTTTCATAGGTGCCAAGCAGATCTTCCTTTTGCCCCGCCAAAGTCCAGGTTGCGCTGGTAATCGCATGGTCGCAGTAACCGCCCTCAAAAACGCTTCCGGGGAACCGATCGTCCAGCTTTTTTGTGAGGGCCTCCAGCAGCTTGTCGATGGGCAATATGGAATAATCTGTTTCATCGCCGGAGTGGGCTGCCGAGACCTTTTCGTTCCGAATCAGAAGTAGTGTCTCAGAAGAGAACAAACCCAGGCAGTTGTTGAGCACCTCTGCCAACTGCTTTCGGCTCAGTTTTGCTAACGCTGTGCCGCTGATTTTTGCCCGGTCGAGCAGGCTTTTGTAGGCTGTCATGCGGATGGGGTAGTATTCACTGCCCACCTGCACGGCAAGCCCAAGGTTTTGTACGGTGTCCTCAATGGCCTCCGTACTGACTCCTGAGGCAAAGGAAGCGGGACTTGCATAGAGCCCGGATGCCTTATCCAATGGTTCAATGTGCAATTCTTTGACCTTGCACCTGTGCCACTGACTTCCCGAGCTCAGTCCCTCATGGTATCTTCGCATTGCATCGTAGGTGCTGAACATTGTAGAGAAATTGTCTTCGCATGGTTTTAGCATAGTGATGCTCCTTTCGTTTTTTACGGATTTCTCCGCTTGATATAACAAAAGCCAGCAACCCCGAAGGACTGCTGGCTTGTGCCCAATATGGAATTGGCCGGAAACAAAAAAAGTGCCATCTGCAAAAATGCAAATGACACTCTCGTAACTCTGCTTACTGTGCTTAGCCTTCGGCTAAACTCTGATACTAACATAGATAGTATAGCAGAGTTTTGCTTTACAGTCAATCCAAACGAAAGAAGTGTCGCAAGAAAAAGGACAAGCCGCCTGCACATAACAGGCGGCTTGAGGGGTACGCTATGAGGTCCGGTTTAGAGCCCACATGCCTCTGGCAGTATGGATGAAGTGCTGAGGGCTGCATTGCAGTGTCTGTCGCACTTTCTCACGCCACCATTTGTTTTTCTGTGCCTTGCTGTGCGGCTCAATTTGCTCATACAGATACGAGAGAGGAACTGCATCGCCGCATTGTTCCAGCACTTCCGCCACGACATCCCGCCAGGTTGCGCCCGGCATATCGCGGATATCGATTTCTCTTTTCTGCGTAAGCAGGAGAGAATAAAGCAGCGGCGCATCCTTGCGGACGATAAGCAGGTATTCATGCAGGATGGGGATAAAATGCCCGCTGTAATGTCGCTAACTCCAACCCATAGTCTTGGTCATATTCAAGGTAATCGTCGATGCTCGGCTCAGTTATATTTGTCTTGGCAAACCATTTGTTGATTTCCGCCTCATATCTCGGTGCCATATGCACAAGTGACTTTAGACGGTCGAGGGAAGTGATTGAAATGTCTGAGGTTTTTACCCCATACCCATAAGTGTGCCATGTTGCATAACTCATTTTCCTACCTCCCTGTGTGCTTTGGCCACCATGTCGTGGGCGACCTCCGATACGCTTTCCCAAAATGCCTCCCAGTAGCAATCATTGCGTCCAAGTTGTTTTTCGATCCGATCCGGAATGGACGGATCGTTGATGAGTTTTTGGTACTGGTCTTTGGAAAGATCGCCTACATCATCCCACTCCTCGACCTGCGATATGAAATCCTCTTTACGGCACTGTGCTGTGAACACATCTGCAACTTCCCGGATATAACGCAATGACATGGTGAGGGGCTGCTTTTGTACAGAAATCATGTAGTGGTTCTCCGTGTACTCCCCTTCAAGGTATCCTTCATAAGAGTCTCCGTCAGAATCAACCACAAAGCCTGCATTTTCCACCCAGCGTAGAATTACACCACGCTCAATTTCCTCTCGGAGCTTCTCAAGCATAATATGTCTGGCATCCTCATGGTCGGTGAACAATTCACAGCTATTTCCATGCTCACCGTCCACAGCCCAGTCTTCCATTACGACATAGATTGTCGCTTGCTTCTGGCAACGATGCAGATCCTCCAGCGGACGCACCATCTGCGGCGCCATGATGACCATATCCAGGATAATGTCATCCAGCTTTTTAGGTTCATCATATAGGTCTGAGAAAATCTCCTCTAACCGTTTGATTTCGTGCGGTAATACAGGAGGATCAAATTCGCAGTAAAGATCCGGCGTTTCGTTTTCGGTCTCCTTGTCGTCACCATCTCGAATTTCAATAATGGTGCCGTAAAGACCCTCATACTCGCTCTCTTTTGTACCTATGACAGGTGCGCCTATGACATATTCGACGCCCCCGTATGTGAATGTGGCGCCCGGTTGATTGATTATCATTAGTTTGTCTCCTTTCAAAATCGCAGCGAGGGCAATTGCTTGCCCTTGCTGCGTTGGTTTTGCTATAAAAGCATTTATCCATTTTTGATTTCATCTGCTTCAATGCCCAGAAGCAGATCATCCTCCTCATCGTTCATCCAGGCAAATGCTTTCTCGCATTGCTGTTGGCTATATTCCACCTCAACAAGTTCGCCGTTTTCCCATATGATATCGCCGGCAAAGTAGCAGCCAGGTTCTTCATAGTGAAGCGTAGCGTATAAGGTAGGAAACATAGAGCAAACCTGCTCAAACCAGTCTCTCGGCGGGGACCATGCGGTATCAAACTCGAATTCGATCCCTTCACAGCCCTCGCTCCATCCCATTTCATCAGGTGTAATCTTGTCATGGTAAACATCCCATTTTGTGCCCCAGTTTGCGATGTTCCAGTGATAACCATCGATGGGTGAGATGCTCTGTCCATGCAAAGCAAAGAGCAAGGTGTCCTTTGAAATCTTGTTGTGGGCGTCATATCCCATATCCAGCACCTCCTGTGGTGTTGGAACCAGGGCGTTGAAGCAGAAATAAGATTCCGTTGGTTGCGGTTCCATTTGTGCAATAGCCTTTTCCCATTCCTGCGGGGGATACTTGGCCGGCAGGCCTTGATTCGCAAAGACGAAGCGCTTTATTTCATCAGCGCCTCCAGAAACATTGAGCGTATTCATGCACCAGTTTGGCATAGTTTTGATCCCTCCTGATTAGTTGTGATAGTCGAAAACTACAAGCGCCCAGTCTGTGGGATTGCTCTTGATTTTTTCGAAATCTGTTGGATATAGCCGAGATGTATAATCGTGGCTGTTAAAAAAGTACGAGTCGCAACGATAGTCACCGTGGAGATGAGAGGATATGTTGTGCAGATAATAAGGTGTCATAAAGTTGAACCCGTTGAGTTCTTCCTCATATGAGCCTCTGATCAATATGCCGTTTATGATTTCTTCGAGGTTGATCCCAACTGTTCTTTTGAGTTCTGCAAGACAGCAATCGATTTCATTACACTGATTTCTTTTTGCATTCTCAAGTTCCTCAACAAAGTAATCAACGTCATCCGCTGCGAGAAGAACATTCTCAGGATACACATTTCTCCATCTACCTGCGGTTTCCGTTTCGCGCCAGTCAAACGCCTGGCCGTAATAGGGCTCTGTTTCCGAATCGGCATACGCTCTTACTGCGGAAATGGTTTCATCCAAATCGCAATTATCGGCATCTGCCAAAGCGTCTGGAATATAAACCAGTATTTTGTGTAAGTAATGCATTGTAGTCTCCTTTCAAAATAGCAGCGAGGATGACTGCTCATCCTCGCTGGTTGTTGTTATGCCCGGATATGTCGCTTGACCACTGCGGTCAACTTCGTGGGCAGTTGAGAAAGATCCGTGATGTCCATAAAGGAATCGCCATAGATCCGTTCGATGTTTTGCTTATCTTCGCCGATTGCCGCCGCTACAAACAGGATTCCCTTGCGACGGTATTCCTGCTTGATGCCGCGAAGATCCTCTTCCGCTGCGCTGCCATAATACCCACTGTCCGCAGGTTGACCGTCTGAGACGAGGATCAGGATTTTGACTTCCTCAGGCCGCTTGGAGAGCTGCTCCGCTACAAAGCGCAGTGCAGCTCCATCGCGGTTGCTGCCACGGGCGGCAATATCGATCATACGGTATTTATCATTCTGATCGATACTCTCAAACTCCGCATAAGAGTGCAGCTCCACAGTGCCCCAGCCGGTAGAGTGACCATAGACCATGACCGGGATGCGAAGAGCCTGACAAAAGTCGTATAGGATAATCGCCGATGCTCTGGCATAGGTGCAACGGTCGCAGGAACTCATGGAACCGGACTCATCCAGAAGAAGACCTACGACCATCTCCGGAATCTCGTTTGGCAATGCGTTCTTATAAAACACCTTGCCGTCGTTTCGGCACAGCGCATGAGCATCCAGACGCCGGCCCATCATGAGTCCGGTTTGCTTTCCGCCGCGTTGTTTGTCCTTTAATTGCTGCACGAGGCTCTTTTGCAGTTGCTTTGAAATTGCAAGCAGAGGGCCGGCAATGGCATTGTACTGTTCTACCAGCTCTTCATCCACATCTGTGATCCGGTTAATCACGATGTTTACGCCATCGTGGATATTCCCATAGGAGATGTTCTGTGCCGCATCATTCAGCTCACGGATGCGTTCGTTCTCAAGCTGCTCACAGGCCGCTTTCTCTGCCATTTTTTCCAGCAGGCGTTCAACATCAGCCGCAGCACGGTCATAGTGCTCACGCTCATATGCATCGTTTCGTTCAACGGAACCGCCCAGCGGCTCTGATACCTGCTCTGTGTGCTGATATGGGATGCGGCCGGTTTCCTCTGACGACACATCCTGCTTACCTTCGTTACCTGATGCACCGTCGGCAAACACAGTATCCTCAGAAGCGCCTTTTTCACCTCCGCCAGCTCCGTCAGACTGACTTTGAGCGGCTTCCGATTCAGCATCTTCTGACTCAGTCTGGGGAGAAGCGGATTCTTCGCTTTTTTCCTCCTCAGACTCACTTTCCTTTGCCTGCGCACTCGTTTTTGCCCGCTTGGTCGCATTAGACGCCGGGCATGGGCTGCCTGCCTCCGCAACAGGAGTGCTGGTTCCTTCGCCGGCAGCAGAGCCGCCTGCAATGGATTGCAGCATCTCCGAAAGCGTCTGTGCAATGGAGCTTGGTGCTCCAGCCGCAGTCGCATCCTCCTGACGCTGTTTGCAGATTTCCATGAACTCTTCGATGTAATCCCAGCAGCGCACCAGAATGAGATTAACCACATTCCAACGTTCCTTTCCAGACGGATTGGTAATTGCGCTGTCCAGTTCTGGAAGCAACTTGAACACGACCTGAACTCGCTCATCGCTCAACGGCTCGTCACCATACTTGATTTCTCCGTACTTCACATACGACAGCATGATCTGCAGGATACTCTCAAAGATATGGATGGAGCCATCCTCTTCTTGCTCAATAAGCTGTGTGACGGTAGGGATACTGCTGAACTGCTGTTCCCTCAGAAGTTCCAGGCAACTGCCCAGCACTCCGGGGAACTGCGCAAGCATGCGGCTTTCGATATAGCCGTCCTCCAGAACGTTCCAAACCTGATGCGCAACGCATTGCAGCATCTCATTGTTTTTGGGATCTGCCTTGGCGTATGCCCACAGCGCTTTCTCGCATGCGGCGTCAGCAGTAGAAACCAGTCGGGGTGGCTCCGGATACCACTTGTTCCGTTCAAGGAAATTGAAGTAGGTTTGTTTTGACAGAAAATCCGTGTGCAGGCAATGCCCAAGCTCATGCGTAAACAGGCCGCACACGATTTCGTATCGCTCCATCCGCGAACGGTTCTGCGTCACTATCCTATGCCCGGCGTTGATCAGCACAGTCAGGTTGTCGGTACAGGCGACATTACCGTCTTTGGGTTTCCATGACAGGTTGACATGAACGCGGCGGTTATACTTATACCGCCGCGTTTGAGCAATCGCCATGTCCTCGAAATGCCCCGCAAGAATACGGGAAGTAAAGAACTGGCGGTCGGATATTTTGCTGCGTTTTTCATTGAGCAGCTGTTTGAGTTTCTTGTGATTCACTCTTGCCATGAAGAGTTGACCTCCTTCCTGTGTGAGTTATACTGCCTTCTTACGCCTCTTTGGTGCAAAGATAGGCTCCAGCACTGTGCTGATGAGCGACTCCCGGTCCTCCTCATCGGCGGTGGCTTTGCTGATTACCGTGTACTTGGCCGAAACATATGGGTCGCCGGAGATTTCCGTGCTGACGATCCAGTCGATGAGGCTGCGCATACCGCAAGAGCCGTCGGTGATGCTGTTTTTACGGCAGTAGTCCGCCATGTCATTGACGACCTGCACCATTTGCGATACGAGATACTCGTCTGCACAGCCGGTAACGGCCATTGCACGCTGTACCATGACCTCAGGTGCAGGCAGCTCGATGTCCTCTACAAGGCTCATCCTGTCCACAACCGACTGGTTCATATTGCGGCAACCCTCATAGCTGACGTTGGTCGTGACAATCACGACAGCATCGGGATGCCTCTGGATGATCTCGCCAGTGGGCAGCGTGATAGAACCTTCCTGTTCCAGCAGCGAGTTGAGCCCCACGAGTACGCCGGGCTGCATGATGGTGGATGGCTCCTGTACCTCGATCACATATCCATGTTTCAGAGCCTTGATGAAATCAGTCTCCACATAGGTATAGGTCTGGCTGGAACCACCTGGGTTTTCGCCTCTCTTGCTGAGCGCCTGCACCTTTTCTGTTACCTTATCCAGGACAATCCCCATGCAATCCTGTGAGGTCGCACCGGGATTTTCCACACCCGTGAGCATCTGATAGACTCCTGCCGGGTCGTAGTCCATATCGTCCAGATCGGGCAGGTGCATCAGCTTGGCCACATTGGCGTAGTTGATGCCGCCCATGGATTTGAGCAGCTCACGCTCCCGATCTAGCTCAATGTCGCCGGTGGAAACAGAGTCCGTCTCAGGGAAAACCATACCCACGAAATCGAATATTTCTGTTCCGGCAGAGCAGGTGTATTTCATATACGGCAGTCCCAGCCCCGCAGCGATTGCCTTGGCGCCCATGGTCTTGCCCGTGCCGGCCGGGCCGCGAAGCAGGAAGTTGCGCATCTGCGTGGGTTTCCCTGTCGTGGCCTGCGCATGTTTGCAGATATCCGCCACCTCCACCGGGATGATATACCACTCCGGCAGCTTAGGTACAAGGGACATCTCCAGGGCAGAGAGCTTACGCCCCGCATTCAGCTGATACTTTCCAATGAAATCTGAATGCTCTATAACCGTTGTAGCCTTGGAAATTACCGCCGGTCCAGTCTTGGCAAAGATAGTAAACTCGCCGGCGATCACGCTGGTGGGCGTGAATACTCCTGAGTCCAGCTGCGTCTGCGAGACCCGCATAAGGTTGCCTGATTTATCTAGCGAGACAGGGATGTGGGCCGGGCAGGTATCGTCCTTGATGCGGCGATAGGCGTTATCGCACAGGATCGCCATATCTTCAGTAGCCTGCTTCATATCTGTGTAGCCAGCATTCATCTGGTCGTTGTAGGATTGTAAGTGCTCATCAAACTCCGAGTCCGAAAGCAGCATAGGCATCATGGCAAACAACAATGCGGCCCCGTCTCTTTGGCTGGAGTGGGCTGTGTACTGCTCGATGACCTCCGTGTTCTTGTCATACACGCTGGCCAGCAGGTTTCCTGTGGCAGAATCAAATACCACCAGATGATAGGCGTCGGGGCCGGCAGCAGATTTGTACTCTGCTGCGCTTTTTTGACCATCCACCATGCCGACAGCGCCTTCGCCGGAGCCGTTCATGCAGCGACAAAAGGCATGCACCGCCTTGATAACGGTGGCACAAAGGGTGGACTCCGTTTTCTCTCCGTAGACTGACGCCACCTTGATCTTTTTGTTGGTAATCGTGTCAAAGGGGGGCGGGAGAGAACGGGAGTAATTAAATAGATTTGCAATCGATACGCTCATAATTACGTCATTCCTTTCTGCAGTTCTACTGCGCAAGATTGATTGTGATACCGGAGTCGGTGGCTATGCAATTCTCAATTCCACTGCGGTCAAGCTCCCGGCAGATATCCGGCCAGCTCTCCCGCACCGGCAGCTCGTCCGCTCCGATGAGCAGCGACAGGCGACCGGTAGCTATGGCTTCATTGCAGCGTTCATTCAGTTCGACAGCATGTGCATCGACCCATTCAAAAGCAAGGTACTCATAATTCGGCGCCTGCTCTGGTTCATTTGAGGCGACATTAGCTGGTTCTTCTGCAGCCTCATCATGGTCAACGACGGGGGCGTTTTCTGGTGTAGTCTGAAATTCAATATCGCACACCTGAAGATTGCGGACTACCACCTTTGCTTTTCGGTACCCGCCTGCATGATTGAGAAGAATAAAGACATCTTCACCGTTTGTGATACGCTGCTTTGCCATTGGTGTTTCCCACACCCATCTGGCGTCCGGATACTCCGACAGCACCAGCTCGTTGATGCGTCTTTGAATCGTTCCGTAGGCCATATCCTGAACGTCTTTCTCGGTCGGCTCGCTTGGCGGAGGAAGCGGCAGAGGCATAATGACCTCGACTTTTCTTGCTGAGAGAAACAGCAGCCGCAGCGCCGCAATGAAAATGCCGAGAATGACCAGCAACAGAATCGGCCAGAGCCTGCAAATAAACAGCAGCAGGGCCAGAACGCCAAGAATGACCAGTGCCTCGTAGGCGATGTGTCGTTTGAACTCTTTGTTGTTCATAATCATTCCTTTCTTTTGAGCACAAAAAAACGCACATGAGTTTCTGATTCAGTCACTCATGTGCGTCTTAATGCGCTCTGTTCAATTATGTCGGCCCGCCTTTCGTCCTTATTCGTCGAAGAACGAATTTGCTCCGCCGAAGGGTTCAAATCCAGTAAAGTTTCCGGCGGCGTTGCCATTGGCGACCGGCTGTGTTTGCGGTGCGGTGGTCTGTGGTTCGGATGCAGTATTGTCGTTCTCCTTCGGTTTCTTGTCCGTATTGGAGAAGCAATACTCGATTTCATCCACGATCACAACCATTGCGCTTTTCTTCTCGTGGGTAGTCTGATCTTCCCACACATCCTCGTCAAGCCTGCCAAGAATATTGACATAGCTGCCTTCCTTGAGCTGCATTTTCTTAATGCGCTCGCAGACGGCCCCGAATGCCTTGACCGACAGGTTGATCCAGCGGGAATTGTTATCGGCGCGGGTGTCGTACACCCTTTTACCGATGCGGAACCGGACGCTCTCTCCACTTTCGGAGTATCGGAGTGCCGGGGCGCCGTCGAATCCTTTCGAGACGACGACATCAGTTGCGATTGCTTTGAACATAATGTGACTCCTTTCTTGCAGGATTTGCCTGCTACAATGTTTTTATTTCAACCCTCTTTGAGGGGAGAAACCCGGGAAAACAAAAAAAGTGCCAATCAGCACAACTGTGCTCATTGACACTTTAATGACTCGGATACTCTGGCGTCCCTTGCGGAAAACCTTGAAACTTACAAAGACATTATAGCATCAGCCACCCTAATAGTCAATTGCTTTCGCCGTTTTCCTTTCGAATGCTCTTTTCAATTTCCAGTTTAACGAATTCGAGAGCCATCTCAATCTTTATGGGATCGAAAAGACACTCGCCCTCCGGCGTGATGTATTCATAGACCATTTTACGCACATCATCCGCCAGTGTGCGGATGGAGTCTGCTGTCGCCATATTATTCGTTTCCTTTCTTCACAGTGAGCGCCAGATATCCGGAAAGAATCTGGCAGCCTTCATTTTGATAGACCGGCGTATTCTCCGAGGCATACACCACAAGACGGTCTCCGACTGCAATATTTCGCAGACGCTGCCGTACATGGAGCTTCACATTGTGCGGCTCTGCGGTGAAGTAGATGACTTTCGGCCTTTTCCGCAGCGTCGTCCGTTCGACCTCTGTGCATTCTCCTTCGATAGCTATATATCTTCCTTTTGCTGCATTCCAAAACATGAAAACGCCGCTGGCTCCGAAAAACAGGAAAAAGAGGACGAAGGCAAGGGAGAGGTAGACGTCCCGGTACATCGCTATGACCACAACTACAAGAAGCAGGCTCAGGCCAGATGCGCCCACCCTTATTATAATCTGTTTTTGTAAAGCCTCCGGTATCGAATTGAATTTCTCTTTCATCATGCACCTCACAACAGGATAACCCTTTTCTTTTTCAGCAGCGACAGCACGGCCTTCACCGATATATCTCTGCATCCGGCACGTTCCATTTGCGTTTCCAGGATATTATCCATGATGTTTTCCTGCGTATAAATCAATTCCGTCAGTGCCTGCCGGTTGCCTGCGCCGAGAAGCTGCGGCTCCGGCCGGACATTGTGCTCATTCAGGTACACCAGCTCCGCCATGCTGAGCCGGAGTCCCGCCTCGGTGAGCCATTTCAGCAAATTCTTTTCATCGGAACTGAGGATACGTCCTGCACCTTTGGGGCTCGCCGGGGTGATGACGCACTGCGTCAATGCCCGGTATTCGCCAGCGGTATCATCACCGGCAAGCTCCACCAGCTCCTGGCGCTTCAGCTGGTTCAGCGACTTCTCGGCCAGGATGTTACCTTCTTTTACTTCAGAGAAGCCAAAACGCCCGTTCAGCCACAAATCCGCCTGTAGGCCGGTCAGCTGGAAATCCACACCGCAGCGCGTCACATGGAGGATATCCTCCGTGGATGCTTTGCTCACCATGCCCTTGGATATATATTTCATGCTGTCCACCTCGCAATCTTTCTTTGCTTATATTACACGGCATGGATTCCCTTTTTACAACGCCTATAAGATGTACAGTGCAAGAACACACAGTCCAGCAATCAGCAGGACGCCTCCGGCAATTACAGCGACCTTTTTAATAAGCTCCTTGTCAAGCCCCTCCTTTTGCCTATCCATATCGGATGGCAGCACATCGTCGTAATATCCATCATAGCTGTCGTCGGCTGCTCTGGTGGATCTTTTCGTTTCTGAGGTGTGTTGCAGCGGCTTTTTCTTGGATTTGCGCTTGTCCTGTGCAACATGTTTTTTCTTTTGCGGGATATCGCTTTCGGGTTTTACTCTTTTCTTGCCAGGCGCTTCTTCTGTGACTATAGGCAGCGTCTTTCCGCACTCCGCACAGAAAGAAGCGGCGCTGTCAGCAATGGCAGCACCGCAGTAGGGACAGTATTTCATCTTAACACACTCCTTTGGACAGTATTTGGCCATAAAGCCATATCCAAGACCCAAAGGTGGACGATAAGATTATAACACAGCCGCTTTTTCAAGTCATCGGCGCCGACCTTGCCAAATCTGTGCCATTTTATAGGCGGTGCGGTTTTACTACGGCTCCTTCAGAGCGCCAGGTTCAAAATTATCTTTGTTCCTTTGCTTTTTGCGTACCTCAGAGTCTGCGCAGCGCCTCCGTACCCATGGTCAACATATGCGACAACATAGTCCGCCTGGTCCACCGTCCACCGATTTCTGTGCGTGATGGCAAAGCGCAGGGGGACAAACTCCAAGCCTTCCGGATAAATCGTGTCCGGCTCATCTGCAAGCAAGAATTCCTCCTTTTTTCCGGGCATGTAGGCTAAAACCACATAAACTTCAATACTCGGATACTGTGTTTTCAGCCTCTTCAAGACAGCAAGAGCCATGCGATCAAAAGCGCCGTGATTTCCAATATAGAAGCATTTCACATCTTCCTGCGTGACCAAGGAGTCAACGGTGCGCTCCAATTGTCCTTCAATGCTGGAACGAACTGCGCTATGTCCGCAGAACGTACAGATGGACGTTTTTTAATTTTCTTTCCGTAGCCAGAATAACAACACGCCCTTGCTTTTTTTCATCTCCGCAAAAGTTGACCAGTATCGCGGACAATATTTCAGTCCATTGTAGCATACACTATTGAGTGTTGCAACCAATACTGGTCAAAGGGAGGTGCTGAAATGACGGAGCAGAAGATACGCCGCGACCGCAATATGGGCGATAATTTACGGCGGCTGCGCGACCAAAGTGGTCTGTCGCAGGAAAAGCTCTGCGCCGAGCTTCAGCGCCGGGGCTGCGACATTGCAAGAAGCGCCTATGCAAAGTACGAGGCTGGTGAATTAAACATACGAGCCAGTGTGATTATTGAATTGCGAAAGATCTATAACTGCTCCTACGATGAATTCTTTGCAGGGCTGGATAAAGAAAATTGATCAAAAAAGTAGACCGATGCAGCAAAAAAGCTGCATCGGTCCTTTTCTCATGCTTAGAACATTGACATAGGGCCTTCTTCCGATAGCCTCTCATCTTTGCCGGCTTGCTGTTGTGTCCGACGTAGGGATGTCTGGTTTTTTGCCAAATACCACGCTGAGAGCCACGCCTCATAATGGATTTTTGTCATGAGCATCAGCTCACTGAACGACTCGAAGGTCATGCTCACCGAAACATGGTTTTCCGGTTTCTTTCCAAAGCGTGGCACAATCAGTCCCTTTGCGTTGGTTTCACCCGGACCGCTGTCAGCGACGAAAAGGAAGTCCGTCTTGTTGCCGCACACAAGCTGAGCTGTTCTGGATAGACTCATTCCATCCGCTCTGCTGCGGCCGTATTTTGCCAGCTTTTCTGCGGAGGTGCCGCCTAAGCATTGATAGAGTGGTGTGCTGTCACCATTCTTCTTTTTGTTTTGCATCAGCCAGCGCATCTCGCCTCCCAACAGCTTCCTGCAGAGTTCCAGCAGCTCCGCCACATCTATGTAGATGTGGATGTTGTTTGTCTGACGCTGCCCGGATGGCTTGCTCAAATCGTATGTGGCAAACACAAAGTGCGCCTTGCCGATCTCAAACGAATCGCTCAGGCTTTCCACAAAACAGCCCCGTGCATCGATGCGGATGATTTGGTTTTGATTGCGATCCTCAGTCATTTTCGTGCACCTCGTTGTTTGCCGGGAGATGCTCCAGCGCATCAACAATCTTTTCACTGTTTACCTTGAACTGCTCAAAGAAATCCTTACTCATGTCATAGCTCAGGTAGAGCACCGAGAAGATCAGCGACCACACAACATCCATCGAATCTTCCGTGTATGAGGGTTCGATTTCATGGATCTTTCTCCCAACGAATGAAATAGTCCGCTGCCACAGGAGGAAAGATTCATCCTGCACAGGGATTCCGAACGAATCGAGCCATTCCCGCACCGTATGCGTCTCCGATTTGTCGCCGCAGTCTGTCTGATTGAAGATGTACTCGATTTGGACATTGGCAAAGCCGTTTTTCTCGTATTCATCCGCCTTCATTTTAATGCAGCGCCCAATGGGATACATGGCACAAACCGTTGGCTTCGCTCTGTGCACAGAGCACTTTCGATTCTTCAGCAACGGGCAGCGTTTAATCGTGCCTCTGGGTTTCAGTCTGACGATTGGGAGCCTTGATGACTGCCCGATGTAAGTCTCGCAATATGTTTTGACGACCTCATGCGGCGTCAGCCCAAGCTCCTTCGCTATGTTATACAGGTCTTTTGGATTGAGCAGAATATCCTCCCGGTTGATACAGCACTTCCCGCACTGCTTGCAGCCGAATTGAAAGGCATCGTCAATCCCGATCGTCATGTCGTCGTAGTTCTCCATAATATACTTCAATCTGTTGTCCATTTGTTTATTACCTCCAAATAGATGAGAGGCGCCGGTACCCGACGCCTCTTTGTTATGTCATACTGACTTGAAACTGTTATTTCCGGAAAGCCAGGCTGCTAAGCTCCTGCTGCAGCCGCTCCAAATTGATAGGGTACTGCTCCAGAAAAGAGCCGTCCAGGTCGAAGCTGGAATAACGATACCACCAGAAGAGTGATAAAGCTTGCTTACGTCTTTCTTCTGGAATCTGTCGTAGAAGTCTGGCGATGTGAGGCACAGTACGAAAATCCGTGTGCAGCGCCTCGCGTTCATCCGGCAGGAAATACTGATTCATCCAACGACTGACGGAAACATTAGGTCCTTTGAAGTGATATGTTTGCTCTTTGCTCACTAAGTATTCGAAGCGGCCGTTTTCCGTTGGACTTGCGATAAAGGGATATATCCGGCACGCTCTGGGTTTTACCGAATGAATCATGCAGCGGTTCTCCTTGAGGAAAACGCATGCGTCGTCCGCATCCTGCACTTTGAGCATAAATACGAAAAACCCACATTCATCCAGCAAAGCGATTTCCGCATGCTTCTCAAGGAAGTCATCGGTGCTCTTGATATTGCTGTCCCGATCCCTCAAATACTTTGTGATGCGAAACACATCCAGGCTTTCCAATACCACGCTCTGTCGGACATGCCTACAACATGCGCTGCATCCCGTGCAGCGGAAGGAAATTTTCTCCGAGGGCGAAACTTGGACAGCATTCAAAACAGCGTCATTCATTTCATTCCCTCCCGCTGGTTTTCTCTTTCGCAAAGGACACCCGCTTAAATCCAAACGAGTCGCAGAAGAAGAATGAGGAGTTTCCATCAGCCCCTATGATCTCGACCACATCAGACGCGGTAAGAGAGCGCCCCCGGTATCCAGCCGGGTGGTAAATATTGAAGACAGTGAACACATCTTCCAGCGTATTTGCATTGACTATACCGCTGTAAACACATTCGTAGATTTCTGCCGGAATGTGTCCACCGTTTTTTTCGCTCACAAACTCCATGTTCCGAAAGATAACGCGGTTTGTATCCTGTTCGGGAACGATTTGATAGATGGCGATTTTCATGACGGGATCCCCTCGCCCTCATACAAATCCTCTGTTCTAAGCAGTTGGACCCGATAGGCATCCATGCACTGCTCATCTTCAAGGAATCGGTTGTGCTTATCCGGAATAACGGCGCGCAGTACAGTGCGGCCGGTCTCCTCGAAAGCATCCAGGCGAATGTCGCAGTCCTCGTATATCCTGGAAACCAGGTCGCCGGCTTTGAATCGTTCTCCGGTCTGCACACGAAGTCCAAGGGTGTTGAGAATGCGGCCCACCTCTTGTGGCGGTAAATGAAGGACCATCTGGAAATCCATGTGGCCATACTTCTCCATACCGTGGGTGTGGGCGTTGCAGGCGTAAGGGATAAAGCCTTCCTCAGCCTTGCCGCACTCATCGCAAACGCCATTGGCGCAGTAGTGGATCATCCAATCAATTTGTTTGCTCATCATGAACCTCCTTTTTCTTTCTGAGATATTCCCGCATACATAGCATGGAATGCTCAAGATCCTCAGCGAACTTTTTCCAGTCTGACAGAAAGATTTCTATGGATTCAAAGTCGCACATGCGGGCATCTTCAAGACAAAACAATTCATAATCCACCTTGTCGGCATCGTCATATGGAAGGCTCAGAACACCTTCCCTGACCAACACCAGAAAAGTGCCGAGATGTTTGCCGTCTGAAATCGGATAGCCCCAGCATAGCTCGTTGTGGTACTGCTCCCGATAGGGCTCACAGAATTCCATCAGCGTAGTATGCGTTGCTCCATTCTCATGAAGATACTCAACCAGCTCCTGCTTCGTCTTCAACTCGTCTATAGGAATCAGACAATCTCCCAAGCGAAGCATTTGTTCCATATTCAGTAGCCGATCTGAATCCCCAGGAGTAATCAGAAAGATGCCATCGTTATTGGCAAATGCAGTCTCCCAGCCTTGCCCAAGATAACGCCTCAAGAGAAGGGTAGATAGCTCCATTCCGAGGCAGCGTGAACTGTCGTCATCTTCGGGAAAGGTTTCCACTCTTGCAGACGCCGGTGCGTCCACCGCATCAAGCAACTTTGCAAGCTGCAGTTTGGACAGCCGGCCATCCACAAGTCTCACATTCCAGTAGTCCGGTTCTTCACAGCTCGCACGGCACTCACAGCACATCCCAAGGATGGGATTCATTGCGAGCGAAACCATGGCGGCCGCATTCTCCCAGCTAATTTTCACCGTCTTCTTCAGTTCTATCATATTGAATCCTTTCTGCCCGGTATGGGGCATAGTATGTTGTTTCGTCTCTATTGGACTGATAGGCGCCGATGCAAACCTCGTGGCAGGGGCTGCGTTCGGGATTGAATTCTGCGAAGCAAACCAGCTCCGCAGGTTGATTGTCTTTGAGCAGGTATAGATTGATTGCCGGGTAATTTTCGCCGGCGTAGGCCACTGCACGAAGGCTGGAGCCGTCTGGTAATCGCAGCGTGATGTGCGGATGAGAAACCGTATCCGGCATCGGCACAGGACTCTCCGATAGGGAAAATCTCTTTCGCGCCGGACCGCCCGCCTGTGTATAACGCTACCGGGCTGTGTCAAGCTCAATCTGGAGTGCGGAAAATATCTGCTCCACCTGATCGTCATCGTAGCTGTAGACATTGAGGCCTGAGCAGTTGCCAAGCAGACGAAGCATCTTGATGAGCTTGTTGACTCTCGCCTCCGCCACGCGGCAGAAGCGGTCGGACTTGGATTCTTTCATAGCAAACCGCCTTTCATCAGAGAAACCGGATTTCCAACGCATCGATTTCTCCGTCTGTTTTATGCGCATACACGCCATAACCTCCGTCGCCATATCCAGAAGAACTGAAAAACCCGTCTTTCGTGAGCCATGCGCTGCCGGTTTGGATCGTATCGCAGAAGGAAGACCATGCCGCATCGTCATAGTCGGGCTTTTTGTGAAAAAACCCCGCAAGACCGGCGTCAACGCCGATACTACCGATTTCCTCCATTGCCCTCTGACAGGGAATCGCTCCATCCAGATAAATGCCGATAATGCCAACACGTCGATCAATACAAGGTTCGCCGTCGTATTCGCCTTTCTCGGTGTGCATCCAAATGGCGCAGGTATACTCACCGTCTTTGATCTTCACATCGTTCATGCAACACCAGACGTCTCTGTCATAGCAGGGGTCGGTGATGTCAACACTGCCGTGAAAATTCTTGATGCCGATAATTTTTCTTCTCATACTGAGCCTCCTAAAAAATAAGCGGAGCAGAAAATCTCTGCTCCGCTTTTTGATTCGGCATATTTGTTTATGCCAGCATCTCCTCAAACTCCTCCTCAGTCAGCGTGCGGATGCCCAGCTGCTGCGCTTTTGTCAGCTTGCTGCCGGCCTTTTCGCCAACGATCAGGTAGTCGGTTTTCTTCGTCACCGAGCTTGCAGGATGTGCGCCCAACGAGAGCAGCTTCTCTTGAATGCCGTCTCTCGTATAGCCCTCCAGCTTGCCGGTGGCTACGATGGTCTTTCCCCAGAAGGGATTGTTTGTGTTTGTCATAGTAGTATCCTCCTTTTCAAATGTGATTTGACCCAGCAGCGGACGCCAAAGTTTTTCTTCCTCCGTATCCGCATACCACTGGTAAATGTTGTCGTGCATGGTCTGGCCGAAATCCGGCAGCTGTGTGAAGTCGAAGCCGTTTTGTATTGCCTGCTCGAATGCTTCCCAAGAGCCATGGAAATATTTGTCCAGATCCCTGCCGGCATGTCTGCCGACCATGGGGATGCCCAAACCAGCAATAAATTTTGCCAGCGTGCAGCGGCGGCTCTTTTCGACGGAGGCCTGCAGCCGTTCATACGACTTCACGCCAAAGCCTTCGGTCTGGATAATTTCCTCCCGATGCTGCTCCAATGTGTACAGGTCTCCAAAGTTTTGAATCCAGCCGTGCCCGATGAATTTCTCCAGCGTGGTCGCCGACAAGCCCTCGATGTCCATCCGCGTTTTCTCACAGAAGTGAGCAAATTTCTGTACCAGCTTGGCAGCACAGTGCGGGTTTTCACAGAACAACTGACGAGTTCCGCCTGTCGTCCTCTTTAGCGATAGCGGATTACCGCAGCAGGGGCAGGTCATCGGGAGCTGATAGGTGTTGCTCTGCGTTTTGTTTTCTGCAATCTGTGGAATGATCATATTTGCCTTGTAGACAGAGATCACATCCCCAACGCCAAACTGGAACTCATCAAAGATGTCCAGATTGTGCAGATAGGCCCGCGAGACCGTGGCGCCGTCGATTTCCACCGGGTCAAACAGACCGGTGATGCTCACCATACCGGTGCGAGTCGTCGCCAGCTCTACGCCGCGAAATCTCGTCTCGAACAATTCATCCTGCCATTTCAGGGCGATCAAACGGTTCTCGTGATGACCAGTGGCGCCCAGACTTTTGCCATAGCGGATGTCATCATACTCCATGATGAGCCCATCCACCGGATAGGCGAATTTTTCGGGCTCCATGGAAGCAATGGCATCACGGATGGTCTTTTCATTGTGCAAGGCGTCGATATAGATGTACGGCACAACGGAGAACCCGTTTCGCTCCAGGAATTGCTGCTGCCCGAGTTTGAAATCGGGCTCAAGGTAGTCGCTCACCAGTTCAAAGGCCCAGAATTCCAGCATCCGTTTGGCTGCTTCACCTGCATTGAGCTTGCGCACACTGCCGGCCGCCAGCCCTCTGGGATGGGAATAAGGTTCCTCCAGACTGGAATTAAGCATCTCGAAATTCTTCCATGAGACGACGCCTTCGCCGCGCACTTCAAAGGATTCTTTCGTAGGGATAGTCAGCGGCACATTGAGGAATGTGCGCACAGTATGCGTCACGTCCTCACCAATGATTCCTTCACGACCTCGGGTAATGGCCTGCACAAGCGTGCCATGCTCATAGCGCAGCACAAGGGTCAGTCCGTCCATTTTCCAACTGAGCATAACAGGCTGCTTGGAAGCGAATTTGGCCAGATCCTCAACGGATTTGGTCTTGTCCGCTGACAGCATGGGTCTGGTATGCCGCACCGGCGTCAGCTCCTCCAATATCTCTCCGGATACCTTTTGGGTCGGGGAGTGGGAAAGCGTCAGACCGGTATCCTGCTCCAGGCCTCGCAGCTCATCCATCAGAAAGTCATAATCCCGGTCTGGCATAATGGGATTGTCGTCCCGGTAGTAGGCGATGTCCGCCTTGTTGAGCTGTTCAATCAGCTGCAGCATGCGGGCATGGTTGGTTTGATACTTATTCGCGTTCATGCGCATTCTCCTTATCTGTGTTTTGACATTCAGCAAACTCGCTGAACCTGCCACAGTGCGGGCAGGAAACAGTATGCTGGTATGCTTTATCGATTTGTTCTCTTGTGACCTGCCCGGGCTTCCTGCAGCACACTGTCTCAACCCATACGAGCCGGCTTTCATCCAATGCCTCCGGTCGGAACCGACGATTCCACGGAATATAGCTGACCCATAGCGGATTATCAAATATGCGTGCTGCATGAAGTTTTAATGCCTCCTCACGCAACTCCTGCAGAGAGTCCCGAGTATAGTTGTGTTCCCGAAGCCATTGCAGCAGGTTCTCCTGCAGTGTTTCTTCCTGATGTTCGGCGATAAGCGTTTGGATTTTCTGAGTCCATTCTGAGAGCGTCAGGTCGCCGAGATTGGTCATCACGCCGTTTCGGTATCCCGTCACCCTGTTTCTTCCAGAACCCGATATCAGGTAGCTTCGGGCGGTGCCGTAATGCACTCGCAGATCCGCGAATGCAGCTTCCTTTGTACCGTACTCATTCACTTAATGCTATCCTTTCGGTTGCTAATATGGCTGCTACTTGAGTTCTTTGCCAGCTTTCAATTTAGGCAAAAGAATCATTTGCAGCTCTGCGGCAGTTTCCTTGATTCCTTCCCACTGCATCGGCTCATAGCACTTATAGTAGTCCTCGCGCTTCGCCGCATGGTACAGAAATTCCTGAACACGCCAGGCTGCTGCGAATTCTCTGGAATTGAGAGTGAAGATACGCAGATCGTAAAAGCCTGGGTACGGTCTATAATTGCTTTTTTTATACTTCATTGAACCTCCTTTTGGTTTGTTTTCATATATGAACGGGTATGCCTGACGGCTCCCCGGAACAAAGGTTGGGGGAGCCGCAAAGCTCCGATCTATATAAAAAGCACACAAAGAACCGAAGTTCCCTGTGTGCTTGTGAGCCAAAGGCCCTCGATATTCAGTTGTGAGCGAGCAGGCGGAAAGCCCACCACCCGTTGCTTGATGTTCTGTGCCTCTTGATTAGAAGCCCCAGAAAAACAAAAAAGCGCCTGAAGATAGAATCCTCAGACGCTGTGTAACCAGATAACTTTAATTGCCCTAATTGCAATTACTGATACTAACATAGATAGTATAGCATGGTCAGGGTGGATTTGCAAGAGGTTTGATGTGTGAATAGCCCTTAACCGAGTTCGATTTCCATCAGGTCGTCTATTGGAACTTTCAGTCCGTTTTGAAAGATGAGCAGCCTTTCATACTCGTCTATCCTTTTCACTTCACCAGTCGCACTGAGGTAGGCTCCGCCGGCTTTGCGCTCATCTGGCATGAAATAAAGGATGGTGACAATCGGGTGCTTGCCGGACTGCTCCTGTATCCGACCGAGTGCTTCATTGAGCGCCGCCTGCTCATGCTCGGCGAGCTCCCGTTTCTGTTCGGTTAACCTGCCGGCCTCGGCGATGGCGGCTCCATGTCCAGTTAAGGCAGCAAACGGCGCAAATTGGGCGGCGCGGTCCAGGGCAGGCATCTGCGGTCGGGTCTTGGAAACATGGTGCGGGAGATGGATGATGTCGTCATATTTATCACTCATGCCTTGTGCCCCCCGATTTGCTTATTTCGGTCTATGGTGGTTGCGCCTTCCTGAAGATTCATTCCCTTGAGAATGGCGTTTTTGCCGTATTTTTTCTTAATTTCCAGCATGGCCTGCTGCATCCGTTTTTCCCGTTCCAGTGCGGCTTCCTCCTCGGCCTTCTGCTGCTCCAGAGCCGCATAATCGGTGAACAGATCTAACTGTTCCGGCACCGCCTGCCTGTGCGCAGCGGCGGCGTCTACCAGACGATTGGCAGTCAGTGTGATCCGCCGTACCAGCAGCTTTTTATCCACAATGCGCTCGTACAGTTCCATGACGGCTTTCATGATCAGCATGGTGGAGGCGGTCTGCCGGTCGAGATTGGCGGTGCCGTGGGCGTGCTTCGGCACTTTTCGGCCATAGTGGTCGGTGGTGACCTCGCCTTTATAGCTGCGGCTGATCTCCGGGTTGGCCAGATTTTCGATATCATAGCCGATGGTCAGCGTGAGCTGGTCGGTGACAAGATTTTTATCCACAAGGTCAAGAGACAAAAGCTCCGTCATTTCCCGGACGATCAGCTTTGCCTTGTCAAAGGAATAGGGGAAGGATAGCACCTGTCCTGAGCTGACGCTGTTGGTCTCGGGCTTGTAGACTTTGATCTGCTCCATGGTGCAGGGCTCCCAGCCCCATGCATGGTCGATCAAGAGCTCGGCATTGACGCCAAACAATTGATACAGCTTGTCTTCGTTATGAAGGGAGCAGCGGGCGATATCGCCCATGGTGTAGAGGCCGGCGGACTCCAGCTTCCGCTCATAGCCCCTGCCGATGCGCCAGAAATCAGTCAGGGGTCGATGGCTCCATAGCTGCTTGCGGTAGCTCATCTCATCCAACTCGGCAATGCGCACGCCGTTTTCATCCGGCTTTGCATGCTTGGCCATGATGTCCATGGCAATTTTGCAGAGATAGAGGTTCGTGCCGATGCCTGCCGTGGCGGTGATGCTGGTCTCTGCGTAGACCTCGCGGATCATCTTTGCCGTCAGCTCCCGTGCAGACAGGCCATAGGCGCCCAGGTAATGAGTCAGGTCGATCATCACCTCGTCGATGGAGTAAACGTGGATATCCTCCGGCGCAACAAAGCGGAGGTAGATGTTGTATATCTTCGTGCTGATCTCCATATAGAGCGCCATGCGTGGCGGCGCCGTGATATACGAAAGAGCCAGCTCCGGCGAGGCTTTTAGTTCGTTTGCATCGTAAGATTCTCCAGTGAGTTTTCGCCCCCGTGCCCGGCGCTGCCGCTGTGCATTGACTTCCTTGACCTTTTGGACGACCTCGAACAGCCGCGCCCTTCCGGGAATGCCGTAGGCCTTAAGGGCGGGGGTAACGGCCAGGCAGATAGTCTTCTCCGTGCGGCTTGCATCGGCAACCACCAGGTTGGTGGTCATCGGGTCAAGTCCGCGCTCCATGCATTCGACCGAAGCGTAGAACGACTTCAGGTCTATGGCGGCATAGTATCTGCTCTCCACGCTCCGGCCTCCTTTCGGGTGAAACTAATAACTCGACAAATCGGGAGCTGCACTTAATCTCTATAAATATTCTTCCCAAATTCAAATGCTTTTTCAAGATAACCTGTCTTGTCTATCTGTGGCTTGCCATTTGTATCTCCGCAGCCTCCAGCAAGTAGCATCCCTCTATCCTGAAATCCAATATAATTGATGATTGCAAATTGATAGTAAGATACCACTTGTTCATACGTCCAAAAATAATTGTCAGCAGATGTCATAAGCAGCGCGGCATCTTTGATTGGATATCTCTCATATCTACCCAACGGAGGAGCAGGGTCTTCCTCTGCGATACAGTAAAATCGTTCGATAAATGCTTTGATTTTGGATGACAATGTCCAAAACAAAAGCGGCGATGCAAACACAATTAAATCCGCTGCTTTGATTTTAGGTACAAGGTCGTTGAATCCATCCTTCTGGACGCACGGTTTTCCGTAACGACAGGCGTTGCAGCCGATGCAGCCTTTCACCTCTGTCTGATTTAGATTGATCTTCTCAACGGTATGCCCGGCTTCTGTCGCCCCTTTGATAAAGGAATCCACCAGTTGAGCAGTATTTCCTTTGGCACGTCCACCGCCTTGAACTACCAATATGTTTTTCATCAATATTGCCTCCCTCCCGGTTTATCGTTCTGAATCCCATTGCCCCACAAACGCCAGCCACTTGGCTCCGTAGAAGTCGAAGTAAAACCGTTGCCCCATCTCGTTTTCCACAAAGCGGGCTTTGACATGATACCATCCTCGCAGTTCCTGCCGCAGTGTGATATCAGCCGAGATAGGCTCCACCCACACCTCGTCCAGCCCGGCAAGCTCTGCCTTGGAGAGCGGCTTATGTTGGGGTGCGGCGGCTGTGGAAAACAGCGGCGGCAGCATATAGACATCCTGTACATCGGCAAAGGGCAAGGACAAGCCGGTTGCAAAGCGAAGCTGCCGCTCGACTGCATCTACAAACGCCCAACCGTTTTTCGGTGAGTAGACAGGCGCTTCATGCAAGGCGGGCAGCATCTCTTTTGAAACTGGAAGCGTCATATCTACCCGCGAGTCGCTTTCTTTTGCTTTTCCAAGCAAAAAATCTACAGTAACGCCGTAATACTCAGACATACGGATCAGCGCCTCAATGGTAGGGCTTCTTCTCCCGCTCTCCCAAGCAGACAGCGTTGGCTGCGACACACCCAGATCTTCGGCGGCTACGGTCAGCGTTATTTTTTTCATTTTTCTTGCCAGTTTATATTGACGCGCCATTTTGCCGCCTCCCTTACTTTAATACAATCCATTTCCCGCGGGTTGAGCCTTCTCTCCTGATATATTGCTTTTGCTTCAGCATCTGGATGGCACGTTCTACGGTGCGGTCTGTCACACCTATCTGACTGGCAATCTTTTTTGCGGAGAGATGAGGTTCTCCACGGATGGCCGTCAGCACCTCCGTCTCGATTTCCGACAAATCTCCGACATTATTTCCGACATCCTCATTTATCGCCTCAGACGATTGATGTGTATCAAAATCCGGATGAATATAAAGGGTCGTCGTAAAATAGGTGCGTACCTCATCCGTCTCAAATAAGGGATCGGGAGAGCCGTTGTTGCGCAGCGCATTGCGGATCTTGCGAAAACCGGTATTGCGTCCCTCCGTCAGATGCATCTCTTTTAAGAATTCACCGATGCGGCGGTTGCGGTAGCGGCGGCTGTGTACGCGAAATTCCCTTAAATTCTCCGAACTAATGGAGCGGTCGGCGCCGGGGTGGCTGACAATGATGATTCGGTCTGTCTCTATGCGCACCTCGATGGGTTCCCGTTCATCATAGCCTTTGTGATAGACTGCGTTCGAGAGAGCCTCCTCAATGGCGGCATAGGGATAATTGAAAAAGCGCCGCGCCTCCGCCACACCGTCCACCTTGACGACCTGCTCCTGCAGGATACTGTTTTTGATATATTGCAATGCTTCCCGCAGCTGCTGATGCAGCGGCCCCTTGAAGGTCTTTTCCCGGATGCGGTCACCCGTGTCATCAGGAAACTCTACGATATCGATCTGGGCATATGGGAAAAAGCGGTCCGGCTCCATACTGAAAAACATCAGCCCCACATTCTTTGGTTTCGTATACTCCGGAAGCATGCTGATGATATTCATGCTCTTACACAGGTCAGCGAAATCCATCGTTTTGGATTCCCCATAAAGTGAACTGCCGATTTCCTTCAAATAACTCTGGATCAGCGTAATATTCAAGTCCGTCAGTTCGGCTTCATGGTTGACCCGGTCGTCAAAGGGGATATTGTTGGCGAGGTTATACAAATCCCGCTTTTCCTCCTCAGACGGAGCAATTGTGCTGGACATCTTACGAATATAATAAATGCGCTCCTTATTGTCCCTCGCCATCGTCTTGGGGGAGGAATATGGACGGGCGTTCCCGCCGGGTGCCCAAATGACAATGAACTTCTTGCCCTCGTAATCGGCTACCTCGACGATGGGCATATATTCCGGTTGGATACGCTTGCATTTATTCAGCATGTCCTTCAAATAGCCGTCAAGCTTTTCTGTGGGAACACCCTGCAGCGGATAGACGGGCTTTCCACCCTGCTCCTTCACGCCGATAACCAGATAACCGCCGCCCCAGTTGTCGATGTCATTGGCGAAAGCACAAATGGTTTTCAGGGAGGCCTCAGCATCCCAGGTTTCCTTAAACTCAATTCTTGCCCACTCAACGACACTGCCGGAGAGTAACGTCTTTATATTAGTTGGTACTGCCATTGCCGGCGTCCTCCTTTACCTTCGGTTTGATATATTTCCCGCTTTTGATGCGGGCATCGGAGGGCTTTTCAGCATCCTCAGGTATAATCCAGTTATTCCCGGCCTTCTGGGCGCCCTCAATGCGATCCTGTGAACAAAGGACGGCAATCCTCCTTGCCGAGATATTCCACTTCTTTGCTGCTTCAAATGTGGATACATATTTCATAATGCGGATGCTCCTTTCGCTATATTCTTTTATTATATTCAATTTGCGGAATAATATCAAGCCTTTTGCTCATATTCTTTAGAAAGTTGCAATTCCCGGCCTGTCTCCGTGTAATTATATAGCTCCATAAAGGTACACCTTTGCAGATGGTGGTGTAGAGCGGCAAAAACAAGGTGTTCTCCCGTCTGAAAAAGCCCCATTTTTATTTTCAGACATATCCGCAATCCGAGTGACCTTTATGGACGGATTTTCAGAGCGAATGGAAGTGATTACACGATGAGGAAAACATATGGTTATGCCCGGGTGTCCACAAAAGAACAGCACCTGGACCGGCAGATCAAGGCGCTGTTGGACTGCGGCGTTGCCGAAAGGGATATCGTAACGGACAAGGCCAGCGGCGCCAGCTTGGATCGAACAGGCTACCTTGCACTGAAGAACACCATGCTGCGGGATGGCGATGTGCTGGTCATCAAATCCCTTGACAGACTGAGTCGAAATAAAGAGCATATCCGGCAGGAGCTGGAATACTTCAAAACGCATCACATTCAGGTCAGGGTTATCGACCTGCCAACGACTATGATCCAATTGCCGGAGGGACAGGAATGGGTATTCGAGATGATCAACAACATTCTAATCGAGGTTCTGGCCAGTATCGCCGAGCAGGAGCGCCTCACGATTCGGCAAAGGCAGGCTGAGGGGATCGCTGTGGCAAAGGAACAGGGAAAGCATCTGGGGCGGCCGCCGGCGGAGTATCCTCCAGACTGGGAAAAGATATATACCAGATGGAAGGCCGAGGAGATCACCGCAGTCGCTGCGATGGAATCATTGAACCTCAAGCGCAGTACATTTTACAAACTGGCAAATCAGTATGAGGAGGAGCGCAAATGAAGAAAGTTTTGTTTGTTCTGCTGACGGCCGTCTTCATGGGCGTCTTCGGGGTTGGCGGATACCATCTTTATCTATATTACAGCGAGTCCGCACAGAGCGATGAAATCTATTCGGGTCTGACGGATTATGTGCAGGTTCCTGACCCCACAAAAAAACCGCCCCATCCCACGGGTGAAACAGATGAGGATGGAGAGAAGATGGATTCTGATATTGACTGGCCGGAGGTGGATTTTCAAGCACTCCGGGAGATCAATCCGGATATCGTCGGCTGGCTCTACTGCGAGGACACCGTTATCAACTACCCCGTGGTGCAGGGGAGCGACAATTCTTATTATCTGAGGCACCTTTTTGACGGTGCATACAACGCCAACGGCTGCCTGTTTCTGGACTGCCGGGTGAACGGGGATCTTTCAGATGCCCACTCCATCATCTACGGACATCATATGAAAAACGGCAGCATGTTTTCGTCTTTGGACGGATATAAAAATCAGGAGTATTACGAGGAACATCCGCAGCTGCTTCTGGTGACGCCTGACGCAAACTATGTGGTCGAGCTCTTCGCCGGGTATGTGGCCAGTGTTGAGGAAAACGCATGGACAGTCGGTTTTACAAATGAGATGGAGTTTGAGGATTGGATCGTATCCGCCATCGAGAAATCTACCTTTGAAAGCAGTGTTACGCCGTTGTCCTCAGACCGGATTCTCACGCTGTCCACCTGCAGCTATGAGTTCAGCGACGCCAGGTTCGTTGTGCTTGGAATTTTAAAAAAGTACGATACCCTTGGCATTACAGTAATGAGGACCTAAATTCGAATCAACTGCCAGCTGATGGTTTCGGGTGCATGAAACAAGTTCATCCAATCCCTTATCACGGAGCGGATGAACTTGTTTTTTATTGCGGTCTATGCTGTTGGAGGCAAGGGCCTCTCTATAGCGCATCGAAAAGTCATATATTTTACAGTAACGAACCAAAAAATTGCAACCAGCAGCCTGTGTTTTTGTGGTTCTTTTATCCTTATGCTTTATATTGGGGAGTACTGCTTGGCTATCTGCTTATTTGCATCGTACTGATGCGAACGTTAAAAAAGGGGGTTCGGCGGAGCTGATCAAGGAGGGAAAGAGAAAAAGAGGCGAAACTTTATCAAGTTCAAAAAATAAATAACTAAATGGACTCAAAATTTCCAAATGGGCTTGTGCTTTGGGAAAGTTGATGGTATAAAGAATAATGCCTACGGGCGTAAATTTTTAAGAATGAGTTAGCTATGTCTAACTGTGATTCAGAAAGGAGCCGTTAGAGTGTCGAGTGTTTTTCCGGGCCTGGAGCTCGGAGATGAGGTCAGCGAGGTCATGCACGCCGACAACTGCAGCGTGCTCAAAATCGAAAATGAGACCGGCGAGGGTATCATGACCTGCTATATGCTGTTTCCGGGCGTAGTGGTCATGTACAACGATTTTCATATGTCTTACTGCGACACCAGCTTTGAGACCGACGGGCAGCAGATGCTGTGCGTCGATCATTGCCGCGAGGGTTCGATGGAACGCTTTGTGAGGCCTGAGGTATATTATTATTTTTCACCGGGCAACTGCGCTGTTGACGTCCGCCGATATCACGCTGGACGGACGAACTTTCCGCAGAACCATTTTCATGGCGTATCTATCGGATTTTATCTGCCGCAGGCGAGTGAGCAGCTTGTAAAAGAGCTCCGGGGCTTTCCCGTCTCGTTGGAGTCTCTCAGGCAAAAATTCTGTGCGGACGGCGAACCCAACGTGCTCTCAAAATCAGAGGAAGCGGAGAGGATATTCCACACCTTTTATACGCTGCCAAAAGAGAACAGGCGTGAATACCTGCGATTGAAAATATTCGAATTGCTCCTGCATCTGGATGGCCTGGATACGGGAAATATCGGAATTGCAAAACCGTATTTTTACAAAAGCCAAGTGGACAAAATCAAGGCGGCGGAACGGCTCATAACGGAAAATCTGACAAAAAGCTATACGATCGTACAGCTTGCAGAGAGGTTTGATATTTCCCAAAGCGCCTTAAAAAGTTGCTTCAAGGAGATATTCGGTCTGCCCATCAACACCTATTTGCAGGAACATCGTATCCGTCGGGCAGCCGTACTTCTGCGTGAGGATCAAAATCTGTCCGTATCTCAGGCGGCGGGAATGGTGGGCTATGACAGCCCGGGGAAGTTTGCCGCGATTTTCAAGCGTATTTACGGCGTTACGCCGAGGGAATATCAACGAGGAGGATTGTTATGAAGGAAAAATCAAAAATGGCGCAGCTTATGGAGTATGCCGGGAACTATCGATATCTCACATACAGTTCCTATGTCCTGTCGGCAATCAGCGCCCTGGTGGCGCTGACGCCGTTCTGGTGTATCCGGAAGATCTTGCAGGAGGTCATTTCCGTTGCACCAAATTACAATGAAGCTCAGAATATCAGCCACTACGGCTGGATGGCAGTTGGGCTTGCCGTAACCGCCATGTTTTTGTACATTGCGTCGCTGTGGTGCTCACATCTGCCTGCATTCCGCGTGCAGCGTAACATGCGCACTCGGGTGATGGAGCATGTTGTGACGCTGCCGGTGGGCTTTCTCTCCGATTGGGGCACCGGCCGTGTGCGCAAAATTGTAAACGATTGCAGTGCCAATACCGAGACCTATCTCGCCCACATATGGCCAGATAAAGCAGGTACCGTATTCACTCCGCTCGGACTTGTTGCGCTGCTCTTTGTGTTTGATTGGAGGCTGGGGCTGCTGTGCCTGATTCCCGTAGCCGTCGCCTTTGCCGTCATGTCTACCATGATGGGAAAAAGGATGCAGGAATCCATGAAGCAGTATCAGACGGCGCTGGAAACCATGACGAGCGAGACGGTGGAGTATGTCAGGGGCGTTCCCGTTGTGAAAACCTTCGGCCAGACCGTGTTCAGTTTCAAGCGCTTTAAGCAGACGATAGACGATTATTCCAAATGGACAATTACCTACACAAAGCAGGTGCGTACGCCCATGCTTGTTTTCACCACGGCGATAAACGCCGTTTTCGCTGTTATCATTGCGGCGGGAATGGTCATGGCATCAGGCGGCGTGACAAACGAGCTGCTGCTGAATCTCCTGTTTTACATCATCATCACGCCGATCATCACGACCACGATGAACAAGGTGATGTACGCCGGCGAAAACGAGATGCTGGTCACGGACAGCTTAAACCGCATCAATAGCATTCTGGAGATGAAGCCTCTACCGGAGCCGGAAAGACCGGCAGAGCCAAAAGACAATTCCGTTACGCTGGAAAACGTTACTTTCACTTATGCGGGTGGGAAAGACAAGGCCGTGGACGGAGTGAACCTGCACATAGAGCCCGGCGAGCACATAGCTCTGGTCGGTCCCTCCGGCGGCGGCAAGACAACAATAGCAAGTCTCATCGCCCGCTTCTGGGATGTCCAGTCGGGTCAAATCCTCGTCGGTGGTGTGGACGTAAAGGATATCTCTAAAGAAGCTCTCATGGATACTGTGTCCTTCGTCTTTCAAGACAGCAAGCTTTTCAAAATGTCGGTGCTCGAAAATATCCGTATGGCGAAGACCAGCGCCTCCCGCGAGGAGGTGCTGCAGGCACTCCATGACGCACAGTGCGACGATATTATCGAAAAGCTTCCAAACGGCATCGACACCGTCATCGGCACCAAGGGCGTTTATGTGTCCGGCGGCGAACAGCAACGTCTAAACATTGCCAGAGTGATGCTGAAGAACGCTCCAATCCTTATTTTGGACGAAGCGACCGCCTTTGCTGATCCGGACAACGAGAGCAAAGTTCAGGCAGCTTTCAATAAATTGTCACAGGGAAAGACAGTCATCATGATTGCCCATCGGCTTACGACTGTTACCTCTGCGGACAAAATATACGTTGTTAAAGACGGCAAGCTCTTTGAAAGCGGAAAGCATGAGGAATTGCTGGAGAAAAAGGGCTTGTATCAGCGGATGTGGAGCGAGTACCAAACGACCGCAAGCTGGAAGGTAGGTGTAAAAGCATGAAACAGAAATTACAACACAAATACGCACTCAGCGAACAGGGTGCGAAGGACATGATAAAGGCGTTCTGGGCCTGCACACTGGCGTATCTGGTTTTGATGTTCCCTGCCGGTATGCTGTACAGCTTCATCCGCGACCTGATGAACGGAACGCCGTTTACCGGCGGCCGCGTTGCCTTCTATATCTGCGGTATAATCGTCTGCCTTGCGCTCGTCTGGCTGACAACGCTATTCCAGTACAACGCCACCTTCTTTGCCACCTATAAGGAGAGCGGCGTGCGTCGTGTATCTCTGGCGGAGCACCTGCGAAAGCTGCCTTTGTCCTTCTTCGGCAGGCGCGACCTTGCGGATCTCACGAACGCCGTCATGGACGACTGCGCAAGGATAGAGACAGCCTCCTCGCACTGGATACCGGAACTCGTCGGTTCCATCATCTCCACTACTATAATTGCCATATCCCTCTTCTTCTTCGACTGGCGGCTTGCCCTGGCCTCCTTGTGGGTGCTGCCCGTGTCGTTTCTCATCGTCGGCCTCTCTGCCCGAGTGCAGCAGTCCCTGGGCCGGAAGAACAACGACGCAAAGCTTGCCTGCGCCGACGGGATCCAGGAGTGCCTGGAGTCCATGCGCGACCTCAAGGCCAACAACTATGAGGGCGAATACATGGTCGGTCTGAAGGGCAAGATTGCCTATGTGGAAAAGCGCACGATCCTCACGGAGCTGGGTGCGGCGGCCTTCTGCTCCAGCGCGCAAATGTTCCTGAAGCTGGGCATCGCCACCACGGCGCTTGTTGGTGGTGCGCTGCTCGTCAGTGGGCAGATAAGTGCCCTTACTTTCTTCATGTTCCTCCTGGTGATATCCCGCATATATGACCCACTGCAGGTGTCTTTGCAGAACCTGTTGGCCATCACCACCCTTGCGGTGCAGACCGAGCGCATGGATAAAATCCTGGAAACGCCGCTTCAGACCGGCGTGGAGCGGCTCACAAATAAAGGCTGTGATATCGTTTTTGACCACGTTGGCTTTGCGTATCACGAGACGGGTGAAAAGGTGCTCTACGATGTGTCATTTACCGCTAAGCAGGGTGAGGTCACGGCGCTCATCGGTCCCTCCGGCGGCGGCAAGACCACCGTTTCCCGGCTGGCCGCCCGCTTTTGGGATATAGATCAGGGAAAAATCACTGTGGGCGGTATGGATATATCCAAAATCGACCCGGAGACGCTGCTCTCCCTCTATTCCATCGTGTTCCAGGATGTGACGCTCTTTGACAACACGATTCTGGAAAATATACGTATCGGCAAAAAGGACGCCACAGACGAGGAGGTCATGGCTGCGGCGCGGCTTGCCAACTGTGAGGAATTCGTCGCAAAACTGCCCGACGGCTGGAACACCCGTATCGGTGAGAACGGATCCGAGCTCTCCGGCGGAGAGCGGCAGCGGATATCTATTGCACGCGCTTTTCTGAAGGACGCGCCTATTATCCTGTTGGATGAGGCCACGGCCAGCCTGGATGTGGACAATGAAACGCTCATTCAGGAATCTCTGTCACGCCTGATACAAAACAAGACGGTACTGATCATTGCACACCGTATGAGGACGGTGGCCAGCGCCGACAAGATCGTCGTTCTGAAGGACGGACGCATTGCCGAAAGCGGCTCGCCCGATGAGCTGATGGCACAAAAAGGTATATATGCGCACATGCACCAGCTGCAAACACAATCTCAGAGCTGGGTCATGGCGTAAAAATGATGTGAAGAGAGGTAATCTAAAATGAACACAGAAAAAAAGCTTAAAGGTAAAGACCTGATGAACATCGGCATTTTCAGCGCCATTATATTCATTATTGCAATGGCCATCGGTATGCTGGGTTTTATCCCCATATTCATTCCGCTGTTGTCCATTATCGTCCCGCTTGTGGGCGGCATACCCTATATGCTGTATCTTACCCGGGCCAAAAAATTCGGAATGATTTGGATATTGTGCATTATTCAGGGGCTTATGCTGATGGTAACGGGCATGGGCATTTATCCGTTTATCTTTGGTATCGTATTTGGCCTGTTGGCAGACCTTGTATATAAAAGCGGTGGTTACCAGAGTGCAAAGAAGGGGATTTTGTCCTGCGGTTTGACCTTTATGGTGGTGTTCGGCTGTGAGCTTCCACTGTTTTTGGATATGGCAGGATACTTCTCTACCCGGCAGGACTTCGGTCAGGAGTATGTCGATGCATTAACTCGCCTAATGCCCACCTGGATGTGCCCGGTATTGCTGGTGGCAACCTTCGTCTGCGGCATTTTGGGCGGACTGATTGGTAAGGCTCTGCTGAAAAAGCACTTCATCAAGGCGGGAATTGCCTGATGGCAAGGCAGGGGCTTTTTCAGGCCAACATAGAAAACCGTGGAATGCCCCTCGACCCCAGAACAAAGCTGCTGCTGCTCATCACAGTCATGACCTTTGTTCTGGGGGGAGCCGGCGGAGAGAATATGACCCTTGTCGTTCACGCTTTGTGTGTTATTCCTTTTCTGCTGCATTTAAGTGCAAAAAAATACCGCACAGCACTGCTTTATCTGGTTCTCTACTGCGCTTCCTATGCGGCACATTTTTATGTGATGCCGCGCGCAAGCGGCCTGCCGGGTTATATCCTGCTGGCGATCTGTGCAATTGTAAACCGCTTTCTGCCGGGCATTATGATCGGAACTTATGTGTTTTCTACCACCACGGTCAGTGAGTTCATCGCCGCCATGCACCGGATGCACGTCACGGAAAAGTTGTCCATTCCGCTTTCGGTAATGTTTCGCTTCTTCCCCACTGTGGCGGAGGAGTTTCATGCCATAGGCGCCGCCATGAAAATGCGCGGCATCTCCTTCGGAGGAAAGAACTGGACCAAAATGCTGGAATACCGCCTGATACCGCTTCTGACCTGCTCTGTGCAGATCGGCAGTGAGCTTTCCGCCGCGGCACTGGCGCGGGGGCTTGGGAGCGACATAAAGCGCACGAATATCTGCAAAATAGGCTTTCACATTCAGGATTTGGCGGTGCTGCTGATCTGTCTTGTTCCCTTTGTGATGCTGGTCCTTTCCTGGTTGGGGGTGATGCGGTGATCGAATTGAAAGACCTTAGTTTCCGCTACACCAACGGAGCGGACGGGATTCTGTCCCATATAGATCTGACGATACCCGATGGGCAGTGCGTTTTGCTCTGCGGGGAATCGGGCTGTGGAAAGACAACGCTGTGCCGCATGATAAACGGACTTGCTCCCCATTTTTATGAGGGGACAGTGGATGGCGAGATCCGTGTCGATGGACTGCACCCCAACCGGGAGGAGCTGTACATAACGGCGCGAAAGGTCGGCAGCGTATTTCAGAATCCCCGCAGTCAGTTTTTCTGCGTGGATACCATCAGTGAGCTGGCCTTCGGCTGTGAAAATCAGGGACTTCCGGAGGATGTTGTATCCGGGAGAATCGCAGAGGTGACCCGGCAGCTTCATATTGAGCCGCTTCTTGACCGAAATATATTTGACCTTTCAGGGGGTGAGAAGCAGAAGATTGCCTGTGCCTCTGTGGCGGCGGTGTATCCGGATGTGTTCGTGCTGGATGAGCCCACCTCCAATCTGGACATAGATGCCGTGGATGATCTGAAACAGACACTGCTGTTCTGGAAGTCGCAGGGCAAGACCATCATCATCGCCGAGCATCGCCTTTATTGGCTGGCGGATATCTGCGACAGAGTTGTTTATATGCGCGGCGGGCGCGTTGAAAGGGATATGCCGATGGAGGACTTCCGTGCGCTCCCTGCTGCGGAGATAAGTAGCCTGGGCCTGCGGACGCTCTCTCTTGACAGCCTTAGCTTTTCCACATCTGCGCGCAGCGGCTCGGATTCCCTTGTGCTGAAGGATTTCAAATACAGCTATGGTGAAAATCCCGCAATGGATATATCTGAACTTGAACTGCCGGAAAATGCGGTGATTGCGCTGATTGGGCACAACGGCGCAGGAAAATCTACGCTCTCCCGATGCTTGTGTGGCCTGGAAAGGCGGTTTCGCGGGACTGTTGTGCTGGACGGGCAGAAACTGGGACGGCGCCAACTGCTGAAAAAGAGCTATATGGTCATGCAGGACGTCAATCATCAGCTGTTCTGTGAGACGGTGGACGATGAGGTCAGGCTTGGCATGGTGGAGGATAACGCAGACATTGTGCAGCAGATCCTGGAACAGATGGATCTGAGCGAATATACGGACCGCCACCCCATGTCCCTTTCGGGAGGGCAGAAACAGCGCGTGGCAGTTGCATCTGCGATTCTTGCAGAGAAGGAGCTTCTGATATTTGACGAACCGACCAGCGGCCTGGATTATCATCATATGGAGCAGACCGCACAGCTTATCTCGGCGCAGATGGGGAAAAAGACTTGCCTGATCGTTACGCACGATCCAGAACTCATTGCCCTGTGCTGCAGCTTTGTCATCCACATGGAAGCGGGGACGGTGTCGGACGCCTACGCACTGAATGCCGAGGGCATGAGGAAACTGCTGGCTTTCTTTCAGCGAAAAAGTGGGAGAACTTAAGCATATATTCATTCGCCAAAAACGGATTGAGCCTTTCACAAAAAATGCTATAAAAAGGACACTTCGGTTTTCCGCCGCTTTCTGGCAGGCCTTCTCCGCTCCGTTGGCTGTGTTCCCTTCAAACAGGACGGCTAATTTCTTAAAGGTTGGGCGATCCTTTCAGGAACCAACACGCCGCAGGCCATTCAAATGGCATTTCGTCCGTGAGCCGCACGGCAGGTATTGCGTGATGGTATTCATGCGCTTTTCGTAAACAGCCTTAATGGGATGGTCGGCGACAAGCTCACGATCCCTTGTAGAAACTGTCTTTAATCATATCCTGACCTACTATTTCCAAGGCATGGATATGGGCGTGCTGCAAAGATGGAAAAGCGAACCGAGCTGCTCTACTCCGGCACCCAGGACATCCATATCATACGGAAATAAACAGGAAACGCCTACGGGGCGTATGCGGGAAACTTTCCCGCATACGCCCCGTAGATTTTGCAGCGTTATTTTCCAAAGAAGTAAAACAATGCGGCGAACGCCAGTGCCAGTGCGGGAATGTCGCTGTCCAGCAAGAAGTGGGCGCACTTCCCGGCGTGCTCCGTGCCGCCCTCGCTGCCGAACATGACGATGACGGCCTTGTCCGTCCTGTCAGGGACAGGGTACAGGACGCCGTCCCATGTCTGCTCCGCAATTTTCTGCGGTTTCATCGTTACGCTGACCGACATATTTAATTCTCCCGTCTCAGCCGGAAGTCGCAGAGGTAACCACCCGTTCCCAGTGTCTGGGTGCGGATAAAGCGGATGCCCGGCAGGGAGCCATAGGCGTATTCATCGCTTTTGCAGAAAATGTGGGCCAGCTACGGACAGCCCAGCACCGTGCAGAGATCCCAATAGGGGCATTTGATGATGTTGAACGCCAGTTCACGGCTGCTGTCCGTCAGAAATTCCTGCCCAAAGCCGGACTTCTCCCCGAAGCCGCTTTTCGCACCCTTTGAGAACAGCTTCAGAAAGACGCCCTTCATACCCGGCAGCGACACAAGCCTTGCATATGTCTTGCCCACCCTGGCGGCCCGCTGGGCCATGCCCTGCTCCATGATCTCCATGGCCCGTTCCGGGCAGCTTTCCAGCAGGGCGCGATAGACGGCGATCGCCGGGAAAATGACCCCGTCCGTATGGGCTGCGACCTTCGGCGGCAGATCGGGATAAGCCGCCAAAAGCTTTTGATAGCCGCTTCTTGCCTGATCCCAAATGAGGGCAGTCTCCTGCGGCGTGAACTGGCGCTCGATCTCGCTTTGGTATGCGGCTGCGTATTTGCTCTTGTCCAATTCCATACATTATACCTCCTTGACCCGGTCTGACGGCTGCGATCTACCGCACCACCACCAGAAGCCCGACGATCAGGCCGGTGACGGTGCCGTACAGCAGGCCGGGGAACAGCGCCCCCCGCAGATGAAACCACTTCTGGGCATATGCTTTGTCCATGTGCTCGGTGCCCGGCAGGCGGAACATCCTCAGCCGGGCGAACAGCACCCAATCCAGAAAGAAGGTGTCCCAGGCCAACACCACCACGAACAGGCCTGCGGCGAAGAGAAATCCCTCCCAAAAGCTCTGCGCTCCCGCGATGACGGCCCCGGCGGTCAGGATGGCGGCAAACAGCAGCAGCGCGGAGGATTTGATCAAAATGGTGCGCTTGCTGGTGGGCGCTGCCTCGATGCGGGGGTGGGTCTTGAAGTATTCCTCCTGGATCTCCGGCGGATAGTTGTGGATGCCGGCGACCGGATTTTTTATGGTGGGGATCAGCACCATCCCGGTGAACAGGGCGATAAAGGCCAGGGCCTCAATAGCAATAATGTTTAAGCTCATCATGTTTCCTCCGGCCCGGCGGAGCGGGCAAAACGGTCTGCAAATTCCTTCGGGTGGGTGCAGACCAGCTCTGCGTGGGCCACGCCTGGAATTTCCTCAAATTGCACATCGGAGATGTGGCGCGCCATATATTGAATGTCCAGCTTCCGCTCTCGCTTTTCCTCGCTGCCGTACCAATAGGCGATGCGAGTATCCAAAGCGGGGAAGGGCGTGGGCATGGTGTAGTTGTCGGTGGAGTCATAAGCCCGCCAAATGCCCCGCACCGGCATGTGCCGCAAAAGCCGGAACATCTCATCCACCATCTCAGGCGCGTAGCGGCCGGGCGGGAATGCCAGAGCCAGCAGCCGCCGGCTGCTGCGCCCCAGCAGGGTCATGACCAGATCCTTAAGCAGGATGAAACGGGTCACGAGCCATGGCAATTCATAGGGGGTGATACCGCCGTCGATAACGGCATACTGAAAGTGGACGCGGTTGTCCGCCAGCATTCGCAGGGCCAGCGCCCCGCCCATGGACAGGCCATAGACACAGAATACGTCGCGAAAACGCCGGCCCAGCAGCTCGTCCTCCAGCCGGGCGGCGATCTCCTCGACGGAGGTAAACTCGCTGCCGTCCGCCTGGTCGTGGCCGGGCACGGTGACGGCGAGGACATGGAAATTCCTCGCCAAAAGCCCGATACTGGGCCAAAACATCCGCCAGGACATGGCTAGGCCGTGGATCATGACGACAATCTGTTTGTTTTCACAGCCAAATTCGTCGATGCGCATCTTTCATCCCCATTTCTGTGAGTACCGTTTTACCTGACCCAGACGCCGACCCCTGCGCAGATAAGACCCACCAGAGGGCAAATGACCAGTGGCCACAGCACCCAATGCTCCGGGATAGCCAATGTCAGCATCCATTTCTTTGTGTTCCAGGCCTCGCAGTGCTCCGTGCCGGGGATCATGATGCGCGCTTTCATCCTGGAACGGAACAGAAAGTCCAGACCGAAAAAATCTCCCAGATCAATAAACATCATCTCTATGTACGCCGTCCAGAACAGGTTCCAAAAGCCATTTATACCGGCAAAGTACGAGCTGAGGATGGCATAGACGATGAGCAGGATGTACAGTGGATAAATGGTCAGCACCAGGGTTTTGACCTCCCGCTTTGTCCTTTTCGGCGCTGCCTTCCGGATCTCAGGGGGCAGCATCTGGGAAAAGGAGCCGGGGCAGTTCAGCCAGGCGAGAGCGATAACAGAGTTGAACACTGCGCACATCACGGCGCCGTCTAATATGGTCCTGGGCCAATTCATATGGGAACGCCTCCTATTTTGTGTCCGGGGACAGGGTCTGGGTCAGCAGCTCCGCAAACAGCTGCGGCTTGAGGGTGGCCAGCCCTCCGTGTCCAAGGCCGGGGATCTTTTGGAAGGTACAGCCGGGAACATTCTCTTTGATGTACCGGATGTCCCACTTGCGGGCCTTTTCCTCGTGCTCGGCGTACCAGTAATGCAGTTGGCTCTCCAGCTTCGGTACGGGCTTCGGCATTTTATAATTGTTGCAGGAGTCAAAGGTGCGCCAGAGGGTCCTGCAGCTGCAATGGCGCAGGACTTCCGCAATATACTTCATATCCTCCGGGGAGTAATCGTCAGTAGAGAACGCCTTGGCGATGAGTCTTTCCCCGCCCAGCTTGCCTATGGCCAGCAGGGCAAAATCCCGCAGCAGGATCAGCCGGGTCAATAGCCACGGCAGCTGATAAGGGGTGATGGCCCCGTCCAGGATGGTGTGGTCTATCCTGACCCGCCCATCAACCGCCATCCGCAGGGCGATGGAGCCGCCCATGGAGCAGCCGTAGGTGGCCTTGAGCCGTGGGCAGCCGTGTCCCAGACACCACGCGGCGAGCTTTTCCGCGATCCCCTCTACGCTTGTGAAGTCGCCCGGCTGCTCGAAATCGTAACCCGGCAGGGCCGGGACGATCAGATGGTATCGATCCTCCAGCAGGGGGATCACATACTCAAAGTAATCCCACTTGACCACAGACGGATGGATGAGCAGCATAGCGTCCTTGTTCTCTTTCCCGAATTCATGGACCGTCATGGCCGTTCTCCCTTGCGACTAAAATGCATTCGTACAGCGGGCAGCCCTTTACGAACTGCGCGCGCTCCACCTGATAGCCATAGGCCTGCACAAATGCGGCAAGCTCCGCCGCCGTCCATTTATGAAAGGTGCGGAAACCCGCCTTTTCAGCGATCCAGATGGGAAATCTGCTGTAGCCAGGCTCGTAGACAAAGGTGGGCGCGACGAGCAGCCCGCCCGCCTTCAGCACCCGGCGGATCTCAGCCAATGCGGCTTCGGGCTCGGGCATGATGTGCAGCGCATTGGCAATGATAACGGCGTCAAAGGCGCTGTCGGGGAAAGGCAAAGCCGTGGCATCCGCCACCTGATAGGACACATTAGCGGCGGAGAAATGTTTCTGCGCCGCCGCCACCATATTGGGCGCATAGTCGGTGGCAATCCATTCCCTGACGTTGCCCGACAGCCTGCGGGTCATCTGGGCCGTACCGCAGGCCAACTCCAGCGCCCTCATCTCGCTTGTGAGGACAGGTTTGATTTGCTCTGCAATGGCGTCATAGGCGCTCTCGTTGCGTTTCATGAACAATGCATAGATCCTTGCGAAACGATCCCAAAACGTTTGATTGACCTTGCTCACAGTTTAGTATCCCCCCCCTCGTTTACATGACCGTCCCTCAGCGGGGCATATAGCTGTGCATCTGCTCCTGCGCCGCCTTGCCCTCGGGGAAGATATCCAGCATCGCGTAGCAGTGGCACATCCCTTCGCCAACGACCACGGTATATTCGACCCCCGCCTTTTTGCAAGATTCCAGATAATAGGGCGCTTCGGCGTACAGCACCTCGTCGCTACCCCACCAGAAGTGGATGGGCGGCATTCCCGTGAAGTCGGCGGTGCAGGGGTATTGCAGGTATTCCGGTATCGTCCGCCCGCCGGAGAGGACCGTTTTCATCAGTTCCATAAAGGCGGGATCGATCATGATGTCCCGCCTGCCCAACCGCTCCATCTCGCGCTTTTCTTCCTCGCAGTGGGGCACGCCGCCGGGGGATGAGGCCAGAATGCAGGCGGGGTTTGGCATGGGTTTATCTTGGCGCAAATTGTGCAGACAGGTGCAGACGGCGAGGGAGGCCCCGGAGGAAAAGCCGCAAAAAACGATGTTTTCGGCTTTGTACTCTCTCAGCATCAAGCGGTAGGTCTCCAGTACCATATCCACCGCATCCTTGATATTGTACTTGGGGCACAGGGGATACCAGGGCATCCACACGTCCAGCTGGCAGGGGAAAGCCAGCTTGCAGGCCGCCTTACGGTCGCCTGCGTCCGGGCCGATGACCATGCCGCCGCCGAACAGAAACAGCATGGCCTTGTCCCGCTGCGTTCCCGGCTGCCGGATCTTCAGGCAGTGGCCGCGTTCGCCCACCCGGACGTCTGTGTAAACGTGCTTTTTGTCCGTGGGCACGGCAAAGCCCCGCTTGGCGTTGAGCTGCGCCGCCTTGGCGAACAGCTTCTCCTGCGGCAGGCCAAACATCCTTTTTATGCCGGAAAGCTTATAAACGGTTTTTAAGATCTTGAATCGAACGCTCATCTTTTCCTCCCGTTTTGCCGTTTTGTTCATCGGCCGAACAATCCCTTTTTCTCGTAAGGCTTTGTCTGTACCGACAGCACCCGGTAGCCGGTGGGCGCCAGCGCCTCCCGCAGGGTTGTCTCGTCGATCGCGTTTTCAGACAAAATAACCGCCTCCCCTTTCCTGTGGGAAGAGGTCACTTTTTGAACGGGAAACGCCTTGCGGATAGCCTCATTCACATGGCTCTCACACATGCCGCAGGCCATACCGTCGATTTTGACTGTGATTTTCTGCATTTTTATCGCCCTTTCTATTTTTTACCTATCAGCAGCGTGGAACCGTGGAGCATGAGCCGCTTCGCCTCTTTCCCGCTCATGAACAGTCCCTTTGTGGTGTCGATCAGCTCGACCCGCTCGTATCCCTCGGCTTTCAGCCGCGCCAAAAAGGCCTCCATATCCCCATATCGCCGGGGTGACATGAGATCGTGAATGGCAAAGCAGCCGCCCTTTTTCAGCACCCGCAGGCTCTCCAGAAGAAGCTTCTGCTTGTCGGTGCCGGTGATGTTGTGATAGACATAGTTGCTGGTCACGGCATCGAAATATCCGTCGGGAAAGTCCAGCTTCACTGCATCGCCCTGCCGGAAGCTGACATTTTCCACTCCCTCCGCTTTTGCGTTTTCTTCGCATAAGGGCTTGTTGAAAGAGGCGTAATCCTTCCCCCAGCGGTCAAGGCCGATCATGGCGCCCTGAGGGTTTGCCTTAGCGCAGGCAATGGTCAGCGCACCGCTGCCGCAGCCCACGTCCAGCCCACGCCCTCCGGCGGGGAGCGAGATGTGCGCTGCCGTACCCTCGATAATCTGCCGGGAAAGCTGGCGCTTGCCGCCATAGGAGAAGGCTCGATACGCCGTTACGCTCCACCCGGTATATGCAAAGCATACGCACAGCGCGGCGGTCAGCACGATCATGACAGGGACGCGCGGGGGCCAGGTGGAGGGCACAAGTGCGCAGACGCACAGCAGCCCGGCCAACAGCAGGGTCGTACAGGCTGTTAAAGCCACGACCATTTCCTTCGGCACCCAGTTTTTGTAATCCGTTTTTTTCATTTATGTTTCTCCTTGTGATTTCGTAACGATGCTCACCCAATCAGCCAGCCCGCGCCTGCCTGTATCAGCGCCAGCAGCGGCGCCAGCACCAGCGGCCACAGAAGCAGATGCTCCGGCAGCGCCAGTTTCCTCATCCAGTTTTTGAATTCATAATCCGGATGCCCCTCGGTGCCGGGGATCACGATCCGCGTGCCCCACTTTTTCATCAGCAGGATGTCCAGCAGAAAAAAGTCTGAGAGACTGACGATCAGCCACTCAAGATAGAAGGTGAAAAACAGATTCCAAAATCCCTCCACTCCAGCAGAAAGGGCGCTTGCCGTAGAATAGGCCGTCAGCGCCAGCATACCGAAAATCATCCCTTTATGGTAAAGGCGCTTTTCCCGTGCCGCCGGCGGCGCGATCTCCCGGATGCTTTTGGGATAGCCGGGCAAGATCAGCCGCGGGTCGTAGGCCATGGCCGCCATAGCGGCCAGGTTAAAAACCGCCGCCATGACCAGGGCGTCCAGAATCAGCCTCGTCCAGTTCATTTGTTTTTTCTCCTTTTTAGGCTGCGGCTGCCGGTTTTGCAGGCGCAGGGTCTATCCTCGCTATTTTCTGCAGGAAAAGCAGGCCATCGATCCCACGGTTTCCGCCTGCGTTTCGGCGTACAGGCTGCTCAGCCGCGCCCGCAGGCTGTACGCCGTCTCATAGGGCGGGGTGAACCAGCCCTTGGGCGTATAGAGCCTCTTTATAAACCAGTCGGTGCGCCGGTGCTCGCCCCGGACATAGAAACAGCCGCAGAAGATCCCGCCCGGCTTTAAGACCCGGCAGGTCTCCCGGTAGGCGGCCTCCTTATCCGGGAAGGCGTGAAAGCCGTTGAGTGTGAGAACGATATCGAAGGCCCCGTCCTCAAAGGGCAGCGCCCCCACGTCGCCCTACCGGAAGCGGACATGGCGCAGCCCCATGCCCGCCGCTCGCCGCTCGGCCCGGACCATCATGTCCGCCGAGTAGTCCAGGCAGGTGATCTCCGCCCGCGGCAACATTTGATACACCGGCATGGTCAGCACGCCGGTGCCCACCGGCACCTCCTGCAAACTGCCCGAAAAGCCCTCCGGGATGGGGGCGAGAGCCTTTTCCAGATAACGGGCGTTCTTCTCCCGGCCCATGTTCCACACAAGGCCGCACACCAACCGCCCCGGCAGGGTGGAGCAGGTGATCATCCCGTCATAGAAGGTGGCCTCGCCGCCCAAGGAGCGGTAGGCGGTCTGGATGCTCTTCTTTCTATCCATGGTTGTTTCCCTCTCCTTGCAGCTTCTATTGACGGCAAAAACGCCGACGGTATTTTTGCCGTCGTACAGCCGGTGCAGCGCCGCCCAGGCGGGCGTTGCGCGGCGACGGGCCTCAAAGGCGGGCATGGGAAAATCCGCCGCCTGTGCCCTTAGTTCCATAAAAGCGCCGTCCAGCCCCTCCAGCTCCGTCACGGCGTGACGAGCGTGATCTGACGCCGCCAGTTCTCCCACAGCAGTCTTTGCCATGATGAACAACAGTGCGGACATCATCCGGCGCTTTGTCCCGGGCCGGTAATATTGCTCGCTGCCTTCGGGCAGTACGGGAACGCCCAGCCTTTTCAGCATGGCGCAGGCCTCGCCCGCCGCGTCCAGCGTCAGGCGACGCTGGGCCCGGGTGGCTTTGCGCAGGTCGCAGCCCACGGCGTAGCAAACATAGACCACCGGCAAGATCAGCGTCAGGTGGGTCTTATGCCAGCCGTCCATGTCCGGCATCCAAGTGAGTCGATATTTTGTGCCGGAGAATAGCGAAGCGATTTTTTCCTTACTTGTCTTGTCCGCTTCACTGTGCAGGCCACCGATGCTCATGGAGCCGCCGCCAAAGCGCACACAGTGGACGACGCCGCCCTCCCGCTGCCCGGCGGTGCCCTGAAAGCCGAAAAGCACGATCTTGGGCGTTTTGGTCTTTTCGAGGATATGCCACTCCATCTCCGGGGCAGACACATTGTTGCCCACCAGCACCACCAACGGGGCATCGAGGGCGGCCAACTCATCCAGCACCATCCATAGCTGCTGATGCTGCATTACCGCGAATACAACATTATACTGTGCGCCTGAATCCGGTGTGCCGATCACAGCGGGACGATCCACCGTCGTCTTCCTTTGCAGGCGGTGCCGTATGACAAGGCCGTCTTTTTCAAGCGCGTCCTTCCATGCACCCCGGGCCAGCAGCGTCACCTCGTTGCCCGCCGCGCACAGCACATGGGCCAGATAGCAGCCGATGACCCCGGCGCCGTAGACCAGCACCTACATTTCTGGCCGCCTCCTTTCAATATTTTTCGCCATTTCCTCTGCCTGTGCCGGTAAAAGGCCAGGCTCCACAGCCGCACGAACGGCGTGCGCCAGCCTGCGCCAATGGTCACCCGGTCGGTATAGCGGCACACATCGCCCATAGGCACAAGAGATATCTCATGATTCCACAGCGGCACAAAGCGGTTGCCCTCATGGCTGCGCATCCGCTGTAGGCTTTTGCGCCGTAAGACACAGCCAACCTTTTTTCCGCTCGTGATGGGCACTGATGGTCTCAAAACCGGCGCTTTCCAGCAGGGTTGTCAGCCGGCGGGAATCGTAGACCGTCATGCCATCGATGATCTGCGCCCATTTTTGCCCCGACGCCTTTTCCCCATCGTCCTCATTGCAGATGAAGAAGATCCCGCCGGGGCGCAGCACGCGCCGTACCTCCCGGAAGGCGTTTTCAATATCCGGCCAGAAATAGACCGTCTCAAAAGCGGTGACGGCGTCGAAGCTGCTATCCCCAAAAGGCAGCGCCAGCACATCGCCCTGCACCACCCGGCAGCGCCCCACCTGTACGCCGGCGGCGTTTTTCTTCAGCGCCGCTTCCACACTGACAGGCGAATGGTCAAGTCCGGCGACTGTCCCCGCCGGACAGAGCCTGAGCAGCGCGGCGAGATTCGCCCCGCCGCCGCAGCCAGCATCCAAAACCCGGGCGTCCGCCCCCAGGCTTATGTGGGCGAGCCCCCACCGCGCCATTCCTGCATGGCCGCCGTTCATCATGGCCACCATCAGCTTCCCGCCAAAGCCCTCGGGCTTACGGGTGTTCCCAAAGAATTTACTCAGCATGACATCCTCCTTGAAAGCAATCCAACCGCAACGCAAAGAACAAACAGATACAGTGGGTTAGCTTAATCTAACCATCGGGTCTTAAAAAAGCCGCCATCGGGCGGGCTTTTTTAAGGGCAGGGGAACAACCTGGCGCAGGACCCATACACCAAGGTCTCCAGTACCTGGGGATACAGGGAACCGATCTCCGGCTGGAGGGAGAGGGTGAGCATCAGCCCGCGTACCGTGGCGGCGGCCAGTTCCATGCCGCCCTCCGGTTTCAGCCCGGCCTCCTCCAAAAGAGCGCGGATATGCACCTCGTCACTGTGGTAATGCTCCTCCAGAACCTCGTGGGGGATGCTGCGCAGAAGATCCGTTGCCTCCAGCGCCGCAAAGGCCAGCAGCTTCGATTCGCCCATGATCCGGCAGGCGGCGAGGACTGCCTTTGCCGTGCGTTCGACCGGCGGCAGCGCAGCGTTTTCCACCAGCACACCGGCGGCTATGGTATAGACCTCGGTGTGCAGATCCTCCAAAAGCTCGAAAAACAGCAATTCTTTGCTGGTATAGAACTTATAAAACGCACCCTTGGAGATACCGGCGGCCTGCACCAGAGTGTCTACAGTGGTCTTGCGCATCCCAGCTTTGGCAATTCCTTCCCGGGCGGCTTTCTTTAAGCGGGAGACGATTTCTTTTTCCTGCTCTTTTGTAAATGCAAGTGCCATGCTGTCACCGCCGTTTGACCAAAATCTATCTTTTAGTCATATTATAGCAAGACGATGCCTTTGCGTCAACACAAATAGTTCTCCCATTCGCAGTTTTCCAGTTTTTAATGTGTGGACGCCGCGCTCTCTGGGTAAAGCAAAGCTCCGCATGACTAGGCTCAAGCGGCGCTTTGTTATATTTACTTCTCCTGGCTTTGATTCAGCAGACATGGTGCCAGATACCACTCATCGAATCGCTGCGTAAGCAAACTTTCTACGGTGATGCTTTTGAGAATACGAGCCAGAACATCATTCGTGTATTGATATGCTGTTTTGAGCAGCGGAAATCGAAATGGTTGAGTTTCGCAGGCAGGATTGACTCCTGTTCCAACGCTGCCTTTTTCCATTATGGCAACAATATCATATAGGGTAATGTCGCTGGGGGACATGATGAGTTTATAGCCTCCCGTTGCTCCATGAACTGCATCAACAACCCCTGCTTTGCGCAATTTAGAGCCAATCTGCAACAGATATCGTGGAGAAATACCAATAGACGAAGAAAGTTTCGAGGAGGATACTATTTTTGACTCTTTCGCTAAATACAGTATGAGCCGTATAGCATAGTCTGTTGAAGCATTTAGACGCATTGAATAGCCTCCTCTCCGCAAATTGTATCAACTATTTATTTCGGTCGATTGTAAAATGAAGTTGGACACGTAAGAAAAAAATCCATAGTGATTTTCCCCACATGGTAGAATGAAGTTTGCACACAACATCTTCCAAGGGAGGGCAATCACTATGGACTGCCAAGATTATATCACAGAATCGGTAGAACGCAAGAAGGGACAGCACTTACAGCGAGAGGAACGAGGCGCGATCCAGCATCTCAAGAACGCAGGCTACACGAACAGAGCCATTGCCAGAGCAATCGGATGTTCACCAACCACCGTTGGAAACGAGCTAAAGCGCGGCACACCGCCCCGAAAGAGCAGCAAGGGCAGGAAGCCCGGATACTCGGCAAGGCGTGGAGAAGCGGTCTACAAGGCGAACAGAAAGCGTTCTCGGAAACCACACCGAATCTGTCACTGCACTCGTTTCATTCGCTGGATAATGGAACAGGTCAAAGAACACAAGTGGTCTTTGGATGCCTGCGTCGGATATGCTCGTCTGCACAAGCTGTTTTCAGCAGAGGAGATGGTCTGCACCCACACGCTTTACAATGAGGTCTGGGCAGGCAGCCTTGACTTGTCTGTGACAGAACTGCCCGAAGCCATGAAACGCAAGCAGCACAAGGATTCCAAGCCCCGTGAACACAAGAAGAACTTCGGCACAGACATTTCTCAGAGGCCTGAGATCGCAGCTCTGCGCATCGAGGAAGGTCATTGGGAGGGTGACACCGTGGTCGGCAAGAGGGGCAGTAAGGAGGCTGTTGTCCTCTCCCTGTTGGAGAAGAAAACGGAGAACTATATTGCCATTCGAATTCCCGGCAAGGATGCAGACTCCGTTCTGAACGCCATGCAGTCACTCAGGGAAGGATTCGGAGAAAAGTTCTCACAGGTCTTCAAGACCATTACCGTGGACAACGGCTCGGAGTTCTCTGCGTTCAGTCAGGTCGAGAACTGGGGCTGTGCAGTCTACTTTGCGCATCCCTACACCTCGTGGGAACGTCCCCAAAACGAACGTCACAACGGGCTGTTTCGAGCCTTCGTTCCGAAGGGCGTGTCCATTGAGGCTTTCTCTGCTGAGTATATCTTGGCTGCAGCTGATGAATTGAACGGACGGCCTCGCAAGAAGCTTGGCTACCGCACCCCGGAGGAGCTGTTTGACGAGTTCCTCGACTCTGTTTACGCAGCCGAAGGCTGCGGCAGCATCGCCCAGGATGGAAGCCAGCGGCTTCCATCCTGACCGACGCTCTGATTCACTCACTTCTACCGTGTAGGTGTCCAACTTGCACTTGCAATTTGCGAACTATTTATTTCCCATTCTTTTCAGCTTTTCAAAACTCTCTTCGCTGATTGCATGCTCCATCCGGCACGCCTCCTTCTCCGCAATATCCGGGGCGATACCAGCTGCAACCAAGCGTTCCATAAAGAAGCAATGACGTTCATAGACCTTCTCTGCGGCAAGCGTTCCTTTCTCCGTCAAGCAGATATGCCCCTCACGGTCCCTTGTAATCAACCCATCCTTCTTCAGCATAGAAATTGCTCGGCTAATGCTGGGCTTGGTATAGCCCATCTGGATTGCTAAGTCGGTCGGCCGGATGTACGGCGTCTTTCTTTGCAGCAGGAAGAGTGCCTTTAGGTAATCCTCGCTTGACTGCATGTGGCTTTTATGCTCCATGCCAGGTATTCTCCATTCTGACTGCACAGTCGCAGCAGCTGCGCATCAGTTCCTGATCGTGGGTAATGACCAGGACGGTTTTCCCTGCCGCCGCTTCCGTACGCAGTATGCCGGAAATGATGCGCATGTTCCCGCCGTCCAGCCCGCTGGTCGGTTCGTCGAAAATCAGGACGCTTCGTCCGGAGAGGGCGCCGCAGGCAATGGAAAGCCGCTGCTTCTGCCCGCCGGACAGGGTGGCGGGATGTGCGTCCTTATAGGCATACAGCCCCAGTTGTTTTAACAGCCCTCTGGCTTTCTCCAGCAGCTCCGGCGAGCGATCCGAGCGCAGCAGCAGTTCCTCAGTGACGCTGTTTGTGAAAAACTGCGTCCCCGTGTCGTTGGAGCTGTACCAAACCTGCTTGCGCCGCTGCGCCGCTGTCCGCTTTGCACCGCCAATCGTTACTGTCCCGCCGTTCTCCCGCCACAACCCGGTCAGCACCAGCGCCAAACTGCTCTTTCCAACGCCGTTATGTCCTGTAATTGCGGTGATTTGTCCTGCATAGGCCGAGAGGCAAACATTCTGAAAAATGCTCTTTCGTTTCCGCACACAGCAGAGCGCTTGTGCCCTCAGGGCCGGAACAGCGCCGGTGGGGGAAGGCAGCTTAACGGTTTTTGTTTCCAGCACCGCCCGCAGCCCGTCGGCTTCACGCTCTTGAAGAGGCGTCTGCTCCAGCTCCGCCGCACTGCGCTCCCACAGGATGCGTCCACCGCGCAGGTAGACAAAGCGGTCTGCAATTCCGGAAAGCCAGGCCAGGCGGTGCTCGGCCACAATAAGGGTGCAGCCCTCCGCCTTGAGCTGCCGGAGAGTCTGCGCCAGCTGCGCCGTCCCCTCGTCATCCAGATTGGCGGTCGGCTCGTCGCACACATAAATCCCGGGACGGAGCGCATAAACGGAGGCGATGGCCACTCGCTGTTTTTCCCCGCTGGACAGCACATCGAGGCTGCGGCCGCCCAAGCCCGCCAGATGGAACGCTCGTATGGCTGCGTCTGTCCGGCTGCGTATTTCCTCCCTCGGAAAGCCGTAATTCTCGCAGGCAAAGGCTACCTCACCAGCCAGGTCTGATGAGAAAAATTGGCTCTTGGGGTCTTGGAACACACTGCCCACCTGCCTGCCTATGGCATACTGCGGCATCTGCGTCAGCTGCTGACCGTTCAGAAAAATGCCGCCGGTCAATATGCCGGGATAATAGGCGGGCGCAAGTCCGTTCAGCAGCCTTGTGAGGGTGGTTTTCCCTCCGCCGGACGGCCCGGTGAGAACCACGCATTCGCCATCACGGATGGTCAGATTGATATTGGATACCCCTTCTTCGCAATCGGCATATTGAAAAGAGACATTTTTAAGCTGTATCATATTCGCACACCTCCCAGCCAGAGAAATGCCGTCGTAATGATTGTCCAGCCGGCAAGCCAGGACCAGTCTGCAGCATCAGCGTTTTTTCCGTAATAACTGCCGCGCCTGCCCGGCGCTTCGGCGCCCCGCGCCACAGCGGAAACGGAGAGCTGATCTGCAATCTGCAGGCAGCGCAGCAGCAGAGGGACGGCCACATATTCACACGAGGCCGCCGGATGGCAAAGAAGCTGCGCCGGGGCGGTAAGGCCCCGGTTGCGCATGGAACGCCCTACGCTGCGAATCTCGACTTTCATGGTGGGGAAAAAGCGAAACATGACCAGCAGCCCCAGTATGACGGAGCTCGGCATGTGAATCCGAGAGAGGAAGGCGGCAATTTCTCCAGGCGGTGTGGTGATCAGATCCCAGCCGACGATAAACACCGGGGACAAATTCCAAAACATCAGTACGTAAAATTCAGAGAACACAACCATATGTAACCCATGAAAACGAATCAAGTACAAAAGCACTGCCAGCAGCGCAAAGAACGCCCCAAAGGAGCGCAGCAGCCACCAGTTTCTCTGAGCCGCCAGGTAGGCAAATCCGGTCAGCGTCAGCACACAGGTCAAGACTGTGTTTGCTGTCAGAGAGATGCCAAGGATGGCGCAGGCCAAGGCCCACAGCTTCACCGGTATGGCCAGATTCCGTCGCCGCATCAGAGGACACCCGCCTTTTTGAAGTGCTTATTGATCAACCTGCCGCCGATGAGACTGCCAAGGAAACCGCAAATTGTCGTAAACAGGATGATAAACGCCAGCCATCCGGCGGAGGTGTAATAGCGGACAAAGGAGTCAATATAGCTCTGCTCCATGCCGCTTGCAAGGGCAAACGCCTCATAGGTATCCCAGAAAAACCAGATGGGCAGTAGATTGACGCCGTTGTACAGGAGGCTTGACACCGTCCAGGCGGCGGTCAGCTTCTTTTTGGATTCCCAGCCGTTCTTCCAGAGGATAACTTCGCAGATGACGCCGACCAGCATGTAATAGGGCAACAGATACCAGTTGCCCATGATGAGGAACACCAAGCCCAAAATCGTCATATAGATCAGCGATACAAAACGCTTGTGGACGCGGCTGACCATAAGGAAATAGACCGGCGCGCACAGCAGCATGGTAATGCCCACCGACAGCACCATGCTTACAAAATCGTTAGCCATGCAGACCATGTTCACGATAAGCTGAATGACAATGAGCAGCACGGTAAGCAAAACCGTGGTAATGACGTCCTTTACCGTACACTTATTTGTTTTTTCCATTTTGAAACCCTTCTTTCTTGATATTATAAAAGCTGAAATTGCATAGCTCAGCGCCCCGTCCGATCGTTTTCGTCCTGCCCCAACGGGCGCTGGGGATCTTGCCATACATGACGTCGTCGCTCTCGCAGAAAATAGGTGCGAGCTCCGGCATGCCGTGGCGCCTGAAAACATTGACATACAGGCAGGAGGTACAGTCCCATTCGATGGCATAGGCGTCGTTTCGCTTCCATACAAACACCCAGCCTTCCTCTCCAAAGCCGTGCTTCATCGAGGCTGGGCACATCACCCGGAACAGCGGGAAGAAAAACGGGAGCTTGCCAAGGTTCTGGAAAAACCTTGCCATCGGCTGGGCGCCGTCCAACACAGCGGTGCGGATCAGGCGCAGCGTCTCTGCTTTTGTATAGCCGCGCCCGGGCAAAACGCGGTAAAACGCAACAGACGGGAGAATAGAGCCTTTCATGTGCCCGGCGAGCGTTTTGTTGGAAAGGTCATTTTCATCCAGCAGCTTTTCATATTCCTCCAGGACCGCCCTTTGCAGTTCTGCAGAATCTAATTTGCCGTATGCCGTAGACAGCTTGCTTTTTTTAAGCAACTTTTCAGCCTGATACTGTGGCATTTTTGTCCCCTCCAAGGCTCCAACCAATGGCCTTCTCGCGGGTTTCCACAAATCGGCGATACAGCCCTTGCTCGTTCATTAACTCTCTATGCGTCCCACGCTGGACAATCTGTCCCTTGTCCAAAACGACAATCTGATCGGCGTTGCGAACCGTGGAGAGCCGGTGTGCGATCATGATAATCGTCTTATCCTTCGTCAGCTCTGCGATGGCGGTTTGCAGCTCGCGCTCATTTTCCGGATCCACGCTGGCGGTTGCTTCATCTAAAATGATAATGGGAGCATCCTTCAGAATGGCGCGGGCGATAGATATCCGCTGCTTTTCTCCGCCGGAAAGGGATGCGCCGCCCTCGCCTACCTTTGTATCGTAGCCATCCGGCAACGCAGAGATGAAATCGTGGCAGCAGGCCTTCTTCGCTGCCTCCACCACCTGCTTATGCGTTGCGTCTGGCCGTCCGAACTTGATGTTGTTTTCTATCGTGTCCTCAAAGAGATAGACATTCTGAAAAACCATGGAGAAATTCTTTAACAGGCTGTCGCAGGTATAATCCTTGACATTCCTGCCGCCGACGGTGATCTCACCCTCGCGCACATCCCAGAAACGCGCAATCAGGCTAACCAATGTCGTCTTGCCGGAGCCGGAGGGTCCGACGATTGCGCAGGTAGTCTTTTCAGGGATTTCGATGTTGATATTTTTCAGCACATCCTCTTTCCCATATGCAAAGGAAATGTTCTTTAACTCGATATCAAAATGCTCAGGAGTGAAATCCTCACCGTTTTCATCGAGGATCGGGGTATCCGTCACAGCCTCCAACCGATCCAGAGAGGCGTCGATCACTCTGGCAACGGATGCCATGCTGCCCACCAGCTCCACACTGGAATAAACCATGAAGCTGGATACCAGCAGGAGCAGGCACTTGACCGAGGTGATCTCTCCGCCCAACAGCAAATAGGGGGCGACGATGAGGATAGCAGACCTTGCCAGCTTGAATATGGTCTGATAAGCGCCGGTCAGTGCGGAAAATGTGCTTTCCAAAACGATATTGGCCTTGGCGCTCTCATTCACAGCTTCATCCACCGCTTTACCGGCGCTTTCGTCCAGGCCGAAAGCCTTTACAACGCCCATACCCTGTATGTATTCCAGAAAACACGTCACAAGGTTTGCCTGCGCCTCCTGCCGGCGGGGAGAGAGATGTTTGGCGGCTTTTTGAATACCGGCGTAAACGAGCATGGAAACAGCCAGACCAGCAAACATCAAAAGCCCGATGTGCCATTCGTAAAATAGAAGCCAAACTCCGATGACAATGGCGTGGATAAAGCCTCCAGCCACCCGTTCCAGTACGGTGACCGCGTTGTTTTCAATATCACCCAGCGTGGTGGTTGCAGCGGCGGCGATCTCTCCCAATCGATTTTCACTGAAGTATCCCATTGGGACACGCTTCATATGCTCGCCAATCTCCAGCCGTTTCTGTGCGCACATGGCGAAGCTGCCCAGTGTCCGTTTTGTGCAGGAGAGGTTGTTGAAGAATATTCTTCCTGCAATACTGACGAGCATGATTATTAGAGAGAGCCAGATGGTGGACGCAGCCATGACGCCGCCCTCCGCCACAGAGAGCAGCCCGGAAAGGACTGTCAAAATGGCCATGATAGGCATCATTTCAAAAACAGAATCCAGCAGACTGAAGAGGAAGGACGCGATCAAGGAGTTTCTTTCGCTGCCGGAGAAATCCAACAGTCTTTTGATCATCTGAATCATGCCGGAACCTCCTCTCCTTTGTCCTTTGCACTGATGTGCGCATGCCACAGTTCCTGATAAAGTGAACAACTTTTTAGAAGTTCTTCGTGCGTTCCCTTGGATTCTACTTTTCCATCGTTCATGACGATGATTTGATCTGCCGTTGTGATGGTGGACAGGCGATGGGCGATGACGATCAGCGTCTTTCCCTGTATCAGCTTGTTGATGGACGCTTGAATCACAGCCTCGTTCTCCGGGTCGGTAAATGCGGTCGCCTCGTCCAAAATCACCACCGGGCTGTTTTTCAAAATGGCGCGGGCGATGGCGATGCGCTGGCGTTCGCCGCCGGAGAGATTCCCTCCGCCATCCCCAACAAGGGTGTCATAGCCCTTTGGCAGGACAGCAATAAAATCATGGCAGCTTGCCTGTTTTGCGGCGGATATAATCTCCTCGTCTGTGGCGTCAGGCTTGCCCATACGGATATTCTCTTTCACCGATTGATGAAACAGAAAATTGTCCTGGGATACATAGGCCACGGTATCCATGACCTGTTTGAGCGGCAGCTTGTGGGCGTCCACGCCGCCAATTTCCACACAGCCGCTGTCCGCCTCCCAAAAGGAGGCGATGAGCCGGGCAACAGTGGATTTACCAGAACCAGAAGGTCCTACGACGGCGGTCATTCCACCAGGAACGGCGTCAAAGCTGACCTGGTGCAGCACCTCGGTATCCCCGTAGCCAAAGGAAACCTCCCGAAAAGAAATATCACTGCCTTTAAGCTCCACCGGTTCCGCAGGGCGCTTCAGCTCTTCCGCCTCCAACAGCCCGGTGATTTCTTTGACTGTGGAGTCCACCATGGCGAGACTATCCGTATATTGAAGCGCCTGGATGAGCGGCTTTACAAGGCCCAGCGCAAGGATGATGCAGGTGATGAAAACCGGGGCTGTCAGGCTGCCGCTGATAAAAAGCCCCGCGCCAAGCGGAAGCAGCCCCAAAAGGCAGGAGGGCATGATGGAAACGCCCGCCACATAAAAGCCGTTGGTCTGCCGAAACCAGGTCGCTTTCGCCGCCTGGTTCTCCTTTACGGAATCTGCATATTTTCCATAGGACGAGCTGCTTTGATTAAATGCCTTAATGACCTCAATGCCGCCTATATACTCCACAACAGAGGCGTCCATATTCTTGCCGGCTGTCAGCACCCGGGCATACCGCTTTTCATAGTCCTTCATCATGCCCATATAGCACACAAGGCCAATGGGGATGGTGACAAGGGAAATCAGAGCAATACGCCAATCCAAAATGAACATATAAACCAGCATCAGGACGGGGATCAGAATGTTGGCCGTCAGCTCCGGAATCATGTGCGCCAGAGGAAGCTCCAACTTCTCTGCGGTATCCACCAGCAGCGTCTTAAACTTGCCCGAAGGCGTATCCAAGATATAACCCATGGGTACACGGGAGAGCTTCGCCGTCAGTTCTGTGCGGATATTCTTCAAGATTGTAAAAGCCGAGCGGTGACTGAGCATGGTGGACGCCGTGTTCAGCCAGGTGCTGCCCAGATAGCCCAATAGCGCAACAAGCGCCATAAGGGCAATCGATGACAACTCGTAGTTTTTAGCCAACAGTTGGATAATGATCTTCGAAACTGCAAGATACGGCACGACGCCGCAGGCGGCGCCCAGCACAGCCAGCAGCACTGATGCGGCTAACTTTCCCCGACACTGTGCAGCAAAACGCAGAATCCAACCGAATGAATTATTTTTGTTCTGTTCCATAGTCCGCTCCTTTCATTTTTTCTAATGCGCGGGATCGGGACGTGCCTGTTAAATCATCTGTAATCGTCCCATTCTGTAAGATCAGTACACGAGAACAAATTGCCTGAATGAATTCATAATCGTGCGTGATGATCAGCAGGATTTTGCCCTGCTCCGAAAGCTCCTTCGCCAGTTGTCCGACCTCCTGCATGCTTTTCAGGTCAAGTCCGCTGGTAGGCTCGTCAAAAACCAAAATGTCCTTTTCGCAAATCAGGCTGACTGCCACAGCAAGCCGCTGTTTCTGTCCGCCCGAAAGGGACAAGGGATGACGGTCTTGATAGGCGGTCAGGTTCAGCCAGTCCAGAGCCTGCTTGATCGCTTCATCGTTTGGTTCCTTCACGCCCAGCCGGCATTCCGCCTCTACGCTGTCGGTAAAAAGTTGGTGCCCAACATCCTGCATGACCATGTAGGATCGCGCTTTCCGTTGCTTCTCAGAAAGGACCTGCCCGTTTTGAGCGATCGTCCCGACATCGTATTTTTGCAGACCGCAGAGTGTGCGGGCAAGCGTTGTTTTCCCGACGCCGTTTGGACCCGCAATAGCGATAACTTCGCCTCCGTATGCAGTGAATTCCACCTGCTTTAGCACATGTTTATTCCCCAAATGTACAGAGAGCCCTCTTACCTCAAATAGATTGCTTTTCTTATTTGTGTGCGTTTCGGTCTGAGCGATCTGCGCTAAATCTCGGCAGCGAAGGCCCAAGGCGGAGGTCTCCCGTTCTGTCAATGCCCGAAACTCAGATGTGGCCATATCCCTTGCGACCCTGCCGCTTTCCATGTAGATGACCCGATCTGCCACTTCCATCAAGTACCAAAGCCGATGTTCTGCAACAATGATCGTTTTTCCTTGCGCCTTGACCTTTTGAAGCAGTCGTGTTAACTCCGCTACTGCAGCCATATCCAAGTTAGATGACGGTTCGTCCAGAACAAGAACTTCCGGTTGTGTTGCATAGACGGATGCAAATGCGATTTTTTGTTTCTCTCCTCCGGAAAGCTCAAAAATATTCCGCCGGCGCAAGCCGGACATTTCTAAATCACTGTAGGTTTCCTCCAGCCGTTTCTTTAGCTGCCCCTGCGGCAACGCACGGTTTTCCAGGCCAAAGACAATTTCGCTGTCCGTGTCCGTATTGAAAAACTGTGTGCGTGGGTTTTGAAATACGGAGCCGACATAATCGGACAATTCTGCAATTTCTGCTTTTGCAACATCTAAGCCGCACACAGTTATATCCCCGGTCAACTCCCCATTGAAAAAGTGGGGGATAAGGCCATTGATTAAGCGAGTAACTGTTGTTTTCCCGCAACCGCTTTCCCCGCAGAGGAGTACGCACTGGCCAGGTGGGATTTCTATACTAACGTCATGCAATCCGTTGTCCTCTTGCCCATCGTAGGAGAAAGAAACATTTTTCAGCTGAATCATCAGAACCAGCCCTCCCTTGCAGCATAGAATGCCAGCGCAATGATTCCAGCATAAATCACCAGAACAAGAGCATCTGCCGTGTGAAAACGCACGGTTTCTATACAGGTGCGCTTTTCCACATGGTCAATTCCTCTCGTAATAGCAGCCTGGGTGATTTCGTCCGAAATTTTTGAGGCTGAGACCAGCATCGGCACATAAACATATTCCATCGTCCGCATCGGATGACGGAGAAAACCGCCCGCTGTGACGGGGATTCCCCGCAGTGCCATTGCGTCCTTGACCGCAGCCCATTCTTCTCCCATGGTAGGGAAATACCGCAGGGTAATGGAGAGGGAGATGGTAAACCCCTTGGGTAAATGCAGCCGTCCTACTGCCGCCAAAAAATCGCTGACACGCGTGGTGGAAATCAGGAGGCTGCCCAGCATAAAGCATGGGATAAGCTTGCGTATGTAGACGGCAAACATATATATAATCCCACCTGCGCTGACAGGCAGCATCGGGACAAGCCAGAGCTGAATTGCCAACAGCGCAAGGAAGAACGAACCATATTTTAATGCACCTCGTTGTCTGCCGGCGCATAAAAGCAGTAACAACGGCAGTGCCGCAAAGACACACTCCACGACGATGCTCTCGTTCAAAAATACGGATATGCTTGTAACGGCAAGAATCAGCAGTTTAGTACGGGGGTCCAATTTCATCTCAAACGATCCCCGCCTTTTCAAAATGCTTTTTCAGCAGTTTCTTCCCAATGTAGCCGCCAATCAGAGCGCAGAGAACCGTCCCCAGAAGCATCAGCGGAATGGCCCACCAGTTGGCGCCGATGGAATCGATCACGCCCGCAAAAGAGGATACATCGCCTTTCTTGCTCATAAACGCATCGAATTGGGCCGGCATGATTGCCATTGGCACATATGCGCCCATTGGCGATAGTGCAAACAGGCAATAAGCTATCATATTTTTCTTAAAGGATTTGAAGCTGCCCGAGGCACAGATGACGTCTGCTATGATACCGAATACCACAAAAAAAGCGGACATCATCCAGAACATACCCGTGATAAACAGCAGGATGCCGGCGATAATCCCGAGAATCGTAATAGCGCCGCGCTTGGGTATCTTCGCCACATAGAGCATAAACACGGTCCCGGTAAACAGGGCGACAATCAGCGGCATAAAGGGAAAGGTAATGGGTGTCATTTGAGCCACACCACCGATGATGAATGCGACAGCGGCATAGATCAGGGAAAAGATACCGACGGAAATAAAATCTCTGGTTTGTAATTTGTTGACGTTTTTGTTCATTGCAAATCCTCCTTATTTTTGGTTAGATACAGCTAACTGACATGCAAAAAGTTAAGGCTCATTTGAGCCTTAACAGACCGTCCCATCCGCAGTTGAAGAAAGTAGCCAACTCATTGACATAGCCTACAGCCTGTTCTCTGGTCATGTCATGAGCCACGGTTTCAAACACAGCGGTAAAATAGGCGCTCGTGATCATGTGATGCAGGTCACGGCTAACCGTACCCTCCAGCTTGCCAAGCTGCCGAAGTTGCTGATAATATTTTTCCGTCTGCGTGACTTCAATCTCCACAAGTTCATGAATATAGGTGGCGTATCTGGTTCCATCGGAACAGCATACAATCAGCTTAAAGGCATCGAAGTTGTCGTAAATGTAGCCAATAAACTGGTTCAGATAATTGGTAGACAAATCCCGGCTCTGCGCAGTTCTATCCTCTGGAATCAAATCATAGTGTGCTTGCTGCGCCGCTTTGAACTGCTCCATCAGACCATCCGCTGCCTCAGATACCAGCGCATCAAACAATGCTGCTTTATCTGGATAGTACCCATAAAAGGCTCCTTGTGTAAACCCCGCCTCCTTTACAATGCCACGGAGCGATGCATCCTTGAAGCCTTTGGCAAGAAACTCTTTCTTTCCAATATCGAGAATCTTTTTCTGTGTTTCCGTATACTCAGTCATGTTCTCGCTCCTCTCAAAATATATCGGCGCTATGTATCAATGATATATAGCGCCGATATATTAACATGGCCGGAACGTTTTGTCAATAGGTCTATGTGAAAATGTTTCTTCCGTATATAACGCTCTGTACAAATATGGATGGATAATAAAAAACCGCACTCCTGAGAAACACAAGAGTACGGGCAAAATTATACCTCCGCCTTTATTGCGGAAGCAGGAGTACGGCGAGAATATCGCCCTTTTTGACAGATGGATCTTCCCAGTATCGGGAGTCCACAGAGTAGTCGCTGTTGTCGCCGAGGACATAGTAGCAGCCCTCTGGGACAAGGAGAAAAGACCCATCGGCCCGAGTTATGTTCTCCCCGGGCAAAGCAAAGATCCGCTTGACCAAGACTTTACCATCATGCGTGAAAACGATGATATCGCCCTTTTCAAGCGGACCATATAGTCGGTATCCCAGTATAAGAGTCGGAAGGCAAGGTGGGCTCTATGGAGGCGGTCGGGACATTACAGAGAAACCAATCGCATCATCAAGACTGTTCCCCAGTTTTATTGGAACAGTTTAATAGGCATGGTGCCAGATACCATTCCTCGATGTTTTGAGCAAGAAGATTCTCTATGGTAATACTTTTGAGGATATCACAGAGGACATTATCTACATATGAATATGCTGCATTAAGAACGCTTAGCTCAGGCAATTCTGCTGCTTGTTCTGGTGTGGAGTTGGGTCTCGCCTTTATTGTCTCCTCCATTACAATAATAACATCTTGAAGGCTGATTTCCTTCGCAGATTTAGCCAAGCCAAAGCCGCCTAAAGGTCCGTGTGATGTGGTGACAAATCCTCCGTTACGCAGTTTCGCCCCAATCTTGAGCAGATACCGTGGAGAGACTCCAATCGCCGAAGAAAGCTTTGAAGAGGATACCGTCTTTGAAGTAGATCTTGCCAGATATAACATGAACCGGATTGCATAATCCGTTGAAACATTGAGTTGCATGACGAATCCTCCTAAATAGTGTCTAGACAAGATCAAGCCAAAACAGCACACCAAATAGCAATGCAACGAATTTGCACTGCTGCCAGAAA
>CABULH010000004.1 GCA_902492455.1 uncultured Oscillospiraceae bacterium
AGAAGGAGGAACATCGGGTGACTAACCTTCACTCAATGTCCCTCCTTTTCTCGGGCCGTTTTGCAACGGCCCCTTCGCTTTTTAGTGCAGACTTTCCAGATAATCCTGTAAAATAATGGTTGCCGCCACTGTATCAATGACCGCTTTACGCTTTTTTCCACGGGTGTCCGTCTGGTTCAAATATCCAGCGGCGGACACAGTGGTGAGCCGTTCATCCCAAAGCACCACCGACAGGCCGGTTTCCTTTTCCAAGGCAGCAGCAAAACTCTCCGCTCGTCGAGCACTTTCTCCTCGGCTGCCGTCCATATTGCGGGGATGCCCCACCACAATCCTCTGCGCTCCCTGTTCAGCAGCGGCGAAAGCCACCTTGCTGAGCAGACGTTCATCATTTCGCTCCTCTATTGTTCCTATCGGCGAGGCCAATGTCTCGGAGGGGTCGCAGATAGCCAGACCCGTACGGGCCGTTCCCAGATCCACAGCCATAATCTTCATATTCGGCCTCCACTTTTTATTCCCGCCACCAGCTCTGCTTATTGAGGGTGGAAAGGGCATCGTCCAAATGGCCGTTGTCATTCGCTAAGCGGATGAATGGCCGTCCATCCTCAAATTCCAGTACGCTGACCGCTGTATTGTCACACCAGGGAATCTCCAGCAGTTGTTCGATAGGACGGCCGGAAGCCCAGCAAAGAGCGTTACGGATTGCACAGCCATGGGATGCCACTCCCACCGTTTCTCCGGGATGGTCTTCCGCAATGGCTGAGAGGACTTCCGCCATCCGGGCATATACCGCCCGCATCGGCTCGCCGTTTTGAGGCGCAAAAGACCAAGGGCGGCAGCTCCATGCCGCCCACTCGTCCGGATACAGTTCGGGCAGCGCCTCCCAAGGCTTTTCTTCCCAATGTCCGCCGTTGATCTCTATCAGCCGCTCATCCGTATGGATGGGCAGTTGATGATAGCGGTTCACCGCCTCCGCTGTGCGGTAAGCCCGTTTCAGCGGACTGGAGTACAAAGCATCCAAATGAATATCCCGAAAACGTTCCGCCAGCTTTTCCAGCTGCAACCGGCCGTTGTCGCTGATCTCTTCATCTGTGTGGCCTTGAAAGATACGATTAATATTGCCCATCGCTTCACAATGCCGGACAAGATAAATAGTCGTCAAGATCATTCTCCCTTTCCCTATTACTCCCGACGCTTGCGGTTCAAACGGCGGTGTGCTATACTGCAAGCGACAGGAGGGAAGTCTTATGGTATTGGATTATCTCGGTACGGCCGCCGCCGAAGGCTGGCCAGCCATCTTTTGCGAATGCAATGCCTGTCGGCGAGCAGCGGAAAGCGGCGGACGCAATATTCGCAGCCGGTCTCAGGCTCTGGTAAACGGCGAACTGCTGATCGATCTGCCGGCAGACACCTGTAGCCGCGTCTTGACAGGCAGGCTACATCTTTCTGGCATACGATCCTGTTTGATTACTCACAGTCACAGCGATCATCTTTATACAGCCGATCTGGAAATGCGGCGCACTGGCTTTGCTTACCCTACGGATGATCTTCCCTTTATTCTGTACGGCACCAACATCGCCGGAAAAACCATTCGGGAAGTATTGGCACGATACAATCTTGAACGGGATGGACGGGTACTTTTTCATCCGGTAACCCCGCTGCGACCTTTTTCCGTCGGCCGCTATACCGTGACCGCTCTTCCGGCAGATCATGATCCTGCTTCCGGGCCGGTGATCTATCTTATTAACGACGGCGAAAAACACCTGCTATACGCCCATGATACCGGATATTTCCCGGAAGAAAGCTGGGCGTACCTGGAAACAGAGCAACCCCTTTTGGATCTGGTATCTCTGGACTGCACCACTGGTCCCTTGGAGTGTCGGCGGGGACATATGGGCCTTTCTGCAGCCAGAGAAGCGTATGATCGCTTGCTGGAACTGGGCTGCGTCAACGAAACCACCACTGCTTATGTCAACCATTTCTCCCATAACGGCGGCAAGATCTATGACGAACTGGTTCCCTTGGCCGCCGATTATGGCTTCCAGGTTTCCTATGACGGCTGTCGGGTGACCGTATAGTAATCTCAATGAAGGTGCTGACGGACTTTTAATATGTCCGTCAGCACCTTCTTTTTTACCATTCCTGCAAAGTTCCCGTCAATTCCGTGATACTGGTGAGACCGCTTTTCTCCGCGAATGATTCCAGTCCCTCAATGATCTTACACATAGCGAAGGGGTCACGGAATGTGGCAGTTCCCACTTGCACGGCAGCCGCACCGGCGATCATCATCTCTGCGGCATCCTCCCATGTGGCGATGCCGCCTAAACCTACCACCGGAATTTTTACCCGCTTGTACACATCCCGTACCATCCGCACTGCCACAGGAAATACCGCCGGACCGGACAGGCCGCCGGTGTTGTTGTGCAGTATAGGCCGACGGGTACGGATATCGATCCGCATACCAGTCAAGGTGTTGATTAAAGAAACGCAGTCGGCCCCCGCGGCTTCCGCCGCAGCAGCGATCTCTCCGATATTCGTCACATTGGGGGTGAGCTTCACCATCAACGGCTTTTTCAGCCGGCGGCGCACCTCGCTGGTCACCCTTTCCACCATGTCGCAGGAAGTGCCGAAATTGACGCCTCCCTCCTTGACGTTGGGACAGGAGATATTCAGTTCCACCATATCCACGGCGGAGGCATCCAGCTTTTCCGCCATAACAGCATACTCTTCCACACTGTGTCCCGCCAAATTGGCGATAGCCACCGTTCCCTGCTGTTTCAGCCATGGCAGATAAGTGGAAAGAAACATATCCACGCCCGGATTTTGTAGCCCCACGCTGTTGAGCATACCGGCAGGGGTTTCCGCGATACGGGGATTCAGATTTCCCTCTCTTGGAAGCAGCGTGGTACCCTTGCAGGAGATGCCGCCCAGCTTGGATATGGGAAAAAATTCATTGTATTCCATACCATAGCCAAAGGTGCCGGAAGCGGCGATCACCGGATTTTTCAGTTCCACACCGCACAAATTCACCCGCATGTCGCTCATGTCCAGTCCACCTCCGATGCCTCAAATACTGGGCCATTGAGACAAACTCGAGTCATATGGGTTTCTCCGGCCGCATCCTTGGTTTTACATGCACAGCCCAGACAAGCGCCCACACCGCAGCCCATTCGCTCTTCCATAGAAACGTAACAGGAGATTCCCTGCTTAGCCGCCAACGCAGCGACACCTCTCATCATGATCTTTGGTCCACAGGTGTACACCACATCACAGGCGTTCTGCATCAAGTGCTGTTCCAATGCCTGTGTGGTAAAGCCGTGAAATCCGGCGGAACCGTCATCGGTGCACAACACGGTACGCGCCCCCACTGCGGCGAAATCCTCCTGTAGAATGGCGGCGGATGCGCTGCGGAAGCCGGTTATTACCGTGGCATTGGTGCCGTAGAACCGGGCCACGGGCAGCAATGGTGGCGTACCGATGCCGCCTCCCACCAAAACCGCCTTTTTTCCTGGATCAGAGAGTGGAAAACCATGCCCCAGGGGACCGACAAGATCCAACATTTCCCCTGCCTGCCGTTCCGCCAGCCAAGCCGTTCCTTTTCCCCTTATCTCAAAAACCAGGCGCAAGATACCCAATTGCGCATCAAAACCGCAGATAGAGATGGGCCTGCGCAGCTCATAGGAGCCGCAGAGAACCTGGACAAACTGTCCGGCGGAAGCCGCACCGGCAATTTTAGGCGCAGACAGGGTACAATTATACACGCCGGGAGCAATTTCATTCATGTATAGCAGCTTGCCATTTTCCTGGGTATAACGCATATCACACCGCCTTTTCTCAAACCTTGGTGATATCGATCAGTTCCATGTCCGCCATAGTTTTATCCATAGACAGACAGCGCAGCATAGCCTGAGCCGTGTCTACAGAAGTGAACACTGGAATAGCATGTTCCACTGCCATACGGCGCATCTGCACACTGGCTAATTTCGGATCCCGACCATGAGCGTCGGTGGAAAGAATATAATCGATTTTTCCGCTTTCCAGCAGATCCACAATGTTGGGATGCTCCTCATGCATCTTCCGCACAGCAGAGGTGGGAATCATCTCTTTATTCAACCGATTGGCCGTGCCTGCCGTGGCGTAGATGTCGAAGCCCAAAGAGCGGAATCGGTCTGCCACCTGCATCGCTTCCAGCTTATCGGAATCCCGCACGGTAATCAGAACGCCGCCGGACTTCTTCATTTTGTAGCCCGCCGCCACCAAGCCTTTGAGCAGGGCGTTTTCAAAAGTTTTGGCAAGGCCCAGCACTTCGCCGGTGGATTTCATCTCCGGCCCCAGCTGGATGTCCAGATTGCGCAGTTTTTCAAAGGAGAATACTGGAACCTTTACCGCCACATAATCCCGTTCCGGATACAAACCAACGCCAAAACCCATCTCCTTCAGCGGCTCGCCCAGCATGCAGCGGGTAGCCAACTCCACCATGGGAACGTTGGTCACCTTGCTGATATAGGGAACCGTCCGTGAGGAACGGGGGTTGACCTCGATAACATAAACCGTATCCTGATACACCACATACTGCACGTTTACCAGTCCTACCACATGAAGGGCTTTAGCCAGTCTGCCGGTGTAGTCGATAATGGTCTGTCGGATTTGAGCGCTGAGAGTCTGGGAAGGATAAACGGAGATGGAGTCACCGGAATGAACGCCTGCCCGTTCCACATGCTCCATGATTCCGGGAATGAGATAATCCTCGCCATCGCAGATAGCGTCCACCTCAACCTCCTTGCCCATTAAATATTTATCGATGAGCACAGGATTCTCCAACTCATGGGAGGTGATGATGGCCATGTATTCCTTCACATCGTTATCGTCATAGGCAATAATCATGTTCTGGCCGCCCAGCACATAAGAAGGCCGCAGCAGCACCGGATACCCCAGTTTTCCCGCGACTTTCAGTGCTTCTTCCGTAGTGAAAACCGTGGAACCCTGAGGCCGCGGGATGCCGCACTGCTCCAGCAGCTCGTCGAAGCGTTCCCGATCCTCGGCGGCGTCGATGCTGTCTGCCGGGGTTCCCAAAATCTTCACTCCGCGCTGCTCCAGATGCTTGGTGAGCTTGATGGCCGTCTGGCCGCCGAACTGCACCACCACCGCATCCGGGCGCTCGGTTGCCAACACATTGTCCACATCCTCAGGCGTCAGAGGGTCGAAGTACAACCGGTCGGAGGTATCGAAATCAGTGGAGACGGTTTCCGGATTGTTATTGGCGATAATCGCCTCATATCCCAGCTTTTTCAGCGTCCGCACACAATGGACGGAGCAATAGTCAAACTCAATGCCCTGACCGATGCGGATGGGACCGGAGCCAAAGACAATGACCCGCTTTTTGCCGGAATTCAGCTGGGCGTTATAGATTTCCGCTTCGTTTTCATCGTCCCAAGTGGAATAGAAATAAGGGGTTTCTGCGTCGAACTCCGCCGCACAGGTATCCACCATTTTATAGACGGCGTGACGCTGCAGCGGAATTTCCTGACCGGACAGCCGCTGAATCGTTTTATCCAGGAACCCCAGCCGTTTTGCCCGCATATAGGTTTCCTCATCCAACACGGAAGAAGACAGTTCCGCCTCCATGGCCACCAGCCGGTTCAGCTTGGAGAGGAACCAGCGGTCGATTTTGGTAAGATCATAAATCTCATCAGCGGTCATGATCTTCCGCTTCAGCGCGGCATAGATAGCAAAAATCCGCTCGTCATCCATGGCAGAGATAATGCTTTTGATCTCCTGCGCAGATTTATCCTCCAGCTTAGGCAGATTGGGGGTATCGATGCCCAGTTCAATGGAACGCACCGCCTTCATGAAGGCGATTTCAAAGCCGGAACCAATGGACATGACCTCACCGGTGGCCTTCATCTGGGTACCCAGGCGGCGGTCGGCATAGACAAATTTGTCAAAGGGCCATTTGGGGAATTTGATGACGCAGTAATCCACCGCCGGCTCGTTGCAGGCATAGGTTTTGCCGGTAACCGCGTTGACGATTTCATCCAGCCGGTAGCCAATGGCAATTTTACAGGCCACCTTGGCAATAGGATATCCGGTAGCCTTAGAAGCCAGCGCGGAGGAACGGGATACCCGGGGATTCACCTCAATTACCGCGTATTCCATGCTGTCCGGCTTGAGGGCGAACTGGACGTTGCAGCCTCCCTCCACGCCCAAAGCGGTGACGATGTTCAGCGCCGCCGCCCGCATCATGCGGAATTCATGAGCGGACATGGTCTGCGCCGGCGCCACTACAATGGAATCACCCGTATGAACTCCTACGGGATCCACGTTTTCCATGGAGCAGACGTCAATAGCGTTACCGGCCCCGTCCCGAATGACTTCAAATTCAATTTCCTTCCACCCAGCTACGCTCTTTTCAATGAGCACCTGATGAATCATGGAGGCTCGCAGGCCGCCGGCACAGATTTCCAGCATTTCCTCATCGCTGTGGACAAAGCCGCCGCCGGTACCACCCAGTGTGTAAGCGGGACGGACCACGACCGGATAGTCGATCTCATGGGCAAAGGCCACCGCATCCTCAACAGATTCCACTACTTTAGAAGGAATACAGGGTTCCCCGATGGACAGCATGGTATCTTTAAAAGCCTGCCGATCCTCCGCCTTGCGAATAGTTTCGGGATTAACGCCCAGCAGCTTGACCCCGCGCGAGGAAAGAAAATCTCCTTCCGACAGTTCCATGCCGATATTCAGACCGGTCTGGCCGCCCATATTCGCCAGAACACTGTCTGGTTTTTCCAGATCAATAATTCGTTTGACAACCTCTACGTTCAGCGGCTCAATATATATTTTGTCCGCCATGGTTTTGTCCGTCATAATCGTGGCGGGATTGGAGTTCACCAGCACCACTTCCAGCCCCTCTTCCTTCAGGGCACGGCAGGCTTGAGTTCCTGCATAATCGAACTCAGCCGCCTGGCCGATGATGATGGGGCCGGAACCGATTACAAGAACTTTTTTCACATCGCTGCGTTTTGGCATATCAGAATCCTGTCCTTTCTGAAAAGCCCCGGTTGCTGAAGCATCCTGGGCTGATATTTTGTTTTAACGGTGTTGGTCAGCGTGTCTCAAGCAAGGAAACCACCGCGTCGAACACCCAAGCGGTATCCTGATAGCCATTGCCGTCAGAAGGCTCAAACTGAACGGTCAGCACAGGATGCTCCAAATAACGCAGCCCTTCCACCGTTCCGTCGTTGACATTGCGCAGAAAAGCTTCTGCGCAGCTGTCCACGCTGTCCAGCGCCACGGTATAGCCATGATTCTGCTCTGTCACCATCACCCGGCCGTTATCCAGATTTCTTACCGGCTGGTTGCTGCCGCGATGTCCCACAGGGAGCTTCTCGATCTTATATCCCGCAGCCACCGCCATCAGCTGATGTCCTAGACCCCAGCCAAAAATCGGCTTATTCGCCTGTACCAGTTCCCGGATAATTTCCACGATCTCCGGATTGTCCCAGGGATCGCCGGGGCCGTCGGAGAGCACGAAGCCGTCCGCACCGGAGGACAGCAATTCCGCGGCAGGCGTATAGGCGGGATAAACGGTGACGCTGCATCCCCGAGCAAGAAAAAAGTCCAGAATCGACCGGCGGAATCCATAGTCCGGAACTGCCAGCTCAAAACGGGAATTCTCCGCTTCGATACGCTGCGGTTTGCCGACGGTAATCTTCCCCACTGCCGGCGGCACTCGATATTCCTTCATCTTTTTCAGCTTTTCTTCACGGTTCTCCAGGCTGTACAAAATCATTCCGTTCATCACGCCGTGATCGCGGATATGACGGGTCAGAGCACGGGTATCAATGCCGCATAGGCCCACAATGCCTTGACGTTTCAAATATTCATCCAGAGTAACAAATTCGTGGGCATCGGTGGGTTCTACACACCACTCCCGCACCACATAACCGCTGGCCACCAGACGGGAAGAACTCTCCGGATCCACACCGCGATTGCCGATCAGCGGATAGGTCTGTACCACGATCTGACCGGAATAGGTGGGATCCTGCAGCAAATCCTGACTGGTGGTCATGTCCGTGTTGAACACGACCTCACCCAGGGCATCGCCTTCCGCCCCCATCGCATACCCCTGATACTGGGTGCCGTCCTCCAAAAGCAGGTAAGCCTTTTTCATCTCTATCCATCATTCCTTTCTCAACATAGCCAAAACAAAGCGCAGATTCCTGATCCTGCGAGAGAATCATCGGATGGCGCTGACAATATCTGTTTTCATCCGCAGCGCTTCCCGCCGTGCAGCTCCCGCGAAGTCCTCCGGTGCGCAGCCTTCCTTTTTCCAGGCGCACAAAATGCCTCGCGAGGAATTGACGATAGCCCCCATGCCGTCCTTGTCAAAGGCCCCCGCTACGTCTGCCGCGCCGCCGCCCTGAGCGCCGTAGCCAGGCACCAGAAAATATGTATGCGGAAGTTCCCCGCGCAGTTCATCCAGCTGTTTGGGCCAGGTAGCGCCTACCACGGCTCCAACGCCCGAATAGCCGTATTTCCCAGGCAATTCCTCGCCCCATTTTTCGCACATTCCGCCCATTTGCCGGTATACCGGCTCTCCGTCTATCAGCCGGTCCTGCAATTCGCCGGAGGAAGGATTCGAGGTTTTCACCAATACAAAGATGCCGGTATCCGCCTGGCGGCAGACCTCCAGCAGCGGCTTGATACCGTCACTGCCCAGATAGCCGTTGACTGTCAGCGCATCTCCGCCGAAAGGAACGCAAACCGTTTCCCCCACCTTCACCTTGCCCATATGGGCGGCGGCATAAGCCTCCATAGTGCTTCCGATATCGTTGCGTTTGCCATCCGTGATGACAAACATCCCCTTTTGCTTGGCATAAGCAATTGTATCGGCTAATGCCTTTACGCCGGGCCAGCCCAGCATCTCATAATAAGCCGCCTGAGGCTTTACCGCTGGTACAATATCGCACAGGGCATCAATCAGCCCCTTGTTGAATTCCAGTATAGCGGCTGCAGCGCCTTCCAGAGTTTCCCCATGCTCCGCGAAGGCTTTCTTCACCATCGCAGGAGGCAGATAGTCCAACTTCGGATCCAGTCCTGCCACCGTGGGATTTCCCGTCCGTTTTACCGCTTCAATCAATCTATCCAGTGCCATAACTACCTCCGTTATTTTCTTATCCCTTATCTGTAAAGCTTTCCAGCTTTCCAAACACAGCTTGTCCGCCCAGCAATGTGCATTTCACTCTACCGGTCAACGTCATCCCTTTAAAGGGGGTGTTTTTGGATTTTCCATGAAGCTGATCCCTATCCACCGTCCAGGCTTCTTCCGGATCAAACAGCACGATATCGGCTGCCGCTCCCTGCCGCAGTGTTCCGCCCGGAATTCCCAGCAGGGCCGCAGGCGCGGTGGACATCAGCTCTACCAACCGCAGAAGAGTGATATGCCCCGGACGTACCAAGGCGGTAATACCGGCTGCCAAGGATGTTTCCAACCCCAGCGCACCGTTGGGCGCTTTGAGAAAATCCGCCTTTTCCCATTCTGCGTGAGGCGCATGATCAGTGGCGATCACAGACAGCGTGCCGTCGGCAATACTTGCAAGAATCGCCGCTACATCTTCTTCGGATCGCAGCGGCGGATTCATCCGGTAATCGGCATCCCGGCCTTGGAGCAGGGCGTCGGTCATCGTAAAATAATGGGGAGCAGTCTCACCGGTTACAGGAACACCTCGTCTGCGGGCGTCCCGAATCAGCTGCGCGCTTCCTTTTGTACTGACATGGCAGATATGCACCGGACAGCCGGTGGCGGCGGCAATAGCGATTTCCCGGGCGGTGGCCACATCCTCCGCTCCGGGATGAATACCAGGAACTCCGAGGGAACGGGACACGTCCCCTTCATTCATAATGCCGCCCCGTACCAGGGTCAATTCCTCACAATGGGATAAAACCGGCAGACCGCAAGCCGCCGCTTTTTCCATGGCCTGCATCATTTTGTCGGCGGTGGGAACCGGCCGGCCATCGTCGGATACCGCCGCCGCACCAGATTCCTTCAAGGCTTCAAAATCTGTAAGCGTCTCTCCTTTGAGAGAAGCAGTTATCGCCGCCGCTGGGTACACCCTGGCATCGGCGTCTTTGGCTCTATCCAATATCCAATGTATTTGTTCCGGCGTATCGCATACGGGCGATGTGTTGGGCATGCACACCACCGAGGTAACACCGCCGGCAGCCGCCGCCCGGCAGCCGCTATGGATATCTTCTTTGTGTGTCTGGCCCGGCTCCCGCAGGTGAACATGCATATCCACCAGTCCCGGTGCGCAGCACAGTCCGCCGGCATTCAGTACCCGACAGCCCTCACTGGAAATACCGTTGCCGACGGCTGTTATTTTTCCTTCGTCGATCCGTATGTCGCAAATCCGATCCAATCCGCAGGACGGGTCCAACACCCTGGCGCTGTGAATGAAAATTCCCTTTTGAGCCATACCAGGACCGCCTCCTGTTTCCGTGTTTTTGACAAAATTTGACGTGTATTCTAACTTCATATTATAGCATAACCTTTTCATCTTGTGCAAGCCTATATAATAGATAAAAGCGTTTTCACATCGTTTTATACTCTTATTCAAGTTGGTGGTTTTCAAAATATTCTTTTCCCTGCCAGCTATTTCTTTCTTTCAGAGTCTTGTCAATCCCGGCCAATACGGCGATCTTGCCGCAGCGCCAATTTGGCGCCAATAAAAAGCGTTTATCTCCATCTCCCGTCAGCCGCTCTATCACCGTTTCTGGAGGCAGCAGCTCCAGCTGCCGGCAGACTATATCGATATAAGCCTCTTTGGATAAAAGCTGTATCTCCCCTCTCTTCCACTGTTCTGCCAGAGAGGTGCCTTCTAAGACCTGCAAAGCATGAATTTTTACTCCGTCCGGCTGCAGCAAACCAATCTGTTTAGCGGATTCCACCATGGCATCCGCATCCTCCCCCGGCAACCCATTAATGAAATGCACACAGGTGCGGATGCCGCGGTGCTTCAGCTGTTCAAATGAATTAACAAATGTTTTCATCCCATACCCCCGGCCGAAGCATTCTGCGGTTTGGTCGTGGACGGTTTGCAGTCCCAACTCCACCGTCAAATCGATGCGATGAGAAAGTTCCTGTAAATAATCCAAAATATCTACGGGCAGACAGTCCGGACGGGTTCCGATGCTGATGCCGCAGACACCAGACAAACCGACAACAGGTTCGAAAACCGAGCGTAGCTTTTCCAGCGGAGCATATGTATTGGAATACGCCTGAAAATACGCGATCACCTGTGCTTCCGGCCATTTGTGCCATATGCGCTGCTGTTCCATCCGAATCTGTTCCACTGGCGTCAAAAGGGACGCGGGAGTAAAATCTCCGCTGCCGCCGGCGCAAAAACTGCAGCCGTTTCGCCCCTTGGTTCCGTCTCTATTAGGACAGGTAAAGCCCGCATCCACCGCTGCCTTCCAAACACGCCCGCCAAATCGGTGACTCAGGTCGTATGAAAGGGTATGATAGCGTTTTTCGCCCTCTGTATAGGGCATATAATTTTTAAATGTCATCACGACGGCTCTCCTGACATATAAAACAATTTTATTTCCGGCAGCTATTTCCTTTAAAACTCACACTGATCCTGCAAACAATAAAACTGCCGGCATTTTATCCGGCCAATATCTGCTGAGGAGGGAAAATCATGATAAACGACGGCATTATGGGCCCTATCGGCACCGAGGCCTATCTGCTGCACAGCAGGGAATACGATGACAATTTTTACCTCCTGCCTGAGGATATCCAAGCGGCAATCAACGCCCGTGCCAATGAGCACTATTTTCATTCGGAAGCAGAACTGCGCGCATACGTAAATGAACTTTCTCTGCGCGCCTGACAGCAGAAAACCAAGGAGGTGGATCAAAGATGCCCCAAAATGATTGTCTTACCAAGAACCCTGAAATCAAGCAATATATGAGCACTCTGCCCGCTTTTATTCAGGAAAGTATCCATCAAAGCGGCGTGCAGATCACCAGTAAGCAGCAGCTGGAGCAATGTGTGAACAACATTCTGGCCAAGGGCTGATTCTACTGCAAAACACTTGAAGTAAAGTCCGGCTGATCCACAGATTCGAGCAGAAAAAAGCGGGGCAAATCGATATGATTTGCCCCGCTTTTGACGCTGTCAAAACAGCTTCTTTCAAAATCAATCCTTCAGCGGGATCCCTTGTGCATCTGTGTTGATATTCCCCACCAAAATCAGAATACCCTCAATGAATCCCCAAATGCCCGCCACGCCACAAGTCACGACCGATAAAATGATCTGCAGAACCGCTTTATTGGTAAAGCCGAGATAAAAGTTGTGGATACCGAAGCTTCCCAGAAAGATGCCCAGCAGTCCGGCAACAATTTTACTCTTCTGCATGGAAGGGTTCACCACCATAGGAGCTTGCCCGGGATAGGGCGGCTGCTGGGGAACGCCGTAAGGATAAGGCGGCTGGGGTGCCTGAGGGGGAACACTATAGGGCGGAACCCCATTGGGATTCTGCTGGGCAGCCTGAGGCGGAACCGTATAAGGCGGCTGCTGAACGTTGGGCTGACCGTTATAAGGCTGCTGAGTCGGATAAGGCGGCGGTACAGGAACTCCCTGCTGAGAAACAGGCGTTTCCTGCTGCTGAACTGTACCGCAGTAAGCACACTGGGTATTGGTACCGATTTCTGCGCCGCAATTCGAACATTTCATATGGTTAACCTCCTAAAATTGATCGTATGTATAGATAAAGATCAGCCGGACAGCAGCTTTTCCTTATTCTTAATAAGTTCACTGGTATCTAGGAAAGAAATGGTTACCCGTTTTACAGTTTCAGGCGCGTTTTGCGGACATATTTCCTGCATTTTTGAGAGGCAATTGGTAATCCGGTCGGCAATTCGTTTTTCCATGTCCATCACCACCGGCTTAGGCGAACGGCCGAAAGGCGTGGAATAGGCCAGCTTCTCCCGCAAAGAAGCATATGCCCTGCACAAACTGTCATATTGCCTGGGTTCCAGCATCTCCTGACTGACACGGATAAATTTTTCCAGCTCCGCCATCTGCAGCTGCAGCTGCTGCAGATCAACCAGTTCCCTTCCTTCCGGATGGCTTGCTTTTCTTTTTCTGGAAAACACAACAGCCAGCGTACCAGATATGTAAGCTGCAAAAAGGAAAAATCCCCAGGCGGCATAGCCTGCCGGATCCATCCAAGTACAGGTCAGTCCGGAAAAAAGAAGCGTGAAAATATAATAGAGCGCCGTTAAAACAGAAAATGGCATCCAGGATACTCGTCTGCGGGCGTGAGGGAAAGCTATAACAGCTATATCCACAGCCAGCAGCACCAGCAGAAGATTTAGCAGTACAAAGGGAAATATCTTCAGTTGAATGATATCCCAGATGGCGAAAAAAAGCAGGACCGTCCCGATATCCAACAAGGCCAGAAGCAGGCATTTCCATAGCAGTCCAGACCTTTTCACCATCTATCACCGCCTATCTATTCAACAGCAGAAGGGTTCTTTCTCATTATAGGGCATATCGTCTTCCACTGTCAATACGGCCACTTGAAACTTAAAGGGATTTCCAGAAACTTTATCTGTTTTTTATTGAAATATTTATAAAACTATGAGGATTCCTCCGCCGACTATTCCTCTTCAGCAGCAGAACGGCGTATATAATCGGTAGGGGTAAGCGACTTCAACCGCTTAAAAGCCCTAGAAAAATACAGCGGGTCGCCAAATCCGACGGATGCCGCCACCTCTGTTACCGTCAGACGACCGCTCCGTAATAGGCTGCAAGCCTCATTGATGCGGTATTTTTGCAGAAAATCATGAGGGGACAGATTATAGTTTGCCAAAAAGGCCCGGTACAGCTGACTGCGGCTTACACCGGCATAATCCGCGATATCCTGTACCGTGATAGCATTGGCATAGTTGCGCTGCACAAATCGGACCGCCTGGGTGAGATATTCCACCGGGACACTTGCCGACGTGCTGTTTCCCACTACACCAGCCCCTGTTTCCCGGATCAGCCGTGCCAGAAAAAGATAGAGATATCCGGCCATTTCCGCGTCGGCCGCCGGCGTATTCCCGCTGGATTGATAGATATTTAGCAGTAGGTTTCGGATTTCTTCGGTTTCCGGCAGCCTTAGCACAGGGGCGGATTCCTGAAATCCAGTCAGATTCACCATTCTTTTGGCTTCGGTTCCATTGAATCCCACCCAATAATATTCCCATGGTTCTCTTTCATCGGCGGAATAGGAGACCACCTTAGAGGGATACACCAAAAAAAGATCACCCCGGCCAAGATGATGAGACTCCTGGCCGCAGGTATAAATCCCTTTGCCAGCCGTGATATAATGTACCAAATAGTGATCCCGCAAGGCTGGCCCCCAGGTATACTGCCCGGTACATTTCTGGTAGCCGGTGTTATAGACGGCAAGCCCCAGATTCTCTTTCAGCGTGTCTTTGTAGGAATACTTAAAAGCCTCCATGATTCGTTCCTCCCTTCTTTATTCAGTATACCACTTCTGCAACATTTGTCCATATAAAAGGGAAAATAGGGAATTGTCAAACCATAAATAGATTGTATAATGAAATTAAGAATATAAAGCGAGGTGGAACGTATGCCAGAAGCGCGGTGTTTGCAGCAGAGTATAGAAAAAGGACAATACGATTCCCTGTTTGCCGCTCTTTACGGCGAGGAGGCCGTTCAACGGCAGCGGATTCGTTATACCCGCCTGATAGACGAATTTATCCGCACCTTCGGCGATGGGGAGCTCCTGTTGTTTTCCGCTCCAGGCCGGACAGAGATCGGCGGCAATCATACCGATCACAATCATGGCCGTGTGTTGGCGGCCAGCGTTAATCTGGATGTGATCGCCGTGGCCTGCAAGCGTCCCGGTACCGACATCCGTATTCAGTCCCAGGGTTATCCCCTGGATACAGTGGATGTTGCCTCAACAGAAGTCCGCTGCGAGGAACGCAACCGCTCCGCTTCCCTGATCCGCGGCACCGCCGCCGGTATGCTGCAGCGGGGCTTTGCTGTTGGCGGACTGGATGCCTGCACCACATCCGATGTACTGAAAGGCTCGGGGCTTTCCTCTTCCGCCGCCTTTGAAGTTCTGGTGGGGGCCATGCTGAACACCTTCTACAACCAGAATTCTATCAGCAAGGTGGAAATTGCTCAGATCGCTCAATATGCGGAAAACGCGTACTTTGGAAAACCCAGCGGGCTGATGGATCAAACCGCTTCTTCGGTTGGGGGCATCATCTCCATTGATTTTGCCGATCCCCGGCAGCCGGTGATCCGACCGATCCCCTTTGATTTTGCCGGCTGTGGACATGCTTTGTGCATCGTCGATGTAGGCGGGGATCATGCCGATCTTACCCATGAATACGCTTCTATTCCGGAAGAAATGCATCGTATCGCCTCTTCCCTTGGGGTGCATTATCTCCGCGACACCTCCTGCGAGGCGCTGCTGGCAAAACTGCCGGAGCTTCGTCGGGAGCATGGCGATCGTGCGGTGCTGCGTGCTCTTCATTTCTTTGCAGATGATCAGCGGGTGGTAAAGGAAGTGGAAGCGCTGGAAAATCAGGACTTTGGTGCGTTCAAGAAGCTGATCATCGAATCCGGGCATTCTTCTTTTGAATATCTCCAGAATATCCATACGGCTGATAATCCCGGCTCTCAGTCCATGTCCCTGGCACTGTGTTTGTCGGAACTGCTGCTGAAGGAGGACGGCGCCTGGCGGGTTCATGGCGGCGGTTTCGGCGGTACTACACAGAATTTTGTTCCTTTGGATAAGCTGCCCGCCTTCCGTGCACAGATGGAGGCGGTATTCGGCGCCGGCAGCTGCCATGTACTCTCCATCCGCCCCTACGGCGGTATTTGTCTGGATGAACTGCAATAATCACAGCGCCGATAAACGGCGCGGAAAGGAAATATGTTATGGCCGAATTGCGTAAACATCCGTTAACCAATGACTGGATTATGATTGCTTCTCATCGCCAAGGACGACCGCAGATGCCGAAAGACTACTGCCCTTTCTGCCCCGGTTCTGGTAAGGTACCGGAGAATTACGACGTTTATAAATACGACAATGATTTTCCCGCCCTTTCCCCCAATCCGCCTCAGCCCGATCCGGTGGCCAATGATTTCTTTGAAACCGCGCCGGCATATGGAAAATGCGAAGTAATCCTTTATTCGCCACAGCATACGGTCACCCTGCCGGAGCTTCCCACCGATCATATCAAAAAGCTGGTGGATTTGTGGGCCGAGCGATATACTGTTCTTTCAGCAGATGAAAAAATTCGATATGTGTTTATTTTTGAAAATCGCGGCGATGTGGTGGGGGTGACGATGCCGCATCCCCACGGGCAGATTTATGCTTATCCCTTTTTGCCTAAAAAGCTGGAGCTGGAGCTGGAAAATGCCGGCAAGTATAAGGAAGAAAAGGGATGCTGTCTTTTCTGCGATATGTTGAGAGCGGAAAAAGATTTTGAAAAGCGAATCATCTTCGAAAACGAGTATTTTACCGTTTTTCTTCCTTTCTTCAGCGAATATCCCTACGGCGCTTATATCATGAGCAACTCTCATAAATCCAATATCACTCAGTTTCATGAAGAAGAGCGTTTGGTGCTGGCTGAAACACTGCGCCGCACCACCGGGATGCTGGACAGCCTTTTCGGCTATAAATTCCCTTATATGATGTGCATGTACAATGAACCGGTAAACGGTGTGGATGCATCGGATTTCTTCCATTTCCACATCGCCTTTTACCCGCCGATGCGCAGCGCCGACAAGATCAAATATAATGCTTCCAGCGAGACGGGGGCCTGGGCTCATTGCAACCCCACCTGTCCCGAGGATACGGCAGAGGAACTCCGCGCCGCATACAGAAGATTTATGGAAAAATAACACTTAAAAAATTCCGACCAACAGCTTTCGGAGTGTTGGCCGGAATTTTTGTGTCGAATAAGCAGTTCACAGTTTTTTTTGCTTTTCGGTTTGATACAGGCAAATCGCTTCGGCAACATTACCATTTGTCCGTTCATAGTAGAAGTCGGCCTCTTGCTCCGTGCAGCCGGTAACCTCCCGCAGAATCCCCTTTAGCCGGACCATACCCTTGTAATTGGATACCTGTGCGCATACCATCAAATTCTCATATACCCGCCCCAGGCGGATCATCACGCCGGTAGAAAGCATATTAAGAATCATTTTCTGTGCGGTACCACTTTTCAGTCGAGTGGAACCGGTAATAACTTCTGGTCCGACACAGGCGGATAAGGAAATATCCGCTTCTCTGTCCATGATGCATCCAGGATTACAAGAGACCGAAAGGATGAAACAGCCGCAGGATTTTGCTTCACGCAGAGCGCTCAGTACAAAAGGCGTCCGGCCGCTGGCGGCAAGTCCGACAACCACGTCCCTATCGTCCACCTTAAGGGAACGCATCTCCTCCCTGCCGGCTTCTTCATCATCTTCACAGCCCTCAAGGGCGTTATAGATGGCATGCTCTCCTCCGGCTATCCGGGCAATAACCGAATGCACGCCAAAAGTGGGCCAACATTCCGAAGCATCCAGCACACCGATTCTCCCGGAGGTACCTGCGCCAATATAGATTAGTCTCCCGCCTCTTTCCAACCGTTGAGCCGTCTCTTCCACCGCTCCTGCTAAAGCCGGTAGAACAGCGTCCAAGGCCGGGGCCACCGTCTTGTTTTCCTCATTCATCATCGTCAGCATTTCCAATGTGGAAACCCTGTCAATGTGGGTGGTGCGCGGATTGCGCTGTTCTGTAACCAAAAGCTGCAGATTTTCCATGGCTGTACTCACACCTTTCCTAATTCACCATTATTGAGAGAAACAAAAGGCAAAGAAAGCAGTTTCTCATCCGGTATTCCCGCCAGCATCATCGCGGACAGCAGCGCTCCAAATACCGGGGCGGCTTTCAGCCGGATGGGCTTCGTATCAGCGGTTATATGTTTACAGAATATCTGAAACGCCAACTCGCTGTGAATAAGGATTCCACCCGCCGCCACACTGAGAAAATTTCCTTTGAAGTCTTTTCCCGCTGTATTGAGCAAGTCGGCCAACCCTCGCATATTGCTTTCCAGTATCCTACTGGCAACGAAATCTTCTCCCGCCACTTCCAGAACCAGCGGCGCCAAAGAAGCGATGTATCGTTTCCCTTTTTTGTAAATCGCCGGCAGCGCTTCAACAACAGGCTGCTTCAGCTTATCCTCCAGCAATTCTCTGAGCCGGGTATCTTCGCCCCTGCCGTCCAACTGGGATAACACCGCCGAAACAGCATCACGTCCGATGTCAAAGCCGCCGCCTTTCTGGTCAAAAAGATAGCCCCATCCTCCGATCTGACGGCAGCTGGAATGCTGACGAACATAGCAGGAACAGCCGGTGCCGGAAATAACAGCACAGCCATCCCGGCGTAAAAGCCCGCCGTTGAGGACGTTGTACAGATCACTTCTGCATTCCACCGCCGTTTTTTCTGAAAAAAGGCTGCGGAGCCGCCCACGGCAGATATCCTGTATCTCCGCTGCAGAGCCGCCGGATATTCCGGAAAAAACAGCTGCGATTTGACACGCGGCTATACCGCTTTTTTCCAAAAGCTCCCGTAGTATATGATTCAGCAGTTCCAACGTGCGCTCCAGCCCGATATCCACTGGGTTGCAGCCAGCAGCTACGGAACGGTAAAGAACTCGTCCTGCTTCATCACATAATGCAACTTCTGTTTTGGTTCCGCCACCGTCAATTCCGATAAAGTATCCCATTTATTCCCCTCCTCCCCAACTTTCTTGGATCCGTTGTGTTCAGTATACCGAAGCTAAATTTGAACAACAAGGCGTAAATCTTTTGAATCTGTGGCGAATATTATGATATTTCTATTTTTCATAATATTCGCCATAGATATCATAAGATTCTCCCCTGATTTCCTCTTAAATACCTGCTATTTTGAATACAACACACGCAGTAGATAGTTATAGAGAGGATGAAAGCGTCATGGGGTTCATCAATCTGAAAAAAATGCATCATGCGGTATGGATATCCCAGCCCCTCCCTGTTCTGCGATTCGCCGCGGAAGAATTGAGCAGCTATTTTCAGAAAACAGTCGGTGTTCCGTTAAGCATCAACGGTAATTGGCAAACATCTGGCTTTATCCTGAAATTGGATGACGGCATAGGCGACCCTTTGGATGATTACTTTCAGATTGAAGAAAAGAACGAAACCATATATATTATTGGTGTAAACGGCCGGTCGGTATTGTATGGCGTCTACTGTTTTCTGGAGGAGTATCTGGATATTTGCTTTGTTCATCCATGGTACGAACACGTACCCCGATTGACAAACGAGGAACGAAATATCTCTCCGATTTCGGCCAAGGCCTCTATCCGCAAAAGAGGCTTTAATATCAATCCCAGCGGCCCGGAATTTTTGGATGCTGCGGTTAAGCAGGGCTATAATGTGTGTACACTGAAGTTTGAGGAATGGGAAACAGACAAAGAACGCTATTGGCCGGAAATCTTGAAGCGTGACATGTGGCTGGATGTGGGCGGCCACTGCATGGATGCCTTTATTCACTTTAAAGATACCTTTCGGGATCATCCTGACTGGTTTGGACTGTGCAACGGAAAGCGTATGGATAAACAGCCCTGCTTATCCAATCCGCATATCATTGATCTCTTTGTCAAAAATGCAGTGGATTTCTGTCGTCAAAACCCGCAGATCCACAACCTAACCATATGGCCCAACGATAACGGTCATGGTTGCCAATGTGAACGCTGTCGTGCACTGGGGTTTAATCAAACCTACACCCATTTAATGGGAGAACTGCAGAAAGCTCTGAAGCATCAGGAAATCCCGATCACCGTTCAGCACAGCGCCTATAATGCTGATCTGGATTGGGATATGCTGGAAACCATACCGGCCGAATGTACGGTGGACACATTGATCGCACCCTGGGGCAGAAACTATTCCCAGCCACTATCTCAAGATAAGACGCCTCGCGGTCAACGATTTAAAAGGATTATTGAAAGCTGGGCTGCTTCCTGTAAAAAGAACGGCACAACATTGACGATGTACGAATACTACGGTGATTATTGGATGCACAGCGTTCTGTTTCCAGCGCTGGGCCATGTCATTATCGAAGATGTGGCTTACTACAAGCGATTGGGTGCTTCCATGCTTCGTAGCTTGAATCTGCGGTACAACGGAACAGTCGCCAGCATTTATGCGCTGACCCGCCGTCCCCTCCCCAAAGATGCATCTGCTTATGAGTATAATTCTGAGCTTTCTGTTATGTGGTTCAATATCCATGTACTCGGCCGTGCTTTGTGGAACACGAATGCCAGCTACACGGAGGTGACACAGGCATACTGCGCCGGCTGTTATGGTTCTTATGCCGAGGAGGCGGCTGCTTTGCTGGATATTCTGGAAAAGGAACTGACACCTTTAGGCGAATTCTCCACTACATTATTCCGCCGCCGCTTTGCGGATGTATGGTTCCGGGATGTCCATTCACTGGAGGTTTTGGAAACACTGCAGGAATGGTCTCCGGAGATAGAGCAGATGGAAGAGCTGGATGACTGTATACAGGCGGCAGCAGCTGTGCGAAATCGTTTGGGGCCGGTACTAAAAAAACTCGGTACCTTAAGCGGAGATTTGGCTGATCTACAATATCAGAACTTTTTGAAACTCACCGATTATTTTCGGTTTCTTATTGTCAAACTGGATTCCATTCATAAGCAATACCGCGCACAAAAACAGATTGTTCTGAGGGACTATCCTGCGGCTCTTTCCCTCCTGGAAGACGCCCTTATGGAAGAATACAGTATCAGAGGGCACCAAGCCAAAGATTGCGAAAACTGGATCGAAAAGCTGAAGGTACTCCTCTCTTCCTAAAGAATCAAAAAGGCCCGCCGCATTCCCGAAAAAGGAGATGCGGCGGGCCCTTTTATTCCATTCAATCGGATACCTTACAGGTGTTCCCAAATATCCTTATGAGGAGAAGCCATCACTGAACTGCTTGCGAACAATCCCTGATCCTTGGCATAAAGAGAACCGGCTTCCACAGCAGCAGTAACATCGCTGACCTCGCCGGTCAGCAACACCATGCCTTTACCGCCCATGCCGCGGGATACCCGTAGATCATAAATCTCCACTTTAGAGGTTTTCACTGCCGTATCCGCTGCCTTAATAGCGCTGGAAGCAGAAAATGTCTCAATAACACCCAGAGCACCCTCCGCTTTGGCATCCTGTCCTCCCAATAAAGCGCGGACAACCGTTTCATCAATTCGACCCATCAGCACCGCGTCGATAACATAACGGCCAAAGGAGTCCCGCACACGCTCTAAAGAGGTCTGCACATCGGACAACGGGCCGGTAATGATCATTTCATATTTGCCCGGACAGGACGGATGAGCCGAAACCAAACGAATGTTGGCCGATTTCAGCGCGTCGTCACAGGCCTCAATTCCTTTGGCGATACTCCGGATCTCAATGACTCCAACTGCATATAACATAAGTCAATCATGCCTTTCCTTATCGTCTTGTTCCGTCCTTTTACCGGCCGATGGTAACGCTCTGATCATCCACAGCCACTACCTTGCCGTCAATAGAACTGTGGATCATAGCAGAAACGCCTTTGCCGGCCTGACCCACCACATCGCCCTTCTTAACCATATCCCCCACCTTTACCACAGGAACAGCGGGAGCGCCTACATGCTGACGCATGGGAAGGGTCACAAACTCCGGCAACCAGGCGCTATCATCCAGGGTTGGTACCCGGTCAAAAGGCGCGACTCCGATTTTTGTTTTAAAACGTTCATTGGGCAACAGCCGATAATCCCGTTCCGGGCTGACCTTGACTGGCTCGCCTTTATGCTGATAGCGCAGACCGTTTTTGGCGAGAATTCCCTTCATCTCCTGGAATACACGGCGAGGGCTGATCTCCTGACAGCAGGCCGCCAGTTCACACACACCGCAGCCGCTGCACAAGGTAGCTGTAACAAAGTCCTCCGGATTTTCCTCCACATGATGGGTAGCACTGCGCACTGCACGGTGAGGTTCCAAAGGATACCCAAGCAAAGCTCGGGGACACATTTCAGTACATAAGGTGCACTGGCAGCAGGCGGAAGAAGCTCGGCTGAGAACCGCACGGTTACTGCTGAGCTTACCGGCAATGATCGGTAATTCCTTTGGCAGAATCAGCAATCCCTTGGTGGTTTTGGTTACCACTGCGGTTTTGGGATCAATGACAGTGCCCATGGCGGGACCGCCGTTGATCATAGCGCAGTCTTCCGGGATTTCGATATTCAAGCGCTTGAGCAGCTGGGCAATAGGCGTTCCCACTGGCACCCGCAAAACATACGGTTCCTTGACCTTGCCCCCGATGGTGATCCACTTTTCCGCTACCGGATATCCATGATCCACCGCCTGCTCGACGTTGTACAAGGTCTCCACATTGAACACCAAAACGCCTGAAGTGATAGGCAGAGTTCCCGGGGTTACCACCCGGCGAAGCACCTCATAAATCAGGATAATCTCATCCCCCATGGGATACGCATCCGGAAGAGCATAAACCTTTACATGCTTGGAAAGCTGCTGGTCATGCTGAATACCCAAACGTTCCGCTGTGTGCTTCTTTACTCCCAGGAAGCCATTTTGGATACCGGCAGCCTCCATCAGCACTTCCGCGCCCTTGAGAACCCGGTCCATATGCTTCTTCATCAGAAAATAATCCGTATACAGCAGCGGCTCGCATTCCGCAGCATTGATAATCAGCGTATCCGCGCCCTCTGACAGCTTAATAGAGGACGGAAACCCAGCGCCGCCGGCGCCGACGTCGCCGGAATCGGCCATTAGTTTCTTCAGTTCCTGGATGTTCATCTGTATGCCCACTTCCCGTATAAATTAATCGATAATGCCCACGACCACCGCATCCACCGGGGTTTCCCGATTGGGCAGTGCCAGTCGTGCACCGCTGCCGGTGGTAATGAGGACATATTCTCCAATTCCGGCGCCGACGCTGTCAATAGCAATAATGTATTTATCCGTCTCTTGATTGTTCTCCACCAGACGAATTTCCAGAATCTTGGAACCCACAATATTTTCATTTTTTCTGGTGGAAACGATATTGCCGATCACTTTGCCCTTTAACATGGCTTTCTCTCCAATCGGATGACAAGTTAATCTCTTACAATACGAACCTGAGCTCCGTTGCCGATACCAGCCGCATTAGCATCGTCCGTATCAATGTGCATTTCCAGCCGGAAGGCATCACTCACCCGTACTTGTACATCGAAGAAGCGGGTACGCCGAGGTCCGTCTATATCAATCGTTACTGTGTCGCCGTCCTTAACGCCAAAAGCTTCGCCATCTGCCGGACTCATATGAATGTGCCGATTGGCAATAATACAGCCTTCAGGAATGGTAACCACACCTTTGGGCCCGACAATTGTAAGTGCAGCGGAACCAGTCACATTGCCAGATTCCCGTACCGGCGGTTTCACCTTTAAAGTGAAGGAATCGGTGCGGGAAATCTCTACCTGAGTCTTGCTGCGCAGCGGCCCCAGCACCCGGACATTTTCAATGGGACGCAGAGAAGGGCCGATGATAGTAAGCACCTCTTTGCAGGCGTACTGGCCCGGTTGGGAAAGATCCTTCAGCTGGGTCAGCTCATACCCTTTGCCGAACAGAGTATCCACATCCGCGCGGGTCAGATGAATATGCCGGTTGGACACGCCCACTGGCACGGTATCCGGACGTTCACCAGCTCCCTGCTTTTCTTCCAGTACCTTGCGTACCAGCTCTGCAATGGCAGCGGCATCCACATTCATTGGTAACCCCTCCGTTTTTTTCATCATTGCGAATTGATATATCTATATAAAGATAACGAATAATCAAAATTATGTACCTGGGTGGATCATCCTACAAAGCGCCCTGCATCCGGCGCGCCTTATCAAAGGCGCGCCGGATAGACGCATAAACATAACCTTACTTCAGGACAGGCAGCAGTTTTTCGACATCGCCATGGGGGCGGGGAATCACATGGGTAGCGACAACTTCGCCCAGACGGGAAGCAGCGGCGCCGCCAGCCTCGACAGCAGCCTTTACCGCGCCGACATCGCCGCGGACCATGATGCTCACCAATCCGGAACCGATCTTCTCGGAGCCGATCAGGGTGACATTAGCAGCCTTTGCCATCGCATCGGCAGCTTCAATAGCGGCAACCAAGCCGCGGGTTTCTACCATACCAAGAGCTTCCATCATTGTTCTTTTCCTCCTTGTATTACCACGCTGATCTTATTTCAGCTTGGGCAGCAGTTTTTCGACATCGCCATGGGGGCGGGGAATCACATGGGTAGCGACAACTTCGCCCAGACGGGAAGCAGCGGCGCCGCCAGCCTCGACAGCAGCCTTTACCGCGCCGACATCGCCGCGGACCATGATGCTCACCAATCCGGAACCGATCTTTTCGGAACCGATCAGGGTGACATTAGCAGCCTTCACCATTGCATCGGCAGCCTCAATCGCAGCGACCAAACCACGGGTTTCCACCATACCAAGAGCTTCCATGTTGCTTTTCTCCTTTATTTCATTAGATTTTGTAACCACAGGGGGTTCCGCAGACGCCGGTTTGGGCGCGGCGGTTTTTTTCGCGGCATTCGCTGCCGCAGACTTTGCAGCGGGCTTATTCGCCGCAGCCGGACGACGCACAGGTTTTTTCGGTTCATCCGCCATGTAAGATTCCTCCATCCGCCTTATACATTATCTGTATACAGGAATTTGGTGATTTCAGGGTGAGGACGAGCAATCACTTCGCAGAGCTTGACGTTCCCCACTCTGGCCGCCGCCTCGCGGCCGGCTTCGGCGGCGGCGGTAACAGCCGAAACCGTACCGTCCACCACCACTGTTACCAGTCGGCCGCCCAGACGTTTCTCCACATGGATCAGCCTGACATCGGCGGCTTTCAGCATGGCATCAAGCCCTTCAATCGCCGCCGACATTGCCTGTACTTCCAGCAGTGCAATGGCCTTTTCCATACCTACCTCCAGACGCTGAGTAGACACGCGCCAATTACTTCAGCACAGGCAGCAGCTTTTCGACATCCTCATGAGGACGGGGAATCACATGGGTAGCCACGACTTCACCCAGACGGGAAGCAGCAGCGCCGCCGGCTTCGACAGCGGATTTCACCGCGCCGACATCGCCGCGGACCATGATGCTCACCAATCCGGAACCGATCTTCTCAGAACCGATCAGAGCGACGTTGGCAGCCTTTACCATCGCATCGGCGGCTTCGATAGCGGCAACCAAGCCGCGGGTTTCTACCATACCAAGAGCTTCCATCATATCCATTACTCCTTTTCACATGTCACAGATGTGGGTATCTTTCTTTATACCTGTAATAGAGATTCTCTATTATCAGCCGTTAGATTCTGGGGGCCGTTCAGCTTATCCCGGCCCAGCGCATTGATCTTCGCCAGCTCCATGGTGCTGTCTTCCGGACGGGAAATCACATAAGATGTGATGAATAAATCCCGCTTTTTGGCTTCCGCCACGCCGGCTTCCAGCGCCGCTTCCACCTCGGCGACCCCGCCCTCAAATTTTACCATCATCACCAGCGGTACTTTGGCGGCGTCACCGGCAGCCGGTTTATTCCGATCCAATGCAACGATGCGTACATTTCCCGCTTTGGCCACGGCGTCGCCGACGACAACCGCTGTGGTAAAACCGAACACTTCGATTAGTCCTAGAGCCATCCGATATCAAGCCTTTCGCTTAATCCGCTACATAGCAGATCTTGATTCCCTTTTGGGAGATGTTGACTTCCATCGCCTCGTTGAGCTGATCCAGCGGGAAGGTGTGGGTAATCAGCTCCTCCACCGGAATCTTCATCTCCCGGGCCTGCTGCATGAAGGCAATGGTCGGGATATAATCTTCCGCACTGTAATCCCAAGAACCCACCAGATTGATTTCCTTATTACACAGAGCGAAATGGGGGTTGATGGAAAACTCCCCGTTATTGACAAAGAAGCCCATCTCACACAGTCCGCCGCCGCGGCGGATGTAGCTGTACACGTCGGCAGCTGCTGCCGGGGCACCGGTGCACTGGAAAGCGAAATCCGCACCCATACCGCCGGTAACCGATTTGACAATACCCAGCCGCTTGTCTAAGGTATCGGATTCGCGGAAGTTAATCAAGGTTTTGGCTCCCAGCTTCTTGGCCATCTCCAACCGGGAGGCGGAGCCGTCCACAGCGATGATATGATTGATACCAGCAGCGCGAAGTACCGCGATGGTCATCAGACCGATGGGGCCGCATCCCTGGATGAGAACCTTGCTGCCGAAATTCAGCAGGCCAGTCTTCTGCCCCCGCATCAGTGCGTGAACACACACAGCGGCGGGCTCCAGCAGCATCCGCTCCTTCAGGTTGAGATCGTTAACCTCAAAATAGGTGGCTCCCTTGCCGCTGATAAGCAGGTGGGTGGAGAACCAGCCATTGAGGTGACGATCCGCACTGTCGGAAATCAAGCCGAAAATACCCTGATTGTCACAAAGATTGGTGTTGCCGGGATGCTGACGGCAGATGCCGCACTCGCCGCAGCTGATAACTGAGGTCACGATGCGGTCGCCCACTTTCAGGGGCTTGCCGGCGGTATCCTGATGGATGTTCTTGCCCATGGCAATGATCTCGCCGGTGCCTTCGTGACCCAGAACAACCGGTGCGATACCGAAAGGATCGCCCTTCCACTCATGCACATCTGTGCCGCAGATGCCGCAACCCTCTACCCGCACCAGAATGTCGTTGTCGCCGATTTCCGGAATCGGAAACTCCTTAACTTCGATCTTCCGCTTTTCCATCAGCATGGCGACCTTGGCAGTCTTGGCGTCCGCCTTGGAGCAGTTGCCGCCGCAGCTGCAGGTATGCGCCGCGCCGCCGTCCAGCTGGGACAGCACCTGGCGGACAATGGTCTCAACCTGCGTGGAATTGATTTCCATAATAGAGCACCTCACCTTAAATAATTCTAAAGCTGTCCGCCATCACGCAGCGGCGCTGCCTAGTAAAGCTTTTAGCGGAGGTAATGCCTTCGCCGGTGGGTCCGGCAATGGTGAAGGTCGTATGGCCCTCGCCGCCGAATCCGATTCCCGCATAAGAGGGAGCGTTTTTCACAAAGATGGTGGTTTCCACCGCCTTAGCAAAACGAGTCAGATGGTCGATATTCTTGGAATGCATATGAGCCGTGTGACGATTGCCGTGCTCCGCCTTGACAGCCAGATCAATGGCTGTATCAATGTCCTTTACCCGCACGATTGGCAGAATGGGCATCATCAGCTCCTGCTGTACAAAGGGATGCTCAAAGTCGGTTTCGCAGATGATACAGCGAACATCCTTCCCCACCTTGACACCGATCATATCCAGCAGCACGTCGGCATCCCGACCGACACATTTCCGGCTGATGATCTTGCGCGTTTTGCCGGTTTCTTTGTTGGTCTGCTCCACCAGCACCACCTTGGCGAGAGCGTCCGCCTGAGCGACGGTAATCATGTAAGCGCCGTTCTGCTTCATGTAGTGGATCAGTTCGTCGGCGATGTTATCAAAGGCGAAAACTTCCTTTTCCGCGATACAGGGGAGATTGTTGTCAAAGGTACAGCCATCAATAATATCCTTGGCAGCCTTGCGGATATCCGCCGTATCGTCCACAATGACTGGGGGATTGCCCGCGCCGGCTCCGATGGCCTTCTTTCCGGAAGACAAGACCGCCCGGACCACGCCCGGACCGCCGGTACAGACCAGCAGTCTGATTAGCGGGTGCTTCTGCATGATGGCGGAGGTTTCCATGGTGGGCTTCACCATAGAGGCCACCAGTACATCCGGACCGCCTGCAGCCCGAGAAGCACGGTTCACCAGATCTACCGCATAATTGGAGGTGGCCACCGCGTTGGGATGAGGATTGAACACCACGCCGTTGCCCGCTGCGATCATGCCGATGCTGTTACAGATAACAGTCTCACTGGGATTGGTGCTGGGAGTAATGGCGCCAACTACGCCGAAGGGAGCCATCTCCACCAGAGTCAAGCCGTTGTCGCCGGTTTTGGCGTTGGAAACGATGTCCTCGGTGCCCGGCGTTTTATCGGCTACCAAGATATGTTTGAGCCGCTTGTGCTCTACCCGACCCATGCCGGTTTCCGCTACCCCCAAGGCAGCAACAGTGGCCGCTTCCTCTCGGGTCAGACGGCGGATCTCAGTGATGATTTTCTCTCGCTGCTCCACAGACATCTCCCGCACGGCCTTGTAGCCCGCGTGGGCAGCGTCTATCGCTGCGTTCATGTCATCGAAGATTCCGACGAAACGGCGGCCGTGATATTGGGTGGAATCCCATTCCTTGCCGGCAGATGCCGGAGCGGCCGCGCCCGGCATCTGCCGCAGCACTTCCCGCACAATTTCGCCGATCTGGGTTTCGGACAATTCTTGTGCCATCTATCACATCTCCTTTTCAAATACCTTTGCGCCATAGTCGGCAAATGCGGTGTCCTGTTCAGCGGACCCACCGCTGACCCCCAGTCCGCCGACGATTTTACCGTCCCGGACCAGCGGCACACCTCCTCCGAAAATGACGATTTTACCTTGATTGGTATGCTGTATCCCATAAAGCGGACCGCCTGGCTGAGACAGCTTGCCCACCTGCTCGGTGGTCATTTTCAGCGATACGCTTGTAAAGGCTTTGTTGGCAGCGATATCGATACTGGCGATATAAGCGTCGTCCTCTCGCTGCAGGGCTACCAGGTTGCCTCCGGCATCGCATACGGCGGCTACCACCCGAACGCCCTGGCTGCGGGCATATTGACGCACCGCTTTGCAGAGCGTCCCCGCCAGTTCGCAAAAGCCGCTTTCATTCAGCCCGGAGGGCAGCGGTGGTAAAGCGGAAGAAGGCGCGGCAGCGGTCTTCTTTTCATCAGGCTGTGGAGCCGTTTGATCACAAAGCCTTGCCAATGCATATACCAGATCGGACAAGCGATTGAGCCATATCAGAATATCCCTGGATACGCCGCCGGTTTGGGAAAGGGCCACTGCCTTGCGCTCCGCGCGGCGGGCAATGGTTCGCGCCACATCCAGGGCAGCGCCTGCTTCGGACGTACCTGGCAGGATAAAACCGCTGAATTCCGGCACCGTTTCCATTACCGAATCAATTGCTTTTTCCAACTGAGCAATTTTATCCGGGGAGGCAAACTTGCTGCTTCCGGCGATTTCGCCGCACAAGGAGATGATGCTGTGCTGCAGCTCTTCTATGATGTTTCCTACCGCATCAGGTGCCTTTAGCTTGGCGACACCTAAGGCGGAGGTGAATTCATCCAGGGTGCCCAGCAAATCAAAAATCGGGCTGCTTTTGGGAATGTTCAGCCGTGTCATGGTGCTGGTACGGCCCCCGTCGCCTTTTTTGGTATATAGGTTCATGCTCCACCTCCTTTCTCATTTACAAACTCAATCGGTCAGTGCCAACCCCAGTGCTACCGCACTGTGGGGAGCCAATCGCCCCATCAGGTTAGCGCGGCCGGTGGTAATTCGATAAGACATCAAGTGTTCCGCCAGCAGGTCGGCGATTTCAAAATCCTGAGAACTTCCGCCTACCAAGGCAACCGATCCGATTTTTCGCAGATCTTTATCCGGCGCGACTTCCCGCAGCGCTCGTTCCGCATTGGTAACAAAAACTTTCCGTTTGGCCTCCCGGCGCACCAGAGCGATGCGGTCGATGGAAAGACGCTTGGAAGAGCGGATGGGCACCAGGGTATCTTCGGTAACAATTACTACTCGGGAAAACAGAGCCGGCGGCAGCGGTTCGGATAAGAACTTGACACTGCCGTCCTCAAATCGGAGGAACAGCAGGCTTTCCACCTTTGCCAGCGGATACTTCTTTATCAGTTCCGCTGTATCCCGGTCGTGTAGATCCAGTTCCAGATCGATGATCCGGGTCACCATCTCTCCCGCACCCGCGTGATGGATGGCGGTAACCTGTTCGTCGTCGTTGATTAAAGCCGCGTCGGTGGAACCGCCGCCTAAATCCAGAATTGCCAGAGGCGTTCCCGCGCCGGGAGTGGTCATGGCCCCCTTCAACGCCATTTCCGCCTCTCTGCCCGCCACCCGGACAAAAATACCGGTTTTCAGAGCCAACTCGTCGGCAATGGCCTGCATCGGCAAGCGGGAAGTCTGCACCATGGCGGCCAGCATCACCACATTTTCCATAGCGGATTCCCCAGCCAACGCGCCGGCCACCTCCACAGAAGAGAAAGTATCCGCCGCCAGGAGATCCACAATATGAAGATCCTCCGCAGCCTGCCCTGTCAGCTGAGACATTCCGTCCTTCACCCGGGAGAGCAGAGCGCCTACATTGGTGCCCGGTTCACCAAATACATCGGTGATGGCGCCCACCCGGTCCACCGCCTGCATAATTCGCTGGGCGCCTGTATTGACATCCAGCTTTACATGTCCGCCGGTTCCGCGGATATCCACCATGCCCGCCCGGATGGTCTGGACCGACACGCTGGCCCCTGCTGCGCGGATAACCACACCCGACCGGCAGCCGGTGAGGCTGCGGGCCACCGGGATGCTCTTCTTTGTCTCTTCCGGTGTCATCTGAAAGAGACCAGCCAGGCCGTAAGGATTGGACAAGGTCCGGATGCTCTCGCCGTTTCGGGCTACTTCCACCGCAGCGGGAACCCCCAACTCAATTTTTTCGATCCGGGCTACCTCGTCTACAATGGGAATTTGCGTATGTAAGCGATTGGCAATCAGAACACCATCGTCTTTCTGGCAGATGGCGGCCACTACCCGCACATGGGCGGGGGCCGTATTGATGAACGCCGCCGCTTCATAATAAGGAACCGCAGCTTCTACCACCGCCACCACATCACCGGAAAAATCCGCCAGATGGCGTATCGGCGCTGTGCGTCCGGTTGCCAATCCTTCTCCTCCCGGGGTATCGGGATTGTGCCCGATCATGGCCGAGCCAATCACCGTGGTTTCACTGATGGTGTCCATGGAAAGATCACTGATCACCGGAGCGGCTTGGTTGAGACGAATCTGTGCCACATCCGTGTACTGAAGTCCGGCTTTCTGCAGAGCCTCATCCAAAGCCGACATACAGCCCCGGACATTTTCTGGAGTTCCTTTGACACCGGTGGTGGGCGTCATGGCCCCGGCTACATACCGGATATCCTCCCCCGCTTTTTCCAGCAGGAGAACTTCCGTCGTGGAATTGCCAATATCCATACCGGCTACAATACGTCCCGCAGGCATGCGCTCACCTCCCGTCGAAAAAGCAGCTTCTAAGGTAACAGTATACCACGTTTCTCATAGATTGTCATGGCTTCCCGCACCAGTTTGGCGCATAACGCCGCCTGATAGGTGTTCTCCAGGATATCAGCTATTTCCTCCAGCTGCTGCTTGGTGGCCCGGTTGGGCCGGAGCATATCATACATCCGGATCACCTGGTCGTCCGGTACACCGGTGAGTTCAGCGGCACGCCGGAGATTCTGCGCCATCTGAATCTTGCCGGCGCTTTCCGCCACCTGGGCCTGATTCAAAAGCATTTCCCGGGAAATCCGCAAATCCTCACCCTGAATCTCCCCGGTACGAACCGCTTCCATGGTTACTGCGGATATCGGTTTACCCGTGGGAGTGCTGACAATATCCGGGTGCTTTTCCAAAAAAGGATAATCTGCTGTAGTGTAGCCGTCGGTCTCGCCGGAAGGCATGGACGCTGCAGCAGCAGGCGAAGCGGCTTGTTTTGCTTTCAAATCCCGGGTGATTTTTTCCACCAGTTCATCGATGATATCAGCCATCCTGCCACTTCACCTCCAGTTCCACAGGAGATGCGCCATCCTGCACATGTTCTGTCTCTTTAATATGGAGAATGGCGGCGCGGGCTTGGTACTTTGGCCGCACCATACAATCGTTGGTCACCTCAATGGGCACGGGCGACTGTCCCTTGGCGTACCGAGCGGCATTTTTGCCGATCCGCCGGTAGATATCCAAGGTAATCAGCGGCGCCTGAGGAAAAAGCTCAAGATTTGTCAAGGGGAAAAGATCCTTCTGATGAATTACGGCCGTCCCCTTGGATTGGATGCCGATACCAATGCCGGATCCGCTGAGCTTAGCTGCCCGTTGCGCAATAAAAGAAACATCCGAGATATCACGAAAACGAACATAACGGGTACGCAGTCCCTCTTCCTCAATGCCGGCGGTGATCTCCCGCAGCACATCGGCATGAGAAAGGCCGCAGATCGTTTCCTTCTGGGAAAGGGCAAAAGCGGGGGCAATCCCGATTACCACCTCGTCGGGCGTGGAACCCGGTTTGGCCTCTTCCATCTCGACAACGGTCATGGCCGGCCCCTGAAGTCCCTTTACGGCACCTTCCGTCCGCTCTGGCGCAGGAGCATTTTGTTCCAGAGCTTCCAGGACCTTCTGGGTTACCAACGCAATTAACTGTTCATCCATCTGCATGGTCTCCCCTCCTTATAAGCTCTGGCAATCGAACACCTGGGGAATCTTTTTAACCTTTTCCCAGGCTTCGCCGTCCAGTCGATAACCAGTCCCCGGCCCCTGATAGGTGTTGGGACTGTTGACACTGCTGTAAACATGGAAATCCTTGTCCAGAATGGCCGCGGTATGGAGATAATCTCCTGAAACCCGCTGCTTGAGCATATTCAGCAACGCTTCCGCCACATCGGTAAAACCGGTGCCGTCCAGAGCTTTTACCACATCCAGACCGCTGACATCACCGTCCAGAATACGTTTAGCGGCTTTCAGATCCTCGTTGACATCCCGCAGGGCAGTAACATCTTTGCTGCCGTTGGCTAAAACATTCTGTTCCACTTCCTCGTCGGTGATCTCCGGGAATCCAAGCACCCGGAACACCGCCTGCATGGCCCTGGCCGCCTGAAGCCGGACTGCGTGAACCTCCTGCTCGGTCACCGGGCGCAGACCGCCGTCCACCTTCAAATCTCGCTGAAGCACATTGTAATCGTCGAAATCCTCCGCATCGAAGTTTGAGCCCGCGAACATATTGTCATAATTGGGAGTGGAACTGTAACCGGAGAAGATGAAATCGGTTCCAGGCAGCATCTGCATCAGCATCCGCGCCGTACGGCGGATATCCGAATGGGAGAAGGTCTGATCGTTGCCGGAGGCAACCTCCAGTCCCAGCATGGCAGCCAGCAGATTCTCCGCCAGCACCTCCCGGATACCGGAGGGCACCGCTCCCACCAGCCCGATACAGCTGATAGAGCCGTTTTGCGTGCCCTGTACCCCGGCGCCTTTGATCACCAGCAGGCAGCGGGCTTCCAAATAAAGCATGGACTTCTTTTCCGCATTGCCCATCAGCGCCTCGCTGCCGGAACCGGAGGTACAGCGCATCTTCATGCCCCGGGAAGCGTACGCCGCCGCCAGGAAAGCCTTGGAATAAGGGGTATCGTCCCCGTCAATGAATACTTTTTCCGTTCCGTACACCGAAATGGTTTCCGCGTAGGTGGTTAGCCCCCGCATCCCCAGCATCAGCTCGGTGGCTTCCTCCACCGCGCACTGGGAAAGAACGCCCGGACGGCCGCATTGGGATCCCACCAGCAGCCCCAGAGCACACAGAGGCGCATACCGGGCGATGCCTACGGTGGTTTCCTCCTCCGCGAACCCGCGAAGCGCTGCTTCAGCAGCGTCGCAGGCGATCTGGATGGGATTATCCCGCAGATTGGTGACATGGCACTGATTGGCGGGATAACTGCGCTCCCGCATCTTCTGCATAGCCATCATCATTTCCACCACATTCATGTGGCGAAGCACCTCGCATAGCTTGGCGGGCGTCATACCCGCTACCAGCCGGGAGATGTCCTTGCGGTCGGCGTGGATGTCCACCAATCGGCGGGCCATCTCTACGCTGTCCAAAGCGGCGGCCTCTACAGCCGTTCTGCGGTCAATGGCGTAATCAGCGATAAAGGTATCGATAAAATCGAAGTCCTCCCGTTTCTTTCTGTCCATCTCCACAATTACATCATTTTCCAGGCGGATGGAGGAAACCGGATCATAGGGAGATTCCATCGCGACGATGCCGGCCTCGGGCCATTCGGTGACAAAGCCGTCCATGTTCACGGGGCGCTTGGAAAGCGCTTCAAACCGTTTGCTTGTCGGCATGTGGCTCACCTGCCCATTCTTTATTTTTTCAGCTCAGCAAGAACTTTGGCCGTAATGGCGGAAACCAGATCGCCCTCAGGAGAAGCAGCGGAAGCATCCACCACGTTCTGCCGGCATTTGCAGTTTTCGGTACCCAGGTTCGGGCACTTCTTGCAGCCCGGATGCTTGCCGGGAATCTGGAACTTCTTGCGCAGTTCCATCAGCTTCATCAGTTCATCACAGGGAATTTCCTCAACACCGCCCAGCTGGCTGGCATAGAAGGTGATTTTAGCGGAGAACTCCACCTCTTCCATGAGGAAGAAAGCTTTGGTGAGGGTGTTGCCCACCGTCAGCGCGCCGTGATTCTTCAGCAGGAAGGCATCGTTGGTCTGCAGATAGGGCTGCAGAGAATCCGGGATTTCCTCAGTGGAGGGGGTACCGTACACACAGGTAGGCACCGCGCCCAGCGTCAGCACCGCTTCCGGAAGCACGTATTTGTCCATGGGAACGCCGGCTACGGTGAAGGAAGTAGCAATAGGAGGATGAGCGTGAACCACAGCGCCCACATCAGGCCGCTCACGATACACACGCAGATGCATCTTGATTTCAGATGAGGGATTCAGCTTACCCTCGATCTTATTGCCGTTGCCGTCGATACGGATGATCATATCCGGGGTCATGAAGCCCTTGGATACGCCGGTGGGAGTGCAGTAATACTCATTGTCGCTGACTTTGACGGAAATGTTACCGTCGTTGGCGGCCACAAAGCCATCATTATAGATCCGGCGGCCGATTTCGCAGATTTCCTTTTTGATCTCGTAGGGAGACATCATGATTCATTACTCCTTTTCTGTGTTTGGATTCTATTTTGTTGCCAGTCTTGCGGTATCCATCGCAATCATATATTCTTCGTTGGTGGGAATCACCAGCGTTTTGACCCGAGCGCCGGAAGCGGAGATATCCACTTCCCGTCCTTTGGGAAGCTGTGCGTTGAGCTCCTCATCAATGGCGATGCCGAAAGTATCCATATTCCGGCAGATGCGGCTGCGCAGGCTGTCATCGTTCTCTCCGATTCCGGCGGTAAATACCAGCGCATCTATGCCGTTCATCACGGCGATATAACCGCCAATATACTTCTTTATGCCGTGAACCAGGATATCCAATGCCAAACGTGCGCGGTCATTGCCGTTTGCCGCCGCTTCGGTGACGTTGCGGGCATCGTTGGAAACCCCGGATACACCCAGCAATCCGGAACGCCGGTTCAGCAAATCCTCCACCTCGTCGGCGTTCATCCCCTCAGTTTTCATCAGATACGGGATGATCGTGGGATCAATACTGCCGCTGCGGGTACCCATCAGGATACCTTCCTGCGGTGTGAACCCCATGGATGTATCCACCGCTTTGCCGCCATCCACCGCCGTGATGGACGAACCGTTGCCCAGATGGCAGGTGACGATTTTCAATTCTTTAGGATCCTTATCCAACATCTCTGCCGCTTTGGCAGAAACATACCGGTGAGAGGTACCGTGAAAACCATACCGCCGAATCTTCTTCTCAGCGTACAGCTCGTAGGGCAGCGGATAGATATACCGGAAATCCTCCATCTCGGCGTAAAACGCCGTATCGAACACCCCCACCTGGAGGGTGTCTTTCATCAGTCTCCGGCAGGCTTCCATACCGATGATGGCCGGCGGTCCGTGGAGCGGGTTGATGGGAACAATAGACTGCAAATAACGAATCACTTCATCATCGATGACCGTCGATTGCTTATAGCGTTCCCCGCCGTGGGCAATCCGATGCCCCACCGCATCGATTTCCGCAATATCTTTCAGCACGCCATACATCGGATCGGTAAGCAGCCGAAGCACCAGTTCCAAGGCATCGTCGTGGCTGCGAAGCTCCGGCTCCGCCTTATAAGGCTCCATCCCCTGTTTTTTATGGGTGATAGAGCCGCCGGAACCGATACGTTCGCAGTTGCCTTTAGCCAATACCTCCCCATTATCCATATCGAAAAGCTGATATTTCAAGGAAGAACTGCCGGCATTAATAACCAGAATCTTCATTTTCCCGCCCCCTTACTGCGCAGCCTGGAAGCGGGCATAAGCCGCGTCATAGGCTGCGGTATCAGAAGGAGTATAGGATTTAGGCAGCTCGGAATTGGCGATAACCGCCCGCGCTTCCTTGAGGCCGGAAAACTCGCCCAAAGCAATCAGCTGAACGGCAATATTTCCCATAGCCGTGGCTTCAATCGGACCCGCAATCACCGGCGTGTTGCAGGCGTCCGCCGTCATCTGGCAAAGCAGCCGGTCCTTAGTGCCGCCGCCGATCATATGGATGGTCTCATATGATTTACCGGTTACCTCCCGAATCTGCTGGAAGGTGGCGCGGTATTTCATCGCCAGGCTCTCGTATATACAGCGCATGATCTCTCCGCGGGTCTGGGGAATCGTCTGTCCGGTTCGTTCGCAGTATTCCTGCACCCGCCTGGGCTGGTTGCCGGGCAATTCAAAGGAAGGATCATCCGGATTGATAAAGCAGCGGAAAGGCTCAGCCTCCAGCGCTTCCCTCTCCAGATCAGCATAGGAAACATCGAAGCCTTCACGGATCCATTGCCGGCGGGATTCCTGAATCAGCCACAGTCCCATGATGTTTTTCAGCATCCGGGTGGTACAGCCGAAACCGCTCTCGTTGGTTAAATTGAAACGGGAGGTGGTATCATTAATCACCGGTGCGGAAAGCTCGGTACCGAACAGAGACCAGGTGCCGCAGCTGATATAAATAAAGTCGTCCTTCTGGGAAGGCACCGAAGCCACCGCAGAGCCGGTATCATGGGTTGCCACGGCGATAACGGGCACCTTGGGACAGCCCAATTCCTCACAAATCTCATCAGACAGCAAACCGTAGGTCTCTCCCGCGTCGATGATCTTCGGTAGGATTCGGGTGGGAATTCCCAGCTTCTCCAGCAGCTTATAGTGCCAGTCGCCGGTTTTCGGGTTAAGCATCTGCGTGGTGGATACCTCGGTGTATTCCGCCCGCTTCACCCCGGTCAGCAGATAGGCGAACAAATCGGGCATGAGCAGCATGGTATCCGCCAGAGCCAGTGTCTCCGGCTCATTCTGCACCAGGCTGTACAACTGAAAAATGGTATTTAAGCGGGCCATCTGGATACCGGTCTCATCATAAAGTTCTTTCTGGGGAACGGTCTGGAAGACCTTCTCCATCATCCCCACCGTGCGGGTATCCCGATAATGTACCGGGTTGTTCAGCAGCCGGCCCTTTTTATCCAGCAGACCGAAGTCAACCCCCCAGGTGTCAATGCCGATGGCATCAAAGCCGCCCTGATGAACCGCTTTGGTGATTCCCTGCTTAATCTCAAAGAAAAGCCGCAGCACATCCCAATAAAAGGTACCGCAGACGGTAACCGGATCATTGGAAAAGCGATGGACCTCCTCCATCTTGATCTTCTCTCCGTCATAGGTGGCCAGGATCGCCCGGCCGCTGGACGCGCCGAAGTCAAAAGCCAGTATGCGTTTGCCTGCCAATGCCAGTCGCCTCCCGATTATCTTTTAGAAAGGACGTCCGCCTCATATTTTTTTACCTGATCCAGCCATTCCAACTCGGTGCCGGCATTATTCCGGCTGCAATAGTAGTTCCACACCAAAGCAAAGGGCTGCGCTTTAAACTCCTGTACATACGCCAGACGGGCACTGTTGTCTCCAGCGGCCTCCAGCTTCTTCATGGTATCCACCGGCTGGAGCAGCGCCTCCAGCAGAGCCTTGCGGGTGTTGCGGGAACCCACCACCCAAGCGACAATCCGATTGATGGAAGCATCGAAATAGTCGGTGGCGATATAAATCCGATCCAACGCGTTCATCCGGACGATTTCGTCCATAATGGCACGGGTTTCGTCGTCAAAACTCACCACATGGTCGGAATCCCAGCGAACAGGGCGGGAAACATGCAGCAGCAGCTTCTCCTTGAAAGTGAGCATGGCGGACAGTTTAGCCGACACCATCTCCGTGGGATGGAAATGACCGGTATCAAAAGTCACCAGGACATCCTTGTTGCTCATGGCGTAACCCATGCAGAATTCATGGGAGCCGGCGGTGTACGCTTCCAAACCGATGCCGAAAACCTTGCTCTCCACGGCATCCACTACGCCGGGAACCTTTTTCTCAAAGATCTGATCATAACTGTCCCGCAGCCGCACACGGGGCCCCAGAGTATCCACCGGGATCTCCTTGGATCCGTCGGGAGTCCAGTGGTTGATCACGCATTCCTGACCGGTGCGCTGGGCAAAATAGCCGCCGATTTCCCGGCATGCCTTATCGTGGTTGATCCAGAAACGGCGAATATCCTCATCCGCAGAGGACAGCGTACCGTTTTCGCTCTTGGGATGAGAAAAGAAAGTGGGGTTGAAATCCAGACCGTAGCCTTTTTCCACCGCCCAGTCAGCCCAGTTTTTGAAATGCTCCGGCTTGATGGCGTCCCGATCCACATATGTATCGCTTTCCAGATAGCTGGCGTGGATATTCACCTTTTTCTTGCCGGGAACAAACTGAAAAGCAAAATCCATATCCTGACGCAGTTCCTCCGGGGTAGTCGCCTTGCCGGGATAATTGCCTGTGGCCTGAATACCTCCCGTCAACTCTCCCTCATTCTTCTCAAATCCGGCAACATCGTCCCCTTGCCAGCAATGGATAGAGATCGGCGTACTGTCGCAGAGCTCCATCGCCTTATCCACATCCACGCCATACTGGGCGTATAATTCCTTGGCGAGCTCGTAGCCTTTTTGCAGATCGTACATCGGTCGGCATCTCCTTCGGTTATAAATTGATTTTTTATGACTATTTTGGTATACTCATTATAGTACAAGGATCGGCAGATGTCTATATCTGGCGATAATTTCGATAAATGCGCAAAGCTTTTTTCAAATATAATCATATTTAATCATATTTGCTCACCGAATTGGCTAAACAAACGGTATATTTCCCATATTCTGCTGCTTATTTGTCTGAAAGTGAGGTTTTGCTCATGCTGCCTTTGGAGCGTCAAAACAAAATTCTGGAAATTCTAGCGGAAAAACAGGCGGCTTCGGTGGAAGAGCTGTGCCACATTTTGTATTCCAGCGGCGCAACCATTCGGCGGGACCTCCAGATATTGGAGAATAACGGTCTGATTCACCGTACCCATGGCGGCGCCATTTATGTTGACGGCAATGCCAAGGATTTTCCGTTGACCTTACGGGAAAGCGAAAACCTGGGACCGAAAAATATGGTGGCGCAAAAAGCAGTACAATACATACGGGACGGACAAACCCTGTTTATGGATGCCAGCAGTACCGTCTGCCGTCTGGCGGAACGCTTGGCGGGATTTCAGCATCTGCGGGTGATCACCAATGGATTAAAAACCGCCAATATTCTTTCGGAAATCGACGGTGTGGATGTCTACTGCACCGGCGGAAGACTGCGGGAAAACGCCAAATCCTTGGTAGGTACCCATGCTATCGATTTTGTTTCCCGCTTCAACGCTGATCTGGCCTTCTTTTCCTGCCGGGGCGTCACACCGGAAATCGGCATCACCGAATCCACGGAGGATGAGGCGGCGCTGAAAATCGCGTATATGCGCAACGCCGCCAAGGTAGTGTTGATGTGTGATTCCAGCAAACTGGGCAAACAGTATTTCTGTAAAGTGGGAACTCTGGATCATATATGGAAGTTAGTCACCGATATTCAGCTCCCCTCATCCTATGAATCCCGGCTCAGCGATTGAATTTTTTACTTTAAAAGCCAGACAGATTCGTCTGGCTTTTTTGTTATCCCATGAACCTTTCCCCTATTCTCTCGACTATAAAGATGAAAGTGCTTTCAAGGAGATTTTTTATGGAGTATGTCGACATCACCCCGTTTGCCGGCGAGATATATGCCGCTGCCGTGCGTAAAGCAAAGGATGCTCTGGCTGCCGAGGATATCGCACAAGAAACCTTTCTTGCCGCTTTTCAGTCTATACGACGCGGTAAGGAACCGGAGAATGTCCGCGCCTGGCTGCTGCGTATCTTGGATAATAAATATTGCGACTGGCTGCGGCGGAAATATCATCAGCCGGTCGTCAGCTTTGCAGATTATCCATGGGATATCGCGGGCGGCAATGGTTTACAGGAAAAAGCCGACTATGAAGCGGAATGGGAGCAGGTGCGTCAAGCGCTGGGATATCTGGCAAAAACCCATCGGGAGGTACTGGTGCGGTTTTATATACACCAACAACCTATCGACCGAATCGCGAAAGAACTGAATATCCCCATAGGAACGGTCAAGAGCCGTCTTCATACCGGCCGCCGCCAGATCAAGGAAGGAATGGAAGAAATGGAAAATTACAGCAAACAAAGCTATGAGCCCGACACATTATACATCTCCTGCTCGGGATGCGTCGGCCTCAGCGGCGAACCCTTCTCACTGGTTCGTTCCGACGACAAGCTAACACAAAGCATCCTGCTGACAGCCTACGAAAAGCCGCTGACGGAAACGGAAATTTCCAAAGCGCTTGGCGTCCCCGCCGCCTTTATCGAACCCATTGTGGAACGGTTGACAGACGGCGAGCTGATGGCGCGCACCGAAGGCGGCAGGGTATACACAGATTTTATTATCTATATGGAAAAAGATCGGGAGGCTACCGTTGCACAGCAGCACGCCATCGTCGCTTCTCATTTTACCGCGTTTTGGTCCAAGATTCTGGAGGGACTGGAAGAACTCCGAAAAAGGGATTTCTATCTCCGTCAAGACGATCATGCCCGAAAAAAGCTGGAACTGCACTTTTGTATTCATACGCTGTTATGGACCTGCATTCCCATCCGGGATGAAAACACCGGCGGCGTGATGCCCTACGACGATTATCCCTACCGGAAAAACGGCGGCAGATGGTTTGCCATGGGAAACCGTTATTCTATATCTCCAAAACCGCAGCCGCTGAAGTACAGCATCAACGGCGAAGCCGGCAACTGTATTCGGAATTTCTGCGGTGCCAAATCCTTGGAACTCCGAAAATACGATACCAGCCTGGGAGGATATCCAAACAATCTTTTTCGTAACAATTATGTCCAGCTGCTTTACGAAATCTATAAAGGCGTGTCGCCGGAGGAGTCCGCCGTCGGCGCTTATGTACTGGAATCCGTCGATACATTGGTGGAGCAGGGAATCCTGACGAATAGCAACGGCGTTGCCCTGGATATTCCCGTCCTCACCAACGCAGAGAATCATGCCTACAGAGAATTGGCATCCACCTGCTGTACGGTTCTAATCCCTGCGGCAAGGAAACTGCTGCAACCCCTATACCGCCAAGGATATGTCCGTCTGCCCAAGCATTTGTCAAGCGTTCCGACATGGATGCAGTACATGTTCTGCGATTCTCAATTGCCGATGGCGGTGATTTATCAAGCCATTGATAAAGGCGAATTCCTGCAGAACGTCACCTATCCCCTTCCTGCGGCATTGCTCGTCTTTGAAGAATAAGTTATAAAAATGCCCCTGGGATTCCGAAACTGGAATCCCAGGGGCATTTTCTTGCTTTCGATAATCCGAATTATGTGTGGTTTTATATGGTATCGTCGTCATCGTCAGCCGATCCCTGTCGGGTCTGGCGAATGCGTTTGTTTATCCGGCGCATTTCCTGTTCCGAATACTGCCGCGGAATGTTGAGCGGCTTTTTCTCCTCTTCTTCTTCCTTATCAGTACGGCCCATATCCTGGAATACTGGCTCATCATCTTCCGGATCCGGTTCCTCTTCCTCAATATTCAAGGCTTTGCGCTCCTGCTTTCCCTCTTCTGGATGCTCTTTGTAATAGGGATCAATCATATTCTTTTTGATAAGCGGAAAAATATTATACTGAATCAGATAAGAGCGGAAAGCAGGATACCAGAAAATATAGAGCAGCAACAGCACTGTAATGCCGATATAAAGATGAATAAACAGCAGCAGGAATCCCAAAGCAAAGCAGATGATCTGCACCAAGGAGATCAGCAGGTTACGTTTCAAACCTACAAAGGCAAAAATGAAAGCATTTTTGTAGATCTGCTTGATGGACAGCTTGAAGGTAATGAGCATCATGCTCATGTAGTACTTGGCAAAGGTGAAAACAATGCCGATGGAGCAGATAAGGGCAAACATGACATAATTCATGATGCCGGGGCCTTCTGCTCCCTCCTCCGGCGCAATGAAAAGCGGCGCGCCGAAGAAAGAGAGGTCAAAAACCAGCAGGGCGGTCAGCACTAGATTGATGATGCCAATAGGCAGCGCCTGCTTCCAGTTTTTCTTGATGGTATCGAAGAAATCACCAGCGATAAAGGCATGCTTTTCCCGGGCGAAATTCCGGGTGATATAGGTCAGTCCAGCGTCAGCCAGACCACCTGTCACCAGCGGCAGAGACACCAGGACATACAGCAAATTCGCCGTGCAGAGCTTCCAGAATTTCCGGAAATAGATTTCGAAAAAGATTACGAACCCCTTTTTTTTCGGCCCGTTTTTGTCAACTCCCGGTCCTGGCTTGTTGTAATCGAATAACCCGAAAAAGCCCGCCAATGTCATCAAACTCCTTTTTACGTCCTGTTTGCACCTATCGAAATACTACAAAAACCATTGCAGGAAAAGCGAACGCATCAGTACATCCACCACACCAGCGGCCAGCATAATCCCCAAAAACATCGCAAAACGCACACAATAAAGCTTGAAATCCTGCCACAGGCCGCCGCAGTGAACCGACGGCAGCAGCTGGCCGCTGAGCAGCAGCGTCATCCGCAGAGATTCCGAGCATCCCATCAGCAGCGCGGCAGCCGCCAGAAGATTATGCGGAATCACAAACAGCGCTGTGAAAAGAATCCCTGCCCCGCCGATGCCGTAATAATAAGCCTCCGTCAACCCAATGCCCAGTCCAAAAAAGACTGGTACCAATGCCGTCACCGGTGCGCCGCAGGCGGAAAGGCCGCAGAGAAACAGCAAGGCCAACAGCAAGAAGGTGGAGAAGCAGGATGAACCTAGAGCGGCTATCCCGCCAAGAAGGCCCTTATCCACCGGCCGTACCTGCAAAATCAGGGCCAAATCGCCTGTCAGCATATCATGACCGGCTAAAAACACTAGGCTTCCGCCTACCACACCTGTCAGAAACAGAGCCAAAAACACCAGCAGACGGCGATTTTCCATGAAAAATTCCGCCACCGTCACACTGTAATCCCGGGTTGTCCGACTCATATGTACGCCTCCCAACAGTAGCAAAGGATTCCTTGTCCTTTTATACTATGTGAAAGGGATCAGAAATAGACCACGCTCTATCAGTATAGCGTATTTTTTTCAATCCGACAAGACGGTTTTATTTGGCGGGCTCCATTCCAGCATCTGTCAGCGCGGCCTTGATCATGATGGCGCACTCCAGCCGTTTCTTTTCCAGCTCACACGAGAGGGTGTGGGCCTGAAGAATATCCCCCTCATATTGCTGGTTGTTGGCGTTGCAGCCGCCGGAGCAATAAAATTTCGCCCAGCATTCCCGGCATTTCTCTTTGCTGTAAACCGTGGCCCGGGCAAATCTGGCCTTTTGCTCCAGATCGTAATCGCCGGTAAGAACATTGCCCATCTGCCATTCCGGTTTTCCCACAAACTGATGACAGGGAAATACGCCGCCGTCGGGATCCACCGCAGCGTATTCATTGCCGCAGCCGCAGCCCCGCAGCCGCTTGATAGCACAGGGCCCCTGATCCAGGTCCAACATAAAGTGAAAGAAATTGAAGCCCTTGCCCGCCTTCTTCCGCTCCAGGATGATTCGTGCCAGGCGGTCATATTCCTCCCGGATCGCCGGCAGATCCTCCTCCGTGATGGCAAAAGACAACTGAGGATCGCTGATCACCGGCTCCACTGAAACCTGATCAAAGCCGAGCTCTACCATATGGAGCACATCCTGGGAAAAGTCCAGATTCTTTTTGGTAAAGGTGCCGCGCACATAATAATCCTTATCGCCGCGCATCGCCACAAACTGCTGATATTTCGGTACGATGGTATCGTAGCTTCCCTTGCCGCCTGCATTGGGCCGCATGGCATCGTTGATCTCCCGGCGGCCGTCCAGGGAAAGCACCACGTTGTTCATCTCACGGTTAAGATAGTCATTGATCTCGGGATTCAGCAAAACGCCGTTGGTGGTTGTGGTAAAGCGGAAGCACTTGCCATGCTTCTTTTCCAGAGAACGGGCATAATCCACCGTTTCCTTGACCACTTCCCAGTTCATTAGCGGTTCGCCGCCGAAGAAATCCAATTCCAGATTGCGGCGGCCAACGGATTTTTCAATCAGAAAATCGATGGCGGCTTTGGCTACCTGCGCACTCATCACTTTTGGAGCGCCGCCATAAACGCCCTGACCTGCAAAGCAGTATTTGCAGCGCAGATTACAGTCATGGGACACATGCAGACACATGGCCTTCAGCGGCGAGGATACCATCCGGTCGGTAAACTGCTGGTAGTCGTCCTCGCTAAAAAGCTGCCCCGCCTTTTTTAAGGCAAACAGCTCTTCATATGTTTCCTGAATCTCCTGGGGATCGTAACGATCCCGCAGTGCCGCCAGCACCGATTCTGGACAGCTTTCCCCCATATTTTCGTCCAAAAGCTGCACCAGCTCATAAGCGCAGTCATCCACCACATGTACGGCGCCGCTGTGAACATCCAAAACGATTCGGTAGCCATTATTTTCAAAAGTATGTATCATTTTGCCGGTTCCTTTCCTTTGTATGCCAAAAGGGGATGCTGCAAAATACTTCATTTTGCAGCATCCCTCTTCGTCCACACCCAACTGGGAGGATCGATTACTTCTCGCACTTCTGATTGGCAACCGTGCAGGAAGTCTTGCAGGCAGACTGGCAGGAAGCCTGGCATTCGCCGCAGCCGCCTTTAACAGCGGACTCTTTCAGATTCTGCTTGTTGATGGTCTGAATGTGTTTCATAAAAATCAAATCCTCCAATTTCGAAATTCTTATCTTCTTTTGCGGAGGTTGACACCGATCACGCCGCCCACAGCGGAACAGACCAGCATCACCGCCAATTTGACGAGAATATAAGCGCCGCGAATTTCCTTCAGAAAAGCGAATCCGGCAATCACCACCAGAATAAACAGCAGCAGCCCGCAGGCACCGCCTATCAGCAATCCTCTTTCCTTGGCAATCCGCGCCGCGGTAAAACCGCCGAAAAATGAGCCTGCAGCCCCAGCGACAATCGCCATCGGCGTGATAACCGCCTTGGGAATATCCTGGGACGCCACAATGGCTGCCATGATTATCAAAACCAATGTACAGCACAGCGCGCCTACAACCGCTCCGATGACAACAGGACGCAGGAACCGCTTTACCATGGCCGAACTATCCTCTTTATGTGATTTCATACCGTTTCCCCTCCGCAGAATACTTACTTTATCATAAGCATATTCCGGAAAGGACAAATTTAGTACGCCCAGCGGTAATCAATCCTCAGATATCGTCGTCATCATCATCGTCGTCATCGTTATCGGTGGTATCGTGCACCGTATCAACAGACTGAATCGCCCACTTTTTAATGGACATCTTATTGCGGTCCGCACCGGTCTCAATGATCAGGCCGTCTTCCTTCACATTCACCACACGGCCGCAGATACCGCCGATGGTGGTGATCTCATCGCCGACCCGCAGACTGTTGCGCATTTTCTGCTCTTCCTTCTGCTTCTTGCGCTGAGGACGGATCATGATAAAGTACATCAGGACAACGATCAGAACCAGCGGTCCAAAGGTCACCAGATAATACATCCAGCTTCCGGCACCGTTGGGATCCACCGGAGCCGTGGTCTCCAGTAAAATCGGGGATAAATCAATCAAGTTTCAGCACCTCCTAAAAATCTTTCTTATTATATCGGGTTTTGTCCGGGATAGCAAGCAAAACATAAAAAATTTACATCTATCCCCGGAAAATTTATTCTTTCCTTAAATACGACGGTCCAAAACACCCACATAACGGTCATAAAACTGCGCAAACTCACCTTTTTCCAGACTGTCGCGGATACGCGCCAGCAGGGTATTATAAAAATACAGATTATGCATCACGCACAGCCGCATGGCCAGCATCTCCCCCGCCTTGAACAAATGCCGGATATACGCCCGGGAATGCCGGCGGCAGGTGGGACAGTCGCATTCCTCGTCCAGCGGCGCCAAATCCTTCTCGTATTTCTGATTCAGCAGATTGCGGTGACCGCTCCATGTGAAAATATGCCCATGCCGGGCGTTTCGTGCGGGCATTACGCAGTCAAACAGATCCACACCGCGGCGCACCCCTTCCAGAATATTCACCGGTGTCCCCACTCCCATCAAATACCGAGGCTTGTCCGCCGGCATAAAAGGCTCCACCGCCTCAATAATCCGGTACATATCCGCTGTGGGTTCCCCAACCGCCAGACCGCCGATAGCATATCCATCCAAATTCATGGAAGCAATTTGGCGCATATGGGCGATGCGTAGATCATCAAATGTGCACCCTTGGTTGATACCGAACAGCAACTGCTGACGATTCAGGGTGTCCGGCTGGGCATTGAGCCGGGCCATCTCCTGCTGACAGCGTTCCAGCCAGCGGGTGGTTCGCTCGCAGGAAGCCTTGGAATACGCGTATTCCGCCGGATTCTCCACACACTCGTCAAAGGCCATAGCGATGGTGGATGCCAGACTGGATTGGATACGCATGCTTTCCTCCGGACCGATAAATAGCTTCCGGCCGTCTACATGGGAAGCAAAATGCACCCCTTCCTCCTTGATTTTGCGCAGCTTGGCCAGGGAAAACACCTGAAAGCCGCCACTGTCCGTTAATATAGGACCCTTCCAGCCGGTAAAAGCATGCAGTCCGCCCAGCTCCCGTACCAATTCCTCTCCCGGGCGCACGTGCAGATGGTAGGTATTGCACAGCTGTACCTGACATTTCAGCTCCACCAGATCATAGGCCGATACCGCGCCCTTAATCGCGCCGCAGGTTGCCACGTTCATGAAGGCCGGCGTTTGAATCACGCCGTGAGGGGTTTCGAATATTCCTCGCCGCGCCGCGCCGTCCTGAATAGTAATCGTCATCCGACTCATCTTTTTTCCTCCCGCCTTTTTCATAGGCGGTTCTATTGTATGGCCTGAACTGCCTGATTGTCAAGAAAAATCACCATTCGTCGGCCTGCCGGCAAGCGAATGGTGACTTTATCGCAAACAGAATTATCTATTTGAGCAGCAGACGGGCCGCATTAAGCACCGATAACACCGACACTCCCACATCCGCAAAAACCGCCGCCCACATAGGAGCGTAACCGCAGGCAGCCAGAATCAGCACCGCCGCCTTAATCGCTAGAGCAAAGACAATGTTAAACCGCACCACACCCATAACCCGGCGTGACAAATGAATCGCGTCCGGCAGCTTGCCAAGACTGCCAGCTGTCAGCACCACGTCTCCCGATTCGATGGCCGCAGAAGAGCCAAGTCCCATGGCCACGCCGGCATCCGCTTCTGCCAATACCGGTGCATCGTTGACGCCGTCGCCAACAAAAACCGTACTGCCGCTCTCTGAACGGATCTTCCGCAGAATCTCCAGCTTGTCGCCGGGCAAAAGCTCGGCATGAACCTCTTGAATATCCGCTTGGGCGGCAATTCGTTCCGCTTCTGCTTTCCGGTCACCCGTCAGCATGGCGATGCGGACAATCCCGGCCTCTTTCAGCCGGCGGACAGTGGAAACCGTATCTTTCTGCAACACAGATGCCATTTCAAAGGCCGCCGCAGCCTTGCCGTCAACCGCAAGATAAACCGGCGCGTCCTCAGGGAGGCCGCCGATGTCAATGCCTTCTTTATCCATCAGCCGACGGCCGCCGCACAGTATCGCCCGTCCATCAATAGAAGCGGACACGCCCATGGCCGGAAGTTCCGTCACTTCGGTTCCGCCTTCTTCGGAAAGTTCACCCGCCAGACGAACAATGGCTTTCGCCGTGGGATGAGCAGAGTAACGTTCAGCTATCGCTGCCAAACGAAGCGCTTCCTTTTCCTCCATGCCGGACATGACCTTAATTGCTGTAATCTGCAGTTCGCCGGTGGTAAGAGTACCGGTTTTATCAAAGGCAACAGCCTGCGTTTTGGCCAGGGCCTCTACAAATCGGCCCCCTTTGATCAGAACCCCCTGCCGGGAGGCAGCGCCGATACCGGCATAAAAGCCCAAGGGCACGGAAATCACCAAGGCACAGGGGCAGGCCGCCACCAGAAATACCAAAGCCCGGTAAATCCAGATCTGCCATTCGCCAAAGCCCAACAGCGGCGGCATCACCGCCAGCAGCAGGGCAGCCAGTGTCACCACCGGGGTATAAATCCGGGCGAACCTGGTGATAAAGCGCTCAGAACGCCCCTTACGGGCAGCGGAATCGGACACCATATCCAGTATCCGCGCTGCCGCCGAACTTTCCGCCTGGGCAGTGGCTTCCACGGTAAGTGTACCATTGCCGTTCATTGTACCAGACATCAGAGCGGTCCCCACGGATACATACACCGGCAGGCTCTCCCCCGTCAGCGCCGAAGTATCCACTTCCGAAGCTCCTTCTATCACGATACTGTCCACAGGTACCCGTTCATGTGCGGGGATCAGCAGCCGGTCTCCAATCTCCACCGCATCGGCATTGATCTCTTCCGTACTGCCGTCTGGCAAAAATCGTCTGGCACGATCCGGCCGGATCTCCGCCAGCCTTTTAATCTGCCGGCGGGAACGTCCCACCGCAAAGTTTTCCAGCAATTCACCCACTGTGAACAGCAGCGCCACCAAGGCTCCTTCGCTGTATTCGCCGATGGCAAAGGCGGCAATCAAGGCAATCACCAGCAGCATATGCTCTCCGAGGGAGCGATTTTTCAGTTCTCCTACCGCACCGATCACTACCGGATATGCGGAAACAATCGCAGAAAACGCCAGACAGGCAATCCGTACGGGTTCCGGTATCATGGGAATCAAACCCAGCACAAACAAAAGCAACGCCGCCATCACCTGCCAGATAGAACCGCCGCCGTGCTCTTCCTCACCGTGTCCATGCTCATGACTCTGAATCTTCTGCAAATCTACGACCTTAATCCCTGCCTCCGTACGATTGCAGACCTCTTGAAGAAGATTGGTATAATCCCCTTCTGCTGCCGTCAAAGTCAAGGTTTTCTCCACGAAATTCATTGCCGCCGTCTGTACTCCATGCAATGTCAAAGCCTTCTCTTCGATTTTAGCCGCACAGTTAGCGCAATCCAGTCCTTCCAACCGATATTTCAGTCTCTTGGCCGCCATGCTCCATCCCTGCTTTCCTCAATATGGGATAATCCCATATCAAAAATCTTTTTTACATGATCATCATCCAATGCGTATACCGAAGATTTTCCTTCCCGACGACAGCGAACCAAGCGCGCCTGCCGCAAAAGACGCAGCTGATGAGAGATTGCTGACTGTCCCATCTCCAGCAGCTCCGCGATATCGCATACGCACATCTCCCCTTCAGAAAGAGCCCACAGGATTCGAATACGTGTGGTATCGCCGAATACCTTGAACAATTCCGAGAGATCATATAACTCTTCTACAGCAGGCATCTCCCGCCGCGCCTTATTCATAATACCTGCGTGTTTTTCCTGACAGCTGCAGCTTTCTTGTTCCTGTATTTCTTTCACGAGACAGCCTCCTTATTTTAATGTTTATATGAATATATGTTCATATTTATATTATCACATGCATTTTTTCTTGTCAATCAGCTTAAGCAAACTTTTAGAAAAAAGGTATACGGACATGGCGTTAACGCTTATATTGTAGTAATCGCGGCAAGTCTGCCGGCTTACCGCCAATATATAACACAACAAAAGGGATGACCGTATGTATCTGATTGTTCGAGCCCGAAAATGGCTGGCGGGTGGATTGGCCGTACTGCTGTTGGCGGTTGTGGGAAGCATTTTTCTTCACGCTGTGCTCCCCGTGGATGCAGCTGTAACCGAAGATTCCGTTAAGCTGCCGATCATCATGTACCATGGAATTTTAAAGGAAGAAAAACGCCAAGGAAAATTTGTGATCTCCCCCAAGCAGTTTGAGGATGATCTCCAATATCTTCAGGAACAGGGCTACCATACGGTGGTGATGCGGGATGTGATTGATTACGTGATGAACGGTACCCCGCTTCCGGAAAAACCTATTATGCTCACCTTTGACGACGGATATTTCAACGATTATGTTTATGCCTATCCTCTGCTGGAAAAATACAGCAGCAAGATGGTTTTCTCCCCCATCGGACGCTATGTGGACCAGTACAGCGAATCACAGGAACGCAACGCCAACTACACCCATGCCACCTGGGACGATATCAACGAGATGATCGCCAGCGGTCTGGTAGAAGTGCAGAATCATACATATAATATGCACGCCAATTCCGGCGGGCGTAAGGGCTGCATGAAGAAAAAGGGTGAATCCGTGGAGGAGTACCAGAAGATCCTGCGGGAGGACGTGGGAAAAATGCAGACACGCATGGAAGAGATGACCGGCACTGTTCCCAGCACTTTTACCTATCCCTTCGGCGCCATCAGCAAGGAAGCCCTGCCGGTGCTGAAAGAAATGGGCTTTCAGGCAACGCTGATTTGTGAAAGCCGTACCAATACCCTCACCGATGATCCGGACTGCCTCTATGGACTCGGCCGCTATCTCCGTCCCAGTGGGATTGATTCCAAGACCTATTTTACCAAAACAGTAAAATTATCATAAGGGAGGAAATGCCATGCCCATCATTTATCTCAGCCCATCCGTACAGGAATACAATGCCTACGCCGGCGGCGGCAACGAAGAGGATGTTATGAACCAGATCGCAGATGCAATGGAGCCCTATCTTCGCTCCTCTGGCATCCGTTTTGTCCGCAACGATCCGGACCAGTCCGTCGGCGCCGCTATCCGACAATCCAACGCCGGTAGCTTCGACCTCCATCTGGCGCTGCACTCCAACGCTGCCCCACCCGATCTGTCCGGTCAGCTACGGGGCACGGATGTTTATTACAGTCCCAATAGCGCCAGAGGCAAACGGCTGGCGGACATCATAGCTGCCAATTTCAAAAAAATATATCCCTTGCCTGATCGTGTGCGAACCATTTCTACCACCACCTTAGCAGAGGTCCGGCAAACCAAGGCGCCTACAGTCTTATTAGAAACCGCTTATCACGATAATCCGGAGGATGCGGAGTGGATCCGCACTCATATTCAGGAGATCGCCCGCAATCTCACCCAATCCCTGACGGAATATTTCGGTATTCCCTTTATCGAGGCACAGCCGCCCAGAACAGGAACCGTGGTAACCTCCCGGGGCAATCTGAACATACGCAGTAAACCCAATCTCGACGCTGCCGTCATCGGATCCGCGCCCATGGGCGCTACTCTGCAGGTACTGGGTCAATGGAACGATTGGTACGTGGTAGAATACAACGGCGTTACCGGTTATGCCAACAGCCGGTATATCGAAGTTTAAAAATCTTCCGGATAAAACCGCACCGGTTATTGACATATGTCAATAACCGGTGTAAACTATAATCATAAAGCTGGAATGGGGGGATCCGTATGGCACGTCCGCAAAAATGCAGGCGTATCTGCATGATGCCACCTGGCGGCGCGTTCGGTCCTCTTTCCGGCAGAACACCGTCGGAAACGATTGTCATGACGGTTGACGAATATGAAACCATTCGCTTGATAGATCTGATGGGGTATACCCAGGAGGAATGTGCCCGTCAAATGGGAGTTGGCCGTACCACCATCCAATCCTCCTACAACCGTGCTCGGTATAAATTGGCCCGGATGCTGACTGAAGGCAAGCAGCTGCAGATCTCCGGCGGTGATTATCGGCTTTGTCCCCTGATGGAGAAATGCCGCGGCAGAACCTGCGGCCTCCGCTGTTCCGGACGATGCAGCGTCTGCGACAAATGCGAATCGCCGGGAAATCATACCGATTCCAATTAAAATCAGCAGTTTAAAGGAAAGGATGTTTCTATGAAAATCGCAGTCACTTATGAGAACGGACAGGTATTCCAGCATTTCGGACATACCGCTCAATTTAAAATCTACACGGTATCCGACGGACAGATCGCTTCTTCCCAGGTTGTGGATGCCGGAGGCAGCGGCCACGGGGCTCTGGCTGGATTTCTTCAGTCTCATGGCGTGGATACACTGATCTGCGGCGGTATCGGCGGCGGCGCCCGTACAGCTTTGGCGCAGGCGGGAATTACCCTGTATCCGGGAGTAACCGGCCAGGCGGACGAACAGGTCGCCGCCCTGCTGACAGGCACCCTGCTGTATAATCCGGATACGGTCTGCGCTCACCATCACAATGAGCACGCTCACGGAGGGCACGCCTGTCATGGACATGACGGCGGCTGCAGCGGCCACTGCTGACAATATAAAACAAACCCGGACAGCTGAGAGGCTGCTCCGGGTTTGTTTTATATGCGCTTATATAATTCATTCAACTCCCGCAGATAGGCGGTATCTATCTCCTCAAATGCCGATTCGGTCAGCCGGAATTCCCAATTTCCTTCCGCCACACCGGGCCGGTTCATTTTCGTATCGCCGCCGAATCCGCATAAATCCTGAATAGGGGCCACCACCAAACCGGCATGGGAAGCCCACAGTGTCCGCAGCACAGCACGCAGAGCCGGATTACGGACGCCGCCGTCCTTCCAGTTGCCGCTATCAAAACCACAATAACGCAGACAGCGTTCTCGCTGAGATGGGGTCAGTTCCCATAAATAGGCCAACAAGGTATTGTTGTCATGGGTACCGCTGTAGGCCACTGTATTGCAAGGATAATTGTGGGGCAGATGCAGGTTGTCATCCTCATCCAGAAAGCCGAACTGCATCACCCGCATTCCCGGCAATCCGGTCTGTTCCAGTAAATCCACCAACCCCTGATCCCGGGCACCCAAATCCTCCGCAATGATCCGTTCAAGTGGGATCTCCTTAAAGACGGTATCAAAGAACGGAGCACCCACGCCGGTCTCCCAGCAGCCTTCCTTAGCGGTTTCCGCGGTAAAGGGCACTGCCCAATAAGCGCTGAAAGCCCGGAAATGGTCGATTCTGACCCTATCAAAAAGCCGAACGGCATGGGTCAGCCGTTTCCTCCACCAAGCATAGCCATCCGCCTCCATTGCTTTCCAATCGTACAGCGGATTGCCCCATTTTTGGCCGTCGGCACTGAAATAATCGGGCGGTACTCCCGCCACCCGGGCGGGGTTTCCCCTTTCATCCAGCTCGAACAACTCACGGTGACTCCAAACATCTACGCTTTCCAGCGATACATAGATGGGCATATCGCCGATGATCTCTACCTCTTGGGCGTTGGCATAGGTTTTGATGCTGCACCATTGCTCATAAAACAGATATTGTACAAAGGCGTGATAAGCGATCTGCCGGGCATATTGTTCCGCAGCCCGGGCCACTGCCTCTTTTTCATGCCGCTTCAGCGGACCCTCCTCCCAATCGCACCAATCCTTACCCGTAGCTTCTTTGACAGCCATATAAACGCAGTAATCTGTCAGCCAGAAAGCGTTCTCATCGGCAAAACGTTCCACCCTCTTCCGCAGCGTTTCACTCATTCGGGCAAAAGCCTTCCGATATATCGGCGGACGGGTTTTCAGCAGCCAATCATATGCTGTGGTATAAGGCGTGGGGTATTGGCATTCCCGGCATTCTTCTTCCGTCAGCAGTCCTCGTTCCCACAGATCCTCCGGATCCAGAAAGAGATCATTGCCCGCAAAAGCGCTGTCGCTTTTATACGGAGAATGACAGATATCGATTCGGGTGAAGGGAAGCACCTGCCATTGATGAAACCCGGCATTCTTCAAAAAATCGATAAACCGTCTGGCATCTTTACCAAATGTCCCAATTCCATAGTTTCCCATCAGTGAGGAAATATGGAGCAGGACCCCGCTCTTTCTTCCTGTCATGGAGCAGCCTCCCCTTCAGATATAATAGTTTTATTGTATCATATTCCTAAAGAGGCCGCCACTCTCCCCTTTTGAATAAAGATGGGCCATTTCCACCGAATACATCAGCGAAGTCGGCTTGGGCAGGGGGTGCATTGATCTTCAGAAAAATTTCTCTTATAAACTTTGATTTCCGCTCTCCTTATTGCTCCAAATATCGTATGGACCTACGAGCCCCCACAAACAGCAAAGGAACCGGTCAGCATCCTTGTCGTGACTGACCGGTTCCTTTCTTAACTTTTATCAGCGTTTTTCCGCCCGCGCCAAATATGCGTCATCAGAATTATCCCGCCGGTTGCCAGCAACGCGGCGATTATGAAAAAACGTTTCATAATATCCCCTTTCTATCGGCTGACAATGCGGTAATAGGTCTTTGCTGTCAGCGCATAAATAACAGCATACAGCGCCGCAAACACCAGGAAGCAGCCGGCAGCACAGAGAATAAACAATTGCGTGTTCAGCATGTTCATAACCGCCAGGATTTTAGAAATCATCGGCAAGGCAAAAACGACATGAATCCCCGCAGTAATCAGAGGCAGGAAAAACACGATAAGAATCTGAGAATGGATGGTCTTTTTGATTTCCGCCCGGCTCATACCCACCTTTTGCATAATCTCGAACCGTTCTTTATCGTCGTAGCCCTCTGAAATCTGCTTGTAATAGATAATCAGAATAGTAGCCATAACAAACAGACTCCCCAGAAAAATCCCCAAGAAGAATAATCCACCGTACAGGGATAAAAAGCTGCTCCTCGCCTCCGCTCTGCATTCCAGGGAGCCTTGAAATTCCCAGTCTCTCAGTGCCGTACCCAGTTCCTCGTACACCAGACTTTTTTCTTCATCGCTCCCTGTCATATCCAGACCGTAGCACATCCTGATCTCGGAAGCGTTGCTTCCGTAAGCCTCCTTTTGCAGAGCATACAGCTCCCGGATTTCTTCCATATCCTGTACCACAATAAAATGGCTGCTGGCGATATTAGCCGCCAATACGCCGTTTCCCAGGAAATTATCCAAGCGCTCCACAATGGTGTATTGCCGGTCGAACACCTTTAATACCGGCTCATTAAATGGGTCCCGATTGGAGTAGAGCATGATCTGGCCCTTCTCCAGAATCTTGTTTTCACCAGTTACCCGGTTGTAGTCGGACAAAGGGATGAAAAACAGATTATTGATACTATCCGCCACAATGGTGTTGGCATGTCGGTCGGTGCTGAAAAAATCCCCCTGCCGCAGCCCGGAAAAGTTCAGATAGGTATAGGTGATTTCCTTGGAGGTTTTCAACCCTTTTTCCTTCAGCACCTGATGAGCGGTCTCCATCAGCCTCGCATTGCGTTCCTCTGTCTGTTCATTGGAATAGACGGTGATATCATAAGGATAACGCGTTTTGATGGTGTCCTCCATCCCCAGCATCATGGACGAGGTGGAGGACACCATTACCAGCACCATGGTTGATAAAACGCAGATGTTGGCCAGTCCCACCGCATTTTGCTTCATCCGATAAAGCATACCGGAGACGGCAGTGAAATGCTGGGTTTGATAATAATAACGCTTATTCCGGCGCAGCAGCTTGAGCAAAGCAATGCTGCCGGCGGTGAACACCAGATAAGTGCCGATAATCACCAGGATCACCGCAATGAAAAAGTTTGCAAGAGCCGCCAAGGGATTCCGGGTGGTAACAGAGAGATAATAGCCGAATCCCAGGCAGCCCACGCCGAGAATGGTCATAATCCATTTGGTTTTCGGCTCCTTCTCCCCCACACTGCCGCCTTTGAGCAGTTCAATGGGCTTGGAGAGATGAATCTGCCGCAGAGAATTAAGAAAGATCAGCAGGAAAATAAGGCCGAACAGCAACAGCGACTGGAGCGCGGCGGCCCCGGAAACATAAAAGCCCAGAGTGATATCCGCGGCAATGATTTTGGCGATCAGCAGATACATGACCTTATCCAGCATGATTCCCAAAGCGATGCCGCAGATAAAACTGATGACGGCTATATACAGAGTTTCGAAACCGATCACCCGGGACAGATGCTTCTTTTCCATGCCCAAGATATTGAAAAGGCCAAACTCCTTCTTCCGGCGTTTTATCAAAAAGCTATTGGTGTAAAAAAGAAAGATTACAGCGAAAAAGGCGACGACCCAACTGCCCAATTCAAGGGAATAACGGATGGTGTCGCCCCCCAGCATCTGCCCGATGCCTTCATTGAGGGAAAGAGAGCGAATGATATAAAACATGGCGACGGTGATCATGCAGGTCAGCATATAGGGAATATAAGTTTTACCGTTTTTCTGGATATTATCCGCCGCCAGCTTGGGATAGAAGGACTTATTCATGCCGCCCACCGCCTGTCGCGATCAGAGTCAGCGTATCCGCGATTTTCTGGTACATCTCGTCGTTGGAACTGTTGCCGCGGTAAAGCTGATGGAAGACCTCGCCGTCCTTGATAAACAGCACCCGTCCAGCATGACTCGCGGCCTTGGTGGAGTGGGTGACCATCAGGATGGTCTGTCCCTCCCGGTTAATCTCATTAAACATCCACAGCAGGCTGTCGGTGGCCCGGGAGTCCAGCGCCCCGGTGGGTTCGTCCGCCAGTATCAGCTTGGGCTCGGTGATTAAGGCCCGGGCGACAGCTGCCCGCTGTTTCTGTCCTCCGGATACCTCATAAGGATATTTCTGCAGGATTTCCCCAATTCCCAGTTTCCCGGCCAGGGGCTGCAGCCGCTGATTCATCTCCGGATAGCTTTTGCCGGAGAGTACCAGCGGAAGAAAGATGTTGTCCTGGAGAGTAAAGGTATCCAGCAGGTTAAAATCCTGAAAAACAAAACCCAAATTTTCCCGTCTGAAAGCGGATATTTCCTTTTCCTTTACACCTGAAAGGCGAATACCGTCCAGAATTACCTCGCCGCTGGTGGGTTTATCCAGCGCTGCCAGGATATTCAGCAGAGTGGTTTTTCCGGAGCCTGACTCCCCCATGATGGCCACATACTCTCCCTGCTCCACCGAGAAGGATACATTGCTCAGCGCCTGCACCTGATTTCCGCCGAAACGGGTGGTGTAAATTTTCTTCAGGCTTGTAACTTCCAATATTGCCATCTGACAAGACCTCCTTGTTTTCATCGCTGTCAGTATAGCAAACCGTCCGGCCTGTCCGCCATCGATTCAGGTGACATTTCCGCCGGCCGGTCTTACATTTTTGTCACATCCGGGAAGCCCGCTCGGGTTACTCCACTTTTAATTCCGCCGAACGCAGGTCGATGGACACGGTGGTCCCCACTCCTACCTCCGACTGGATGCTCATCGCATGAGAAAGCTTATTCGCCGCCTGACGGCAGAGGTAGAGCCCCAGGCCGGTGGACTTTTTATCCGCCCGGCCGTTGTAACCGGTAAAGCCCTTCTCAAACACCCTTGGCAGATCCTCCGGCGCAATGCCGATGCCGGTATCCACAATATGAAGCACCCGGTTCTCATCCACGAAAATGGCGACTGTTCCCTCTTCTGTGTATTTAACGGCGTTGGACAGCAGTTGCTCCAGAATAAACAGCAGCCATTTTTCATCGGTCAGCACAGCGATATCTGTGGGTTCATACTGCAGCCGTATCTTTTTGCGGACAAACTGTGTGGCATACTTCCGCACAGCCTGCCGAATGATTCCGTCCAATTCATACTCTTTGAAAAGGAAATCAGAGGAAACGCTGTCCAGACGAAAGTAGCACAGCACCATCTCCACGTATTGTTCAATCCGGAACAGCTCCGCCAGCAGCTCCCGATGCTCCTCCGTATCCTCTCCCTGCAGAAGCATCCGCATGGCTGCAATGGGAGTTTTAATCTGGTGCACCCAGGTGGTGTAATAATCAATGCTTTCGCTCCGATCCGTCTGCGCCTGGGTTTGAACCGTTCTGTTGATCTCCCATAGATCAGCCACCATGCCCTGGTAATCCTCCTCTATCAGATTTCGGGATTCGGGCAGCTCATGCGCCAACAGCGCGATATTTTTCCGAATCCGCGTCAGTTCCTGATGCCGCCGGTAATACCCGCGAAAGCGGATGCCCAACAGCGCGGCGGCACACAAAAAGCACCAGCCTGCCGCATACAGTACCGCTTCCACTTCCAGATTATACAGTGAAAAGAAGCCGGCGAAGATACCCGCGCACAGCAGAAACAGCAAAAGGACAAACCTGTATTGCCAGATATATTTTCCGAAAATCTTCATTTGGCCGCACCGCCTCTCAATGAACAATATATCCGCTGCCAACCTTGGTGGCGATAAAATCCTGCAGCCCCGCCGCCTCCAGCTTTTTCCGAAGCCGCGCTATATTGACGGTCAGGGTGTTTTCCTCCACATAGGCGTCCATCTCCCACAGCCTAGTCATCAGCGTCTCCCGGCTGACCACCTTTCCCTTGTTTTCCATCAGCGTCTGCAAAATCCGGAATTCATTCTTGGTCAATTCTATTTTATGCTCTCCATAGGTCAGTGAGGCATCGCCAAGATTCAGCAGAGCGCCCCGATGCTCCAGCACCGGAACCTTACCCGACAGATCGTAGGTTCTGCGAAGCACCGCCTGGATCTTGGCTGTCATCACCCCCAGATCCACCGGTTTGGCGATAAAATCATCTCCACCCATATTCATCGCCATAACAATGTTCATGTTATCCGAGGCCGAGGAGATAAAGACGATGGGAACGTTGGATATTTTTCGGATCTCGGTGCACCAATGGTAGCCGTTGTAAAAGGGCAGCATAATATCAATCAGCACCAGATGGGGATCAAACGCCAGGAACGCCGGCAGGATATTCTGGAAATCCCGGACACACAGTACCTCATTGCCCCAGGAAGCGATCTGCTTCTGCATTGCCCCGGCCATGGCTTCGTCGTCCTCAATAATCAAAATCTTATACACGGCCGTACCCTCCCCTCTCATATCGCAGGGTTTTATATATCGTCACACCAATTTCCAGCAGCGTCGCCAGACAAATCACGGCAAGGATTCCATTGGTGATCATATCGGATCCCCAATTCTCCAACAGCACTTCCTTAAAGCGATCTCCGGCAGGATACCGGGCGGCAAATTCCAGGGCAAAAGAAGGATTCCAGAAGGGCAGCACCTTCAAAATCACAGCTGAAAAGATGATTTGCCCCGCTCCCGATAGGATATTGCCCACCATCACCGCTTTGCAGTACCGTCCGGCGATCAGCCGGAGAATCTCATCCGCCAGTCCCAGAAAAAGGCTAAGCAGCAAAAAAGGCAGAATTATGCTCCACTTTTCCAGATTCAGCAACGGTATGGAGACGATGCTTTCCCCTTCCTTGAATACCGCAGCGAAAAACTGTGGCGCAAACACCAGCAAAGCCCCGAACAGCACGATGAATACAATTCCCACAATGGTATCGCCCCGGCTGATAATAGCTTTCTTATCCGGTACAGGCGGCAGAGAAGCAGGATTCCATTGCCCATCGAAATCGACTCTGGATTCCGTCGAATCACCAGTGTTCCATCCTGTATCTCTTTTTATATCCACCTTGATCCGCTGCCGCTCCAGGATGGCGAAAACCAGGGTAATACCGCCGAATACCCCTATGCAAGAAGTCATACAGTTGACGATGACGTCCACCAGAATATTCACAACACTGTCAGTCAATCCGCCGATTCCATGCCCATCCATCCCTACCAAACCGCTGATAATGGTGGTTATCAGAATAGGGATCAACGTGCAGAGAAGGACGATTTTCAGCAGCCATATATAGTTGTCATAATAAGCCGGGCCGATGAGATAATGCCGATCATCCTGATATTGTCTGGCAAAGTCCGCCGGACTGCCCAGCTTGATAAGCACCGTTTCCACGGAGCCGCATTCTTCGAACATATCGTCCACCAATTCCTGCAGCTCCAATCCCACATCCTTCCGTTGCCCTTTAGGCAGACGGCGAGTGACCTCATATATATATCGTTCCATTAAATCCTGTTCACACGTCGTCATCCTCTTGCTCCTCCTTCAGCAGTTCTTCCATGCCGGCTGCCATCAGTCTCCATTGTTCGGCCAATTCCCGATAGATAGCGTCGCCCAATCTGGTCCGGCGATAATATTTACGGGGCTTGGAACCACCTGTTTCCCATTCGCTGCTCAAAATTCCCTGCTTTTCCAGCCGCCGGAGCAAAGGATACAGGGTATTGGGATCAATGGAAACACCTCTGTTTTCCAGATTCTGTACCAAAGAATAACCGTATCTCGGTTGAGACATCTGACTGAGGACACTGAGAATCAGCGTTCCCCGGCGCAGCTCCAAAATCAGATTCGCCATCAGTTCCTTTTCCTCGCTCATACGGCACCACCTCTCGGTCACAGTATACTGTATATAATACACTATTGTCAATATTAAATTATTGCATAAGAATCCCCATGCTGTTTCATCAGAAAACAACATGGGGATTCCTGAAAACGTGAAATCAAAAAATAAGAACCCCTTACTGCCGCAGACGGAAGGTTTTCGGCGCCAACCGATAAGCGAACAGCAGCGCTGCCGCCACATACAACACACAGAACACCGAGACCCCGACGCCAAAGGTCAAAGTGGAAACCTCCTTGCCGATGGCGAAGTAGCATATGAAGTAGGTGATATAATTGACGATTCCATAAATTGCGCTTTTTGTCTCCATCTGAATGTTATATGGCTGCAGCAGGTAATACAGCACCAGCGTATGCACCGAAAAGAAAACAGACATCGCTATAATGGAAATAAAAAGCAGCAGGTAATTCAGCGGCTCATTGGTCCCGCCGGACAGATACAGCAGCAGCGGCAGACCAAACGCAATTATCGCCGCCGGCATCAGATTGATGGCGACAATATACTTAAGCCGCTCTGCAAACAGCGCCAAAATCACCTTCGGCTGCCGGTAAAACCGGAAGGTCAGCATGCTGTGATCACAGTTGACAAACATGGCCTGTGTAATGGCTCTCCCCCGGTTGACGAGATACATGACAAAGAGAAAATAAGGCAGGAAGGTCAGCATCAGATTGTTGATCTCCTTCCTGGCTTCCGGCATAAAAAGACATACAGCAACAGAGGCAGCCAGCACAGCCAGCAGAACAACGGTGATCTTTTTTGCCGATTTGGTTAATAGCTTGGAATGCCGTTTCATAAACAGCTCATTAAAATACTTATATCCCATCTGGTTGCTGGTTTGACTCAGATCGGTTTCAATCTTTTTCTGGTATGCCTCCTGTGTCACCTGAGCGGTATTAACCGTATTCATAGCAAAATTATTGGATGTGAGCAGAGTACGGTATACCATGCGATAAGCCGGAAAACGAAGCACATAAACCAGTGCAAACGCTCCGGCAACCACCGCCGCTGCGGCGATGCCGGCAAAAATCCATTGGTTTATCGCCCACCCGAAAGCCGGCGGCGCATAGGCCGCCGCAAGGGTCAGCGCTACGCCCGTCCATACCACCGGCGTGGGAAGATTCTCACTTCTGACCTTCTCGCCATTTTTACTGTCCCAAAGCAGCACCGCCGTGTAAAGCAACTTCACGCCGCAGACAAAAAAGGGCATCAGCAGACAAAGCAGCACATGTACCCCGCTCAAAAGGCCAAACAACAGGGTGAATGGCAGAAAACCCACTACCATTTTCAGCAAAAAGTACAGATAATTGGATAATGTGTAAGCCCGGGCATCCATGCGCATAAGGATCATGGCATAGTATTTGTCCTTGGTTGGATTGAAAATATGGGTATTCAGCAGTCCACCGGTGATGGTGAGAAAAAAGAATATATGGACAAAAGCATCCGGTTTGGCGCTTTTCATCAATTCCGCTGCCATAAAGACCATCAACAAAAGATACAGTGCTTTTCCAAGGAAAATAGAGCCGATTTCCAGAAGAATGCTCACCACATTGGCGAAAACTTTCAGCCCCCTGCTGGCATACAGCGAATCCGGCAGTATCCTTTTCACCAGCGGGATCGATTTCAGCGAATAAATGATGCTGTTGGTTTTATAGGTGTTCCGCAGTTTAAAGGAGGTGACAAAAGCATTAATCATGATCTTCACCCTTCAGCGCCGCGATAATCTTATCCTTAAAAGCCGTATTATCCAGATTTTCCTTTTCAACCTCTTCCAGCACACCTTCATTCAGGATAACGATCTCATCGCAGAGATCCAGCGCCAGTTCCATGATGTGGGTGGAAAAAATAATGATATGTTCCGCTTTGATTCGGCGGAGCAGCTGCTTCATTTCATCCGCCACTACCACGTCGAAGGAGGTCAGTGGTTCGTCCAGCAGCAGCACGCCGGGATTGGCAATAAAATTCACCAGCATCTGCATTTTATTTTTCATGCCGTGAGAATAGTCCTTCAGTAGCTTATCCCGATCTTCCGGATCAATCTTCATGAAATCGAAGTATTCATCAATGGTCCGGGATTCCCGTATTTTTGTCTGATTGATATCCAGAAAAAACTTCAGGAACTCCCGGCCGGTAAGGAATTCCGGCACAACGGGGGTGGACAGCACATAGCCAATATCCTCCGCCGCAATGGGGCGCGTCTGCCCGTTCTCCTCAATCCAAAAACTGCCGCCGTCCACCTTGATATCCTCATTGATGCAGTTGAACAAGGTTGTTTTGCCCGCACCGTTGCGCCCCAGCAGCCCGTAAATTTTTCCGGTTTCAAAGGCGAAGGATGCGCCCCGCAGCACCTCTTTCTTGTTGAAGTTCTTTCTGATATCCTGTATTACCAGTTTCATCTTTTTCTCCTTTATGGATCATTACCTTATCGGTTGGTATCAGTCTAACATATTCTGCCATACCTGTGCAAACGCCGCGCCGTTCATTTTAGGGACCTGTGGCACCGTTTGAACCGATGACCGCCGCCCGTCTTCCTCTCCCACAGCGACAAAAAGCCGGGCGGCGTCAATTGCCCCGGACCGCAGCGGCTAGTTCAATGCTCATCCGGCCTGTACAGCTGGAAATGATTTTTTCTAAATGACAAAATCCCCTCATCCCGGAGCTTCCCCAGCTCATTGGACATGGCGCTGCGGTCTACAGCAAGATAATCGGCCAGCTGCTGCCGCGTGTATACGATATCAAATACGGGGCTTTTTTGCCGCAGCGACTCTGCTGACAGATAAGACAGCAGCTTTTCCCTAGTGGTCCGCTGAGCCATATGGGTCAGTTTCTCGTTAAATCGCAGATTCTTCCCGGCCATATCGAACAACAGATTGCGCATCACCCGGTTATGAAAATCGCATGCGGAATTGCAAAGCGTCATCAGCCGCTGTACATCTAAAAAGAGCACTATGGCGGCTGTTTCAGCAAAAACGTCGACATTCAGCATCGCACCGGGAGTGCAGGCAAAGGATTCGGCAAACAACTGCCCTGGGACCACCTTCGTCACAATAGTTCGATTGCCCCAGAAATCCTCCTGTTGAATAGAAAGAACGCCTTCCAGCAGCAATCCGATATATTTGGCTTGGTCTCCAACATGAAAAACCCATGCCGCTTTTAGGAAATTCACTGTTTTTGCCGTCAGGCATTCCAGCAGTCTTTCCAGATTCCCATCATCAATTCCGTCAAACAGCCTTGCTCGGCGGATGATATTCCAATATGGACGCATATTCCCCTCCATTTGTTGTAAATACAACAGACTTGTTATGCTCAATATAGTACACTAAAGTCACAACGTCAAGCAAACGGAGGGAATTTTATGATTAGAAAAATTATCCATATTGATGAAGATCTGTGCAACGGCTGCGGTGCCTGCGCCGCGGCTTGTCATGAAGGTGCCATCGGCATGGTAGAAGGCAAAGCCAAACTGCTGCGGGATGATTATTGTGACGGTTTAGGGGATTGCCTGCCCGCCTGCCCCACCGGTGCCATCTCATTTGTAGAACGCGAGGCGGCGGCTTATGATGAAAAGGCTGTTCAAGCCAATAAACAAACGACTCCACTGCCCTGCGGCTGTCCGGGTACCCAGTCGCGTTCCATATCCAGAAAACCTGCGGAGCCCGAAGCGCATACCGCCGGTATGGCTGACGCACCCAGCCGTTTGGAACAGTGGCCGGTGCAGATCAAACTGGTTCCCATGAAGGCGCCTTATTTTGACAACGCCCATCTGCTGATCGCCGCCGACTGCACCGCCTACGCTTATGGAAATTTCCACGAAAAATTTATCCGCAACCATATCACCCTGATCGGCTGCCCCAAACTGGATGAAGGGGATTATACCGAAAAGCTGACTGACATTATCCGCAGCAACGAGATCAAAAGCCTGACCATCGTGCGCATGGAAGTACCTTGCTGCTGCGGCCTTGAAAATGCCGCCAAAAGAGCGCTGCAGGCCAGTGGAAAGTTTATTCCCTGGCAGGTAGTCACCATTTCCACTGACGGAAGGATCATCGATTAACCTGCCAGCGAAAACTCTTACAATCCGCTTTACAGTCAGTTTTTTGTGTATTCAGCGGACAATTATATAATAAATCCGGGCGTTTTCCTTAGAAAAACGCCCGGATTTATTATATCTTACTGTAGAATTCCTTTTCCTTACTCTATGTAGCTTTCCTTTTTGATTCCGAACAGGCGGCGCAGAATCCCACCAAAGAGCTTGGGACTTTTGACAATGACGATTTTCATACCGGCAGCCTCCTTCATTTCTTGAGCATTGAGCAGCCCATTACCACTAGAGCCGCCGCCGCCAATACCAGCATCAGCTTAGGCGGACATACCATGGCAATCAGCATCCCGGCTCCGAAAGCAGCCGCGAAGCCGCACCATGCGCAGCTTCCGCTTTTCCGTCTCGCAGACATTTTCCCACCGTCCCTCCGCCGTTATTGGAACGCGGCAGCTCCCGCGTCTCAATATAGCATATTCCGCGAAGGGAAAAGTGGTGTCAATCTTTTGAGAGAAAAACCATTAAAACACCTTTTTCAAAAGTGATTTCCGCCGGCTCCGCTCCCCTATCCAGAAATTCATTGCTTACGCCCAAAGGATAATCCGGCGACAACCGTGCCTTTTCCAGGGGATATCGGACATTTTTCACCGTGATTCCTTCCACATCTCCGCCGTAAGGAAAAAGTGAGAGTTTCCATCCGGGCTGTTTTGGTATTTGATAACTCCCCGGATGAAACAACCGCAGGGTATTTTGCTCATCCGCCAGCACGGCCGCCGCGCCGTGCCGCAGCAGATACAGCAGCACGGCGAAATTGGCGACGGTATGATCCAAACGGCCGCCGGTGCAGCCCAGCAGCAAAAACTCCCGATATCCCCTTTCCAAAGCCAGCATAGCGGCGGCCAGTGTATCCGTCCAGTCCTTTTCGGCCGGCAGGCGAACTATCTCCAGTTCACCTGCGGTCTCCGGCGGGATGCTGGAATCAAAATCGGCTACCAGCAGATTCGGCTGTATTCCCAAATCTCTCGCCAAACGTTCACCGCCGTCCGCCGCTATAATCCAGTCGTCTTCCCGCAGCAGAGGACGCAACAAACTGCAATCTTCCACTGGTCCAGCGGACAAAATCACACAGCGGTTCATTTATACTCCCATTCCTTCCGCTCCCTGGCCTCTCTGTACATAGCGGCATAATTTTCTTGTCTCGAAGGTGCTATCTCGCCCTTCTTCACTGCTTCCAAAATCGCGCATCCTTCTTCTTTTTCATGAGTGCAGGAAGCATATTTGCATTTGCCGGACAGCCGGCCAAACTCCCGGAAACAGTCAGCCAGGTATTCCTTGGGAATCCGTTCCGCCTTTTCCATATCCAACGAGGAAAAGCCCGGGGTATCCACAATGTAGCCCCCCCCTGCCAGCGGATAAAGGCAAGCCGCCCGGGTGGTATGGCGTCCCCGGCCCAGCTTGCGGCTGACCTCCCCGGTTTCCAATCCAAGCTTTGGATCAATCCGATTCAGCAGGCTGGATTTGCCCACACCCGAGTTTCCCGTCAGTACGCTGAGCTTCCCGGCTATGCATTTGTGCAGTTCCGGAATCCCCTCGCCTGAACCCGCGGAAAGGACAATTACCTGCAGTCCGGCTCGACGGTAGATATCTTCCAGTTGATCTCCCGGTTTAAGATCGCATTTGTTCACCACTACCACCGGCTCTATGTTCTTGTACTCGGCAATAGCGATCATCTTATCCAATAGCAGCAGATTCGGCGCGGGATCAGCCACCGAGGCTACCACCAATAGTATATCCACGTTTGCCACCGGTGGCCGTACCAGAGAATTGCGGCGCAGTTCCACTGCATCCAGAGAACCTGTCCCGTCTTCCTGCGGCGTGATTCGCACACGATCTCCGGCCAGCGGGGTCATCTCCTGTTTTCGAAAAATTCCTCTGGCCCGGCATTCATATACCGCATCGGCGGCTTCTACATAATAGAAGCCGCCGATGCATTTTAATAAAATTCCCTGCAATGATTCAGTCATTTTTTCCGGCCTTTCGAGAACGAGACGAAACATCTTCCCCTTCATCCGGGTTGGAAACAGGATCCGTTGGTTCAGGCTGAGAACTGACATCCGATGTGGTTCCCGGCGTGTCGGGCTCATTAAAGGGGTGATATTCCATCTGCTTGGAGGTACCATCCTTTCCATTGACATCAAATACATAATAGTCCTGGAAATTATTGGACCCCGTCATGGCAATTTTGATTCGTACGCGATAATTGTCCTTTTGCAGACCGTTCAGTTCCAGCACCACCTCGCCGGTGTCCGCGGGAATAATACCGGAATGCTTGGAAGACAATGTTTCATCTACCCGACCGTCCACTGAAATCTGCAGATCCACAGAATCGGTGATCCTCCGAGGCAGCGGCACCGTCAGCTTCACGTCCTTATAGCCGGAACTGACAAAAATTTTCACTTCTTCACCCGGCTTCAACTGGGTATCTCCCGCCGGTTCCTGTTTGAATACCAAGCCTGCGGCATAAGACGGGTGATTTACAATCTCGATTACCGGCGTCAGGCCCTTGATCCGCAGCTGATTTTCCGCCTCCGTCTGGGTGGTATCCACCACGTTGGGCACTGCTACAGGCTCAGCCTCTTCTTTACCGATGCTGACAAACATCTGGATCACACTGCCTGCCTTATATTCCTGATTGCCGGTGGGATCGGTGCGGATGACAAAATCCACATCCACTGTATCACTGGGCTGACTGACAGGAATCACCGTAAACCCGGCGTTTTCCAGCCTGGCGCGGGCAGTATCCTTGTGCTCTCCCGCCACATCCGGCACCGTGGTGGTCTGCGGTCCCTTGCTGATGGTTAATCGTATTTCAGACCCTACTTTTACCTTTGTATTGGCCTTAGGATCCGAAGAGATGACTCCTCCTTCAGGAATGGTGTCATGAAAAGCATTATTTTCAACAGAAAACTTAAAATTCTTCGACCATTCCGCGTTGGTCTGAATCTCATTGGCATAATTCTTCCCCACCAAATTGGGAACGGGGATCTCATCCACATTGTCCCCGGGGTTGAGAATCTTGCCGAAAACGATGATTCCCACAAAGATCAGAGCCACCAGCACGAAAGCGCCGGCTACAGCCGCCAGAATCGGCAGCACGGGCGGTCCTTTGCGCTCCTCCTCATCCTCTTCTTCATCCTCCACAATGGGTTCCTGAGGTTCCGGATTCGCAGCAGGGGATTCTCCCTTCATCCGGGTAATAGCCTCCACAAAACGGGTAGGCGTTTCATCCTTAAAATAAGTATACTCAAAATGAATGCTGGGGTTGCGCTTGAATTCATCGATATCATACAGCATCTCCGCTGCCGACTGATATCTTTTAGCTGGATCCTTCTGCATAGCTTTTATGGTGATATCTTCCAGCCCTTCCGGGATCTGAGGATTGATCTCCCGGGGCAGCTTGGGCTCCGACTGCAGCTGCATAATCGCCACCGAGACGGCGTTGTCCGCCTCAAAAGGCAGGCGGCCGGTGAGCATTTCATAGAGCATCACGCCTACGGAATAGATGTCCGCTTTTTCATCGGTAATCTCACCCCGGGCCTGTTCGGGACTGATATAATGAACTGAACCGATAGCCTTATCCGTGGCGCCGGTAGCACGGATATCCGTCCTGGAAAAACGGGCGATGCCAAAATCCGTCACCTTGATAGTGCCGTCGGACAGCAGCATGATATTCTGTGGCTTGATATCTCGATGAACGATGCCCTTGTCATGGGCATGCTGAAGCGCCCGCAGAATCTGCACCGTAAAATGGACGGCTTCCTTCCACTTGATATCCTTCTGCTGGTCGATGTATTCCTTCAGCGTGATACCGTCGATGTACTCCATGACGATATACTGCAGGCGTTCCCCGAAACTGACGTCATACACCTTGACGATGTTGGGATGAGAGAGAATCGCAATAGCCTTGGACTCATTCTTGAAACGGCGGGTAAACTCCTCATTGGCCAACAGTTCTTCCCGCAGAATCTTAATGGCCACAACGCGGTCGTCTATGCTGTCGTATGCCTTATACACATACGCCATGCCGCCGACGCCGATAAGCTCCTTGATCTCATACCGGCCGTCCAGCCTTTTTCCGATAAACTTATCCACTAGAAAATCACGCCTTTCCGCGCCTTGCTCCCCAAGGGAGGCGCTTATGAAAAAATCATTGGGTGTCATCGGCCAGGACAACTGCCGTGATGTTGTCGCTGCCGCCGGCCATATTGGCGGCATGAATCAGAACATCCGGGATTTTGTCCTCCGCCGTGCTGTTTACAGCAGTATATATATCATCAGGCTCGACCATATTGGTTAAGCCGTCAGTACAAACAAGCAGGACGCCCTTTTCCGGAAAGGTCAATTCCGTGTAGTCGCAGGCGACCGTTTCTTCCACCCCAAGCGCCCGGGTGATAAAGTGTTTGCGCGGATGATTTTTAGCCTCCGATTGGGTGAGCTGCCCCTTTTCCACCATGGCCTGAACAATGGAATGGTCCCGGGTAATCTGTTTGATCTCCTCCGGCGTCACTATATAAGCCCGGCTATCCCCAACATGGGCAATGAACACACTGCGGCCGCTGACGATCACCGCCACCACCGTGGTTCCCATTCCCCGCAGGTCAGGATCTGCCATGGAAGCATCAAAAATCTCTATATTGGCAGCGGAAATTGCGCTTTCCAGCATATTCCGCAGGGAATTCTCATTCATCCCGTCCCGATAGACGTCCACAATCCGGTCGGAAATCACCTTAATGGCGATGGCACTGGCCACATTACCGCCCTTGGCGCCGCCCATGCCGTCACAGACAATGGCAAATACGGTTTGATCGGATAAGCGGCCGCAGACATAAGCATCCTGGTTAGTGGGGCGCACCCGTCCCGGGTCGGTTCTTCCGAACACACGCATAGCCATTCCTCCTTTGCGTACGCTATTGCCCTTCCCGCCTCAGCTGTCCGCAGGAAGCATTGATATCCGCTCCCAAGGTGCGTCGAACGGTTACCGGGATCCCTCGCTTCTCCAATACGGCACTGAACGCCTGCAATCGTTCCCTGCTGCTGCGCTGATGGGATTTCCCTGCCACCTCGTTGGCGGGAATCAGATTCACATGACAGAGCATGCCCTTCAGACGCTGCGCCAGTTCCTGCGCACAGGCGTCGGTATCGTTGACATCCCGAACCATGGCATACTCAAAAGATATCCGCCGTCCAGTGGCTGCAATATAATCCCTGCAGGCCTTCAGCAGCTCTTCCACCGGCCATTTATGGTTCACCGGCATCAACCGGCTGCGGATCTCGTTGTTGGGAGCGTGAAGGGAAACCGACAAGGTCAGCTGCCACTTGTGCTCCATCAGCCGGTAAATACCATCCACCAGTCCACAGGTGGATAGGGAAACATGCCGCATACCGATGGAGACCGCCCCGGGTTCTCCCAGCATTTCCAGGAAGCGGGTCACATTTTCGAAATTATCCAGCGGCTCTCCCATACCCATCAGAACAATAGAGGATACCCGGATCCCATTATCCGTTTGAGCCGTCTCGATCTGGGAGATCATCTCCGCCGGTAACAGGTTGCGTACAAAGCCGCCCATTCCGGTGGCGCAGAAGGAGCAGCCCATACGGCAGCCCACCTGAGTGGAAAGACATTGTGACCAGCCGTGATGATAACTCATCAGCACCGACTCAACGGTTTCTTCGTCCGGCAGGACATAAAGATATTTTACCGTATCATCCACCGCGGATACAAGCTTTTTTTTGATTTTCACGCCCGGAATGCAAAATTTTTCCTTCAGCGCCTCCCGAACGGACAGTGGCAGGTTAGACATCTCGTCAAAAGACCCGACGCCCTTTTCCAGCCAAGAGCGAATCTGGCGGCTGCGGAAAGCAGGCAGTCCCAAGGGAGAAAGCGCTTCGTTCAGTTCCTCCCCAGTCATGGATTTTATATCCGTCAGCGCCAAAGATTCACCCCATTTTTACAAATCCGGCAACAAAAAAGCCGTCGGTATTATGTATGTGCGGAAACAGCGTAATAGAAGCTCCTAATTCCATTCCTGCCTGTGTAAACCAGTGAGACAGCGGCAGCATCCGCGGCTGAAAATCGGAGTGTTCCCGTAAGAAGCGCGCCGCAACCCCCTCATTTTCCGCCGGGTTCAAAGTACAGGTGCTGTACTGCAACACGCCGCCAGGTCTGCACATCGCTGCGGCCCGTTCCAGAATCGCATACTGAATTGCCGGCAGATCCGCAAAATCCGCCAACGGCTTATAACGAATTTCCGGCTTCCGCCGAATAACCCCTAACCCGGAGCAAGGCACATCGCAGAGAACCCGGTCAAACACGGATAGCAACGGCTCCGGACAGGGTCGTGAAGCATCTCGTACTGCTGTGCGCATCATGGTAATCCCCAATTCGGCCGCACGTGCTTCCATAGCCTCGCATTTGGCGGCATAAAGATCGCCTGACAGCAGTTCCCCACTGTTTTCCATCCCTTGGGCAATGGTAAAGCTTTTCCCACCAGGAGCGGCGCAGACATCCGCCACCCGTTCACCCGGCCTCGCTCCCAACGCCAGACAATCAATCTGTGAGGCCGCATCTTGATGATAATAGCAGTTTTTTACAATTTTCGCAAGTCTTTTTCCGTCCGATCCATTCTGCAAGTAATAACAGGCAGGCAGCTGAGGTTCCCGACGATAGACAATATCCGCTTCCGACAACTGATTTTCAAACTCTTGTGCTGTCATCTTCAGCGTGTTCAGACGGATAGTGGTTTCCGGAAGATCGTTGATATGCTCCAACAGCGCCCGTGCAGTTTCCTCACCATAAGCTTTTTTCCACAATGAAATTAAGGGTTCCGGACAGGAATACCGCACCGCATCCCCGGCATCTCCTATCGGAAGGTTTTCAAAAAGCCTGTCCTTTTTTCTCTCTACACTCCGCAGCACGCCGTTGACAAAACCAGATGCTTTGCCCTGCTGCATCTGCCGGGTGAGCTTCACCGCTTCATTGACAGCGGCAGACGCGGGAATCCGATCCATGTACAGCAGCTGATATACCCCCAGCCGGAGAATCTCCAGCACAGTGGGATGCATCTTTTTTAAAGCCACCGAAGAGCACTGCTCCAGCGCATAATCGATGGTCAGCCGCCGTTCCGTCACCCCGTATAACAGACGGGTGGCAAAGATCTGATCCTGGGGTGTGAGCACGCCGCTTTTCAACAGATTGTCCAGTACGATATTGGAATAGCCGCCGCTGTGATTGATCTTCAGCAGCGCTTCAACCGCCGCCCGGCGGGCATCGGCAGCCATTAGTCATTCCTCCTGCGGCCGCCGACAATCAGCAGCAGACGAAGAAAACTCATCAGCGACAGGAAAAGAGCGGCCACATAGGTCATAGCGGCGGCAGTCAGCACCTTGCGGGCGCCGGTCAGTTCCTCCTCCGTCATGGTACCGCTTTCCCGCAAAGCCTTCATGGCCCGGGCACTGGCGTTGAATTCCACCGGCAAGGTAAGCAGCTGAAAGACCACCGACAAGCCAAAAAAAGCCACTCCCAGCATAGCCAACGGCTCCCATATCAGCAGGCCGAAAAGCACCAGGTAGATGGACAACCCAGAGGCAATGCGGGTCACCGGCACGATAGCGTTGCGGATCTGGATGGGTGCGTACCCCTGGGCATACTGCAGCGCATGTCCAGTTTCATGGGCGGCCACTCCCACGGCGGCGATAGAGCGTACTCCATACACGGTTTCCGACAGCCGAATCACATTTGCTCGGGGATCATAATGATCAGACAGGCTTCCCTTCACCATTTCCAAGGGCACATGGATACCGTTCTGGCGCTGAATCGCCGCAGAAGCCTCCGCCCCGGTCAGTCCGCCCCGGGTGCCGATCTGATTGTATTTTTTAAAGGTGGTCTGCACTTTAATCTGCGCCCAAAAGGTGACAATCAGTGCCGGTACTACCAAAATCAGATACCATTTATCGATGAAAAAAAGTGGCATAGCATTCAACCTTTCGTTTCCGCTTGCTCCGGCTCGTTATTGCATCTGGTCTCCTAGTTTCATAGGATGACCCCGGAGAAAATCCTCCGCCGCCATACGCCGTGCTCCCTCGTACTGGACCTCCAACAGTTCCAGACCAATCCCATCGCCGCAGGCTATAGTCAAGGGGGACAGCGCCGTCACCGTGCCGGGCACGGCGGAATCAACATTCCCGCCCACCCGGCTGACATGGATTTTCAGAATTTTGCCTGCACAGGTACAGCTGGCGGAAGGCCAGGGATTCAGTCCCCGGACCTGGTTGTGCAGCTGGGACGCCGGTCGATTCCAGTCCAGCGGAGATTGAGACTTCTGCAACATCGGCGCATAACAGGATAGATCGTCATTCTGGGGTTGGGGAAGCAGCGCCCCTGCCTCCAGCCGTTTCAGCGTCTCGGATAACAGGGCGGCGCCGTCGGCGGCCAGCAGATCCTGCAGCTCGCCTCCGGTCATACTGTCCGGCACCTGTCGGCTGGCTTTCAGCAGCATATCTCCTGTATCCAGTCCCGCGCTCATCTGCATGGTGGTGACCCCTGCCTCAGTTTCTCCGTTGAGTACCGCCCACTGAATCGGCGCCGCTCCCCGGTATTTCGGCAGCAGGGAGGCGTGCACATTGACGCAGCCCAAAGGCGGGATATCCAAAATCCGCTGGGACAGGATTTTCCCATAGGCCGCCACCACAATACAGTCCGGAGCAGCTGCTTTTAAGGTCTCATATACCTCGTCCGTTTTCAAAATTTGCGGCTGCAGCACCGGCAGATCATGTGCAAGGGCGCACACCTTTACAGGAGGAGACGCCAGTTGATGTCCTCGTCCCTTAGGCTTATCCGCCTGAGTTACCACCAGAACGACCTCATGGCCGTCCTGGAGCAGCCTCTCCAGACTGGGCACCGCGAAATCCGGGGTCCCCATAAATACGATTCTCATGCGGCGTTTCCGCCTCCTCTTATTCGGGATCCAGCATCCGGATTACATGCTCCTTAAAGAGAATACCATCCAGATGGTCATTTTCATGGCAGATGCAGCGGGCGGTGAGATCCTCCCCCCACATAAAGAAATACTTGCCGTAACGGTCCTGAGCCTTGAGTTTGACTTTCTTGGGCCGGCGGGTGACGCCATACTCTCCCGGACAGGAAAGACAGCCTTCCACATCCTCTTGCTTGCCCTTTCGTTCCACGATTTCGGGGTTAATCGCTTCTATGACTCCTTCCCCAAAATCCATAATGAACAGACGGCGCAGCACTCCCACCTGAGGAGCCGCCAGCCCGACGCCGTCGGCCTTATGCAGCGTTTCGGCCATATCGTCCAACAGCTGCCACAGGCGTTCGTCAAAATCAGTCACCGGCCGGCAGGTCTTGTGCAGAGCCGGATCCTCCTGGGTAATAATATTGCGGATAGCCATTTGTATTGTACCTCCAAGCCTTTAAGAATATCGTAAGAGTCTATGAATATTTGATTACATAGTTGACATCAAATGATTCTGCAATCCATGGTATTTACAGCATCCCGGCGGGGTTCATATCCGCGTAAACCGTTACCCGGCCGTTTTCTTTCTGTCGGCCAAAGCGGATCAGCATATCGCCGATCATCTTACGTGAACGAGAGGAAGCGATGATTTTCACCAGCACCTTGTAGCGGTATTTTCCCGCTACTTTGGCTACCACGGCCGGGGTAGGATCCAGTGCGATCAGCGGCACATCCGGATATTCTGCCGTAGCCGTTTGCCTCAGCAGCCGCAGGAAACGCACGGCAGCCTCCCGGACTTCATCCTCCGCCTGCCCGACAAAACCAAACAGACACAGATCCGCATAAGGCGGATATTTCATCATCTTCCGTGCGGCGATCTCAATCGCATAAAATCCCTCATAATCCTGATGAGAGGCCAGCTCAATGACATAATTTTCCGGCGTATAGGTCTGGATCACCGCCTTTCCCTCCACATCTCGGCGACCTGCCCGGCCGATAACCTGAGTCAGCAGAGAGAAGGTGGTTTCGAAGCAGCGGTAGTCGTCTCCATACAGCGCCTGATCCGCGGACAGCACGCCTACCAGCCCTACATTGGGAAAATCCAGGCCCTTTGCCACCATCTGAGTACCGATCATGATAGAGTATTGGCCGGATGCGAACTGATTAAACTTCTTTTCATAAGCGAAACGGGACATGGTGGTGTCCGTATCCATCCGGAGAATCTTTTCTCCTGGAAACAGTTCTTCAATCTTTTCCTCCACACGCTGAGTTCCCAGGCCGGAATAGCGGATTTTATCCGAACCGCATTCCGGGCAGATGCGCACCGCCTCCTGCATATGGCCGCAGTAATGACAGATCAGCTGTCGGTTAGCATGATGATAAGTCATGGAAATACTGCAGGAGGGGCAGGTGATCACATGGCCGCAGGAACGGCAGGAAACAAAGGTGTTGTAACCCCGCCGGTTCAGCAATAGGATCACCTGGCGTCCGGCTCCCAGGCATTCCTCCATCTCCCGGCGCAGCTGTCCGCTGAGAATATTATCCTCCGCTGCCTCCGCCCGCATATCCACCACTTCCACCGCCGGCAGCTGGGCGTCGCCATAGCGTGAGGTCAGACTGCAGAGAGCATATCGGCCAGTCTGAGCAGCATGGAAGCTTTCTACAGAAGGAGTGGCAGAGGTGAGCAACAGCAAGGCCCGATGTCGGGCACAGCGGAACTTCGCTACATCCCGGGCGTGATACCGTGGCGAGGATTCAGACTTATAGGTGTGCTCTTGTTCCTCATCCATCACAATCAGCCCCAGGTTGGAACAGGGGGCAAACACGGCGGAACGGGTACCCACTACAATTTGGGCATCTCCCCTTTTGATCCGCTTCCACTCGTCCATCCGTTCCCCCATAGACAGCGCACTGTGAAGCACCGCCACCCGGCTGCCGTACTGATTGAGGAAAAGAGACATCATCTGAGGTGTCAAAGAGATTTCCGGCACCATAACCAGCACCTGTTTGCCGTCCTCAAGTACCTGATTGATCAGATTCATGTACACCTGAGTTTTTCCGCTGCCGGTTACACCATACAGCAGCGCACAGGCTGGTTTTCCGCTCTTATATGTTTTCAGCAGGCTTTCAAAAGCCTGCTGCTGTTCGCCGTTTAATACAGAAGAGGCCAGTTCCGGACAAGAAGGAGCCTGCCGGTGAGGCGAACGCAGAACCTCTTCGTCATAGTATTCCAATAATCCTTTGCGTTCCAGCGCCGTCACCACGGCCGGGGTAACAGAGGTAAAGTAGCAGACCTCCTTGACAGAGGCACAGCCTACCTCGGCCAGCAGCCGAAGCACCGCCTTTTGTTTATCTGTGCATTTAAAAACGGCGATCTTGTCTTCCAGCGCCTGCAGCTCAAATCCGAGCCGAACCATGCGGACGGTGGCATCTCCCGTCAGACGATAGGCATCGTCGGTACGGCGGGCTATTCCCTTTTCCACCAGAATTTCCGGCAATCGGCATCCATCATCATAACCAAGAGCGGTCAGCAGCTTTTCCCGATCGATTCCATTTTTGTGGGCGGCAATAAACTCCGCCATCAGCTTTTCTTCCAGCGGCAGAGTACCGGCTTCATCGGGTTCCAGTACCCTTGCCCGGTATACAGGACGGATTTTCATGGAAAACCCCGTGGGCAGCATGGCGCGCACCACATCAAACACCGTGCAGAAGGTGCGCTCCTTGATCCACAGGGCTAAGTCCATCATTTCATCATCCAGCAGTGGTTTTGGGTCCAGCACGGAAAAAACCGGCTTCAGCTTGGCGACTTCCGCTTCGCCGTCCAGTTCCACCACCACACCCTGCCGCTTTCGATTACCGCCACCGAAGGGGACCAGCACACGGCATCCCCGTTCCACTGGCCCCAGAGACTCAGGCACCGTGTAGCTGTACAGCTTGTCGAAGTGATACGCCGCCTGATCCACGGCGATTTTAATCACTCTAAGCGGCATCCCGTCACCTCTCTCCTTCTGCACGGGAAATCAGTCTTCCTTTTCCTCATGAACGATTAAGCGATAATCGCCGTCCTTAATATCAGAAATTGCCAGGCTCACCGGTTTTTCCGTCAGAATCACGCCGCCGTTTTCAGCATCTTCCGCAATTTCCCGCGCGCGCTTGGCAACCCCCACCACCACGGCGTAACGGCTGTTATTGCCCTTCAGTTTTTCAATATCAGTGGGTCTCAACATCGTCCAAAACCTCCAAAACATAGTTTTCCATGCGGGAATACCGCATCTGTTCCGCATCGATAATAGTGTTGATCCGCTTAACGGCCAACTCCACCTCGTCGTTCAGCACTACATAATCATACCGGAAGGCCCGGGTCAGCTCCCTTCGGGCAACCTCCATCCGTCCCCGGATTTTATCCTCCGTCTCGGTCCCCCGATCCCGCAGCCGTCTCTCCAGCTCAGTCATGGAGGGAATGGTAATAAAGATGGAAACCAAATCGGAACGGAAATCCATTACCTTTTCGGCCCCTTGTACCTCAATCTCCAACAGAACATTTTTCCCTTGATTCAGCCAGCGGGTAATGGCGTCCTCCGGCGTGCCGTAATAATTCCCGTTATACTCGGCATATTCCAGCAGGGCGTTTTCTCCAATCATCCTTTCAAAGTCCTCACGAGTACGGAAGAAATAATGAATCCCGTCTTCCTCTCCCGGCCGCGGATCTCGGGTGGTAACGGAAATGGACAGCACGGTATCTTCCCGCTGCTGCAGCAAACTCTTGATAATCGTGCCTTTTCCGGAACCGGACGGGCCGGATAGGACGATCAGCATACCTCGCTTATTCATCGTCCTCCAGCTCCTCCTCGTCTTCTTCCTCACGGTCGTTTAGCCGATTGGCTACCGTCTCTGGCTGTACAGCGGACAGGATGACATGATCGCTGTCCGTCACCAGCACCGCCCGGGTACGACGGCCGTAGGTAGCGTCAATCAGAGTGCCTCTGTCCTTGGCGTCCTGAATAATCCGCTTGATGGGCGCGGATTCCGGACTGACAATCGCCACCAGTCGGCTGGCCGAAACCATGTTTCCAAAGCCGATATTGATCAGTTTCATACGGGAACCGTCCTTCCTCTTCCATCCTGATTTCATTCTTGGTTACGGGAAACGTTCTATTCAATATTCTGTATCTGTTCCCGGATTTTCTCAATTTCGGCCTTGATATCCACCACAACCCGCGCCAATTGAACATCCTGAGACTTGGAACCGATGGTATTGGTCTCCCGATTGATCTCCTGAACCAAAAAATCCAGCTTACGCCCCACTGGTTCGCTGCTGTCCAGCATATGTTCCAGCTGATCCAGGTGGCTGCGCAGACGTACCGTTTCTTCCGCCACAGCAATTTTATCGGCAAACAGCGCCGCCTCGGTCAGCAGCCGCTGCTCGTCAACCGTTGCCGTACCCAGCAGTTCCCGCATACGGGCCTCCACCTTGTCCATGTGCTCCTTCACCGTCTGCGGAGAGCGCTCTTCCACCAGAGTTACCGCATTCAAAATGGTGCGACGGCGGCCAAGCACATCCTCCCGCATCCGAGCGCCTTCTCGTTCCCGCATCTGTATAAACCGTTCCATAGCCATATCGGCTACCTGACGCACAGCCCCCCAGATTTTTTCCTCATCCTCCGCCGCTTTGCGCACGGTAAGTATATCCGGATAGCGAGCCAGATTGGCAACGGTTACATCGTCCCGCAGACCGTAGCGCTCCGCCAAGGCCCGCAGTCCCCGCAGATATCCTTCCGCCAAAGCATAGTTTACCGCCACCTCGCTGCCGGGAGCGTCGATGATGTCAATGGAGACGAAAACATCCACCTTTCCCCTGGAGATGGACCCCTGAAGATAAGTCTTGAGTTTATCATCCAAAAATCCGTAGGTACGGGGCAGACGAGAGGTATATTCATAATAACGGTGGTTCACGGATTTGATTTCAACGGTGATGTCCATTCCATCCACCGTCGCCTGACCGCGTCCGTAACCGGTCATGCTTCTGATCATGAGGCACCTCGTTTCTTCTCTTGCCCAGAAGGGATTCTTCTCCATATTGTACCAGTTTTCCCCCGGGCCTGTCAACTAAAGAACAGGGAAAACAAACGAAAGCCCCATCCGGGGCTTTCGTTACTATGACATCCGATATCCGGGCATCAGACGGGATGCACTTTCTCCTCTTCGTTCAGATGCTTGCCGTCGATGTGATATTTCTTGTTGCGCCGTTTCTCAAAGAATTTCACCGCCACCTGACCGAACTGAGCATAGGTGAGCACATCCTCTTCCTGCTCATACCATTCGGCCACCTCGGCGCGCATCTTTTCCAGCTCCGGCTCCAGGCGATCCGCGGGACGGCAGGTAATGGGCTCCTCGTCACCGATAATCTTTTGGATGAATTCCGGCTTGATCGGCACCGGTGTGGCGCCGTATTCGCCCCGGACCAGACCTTTGAATTCCTTGGTCACCATCTTATAGCGCTCGCCGCCGATGATATTGAACACCGCCTGGGTGCCCACAATCTGAGAAGATGGCGTAACCAGGGGCGGGAAGCCGGCGTCCTCACGGACCCGCGGCACTTCCTGCAGCACGTCCTCCAGTTTGTCTTCCTTGCCAGCCTGCTTAAGCTGACTTACTAAGTTGGAAAGCATACCGCCGGGCACCTGATAGATCAGGGCGTTGGTGTCCACTTCCAACATTTTTGGATTCAGCAGACCGCTGTCCATATACTTTTTTCGCAGAGTTTTGAAATGCTTGCTCACTTCACTGAGCTTCACCAGATCCAGACCGGTGTCATATTCCGTCCCCTTGAGAGCCGCCACAATGGATTCCGTAGCCGGATGAGAAGTACCCATCGCCAGCGGGGAAAGAGCGGTATCCACCACGTCGGCGCCCGCCTCGATGGCCTTGAGCAGCACCATGTCAGCAATACCAGCGGTGAAATGGGAATGCACCTGAATCGGGATTTTCACCGTTTCCTTCAGGGCTTTCACCAAGTCATAGGTCTCATAAGGAATCAGCAGACCGGCCATATCCTTGATGCAGATGGAATCCGCGCCGGTTTCTTCCAATGCCTTGGCGTATTGCACAAAATAGTCGATGTTGTGCACCGGGCTGGTGGTATAGGAAATCGCCACCTGCACATGGGCACCCTTTTCCTTGCGGGCGGCCTTAATGGAGGTTTCCAGATTACGGATATCATTGAGAGCGTCGAAAATCCGGATGATATCAATGCCGTTGGCTACGGATTTCTGCACGAAATATTCCACGATATCATCCGCATAATGGCGGTAACCCAACATGTTCTGACCACGGAAAAGCATCTGCAGCTTGGTTTTAGGCATCCTCTGCCGCAGGGTGCGCAGACGATCCCAAGGATCCTCATCCAGAAAGCGCAGGCAGGCGTCAAAGGTCGCGCCGCCCCAGCATTCCAGCGAATGGAACCCGATGTCGTCCAGCTGCTCCAGAGCGGGCAGCATCTCTTCGGTGGTCATGCGGGTGGCGATCAGCGACTGATGCGCATCCCGCAGTATGGTATCGGTTATGCCGACTTTTGCCATAATTCCATCATTCCTTCCCTATTCGCTGCCGGTTTTCCCCGACGATTACTGCAGGGAGATCAGCAGCTTGCCGGAATCCACGCTGTCGCCCTTATTCACATGAACGCCGGCGACCACGCCGTCCCGGGGAGACATGATCTCGTTTTCCATCTTCATCGCTTCCAGCACCAGCAACACCTGTCCCTTGGTGACAGAATCTCCGGCGCTGACCTGGACATTGACAACGGTACCGGGCATAGGGGCGTTGATGGTTTCCGTACCGGCCACAGGCGCGGCAGGAGCAGCCGCCGGAGCTTCAGCTACAGGAGCGGCCGGGGCAGCGGCGGACGCCGGAGCCGCTGCTGGAGCAGCGGAAACAGTGGCTGGCGCAGCGGGAGCCGAAGCCTTCCCGCCGATTTCTTCCACCTGCACATCATAAGCGTTGCCGTTGACAGAGATCCGGAACTGTTTCATATTCTATCCAATCCTTTCATACAAACAATGTGGACGTTTACAGCTGAATATCCGAATGTTTTTTTGGCAGACGGGATACCCGCTTGCCGGCCAGCATTTCCAGAACCGCTATGAGTTTGCCGCGGGTTTCTGCCGGCGTCACCACATCGGTGATATATCCCGCAGCGGCGGCCTCCAACGGCGAACAGACAGTCTGCGCATACTCATCCGCCAGCTTAGCGCGATCCTCGGCAGGATTCTGCATCTCTGCCAGTCGATCCTTCCATAGCACATGGATGGCGGTTTCCGGTGCGACAGGCGAGATGACCGCTGCCGGCCAGGCCAATACCACATCGGCTCCGGCGTTTCGGCCAGCAGCGGCAATATAAACAGGACCATAAGCCCGGCCGGCAATCACCGTAACCTTAGCCGTGGTGGCCTCCGCATACGCATGAGAAACCTTGGCTGCTCCCTTGAGACTCTGGAATCCGGCGGCATCCACAAAAGTGAGCACCGGCAGAGAGAAAGCATCGCACATCCGCACAAAGCGGGCGATCCGGGAAGCCTGCGCGCAGGCCACAGCGTCTCCCGCCATGGTAACAAATCCGCAGGCCATACCGCCGATACGACCCAAAGCGGTTTTGCAGTCCTCTTCATCCCCATACAAATACAACAAGGAATCCGCATCCGCCGTCATCTCAGCCGCAGTACCGATCTCCGCCTGCTCCGCAGAAGCGGGCATATCTCCTTCAAACACCGGAACAGAATCCAGATTGTTCTGCGGAAGCAACGAGAGCAGCTGACGCACCTTTTCCACGGCGTCATCTATGTCCTCCGCCTCCAAGGCGGCGGGGGCGTTTTTGTCCCCCATGTTCAGATAATAATCCGCTTCCTTCACGCCCACTACGATATCCGCATTGGCAGCGATCAGTGAGGCGGAGCCGACACAGGCGCCCGCCACCACCGCAATCTGCGGAACCACACCGGAAAGATTGTTGGAAGCCAGAAGAATCTCCGCAATGGCGTCCATAGCGTCAATACCGTCACCCAGCCGTGCGCCGTCGCTGTCAAATATTCCCACCACCGGCGCGCCGTTCTGAGCAGCCATATCATACACCCGACGGATTTTCGCCGCTTGAGCACGGCTGACAGCGCCGCTGCAAATCTCCCGGTCCTGTGCGAAGGCATAGGCCGGAGCGCCGTTTACCAGGCCATAACCCGCCGCAGCCTCCGCCGGATGATCTCCGTCCCGGGCCAGCCTGTCCAGCTCCACAAAGGTCCCCTCATCGAAAAAGCGGGCCAAAAGCGCCCTGGCTTTTGAGCCGTCATGCGCCTGAGCGGCATCCGCCAGCTCTTGAAGCCGTTTCTGCATATCCATCTCCATACCTCCATATACGCGAAAGTCCTTTCATTCTGTCTAAAAAAGGGAAGAAAAGAACTTTCCAATCCATTGCGCAAATTAGGTTTAGTATACAACATTATTAAAAAAATAACAAGCGGTTTTCCCAAGTCAAAACTATAAAAAAGGGAATTTGTGCATTTCCTCCAAACTTCCGTTTGATCATGCCAAATTCCCCTCAAATCGATGCAACAGCATTCCGCATTATTCTGTTGACCGGCAAGGGCGGGCAAAAAAAGTCGGTATAGAAACCGACAGCTCCTCCCCAGTCCGGTGAAATCCCATTTTTTCCAGTAAGGCCGCCAAATCCGGATTAACGCAGAAGGCCTCTCCAGCGCCTTCCAGTTCCCCTGCATTGAGGGCCGCCCGCACCAGCCCTTCCAGAAAGAATCCGTCGTCCGCCCGGGCTGCCAGCAATTCCTGCCGGAATCCTTTCCGCTTATAAAGAACATATCCGGCCGTTTCTTCCCCATCCCGCAGAATCAGGCAAGATGCTGCCGACAGGTTTTCACGCAGACAGCATACTTCTCTCTCCTGGTCGGATGCGGGAATAATGGTAATCATCGTCCGCCGCTCCTTCCCTGGCGAATATACGCCGCCGCGATCTTCTGCTGTATTTGGGAAGCCTGCAGCAGCGCTTTGACCTCTTTAGGGTCCAAATGCCGCCATTTACCTGGCTGAAGCATCCCAAGCTTGACATTCCCCATCGCTGTACGCTTCAGGCGCAGCACTTCCAGCCCCAGCGTTTCACACATCCGGCGAATCTGCCGATTACGCCCCTCGTACAAAACAATTTCCACCACTGTTCGCTCTGGTTCGGTGAGCAGTACCGCAATTTCGGCGGGCGCGGTTCTCCTGCCATCCAGTTCGATGCCCTCCCGAAACCGCAGCAGCTGCTCATCGGTGGGTGCCTGACGCAGGGTAACCCGATAATATTTGGGTATATGGGTGCGGGGATGCATCATGGCATTGGCAAAGTCCCCGTCGTTGGTCAAAAACAGCAGCCCTTCGGAATCCCGATCCAGACGGCCTACAGGGTAAACTCGTACCCCTACGTCTTCCACCAGCTCGGCTACGCATTTTCGTCCCTTTTCATCGCTCATGGTGGTGATGAAGCCCCGGGGCTTGTGCAGCATGAGATAAACGGGCATCTCCGCTTTTGCCACCCGCCTGCCAGCCACCGTCACAATATCCCGGCGGTCGTCTGCCTTATCTCCCAACCGGGCCACATGGCCATTAACCTTTACCTTGCCCTGCTCGATCAATTCCTCCGCCTTCCGCCGGGACGCAATTCCCCGTTCGGACAGCAGCTTCTGCAGCCTTACTTCCGCCATTTTTATAAACCTGCTCTCTTTATATGTTGTTCTGCCGCAGCGATTGACATGGTTTACAGGCGAAAGAACGCCGTCGCCAATTCCCGCAGAGCCCGCAGCCAACGGCCGCCGTATCCCGCCACTGGACGGGCCTCCACTGCATAGGCAGCGGAAAGCGGCACGTTTGCCACTTCCCTGCCATCCAGATAATAGCGGATCATTCCCAGCTTTTCTCCCGCTGTCACCGGGGCCATGGCAAAACGTGGCAGTTCGATTCTGGTTTCCAGCCGCGCACCGTCACCGTTGGAAAGAATCAGCGCCGGCGGCAGCTCTGCCGCCAGCTGGATATAACCAGTTCGTCCTCCCGCTACCTTGAGATTGGGTAATTCCGGCAGTGAAGGCTGAAAGGATTCCAGCTGAGGAAACCCCTGTTCATACAGACTGATATGATCATTCCAATCATCCGGGCTGTTAAGCGTCACAGCGATCAGAGTAACCCCATCCTTACGTGCCGCAGACACCAGACAGCGACCGGATTTTTTAGTAAATCCTGTTTTCATGCCAATGGCGTCCGGATAGAGAGACAGCAGCTTGTTATGATTGGTCACCGTCACCTTTCGCTTGGGATCGCCGAAGGAGATCACTGCCGATTTCTTGGCGCAGATATCCGCCAATATCGGATTGCGCAGCGCGGCGGCCGCCAGCAGCGCCATATCGTAAGCGGAAGAGGCATGGCCTTCCTGATCCAGTCCGGAGGGGGTAACAAAATGACTGTCCTGCATCCCCAGTTCCGCGGCTTTGGCGTTCATTTTTTCCGCAAAAGCCGGCAGGCTTCCCGCCGTTACCATGGCAATGGCATTGGCGGCGTCGTTGCCCGATTGGAGCATCAGACCGGTAACCAGATCCTTCATGGTGATCTTGTCGCCGCCCCGCAGGCCCAGAGAAGACCCCTCCACCATCACCGCTTCCTGGGGCACAGTAATCTCGGTTTCCGGATCGCACAGCTCCAATGCCAGCAGCGCCGTCATAATCTTGGTGGTGCTGGCCATAGGCCGGGGGGTATGAGCGTCCTTTTCCAGTAGCACCCGTCCCGAATCCGGCTCATATAAAACTGCTGATTTTGCGGAAAGGCCACTCGCTTGCCAGGGAAACGCCGCGGCGGATGCCGTCAGACAAACGGCCATCATTGCCGCCATCCATCTCTTTCTCAAAATAACCACCTACCCTATCCTAAACCTATGCGGCAGGCGGTTTTGTCATGCTTATTCTTTTATGGTGGTTTCGTTCACCGTCACCGATTCCGCTCCGGACTTGTCTTGGGCTTCCACAGTAGTCTCCGTCTTTTCCTTTTTCTTGGTAAATAAACCGGTGATTTTATCCACCAAATCCGGCACCAGATTCACTACCTTATCGGTAGAATCCGGCTTGGATACGATATGCAGCAGCCGCACTTCGCCGCCGGAGACCACAATAAACGCCACCGGCGTCACATTGATACCCGCTCCGCTGCCGCCCCCGAAAAGACCGGCGCTGCTTTTGGAAGGAATATCCGACCCGCCGGCCGCAAAGCCGTAGGACACCTTAGATACCGGAATCAGCACCGTGCCGTCCGGCGTGGTGATGGGATCTCCCACCACGGTGTTATTGTCCACCATTTCCTTGATCTTGTCCATGGATACGCCCAGCAGATTCTGTACCTGATGATCCATTTTTCATACCTCCTGTGTCGACTGCATTTTTTTATCTGTGCTTTTCATAGTATAGGCTAAATACCGCAGAATAAATCCTCCACCAACCAGCAAGATGCGAAGCGGCATGGCATGGAGACGGACGTGAAAGCACACCTGTGTTTTTTCGCCCGCAAAATCCGGAGCGATTTCCACCTGCCTATGCTTGGTTCGGATAATCCCCTGCAGTACCGATAAAGCGGGATACACCCCGGCGCAGATCTTGCCGAAAAGGATCGCCGTATCCGCCGCATCCTCCCCTACTATCTGCATCCGGAGCTCCAAGCGGTCTGCCACCAAAACATGCAGCAACTTTCTCGCGGCAGTGGCGGCAATTTTCGTCAGCTCCGACAGGTAAGATATCACCGCGCCAGGGCCGTCCTCCTTCAGCATCTCCCCAAAGGATGGCAGGGACGAATGCTCGTCCTTTTTCTTCTTACCCTGTTTTTTTTCGGCCTTCTTCGCTTCCGGCCTTCCATTTTTTTTACTCTTTTTCTCCTTCTGAGGGTAGAGGCGGAACACCAGAAAAAGATAACGCAGCCGGACCGACAGCTCCTCGTCATAATCCAGGTTAAGACGCAGCGGCATCAATAGGAGCAGGAAAATCAGCGCCAGAATGCCTAACAGGATATACAAAACAATCAATCCGCATCCCTCATTCCAACGCGGCTTCCGCCGCCTGCTGTTCTTCGATAACCTCGTCCAATGTGGTTTCCGCCATCGCCCCTTCTTCCTCTTTCTGGGGAAGAGGAGGAAGTTCGTTGAGAGATGAAACTCCGAAGCAGCGCAGGAAATCAGCCGTAGTTCCGTACAAAAGCGGACGGCCGGGAAGCTCCAGACGTCCCTTTTCCTCAATAAGATTCTTGGCCGCCAGGCCCTGCACCACCGCGCCGCAGTCCACTCCCCGAACCTGCTCGATAAAGGCCCGGGTCACCGGCTGATTATACGCCACAATCGCCAGAACCTCCATCGCCGCTTGAGAAAGAGGCGTATTCCGGCGGATATCCATGGTTTTGCGGATATATTCCGCGTAGTCCCGACGGGTTACCATCTGATAGCGATCATCCAGCCGCACGATCCCCAGCCCGCCGGGCCGGGTGTTATAATCGTTTTTTAAATCCTCCGCCAGTCGCAAAGCGGTTTCCTCGTCCAACTCCAGTACCTCTGCCAGACGGGCAAGAGAAACCGGCTCGCCACTGGCGAACAGAACCGCTTCCATCGCTGCCTGATATTGTTTGATCTCCACTTCTTTCCACATGCCTTCCTGCTGATAAATGAGGGACAGTCGTATTCCGGTTACTGTGCTTCCACGGCCGCATCTGCTTCGCTCGGCGTTTTCACCCGTTCCAGCATCTGCACCGTCTGTTCTTTCCCTTCGCCATCTACGCGGATTCTTTTGGCTTTCACCAACTCCAGAAGCGCCAGGAAAGTAGCTACCAGCTCCGATTTGGTACGAGCCTCCCTAAACAGAGCGTCATATGCCACCGGCTCTCGTTTATATAACCGCCGCAGCACAAAGATGATCTTAGAGGAAACAGAGACAATTTTACGGGATACAATCCCGCTGAAAGCCTGCGGAGGCGGAGGCAGGCGCCGACGTCCCCGCCCGGCCGCTGCCAGATAAGCGTCATACAGCTCCTCTTTTGGATGCTGCCGCCGGTAGGTCAGATCCGGTTCAATCTCCACCGGCTCCCGCACAAACAGATCGCCCCCCACGTTCCGTGCCGCCAGACGCCGAGCAGCCTCCTGGCAAAGCTGATATTCAATCAGCTCTCCGGTCAATTCCTGCCGCAGGGCCTCGGCCTCCTCATGCTTAGGCAGCAGCATACTGGATTTAATCTGCACCAGCCGCGCCGCCATATCCAGGAATTCCGAAGCCACATCCAAATCCGCATCTTTCATCCGGTCGATGGTCTCCATATATTGCTGCAGCACTTCGGCGATGGGAATATCATAGATATTCAACTTGTTTTTCTGCACCAAATAAAGCAGCAGATCCAGCGGGCCCTCAAAAACCGGCAGCCGGTAGGAAATCGTCTCCATACGTCCCTCTTACCCTCATAATCCAAATATAAAATAAATACCCCGCATAATCCAATTGCTGAAGAAATCTAAAATCGGTGTCAGAGCCCCGGTCACCAGCAGCAGAAGCACAACCCATGTAATGATCTGTCCGTTTTGCCGGATGGCATAAACCCATTTCGCCGGCAGAAAAAGAGAGAGAATCCGATAACCGTCGTAGAAAGGCAGCGGCAAAAGCATTAGTACGGTGAGATACACACAGTTTTGGGCGAAACACCCCAGCAGCAGATCCCGCAGTATGAGCAATATAGAAAAGCTGGGCACCATCAAAAGGCAGATACGATAAATCCCCACCGCGAGAGCGGCAATCAGCAGACCGGAAATCGGGCCCGCCAGAATGCTCATGATATAGCCAGAACGAGGCTTGCGGAAGTTGCGGGGCATAATGGGTACCGGTTCAATCAATGGCAGCCCCACCGCGTACAGGGTAATGAGGCCGATCCAACTGATATGCACCAGAGGCTTCATAGTCATATATCCGTTATAGCGGCCGGTGCTGTCCCCCAGCTGATCCGCCACAAATGCCTGCGCAGCACCCCGGGCGGGAAAAACCACAAATCCAATAATGGTATAGCTGATAAACTGCAATAGTAAAATCTGCAGATCAAAGTGACCCCGACTGATCATATTTAATATAGATGGGAGCATAAACGCTCTCCTTTCTGCTCTTTCATCCTCCGCCCCATACGTCGAGCGGATATCTTTGCCATTATACTGGAAATTCGGTTGAATTACAAGAGCAACCCGATTTAAACAGATAAAGTTCAACCTTTTTTAACAACTAAAGAAAAAAGGCTTGCTTTCCTGCGGGAAATCTGCTAATATACATCTGTTGTTTTTCTTTATGACGGCTATGATGGCTCCAAAGGAGGTGCAGAAACCCATGGCTAAATGTGATATCTGCGGAAAATGCGTTACTTTCGGCATTAAGGTATCCCATTCACACAGACGTTCCAATCGCGCTTGGAAAGCCAATATCAAACGCGTTAAGGCTGTTGTGGACGGTTCCCCGAAAAGGATCTACGCCTGCACCCGTTGCTTGCGTTCCGGAAAGGTTACCCGCGCCGTGTAATCATTTTGCCTGAGATGAGAACCGTACCGTTTTGGTGCGGTTCTTTTTGTTTTTCTTTCCGTGCGGGTTGCTGTTGCGTAATTTTAACGGTTAGTATATAATAAAGAGAAGTTTTGACTCGGCAGTTCCGCTTTATACATGGAGTGGGAACCGCCTGAATAGCCGGATGAATCCCCTCTGCCGGCGGTTTAAAAACGGCGGACAGGTACGCCACGAAAGGGCATGGAGCATTAACATGAAAAGTGTGACGGAATATGTCGACGTATACCGGGAACGGGCGGCCCGCTTCTCCAATGAAGAGGAGGTGCGCATCGGTACCAATGAGCTGCTGAAGGAACTCATTGAGGACTTTGGGATCGACCATCTGGAGGAAAGCCACGAAACCACATCTATCCACGGTGGCCGTGCGGACAGTATCTATTCCGATGTAATCATTGAGTATAAATTCGACGAGGACGGCATGTTCCGCACCGCACGCGGCCGCAGTGAAGCTCTCTTCGGCAGGGATGCCTCCGACCGCGGACTTCAGCATTACTTAATCAATTTCACACTGGATGAGTTCAGCAATCATGCTATCGACGACGAGCTGTTCTGCCGGCGGCTTATCAATAAAGTAGGGGTGGGATTTGACGGACAGACTATGATCTTTGCTCGTTTCGTGGAAGCAGAGGAAGCGGCGGATATCTTTGACCGGCGCAAAACCAAAGCTCTGCCCAAAACTCTTTCCGCTCGTCAGCATCTCCGTTTTATTTATGAGCATGTGGAAGATCTGGATTTGGCGTTCAAAAAGCTGATCCTGCTGCTCCGATCCACCAGCCGTTACTGCCTCTCCACCAAAACGCTGACGAAGGAATTTGGTCCTCGCTCCCCTCTTTGTCAGAAGACTATTGGTTATCTGTACGCCAAGCTGGAATCCGAGTTAACCGCCAACACCAGGATTTCCACCCTTTATGCCGAGTGGCTGCGTATCTTCGGCGTAATCTACGGCAAACAGGAGACAGACTTCACCGCCTTTCGGGCTTCTCTGGCGAAAATGTATGGGCTTTCCCCAAAACTGGATCCACAGAAAACCCTGTTTATCATCCAAACCTATTATAATATTGTACTGAAGCTGCTGATTTTTAATCTTCTCCAGTCCCTCACCGATCCTATGCAGAAAAGCAGACGGATCACCACCCGCAGGGATATTCTTGAGCTGTTTTCCGGCCGCATGTACACCAAGCTGCAAATTAAAAACTTCTTCGAAATCAATTATTTTGAATGGTTTCTTTTTGCATCCGATCTGGACAAGACTTATATCAACGATATTGAAATCGAACTAGATAACTTTGAAACCACCACTTCCGTCATCAAAGGAGAGGTAGTGGAGGACGTACTGCGGGATGTATATGCCAATCTCATTCCCCAGGATCTGCGGCATTTGATGGGAGAATACTACACCTGTGGCTGGCTGGTGGATTTCACGCTGGATAAGGTGGGTTATACGGGTCAAAAAGAATTATCTGTGTTGGATCCCACCTGCGGCAGCGGCGCCTTCATCACCCATGCCATCAAGCGTCTCCAACAGTCTGAAAAAGAACTGGGCAACGATGAGATCATCAAAATCGCCACCCGGAATATCGTAGGCTATGACATCAACCCTATCGCCGTGATCTCTGCCAAAACCAACTATCTCCTGGCTTTGGGAGATATCTCCGCTTATAAAGAGACCATTTCTGTTCCGGTATATATGTGTGATTCTATTTTAGTGCCCACGGTTTACGCCAAGCAGAAAACGGGCAAGGCCTACAACCGAGTGAAAACCAAAGCAGGAAAATTCGTTCTGCCGGTGATGCAGGATCGTACGGAAAGTGATTTATTCCTGGATAAGGTTAACGCCTGCGCCGATAAGGGATACAGCTTCACAGAGTTTGCGGAATTGGTGCACAGAGAAGGAGAAATCAGTGCCGCCTATCTGGAAGATCCTTGCGTGGAAACCTTTTATCGCCAGATTTTGGAACTGAACGGCGAGGGCGGTAACGGCTTCTGGTGCAATATTCTCAAAAATACCTTTGCGCCCTTGTTCACCCAGAAATTCGATCTGGTGGTGGGCAATCCCCCCTGGATCGGCTGGAAATCCATGTCTGACACCTATCGGAAACGGACGCTGGACATCTGGCTGAGCTATGGTATTTTTGAAAAAAGCGCTTATGATAAAATTACCTCCCACGATGATTTCGCCATGGCCGTGGTTTATGTGTCTATGGATCACTATGTAAAGGAGCAGGGCAAGGCAGGCTTCGTGCTGCCCCAGACCTTTGTCAAATCCCTCAAGGGCGGCGAGGGATTTCGGAAATTTGAAATCACTCGTGACGGCGCCTCCATCCCCTTTGCGGTAAACGAAGTCTATGATATGGACAAAATCAAACCCTTCCGCCGCTTTGCCACCAATAAGGCTTCAGTGATGATCTTTGAAAAAAACAAGCCCATGGTCTATCCTATGGATCGCTATTTCCTCTGCCTGCCCAAAACGTCGAAAATCATTGTGGATTATTACGACGGTTACGCCGAGGCCATGGATAAGATGGTGATGATTCAGCAGGCCGCCAAACCCATCAAGAACGACGATCTCCGCAGCCCATGGCTGACCATGGACAAATGCGAGATGGATATTCTCGACCGTTTTCGCGGAGCTTCCGCATATAAAGGGCGAAAGGGCATCGAACCCTGTGGAGCCAAAGGCACCTATCTGGTGAATGTCAAGGAAAACCGGGACAATCTGGTACTGATTGAAAATCTATTGGAAAGAGCCCGGCTGCAGGAGGCCAAGGACTTGGGCGTTCATCCCGGATGGGTGGAACAGGAACTGGTCTACCCCATGGTGGGCGGCCGCAATATCAGCAAATGGGGTATCAATTCCCACCTATATATGCTGGTTCCCCACGACGCCACTGGCGAGTCGGTGTACCGCGGCATGGAGGAAGGACGGATGCGGGTGGAGTATCCCCGCACCTATGAATGGCTTTACTATTTCCACGATTTTCTTCTGGAAACCAGAATACGCAGCGCAAAATTTTTTGATAAGGAACAGTTTCCCTGGTACCGCCTGGACAATGTGGGAAGCTACACCTTCCAGAAATATCATGTGGTTTGGAAGGAGCAGAGCAAATCCATGACCGCCTGTGTCATCGGCTCCATGGATGATCCCTATTTGGGCCAAAAAGTGGTGGTGACAGATTCCAAGGTGCTGTCCTGCGCCACCGATGACGAGGCGGAAGCCCATTACATTTGTGCTGTCATCAACTCCCCTATCATCACCAAAATCATCGACGGCTATACCATCGATACCCAGCGGGGCATTGATATTCTCAGCAACATCGCTATTCCCAAGTATGACGCGGCGATTGAGGAGCACGCCGCCCTGGCGGAAAAATCCCGGCAGGCGCACCAGGCGTTTATCGCCGGTGATGCCGACAGCATCAAGAGACTGGAAAAGGAAATCGATGAGTTGGTTCATCGTCTCTTTGCATAGTCAGCCTCATTTTTCCACATTCTATGGACAACATAATAAAGGGGGCCGCAAGGATTGAATATCTGGCACGATATTTCCGAAGAAAGAATCAAACCGGATGATTTTACCGCCGTCATCGAGATATCCAAAGGCGGGAAAAACAAATACGAGATGGACAAGGAAACGGGCTTGCTGCGCCTGGACCGGGTGCTGTACACCGCCACCCACTATCCGGCCAATTACGGATTCATCCCCCGCACCTTTGCCGATGACCGAGACCCGCTGGATGTGCTGGTTCTCTGTCAGGAGGATATCGTCCCTATGACGCTGGTGCGCTGCTACCCCATCGGGGTGATCAAAATGGTGGATGAGGAATCCATCGATGAGAAGATCCTGGCCGTTCCCTTCCGTGATCCCTCTCTTTCCTGTTATCATGATATTTCTCAGCTTCCCGCTCATACCTTTAACGAAATCCAGCACTTTTTCAGCGTTTACAAATCCCTGGAGAATAAAGAGACTGTGGTCAAGGAAGCTTTGGGCCGAGAGGAAGCGCTGCGGGTGGTGGAATATTGTATCCAGGCTTATAAAAGGGAATTCGGCAATCGGAACAACACGGATTGAGGAGGATCATTTGATGAAACTGCCTGATCAAACAACGCTGGACAGACAGATATGTGAGGCCCTGCCTGATCTGCTGGCTTCATTGGAGAAGCTGGAGGAACTGGATCTATCCGCTCTGGATTCTGACCGCACCGCTCTTTTCATAGTGGATATGGTGAACGGTTTTGCCGTGGAGGGTGCCATGTCCAGTCCACGGGTTGGCGAAATGATTGCTCCCATCGCTAAATTGGCCGTCCGATGTCATGAGGCGGGGATACCAGTGGTGGCTTTCGCCGATCATCACACCGCCGACAGCATTGAACTGGAATCCTATCCGCCCCATTGTCTCGCCGGAACCGATGAAGCCCGGCTGTGCCAGGAGATCGCGGAAGCCTGCCCTTGCACTCTGATCGAAAAAAATTCCACCAACGGTTTTTTGGAACCTGTTTTCGCCGCCTGGCTGCGGGATAATCCCGACATTGACACCTATGTGGTTGCCGGTGACTGTACCGATATCTGCGTACTGCAGTTCGTACTGGCAGCCAAAGCCTGGCACAATGCCCGCAATCGGCCGCTGCGGCTGATCCTTCCCATTGACTTAGTGGATACCTTTGATGCACCGGGCCATCCGGCGGATCTGATGAATCTGGCGGCTTTATCCTTGATGCGTTCTGCCGGCGCCGCATTATGCCGCAATTTATGGTAGGATGTACGAAAGAGAGTGGAAAAACATGATGAATAAACAATATGGCTGCGACAACCTTACCCTACTGACAGATTTTTATGAATTAACCATGGCCAACGGCTTTTTTGAAGAAGGATGCGGCGACCGCATCGCCTATTTTGATATGTTTTTCCGCCGGGTACCGGACGGCGGCGGCTTGGCAATTATGGCTGGCGTGGAGCAGCTGGTGGATTATCTGAAAAACTTGTCCTTCACTGAAGAGGATATCGATTACCTGCGGGAAAAGAAGATGTTCAGTGAGGCGTTTCTTGATTACCTGCGGCACTTCCGTTTTTCTTGCGACGTTTGGGCGGTGCCGGAGGGGACTCCTATTTTTCCCCATGAGCCCATTGTTACTGTCCGCGGCCCGGTGGTGCAGGCCCAATTCATCGAAACCATGGTGCTGCTGGCAGTAAATCATCCCTCTCTGATCGCCACCAAAGCCAGCCGAATCGTCCGCGCTTCCCAGGGACGGGCGGTAATGGAATTCGGTTCCCGCCGTGCCCAAGGCTTCGACGGAGCGGTTTACGGTGCACGTGCCGCCTATATCGCTGGCTGCTGCGGTACTGCCTGCACCATTGCCGACCGGGAATTCGGCATCCCCGCCTTGGGCACTATGGCCCACAGCTGGGTGCAGCTTTTTGATTCCGAACTGGAGGCATTTCGCGCCTACGCCCGTCAGTATCCCGCTTCCTGCACCCTGCTGGTGGATACCTACAACACCTTGAAATCCGGCGTCCCCAACGCCATCCGGACCTTCAATGAGGTGATTCTGCCCACTGGCAATCGTCCCAAGGGCATCCGCATTGACTCCGGCGATATTACCTATCTGAGCAAAAAGGCCCGCAAAATGCTGGATGAAGCCGGGTTCCCCGATTGCCAGATCACGGCCTCCAATTCCTTGGACGAAAACATCATTCGGGATATGATCCAGCAGGGAGCCTGTGTAGACAGTTTCGGCGTTGGAGAACGCCTGATCACCGCCGCCAGCGATCCGGTATTCGGCGGGGTATACAAGCTATCCGCGGTGGAAGAAAACGGCGGCATTCGTCCTCGGATCAAGGTCAGTGAAAACGTATCCAAAATCACCAATCCCTGTTTTAAAAAGCTATGGCGGCTGTACGATCAGGAAACCGGCAAGGCTATCGCAGATGTCATCACTCTTCACAATGAAACCATCGATGATTCTGCTCCTTATGAGATTTTTGATCCTGAACACATATGGAAGCGGAAAACGGTGGAGAATTTCCGGGCCGTTCCCCTGCAGAAACAGCTTTTCCGCGGCGGCGAATGTGTCTACAATGTACCTTCCGTGGAGGAAAGCCGCCGGTATTGTCAGGAACAAATCAATACCATGTGGGACGAAGTTCTTCGCTTTGAGAATCCCCATCGGTATTATGTGGATCTTTCCCAGCCGCTTTGGGATGAAAAGCAGCGGCTTTTGTCGGAATATAGCCGCTGAAATCATATACTTTTTCTGCACGCATATTCATGCAAAATTTGAAAATATGTGTTATAATGAGTCAAAAAGACTGTGGAATCCTGAGAGGCATGGTCTGCAATAGACCAACGCGCCAGCGCATCCAAGGATGACAGCGGAATTTAACAGGAGGAATTCAAAATGCCGAAGTTGGTTTATGTTTACGGAGACGACAACAAAATGCTGGATACGCTGGTTACCTCTCTGCGCAGCAATGGGTATTCCATCGAATACACCAACCTGACCGACGAGATTAGTTCCGGCAACATCACCGCCGATATTGCACTGATCTGCAAACCGGTCAGCCCCACCACCAAATTTTCCATGGGCGGCCTCACCATCGATCTGGACAATATGGCAGCCTACGACAGCAATAATCAGCCTATTCACTTCACCCCCACTGAGTTCTCCATGCTCACCTTCCTGATGAAGAACTCTTCCAGGGCAGTTCCCCGCAACGAACTGCTTCCGGCTGTGTGGGGCTTCGCCAATGATTCCGGTACCCGAGTGGCAGACGATACGGTCAAACGCCTGCGGAAAAAGCTGCAGGGCACCAAACTCTCCATTGAAACCATCTGGGGTTACGGTTTCAAGGCTGTGGAAAAACCCTGATTTTTGATGAATATGTATAAAGCAGGGACATCCATCGCGGATGTCCCTGCTTTGTTATTTTGCAGTCTTCTTATCAAACGTAAAGCTGCTATCCTGAACATCAATAACAATGGTATCCCCTGCACGGAATTTGCCCTCCAGCAGCTGTTCCGCCAGCGGGTCTTCGATTCTGGACTGAATAGCCCGCCGCAGCGGCCGGGCGCCGTAAACCGGATCGAAGCCTTCCTTGGCGATCTCAGCCACCGCTGCATCACTCACGCTGGAATGCAGTTCCATATCTGTCAACCGCTTATCCAGCGACCGCAGCATCCTTCGGGCGATTTCTTCGATATCCGGCTGGGTCAGCTGCTGAAAGACAATGATATCGTCCACCCTGTTAAGAAATTCCGGCCGGAAGGCTCGCTTCAGCTCTCCCATTACATCGTCCTTGATGCGGCGCTGATCCGACGCATTCGCAGCAGCCCTTTCCGCATCGGCAAATCCCAAACGGCGGTGCTCCGTAATCAGTCGTGCTCCCACGTTGGAGGTCATGATAATCACCGTATTTTTGAAATCCACCCGCCGCCCTTGGGCGTCGGTGAGGATGCCGTCCTCCAAAATCTGCAGCAGCATGTTGAACACATCCGGATGCGCCTTCTCAATCTCGTCAAACAGCACCACCGAATAAGGTTTGCGGCGGATCTTCTCCGTCAACTGGCCTCCCTCGTCGTATCCCACATAGCCGGGAGGGGATCCCACCAGCCGGGATACCGTGTGCTTCTCCATATACTCCGACATATCCAGCCGGATCATGGCATTTTCGTCCCCGAACATAGCTTCAGCCAGCGCCTTGCACAGCTCCGTCTTGCCCACACCGGTGGGACCCAGAAAAATAAAGGAACCGATGGGGCGCTTGGGATCCTGCAGCCCCACACGGCCGCGCCGGATCGCCCGGGCAACAGCCGTTACCGCCTCATCCTGGCCGACAATCCGCTGATGCAGGATTTCCTCCATCCGCAGCAGCCGTTGTCCTTCTTCCTCGGTGAGCTGAACCACCGGTACGCCGGTCCAGCTGGAGACGATTTCCGCGATTTCCCGTTCTCCCACTTCGCCGGTGATGCCGGCGTTTTTCTCCTGCCAGCGATCCTTCTCCTTTTCCAGCTTTTCGGCCGCTTCCTTTTCCTCATCCCGCAGCCGGGCGGCCCGCTCAAAATCCTGCTCGTTGACAGCGGATTTTTTCTCTTCCGCCAGCCGTTTTACCTCGTCCTCCAGGTTTTTCAGATCGGGCGGAGCAGTAAAGGCTTTCAGCCTTACACGCGAAGCTGCCTCATCAATGAGATCAATGGCTTTATCCGGCAGATAACGGTCGGCAATATAGCGGGTGGACAAGGTCACCGCCGCCTGAATGGCTTCATCGGTAATCTTCACCTTGTGATGCGCTTCGTACTTATCCCGCAATCCCCGCAGAATCAGCACCGCCTCTTCCGCTGTCGGCTCCCCCACCATCACCGGCTGGAATCGCCGTTCAAGTGCCGCATCCTTTTCGATATGCTTGCGGTATTCGTCGATGGTGGTAGCGCCGATGATCTGCAGTTCACCCCGGGCTAGAGAAGGTTTCAGAATGTTGGCCGCGTCCACGGCCCCTTCTGCCGCACCAGCGCCAATCAGGGTATGAATTTCATCAATAAAGAGGATCACATCGCCCGCTTTGATCACCTCGTCGATAGCATTCTTGATCCGCTCCTCAAAATCTCCCCGGTATTTGGTGCCCGCCACCATGCCGGTAAGATCCAGAGTTACCACTCGTTTCCCCCGCAGCAATTCCGGCACCTCATCCGCGGCAATTTTCTGAGCCAAGCCCTCGGCAATAGCGGTTTTCCCCACACCGGGCTCGCCAATGAGACAGGGATTGTTCTTGGTACGGCGGGAAAGGATCTGTATCACCCGTTCGATTTCTCCCGAGCGGCCGATTACCGGATCCAGCTTACCCTCGGTGGCCATCTTGGTAAGATCACGGCCGAACTGATCCAAAGTCGGGGTTTTGCCGCCTCCCTTGGCAGCAGCGGTTTTACTGCCGCGAACGCCGTCATTGGCAGTCTGGGCCGGCGTCATACCGATAGCCTTGGCGATATCCGCAAACAATTCGTCCGGCCGGCCGCCCAAGGCAGCAATCAGCCGCACCGCTACACTGCTTTCATCCCGCAGCACAGCGATAAGAATATGCTCGGTGCCCACATATCCCATCTGCATCACAGCGGCTTCCGCCACAGACATCTCCATGGCTTTTTTAGCCCGGGGAGTAAAATCCTCCGGTGTAAGCCGGCTGTAGTCCCCGCTGGATTCCGTCTCCACAATCTTTTCCTGATATTGGGCAGCGGTGATTCCCCGCGCCCCCAGCACGGAGGCGGCGACGCCGGTTCCTTCTTTCAATAATCCCAACACAATGTGTTCCGTTCCAATATAGGTATGACCCAGCTGCTGGGCCGATTCAATCGCCAAATTCAAGGCGTTGTTGGCCTTTTCGGTGAATCCTTTAAACCGGTACATCATATACCTCACTCCTTGCTTTGATTTTTATGCGTCATGTTCCGCCAGCCGCTCCCGCACCATTTTAGCGCGCAGAGCGTCCCGCTGACCGGGTTCCAGATCCTGTCCCGCCGCCGTCATGATGGTGGCCGGCTGGGCATCGTTGATTAAACCGCTAATTACATCCAAACCTACGCTGTCGATAATATCCAATGCCACGCCAACCCGCAGATTGGAGATCAGCGCCATGAACTCATCATGCCCCAGCAGCCGCGCGGTGCGCAGAATTCCCAGCGAACGCCACACCCGATCCTCAAAACGGGGATTGCGGCAGAGCTGCTCCCGTGCAGCCCGTTCCTCCCGGATGATCTGAAAAGCGATACCTTTCAGGTTTTCGATGGCAGCCTGCTCCGAGATCCCTAAGGTCACCTGGTTGGAAAGCTGGTAAATAGCGCCTTCCGGCTTGCTGCCCTCTCCATACAATCCGCGAATGGTGAGTCCCAGCTTAGCTACCGTACCGGCCAGTTGCTGCAGCATACCTCGTTCTTCCAGGGCAGGCAGATGCAGCATAATGGAGGCCCGCATGCCGGTTCCCAGATTGGTGGGACACTGGGTCAGATATCCCAGCCGGTCATCAAAGGCGAAATGCAGTTCGGCATCCAGCGCCGTATCCAGTTCATCCGCCTTCCGATAGGCGGCGTCCAAATCCAGTCCCGCGCACATCACCTGAATGCGGAAGTGGTCCTCCTCATTCACCATAATACTGACGCTCTCATCAGCGCTGAGAAGCAGGGCGCTGCCCTCCTCGCAACGACTGAATTCCGGACTGATTAAATGGCATTCCGCCATAGACAATGCCTCCCGCTGAGGCATTCCCTGCATCTGCCGGAATTCCAGCCTGCCGATGGTGTTTTCCAGCTTGACGGCAGCGCCGGCGGCTTTATCAGCCACCAGCTTGCGCTGCTCCCTGCTCATACTAGCCGGAAAGGGAACCTTATGGAGATTGCGGGCAAGACGAACCCGGGTGCTGATCACCACATCGCCTTCCGCTCCGCTTTTCTGATACCATTTATTGCTGCTCATCTCCGTTGCCCTCCAATTCCTGAATACGGTCCCTCAGTTTGGCACATTCCTCATACTGCTGACCAGCTATGGCATCCGCCAGCTGTTTTTTCAGTTGGGACAATTCCCGTTCCCGTTTGGCGGTTTCCCCCGCCTGAGGAGATATTTTCCCCATATGCTGCGCCTTACCGTGAATCCGCTGGATAGAGGGCAGCAGCCGGTCGTAAAAGGTGGTATAACAGGCGGGGCATCCCGCCTTTCCAGAATGGGCGATTTCCTGAAAGGTTTTTCCGCAGCCTTCACAGCGCACGCTGTCGGCCAACTCACGGGCTGCCGGCTCCGCAAAAAGGCTTCCCCAAAAATCGCCCAGATCAAAGCCAAAGCCATTCCACATGCTGCCCAATCCCTGTTTGGCCGCACAGGCGGCACAGAGATGCAGTTCTGTCGTCTCCCCATTGATCGTCTTTTTCACGTGAGTGGTAGCCTGATTCTTACCGCAGTTTTGACAAAGCATGAAAAAGCCTCCTTAATCCGTTTGCAGATTGATGGTTGTCAACATCTGTTTCATCAGCGCGGCCCGCAGCCGGTCCCGCTGTTCCACCGGAATATCCCGGTAAGCCTGGTCGGATACGGCGCTGCCGATTAAGCGGGCCGCTTCCGGCGAAAGCAGCTTCTGATACCGCAGATTATCCAAAATCGCCTGGGCGGTAGCAGGAACCAACGTATCTCCGATTGTATTCACCACATGCATCAAGGGAGACATCTGCGGCCGGTATTGAATTCGACGGATCCGAATGTATCCGCCGCCGCCCCGTCTGCTTTCCACAATGTAACCCTGTTCCGGTGTGAACCGGGAGGTCAGCACATAATTGATCTGGCTGGGGACACAGCCGATTTCCTCCGCCAGCTCATTTCGCTGCAGAACGGCACAGCCATTCTGCGTCTGTTCCAGCATATGAAGAATATAGGCTGTTATTTCGTCGCTTAATCGCATGAATTTCCCCTCCTCCGTATACATACAATGAAAAAATTGACTTTAGCTGACCTTTATGGATAGTGTATCCTAAAGATCAGGAAAAGTCAAAGTCAGTTAAAGTCTAATTTTTATTTCCGGCAGCTAATTATGGTGAATTAGCTGCTGCTGACGGCTGTTTACGCCCGGGATCCCCTGATTTCTTCCGCAGACGATCGATCCGATAACTGTTTAGTCAAGCGATTACCATGGGGACAGGTGTGTTCGGAAGGATCATCTGGTTCCAGCGGTGCGGCCATTTCCGCCATAGCGGCTTTTTGCTTCTCCGTCAGGAGAGTTATCCTTTTTTCTTCCCTTTTCATTTCTCATCCCGCCTTATCTTTCCTTTTGATAGCATATGACAGGATCAGCGCATTTATACGCCGGACCGTCACCAGTTCCATTCCCTTTTCATATGATAGGTTGTAACCAACGAAAGGAGGCGACTGAATATGTGTTTGAGAAATATTTTTGGTGGCGGCGATTGCACCTGTATTCTGTTTATCATTATTCTTCTGCTGTTGGTGCAGGATAATGGCAATTGCGGATGCAGCAACAACTGTGGCTGCGGATGCTGAAGCTTTCGCGCATAACAAAAGGACCGGCTGAAAAGCCGGTCCTTTTGCAGTCTTTCTATATTAACCGAAATAACTCATCAGGCGATTGGTTTTGGGTCGGTGACGACGGCGGCAAACAGCAGCGCACCGGTTGGTTTATCCACTACGGCGCAAAGGAAAGGCTGATTCGCCGTGACATGACGAGTATTCATTGCATCGCCGCACAGTACCCCTATAGCTGTAGCCGCCGCGGCTTTGGTTCCTTCTTCTCCGACCTGCAGCGCCGTTTGATGAATCACACTTCCAATATAGGTAGGCTCTATTGTCGTCAGACGGCTGAAATCCGCTCGTTCGGAATCAAAAGCATCCTTCATCCCCATACCGGGAAGAATCTTCTCCAGTTCACTCCGGAACTCAATTGAAAAGCGGGGCATCACCAGAGCTATGGTTTCCTCCGTCATAGCCTGCATCCAGCTGGAAAACGTATCCTTATCCAGAGATTCCATCAAAGCATCCACCCCGCCGGATTCCTCTCGGGGCACCGCTATCAGCATGGCGGTGCGGTCGTCCTTATAATCCAGCAGCGCAGCGGATACCACTTCATCCTGCATCCATCTTCCTTTATAAGTCTGTCGCATCATGGGCAGCGTCACATCCCCGCGGCTGCCGCGAAAGATTCCATCCATCGATTGACGACCGTCAAATGGACTTGCCCATTCCCCGCTGAAAAGCAGAGAATTCAGCAAATAGAGGACACTGTCATCCCTCAACTGCTGCGGCTGAAGCAGTTCCTTGATCATGCCGTCTGTCCGCTTCTCCGCCCAGCGGTTGATAGCGGGAATCAGAGTGGCGTCGAAAGCGTGAGGTACGATTTCCGCGCTGTAATAGGTCTGATTTCTCTGCAAAAAATCCGGCAGAATCTGTTCCTGAAAGCTGTCCCGCAGCCACAGGGAATTGGCCCAGCGGAAGCTGTTCTTAGGATTACCGGAAAGTAGGGACAACAGATCCCGGCAGCCCTCCCGCAAAGCCTCGGCATCACCTGTGTGAAGCAAAGATAGTGTTTGGTTCAAAGTATCCCCAGCCATCCCCTCCGCTGTCATTCCCAGTGCAATATACAGGCTAGCGGGTGAGATCAGCACACCGTCCTCCGCTGTCAGCTGTCCTTTTTTCGATGCCTGAACCAGCTGTTTAAGCAGATCGGCGGTAAAAGCCTGATAACTGTCGGCAAAATTATCGTATAGCTGATTCACCGGTGTGAGTTCTACGGAAGTGGAGGGCTGCGTCTTGCCATGCTGTGTTTCTGTTATATTGGATGCCAGCTTCGAGCTGGACGAATCCACCGCCGGATGACCTCCGCAACCCGCCGTCAGCAGCAGACTCGCTGCCAGAAGGAATACAGGAAGCCGCTTTTTATTCATCTTCTATCGCCTCCATATTTTCATTAAGACAATCTTTCAGGTTGTTCCACTGTTCCCAGGAAAAGCAGAGCGCCGGTGGGTTTATCCACAATGGCACAAAGGAAAGGACGATCCAGTGTCAGTTCCTGTGGTAAGGGAGCAGCGTTTTTCCGCAGGCCGAACCCGGTAAAAGCGGCCGCCCGGGTACCGTTTTCGTCCACCTCCAGCACCGCCTCATGGATGGCGGTATGCACATATATCCCACCGTTCTGTAACATGCGGGAAAAATCCGCGCTGGGCTGGAAAGCCTCTGTGGCCCCTAATGAAGAAAAAGCGGCTCCCAGCTGTTCCGTACGATAGCGCAGGGAAAAACGGGGCATAGTTAAGGACAGAGAACAACTTTCCATGCCATCTGTCCAGCCGCGGATCTCCTCTGCCGTCAGATCATCGATCAAAGCCTCCAGATCTCCCTTTGGCAGAGCCACCAGCATCGCCGTACGGTCATCCTTGTAATCCAGCAGAGCGGCGGCCACCTTGTCGTTTTCGAAATACCGACCGTCTTCCTTGTCGGTGCGATGCATTATCGGCAGCTCGATATCTCCCGCCGTGCCGTGAAACACCTCTTCTTTTGTATCCGCCTTGTCAAACCGCAGCTTCCATTCTCCATCGAATAGCAAGGCGTTGCACAGCAGTAATTCCATCGTTTCATCCATCAGGGGCTGCAATGCCTCGGTAATCATCCCTTTGGTGATCTCCTTCACCCAGCCGTTCACCTTATCCGGCAGGGTCTGATCAAAGGGTTCTGCAGCCATCAAAGCGCCATAACCCGCGTCCAGACGTTCCAGATAATCCGCCCGCACCTCTTCTCTCAGCGAGACATCCACCCAAAGGGAATTGGCTGATTGGAAATAATGCTTGGGATTCCCGGTCATCAGCGATTGCAGATCCCGACAGCCTGCCGTCAATTTTTCCGTATCAGCCGCATCGAATAGCGCCAGCAACTGATCCCGGGTGATCCCCTCAGCTCCCTCGGTCAGCATTCCCGCCGCTATAGCGATGCTGGCGGGAGAAAAAAATACGTTGCCGCTCTCATCGCTGTTTTGAGCATACAGCTGCCGCAGCATTGCCACTGCAAAATCCCCGTATCCGGCGGCAAAATCCGCCGGCAGCGTCTTTGCCGGCTCCAATCCGCTGAGGTAACCCCTGCCCTGCCCCAGCCGTTCCACTGTTTGACCGCCGCATCCGCCCGCTGCTACGATTCCCGCTGTCAGCAGTACGCACAGCAGACGGCTGACTCTCAGAGAACAACTCTTTTTCATAGTCCGCCCCCTCATCTGATGAAATCATGAAAAGATCCTTTCACTCGTATAGTGTCCGCAATACCGCCGCATGTTGCAGCAAAGGAAGAATAAAAAACGCTGTCCGGAAAATCCCGGACAGCGGCAGCAATGTTATTTAGAAATCTATTTTCTCCTGAAGATAGGCTTCCAGCTCGTCAATAGCCACTCTGGTCTGCTCCATGGTATCCCGATCCCGCACGGTGACACAATTGTCTTCCAGAGAATCGAAATCAAAGGTAATGCAGAAGGGAGTGCCGATTTCGTCTTCCCGACGATACCGTTTACCGATGGAACCAGCGTCATCATAATCCATCATGAACCGGCCCGCCAGCTTCTCGTACACCTTATATGCCTCATCCCCCAGCTTTTTGGATAGGGGCAGCACCGCAGCTTTAAAGGGAGCCAGCGCAGGATGGAGCCGCAGCACCACACGGGTATCGTTCTTCTCAGCGTCCACCACTTCCTCATCGTAGGCGTCGCAGAGGAAGGCCAGCAGCACGCGGTCGGCGCCTAGCGAGGGCTCCACCACATAGGGAACATAATGTTCCCCCGTCTCCTGATCAAAATAGGTCATATCCTTACCGGAATGCTCCTGATGCTGCTTGAGATCGTAATCGGTACGATCCGCGATGCCCCACAGCTCGCCCCAGCCGAAGGGGAACAAAAACTCGATATCCGTGGTACCCTTGGAATAAAAAGCCAGTTCTTCGGGATTGTGATCCCGCAGCCGCATATTTTCCTCCCGGAGACCAAGCTTCAGCAGCCAGTCACGACAGAAGGCGCGCCAATAGTTGAACCATTCCAGATCGGTGCCCGGCTTGCAGAAAAATTCCAGTTCCATCTGCTCAAATTCCCGGATACGGAAAATGAAGTTGCCGGGGGTAATTTCATTGCGGAAGCTCTTGCCCACCTGTGCCACGCCAAAAGGCAGCTTTTTGCGGGCGGAGCGCTGCACATTCTGAAAATTGACAAAGATACCCTGGGCGGTTTCCGGCCGCAGATACACCTCATTTTTGGAATCCTCGGTGACGCCCTGATGAGTCTTGAACATCAGATTAAACTGACGGATATCGGTGAAATTGTGGCTGCCGCAGTTCGGGCAGGCGATGCCGTGCTCCCGGATGAATTCCATCATCTTCTCATTGGTCCAGCCGTCGGCCACGGTGCCGTCGTAATCCTCAATCAGCTTGTCGGCGCGATGCCGGCTTTTACAGTCCCGGCAATCCATCAGCGGATCGGAAAACCCGCCCACATGACCGGAGGCGACCCATACTTCCCGGTTCATCAGGATGGCGCTGTCCAGCCCGACATTGGTGGGGCTTTCCTGGACGAACTTCTTCCACCAGGCGCGCTTAACGTTGTTTTTCAGCTCCACTCCCAGTGGGCCGTAATCCCAGGCGTTGGCCAGGCCGCCGTAGATATCCGAGCCGGGATAGACAAAGCCGCGGCCCTTGCAGAGCGCAACGATTTTGTCCATAGTTTTGTCTGCGTTATTCATGTTCTTCCCTCCGGTATTCCTTCGTCTCATACCATGTTATTCTAATATGTGCAGGCGCAATTGTCAATGATTCCCGCCCCGGTCTGCAAAAATCCCCCGTCCGAATTCGCCGGACGGGGGCAAAAAGGCAGTGAAAATCAAATAGAAATCTCGTGGGCCATGCGATACAGATCAAAATCAAAGGGCTTCTTCATCTGCAGCGCTTCCTCGATATCAAAATCCAGCACATGGTCGTTCTGGATGGTAACCACGCGGTTGCTCTTGCCCTCCAGCAGAATATCCACCGCATAGTAGCCCATCTGGCTGGCGAGTACCCGGTCGTACACCGTGGGATTGCCGCCCCGCTGCACATGTCCCAGGATGGTGGCGCGGGTTTCGATTCCCAGACGCTTTTCAATATCCTCAGCCATGGTCATAACATGCCCCACACCCTCGGCCACGATGATGATGAAATGCTTCTTGCCGGTGGCGGAGGTCACCCGCATCCGGTCGATGATATCCTTTTCAAAATCAAAGGGAACCTCCGGGACAACGATACTGGTGGCGCCCACAGCAATGCCGACATTCAGCGCCAGATAACCCGCCCGGCGGCCCATGACCTCCACTACGCTGCAGCGGTCGTGGGATTGAGCGGTATCCCGCAGTTTATCGATCATCTCCATGCTGGTATTCAGCGCTGTGTCATAGCCGATGGTGTGCTCACAGCAGGAAATATCATTGTCGATGGTTCCCGGAAGACCGATGCAGGGAACACCGTGGCGGGTCAAATCCTGGGCGCCGCGGAAGGAGCCGTCACCGCCGATAACCACCACACCGTCGATGTTGTTTTCCCGGCAGGTTTCCACTGCCTTCTGCATACCGGCTTCCGTGCAGAACTCCGGGCTGCGGGCGGTATACAGCATGGTGCCGCCGCGGTGGATAATATCCGACACGCTGCGGAGATTCATCTCCACCAAATCGCCGTTGATTAACCCGTTGTAGCCCCGATAGACGCCTAAGCACTCCACGCCCTTGCTCAACGCGGTACGCACCACGGCGCGAATGGCCGCGTTCATGCCCGGCGCGTCGCCGCCGCTGGTTAAAACCGCTATCTTTCTAATGGCCATTGGTACAAAACCCATCCTTTCGCTCAGCCTGAGAGCATTCTATCTCCAGGCTCTTCGCTGCGGTCCTTTTGATTATCCAAAGCTTTCCTTATTATACACCAATTGACGAAAAAATATCAAGCATGGGAATGGGGAAAAAAGGCAATGATTTCGACAATATTTGCACAACTTTCACAGGTGGGCAAATATTATTTAACAACTGCTACATTTTCCTCTCCCAGGATATTTTTCAGTTCCTTCAGCAATACCGTATGCGGCCATACCCACATGCTTTGGGGCGCCTTCACCAGTTTGCCGGTATCCAGGAAGCGGATGTAAACCGGCTCCGTTCCATCGAACACCGCCATGGGCAGACAAGCTCTTTTGAAAGCCGTACTTTCGGCGGAGGGCACCCGCAGATACAAACCATGCCGGGGTGAAGGCTGCTGAGGCGCAGCAGCGGCAGGAGCCGCTTTCCGGCGGACCGTCCCCATGGGATTAAAGGCAGGAAGATGCGCAGGATCGGATGCATCCAGCAGCCGATCGCAGATTAGCTTGGGCGCCTCGTCCTCCCGCAGGCTGATTCGCCCTTGAACCAGCAGGATTCTGCCTGTCTCCAGCATGCCGCCGTATTCCTCCAATATCTTCGGAAAAACGATCAGCTCCATGGAACCGTATAAATCCTCCAGCATGGCGTATGCCATACGAGCGTTGCTGCGAGTGGTTTGGGAGCGCACGGTCCCCAACATGCCCAGCAGATTGACCGCCGCGCCATCTCTCAATTCCTCTGTCTGCTCCTCAGCGCTCTGCAGGATGTCCTCGGTTCGCGAGATCCCCGGCTGCCGGTAGATATCCGCATAAGGTTTCAGCGGATGTCCTGACATATACATACCGGTGACTTCCTTTTCCATCTCCAGCAGTTCGGCATAGGCATATTCCTCGGCTGCCGGCAAGGTAGGTTCCCCCATTCCCTCGGCGGCGGGATCATCAAAGAAACCGATCTGCCCATCCACGTTGCGTCGGTTATCCTCGTCCAGCTGATCCAGCAGACGATTCATTCCCTCCAGCATCTGGCGGCGGTTGGCGCCCAATCCATCCAGCGCGCCGCACTTGATTAGACTTTCCAGTGCCCGGCGATTAAATTCCCGATAAGCGGACAGGCGGCGGCAAAAATCGTAGAATCCGGTGTAAGGGCCGCTTGTTTCCCGCTCTCTTACCAACTCAGCAATCAGACTGCGGCCCAGATTTTTCACCGCCAGCAGGCCGAAGCGAATATGATCCCCCGCCACAGTGAAGGCGGAACGGCTCTCATTGACTGACGGTGGCAGCACCCGGATCCCCAGGCGTTCGCATTCATTGATATATCCCACCACCTTGCCGCTGTCCAGCACACTGGTGAGCAAAGCGGCCATATATTCCCGTGGATAAAAGCACTTCAGCCAGGCGGTCTGATAGGCCACCAGAGCATAAGCGCAGGCGTGAGATTTATTGAAGGCATAAGAGGCGAAGGAAGACATGTCCGCAAAAATGGCATCCGCCACCTGTTCCGTCACGCCCCGGCGGACGCAGCCGTCCACCAGCACCTTTCCCGCTTCATCCGTCATGCCGTGGATAAAAATCTCCCGCTCCATCTCCATGACGTCATGCTTCTTTTTGGACATGGCGCGGCGCACCACATCCGCGCGCCCCAGGGAATATCCCGCCAATTCCCGAAAAATCTGCATCACCTGCTCCTGATAGACAATGCAGCCATAGGTCACATCCAGGATCGGCTTGAGCAGCGGGTGGGCGTAGCGCACCTCCTTGGGATGATGACGGTTATAAATGTATTTTGGAATGGAATCCATGGGTCCGGGACGATACAAAGAGATCACGGCGATAAGATCCTCAAAGCAATCGGGCCCCAGATTCATCAGCACCCGCTTCATCCCGGCGGATTCAAACTGGAATACCCCTTCGCTTTCTCCCCGGGCCATCATGGCATAAACCTCCGGAGCGTCGGTGGGGATATTCTCAATCCGGAAATCCGGCTGCCGCCGCCGGATCATCCGGGCCGCATCGTCGATGACGGTTAAGTTTCGCAGACCCAGGAAGTCCATTTTCAGCAGGCCCAATTCTTCCAATGTGGTCATAGTATACTGGGTGGCCACCGCCTCGCCGTTAAGGCAGAGAGGAACGTATTCACTCACTGGCTTGGCGGTAATCACTACCCCGGCGGCATGGGTGGAAGCGTGGCGGGGCATCCCCTCTACCTTCCGAGCCATATCCATCAGAGAACGGACCTGCGGGTCGCTTTCCATTCGTTCCCGCAGCTGTTTGGATTGGTCCAATGCCTTGTCCAATGTCATGTTCAATTCCCAAGGTACTTGCTTCGCCACTTGGTCCGCCACCGCGTAAGGAATCGCCATGGCCCGGGCCACATCCCGGATGGCCGCCCGGGCGGCCATGGTGCCGAAGGTGATGATCTGCGCTACCCGGTCGGTGCCGTATTTGTCAATGACATAATCGATGACCTGCTGCCGTTTTTCGTTGCAGAAGTCAATGTCAAAATCCGGCATACTTACCCGCTCGGGATTGAGAAACCGCTCAAACAGCAGGTTATATTGCATGGGATCGATTCCCGTGATGCCGATGCAATAGGCACACAGGCTGCCGGCTCCGGAACCCCGCCCCGGTCCCACCGGGATATCATGAGTTTTTGCGTACTGGACAAAATCATTGACGATGAGATAATAATCTACATATCCCATCCGCTCCACCGTGTCCATCTCGTATTCCAGCCGCTCACGGAATTCGTCAGGCGGATTCTCCCCGTACCGGCGGATCAGTCCTTCCCGGCATTGACGGCGGAAATAAGCGACACTGTCTCCGCCGGGAGCGTCAAAGGCAGGCAGCTGGGTTTTCCCAAATTCCAGTTCCACATGGCAGTGCTCTGCGATGGCTGCGGTGTTGTCAAAGGCTTCCGGCAGGCCGGGAAAGAGGGAGCGCATCTCCTCCTCCGACTTGAGATAGAACTCCTCCGTCTCAAAAGCCAGAGGACTGGGAGCATCCAGGGTGGTGTTGGTGCCGATGCAGATCAGCACTTTCTGAGTGCGGGCATCCTCCCTGGTCAGGTAATGAGCGTCGTTGGTGCAGACCAAGGGTATACCCGTCTCCTTGGACAGTCGGATGATGGCGGGGTTGATGGATTTCTGCTCTTCCAGGCCATGATCCTGCAATTCCAGAAAAAAGTTTTCCGGTCCAAACATCTCCCGATATTCCAGCGCAATGGTTTTGGCTCTTTCATATTCTCCCTTGCGCAGCGCTCGGGGAATCTCACCAGCCAGACAAGCGGACAAAGCGATCAGACCCTCGGTATGCTGCCGCAGAAGATCATGATCCACCCGCGGCTTGCCGTAGAAACCTTCCGTCCAGGCGGCGGAAACCAGCTTCACCAGGTTGGCATAGCCCTGATTATCCCTGCACAGCAGCACCAAATGGCTGTGTTCGCTGTCCAGGGCATGAACCCGATCCTGCCGGGTTCTGGCGGCCACATAAACCTCACAGCCCAGTATCGGCCGTATTCCCGCCTTTTGAGCCGCCTTATAAAATTCGACCACGCCGTACATAACGCCGTGGTCGGTAATGGCCACCGCTTTCTGTCCCAGCGCCTTGGCCCTTTCCACCAGTTCTCGGATACGGCAGGCGCCGTCCAGTAAGCTGTATTCACTATGCACATGCAGATGTACGAAACTCATAGCCTGCCTCCCCGTCGCCAAAACGTCCAGAAAATCACGCTGCAATATTATAGTATCCTTGCGTTCAGTCTTTCATAAAAATCCGCAATCTGTCTGCCGTCTACCAGGGCGTGATTCACCAAAACTGTAATCGGCATCAGCAGCCGGCCGGCACTCTTCTCATATCGACCCCAGGTGATCCGCGGATTGGAATCCGCGGGACAGGGCACCGGCTGCTGCAAAGCGGTATAATTCAGCCATGGCAGACAGGAGATAAACAGCAGCGACCTCGGATCGCCCGCCTCTTCAATACTGCCGTCATGTATGGCCTCCTCTTGCCGCCGGGCGGTTTCCCGTAGAAAAACCGGCCATGGCAGCGACGGGTCCGCTTCGCAATAAGCGTAGGTACCGTCTGGTTTCATCACCGTATGGGAAGTCGGACAATTGTCAAATTCTACGATTTCATCTCCGGCGATCCGCTGCCGGAATTCAGGAGTCTCATTGGCGGCCTTACCCACCGCATATAAAACGTGCAAAAAAAAGGATTCCTGATTCTTTCGGGCACGTTCGGCCAACACCGTCACATCCACATTTGCCGTCAGTCCTACATATGGATAGGCCAGAGAGCGAAAATAGTCAAAATGAGCTTTGCGCGGATAAACCGACATATCCAGTTTTCTGCTTATCATTCGGCTCCCTGCTTTCCGTCCTTTATCCCAGCTTGTCCGCAAACTCCACAATCCGCCGCAGCCGGTGATTGACCCCTGACCGGCTTAGCCTTTCCGGCAGCAGATCCGATAATTCCCGCAGCGAGATTTCCGGATTGTCCAGCCGCAGCCAGGCCAATTCCCGCAGCTCCTCCGGAAGTGCGTCCAATCCGCAGGTCTGCTGAATCTTCCGCACCGCGTCCACATGCACGGCTGCGGCGGCCACCGTTTTATCGATGTTGGCGCTTTCGCAGTTGGTGATGCGGTTGGCTTTGTTGCGGATATCCTTGACAATCTTTATATTCATCAATTCCAATGAGGCATCCTGGGCTCCCATTAGGGTGAGGATATCCTCAATCTGTTCGCTTTCTTTAAAATAGACCACATTTCCCCCCGCCCGGCGAACCATGCGGGGATAAAAATCCAGTTCTCCCAGCAGAGACATCAGATCCCGGCTCAGATTGTAATAGGGAACGCTGAATTCCATATGATAATCCACATGGGGATCTGTAATGGCGCCACAGGATAAAAAAGCGCCCCGCATATAAGAAGCGGCGCATTCTTCGCACTCCAGATTAGCCCGGTTAAGCCGCACCGTCACATCCTCCGGCGTATGGCCAAAGCGTTCCAGAACCCGACGCCGCTGCGCCGTGTCCTCTACCGTTACCATATGATAGGTTTTCCGCTTTCCGCCTTCTTCCGATGGATCAGTGATTTCCAAAGGCTTTACGCCGCAGATCTCCCTCATCAGCTGCGCATATAAAGCGGCCACCGCCGCGTTCTCCGTCTGCAGGGAAACAGCCGTTCCAGTGAAAGCGTGACCCATCTGCAGCAATCCGTAGGCCTCTGCCGCCCGGCAGCAGTTTTTTTCCGGCAGCTGACGAGCCGCTTCTGTTTTCACATCCGATGAAAAGGACACCGGTCTCACCCTTTCCCGTCCAATCATCCGGTTATCCGAATCTCCAGCTGCTGGTTAGGTTTTCTGGATATCCCGATGATTCACCATCACTCGCCGGCCGCTTTCCGCAATATGCTTCGCCAGCTCCTCTGTCAAAGTCACCGAGCGGTGTTTGCCTCCCGTACAGCCGATGGCGATCACCAGCTGGCTTTTGCCTTCGTTGCAGTACAGCGGGATCAAATAGTCAATCAGATCATACAGCCGTTTTTGCAGGCCGGCAGTTTCCTCCCGCTCCAGCACATATTGGCGCACTTCCGGATCCAGTCCGGTTTTATGCTTCAGCTCGTCCACATAAAACGGATTGGGCAGGCAACGCACATCCATTACCAAATCCGCTTCCGCCGGATAACCGTATTTGAATCCAAAGGACATGCACTGCACCACCATAGCGATGGTGGAATCCCCCAGAAAAAGACCGGTGATCCGCTGCTTCAGCTGGGCGGGAGACAGATGGGTGGTATCGATGAGATAGTCTGTGCGTGATCGGGCCGGCTTGAGCAGCTCCCGTTCCCGCTGAATCGCTGCCAGCACCGACCCACCGCTTTCATCCGCCAGGGGGTGCTGCCGCCGGGTTTCCTTATATCGCCGGGCCAGAACCTGATCGCTGCATTCCAGAAACAGAATTTTATAATCTCCGCCCTGTTTTTTCAATTCGTCCAGTCCCTCGAAAAGATCGTTGAACAGTTCGCCGCCACGGGCATCGATAACAATGGCCACTTTCTCCAGCTTATCCCGGGACTGAAGACATAGTTCTGCAAATTTAGGCAGCAGTTTTGGCGGCATATTGTCCACACAATAAAATCCAATATCCTCCAGCGCATTAACCGCCCGGGACTTACCTGCTCCCGACAGGCCGGTTACAATCACAAATTCCACTTAATATGCATTCCTTTCCAGGACGTTCGTCTGACAATATCACTTCAACGATCTTTCGGCCCGCCTACAAACCGTACTTCCGGTTCCAGCCAGACCCCGTGGGCCGCATACACCCGTTCCCGCACCTGCCGCGCCAACTCCTTGACATCCGCGCAGGTAGCGCCGCCGCGGTTGACGACAAACCCCGCATGTTTTTTGCTGATCTGGGCACCGCCGACGGTAAAGCCTTTCAATCCGCAGCCCTCGATCAGCGTCCCCGCGAACATCCCCGGCGGCCGTTTGAAAAAGCTGCCGGCGCTGGGGTATTCCAGCGGCTGCTTTTCCCGGCGGCGATTCATATAATCCTCCATCCGGGCGCCGATGGCCGCCGGATCGTCCGGCATTAAGGACAGCAAAACAGAAGTGACAATCTCTCCATTTTCCATCAGCGCACTGTGACGATAAGAAAGGGACAGCGTATCAGCCTGGTGCGTCAGGAACTCTCCATCAGAAGCAATCGTTCGAACCTCTGCGAGTACATCCTTCATTTCGCCGCCGTAAGCGCCGGCATTCATATAAGCTGCTCCGCCCACCGTTCCCGGTATACCGTAAGCGAATTCTAACCCCGCCAGACCGTTATCCCGGGCAAAGCGGCAAAGCCGCTTTAAGGGCAGCCCTGCCGGGCAGCGAACCAACACCTTTGTGTCCTCTGTCGTGCCGATGCATTCCGGCTGAGCGTGATCCGGGAGACGAAGTACCACGCCGCGTATGCCGGCATCATCCACCAGCAGATTGGAGCCATTGCCCAGAATAAGCAGGGGAATGCCGCTGCTGCGGCAGGCTACCGCGGCACGGGCGGCGGCGCTCTCATCCTCCGCCGTCACCAAAAGATCCGCCGGACCGCCGATCCGAAAGGACGTATACGCGGCCATGGGAATCTGTTCCTCAGTTAAACATCCTGAACGGCGAAACTCCTCCGCCAAACGCGACAGCAGCACAAGCATTCTCCTCGATGAATTATAGATGAATTATAATTGAATAAAAAAGGACAGAATCAACAGCATCAGACCAAAACCTGTCAAGCCAATGCCACCGACCGGCCGAAGGCGGATCGGATCCAAACCCTTCCGCTTTTTTTCAGCCTCGGTCATGGTATTGTATCCTGCGATCAGCCAGTCCGCCTTGAAAAAGAGTATCAGCAATCCACATATCAGTAGAACAACGCCTAAAACTCTCGGCCCGTTCACCATCTGCCCCTTTCAAACTATTTATTGCAGTTTTATTCCTTATATGCCTTATATACATCCTCGCCCAGGAAAGCCGCTCCGATGATCCCCGCATCGTTGCCCAGAGTGGCCACACAAAGCTCGGTTTGATGAGAACTGTACTTGCTGTAGCGCTCGTGACGGATCAGTTCCTTCAGCGGCAGAATCAGAGCGTCCCCCTCCTTGCAGATACCGCCGCCGATGCACAGCACCTCCGGCTGAAAGATATTGATGATGTTGATGAGACCGCAGGCTATATATTCGATATAGCGATCCACCACGGTCTTGGCCGGCTCGTCGCCCATCCGTAGAGCATCAAAGGCCGTACGGCCGTCCACATTTTCCAGCGTGCCTGCCACCTTCCACATGGCGCTTTCTGGATGCGCTTCCATGGCGCGGCGAGTCTGGCGGATCAGCGCCGTGGCGGAAGCGTACGCTTCCCAGCAACCTAGACGGCCGCAGGTGCAGGGCTCCCCATCCACCACGATAACCGTATGCCCCAGTTCCGCTCCAGCGAAGTTGAAACCACCGTAAATTTTTCCGTCGATAATGATACCGCCGCCTACGCCGGTGCCCAAGGTAATGCACACGCAGCTCTGGGTTCCCTTGGCCGCACCGGCCAGCGCCTCGCCCAAAGCGGCCGCATTGGCGTCGTTTTCAATGAAAACCCTCTTATCATCCAGCAGTGCGGAGAGATCATCCCGCAGAGGAACCCGGTCAAACTTCAGATTGTTGGCATATTCGATAACGCCGGTATCCGGATTGCAGGTTCCTGGGCTACCCACTCCTATATAAGCGATATCCGCCATGGTCAAGCCGGCGTTTTCAGCAGCCTGACGGGCCATCCGTGCCATATCCTGAATGATCTCGCCGGCGGGCCTGGGCATGGCCGTCTTACATTTTGCACGTCCCACAATTTCATAAGAGTCGTTAACCACGCCCGCCGCAATATTGGTGCCGCCAAGGTCGATGCCGATTCTGTACATAACCCATTCCTCACATTTCTATATGTTGTTTTACAAGACAATATGTTTTTCCGCCAGAAACGTCCGCAGATTTTTCAAGCTGCCGTTGACAATCAGTTCATCGGGAAAATCTATTTCCCGCAGCATCGCCAGGCTGCGTTCCACCCGGCCAACCGCATGATGATAATGGGCATCCGAATCCACCGCCACCCGCACGCCGTGCTGCTTGCACAGCTGAGCGATCCGCCGGCAATTGGGCAGGTAATGATCTCGTACAGCAAAGGTGTTCTCATTAATTTCTACCACTTTGCCCATCTTCCCGAACACAGGAATCACCCGCTCATAGTCGTAAGCATAGCAGGGAGCGCCGCTGTGGCCGATGATATCCACCCGGGGATTATCGGCCACAGCGAGCCATGCGGCAGTGTGATCCTCCCGGCGGCCCTGAGGCATAACGCCCTCATGCATGGACGCGATAACCAACTCCAGACGCTGAAAGGCCTCCTCCGGCATATCCAGCCGACCGGAAAAATCCATCACATTGGCTTCCACGCCCCGCAGCACCCGCACCCCTTCTATAGTGGGCGGCAGGATCCGCAGATTGAGAAAATGCCAAAGATGGGGAGCATCTTCTATGCCGATGCCGTGGTCTGTGCAGGCTACGGCCGCCAATCCCATATCCGCCGCCTGCCGCGCTACCTCAGTGATGGTGCTGTATGCATGGCTGGAGGCCAGGGTATGACAATGAAAATCCGCAACAATCGACTGCGCCATGATCGTTTATTTCCTTCTTCGCTTTAGTATTTGTTCCATTCCACCTGAACCGATGCGGGCGCAGGCACATCATCCGCCATGCCCAGGTTATGCATCAGTTCCTGTGCCGCGTTGTACCCCATCTTTTTCTGTCGGCTATTCATGGACGCAACCTCAATAATGATGGCCAGGTTCCGGCCGGGCTTGACCGGAATGGTAAGCATAGGAACCTTTATGCCCAGAATATCCGCATATTCGTTGTCCAACCCCATGCGGTCGTATACCTTTTCATTATCCCACTGTTCCAGCTGAATAACCATATCGATTTTCTCCGTCACCTTGACGGCGCCCATACCGAATATCCGGCGGGCGTTGATAATACCGATGCCCCGCAGTTCGATAAAATGGCGGATATTTTCCGGCGCCGATCCCACCAAGGTTTTGTTGGATACCCGGCGGATCTCCACCGCATCGTCCGCAATCAGCCGGTGGCCGCGCTTGACCAGCTCAATAGCGGTCTCACTCTTTCCCACGCCGCTGTCGCCAACCAGCAGGATACCCTCGCCGTACACCTCTACAAAAACGCCGTGGCGAGTGATCCGCGGAGCCAGCTGCACATTCAAGAAAGCGATCAGCGCCGCCATAAAACCGGATGTGGTATCCGGCGAACGAAGCAGCGGTACGCCATGGGTTTCACAGCTAGTCTTCAGTTCAGGGAAAATTTCCAGGCTGCGGGATACGACGATTGCCGGCGGCTTGTGTCCCGCCAGCTCATCCATTCGCCTGCTCCGCAGTTCCGGCGCCAGATCCTCCAGGAACCCGTGCTCACTTTTGCCCAGCACCTGAATTCGGTCGCTGTCGAAATAATCGTAATAACCGCTCAAGGCCAAGCCTGGACGATTGACATCGCTGCAGGAAACCTCCAGTTCCTCCGGCTTAGCCGGCAAACAGATGGGTTCCAGCCCCAGTTCTTTCATGATGGCCGCCAGCGATACGCTGAATTTCTTTGCCATATCCTGCCTCCTTTAATGGGAGCATCCGTCTGCAGTGTATAAATCCCCGCAAACGGCGCATATAAAATAATCATATCACAAAAGTTTCGCAATTGTCTGCAGATAATTGCGAAACATATCTCCCGTAATCCTTCCGGCAATTACAGGCCCTGTCCATTATATCGTATTTTTTCTTAAGTTTAAAGAGCCGAACGAGAAAAAAGGTCATATCTTATGGATTATTCGTCAAATTTTAAGCACATCTTCATTTCCTGGACTTGATTGCAGGGCTGGTTCCGTGTAAAATGGTAAGGCATCAATGTGAGAGGGTGTTCACATGAGGAAACTCAACATCGGCTTGTTCAATGATTCTTTTCCGCCAACCATCGACGGCGTCGCGCAAACCGTGAAAAATTACGCCACCGTGCTGCAGCGCAACCACTGCAATGTTACGGTGGTTACCCCGGAATATAAAGGCGTAGAGGATCGGTATCCTTTTGATGTATTTCGTTATCAGTCTGTTCCGCTGGACCGGCGCATTGGCTATCGGGCCGGCAACCCCTTTAATCCCGATACCCTGCTGAAGCTGCGGTCCAAGCGGTTTGATCTGATGCACGTTCACGCCCCCTTCGCCTCATCGGTGCTGGTGAGCAACCTCAATCACCGCCCCAAGGTTCCGGTTGTCCTCACCTATCACACTAAATTTGACATCGATATTGCCAAACGAGTCGCTCTGCACGGCTTTCGGAAGATCGCTATGCGTTTTCTGCTGGAGAATATCAATGCCGCGGATGAGGTATGGGTGGTGACCGAGGGCTGCGCCCAATCCCTGCGGGATGTCGGCTATCGGGGCAACTATATGGTAATGGAAAACGGCACTGATTTTCGCTATGGCCGGGCCGCGCCAGAACAGGTGGAAGCGCTCAAAGACAAATATGGGATCAAAGAGGATGAATTTGTTTTTCTTTTTGTGGGCCGGATGATGTGGTACAAGAATGTACGGCTGATTCTGGATACACTGAAAATTCTGCGCAGCAAGGGCGTTCCTTACCGGGCGCTGATGGTGGGAGACGGCTATGATGCTCCTGCTATCCGGGAATATGCCGCCCAACAGGGATTGGCTGATTGTGTGACCTTCACCGGCCCTGTTTATGACCGGGAGTATCTGCGGGTTTTCTATTCCCTGGCTGATATGTTTCTCTTCCCCTCCACCTATGATACCTCCGGCATTGTGGTTAAGGAAGCAGCCGCCTGCGACTGTCCCACCCTGTTGATCCGGAACAGCTGCGCTGCAGAAGGCGCGGTTCACGACGTTTCCGGCTTCCTCGCTGAGGAACGGGCCGCCGACTGCGCCGCCGTGATGCTGGATGCCTGCCAGAGCCGGGAGCATCTTTCGCAGGTAGGAAAAAATGCCGGGAAGGATTTGTATCTTTCCTGGGATACAGCAGTGGCCCGGGCTTACGCCCGTTATGAAGAGATTCTCAACCAGTGGCCGGGCCCCCTGCCTTATAATTCCAAACATCGGCGGTATTGATCTGCCAACGTTTGCTGTTAAAGACCCAGGATCATCAGAATCCTGGGTCTTTAGCTTTATGCGCACTCTTGTCGATACCGTTCTCTCATGATACAATCAAGACGGATTTCATCTGTTTTCTATGTCATCGATTGACAAAAAACTCTCCTGATGCCGTTGCCTCTTGTCAACCTATGGTACCTTCATCCAGGTAAGCGATGAAAAATGGCGTGTGCGGATTGGCGCATGCGAGGTTTACTGAAAGGAGGCATCCCTATGGATTACCGCCGCAGGCTTTTCACCTATCCCGAACCCTATGATCACTCCTCCACTGACAGCATTTTTCTGGAAGCAATCCGCAGCAACGCCGCTCATCATATAAAACATTGCCCAGAATACGCTGCCATCTGCCGGGAAGAGAACTTTGCCCCAGCGTCCATGCGAACTATGGAAGACTTGCAGCATCTGCCGGTACTCCCTACCCTTTTCCTGAAAACCCATCCACTTTCCTCATTGGAAGGCCGTAAGGCCGGGGTGCAGGTTTCCAGTTCCGGAACCGGCGGCATCCAAACGCGGATTCCTTATGATTCCCGCAGTTTGTATTGGGGGCTGCGCATGGTACTTCGTCTCACCGCCTATCACAAGCTGCGTTCCCTGCGCCCCGTCAACTATCTGATAATGGGATATAAGCCCAGCCGGGACAATCCTGTGGCCGCCTCAAAGACAGCCTTCGGCGCTACTCTGTTTGCTCCGGCCCTCCACCGCACTTACGCTCTGCGTCATGAGAATACGGGCGTCCAGGTTAATATGAACGAAATGAAGAAAGCGCTGCTGCGTTATGCCCGTACCCCCTTTCCCGTGCGGTTTATGGGCTTTCCCGCCTATACCTGGTTCTTTCTGCAAGAACTGAAAAAAGACGGCATACGTCTGCGGCTGCATCCCCATTCCCGGATTATGCTGGGAGGCGGCTGGAAGCAGTTTTATCGGGAGCAAGTGGATAAAGAGGCGTTTTACGCTCTGGTGGAGGAAATTTTGGGATTACCGGACAGCCGCTGCAGCGAATTCTTCGGTGCGGTGGAGCATCCCGTTCTGTACTGTGATTGTCCCCGGCACCATTTTCATCTGCCCATATACAGCCGGGTGCTGATCAGGGACGTGAAGACCCTGACGCCGGTTCCCGACGGCACACCCGGTTTGGTGAATCTCCTTACGCCTATGGTGGAAAGCGCTCCTCTCACCAGCGTGATGACCGATGATCTGGGTATCCTCCATGATGGCCGAGAATGCGGCTGCGGTATCTCCTCTCCCTGGCTGGAGATCATCGGACGAGTGGGGATGCCGGACATTAAAACCTGCGCTGCTGGTGCCGCCGCGCTGCTTCAAGGCGCTTTGGCCGAAAAGGAGGTGCAGCCATGATCCTGGCAGAAGGGAAGCTCTACCCTTCCGAAAAAAGCAGCGATATCCTGGCCGCTCTGCCGGCGGCTCTGAATGCCACGCTCTCGCTTCCTCCGCCGGATATTCTCGTAGTGGTGGAAGCCCTGGATCGGTTTGCCGCCCGGATTCGCGGCGGCGCCTATGCGGATCGGCTGCAAAGCCTGCTGGACACAGGTATCATCACTTCGGAACAGTTGGTGGACGCCGCGGCGCTGTTGGAGCGGAAAAGCCTGCTCTGCAAGCTGGAAACCGAGCTGGGCCCGGATTTTCTTTCCGCTGTTCAGCGCACACCGCCTCATGCATCCCGTTCCTTAACGGTAAAACGAATGCCTCTGGGGGTGCTTTTTCATATCGCGGCGGGCAATGCGGAGGCTCTGCCCGCCTACAGCGTGGCGGAAGGACTGCTGATGGGCAACGTCAACCTGTTAAAACTGCCCGCTGCGGACGACGGCGTATCCGTTGCCTTGCTCAGAGAACTCCTTCTTCTGGAACCACGGTTAGCGCCGTATGTCTATGTGTTCGATACGCCGTCCAGCGATTTGGATACCATGAAAAAGCTGGCATATATGGCTGACGCCGTGGTGGTGTGGGGCGGTGACGAAGCGGTACAAGCGGTTCGGAGATTCGCGCCGCCTTCCATTTCCATTATTGAATGGGGTCACCGCCTTAGCTTCGCTTATGCCACCACGCAAGCCGATGATGAAGAACTGGCCGGGCTGGCCCGGCATATATTTCAAACCAATCAGCTGTATTGCAGCTCCTGTCAGGGAATATTTGTGGATACTGCCGACACGGCAACGCTGGACGCCTTTGCTGCCCGCTTTCTTTCCTTTCTGGATCAAGCGGGCTGTGAGGCGCCGCCCCGGGATATCGGAACGCAGGCTCAGATCACCCTGCAGCAGTGCCGAATCCGTCTGGAATCCATGTTTTCTTCCGCACGGATTCTGAGGGGGGCTTGCGGCAGTGTTACGATTGGCCTGGATCATCAGCTGGAATTGTCTCCGATGTTCGGCAATGTGTGGATCAAACCCCTTCCTCGCACCCAACTGGTGGAGGCTCTGCGACCATCACGGGGATATCTGCAGACGGCAGGCCTGCTTTGCGGGAAGGAAGAGCGCGGGGAACTGGCCCGGCTGCTTTGCCGCGCCGGCGTAAACCGGGTTACCTATGGGGATGATATGTCCCGCCTCTTTTGCGGCGAAGCCCATGACGGCCGTTATCCGCTGCAATTGTATTCCAGAATAGCGCAAACGGAGATATAAAGGCTATAAAAAAGCCGCGCCTTGTGCTATCCGGCAAACTTTGTCCGCTTAAAAAGCGTTTGTCCGGGCACCCTATCATGGAGGTGATCAGGATGCATGGGCAAACGACAAGCCCTTATCAAGGGCTGGGTAAAAAATGCTCTTATTTCGAAGGGTGGTATTTCAAACACGTCTGCGGCAGCCGCCTTCTGGCGTTGATCCCCGGTATTCAAATGGATCAGGACGGCAGGCGCAGCGCCTTTATCCAGATAATCGGCAATGAAGGCGTCTGGCAGGTATCCTATCCGTTCTCCGCTTTCCGCGCCTCTTCACGCAGGATGGCTGTGCAGATCGGAGACAGTGTATTTTCCGACAGCGGCGTCAAGCTGCATATGGAAGGCCCCGGCCTTTCCCTCCATGGCTGTATTCGATATGGCTGGATGTTGCCTCTGCGATACGATATCATGGGGCCTTTTCGTATGCTGCCGGGAATGGAATGCAGGCACGGCGTCGTCAGCTTGGGCCATGAGCTGGAAGGCACAATCCGTCTGAACGGGCATAACCTTTCCTTTACCGGCGGAACCGGCTATATTGAAAAGGATTGGGGACGCTCCTTTCCCAGCCGCTATCTATGGACTCAGTGCAACACCTTCCCCGGTGAACGCATATCCGTGATGGCGGCGGCAGCATCGATTCCACTAACGGGATTGCGCTTTCCTGGATGCATCGCGGCGGTGCATTATCAGGGACAGGAATATCGTCTTGCCACCTACTGGGGCTGCCGCGTGTCCCGGCAAACAGAGGATATGCTGATCCTTTATCAGCGCCGTTACCGACTGGAGGCTCAGCTGCTCTCCTCCGCCCCGCTGCCTCTGCTGGCTCCCGACCGTGGCGGTATGACCCGGACCATCTACGAACATGCTGCCTGCCGGGTACGCTATCGCTTTTGGCAGAACGGTCATCTGCTTTTTGATTTAGAAAGCGATACCGCCGGATTTGAATCTGTGCGATAAGCAGAAAGGTTTCCTTGGAACCCATTGCCCCCTTCCGGCATAGACTGTACTAATCCCCAAGAAAAAAAGGAGGCAATTCTATCATGTGTTTCAACAATCTGTTCGGCGGCGGTAACTGCACCTGGATCCTTTTCATCATTGTTCTGATCCTGCTGTGCAATGACAACGGCAACAGCTGTGGTTGTGCCGGTGCTAATGACAACGGCTGTGGCTGCGGCTGCTAATTCTCTATAAAAAACGGTCCGGATACATCGGTATCCGGACCGTTTTTTATCCTGGGTTAGACGAAAATCCACGCTCACGCGAGAGCGATGTATAGGTCTTGTCAATGCCGCTGCCGGTGATGCGATTTCAAACCACGCCCCCATGTGGGGAGCGACAGATTTCCGGTGCTCTTAATGCCGTTATTTCTCAATTTCAATCCACGCCCCCGCGTGGGGAGCGACGCCAAGGCAGATATCCCGGAGCAGATCTTCCGTATTTCAATCCACGCCCCCGTGTGGGGAGCGACTATAGGTCTTGTCGATACCGTTACCCGCCACCCGATTTCAATCCACGCTCCCGTGTGGGGAGCGACCAATAGCCGCTGCCAAAAGCGCAAACAACACAGGATTTCAATCCACGCTCCCGTGTGGGGAGCGACGTTGAAAGGCTGTCAGGATGCGGCGCGGCGGGGTATTTCAATCCACGCTCCCGTGTGGGGAGCGACCTTATGACGATGATAATAGTTCTATATTATTGCCATTTCAATCCACGCTCCCGTGTGGGGAGCGACAGGAGGAGAGAAAACTGTCACCCTTAGCATTAATATTTCAATCCACGCTCCCGTGTGGGGAGCGACTCAAGACGCTCCGGCTATTATTAAGATTTTCAAGATTTCAATCCACGCTCCCGTGTGGGGAGCGACTTGAAGGCAAAGTTCGGACTGACAAGGAGAACAAATTTCAATCCACGCTCCCGTGTGGGGAGCGACATGTCAAAGGCAACACATACGCCGGGCGAATATCTATTTCAATCCACGCTCCCGTGTGGGGAGCGACAAGCGTCGGAAAAGCCCGCCGGAGGATAAGCGATATTTCAATCCACGCTCCCGTGTGGGGAGCGACCCGCCATCTGATTGACGATAAAATCAACCACAGAATTTCAATCCACGCTCCCGTGTGGGGAGCGACCGGATCGCGGCGATATAGACCGAGACAGATTAAGGATTTCAATCCACGCTCCCGTGTGGGGAGCGACTTTAGCTGTACGAGCATTATAAAGCCAAAGTATCATTTCAATCCACGCTCCCGTGTGGGGAGCGACTGCAAACGCGCACAAACCACTCGCTTCCTTTCAGTGCCGGTTCGACATTTTTTGCACAAAAGAAAGCAAAACATCCGATGTTCTACCTTTATTCTACCACAATCCCGTGCGTTTTCAAGGCATTTTTCGGCGCGAAAGTCCGGTGCTTTTTATGGGCGCTTCCCCTTCGCACATTTTTCCCTTTCCTTAATATCTAACAAAGCCACCCGATCAGCGAGTGGCTTTGCTCTGCTTATTCAAGGGAAGATTCACTTTTTCCACTGAGATGGCGGATTTCCCCATTGACCGGAAACCGCACATTTTCGAATGGCACGGCAAGCCTGTTCTATCTCCTGACGCGTGGTATGAACCGAAGGCGCCAGTCTCGCTGTTCCTGACGGTGCAGTTCCATAGGTCCGATGGGCGCTGGGAGCACAGTGGAGCCCGGCCCGCACCGCAACGCCGTAACGGTTCAGTTCCACTGCCAGCTCTTCGCTGCAGTGACCTTCGAGATTCAGGGACAACACCGGGGCGCATAGACCTTCCTCCGGACGAGTCGTATATAAGCGAATACCTGGGATCTCGGTCAGCAGATCATGGGCCAGCGCCATCAACCTAGTTTCCTTGCGGCAGATATTCTCAATTCCACGGGCGGAAACCCATTCCATTCCTGCGCGCAGGCCGCAGATACCTGGTGTATTGGGAGTACCGCTTTCCAAACGGTCCGGCAGATCATTGGGCTGTTCCAGCAGCAGCGACTGGCTGCCGGTCCCCCCTTCTATCAGAGTAGGCAGATCAAAGCGGCCGCTGCACAGCAGCATGCCTGTGCCCATAGGACCGTAAAGCCCCTTATGACCTGCCAGGCACAGGAAATCGATATTACAGTCCTCCATATCGATGGGCAAAACCCCAGCTGTCTGTGCGCCGTCCACCACAAACAACATTCCTTTTTCCCGGGCCAGAGCTCCCAGACGCCGAATGGGCAGACGCACGCCGAACACATTGGAGGCATGGGTACAGACTATGGCTTTGGTTTCCGGCGTCAGTGCCCGGCGGAAATTCTCTACCGTCGCATCGTCGTCTCCAGCCACTACATGGGCTATATCATAAACGGGCTTTCCAGGCGAAATAGCGTACAGCGGGCGCATCACCGCATTGTGCTCCAAGTCGGAGACCGTTACCCGTCCGCCGCTTGCCAGAATCCCTTTGAGAGCCATATTCAGCGCCATGGTGCAGTTAAGCACGAACACCACTCGGGATGGGTCCTCCAGGTGGAACATCTTCGCCGCTGTTTCCCGGCACAGATAAACCTCACGGGAGGCGGCCATACTCATTTGGTGTCCGCCCCTTCCGGGATTGGCGCCATATTTTTTCAGCGCTGTGACCACTGCCTCCGTCACACAGGGCGGTTTCGGCCAAGTGGTGGCCGCGTTGTCCAGATAAATCATAACATCCCAGCGCTTTTGCTCCGGATGCGGATGCCGGCGGCTGTCAGCAGCGGCTCCGCCCGTTCTCCTTCATCCGTTGTGATGCTGTAGCCACAGCCGTTATTGCCATTTTCATCCAGAGCTCGACTGACGTAAGCACGAATACCGTTGCGTTCCAGCAAAGCCTTTCCTTTCATGGCGTTGGTCACGGAGCTGACATTAAAAATCGTTGAACTCATGCGCAAATCACCTCACTTACTTACTGCCAGTATATGCTCCATGCGGCAATTGGTGATGGTCGTCCAGCCGTTGTCCGCCGCGCACGGATGACACTCCGCCAGCCTTTTACGGTAAACGCCGTTAGGACAACCTATTTTCCTATTAAAGGGCGCTGTGAAATAATTCCGACTGGAACAGAAATGTCGGTCGCTGATTCCCACAATAGAATGCCTCTCTTCCAGTAAGGCAATGATCTTGCGGATTTTATGCGGTAATCTTTTCCCAGGAAAAGATTGACAACAATTTCACAATTTAGCTATAAGGCTTCCGACTGGGTTGTTAATGTTTTAACAATTTGTCAATTGACGATTATACCCAATTACGATATACTGAACGTGTACTCAAAACACCCTCAAACCCAATTAACAGGAGGTTATCGAACATGGCAGCAGCAAAGCCGGAAGTAAATACTGAGGAAAATACCGTTAAAAACATGATCGACAAGCTGGTTGTCAATGCCCAGAAAGCCCTGGACGAATACATGAAGATGGATCAGGAGCAGGTGGATAAAATCGTCCATGCCATGGCTATTGCGGGTAACGACCATCATATCCGTCTGGCAAAGCTGGCCTATGAGGAAACCGGCCGCGGCGTCTATGAAGATAAAATCATCAAAAATCTCTTTGCCACCGAATATATCTGGCACTCTATTAAATATCAGAAAAGCGTGGGCGTCATTGAGGAGAACGAGATGGAGGGCTATGTGGAGGTAGCCGAGCCGGTGGGCGTCGTCGCCGGCGTGACCCCCGTCACCAATCCCACATCCACCACCATGTTCAAATCTTTGATCTGCGCCAAAGCCCGCAACCCCATCATCTTCGGCTTCCACCCCAGTGCCCAGAAATGCTCTGTGGAGGCGGCTAAAGTGCTGTTGGAGGCCGCCGTGGCCGCTGGCGCCCCGGAAAACTGCATCCAGTGGATTGACACTCCCTCCATCCATGCCACCCAAGAACTGATGAATCATCCCGGCGTGGCCTTGATTCTGGCTACCGGCGGTCCTGGTATGGTGAAATCCGCCTACAGCTGTGGGAAGCCCGCCCTGGGCGTGGGCCCCGGCAATGTGCCCTGCTATATAGAGAAAACCGCTAAATTGGAACGGGCCTGCACCGATCTCATGCTGTCCAAAACCTTTGACAACGGCATGATCTGTGCTTCTGAGCAGGCAGTAATCGTGGATAAGGAGATCTCCGCCGCCTTCGAGAAGTATATGAAGGATAACGGCTGTTACTTCGTTAATAAAGAAGAATGTGAAAAACTCTCCAATTATGTGATCGATCCGGTGAAAAAGGCGGTTAATCCCGACGTGGTGGGGAAAAAGCCCGTTTGGATCGCGGCGCAGGCTGGCTTTGCCGTGCCGGAGGATACCAAAATTCTTATCGCCCGTCTCCCCGCCGTGGGCCCCGACTATCCCCTGTCTCGTGAAAAACTCTCTCCCGTCCTGGCTTACTTTGTGGTGAATTCCCATGAAGAGGGTTTTGAGCGTGCCAAACAGATGCTGGAAATGGGCGGCCTGGGTCATTCCGCCGTCATCCATTCCTCCGACGACGATCTGATCCGCCGTTACGGCGAAGTTATGCATGTGGGCCGTGTGATTGCCAACTCCCCCTCTTCTCAGGGCGCTATCGGCGATATCTACAATACCAACACCCCCTCCCTGACCCTTGGCTGCGGCAGCTATGGACACAATTCCACCAACTCCAACGTGTCCTCCGTCAACCTGATCAACAAGAAGCGTTTGGCCAAGAGGAGGGTTAACATGCAATGGTTCAAGGTTCCCCCGAAAATTTACTTTGAGAATGATTCCATCCAGTACCTGGAGAAGATGGAGGATATTTCCCGGGCCTTCATCGTCACCGATCCCACCATGGTGAAGCTGGGATATGTGGATAAGATCCTTTATTATCTCCGCAAGCGGGAACAGTACTGCCACAGCGAAATTTACTCCGATGTGGAACCGGATCCGGATGTAGAAACCATCATGCGGGGCGTGGAAGCTATGCGTGCCTTCCAGCCGGACGTGATTATTGCCCTGGGCGGCGGCTCTGCTATGGATGCGGCCAAGGGAATGTGGCTGTTCTATGAGCATCCAGACACCACCTTCGACGGTTTGAAGCTGCGGTTCATGGATATCCGTAAGCGCGCTTTCAAGTTCCCCAAGCTGGGAGCAAAGGCCAAAATGGTGGCCATTCCCACCACCTCCGGCACCGGTTCGGAGGTCACCTCCTTCTCGGTTATCACCGACCGTAAAAACGGCAACATCAAATATCCGCTGGCCGACTACGCCCTGCGTCCGGACGTGGCCATCATCGATCCGCAGTTTGTCATGAGCCTGCCCAAATCCGCCACTGCTTTCACCGGCCTGGATGTGCTGACCCACGCGCTGGAGGCTTATGTTTCCAATATGGCCAGCGATTACACCGACGGCCTGGCGCTGCAAGCTATCGATATGGTATTTGAATATCTCCCCCGCTCCTATGAGAACGGCGCTGAAGATCCTGTGGCGCGGGAAAAAATGCACAACGCTTCCTGCATCGCCGGTATGGCCTTCACCAATGCCTTCCTGGGCCTGAACCACTCCATGGCACATAAGCTGGGCGGCGAATACCATATCCCCCATGGCTTAGCCAACGCAGTGCTTCTGCCTTATGTGACCTACTACAATGCCCAGAAACCCACCAAGTTCGCTACCTTCCCCAAATATGAAACCTTCATTGCGGATCAGAAATACGCCAAGATTGCCCGGATGCTTGGCCTGGGCGGTAAAACCACGCAGGAAAGCGTGCTGAATCTGGTTCACGCCATCCAGGAGCTGATGAAGAAGGTAGGCATTCCCATGAATATCCAGGACTGCGGCGTCGGCGAGCAGGAGTTTCTGCTGAAGCTGGATACTCTGGCGGATCATGCCCATTCCGATCAGTGTACTATGGCGAATCCCCGGTATCCGCTGGTGGCAGAAATCAAGGAGATTTATCGCAAAGCCTATTACGGCGAAGAGATCAAATAAGCATACATTGAAAAACAGGGAGAAACCGCCGGGGCGGTTTCTCCCTGTTTTGGCCTGTCAAAAAAGCCCACCCAATGTCCATTTTCTGGCTTGGTTGATTTTATAGCATAAGAATTATAGCCAAATCGGCTGTGACCACGCCTTTCCGCCGCCCTCGCGGCAGGTTATATAGACGTTGACGGCGTTGGCGGGTACCGGATAGGACGCCTTGGTGGTGCCGGGTTTGTTCTTCACCATATGGACCCCGCAGAAAGCGTCGCTATAGAGTGTGATATCACTGCAGGGAGAACATTCCACAAAAACCCGGCCGTCTTCAACATAGAAATCGAGAATCTCCGGGCCTGTCGACGCATAGAAGCTGCCCGCGCGTATGGCGTCCATTATCGCGTGATGGGTCAGTTCCGCCGCCTTCACACCGATGAAGCCGCCAAGGGTATGTTCTTGTCCATGGGCGTCGTCGCTGGCAAAGCAGAAGCAGTGCGTTCTTGTCCACAACTTGCGGTCGTAATACGCGTCGCCATAGCCACTGCCGGCTCCGGCTTCGCAGATGTGGTTGTACACCTCAACACCAATGCAGCCGTCGATCCTAGAATATTCCGCAAAGCCGATATGAGACCAATTAGGGTGTGCGTAAATACAGATATGCCCGCTGCGGTTCATCTGCTCTACCATGGTTTTCATATCGCCGAGCGCCCGGATCTCGGGCAGGGTATCCCCCATATGGTACGGTGTCTGCGCCGGATCGGCCATAACCGTGACGTGATGGCAGAATCCCAATTCCGGAGAAACACCGATGTCCATCTCCATTCCGGCAAAAAGCAGAAAATCATCCGATTGTAGCTCCGTGTGATTTCCGTAAACCCAATGATCTGTCATTACTAGGAACGCGTAGCCCGCTTCTTTGTAGATGGCGGCGGCCGCCGCCGGCTCGAGAGCTCCGTCCGACAACGTGGTATGCAGATGGGTATTTCCTTTATACCAGCCGCCGCCCTTTAAAAAATTACTTTTTTTCGCCATGATTGTCACACCTTCCCTTTCTATAATTGCAGCAGATCTTATTGTCCGGCCGCGTTGGGACCACAATAAAAACCTGCCGATTACCGGATGCATCGTTCAGCCTTGTTCCTTCACCTATTGCTTCTTCCGCCTTATCCAGTTCGGAACTGTCGGCAGCAGGCTGAAAACCGATATCAAAGACACGGTCACGTAGACTCCGAGCATCGGCATATAGCCAACTTGACCGATAATCCAGCCGAACAGCATTGAACCAACCGCCGAACCTATGTAGGAGATGCCGTCCAGCAGTCCCGCCGCCATCGACACTTGATGGCTTTCTTCATATCGCAGGGGATGAATCGTCATGAAAGCCACATTGATAACTGACGCCGCCAGTACGGTCATCGCCAGCAGCACGGCAGCCAGCAGCACCGGAAGTTTCCAGAAGAAAAATGGAAGCATGCACAGTATGCAGGCGATGAATGACCAGATGGATACACGTCTTTCATCGCCGCCGCACCAATGCTGCAGGATGGGGTATGCGGTCCGTCCCAACAGCATTGCACCCGGCATGAAAAAGACAAAGACGGAGGCGGAATGGAGGTCGAATCCGTACAGATGCATAAACAAGAGCGGAGCCCATAATACCAAATTTTCCTTGATTATGCCATGCGCAGCAGCCGGAAACAGCATACAGAGGATATCTCTCTTTCTGAGCAGGGCGGACGGCCGCCCCGGGTTGGGAGAGACAGCCACTCCATCGTCTGCCGACAGGCCCGTTATCAGCAGAGCGGCCGCCAGGACCACCAGGCCGGGTACGATAAACAGCGCCCGCAGACCGACAATACTCAATACGGACGACAGGACGATCGCCAGCAGACTGCCGATGCCAATGCTGGAGGAAAGGATGACGGCCGCCGTCTGTCGGAATGGTGAGTCCTTATAGGCGTCGCCTACTAGACGCAGAGCAGGACCCCACAGCATGGATTGCGCCAGCCCGTTGAAGCCCCACAAAGAAATGATCGCCGCCACCGGCGGCAGTAAGCCGATCGCTAGGTTAGATACCGCCACCGCCGCCAGCCCGACAATCAGCAGCTTTTTTGCAGGAAGCGCGTCGCCGACAACCCCATTTAACAAACGTCCGGCGGCATATATCACAAAAAAAACGCTTCCCATCAGCCCGATTTGCATAGTGGTCATCATGCCGCTCTTCTCAAATAGGGGAGACGCCACCGACAGGTTGAGGCGCGCTATATAAATGGAGGCGTAGGCCGTGGTGCAGAGCAGAAGAATCCGACGGGAGGACATAGACCGTTTACCCATTGCTTTTCTCCTGCCGCAGCGGGCGGAACAGGTCTTGGAGCATCCGGGAATGTTCCAGACCGGCATCATAGTCCCTCGCCGCCAAGCAGACGCACAAAGCATCCAGTACGGCGATGTGGGCGATTCGCGCCGATACCGCCTCCATTGGGTAGAGGATTTCATCGGAATACACGACCAATGCCTCATCGGCATAGGCACAGATGGGACTGTCCGCATAGCTGGTCAGGGCAATGGTATGGGCGCCAGCCTGCCGGGCGAGGCGCAGCGTTTCCACCGTGTCCGTTGTTTTTCCGCAGTGTGACAGCGCCACAGCCACATCATCCGCGCCCAACTGAGAGGCCGCCACCCGCATGATGTGGTTATCGGTGGCGAAAGAGGCGGAACGGCCAATCCGCATAAACCGGTAATAGGCGTCCATGGCGATGCTGGCCGAGGTGCCGACGCCGAAAAAGGTGATCGAGCGTGCCCCGTCCAGCAGGCCGGTAACCCGTCGTATGACCGTCGGCTCCAGCATATCAAGCGTGTCCTGCAGTGTACGGACGCCCGAGGCGAATACTTTTTGAAAAATCGCGCTGTCGTCATCCGTCTTTGAGAGAGCGGGCATGAGAACCGGTCCCTCCCGTCGTGGCGGCGATAGGGCGATTTTAAACTGCGTAAAACCCGAGTACCCTAGATTTTTACACAACCGCACCACCGTTGACGGCGCTACCCCCGCTCGATCAGCCAGCTCCGCTACCGATAGCAGCGCCACGGTATCCGGGGCGCTGAACACGCAGTCCGCGATTGCCCGCTCCGCCTTGGATAAAACGGCGTATTTGTTTTTCAAAACGGTTATGCTGCTTACCATATTCATCACCATCGAATAAAATTCTATATTTTTTCGAATTTCAAAAATAAAATATACACCCAATTTTCTCATATGTCAAGGGGCAATTTACCAATAACTCGGCGCTTTTCGGGCTACGGCCGGGAAACCTCCGTCGCCCACTGCCGGGAGAAAACGGAGAAGCATGGCAACGACTTCCGAGTATATATAATATGCTGCCGCTGCGGACAGCGGATAGACGAGCTGAACAGCTCTTATTTTTCCTTTATTCCCCGGAGGGGCTTGCTTCGTATGTCTAGGATTGAGAAAAGTCTGCGGATAGAGGAGATGCGTGATCCCTGAGACCCTGTCCATGAAATGCGGGACGGTAGATGACTGTCCGAGTATTTTCGGGAAGAATGGTGTGATGCCTGCGGCAGGAAACGGCTGAGTCCACTGAGCAGAAGCGCCGTGGTCCACGGCAGGCGTCCACCGCAGCTTTCCGCTATATCCCTGAAACTATTGTAGCCAGCAAATATCTGGCATATGTTTTTTATTCGGTACTCCTTTTGGCATAACAAAACACCCCATTTGTTAAACAGTATGGTATACTGAATAACAAATGGGGTGCTGTTCACTTTATGCTGTCCGTTCTTTTTCTTTATCCATGGCAAAGCGCCGTATCTGCTCATAATCCGTAAACTGAACCGATGCGCCATATATATAGGAGAGACTGTAAGCACACTCCTCCAACGTATATTCCTCAAAAGGGAAAGTCTCCAATATCATTCCGATGTCTTCCCGGTATTCCTCTGTTCGTAACGCCGAAATGTAGCAGCCGAATTGTCGTGCCAGATCCTCCAGCAATTCCCCGTGCATGTGCGCGCCTCCCTCGTTCGACAAACTTCTGCTTCTGTAGTGTACCATACCTTTCCATTTTTGTAAACCCGTAGAGTACAAAATCTTTTATAAATACCCTTCCAGAAAACAGCTATGGTTTACACTGAACGGGAGGGGGAAAGATAAATGGTTTTGGATATTGGTTTCCGCCTGCGGGAGCTGCGCCGGCGAAAAAAGATGACCCAGGCGCAAGTGGCCAAACGTCTGGATCTGTCAAAAACTGTGATCAGCGGCTACGAAAACAGTACCAAGACGCCGTCGGTGGAGGTGCTGATACAACTCTCTATCCTCTATGATGTTTCCGCAGATTATCTTCTCGGGCTGGATAATCGGGAAATGCTTTACATCGGCGGATTAAATGATCATCAGCGGGAACTGCTGGAACTGCTGGTGACCGAAATGCGAGGTAAATAAGATAGAAAACGTGAAAATGCCAGGAGAACCTCTTGCAATACGACACAAAGCGCATTATAATATTCTTGTCTTTGCCTATACTAACAATTATAGGTTTTCGGAAATCCCTCCGGATACGAAGACTTACCCGCTGAAAAGCGGTAATTATGCTGGATGAATTGGAAAGGACAGGAATGTGACCATGACTATTACGAAAGACACTCTGATCGGCGATATTCTGGATACCGACCGCACCACCGCCACTTATTTTTTGGAGATGGGCATGCATTGCCTGGGCTGCCCTTCCGCCCGGGGCGAGACGCTGGAGCAGGCCTGCCAGGTTCACGGGGTGGATTGCGAGGAACTGGTAAAAAAAATCAACGACCATATCGCCGGTGGAAGCCAGGGACAATAAGCCGAAACCTATCGAGGGCGCCGTCAGGCCTGTACCGGCCGGCGGCGGCCTCTGTTTTTTGCATAGAAATGCGCGGAAAGGCGGATCGTCATGACGCTGGATAAACGGCTTTCCCTTATAGCTTCTTATGTACGGCCGGGCAGCCGTCTGGCGGATGTCGGCACGGATCACGCCCGGCTACCTGCAGCGCTGGTGGCAGCAGGACATTGTCCTCGTGCCATCGCATCGGATCTCCGCACAGGACCGGTGAACGCCGCCCGGCTAACGGTAAATGCCGCCGGGTTGGAAAAGCGGATTGATATTCGCCAAGGGGATGGCCTCGCTCCTCTTTCAGCCGAGGAAGCGGATGATATTGTCATTGCAGGGATGGGCGGCGAAACTATCGCCGGAATATTGGATGCCGCTTCCTGGACGAGAAACAGCCATTTCCGTTTCATCCTGCAACCCATGACCAGAGTCGGATATCTGCATCGTTATCTGCTGCAGCATGGTTTTTCCATTCTGCGTGAGGAAGCGGCGGAGGAGGCCGGACGCCTGTATGTGGTATTGCTGGCGCAATTTACCGCCTCGCCGCCCGCGGCAGAGGACGATCCGAAAATCTGGATCGGCGCCCTCTCCCCTTACGGATTGGATAAACTCTATCTGCAGAAGCAGCAGCAGTCCATGCTGAAAAGAGCCGCCGGGCTGCGGAGCCGCCCCTCTCCTTCAGCAGAGGATGAAATGGAAGCAAATTTTTGGGAAAATACGTCGGCAGTTATACAATCCTATTGGGAGGAATCGACATGACGGTGGGAGAAATCTATGCTTTCCTGGATGAAAAAGCGCCTTTTGCCACAGCTGAATCCTGGGATAATGTAGGGCTTCTTGCCGGCGGACCCGACAGGGAAGTAAGCCGGATTCTCACCGCTCTGGACATCACCCGTGAGGCGGTGGAAGAAGCCGTGCGGCTGGGTGCCCAGCTGATTGTCAGCCATCATCCGGTCATCTTCTCTCCTCTGCGGAGGCTGGGATGTGAATCGATTCCCTACGCGCTGGCTCGAACGGATATTGCCGCTATCTGCGCTCACACTAATCTAGACCGGGCGGAGGGCGGTGTCAACGATACCCTCGCATTCCAACTGGGACTGCAGGAGGTCCGCCCGCTGGAGAATGGTCTCTGTCGGCTGGGGGTGCTGCCGGTATCCCTGTCTCCAGAGCGCTTTGCCGCACTGGTGGGAACCAAACTTGGTACCGCAGTCCGCCTTTCTCCCTGCCGCCGTTCCGTCCGCACAGTGGGACTTTGTTCGGGTGCCGGCGGAGAGTATCTGTCTGCTTTCATCGGCCTGGCTGATGCCTTTGTCACCGGCGAGATGAAACACCATGAATGGCTGGAGGCGGCAGGAAGCGGAATCACTGTGGTAGAAGCAGGCCATTACGCCACCGAGTCTGCTGCCACCGATACTCTGGCCGCCTGGATCAACCAACGTTTTCCCGCCATATCCTGTATACCCTTTTGCGGACAACCTCCCTATATCACCATACCGACGGATTCCGCCGTACGTTAAACGGATTTTCTATTATCTAATCCACGCCTGAAAGGAGCGGATTTTCATGGCGCTGGACGGCGCTTTTCTCTCCTGCCTGCGGGAGGAGCTGACGGCAGGGTTGCCGGACGCCCGGGTGGACAAGATCCATCAGCCTTCCCGGGAAGAACTCATCATCGCTCTGCGCACCCGCAGCGGCAATAAAAAGCTTTATCTCTCTGCCCGGGCCAATTCTCCCCGGGTGCATTTCACCGATATTCCCTTGGAAAATCCCGCTGCTCCTCCTATGTTCTGCATGCTGCTGCGCAAGCGGATCACCGGCGGTCGCCTGATCGCCATTCGTCAGCCCGGGCTGGAGCGGGCGCTGTATTTCGATCTGGACTGCGTGGATGATCTGGGCGACATCGTCCGCCTTACCCTGGCGGTGGAAATCATGGGGCGGCACAGCAATATCATTCTTATCGACGGCAGCGGTATGGTGGTGGATTCCATCAAGCGGGTAGACATGGAAATGTCTTCCGTCCGTCCGGTACTTCCCGGCCTGCCCTATTCTCCGCCGCCCGCAGCGGCTGGGCGTTTGGATCTGTCCGCTGTCTCTCCTGCGGATTTTCTAGGCGCCATGGAGCAGGGGCCAGACTATCCCATGTCCAAAGCCCTGCTGAATACCGCCCACGGCCTCTCCCCACTGATCTGCCGGGAAGCCGCCCATTTGGCTTCCCGGGGCCGGGATCCCCGAATATCTGAAATGACAGGTGAGGATCGGGAGCGGCTGCTTTTCTATCTTTCCCGCGTCAAGTCGGCGGTGGAAACCGGTGAAAACCGCAAGCCCTATCTGCTGCTGCATCTGGACGGCAGCCCGCTGGATTTCAGCTTCATGCCCATCACACAATACGGTCTGGATGCTTTGGGACGGGAAATGGAAAGTTTCTCTGCTCTGCTGGATGCCTTTTACGCCCAGCGCGACGCCGGCGAACGGATGAAACAGCGCGCCCATGACATTCTCCGGGTTCTGACCAATCTCAGTGATCGGACTTCCCGCAAACTGGGGCATCAGCGAGAGGAACTGACCCGTTCCGGAGATCGGGAAACCCTGCGTATTTACGGCGATTTAATCAATGCCAACCTTCACGCTATTCCCCGGGGAGCCTCTTCGGCCCAGCTGATCGATTACTATGACCCCGACTGCGGCACCATTACCGTTCCTCTGGATCCTTCCCTTTCGGCTGCTCAAAACGCCCAAAAATATTATAAAGATTATCGGAAAGCCCAAACTGCGGAACAGATTCTGCAGCGGCAGATCGCTCAGGGCGAAGAGGAGCTCCGCTATTTCGACACGGTGTTTGATGCCCTATCTCGGTCCGCTACCTGGCGGGAACTGGGAGAACTTCGTGAAGAGTTGGCTGCCGGCGGATATCTGCGGCTGCAGCGGGGACGGCAGAAGCCGCCCGCCCCCCTGGGACCTATTCGATTCCGTTCGGAGGATGGCTTCGCCATCCTGGTAGGACGCAACAACGTACAGAACGACCGCCTTACGCTAAAGACCGCCCGGGGCGGCGATATCTGGTTCCATACCAAAAACATTCCCGGTTCCCATGTTTTGGTGATAACCGAAGGGCAGAAGCCGCCCGACCGCACCTTGGAACAGGCCGCCATACTGGCAGCCCTCCATTCCAAAGCAGCAGGATCCGTGCAGGTGCCGGTGGACTACACCGAGGCGCGCAATGTCCGCAAACCTGCCGGAGCCAAACCGGGAATGGTGATTTACGACAGCAATCGTACCGCCTATGTCAATCCCGATCCTTCCCTGGCCGCCCGGCTGCGGGAGGAATAACCATACCAAACGGATTCAGGCATAAAGGAAGGAACTTGCTTTTCCCCATCAAACAAGCTATACTGGTATCAATTCCCTATACCATGGGTTGAGGAGGATGACCATTGATTTGGTACAGTGAGTCACTGGAAAATGTGACCAAAGAACTGCAGACCGATCTCGAAAAAGGCCTCGGCAGCGAACAGGCCGCTGCTCTGCTGAAGGAACATGGCCCGAATAAACTGAATGAAAAGCCGCCCCGCAGCTTTTTCCAGCGTTTTCTGGATCAGATGAAGGATGTGATGGTCATCATTCTGATCATCGCCGCCGCCGTTTCTCTGGGGCTGAGCGTTTATCACACCTTCACCGGCGGTCAGGGCGATTGGATCGAGCCTATCGTCATCATCCTGATCGTGGTGATCAACGGCTTACTGGGGGTGATTCAGGAAAGCAAGGCGGAAGCGGCGCTGGAAGCGCTGAAGAATATGTCCGCCCCAGAAGCCAAGGTGCTCCGAGACGGCATGCTTCAATCGGTAAAATCCACCGACTTGGTGCCCGGCGACATTGTGGAGTTCGAAGCCGGCGACCTGGTGCCGGCGGACTGCCGGCTGCTGGAAGCCGCCACCCTGAAATGCGACGAAGCCGCTTTGACCGGCGAATCCGTACCAGTGGACAAGAATCCCGCCGCCGCTATTGAGAATATCGCTTCTTTGGGCGACCGGGTCAATATGGTTTATTCTGGCTGTGCGGTATCCTACGGCCGGGGCCGGGCAGTCGTGGTGGAAACCGGCATGAACACGGAAATGGGCAAAATCGCCACCATGCTGGAAAACGAGGACGAGGGCGTCACCCCCCTGCAGCTGAAGCTGGCGCAATTGGGAAAATATCTGGGCTTCCTGGCCTTGGGCATCTGTGCGGTCATCTTCGTTGTCGGTCTGCTGGACGGACTTGGTGTCCTGGAAATGTTTATGACCGCCGTTTCTCTGGCTGTGGCGGCAATCCCGGAGGGCTTGCCCGCCATCGTCACCATCGTTTTAGCTATCGGGGTCCAGCGGATGGTGGCCAAAAATGCAATTATCCGCCGGCTGCCCGCGGTGGAAACACTGGGCAGCGCCTCGGTAATTTGCTCGGATAAAACCGGTACCCTGACGCAAAACCGCATGACCCTGGTGAAAGCCTATGCCGGCGACCATCTCCATGATCTGGACGGCGATGTTCCGGAAGGTGTTCGCGCCCTGATACGGCTGGCAACCCTTTGCACCGACGGCAATGTCCGGATGGTGGACGGCACGGAAAAGCACATCGGCGATCCCACCGAAACCGCCATTGTGGCCTGCGCCCTTCATCTGGGAATGGAGAAGGATGCTCTGTCAGAGGAGCATCCTCGGCTGGGAGAAATCCCCTTTGACTCTGACCGCAAGCTAATGACCACCATCAACCTGATTGAGGGCCAGAATGTGGTCATCGTCAAGGGCGCGCCGGACATTCTGCTCCAGCGCTGCGTATCCGGTCACACCGAGGCAGCGGCCGCCGCCAACGAAGAGATGGGACGGGATGCCCTGCGGGTGCTGGCCATCGGGTATAAATATATCGACGATGTACCGATGGAATGCCGGCCGGAAGAACTGGAAAACGGTCTGACCTTTGTCGGTCTGGTGGGTATGATCGATCCGCCCCGTCCCGAAGCCATGGCTGCTATAAAGGAATGCGATTCCGCCGGGATCCGCACGGTGATGATTACCGGAGATCATGTGGTTACCGCTTCGGCTATTGCCCGGGAATTGGGCATTCTGCATGATGACAGCGAAGCCATCACCGGCGCTCAGCTGGCCGCCATGTCGGATGAAGAGCTGTTTGCCAATATCCGCAACTACAGGGTATACGCCCGGGTAACCCCCACCGATAAAATTCGCATCGTTAAGGCGTGGCAGCAGGCAGGAGAGATCGTCTCCATGACCGGCGACGGCGTAAACGATGCCCCGGCGCTGAAGGCCGCCGATATCGGCTGTGCCATGGGAATCACCGGTACCGATGTGGCGAAAGGCGCGGCGGACATGACCCTCACCGACGATAACTTTGCCACTATCGTTACCGCTGTAAAGGAAGGCCGCGGTATTTATGACAATATCCGCAAAGCTGTGCACTTCCTCCTCTCCTGTAATCTTGGGGAGATCGTCACCGTATTTCTGGCCATGATTTTCCCTTGGCGTGAGACGCCGCTGATGCCCATCCAGCTGCTGTGGATCAATCTGGTCACCGACAGCCTGCCCGCTCTGGCGCTGGGCATGGAACCTGTGGAGCATGACGTTATGAGCCGCCGGCCACGCCGGAAGGATGAAAGCATCTTCGCTCACGGCTTGGGCTGGATGGCTGGTTTCCAGGGATTAATGATCGGTCTGCTCACCCTCATCGCCTATTTCATCGGCAGCCGGGTGATGGCCGCGGCACCGGGAACTGGACTGATCTCCATCTTCATGATGCCGACGGAATCCGCCAATATTCTTCTTGGCGAAACCATGGCATTTGCCACATTGGCATTATCCCAGCTGGTTCACGCTTTTAATATCCGTTCCTCTCATTCTCTGTTCCGGGTGGGCATCCACACCAATAAATATATGGTGGGCGCCTTCTTTGCCTCTCTGGCACTGATGCTGGTGGTGCTGCTGATCCCCGGACTCCAGGGCATTTTCGAAATCACCGGCATGACCGGTGTCCAGTGGGGTGTTGTTGTCGGTCTGTCGCTGGCGCCGCTGGTAATCGTAGAGATCACCAAAGGCATTCAGGCTTTGATCTGGCATCTAAAAAAGAAAAATAATGAATAAAAAGGGCGCTATGCAATGGTTCTCCCATTGGCATAGCGCTTTTTTCATAGCCGACAATGGAAATAAAAAACAGCTTGCTTGTGACGTAAGGTCATGAGCTATACTATAAAAAGAGGTGATGGAAATGCCGAATCATCGAGCGATACCGCCGGGATATATGGCTATAGGCGAAGTTGCCAGGAAAATGAAGATCAGTGTGCGTACACTGCAATATTACGATAGAGATGGTCTGTTGACGCCATCAGCGAAAAGCGACGGCGGTCGCAGGCTTTATACCGATAAGGACCTCATCCGGCTTCATCAGATTCTCTCGCTGAAGCATCTTGGCTTCTCATTGGACGATATCAAGAACCGTCTGATTTCTCTTGATACTCCTGCGGATGTGGCAGAAGCTCTGTCAGAACAAGCCGCCGCTATCCGGCGAAAGATCGAAACCCTGTCTGTATCCCTCGGCGAAATAGAAAAACTGCGGATGGAAGTCCTGCAAATGCAAACGGTGAATTTCAAGAAATATGCCGATATTATCGTCAACCTGCAGATGAAAAATGAATTCTACTGGCTGATCAAGCATTTTGATGACCAGACCCTGGACCATATTCGAAGCCGCTTCGACCAGGAAAGCGGCTTGGCGATGATCGGTACCTTTCAGCGCCTGCAGGATGAGGCTATCCAGCTTCAACAGGAGGGGATTTCCCCTGACAGTGAAAAGGGGAAATATTTTGCCCGGGAATTTTGGAATATGGTGATAGAATTCACCGGTGGAGACAGGCGTATGCTTTCCAAACTGATGGAAATTGGCAATTTCGACAGCCTGGACAACGAATGGAAGGAAAAGCAAGCAGCAGCCAACACTTTTATTGAACCAGCTTTGGAAGCTTACTTCATGACCTTGAACTACAATCCGCTTGAGGAGGCTCCGGAATGAATATCGCCATACAGGTTGAACAGCTGCGGAAAAGCTACGGCGAGCAGCTGGTTCTCAAAGGTCTTACTTTTCAAGTGCTGAAGGGGGAAATTTTTGCCTTGCTGGGCGTAAACGGAGCCGGCAAGACTACCGCCCTGGAATGTATAGAAGGGCTGCGCAGATATGACAGCGGACGCATCATAGTCAATGGCCGGATAGGAATTCAGCTCCAGTCGGCCTCCCTTCCCTCTCATATCAAACCGATGGAGGCCGTACGATTATTTGCAAAATGGAATAGAAGCAGCATAGACCATTCCATGCTGACCGCCCTCGGCATCAATGAACTGGGCGGAAAGCAATATACAGAATTGTCAACCGGGCAGAAACGCCGATTGCATCTCGCCCTTGCTTTACTCAGCGATCCGGACATTGTGTTTCTTGACGAGCCTACTGCCGGCCTGGATGTCGAAGGCAGGCTGGCGCTTCACGATCAAATCCGCCAATTGAAAGCCTTGGGCAAAACCATCGTTTTAGCCAGCCATGACATGGCGGAGGTGGAAAGCCTGTGTGACCGCTTGGCGATTCTGCACAGCGGTGATATTGCTTTTATCGGTACTGCTGAGGAATTGACCTCTCGCATCACCCGGCGCTATTCCCTTCATATCAAGACAGACCAAGGGGCCGAATGCTTTGAGGCCGAAAACATTGGGGACACCTTGCTGACATTGCTGGAGAACTATAAGCAGCAGAATATAACTGTGTTGGATATTAAAATAGATCGAGGAACATTGGAGCAGCATTTTATCAACATAACAAAGGGGAGCAGCGAATGAGTGCGCTTTTATATGGTGTTGCTTTGCAATGGAAGCTGGATATCCGCAGTAAAACGCTGCTTATCACCTGCTATGTGGTTCCACTTCTTTTTTTCGCTCTTATGGGCGGTATCTTCACCTCCATCATGCCGGATGCGAAGAACACCCTCATACAGTCTATGACCGTAATGGGGGTATCCATGGGCGCGCTGATCGGCCTGCCGCCTTCCCTTGTGGAGATATACGGCAGTGACAGTAAGAAAATCTACAAGGCTAATGGGGTTCCTTTGTATCTGGGTTTGGTTTCCATGTTTTTATCGGCCTTTATTCACCTTTCTATTATGTGTGCGATCCTATTTCTTATCGCCCCAGTTGCCTTCCATGCGGCTCTTCCAGTGAATCTCCCGCTGTTCCTTGGCTCCCTGGCGCTCTTTATAGCGGTATCCTGCAGCATAGGATGCGTCCTGGGGCTAATAGTAAAAAACCAAGCCAAACTCACTATGATTTCGCAGGTGGTATTCCTGCCATCCATCATGCTGTCGGGAATCATGTTTCCGTCAGAAATGCTGCCAAAACCTTTGGAATATGCTGGAAGAATATTTCCCGCAGCCTGGGGTTACAAAGCGATGACAGCGGATCGTTTTTCCATCGGCAGCTTGTGGCCCATGGCTATGATAGCCTTCGCAGCTGTCATCCTATGCGGTATACGCTTAAAAAGGCTGGAATCAGAATAGAAAAAAGGCTGGAGCCAGCTTAGCTCCAGCCTTTTTCATACACCCGGCTCATCAATTCCTATATGCGCATAGAAATCGCCGGCAGCTGGATGGAAAGTTTTCCTTTTCATCCCTCTATCACAGGATATAGTCGGTGATACAATCATACCAATGAATATAGGGAATTCCATTGATCTCCAAGCGCTGGTTCTCCGGCAGCATTTCACTCCATTTTCTCTGATATCGTTCAAAAGCCCAATCATTCCGATTAAATCGCCGCCAAAGGATGGTCCTGCCGTTTTTATCCAGATACTGTTCGGATACCACACCGGTGTCATAAGTCTCAATATCCATCACACAAACTGTATCATAAACCTTGCTTCCAATAGTGACCCGGCACCTGCCCACGATATCCAAAAGGAACTCCTTATCCTCGCTGGTGGTGACGACATCCCCGTATCTACAGATATCCCCTTTTGCGGATAGATTGGTCTCGTTGCCGCAATTATCCTCTCCGAATCCCCAGTTTGGAAGAAAAGCATCCCCATCCAAAAAGGTAATAAAATTTCGAACCCCGTTATCATTTCGTATGGTCGCCAGGTAACGGCAATGGGTATCGGTAAGCTGAGCGATAAATGTTCTGCGGATGGTTTTTCTTTCTGGTGAATAATGGGTTTCTTTGGCTGTAATCTCCACCCCTTCTATCCCATGCACCATGGCCTTGCCGATAACCTCCATATCAAAAAGCTGAGTCGCTTTTCGAGATGGGATATCATAGATTCCCCAAGTGAGCTTCTCCCCCTGCTTCGGGATAAGAAACCACCCCATCAGTTCCTCCCATTTGACGGAAAAAGGGTTCTCCTTCATCCATTCAATCTGATAAAAAGGCAGCAATTCCGGGAGCTTTTTCATAGAATAATCCCCTTTCAGTTTCATAAAAGGATACGCGTTTTTGAAGTTCTGCTTCGCCGAGTACAGGCGGCTTTTTACTGTTCCCACCGGTATGGAGAGCCGTCTGGCGATCTCCCGTTGCGGTAGCTCTTCCCAGTAATACAGGGAGAGAATTTGCTGGTCCTTGTCGCTAAGAAGTGCTATCGTATCCCGCACGGGTTGAATATCCGATGCGCCCCACCGACCGTCGTACAGCTTCGCCTCGTCAAGGAAATCCAGGGAAACTTCCCGTTTTTCAGCCTGGCGACGGAAATAGGCATTGCAGCTGTTGCGGGCTATGCTGATGATCCAGGCTTTGAATGCAGCCGGATTCCTTAGCTGATCGTAATTCCGATAGGCAGTCAGATAGACCTCCTGCAGAAGGTCTTCGGCATCTGCGCTGGACTGCAGCCGATACTTGATGAATCGCTCCACAGCCCTTCGGTGTTCAGCCAAGCATTTTTCAAAGGTAGCCAACTCCTCACCTCCAGTTTGGTGAATTTCAAAACCGGTTTCACTTATATAGATAAAATTTTTCACTGAAAGGTTCATTGGTTAAAAAGAAAACGGTTTTAAATTATGTGATTTCTCAATTCCTACACAAAAAAGCAAAACCACCCGTTCTTTTGAACGGGTGGTTTTGGGTGAAAACGAATTAGTTTTCGCCTCTCATGCTGGCGAAGCACTCACTGCAGTACACAGGGCGATCTTCGCGGGGTTTGAAAGGAACTTTCGCTTCTTTACCGCAGTTGGCGCAGATAGCGGTGTGCATCTCGCGCTCCGGCTTCGCGGCATTTTTGCGGGCGTCACGGCAGGCCTTGCAGCGCTGAGGCTCGTTCACAAAGCCTTTTTCAGCGTAGAACTCCTGCTCGCCGGCAGTGAAAACGAATTCGCTGCCACATTCCTTGCAGATCAGAGTCTTGTCTTCGTACATGATTTTACCTCGCTTCAAGAAAAAAATTTGCCCTGCGACGGATTCGGACCGACACCTTTGAAAACCAACGCTCTCCTTAAGCTACCCGGGCATATATCCCAACGGCCAAAACCGCTGTGAACAAATGAATCAATCAGCCGGCAAAGGATACCGACGATAGTTTGCGGCGCACGCGCTGCAATGCATTATCCACCGTTTTGGTGGTACAGTGAAGACGCTGGGCAATCTCCTCATAAGTATATGCGCCAAGGAAGAGCATCAGCACTTCATATTCCAGATCTGTCAACGTCTCCTGCAGCCGCCGCCGGAGCAGCGCCACATCTTCCCGCTGCACCACCAGCTGAGCGGGATCGGCTTGTCCGCCGTTTATCCTGGCCGAAAGATCCATTTCTTCTTCCGGATCTTCATAAGCCGAAGCAGCTGCCTCATCGCTGCCTGCCTGCCGAATGGCGGACAGCATTCGATTCCGGATACATACAGCGGCATACGTGCGAAAGGATGCGCCGCCTTCTTCTCGATATGTACGCACCGCTGACAGCAACCCCACAAATCCCTCCTGCGCCAGATCCTCCGCATCCATGGAGACTCGACGGAGACGAAGCGCCTGCTGCTGGATCATAGGAGCACAGCGGGAAACCAACACGCCGAAGACCTCTTCCGTTCCCTTCCCCGCCAAACGAACCAGCTGTTCATCCGACAAAGCGGTCAAATCGCTCCTGTCACCGGGGGAAATCACGGGATACCACCTCAACGCCTTAGTGTGTCCCATCTTTTGGGTCATCTTCGACAACCAACTCGAACACTTGTATTAGTGTATCCGATTTCCGCCGAAAAGTCAACAGTTTTTTTAAAATGTTATTCAATGTGTAATAAAATGTCTAAAACGCGCCGCTGATTTTTGGCTCATCTCAGCGGCGCGTTTGATTACCTTATAAAATTATCCACAATTGATAGTCTATAAAGGTCTATGGTACCCCAATAGATAGATTTATACGGATTTTTCCCGAATATACCGGTCGATGGAAGCAGCGGCTTGCTTGCCTGCACCCATAGCCAAAATTACCGTGGCCGCGCCAGTTACCGCGTCTCCTCCGGCGTAAACCCCCTCACGTGTGGTGCGCATGGTATCCTCCTCCACAATCAGGCAGCCCTTCCTGTTGGCCTCCAGTCCCGGCGTGGTGGTACGGATCAGCGGATTGGGAGAGTTGCCGATGGCGGCGATAACCATATCCACCTCCAACTCAAACCGGCTGTCGGGTACCGGAACCGGACGGCGGCGGCCGGAGGCATCCGGTTCACCAAGCTCCATCCGTTCACACTCCAGTGCACGGACAAAGCCGTTTTCGTCGCCGTGAACGGCCACAGGAGCGGTAAGGAAGCGGAAGGTCACACCTTCTTCTTTAGCATGGTGGATTTCCTCCAACCGGGCAGGCATCTCCTCTTCGCCACGGCGATAAACGATATACACATCTTCCGCACCCATGCGTTTAGCGCAGCGGGCGGCGTCCATAGCCACGTTGCCGCCGCCGACCACCGCCACTCTTTTGGCACGCTGCACCGGCGTATCATAGCCATCCCGATAAGCTTTCATCAAATTGATCCGGGTGAGGAACTCATTAGCTGACGATACCCCCAGCAGCCCCTCGCCAGGGATTCCCAGAAATCCAGGCAACCCGGCACCACTGCCGACGAAAATCGCCTCATATCCCATCTCAAACAGTTCGTCGAGAGATAAAACCTTACCGATGACCATATTGGTGCGGATATCCACTCCCAGCTCCCGCAGACCGTCGATTTCCCGCTGGACAATCTCCTTGGGCAGCCGGAACTCCGGTATACCGTACATCAGCACACCGCCCGCCGTATGAAAAGCTTCAAACACTGTTACTTCGTATCCCTGCTTGGCCAGATCTCCCGCGCAGGTCAGGCCGGAAGGCCCAGATCCTATCACCGCTACTTTATGACCGTTGGAAGTCGGCTTTACAGCAGCCGCTTTCTCCTGAGCCATATGGCGGTCAGCCACAAACCTCTCCAATCGTCCAATGGCTACCGGTTCTCCCTTGACACCCCGCACACATTTGGCTTCACACTGGGTTTCCTGGGGGCATACCCGGCCGCACACGGCGGGCAGGGAACTGGTTTTGGCGATGATGTTGTAGGCGCCTTTATAATCCTGCTCCACAATCCGGGCAATAAAATCGGGGATTCCTACATTGACCGGGCAGCCCGCAACACAGGGACGATGTTTGCAGTTCAGGCAGCGCGCCGCTTCATTCAAAGCCATCTCTTCCGTGTATCCCAAGGCAACCTCTTCAAAATTCCCGGCCCGCACCGCCGCTTCCTGTTCGGGCATGGGCGTCTTTTCCATTTGCTTGTTCACAGCCATGGCAATATACCAACCTTTCCGGATCAACTGTTATGTATAATCAGGCTTCTTCCACGAAACGCAGCCGACAAGCATGTTCCTGCTCACGATACTGCGTCAGACGCTTCATCGCCTCGTCCCAGTCGATTTCATGGGCATCGAACTCCGGGCCGTCCACACAGGCAAATTTCGTTTGGCCTCCCACCGTCAGGCGGCAGCCGCCGCACATACCGGTACCGTCAATCATGATGGGATTCATGCTCACCACGGTTTTGATGCCGTAACCCCTGGTTAATTCCGCTACAGCCCGCATCATAGGCAGCGGCCCAATAGCCATCACCAGATCATACGTTTCGCCGGCATCCAGCAATTCTTTGAGCTTAACGGTGACAAAGCCTTTGTTACCGTTGGAACCATCGTCGGTCATCACATACAGCCGGTCGCTGACCGCGGCGAATTCCTCTTCCAGCATCACAATATCCTTGTTGCGGAAGCCTGCAATCATATCCACATGAGCGCCCGCTTCATGAAAGGCCTTGGCCTCCGGATAGGCGATGGCACAACCCACGCCGCCGCCTACCACCGCTACCCGGTGATGCCCCTCCAGTTCCGTAGCGCGGCCCAACGGTCCCACGAAATCCAGAATGGCGTCTCCTTCTTCCAGAGTATCCAGCAGAAGAGTGGTTTTCCCCACCTTCTGGAACATGATGGTGACAGTACCTTTATCCGCATCATGATCCGCTATGGTAAGAGGGATTCTCTCCCCCTCCTCATTAACCCGCAGAATAATAAACTGCCCGGCGCGGGCCTTGCGGGCTATAAAAGGCGCTTCCACCTCCATCAGAGTAACAAAAGCGTTCAGCGCTCGTTTCTTGACAATCGTATACAAGACGATTCCTCCTCCAGCCGACATTACAGATACTTTTATAGTGTACCATATATCCCCCCTCAAAAACAAGATGCAATTTCATAGTTTTCTCCCTGCATATTTCCCCGCGCCGTCGAATAATCCTTCAACGATGCGGGGAAATAATGGATGATCTATTTGATTCTGCACACAGGCAGCCAAAGCTCGATGTACCGCTGATCCTTATCGTGAGCCCAGTGGCTAACCTCGATTTCAGGCGCCTGGGCCAACTCATATCCACTGGAAGGCAACCATTCCATCACCACCTGACGTCGAAGCTCCAAATGTTCTTGGGTGGGATACTGGCTCCGTCTAGTTTCAAATACTGCATATGTCGCCGCCGGCACAGCTATTTCTTGGAAACGCTCCCTTTCTTCCGGTTCCAGCGTTCCATAGTCTCCTTTAGCCGCTCGAAGCCGCACTTTCTCCTCCAACAGTACCGCGATGGCAAAATCATAACCATCGTCCTCAATATTATCCACAATGCAATAGGTGGTTTCATCGTCCCATGCCAAACCATGCAGGATATACTGATTGGCCCTGGTGGAACAGAAAAAATCTCCTTCCTGTTGAGAGCGTTCACCGGGGATTCCTTTGAATCGACGCTTGTAACCGGTAAAAACCATCGCCGGCTTCTCTTCCAAACGATAACGCATATCATGACCGCCTTTCAATAAAACTTGAAGGGAAAGCCGGGAAAAGAATTTCAGGGCAGCGCCATGTCTCCTAGCCTCGATCGGAGTTATCCCATGAAATCGGGCAAAAGCTTTGGTAAAGCTATCCGGACTCTCATAACCGTATTTCAAAGCCAGATCGATTACCCGGATATCCGTCTGCAGCAGCCACTTCCCGCCAAAGACAGCCGTCTGTTGCGGATATATTCCCCCAATGTATAACCGGACAAAATCCCGAAAACCCGCTGGAAGTGAAAGCTGGAACAGTAGGCCAGAGATGCGATTTTCTCATATTTCAATTCATCCGTCAGATGCTCCTCCATATAGTCTATCGCTCGCTGCATTCCTGTAACCCAATCCATCTGCCGGCACCTCCCTTTGTCTTCCAATATATCATGATGCAAAACTGCTGTCCCGCTTTTTTGTGCGCTTTTCAATCTGTTCAAAACAAAACCCGTCCGATAAATCAGACGGGTCGGTATTTATCTTATGCATCCGGCAGCTGAGCCTCTAGTTTTTCCATCAGCGCCCGGGCATGCTTTAGCATGGTAATTTTCTTAGCGTCCGGCTCCTGCATCCGAATGCCGATCATATAGCCTTTTGTCAGCTTCAGCAGTTCTTGAGCGGAGGTACTCCACTTGGCGTTCTCTCCGCTTTCCTCATCGTCTTTCAAATCAAGATAGTTGGAACAGGCTTGGTCGAAATATTCCTGGGATGCCTTATCCATATTAATGTCCACTGTGAATTGAAAATCTTCCGAAGTGAAGCGAATCCAGATGCCGCCTTCATACACCTCAGGCCCCGACACCTCCTGCTCCAGAATTTCCGATACCTCCTGAGCCGTCAGCATTTTTTCCAGCTCCACTCCCAGTATAGGCGGAACACTGGATAGTTCCTCGGTGGAAGATGGCTCCGCTGCAGAAGATGCGGTTTTGTCGCCGGCGCAGCCAGCCATGCCGATAGTCAACAACGCCGCCAGTATTCCGGCCAATATCCGTTTCATACCACGATTTTCCTTTCCTGCCGCCCTCTTACGGCGAATTTATTCATTGCTATCCAGTATAGCAAAATTCTGCCGGTTGAGCAAGTCAGGCGTTCACCATAGTCATAAATTCCGCTTCATCAATGATCCGGACTCCCAGTTGCTGTGCCTTTGTGAGCTTGCTTCCCGCATCCTCGCCCGCCAAAACCACCGAAGTTTTTTTGGATACGCTTCCTGCGGTCTTGCCGCCTAATTTCTCAATAATCGCTGCCGCTTCATCCCGTTTCAAAGTGGGCAGAGTACCGGTGAGTACGAATGTCATGCCGGAAAAGCGGCTGTCGGTCCGTTCGGTTCGGCAGAGCATGTTAACGCCTGCTTCTTTCAGCTGTTCCACAAAATGCCGGGATTGAGGAAGAGAGAAGAAACGAACCACGCTTTCCGCCATAATTCCGCCGAATCCGTCGATGGCGTTAATTTCTTCCAAAGTGGCATCCATCACCGCCTCCATATGGCCGAACCGGTCGGCCAGCAGCTTGGCCGCTTTTTGTCCGATATGCCGGATTCCCAAAGCATATATGACCCGAAACAAATCGCACTCCTTGGATGTTTCAATGGCAGCCAGCAGATTATTGGCGGATTTTTCTCCCATTCTTTCCAAATCCACCAGATCTTCCCGTTTTAGCTTGTAAAGTTCATAAGCATTACGCACCAAATTTTCGTCCACCAATTGCTCCAATACCGCCGGACCTAATCCTTCGATATCCATTGCATCCCGGGAAGCGAAATGGATCAGATGCCGCAATACCTGAGCGGGGCATTCTGGATTGCTGCAGCGCAACGCCGCCTCTCCGTCCTCCCGCGCTACAGGTGAACCACAGGAAGGGCAGTGATCCGGCATACGGTAGGGCGTGGAATCGGAAGCATGGGAGGCCACCCGCACCACCTCTGGAATAATCTCCCCTGCCTTGCGCAACACCACCCGGTCGCCAATGCCGATTTCCTTTTCGTTGATAAAATCCTCGTTGTGGAGAGAGGCCCTGCTTACTGTGGTACCAGACAGGGTCACCGGCTCAAAAACGCCTGTAGGGGTCAGCACGCCGGTGCGTCCGACCTTAACCTCCACATCCACAATAGTGGTCTCCTTCTCTTCCGGAGGATATTTGAAGGCTGCCGCCCATTTAGGAAATTTGGAGGTGCTGCCCAGCAGCTCTCTCTGCGAAAAGTTATTTACCTTTACAACCGCACCGTCGATATCAAAAGGGAAAGAATGGCGTTCCCGGCCAATGCGTTCCACCTCTTGGATCACTTCTTCTATAGAACCAGTGACTCTATAGAAAGGAATAATAGATAATCCCATTGCCTTCATCCATTCCAGCGAAGCGGAATGGGTGAGAACCTCCTGTCCATCTGCCAGCTGTAGATTAAAGACAAAAATATCCAGATTTCGGCTGCGGGTAACGGCAGAATCCTTCTGCCGCAAGGAACCTGCCGCCGCATTGCGGGGATTTTTAAAGGTTTTCTCTCCCTCCAGCTCCTGTCGTTCCACCAATGCGGCAAAGCTTTCCCTGGGCATGTATACCTCTCCCCGGACGATGATTCGCTGCACCGGCTCCCGTAGTATCTTGGGTATAGAGCGGATCACCCGCAGGTTGGCGGAAACATCCTCACCGACTTCTCCATCGCCACGGGTGGCGCCCCGATAAAAACGTCCATTCCTATATTCCAGCGCCACCGAGAGTCCGTCGATTTTCGGCTCCACCACATATTCCGGCTGGTCTATCACCTCGCGCACCCTGGCATCGAACTCCCGCAGCTCCTCCAGAGAAAAGACATCCTGCAAACTGGCCATAGGAACCTCGTGCTGAACAGGGCTGAAAAGATTGGAGACTTCCCCGTGGACCTTCTGGGTGTAGGAATCCGGCGTGATCAGCTGCGGATAGGCGGCTTCCAACTCCCGCAGTTCACGCGTCAGAGCGTCAAACTCGTCATCCTCTATCTCCGGTGCATCCTCATCATAATATCGCCTGCTGTGATAATCGATCTGTTCCCGCAGTTCCAACACGCGCTTTTGCGCCGCATCCAATTCCATTTCGATTTCGGTCCTTTCCAAGGCTATGTCATCTTTTATCTTCCGCTTTATTTCTCGGGAAATAGAATCCAACGCTAGTAGTATATCAAAAACGCCGGCAAAAATCTATTCTTCGATTGTACTTTCTTCTGCTTCTCCCAGATTCGCCACCCGGCCGTCCACATCGATAAAGGTCTCCGGCACCTTTCCAATCAAAACGGTTTCTGCAATAATGAAGGTGGTGTTCAGCGTAGTTGTGGCATCTTCTCCCGGAATGGCGGCATACAGCGCCACCGTAATGTCCATCATCAGCTGATGGCTGGTCTGATTAATACCAGCGCTTTCAAAACGGCTGGCCATTTGTGTGGTGGCTGCCCCGGAAAGGCTGATCTTCACCGGTATCCTCGGTCCTCGGCCGGTAAGCAGATCGCCCTTGAGAAGGGTGCCCATGGGAATACGAATCGTCATATTTTGATGTTTTTTCAGCTGATTTAAAATCTCAGTGGTCACACTGGCCTTCAGTGCATTGACCTTCACCGTATCCGCCTCTACGGAAACAATGTTCCCTTGGACGTCCTTCTCCACCCGCATCAGATCCGTGTAGCGTACACCCTCCCGCTCCAATACAGCGGTGACCGCGTCGTTGATAGCTTGCGTACCTACCAGCTTCGCCTGGGTCAATCCATAAGAACCGATCAGCGGCCGTACATGAGCATTCAGGACCAGAAACAGAATAAAAATCGCGCACAGCATCGCTGCCAACCGGAATCGGCGGCGCCTGATCTGTTCTCTCCGCCCACCCATCGACCGCCGGGATCTCGTCCATCTTCTGCGGGATTGCAGCGTTCTGCGCATTGTCCTCGCCCCTTTGCAGCATTTTCTCTTCATACTGCCATCTTACGCAGCGAACGAAAAAAGGTGCAAAAAAAGCGTGAAAAACGGACAGAAATTCCGTTTTTCACGCTTGCAGAGCTAAATTGCTTATTCGGATTATTCAGCGTTCTCGTTCTCCGATACTTCCGCAGCTTCTTCTGCAACGGCTTCAGCAGCTGCTTCAGGGGCAGCTTCCGCCGCAGCAGAATCCCCGTCCTCCAGCAAAGCGCGGATGGACAAGCTGATGCGCTTTTTGTCATAATCCACGTTTGTGATCTTGACCTTTACTTCCTGGCCGATCTTCAATTCATCCTGGGGTTTCTCGATACGGCGGTCAGCAATCTGAGAGATATGAATCAGTCCATCGATCCCCGGAATGATCTGTGCGAACGCTCCGAACGCGGTCATACCCACAATCTTGGCATCCACCACGGATCCGATAGGATACTGCGCTTTGAAAATCTCCCAGGGATTATCTTCCGTCTTGCGATAACCCAGAGAAATCTTTTTCTTTTCATGATCCAAGTCACGAATGTATACCTCCACGGTGTCTCCCACATTCACCACCTCAGAGGGATGTTTAATCCGAGACCAGGAAAGTTCGGAAATATGGACCATACCGTCCACGCCGCCCAGATCCACAAAGGCGCCGTAAGAAGTGAGGGATTTCACCACACCAGTGTATCTTTGTCCCACTTCAGCCTGTGCCCAAAAGGCCTCTTCCTTTTCCTTGCGTTCTTCCTTGGCCACAGCGCGGATAGAACCAACCGCACGGCGGCGGCTCTGATTCACCTCAATGATCTTGAAGCGAACATTCTGGCGCAGCAGAGGGGTAAGATCCTCCATACGGGAAATAGAGGCATGGGAAGCTGGGATGAATACCCGCACACCATGGGTGACCGCCAGCAGGCCGCCCTTAATGACATCGGTAACCACACCATCCAGAACGTCGCCGCTCTCTTCGGCAGCAACCACCATATCCCAGCCCTTCAGCGCGTCGATACGCTTTTTGGAGAGCATAATAGTGCCTTCCTGATCGTTGGTGCGCATGATGAGCAGCTCCAGCTCATCCCCCACCTTGCATACATCCTCAGGATTGACGTTGGGGTCGGCGGACAGCTCGTCCAGCGGAATATATCCGGCCTGCTTGCGGCCGACTACTTCAACCTGTACCTCATTCGGAGCAATCCCCACAACGATGCCGCGTACCCTTTCGTCCGTATTCAGGCTCTGAAGAGAAGCCTCCAGCGCCTCCTCAAAGCTCATTTCCTCAAAGGACTTGGCAGGCTCCGCCGGCGCTTCGGCCGCAGCGGGAACCTCTTCCGCCTGGACCTCAGGCTCGATAACTTCGCTGTTGTTGACAATTTCCGACATGGTTGAAAGTACCTCCTTTATAATTCCGGCGGGAGTCGATGCTCCTGCAGTGATTCCAACCGTCCCCATCCCTGTGAACAACTCCCGGGACAGCTCGTCCGCCGTTTCCACCAGAACCGTCGGACAATGGGCTGCGCACACATCCCGCAGCTTAGCCGTGTTGGAACTCTGACGCCCACCGACAATCACCATACCATCGCATACCTGCGACAGCGCCACAGCTTCACTTTGACGCTCGGCGGTAGCATTACATATTGTATCAAAAACAAAAAGATTTGTATAGAGGGTTTTTGCGAATTTTACGCACTTTTCCCACGCAAAACGGTTAAAAGTCGTTTGGGAAACCATAATAACCGGATTTTCGACTGGAATAACCCCGCTGCGCAGCAATTTTTCCAGTTCTTCCAGCGATGAAAAAACATAGGATGGGGTATGACTAAACCCCCGTATTCCCACCACTTCCGGGTGTCCCTCATCCCCGGCGATCAGCACCGTCGCCCCTTTTTGAGATTCCTGTTCCACAATTCGGTGAATCTTTGCCACAAAGGGGCAGGTTGCATCGCAGATCTCCACCTGCCGCTCCTCAAAACGCTGCAAAGTGTCCGGCGGAACTCCATGGGAGCGAATCACCAGCACAGCTCCCGCCGGCACCTCTTCCGGGGAGGTTACCGCGTAAACGCCTTTGGTTTCCAACTCCGCCACCAGCTGAGGATTATGGATAATCGGTCCAAGCGTGCACACCTGCCGCCCTTGGGCCAGCAGCTGATAGACCTGATCCACCGCTTTGCTGACGCCGAAACAGAAGCCTGCGGTTTTCGCCAGCCGTATCTCCATCAGCAGTCTCCTTTCATCTTGTCACCGAACGTTCCAGCATCTCTCCGATAACCTCCATCAGCTTTCGGGAAGCATAACGGAGGTCCGGATGCTCCGGATTATCCAGATGCAGCTCTTCCAGCGTCAGCGCGGGACCGATCAGGATAAACGCCTTATGAAAAGGCCGGATTTTCTGATCCTTAGCTTTGATAGCCACCGGGATCACCGCCGCTCCCGTCTGGGCGGCAATCAGTGCAGCGCCGGATTTCGCCCGGCCCAGCTGTCCATCACGAGAGCGGGTGCCTTCCGGGAAAATTCCCAGCAGCTTGCCGGAATTGACGATTTCCTTGGCTGTGTCAATGGCGCCGGTATCGCCTGCGCCGCGCTTAACGGGAAAAGCGCCCAGCTGCTTGCCGAAGAACCAGGCACCGATCTTTTTGGAAAACAACTCCGCTTTAGCCATAAAATAGACATGCCTTTTCTGACACATTTCCAGATATACAGGATCGATATCTGAAATATGATTAGCACAAATAATCAGCCGGTCATCCGGGGAAAAAGGCGGGATATTTTCCTTACCGATGGTTTTATAAGGAAAGATCAAACAAAACAGCGGCTTAAAGAACCACAGCAGAAAACGTCCCAATCTCATTTTCCGATTCTCTCCTTCGCCAGCTTTTTCATCCGTTCCACGGCTTCCTCCAAGGAGCAGCCGGTAGTATCTACCATCACCGCATCCTCTGCCGCCTTCAGCGGTGCCGCAGCTCTGTTGGAATCGTTATGATCCCGCTGGCGCATATCCTCCAGCACCGCCTCCAGGGTGGTATCCGCCCCTTTTTCCTGCAGCTCCAGATACCGGCGGCGGGCCCTCTCCTCCGGGGAAGCCGTCAGAAATATCTTCAGCCCCGCATCCGGCAGCACCACTGTGCCGATATCCCGTCCATCCATAATCACATTGGACGACGCGGCTAAATCCCGCTGCAGCTGCAGTAAGAACTGCCTGACCGCCGGCAGCGCGGAAACCGCAGAGGCCGCCATGGACACTTCAGGGGTGCGGATACAATCGCTGACGTCCTGATCATTCACAAAAACCCGCTGCACGCCGTCCACATACCGCAGTTCTACCTGCAGCTCGGGCAGCCTTTCCTCCACCGCCGCCGCATCCGCGGGATCAATGCCCTCTTGGAGCATGGTGTAACCCACCGCGCGATACAAAGCGCCCGTGTCCACATAAATAAAACGAAGATCAGCTGCCAACAGCCGGGCAATGGTACTTTTCCCCGCACCGGAAGGCCCGTCAATGGCAATGGCTAAGTGTTGTTTATCCAATTCTTCTCACACCTCTTGGGATCATTTTTACAGCGCCCGCCCGGCGGCGGCGCCAGTGGAAAAGGCAATCTGCAGATTGAACCCGCCGGTATAGGCGTCCACATCCAGCACCTCGCCGGCAAAGTATAAACCGCTTATCAGCTTGGATTCCATGGTCTTGGCCTGAATCTCCTTCACCGACACGCCGCCGGAAGTAATCACCGCTTCCTCAATCGGACGAAAACCGGAAATGCTCACAGGGAATGCTTTCAGCAGGGCCGCCAGTCTCCGCCGTTCCTCCCGGGTGACCGAGTGGGACTTCTTATCCCCGGGTATCCCGGAAAGAGCCACTGCGCTGGGGATCATCTTCCTAGGCAGCAGAGCACCCAGAGAATTGGCAAAGTCACTGTTCCTGTTCTCTTCCAGATCCCGCTGCAGCCGTTTGTCCAGCTGTTCGGGATCCAGCGCAGGCTTGAGATCAATGGATAGGCGGTAGCGGCCCGGCTCCATCTGCCGCATATGGGCGCTGGCGCTGAGGATCAGCGGGCCGGACACACCGAAATGGGTGAAAAGCATCTCCCCGAAATCTTCATAAATACATTTATCTGTCCGGGTATCAATCACCTTCAGCGCGCAGTTGCGCAGGGATAAGCCCTGCATTTCCCGGCACCATTGGTCGCCGGATGTCAGCGGGATCAAGGAGGGCCGCAGGGGCGTCACGGTATGTCCGGCCTGCCGCGCCAGTTCATACCCATCGCCGGTGGAACCGGTCAGCGGATAGGATAAGCCGCCGGTGCAGACCACCACGGCGTAAGCCTCCAACCGTTCGCCATTTTCCAGTTCCACGCCGCAGCAAACCCCATCCTCCAACAACAGCCGAATCGCCCGGCCCTGCCGAAAGCGACATCCGCCGGTCTTGGCAAAGCGGACCAGACCATCCACCACGTCCACCGCTTTATCGGAACAGGGGAACACCCGGTTGCCCCGCTCAACTTTCAGCGGGACTTCCATCTCCTTCAGCATATCCATGGTATCCTGCGGAGAAAAGGCGTTCAGTGCGCTGTACAAAAAGCGGCCGTTCTCCGGCACATGGGCGATGAATTCCTCCACCGTACAGGCATTGGTCACATTACAGCGGCCCTTACCGGTGATCATCACCTTGCGGGCCATGCGGGGATTGCGCTCCACCACCGTCACCGGCAGTCCCCGGCGTCCTGCGACGCCGGCCGCCGTCAGCCCCGCGGCTCCTCCGCCGATGATAATACAATGCCTGCCGTCTTCCGCCATGCCGCCGCTCCTCTCGTAAGCCTGTCCGTCTATTCCTCTGCCGGATCGGCAAAGGGCTGATAAACCTGATATTTCTGCCATAGCTCTTCCAGCTCGGTGAGCATTAGCCGATTCTGCTCCACCGTTTTCAGGGATACCGCCACAATTAGGGCATTGATAATGCTCAGCGGCGCCACCAGGGAATCCACCACCGTGGCCATATCGCTGTGGGCCAGCAGCAGCGATGACGCAAACGGCGCGATGGGCGACAACGGACTGTCGGTGATGGCGATGACCTTGGCTCCCCGGGAATGGGCAAAATGCAGCGTTTTTACCGCCCGGCTGGAATAACGCGGAAAGCTGATGCCCACAATGGCGTCCTCCTGGCCGATATGCAGCATCTCTTCCAGAATCTCCGATTCACTGGTAGCGGAAATCAGATGAACGTTTCCCAACAGCAGCCGCAGATAATGGGCCAGAAAACTGGCCAACGCCCGGCAGCTTCCCGCGGCGAAGATATACAATTCTTTCGCCCTCACCATGGCGTCCACAGCCTCGTAGAAAGTCTCCCGCGGCAGCTCTTCCAGGGTTTGGCGGATGTTGGCGATATCACAGGCCAGAATATTGTCCAGCACCTCGCCGTCCTCCATCCGCGCCCGGGTCACTTCGATACGCTGCAGGGTAGTAAGTTTGCTGCGGATCAGCTCCTGCATGGTTTTCTGCAGCTGGGGATATCCTTCAAATCCCAACTCCGCCGCAAAGCGAACCACAGTGGATTCGCTGACTCCCACCGTTTCGCCCAAACGGTAGGCCGTCATAAAGGCAGCGGTATCATAATGCTCCAAAATATAGCGGGCGATGCGTTTTTGCCCCTTGGAAAAACCCGCCATCCGTTCGGTTATATGGGCGATCAGATTCACATTCATGGATTATCTGCCCTTTCTTCCGCATCATGGATCAACCGTATCCATCCAGCGGTTCTCCCAACATTTTAATTCTTATTAGCATAAATTGCAAGGAAAAAGTTTATTGGCTGCAAAATTGAATCTGTAAGGAAGGCTGCGCGCCGCTCTGTGGTATGCAGCTGTGTCCTCATGTTTGGACAAGCGTTTGATTTTGTGATAAACTAACTAAAACGGCATAAAGGAGGAACATATGGACACAGCAGCGAAAGCCATTGACCAAGTAAAATCGTATTATGATGAGAATGCCCGTGAAGAGTGGGATCGGTTGGAGCATCATCCCTTTGAATTTCTTTTTACTACCTATATGATGGATCGCTATATTCGGCCGGGAGATCGGATTCTGGATATCGGCGGCGGTCCGGGGCGTTATTCCCTCCATTATGCCCGTAAGGGCTGCGCCGTCACTTTAGTGGATCTGTCCGAAGGCAACATCGCCTTCGCCCGTCAAAAGGCCGCTGAGACGGGGCTGACAATCGATGCCCATGTGCAAAATTGTCTGGCCCTGGAAGAACTGAAGCTGGAGACGTTTGATCATGTGTTTCTCATGGGTCCCTTGTATCATCTGCAGGAAGAGGCAGACAGAATCACCGCAGTTAAAAATGCCTTGAAACGGCTGAAACCCGGCGGGATTCTCTACGTATCCTTTATTTTGGAATTTGCCGGTGTGCTCTACGATCTGAAAAACGCCGGCCTCATCGTGCAGGATGCGGCCAACCCCGCCACGGCCATCCTCTTTGACGGCATTGAGACAGGAACGGATTATCGCGGCCCGGCCTTTACCTCCTCCTATTTTTATCATCAGAACAATATCCTGCCCTTCATGGAACATTTTCTGTTAGAAAAGCTGCATCTGTTTGGTCAGGAAGGCATCCTCTCTCCCAATGAGCAGGATATTCTTCGCCGCGATCAGGCGGAAATTCAACAGTGGGTTGCGCTTGGAAAACGCTTTTTGGAAGTGCCGGAACTTCTTTCCTTTTCGGAGCACGCCATGTATATCGGCCGAAAAATCGGTTAGACCTCACCTGTCTAGAGAATTCTTTTCTACCTCTCCGTTATTGTATTTTCTCTTGTCTTTCAGTATGATGAAATCACCTTCTACGCCGGCGGTAAAGGAAGAGAATGCAGGGAGGTCGTATATGGGAACATCAATACAGTTGGGTAAAAAAATCCGTCAGCTGCGCAAAGATAGGGGGATTTCTCAGGAAATTCTGGCTCGTCATCTGCACCTTTCTTATCAAACGGTCAGCAAATGGGAGAACGGCGTCACCATGCCCGACGTGGCTTTGCTCCCCGCTATCGCCGCATTCTTTGGTGTCTCCACCGATGAATTGCTGGATTACAATCTTTATGCCATGGAAGAAAAGGTCAGGCATCTGAGCGAGGAGTGCTGGAAGCTGCGGGATGCACAGCCGCCAAATCTGGCGAAGGCGGAACAGCTGATTCGAGACGGGCTGAAAACATTTCCAGGAAACGATATTTTGCTGAACAATCTGGCGGAAATACTGTTTGAGGCGCAGCGGTACGAAGAGACTGTGGAACAATGCCGCGCCCTGGCGGAAATCTCCAAGGCAGACGATATAAGGTACGATGCCATCCGGCTCATGTCGGAATCTTACAGCCGTATGGGTGATTATATTTCCGCCAAAGCCGCTGTCGAAAGGCTTCCCGAGTTGTACTTTACCAAACTCCAGATAGCGGCGCAAATACTGGATGGTGAGAACCGTTACCGTCCCGCCATTATTCAAAAGTCTCTTTCGCTGGAGCATCTGCTCAGTATGCTTCAAATCCTGGCTGATATTTATACCCGGCGTGGCGAACCAGGTAAAGCTAAAATTCAGCTGCAGATAGCCTGTGAGATTTTAAATGCTTTCCAGAATGATTTCCCCACCGAATACACCCATTCTGCCTGGGATACTTTCAAAACGCTTCGTGAAAAAATCGAGGAAGATTTGCGTCTGTTATCGTAAAAGCCGTATGCCCCCGCCGATAGAAAAAAGAGCTGACATACGTCAGCTCTTTTTTCTTATTTAAACATCCTGTTAAGCTTCGGCCGCAGCACTTGAATATATCCCTGGATCAAATTGCGCAGCGCCAAGTCATAAATAAGGAATACCACATTGCCCAGCAGCAGGAATACCAGCGGCAAATTCATCCCAAAGATGACAAAAGAATCCTTATCCAACCCGAAGAACCGCATGGAAAGGAAATAGGCGCCTACTACCGCCACATTGAAAATCAGATACTTCAGCAACCATTCCAGCACTCGATTGTGCAGGCGTTCCAGCAGCGCTTTGACAATAGGATAATAGCCGAAAAAAGCGATGAACATCACCTTGGCCTCCAAGGAAGGCGCGATCAGCAGAGAAAGAAAGGATACGCAAGCGTATACCATCCAAGCCCATTTGATCCCTAGTTCAATCACCACCGGAATCAGTACCGCGCCGGCAATGGCGGGCAAGGCATAGGTCATGTAAGGAAAGGCAGTGAGAAACATAATCAGCAGGGACAGCGCCGCCATGATACCGCCTAGGGCCACTTTTCCGCTTTGTTTCAAAACCTCCGCCTCCGTCAGCAGCAGCGAATCAGGTCGCCGCCCATACATTCACAGCAGCAATCCGCACAAATCAGGCCTTGACACATATCACAGGCGGTACAGCCGCCCGCAGTCTGCCTGCCGGTGGTACGGTAACCGCCGGTCTGCCGCTGCATATTCATCTGATTTAAAGCCGTGCGGTATTCCATATTGGAAGGATCCATCCGGCAAGCAGTAGCGAAGTGGGAATACGCCTCTTCCAGCCAGCCTTTTTTATACAAAACGCTCCCCTTGAGGAAAAACCACTCCGCATCCCGCGACGGCGAAGGAACGCCGTCCAGCAGCGTTTCCGCATCCATAATCCGATTGGTGTTCACCATATTCCGAATATCCGGATAGCGGGAAGCAGCTCGATTTCCCGGTCCGGCGGACTGAGCCCCCGGCTGCCCGCCCTGTCGGCGCATCCGGACAATCGCGTCATAAGCCTCGTTGATCTCCTGCATCTTTTCCTGCGCCAGATCGGACAGCGGATTATTGGCATAATTATCGGGATGATATTTTCTCGCCAATTCGCGGTAGGCGTTCTTCACTTCCTCATCCGTCGCGCTGGGCTGAATACCTAATACCTCATATGGATCGTTCATGCTTGTACCGTGCCTTTCTGTCCGCAGCGGCCGCTGCCGCAAGCCGGACGGCGATTTATTCCAGCGGTTCGCCCTTGTCCTTCTTTTTTTTCTTTCTGCCGGCGATTACATCCCGCTGAATCGTGGGCATCCCCCACTCCAAGACATTGCGCAGAATGCCGTCAAATCGTCGGATATCCAACAGATTGTAGGCTGCAACGCATTCCGCCAGACAGGCGTTCAGCGTCAGCAGCGAATATTCTCTGGTCCGGCGTACTCCCTCAGTATCTCCCGAAAGAAGCTGTCGGGACAAAACATAGGGATTGTAGCTGCCTTCCTTCAGATCATCTTCCAGATCATCCACCGCATCTATCAGATAAATCCATCGGCCGAGACAATAGCCGAATCGATCCAGCACCAAACGTTCCCGTTCGTCATGAGCGGCAGATGCCGCCATAGCGGCCAGCATCCGGGCGGACGGCTCCGCCGCCGCGTCGATGGAAGCGGTTTTCGCCTTTTCCAGCGCCGTCTGCCGCTGCATGCAATCGGCAACCACACGATTCAGTTCCGGCTGGGCCGCAGCTGCTTTTTTTCTCGCCCGGGAGAGAAACAGCAACATCAGTCTGGCACCAAGCCCCTTAAACCAACCGCTGTCCGCCACAGTATCCCGGAGCTTATGATACAGCAGCAGCGTCGCCGCATCCGCAGCATAGGCGATTTCCGGATTTTCCCGGCAGCACATCCGTTTTTTCAACGGATTAAAGGCACACCGTCCCATTTGGAAGCCGGCGCACCCGTCTCTCAAAGCCATATGGAAAACGGCTAAAAACGTAAAATCATAGCTCAGCGTCATTCGGGCAAAAAAACCGTACCGCTTTCCCAGATTCTTGCACAGGGCGCAATACACGCCTCGATACTGCTCGAATTCGCCCATCTTCAATTCCGGCTGATATACTCTTACATATCCAAACATGCCCCACCTGACTATCATTTCCGTTTTTCGTCCTGTTTATCATACAATACCCGCAAAAACAGTATATGAAGGATTTGTAAATATTCTTCTTAAAAATGGCGGCAGTCCCCGGGAACATTCTCCTAAAAGCAAAAATACCACTATGTGCTTCATTAACAAACACATAGTGGTATTTTTATTTCTTGTCCGAATCACAGCATCCTCTTGAGATACTGGCCTGTGTAGGATGCCGGTGTAGCCGCCACTTCCTCTGGCGTGCCGCAGACCACCACCGTACCGCCCTTGTCGCCGCCTTCCGGCCCCAGATCGATAATATAATCCGCGGTTTTCACCACATCCAGATTGTGCTCAATGACAATCACCGTGTTGCCGCCGTCCACCAGCTTCTGCAGCACCTGGATCAATTGGTGTACATCCGCCGTGTGCAGACCGGTAGTGGGCTCGTCCAAAATATAAACCGTGCGGCCGGTGGCTCGTCTGGCCAGCTCGGTCGCCAGCTTCACCCGCTGTGCTTCGCCGCCAGACAAGGTGGTGGCAGGCTGACCGATCCGAATATAGCCCAGCCCCACATCGTACAAGGTCTGCAGTTTTCGGGCGATCTTGGGAATACTGCTGAAAAATTCCAGTCCTTCTTCCACCGTCATCTCCAGCACGTCATAAATGCTCTTGCCCTTGTAATGGACCTCTAGAGTCTCCCGATTGTAGCGGTGCCCCTTGCACACCTCGCAGGGAACGTAAATATCCGGCAGGAAGTGCATCTCTATCTTGATGATACCATCGCCCTGACAGGCCTCGCAGCGGCCGCCCTTGACATTGAAGGAGAAGCGGCCAGAGGAAAATCCCCGCATCTTGGCGTCCTGAGTAGAAGCAAACAGCTCCCGGATATCGTTGAACACACCTGTATAGGTGGCAGGATTGGAGCGGGGGGTACGGCCGATGGGGGCCTGGTTAATATCGATCACCTTGTCCAAATATTCCAGGCCGCGAATTTCCTTATGTGCCCCCGCTCGGGTGTGCGCGCCGTTGAGCTCCGCCGCCAGCCGTTTATACAAAATCTCGTTCACCAGCGAGGATTTTCCCGAACCGGAAACCCCAGTGACGCAGTTGAAAGCGCCTAATTTAAAAGACACGTCCACGTTTTTCAGGTTGTTCTCCGACGCACCCACCACGGTGAGCTGCTTGCCGCTTCCCGGCCGCCGCTTCTCCGGTACGGGAATCTGCCGCCGGCCGCTGAGGTATTGACCGGTCACCGATTCCTCACAGGCGCATATCTTTTCCACCGGGCCGGAACAAATGATATTGCCGCCATGGATGCCCGCACCGGGGCCCACGTCCACAATCCAGTCGGCGGCCCGCATGGTGTCCTCGTCATGCTCCACCACAATCAGGGTATTGCCTAGATCTCGCAGATGCTGAAGCGTAGCCAGCAGCTTGTCGTTGTCCCGCTGATGCAGGCCGATACTGGGCTCATCCAAGATGTAGAGCACTCCCATTAAATAAGAGCCGATCTGGGTGGCCAAGCGGATACGCTGGCTTTCGCCGCCGGAAAGAGTGCCCGCCGCCCGGGAAAGGGTCAGATATTCCAGCCCCACACTTTGCAGGAAGCCCAGCCGTTCCCGGATCTCCTTGAGAATCCGGTCGCCGATCATATGCTCCCGTTCGGTCAGATCCACATTCATTACAAAATCCAGGGCGTCCACCACCGATTTGCGGGAGAGCTGAGCAATATTGATTCCCCCCACCGTCACTGCCAGACTCTCCGGCCGCAGCCGTTCGCCGCGACACTCCGGGCAGGGAATTTCACTCATGTATTCCTCCAGTTCCTCCCGCATCCACTCGCTGGAGGTTTCCCGATACCGGCGCTGAAGGTTGTTGAGCACCCCTTCAAATTCGGTCATGTATTCCCCGTGACCGTACTCCTTCTGCCGCACCAGCTTGATCTTCTCGCCCTTGGTGCCGTACAGCAGGATATCCACGATCTTTTTCGGCAGATCCTTTACCGGCGTGTCCAGGGAAAAACCGTAGTGAGCCGCCAGCCCTTCGTAATACATCTGGGCAATGGTGCCTCCCTCAGCATAGCCCCAGCCGCTGGCCGTAATGGCGCCGCCGCGGATAGAGAGAGCCGGATTGGGGATAATCCGATCCGGATCCATGGACATAAACACTCCCAGGCCGGTGCATTTGGGGCAGGCGCCGAAAGGGTTGTTGAAGGAGAACATCCGCGGGGACAGTTCCTCAATACTGACGCCGTGTTCCGGGCAGGAATAGTTCTGGGAAAAGATCATCTCTTCCCCATCCACCACATCCACCGACAGGATCCCTCCTGACAAACCGGTGGCCGTTTCAATGGAATCCGCCAGCCGTCCTTTGATGTCCGGCCGAATCACCAGCCGGTCCACCACAATTTCAATGGTGTGCTTCTTATTTTTTTCCAGGGCAATGGATTCGGACAGATCACAAATATTCCCATCCACCCGCACCCGGACAAAACCGGATTTCCGGGCGTTCTCAAATTCCTTGACGTGCTCCCCCTTGCGTCCCCGAACCACCGGCGCCAGCACCTGAATCCGACTTCCCTCCGGCAACTCCATGATCTTGTCCACAATCTGGTCCACCGTCTGCTGACGGATTTCCCGGCCGCATACCGGGCAATGGGGAATGCCAATCCGCGCGTAAAGCAACCGCAGATAATCATAAATTTCAGTGACGGTGCCCACGGTGGAGCGGGGATTCTTGGAGGTGGTTTTCTGATCGATGGAAATCGCGGGAGAGAGTCCCTCGATATAGTCCACATCCGGTTTTTCCATCTGTCCCAGGAATTGACGGGCGTAGGAAGACAGGCTTTCCACATACCGGCGCTGGCCCTCTGCATAGATGGTATCAAAGGCAAGAGACGACTTGCCCGAACCCGAGATCCCGGTAAAAACCACCAATTTATCCCGGGGAATTTCCAAATCCACATTTTTCAGGTTATGCTCCCGTGCACCCTTGACTATCAGTTTCGTATTCTGCATTTTCGGTTACGTTCCTTTTCTCAAAGCGTTTTGGCAAACAGCAGTTCCAGAGGCTGATCCTCCAGAGAAAAACTACCCACTGCCGAATATCCCAATTTCTGATAAAAATGCTGGGCCGTTTCGTTGACCGCCGTGGAGGTCATCACCAGCCCGTACCCCAGCTTCTTCATCGCCTTTTCCCAAACCTCCATAGCGGCGGTTCCATACCCCTTTTTCTGATATCCCTCCAGAATATGAAGCATGTGCAGAAAGGGCGTATTATCCCAAAACAGGCCATACCGCATCCAGCCGATGAATGCATCCCCTTCCCGCAGAACATATACCTCTTCCCGGAAGACCTTGCGTTCCAGCTCTCGGGCCGTAATCCAGTGATCATGCCGCTTCAGTTCGGGCAAATCATCGCTGTCCGCTATGTGGATCACCATGTTTTTCCCTGCTCTCACTTCATATTGCGCAGCTTGTCAATCCGATCCCGCAGGAAAGCCGCGTGCTCGAACTCCAGCAGCCGGGCAGCGTTTTTCATCTCTTTGGTCAGCTGCTCGATCAGCTGCATCCGCTCTGCCCGTGACAGCTTCTTGTCCGGCTTGTCCGCCTTCTTGTCCTTGGCGGTGATTTCAATGATATCCCGCACTTCTTTGATAATGGTTTTGGGGACGATGCCGTGCTCCACATTGTACCGAATCTGTATCTCACGGCGGCGGTTGGTTTCCCTGATCGCCCGCTCCATGGAGGGAGTAACCGTGTCCGCGTACATAATGACCTGCCCCTGGGCGTTGCGGGCGGCCCGGCCGATGGTCTGAATCAGAGAGGTTTCCGAACGTAGGAAGCCTTCCTTATCGGCATCCAGAATCACCACCAGGGACACCTCCGGCAGATCCAGCCCTTCCCGCAGCAGGTTGATGCCTACCAGTACGTCGATCTCTCCCAGCCGCAGGTCCCGGATAATCTCCATCCGCTCCATAGTGTCGATGTCGTGATGCATGTAGCGGATTTTGATTCCCGCCTCCTCCAGATAAGCGGAAAGATCCTCCGCCATCTTCTTGGTCAGGGTGGTGACCAGAACCCGCTCCTGCCGGGCGGTCCGCTGGCGGATCTCCTCCATCAGATCGTCGATCTGCCCTTCCACCGGCTTAACAAGAATCTCCGGATCCACCAAACCGGTGGGCCGGATGACCTGCTCCACCACCTGGCGGCTGCGCTCCTTTTCAAAGTCCCCCGGTGTGGCGCTGACAAAAACCGCCTGATGCACATGGGAATAGAACTCGTCAAAGTTCAGCGGCCGGTTATCGTAAGCGCTGGGCAGCCGGAAGCCGTAATCGATCAGCATTTTTTTTCGGGAGAAATCTCCCCCATACATCCCCCGTACCTGGGGCAGCGTCACATGGGATTCGTCCACAAACAGCAAAAAATCGTCCGGGAAATAATCCAGCAGGGTGCAGGGAGTAGAGCCGGGTTCCCGGCCGGACAGCACCCGGGAGTAGTTTTCAATGCCTTTGCACACACCGATTTCCGACAGCATCTCGATATCATACCGGGTACGCTGGAGGATTCGCTGAGCCTCCAGCAGCTTCCCTTCTTTTTTGAACCACTCCACCCGCTCGTCCAACTCCGCCTCAATATCCGCAATGGCCATTTGCATCTTTTCTCTGGGCACGATATAATGGGAAGCTGGGTAAATCGCCACATGCTGCACCACGCCCTTGAGCTCGCCCGTAAGGGGATGGATTTCACTGATCCGGTCGATCTCATCGCCGAAAAATTCCACCCGGATCACCGTATCATCGGCATAAGCGGGATATATCTCCACTACGTCTCCCCGCACCCGGAATTTGTTGCGGATGAAGTTGATGTCGTTGCGTTCATACTGCAGATCCACCAGCTTGGCCAGCAGCTCGTCCCGGGGTTTCATCATGCCCGGCCGCAGGGAAATCACCATGCTGCGGTAATCGATGGGATCGCCCAGGCTGTAAATACAGGATACACTGGCGACGATGATTACATCCCGCCGTTCTGAAAGAGCCGATGTGGCCGAATGGCGCAGCTTATCGATTTCGTCGTTGATCATGGACTCCTTTTCGATATAGGTATCCGTAGTGGGAATATACGCCTCTGGCTGATAATAATCGTAGTAGGACACAAAATACTCCACCGCGTTGTGGGGAAAAAATTCTCGGAATTCGCTGCAAAGCTGGGCAGCCAGAGTTTTGTTATGGGCCAGCACCAGCGTGGGGCGGTTCAGTTGGGCGATCACGTTGGCCATGGTAAACGTCTTGCCGGACCCGGTCACCCCGAGCAGCGTCTGTTCCCGAGCCCCTCTCTGAATTCCCTCCACCAGCTTGGCAATGGCCTGCGGCTGGTCGCCGGTTGGCTGGTAGGAAGATACCAGCTGAAACCTATCTTGAAGATTTTGTTCACTCATAGTCGCTTTCTCCACTTACAATCCTTCAGTGTTTCACCCGTGTTTTTCTAGTGTATCTAACATCCGCCGGACTTATCCTCTGCCGGCACGAATTGTTCTGTCTCCGCCAAAGAACGAACGTTCTGAGCTTCATTCTACATCATACCTTACAGGTTGTCAACCGATAAATTATAGCATAGTTCGACATGGTTTTCAAACCGCCGACTCTAAACAGACCAAAGGAATTATGCTGCTGTTCCACGCATAATTCCTTTGGTCTGGCCGAATCAGCCAATCTCTTCCGGATCCATTCCCCACTCGTAAATTCTGCGGTAACCAGAATCGTCAAAAATTAGCGCTTCATTATTCAAAAACGGATGGAAGCCGTTCATCTGGTAGGGCATGACGAAGCGACGGAGAAAGAACACCTTATTGATAAGCGCTTCCTCATTAGTGGATATCACCAGCATAGACAAATCATGGTAATACGGATTCTCGACCACCTGCATCACCACGTAAGGGCCGTCATATTTTACTTCTTTGTAAGCATAACCGGCGGGCGTGCAGGTGATGGGCAGGCGATTCTGAAAGCGGCGGACATAGCTGTTGCTGCCGCAGACATCGAAAAAAATGAGATTGTGATGCAAAATTTGGCCGGGTGCGGCGGAAGCGGCAAATATGGGGTACTTTGCGTGGATTACACCATGACCGCCATTTGTAAAGGGACTGGCCAGCGCAGAGGCGGCGCGCTGGAGATGGGGGCCAGCATCATCGGGAAGGACGATTCTGAGGGGGCCGAGATAGACATCCAGCAAGCCGTTTCCCTTGCGCAAATCGACGGGGGCGGCGGCTTGGGAGGAGAGGCTCCAAAGCCCCTTTTTCACAAAGCGGAGCTCCTTTTCCCGGCAATTCTCAATCTTCATCGGAGAGCCATTGATCACAACCGTAAAACGCTCCCGATCCACGATGGGAGGCAACGCAAGGGTGAAGCCTTTGACATTGCGTATCCGCACGTTTATCCGCCGGGAATCGAGGATTTCCGCTTGGACACTGGCTGATTTTTTGCTATAGGCAATGCCGTCAAAACGGATCCAAAAGCTGCGCAGATGCCTATTCTGTTCCGTGCGGAACTGGATGCGCCGGGGCCACAGCTCCCGGCGGTATTCCAGCAGCCGATTCAAGATATTAGGCGACAATATGTACGCGTCAAAATGGCTATGGATCATCTCGGAAAAATCGTACTGATGATAGTTACCGAAGGATTTGAGCAAATAGTTGACGGACTGTGTTCTGCCCGCGAAAACATAATCCTTTTTGGAGACCAGCGCATAGCAGGGCACATTGGACAGGTTATGGATATCCCGGATATTGGGATAACCGATCAGCGGAAATATAGCGGCGGGTACATGGGGATAAAGCAGGGCCATATTCCACACGGCATATCCGCCGTTGGAATAGCCAATCCAATAAATGCGCTGTTCATCGACGGCATAGGTGCGCTGCAAAAATTCAAGAACCTCCAGGGTACTGGCCTCACCGATATAGCTTCCTCCCGTGAAGCCGCGGCCGGTGACATCGGCATGAATCACCGGCTCGCTGAGCGCCTCCGCCGGAAAAGAATAGGACATCCCGCTGTAAACATCGGTGGACAGGGTCATGATCAAGGGATACGCCTTTTCCTCCGTATAACCGGCTGGGATATGCACATTGAGGGCCACCAGCCTATCATCCAAATCGGAGTGAAAATAAAGGTTGTGGACCCCGGGCCGCTTGTAAAAGGCAAAATCATAGGTCCCCTCCTCCAAGCTCCGGCACAGATCGGCCAGCACGCGCAGATTCCAATACTGAGCGAAGCAATCGCCGCTCTCCACCGCCGCATCGTAGTTGTCCAGGGTACCCTGCAGCTGCGCGCCGGTGAAGGCATCCAGCCCCCGGGCGGTTTCCCGAATATGCCCGGCCAACTCGTCCCGAACCCCCGCAAAAGCATCCACCACGATGCTCTGCTCCAGCCGGTGTTCCCCGCCGCTGAGATCAAAGGCCCTGGCCACCACATAATAATGCCGCAGCCTGTCATCCCTGCCGGAGCGCAGGGGGCGCAGGTCGATCTTTTCCGGGCGGAACAAGAAGGCTTCGCGGGCGGATAAGGGCTGATGCTCCTCGTCCTCGATTTCCAGGATATAATCGGGGCGGAACCCCTCCCTATCGTTGGCGAGCAGCATATAGGTCAGCGTATCCTCCGCCGGAAGATAGGCCCCGCTGGCGACGGCGTACAGGGAGCGGGCATTGATTAAGGGATTTTCCTGTCCATAAGCCCGCAGATCCCGGCTCATCTGAAAGGCGTAGTCGGTGACCTGGAGGCAAAAGCGGCTGGAGCCGGTATCATAGCGCTCCATGAGGATGGCGTTGGCCCCATTTTCCAGGGTGACCACCACGTTATGGATTTCGCCGCTGTTGTCGGCGTGAACGGATACCAGCCGCTGATTCACCCACACCTTGGCGTTTTCGGAGCTCAGGATGTTCAAAATGGCTTTGCAGGCGGTTTTGACAAGGATTTCGGCATACAGATAAACCTTGCGGTGGAACAGCTCCTCCCGGTCGAAGCCGCTGGCAAAATCGGACCGCACCGCGGAAAACCGCTCCGCCTTTTCCAGCCCATCCGGCCGCCGGATAGTCTCCAGAATCGCCGGCGGGATGTCCGGATCAAATCGATCATAGTCTTCCCCGGAACAGTCCCGCACCCCTGCAACCGCGAAGTGATAGAGAATCTGCGTCTTTCTTTGGTAACGATATTGAAAAGTTTCCATAGCGTTCCCTCCTGCCCTTTTTCCCTCAAGCAATCGAGGTTGATTTCATTTAGTTTTTACTGAATATGCGAGGTAAAATATAAATCGCTGCCGGTTGAATACCGCAGCGATTTATACCACCGCCGGATTACCGCAAATCATTCTGCGCACAAATGCCGGATCTGGCGGCGGCGCGGATGTGGGCGGACAGCTCCCGGGCCTGCAGCGTGGTGACGGCAGGCGACTTCCAGTTTCTCATCCTTTTTCCTCCCCTTCATTGATATATTTATTCAGCATGTCTTGGACGACAGCGAAGCAGTGAGAGTTGAGGCTGTACAGCACGGTGCGGCCCTGGTTGCGGGTTTTCAGCATATTGGCCTTGATCATCAGGGACAGGTGGTAATAGGCGTTGGTGCCGGTGAGCTTCATCTCCTGCTCCACGTCCTTGATGGTGATTTCTCCCTTGCGCAGGATCAGGTCCAAAATCTCCACCCGGTTCTTTTCCGCGATGGCGTTGCCGAAAACGTCCAATTCCGGTACGTTTTTCATTGCAATACAATAATCGAAGCCGATTTTATAGTCCATTCCCAGAATCAACACCGCCTGGTTGCGGAGGAATAAGGCTTTCAAACAAAACTTGTTGATGGTGCAAAAAGTCACATAGATCTCCTGAAAACCCTCTAAACAAACAATCCTTTTCTCACATTGCTTCCACTTTTCCAGAACAAAATCTATATCAAAGTGATTCTGTATTTCGTTCAACTGTCGACTCTTTTTTTCATATTGCTGGGTCAACTGAAACCCCTTGGACATCAGCTCATAGGACAGCTTCTGAATGACGGGAACCGGGTCGATGAAAAAGGAATACAGGCTGGTTTTCAGCCTGTCGCTGTAGTCGGACTGGCGGATCACCCGGGAGAGGGCGATCATGGAGCGCTTGCAGGTTTCCAACACCTGCCCCTCCACATCCCGGAAATAGTATTGAATCATCTGCGTGATAATGGTATCGTGGTTGGCCAAAGCGGTTTGAATCGCCGGCAGATCGTAGGAGGAGATAAACGCGTCCTTGCGCCCGTCAAAATACAGGTCGGTCATAAAGCACTTACCGGTTTTCTTGATGTAGAAAAAGGGCAGCAGGTCATCGGAAATCGTGTCATAAGAAAATAAATTTCTGTCGTAAAACTCCTCTTCTTTTGACATGATAACATTCGATAGACAATAGTCTCGATTAAAATGATAGATGAACAGGAAAAACAGGTCGTATACATAACCCGGCTCCTTGATGAATTTGATCTCTGGCATCGTCATCACATCCCCATGTTGTTACCTCCAAGATAACATGAAAGCCGACAAAATACAAGGCTTTTCAACGGATTTCGGCAAAGTGAATTCCTACCTTTTTGCCGCTGAAATTCCGTAAAGCAAAACAACTCCATAAATTTCTTTGGATTTATCTGGAAATCTGTAGAAAAATGCGCTATACTATTTGTCAGAATTCCGCGAAAGGACGGGCTTTATGACGACAGCCATTCTCCGCCGGCCGCACCAGACCCTTTTCACCCTGCAAACCGACTGGGAAAACCTGGTGCCTTCCCTGCGCCTGCAATACGGAACCTATCTCTCGGAAGCCGCCGCCCCCGCAGGCGAGGTGATAACCGCCACGCGGCACGGCGCTGTCTGCCGGGTGCGTTTTCAGGGGGAAGCCCTGGAAACCGCCTATCCGCTGGAAGCCGTGGACAGCCTGCTGTTTGAGCACACCCGCTACGACCCCGGGGTGTTCGCCATGCACGGCGCGGCGGTGGAGCACGGGGGGCGGGCCTACCTGTTTTTGGCCGCCACCACCAGCGGCAAAACCACCCTGGCCGGGTACCTCACCAGCCGGGGCTGCGGTTATGTCACCGACGACTGCATTCTGCTGCGCCGGGAGGATTTCATGGTGATCCCCTACGCCGCGCCCCTGCACCTGCGGGAGGGCGGGATGGAGGTGCTGCGGCGGTATCACGCCGCACCGCCCAGCGCCCTGCTGCTGGACGATCCCGTCATGCGGCGGATGATTTATACCCCGGACAACTGCGTTTCCACCCCGCTCCCGCTGGCCGGGATGTTCTTCATCTCCCGCACCGCGGCGGAAAACGCCCTGCTTCCCATGAGCGCCAACGAGCGGATGGCCGCGCTGATGAAAGCCCCCATCACCGATTATCCCGTCAACGGCGAATACCTCCGCTTTCTCTCCTCCCTGGCGCGGCAGGCGGATTGCCGCCGCCTGCTGTACAGCGATCTGGCTTATGTGGAAGAGGTGGTTTGCGGTGGATGAGGCCCTGCTGCACAAGCTGCTTTTCGCCAGGGCGCGCACCGGCGCTGCCGTGGATATCACGGTGGAGGGGGTGAGCATGCAGCCCGCCCTTTGGGAGGGCCAGGTGATAACCCTGCGGCAAAGCCCCGCTTATGCAGCGGGGGATATCCTGGTTTATACCTATAAAACCGGCGAGCTGCTGGTGCACCGCCTGTTATATGAGAAGGAAGGCCGGTACTACTGCAAGGGGGACAACGCCTTCCGGCTGGAAGACGTGGCCCCGGCGCAGATCGCCGGCAAGGTCATCGCGGCGGACGGAAGTCCCCTGTCCCCCTGTCCGCCCCGGCTGCTGATCCTGTCCCATTTGGTCAGCCGGGCCTTTTTCCGCTGCCGGTATGATCCGGAGGAAACCCGGCGCACCCCCATCTATCAGCTATACGCAAAGGTCATTTTAAATAAAGGAGAGGACATTATGGTGTATCAAAAAAACGACGGGCTGGACTACATTCAAACGGACGAAACCTCCCTGGCTGTGTATGATCCCGAAAGCGGCGACACCCATTTCTTCGATGAAACCGGCATCGATATCCTCAACTGCCTGGAGGAACCCTGCGACGTGGACGGGCTGCTGGACAAGCTCTGCCAAATCTACGACGCCACGCCGGAGGACATCCGGGAGGACGTGGAGGAATTTCTCCAGGAAACGGTGAACAAAAGGGTTGTGAAAATGCTATGAAGGTCAGGGTCGTTTATGTGGAGATCACCAACCAGTGCAATCTCAACTGCCGCACCTGCTACAACCGCTCCGGCCTGAACCGGGTCCGGGAGGAAATTCCTCCCGGGAAGCTGGAGGAAATCATCCGGCTGTTTCTCCCCCTGGGCCTGGAACGGTTTTTGATCTCCGGCGGCGAGCCCACCCTTCATACCGCTTTCGACGAGGTGCTGGATTTGGTGGACGCTTATCCCCAGCTTTCCTTCGGCATTGTCACCAACGGGACCCATCCCCACCCCAAGCTCATCCGGCTGTTCAATACACGGGACAACTTCACCCTCCAGGTCAGCCTGGACGGGTCCTGCGAGGAGCAGAACGCCAAAACCCGCGGCCCCGGCCGTTTTGCCCAGGCGACGGCATTTGCCGGGAAAATCCATCATCCCACCCGCAAACCCCTGCTGAAAATGGTGATCTCCCAAAACAATTTTGAGGATGTGGAGGCCTTCTACCGCCTGGCCCTGTCCCTGGACTGCATCCCCGAATTTGCTTTCATCTACCGTTCCGGCAACGGCGAGACCGACTGGGAGCACAAGGCGCTCACCGCCCAGCAGAAGCTGAAGGCGCTCCGGCTCATCGACCGGCTGAACAAGGAATTGGGTACCGAAGCCTTTCTGCCGCTGTGCACCTCCAGCTGTCCATACACCACGGGAACCTTCCAGGAGCTCTCTCTGTGCGTCAAGGTGGACGGCACCATCCAGCCCTGTCAATCGCTGTATGACGGCCGCTTCTCCCTGGGCAATGTGTTCGCCTTTGATCCCGCCGCCTTCGCCGCCCGTTTGGAGGAAACCGCCGCCCTGGCCAAGGCGCGCCGCACCGCCGACTACGGCTGCGCCTCCTGCCTGCTGCGGGAGGGCTGCGGCAGGGGCTGCATGGCCGCCGCGGTGAATCTCCACGGCGATCCCCTGGGGGACGACGGGGAGTGCCAGTTCCGCAAGCTGCAGTTCCTGGGCTTCGACCTGAAGGGGGTACTGAGCGGGAAATCATGAAGAAGGAAACGGATAAGAGCCAAAAGAAAAGCCGGGTGCTGCGCAACAATCTCTACCTGCTCCGGCAGATTCACGCTGCCAGCCCCGGCCGCATTCCCTTGTACCTGCTGTTGATCATCGCTAAATCCACCTCCAATTTTCTCTTCGATGTGTATATGCTCAAGGTGGTGATCAACAGCCTCCAAACCGGCGCGGATTTTCGGAGCATCCTCATTTTCATTCTCTCCATCGCCGCCTATCACCTGTGCGTCTGCTTTTTTGAGAACGCCTTCAACGAGCTCTTTGTGCCCCGGTCGGATTTGAAAATCCACCGCTATATGCAGAAAAAGGTGTTCGCCAAGGCGGCGGCGGTGGAAATCGCCTGCTTTGAAAACCCGGAATTCTACGACCGCTACGTCAAGGCGGTCAGCGAGGCTTCCGGCCGGGCCGCCCAGGTGCTGCAATCCCTCGGGGAAATCGTCGGCTGCGTTTTCACCGTGTCCGCCATGTCCTTTGTGATCTTCACCATCGATCCCCTGCTCATCCTTTTCGCCCTGCTCCCCTTTGCCGTCAGCCTGCTGTTCGGGGGAAAAATGAACCGGCTGCAATACGATTACAACATGGAAATGCAGGAAAAATCCCGCAAGCGGGATTACGTCCGCCGGGTGTTTTATCTCGCGGATTACGCCAAGGAAATCCGGCTCAGCCAGATCAACAAGGCGCTGATGGTCAAGTTCACCGACGCTATCCGCGAGCTGCGGGGGGTGATCCGGAAATACGGCTGGAAGGTGGGGCTGCTGGATTATCTCTTCACCGCCACCAACGACATTGTCGTGTATCTGGGCGCTATCCTGTATGCCGCCTATAAAACTCTGGTGAGCAAAACCATGCTGTACGGCGACTGCGTCGTTGTCATCAATACCATCAACTCCGTCGCCTGGTCGCTGCGCGGCATTGTGGATATCGGCCTCCAGTTTCACAGTCACGCCCTGTATATTGAAAACCTCCGGTTTTTTCTGGAATATGAGCCGGCCATCGGGGATAATCCCGCGGGGGCGGCCGTTCCTCACCAGGGCGTGCTGCGGCTGGAGCACGTCTCCTTCCGCTATGAGGGGCAGGAGATGCCCGCCCTGAAGGATATCTCCCTCACCATCCGGCCGGGCGAAAAAATCGCGCTGGTGGGCCATAACGGCGCGGGCAAAACCACCCTGATCAAGCTGCTGATGCGGCTCTACGACGTCAGCGAGGGCGAAATCCTGCTCGACGGCCGCCCGATACGGGAGTATCGGCTGCGGGATTACCGCGGCCTATTCGGCGCGGTGTTCCAGGATTACCGGATCTTCTCCCTCAGCGTGATGGAGAACGTTCTGCTCAAGGACAACATCACCCCGGAGGAGCGGGAGCGCGCGGCGGAGGGGATGAAAAACAGCGGCGTCTGGGAAAAGGTGCAATCCCTCCCCCGCAAGGAGAATACCACCCTGACCCGGGAATTCGACGACGACGGCGCGGTGCTCTCCGGTGGGGAATATCAGAAAATCGCCGTCGCCCGGGTGTTCGCCAGGCCCTGCGAAATCGTGATTCTGGACGAGCCCTCCTCCGCGCTGGATCCCATCGCCGAGTACCGGATGTACGAGGCCATGATGAACGCCTGCCGGGACAAGGCTGTGATCTTTATTTCCCACCGCCTCTCTTCCGCTGTGCTGGCCGACAAGGTCTTTTTGCTGGAACACGGGGAGATCGTGGAGCAGGGCGCCCATTTTGATCTGCTGCGCCAAAGGGGTAAGTACGCCGAACTTTGGGAGATGCAGGCTGAAAAATATTCCATGGAGGCGAGGTCGACATGAAAACCCTTCGCAATGCGCTGTTCATGCTTGGCCGCGTCGCCAAATATACCCCCGCCTTCTTCTTCTGGACCATCGTGGAAGGGCTGGTTTGGGGCTGCATCCACTCCTTCACCAGCGTTCTGTTTATCAAATCGCTTTTCGATATGATCGGCGCCGGGGAGCCCTTCGCCCATGTTCTGGTTCTGGTGGGTTGGATGGCCGCCTTCTTTATCCTGGCCTATCTGTTTCATGAATGGTATTGGCAGTTTATCGAGCCCCAGGCCCGGCAAACCCTTCATGAACGGATGCAGGCCGATTTGTTCCAAAAGGCCGGGAGCCTGGATCTGGCCGCCTATGATGATCCCGGCTTCTACACCGATTTCATCTGGGCTATCAACGAGGCCGACGGCCGCGCCGTCCGGGTGGCGGAGGATATGGGGAAGATCATCAACCGTGTGGTCTCCACCGCCGTGATTATCGGCGTGCTGCTGACCGTGGATGTTTGGATCGTCCTGGCTATCTGCGGCGGCGTGGCCTTCACCGTCTTTCTCAAGCTTTGGCGGACCAAAATCCAATTTCAGCGGGATCAGGAAATGAAACCCGTTCAGCGGCGGGCCGATTATGTCGGCCGGGTCTTTTATCTCGCGGATTATGCCAAGGAAATCCGGCTCAGTCAGGTCGGGGATGTTCTCAGCCGGGATTTCGACCGGGCGGCGGAAGGTCTGCTGGACAGCGTTAAACGCCACGGCAAAAAGCTGTTTGCTGTCGGCACCGCCCGCAGCATCTCCACTTCTATGCTCTTTGATGTAGGCATCTTGATCCTTCTTGTGTATAAAATGTCGGCACAGCATTCCATAACTCTGGGCGATTTTGCCGCCTCTGTCAGTGCTTCCTGGAAGCTGTTCTGGCAGATCAATAATCTGATGGACTATCTGGCGAATTTTAGGGAGCATAGCCTCTATACTGAAAAATTCCGTACCTTTCTCAGCTGTAAAGCCACGGTCTGTGACCGCCCCGGCGCCAAAACCCTGGCCCCGCCCTTCCGGGACTTGGAGCTGAAAAACGTCACCTTTGCTTATCCAAATGCCGAAAAACCCGTGATTCGCGGCCTTTCCATGACCATTCGCCCCGGCCAGAAGATCGCGCTGGTGGGCTATAACGGCGCCGGAAAATCCACGCTGATTAAGCTGATAATGCGGCTGTATGATCCCACCGGCGGCACAATTGAAATCAACGGGGAACCCGCTTCCAGCTTCACTTTGGCCAGCTATCGCGGCATTTTCGGCGCTGTTTTTCAGGATTATCAGATTTTTGCCGCCAGCATTGCCGAAAATGTTTTAACAGATGTTTACACGGATGCCGACGAAAACCGCGTTTTGCCGTCACTTGCCCACAGTGGATTTTCAGAGAAACTTCATTCCCTGCCCAACGGAATCGCCACCCAGCTCACCAAAGAATTTGATCCCGACGGAGTGAATCTCTCCGGAGGCGAGGCGCAAAAAATCGCCATTGCCCGGGTATTTGCCAAGCCCTGCGACATCGTGATTCTGGATGAACCCTCCTCCGCCCTGGATCCCATTAGCGAATATGAACTCAATCAAACCATTATGTCGGCGGCACTGGACAAAACCGTTATTTTCATCTCCCACCGGCTTTCCACCACTCGGATGGCGGACGTGATTTATATGCTGGAAAACGGCGAAATCATTGAACAAGGAAGCCATGATGAACTGATGACACTGAATGGCAAATACGCCGCCATGTTCCGCATGCAGGCAGAAAAATATAATCTCAAGGAGAAAGCGGAGGTATGACCTGGTGTGGGAAATCCCCTATCTATCAACCAAAGCTTTTTTCTCCGAGGCGTCTGCCAATGATCCAAGTCATTCTCGTAAAAAAGAGGTATTACCGCCTGAGCGGTAATACCTCCGACACATCGAATCAGTTGCATTCAGTTGCATAGGGACATGGCGAAAATATGGATCAGCGGGTTCACCGGCAGCTTGACAGACTGTATCTCGCCGCAGCCCGGCAAACACAATATTTTTTCAAACAGTCTGCCATTATATCCTTTATAAGCAAGCTCTCCGTTTACATGGCTGTAGATCTTACCTTCCCAAATCAATCGTTCGGCAGCATCGGGGTCGAACGTCCAGTCGCTGAAACCGAAAACGCACTCCCACTCCCTGCCGTCGGCAACCACGGAGATTTTGTCCGGATAAACACCAAACTCTGATAATCCGACCAGCAGGAGCTTCTCTCCCCTTCCTTTTACAGGGATGATCTGCCCTTGGCAGGTGATATTATCCAGTTGTTCGCTCGAACAGCTGCTCAGATCCGCAGGAATGTGATGGGCAGGCCATCTTTCATCCTTGTCCGGCGGAAACTCCAGAAACAAGGCATCGCCGGTTCCTGTCAGGTCGGCATGAAAATACGGCGACACATGGAAACCTTTATTATTGAAAAACGGCTTCAAGTCGATTGGGACGGCAGGACCTTGAAACGCATTCAGTTCCTCCCTGCTTAAATAACAGCCGCAGGAATACGAAGATTGAAAATGCTCCGCACAAGTTCTCAGACGCTCTTCAATACAAAGGATATCCTGTAGAAGTCCGCTTATTTTCTGCTTCTTTTCCTCATTCCAACGGCTGTAAAAAGCCTTGGTAAAAATGGCGTTGACGATATACCATTTATCGGATAAGACCCGGAGAACTTGCTGAATTGCACCGGTATCCGTTCCGGTCTGCTCAGAAAGGTACTGCCAATATTGTATATGCAGTTTCAGCCCATGAGCGATAAAGGAGGTATTTCGGAAAAGGGCGGAATGAATCGGCATTTCTTGAAAATCGCTCATTTCCAGCTGAAAATCCATTTCCGCCAAATCCCTGATAAGAGCTTCTATATCGGCAGTGTGCTGATACAGGGATAAATTCCGGACGCTGTCCGCCAAAAGCTCCCCCAAATTCAGATGGCGGGAATCCGCCGAAAGAGTGGCTATCTGAAATATCCGGCAGTTTTCCAAAGCTGTTTTTTCCATGGACTGCGCGACGTTAGAAAGCGGCGGATCAATCATATGGAGACGATACGCATCCATTCCTACCGCCATGACATAATGAGCCATTGTTCTCCTGCCATACAAAGAGTGCCACGGACAATTCAGAGCATCCAGATAAAGAATCACCGGACGGAATTGACGCAGTTCCTCCTCTATGACGGTCATCAGAGAATGCCAATTATCGTATTCTCTGAATACGAAACGGGTACCCAGCAATTGACCGGCGGATTCCAGTACCTCCTGGCTGTGTGCATCAATGGCGCTGCCAATAGTTGAGGATTGGTCGAACCTGCGATAAGAATACTTGTGGGTATGCTGAAAACAGAGCTGAAATGGCTTTTGCAGATAAGCCAGATAGGATAGCAGCGCATCTTCGTAACAGTCCAATCCGTCAAAGTGCATGGGTATAATATCCATCAGCATAGTTCCCCTCCATAAACATTTATTCCTTCACCAAGGCATTTTCCAGGAATTCCGTTATGTGGACTGCATAAAGATCATGACTGTTGATCAATTCCCTCAGCGCCAGAACCCGGCGATAATCAGTGTCAATGCTCTCAACAGAACAAAGACATTTCCCCGGGTCATCAATCGAGAAAAATCGCAGACCATACACCGTGACAGCCGTCACTCCTTCTTCAGCAAATACGGATTCGATGATTTCACTTTTCACTTTCATAAAAGCCTCAATCCCTCATTCCCTCATAAAATGCGTCCCATTTCCCCCTAATACAATCTTTAAATCGAATCCCATCATACGGCAACGCTGTAGAATTGTCAATATATTTCGTTTTAAAAATACTGCAATATACTTCATTTTCAGCTTTTATTCTACTGAATCTTCCGCATTTTATTTGAATTTCTCTTGTTTTTTTATACCAATAATTATAAAATAAAGTTACTATTATTTAACTAATACTAAAATCAGAAAATTTAATTGGGCTTGTTTGCTGCTGTACGAGTCAACCAGCGTTATCACTGTCAAGGGGGAAATACTTATGAATCAACAAATTCTTTCCTGTCTGAGTCGCGTTTTAAAGATCGATGAAGCGGCAATGGCCGATATAAGCGCATCCACCCCATTAGCCGATATCGGTATGGATTCTATTAAATTCATACAATTTATCGTCGCCGTGGAAGAAGCCATGTCCATTGAAGTCCATGACAGCGACTTATTGATGGAAAAATTCCGCACGCTGGAGGATGTGCGGAATACCCTGTCGGCTTATCAGCTTTCGGAGCCGGTTATAAAAAAATGCCTCATCCTCGATTGCGACAACGTGCTTTGGCAGGGCGCTGCCGGTGAAGAACCGACCAGTATACAGCCCGAAAACGCCCTTTTGCAGCAGAAGCTGCTGGAGTTATATACGCAGGGCGTTCTTCTCTGCCTATGCAGCCGCAACGACCAACGCTTCATCTGGGAGACTTTTGCTCAGCCGGGTATGATACTAACGCCTAACCAGATTGCCGCCTTCAGAATCAATCGGCAAAATAAAGCGAAAAACATACAGGAACTGGCTGTGGAATTGAATTTAACCACCGACAGTTTTGTATTTATCGATGACACTGATTACGAATTAGGGCTGATCCGCTCCATGCTGCCAGACGTACTTTGCCTCAAAGCAGATGATCCTCAGCTGATTCCTAGCTTATCTGCTCTTTTCTCTTCCTCCTCGTCCGCTGATATCAACAGGACCCAGCTTTACAAAGAGCAGAAGGAGCGTGAAAAATCCAAATACTGTTATCAAACAGTTGAAGAATACAATCGTTCCCTGCATACGATCTATCAATGCGGACCGGCCGCACCGGATCAGCTGCCGCGGCTGGCGGAACTGTCCCAGAGGACCCATCAGTTTAATCTGGCAAACACCCATTACACTGTGGACGAATTGGCGAGACTGCTGCAAAAAACGGAATACCTCCTGCTCTCCTTATCCGTCTCAGATATCTATGGCGATATGGGCATTGTAGGGATGGCCGTTCTCCATGGCGATATTGTGGAGGGATTTATGCTATCCTGCAGAGTCTTTGAGCGGGATTTTGAGCAAATACTGCTGAATGCAGTCAAGGATCACGCCAATAACCGTGAAGCGCTGACCGGCATTTATCGACAAACCGACAAAAATGCGCGTTATCAGGATTTCTACCAAAAAAATGGGGTTAAAAGGATATGAACGCCAATCGAATTCTAGAGAATATCCGGATGATTGAAAGCGGTCACTCACCGCAGGAAGATATCAGCGCCATACTGCGAAAACACCGCTGCACAGCATGGCTGCGAAAGGGATATCCAGATCATCCTCCAGATCCGACGGAACGACTGAATAAAATTGCCGCAGCTCAGCGCTTTAAATCCTGCGCGCCGGTATGGCAATCCTTCCATGGGATTCCTTACGCAGTTATCAAGGGGGCGGTTTTATCTCAAGTCGCATACGGAGATGCCTCTCTTCGTTCTTCCGGTGATATCGATCTCCTGCTGAACCGCTGCAATTTAGACAAGGTTAAGGCCATTCTGCTGCAGCATGGCTTTGTACAGGGCAGAGTCACCCCCGACGGCGTGGCACCGTTTTCCCGACAAGAACTGATTTTTCAAAACGCCATGAGCCATCAAACAGCGCCCTTTATCAAGGAAACCGGCAATCCTCTATGCCCTTATGTTAACGTAGATATCAATCTGAATCTTTTCTGGGGGGAAAGTCCCCGGAAAGCGGATATGGAATATGTCCTCGCTCAAACGCAGGAAGCCGTCTTGTATGGTGTTTCCTTCAGTCATCTGACACCGCCGATGGAATTCATTTCTCTTTGTATGCATCATTATAAAGATATGAATTCTCTCTACCTCTTATCAGAACACGGTCTGCGGCTGGACCAGTTCTGCGATATTCTGTATTACTTGAAAAATACTCCGCCGGACTTATCACAACTGCTGGAAGCTTGTAAGCATTTAGAAGTGACCGATTATCTGTACTATTGCGTTTACTACACCAACCAGGTTTGCCCTCACCCGGTTTTAAACGATTATCTTCTGGCTTTAGATGCCGTCAAAAAACAGGACCTCACGCCTTATTACGGTCTTACCGATGCAGAACGCAGAGAGTGGAAAACGCCTTTCCTGCAGCGGTTGTTTGATCCGGATTTCGCGAAACATTTTTATCAGAATTTATCGGAAGCGGATCGGCAAAAAGTTACCTTCAACCGAGCGCATATGTAGCCGCACTGAAAATTATTGCCACTTCATGCAGAAGAGGAGGATTTGGCATGGATTCCTACACGCCTTATATATATAAGGGGAAGAAGATCTTAATCCAGCGATATCTTGTCCTGGAAGAAGCCCTCTCTGATCGAGAGAAATACGATATCTTCCGCATGGAAATGGATCCGGTGATATCCGATATCATTCACACACCTATTTCTACGGACAGCTATCCGATGTTCGACGATTTAACTTATGAAGGTTTTAGTACCCTCAAAAAATTCGATGAGCATAAGGTTTATCTCTATACGCAGATCGTCAGCAAAAGCAAAGCTAAAGTCTTTGTCAACGCTATGTGCTGTACATCAAAGCTTTGGCTAAATGAAAAATGCCTTTGCATTCATTCAGAAAACGCGCCAACCAGCTATTGGATCAGCACAGAACTGGAAAAAGGCGTTAATCACCTTGTGCTGGAGATGTTTGCCATTTGTGAGGATAAACGTTTTTCCATACAGATTACAAACTATCAGTTTGAGATGTCTACGGAATTTTCCGCCATTTCCAATATTCCGGGTGTGATGATTGATCCATTCATAGTGGTTCACGACCCTTTTTATATGCCCGTTGGAGATACCTTTCGATTTATGTACATGAAAAACGGAGGTCAATTACAAAGCGAATACCGTATCGATATCCACGACAGCACACTGGGCCTGGTAAAATCACTGCCTGCCAGGTTGAATGAACCGGTGACAATCGACGCCAGTGAGCTGCGGCAGCTTCATGAAGAAACCCTGCGCCACGAATGGTTCGCCTGTTACTTTAAGAACAAGGATGGAACAGAAGTCACTCATAGCTTCACCATCGTCGTAACCCATTATCTCCCTAAAGCGGAAGAAATAATCGGTGAGCTAAGCGAGGTGATTGCGGAGCAAGCATCTGAGGTATACAACTATTGCCAGGCCAAGATAAATCGCCAGCGAGAATACGGACTCATGGATATGATTAAATATTGGTTTTCCTGGAACTGCCGTGACGCTTTGATCTGGATAAAAAATAATACGTTTCCCTTTGACATATATCGAACACGCGGGGCTTGGGAATGGTTTGTTCCCTCATCCCTGGATGACAGCATCGTCAGAATCGGCGTTCGCATCCCTCCAAATTACGACGAAAACAAGATTTATCCCGCATTTATCGCCCTATCCACCGGCAACGAGGGATGGTATAGCTGGCTGGTGGATCAGGTCCAGCTGTCCGAACCGTGTTTGAGCTTTGATGTATCTGGGAGAGGCTTTACCGGAGGCAGCTATACAGGAGAAGCCAGTACGCTGGAAATCCTGGACTGGATCCGAAAAAACTTCCGTATTGATGAAGAACGGCTGTATATTGTCGGAGGATCCAACGGCGGATATGCTACCTATGCCTTTGCCCAAAACCACCCGCATATCCCTGCCGCAATCTATCCATGTGCCAGCACCCCTTTTTGGGATACCGTCACGAATATCTCCAATATTCCAACCTACCAACTGGTCTCCCCGGAGGACTATGTCTATAAAGGCCACGTAAATGCTGTAAAGCAACGTATCGGTTCATTTGGAAACTACAATCAATTTGATTTTTCCGGGATGCTTCACTCTCACCTATGCGAATATTTCCGACATCCTAAAATATTGGAAGAGATGCTGAAGCACAGAAGGAACCGATATCCCAAACAGATTCTATTTAAAACGTACCGGAATCGCCATTCTGAAAGTTTTTGGATTAAGCTCCACGGCATTGCCCCCGGCAAGAAATCTGCCCAACTGAAGGCCGAGATGCTCAACGACAGGGAAATCCGTGTTTCCATCCACAATGCCGTCGGCTTTACTCTTACGATACCGCCCCAAATGAGCATGGATTATTTTACCGTTTCAATTAACGGGCAAACTTTTGCTTTGGATCATCCCGCAAAAACAAATATTACCTTTGTCAAAAAGCGGAAATGGCAGATGTCCGACAGCATCCCTACAGTGGATTTTCGAAAAGGCACCGGTATTCTAGATGTGTATTTAAAAAGTCTGCGGCTAATTATTCCTACTAACGCCACCAAAGCATTACAGAATGTCGCGGATCATTTTGCTCATCCTTACACCAATGGTTTCGATCCCCAGATATACGTCTATTATCCCGTTTACACAGCGAACCAGGTACCTGCGCATATCTTCGGCCATAACTTGATCCTGTTTGATCAAATGTACCAAAATCCCTATGTGGACCGGCTGAAAGGCTACTTTCCCATCCAATACAATGATGAGGGGTTTGTCTACCAAGGCAACCATTACATTGGCGATTACAGTATTATGCAGGTAATTCCAAATCCATATGACAATCGGCTTTCTATCTTAATCGTTTCCTACAACAGTGAAGATAGCCTAAGAAAAAATGTTTTTCTGCGCAAAGTTATTCTGCCATTTTATTTGAACGGTCTCCATCCATACTTAAACAACGAAATTCTGATTTTTTTCCAGGATAAGTTTTATGCGGCCTATGAAAAGGAGTCCCCACTGGAACTAATCGAATAAACAGACAGAAAATGCTACTGCCGCAAACGAAAGGGCAAGCCGTCTTTTGACGCTTGCCCTTTCGTTATTGCCTTATTTATCTTTCGAGATGTTAAAAAGAACTCCCGATACCAGAAGGTATCGGGAGATTTGTTGGTAAGCTATAGCCACATCTTCGGCTAAGCTGAACCTATGAGCAGCAACACTCCATTATCAATTACATAAAGCATTTATTCCAATATATCATGCGGGCTACGTTTGCCCCGTAAATTGAAACTTGTGCGCCCAGAAGGAATCGCCAAACCGCGTCTGGTCAACCACGGCTGTGTCGTGCCCATTACCACATTTTCATGCGGTATAATAAAGTATACACGATATCACCGAATTTGTCAATAACTTTTTAACATTTACTGCACTGTGATATACAACTCATATCCAGCGGCATCCTCACCGTAATAGGTCCACACGTCGTTTCGTCCCCTCACGGTCACGCGCGCTTCATAACGGCTGGCACCCGACGCCGTGTTTCCCTTCATGTCCAGCGTCACGCGCAGATCTGATTCCTTGATGGAAGACAGAACCCTCTCCGGCCCGCAGATTTGTATCCCGGTCAGAAGCGGCTGGGGAACACGGATTTCCTTTCCTTCCGGCTGATTGAGAATCTCCAAGTTACTCTCTGAAAGCGTCAGATCAAAGGTTCTGGTAGCGAATCCGTCCATATCGAAGTCCACCGTCACCGCCGTGCTTCCGTCAATTACTTTGACAGCAGAAGGTACATTCAAGGAAATCGTTCTGTCCGCGTTAGCCGGCGTCAGATGATCAAAGTCAAAAACACCCAAATTCTGTATACTGTCGGCGAACTGCTGAATGGTATCCGGCGGCCCCCACAACTCCACAAAAGCGGGCGTTACAGTTAGAAATCCCGTACGATTCGCATAAGCGGCCGGAACATGCTCCAAGCTGTATTGAAAGTCCACCCGCCGATACTCCAATACCGGCACCGTCACCGTTACAGTGGAATTGCTGATCTCGCACTGCTCCAAATCAAGCTCATTGCCTGTCTGATCCAACGCTATCAAAGGTGCTTCGTACACCTGTGTGTCAGCGATGGCTCCCGTATGGGAGACCCTTGCGACAATAGAGACAATTTGATCCACCACCGCTTTAGGGCCGGCCACTGTGACGATTCCGCCAGCCAGAGAAGCGTCCAGCTGAGGATCGCCCAAACGGTAACGGCCTTCATCCGTCACAGTGATACCGCTGATATCCGTCTGCACCGCGAATTCTTTTGCACCCTCCCAGAAATCGCATTGCAGACCGATGGTACCGGATGATAGAGATTCAATGGTGAAATTTTTATTGCCCACTTTGGCGGCTTCTATCTGCAGCTGATAATATCCGGCTGTATAAATGGAGCTGGTATTGATGCGAAGCTCGATATCCTCTTCCCGAATGCTGCTGACTTGGAAATAGGGACCTGTAACCGTCACCTTCACGGTTTCCAAAGATTGCGTGATGATCCGCAGATCCTTTTCTTTGGCGATGGGATTGGTTAAACTGACGTTTACGGGAATTTCTACTACCTTATCCCCCTCAAAAGCGGCGTTGTCCAGCACCACTGCCCAAAGTATAATGGCGATGATCAGGGATACGACGATCATTACCTTATCATTGCGAAGCCATTTATCCAGCGAAAACTTCCATTTCAGCTTCATTTCTTTTTCCACCTCCGAAGGAACCCGCCCAGGGACTTGGATTCCCCATCGGCATTCTGATGCGACCGATCCCACAAAATTCCATTCTCCAGCGCTACCCGGAGTGCTTCGGAGCTGAAGTTGCGTTTGAGATTTCCAGCCACGGCCATGGAAATCGTGCCAGTCTCTTCGGAAACAATCACGACCAAAGCGTCGGAGTTCTCACTCATACCCACCGCCGCCCGGTGCCGGGTGCCCAGTTCACTGCTGATCTGCAGGTTATCCGTCAACGGCAAAATACAGCCGGCGGCATACACCCGTCCGTCCCGCATAATCATGGCCCCGTCATGCAGCGGCGCCTTGTTGAAGAAAACATTGCCGATCAACTCCACTGTAGGATCGGCGTCCACCACAGTACCGGTATTGATGATCTCCCCCAGCTTGGTATTGCGCTCGAAGACGATCAACGCTCCCATTTTCTGGCGCTGGAGCGTTTCCACCGCGCCGCAGACAGCGGAAATCGCCCGCTGCCAGCGTTTGATATTCTGTTCGTTCTCCTCATCACTGCCCTTGAAAATGCCGCTGAGTCCTCCGCCTATCCGAGAATGACCGGCTTTTTCCAGCGCCCGGCGGATCTCCGGCTGGAAAATCACCACCAATACCAGCAAAGCGTTGTCAAACACCGTTTGCAGCAAGAAAAACAAGGTGCGCATGTTCAGCAGATTAGGCGATGACAGGAAATAGAGAACCGCCAGGATCACAATCCCTTTGATCAGCTGTTCTGCACGGGAATCACGAACCAATTTGATGAGACTGTATACAACAGAGGCGACGATCAGGATATCCAGCGTATCTGTCAAAAAATTAAATTGCTTAACAAAAGACACGATATAGTCCCAAATATTGCCAAAGAATTCCGCCATGTTATTTCTTCCCTTCCCGAGGCCGATGATCGGGGATATCCATACCACAAAAGTTTCGCGTTTGCCGCTGCGCAAGAGCGAAGACACAGCCAGTAAAAATGCTGGTTTTGAGTGTCAGCTCAAAATGTGCGCCGCCAAGGGTTAATGCGAAGCATTTACTCCAGATGGCCGCACAAAGGATTCTTTCAGCGAAAACGCAAAGCCTTTTCTCCATTTTACCATAACGGATGATTATTGCAACGTTTTTCGCTTACTTTGTTTATAGAAAAGTTATTTTACCATGACGATCATCAGCGAACTTCTTTGGCCGCCTGCAGGACACTGTTGGCGATTATACGGGCAGTTTTGCCACCCGCTCCAGCATTTTCAGCGATAACCACAAAGGCGTAGGGATACGCCTCGTCCTGAACAAATCCCACGATCCAGGAATGGGGTGTCACCCCTTCCCCCACTTCGGCAGTTCCGGTCTTAGCACATACATTCAAACCTGGGAAATGATTATCCCCATAGTTGCTGGAAACATTGTAACGCATCATTTCGGCCAAGGTATCCGCCGCTTCCTTTGTCATCATCCGGGAACCGTTTTTCTTCAGCCGCACCTGCATAGGCAGCCCCATAGGGGATGTGATGCTCTCGATCATGTACGGTTTGACCGGTACCCCGCCGTTGGCAATGGCGCCGATCATCGTCAGATACTGCAGCGGATTCGCCAGGGTAGTGTACTGTCCCATCCCCGCCCAGGCAAGATCAATTTTCCGGATGTTCCGCAGATCTAGGGTGCTTTTTTTAGCCGGAATGCCATCCAGATCAAAAGATTGGTTGAAGCCCATTTTTTTCGCGGTTTTCGTTAAGGTATCCGCGCCGAGATCCACCGCCAGCTGGGAAAAATAAGCGTTGCAGGATTGGGCCAGAGCATCCCGAAAGGTCAGCGTGCCATGATTGCTCATGCAGCTGACCCATTCACCCTCGATCTCCACACCGCGATGACATGTATACGTGCGGCTGTCAATGTCTTCCATAGTCTGCAAAGCCGCGGCCGCCGTCACCAGCTTGAAGGTGGAACCCGGCGTATAAGAAGAGGAGAGAAAACGATTGACATACACACCGGTATATTTACCTCTGTCATCGCCCTCAATATCCGGCTTCTGATTGACATCAAAGGTAGGGGTGCTTACCATGCAAAGCATCTCACCGGTTTTATAGTTGTAAACTCCCACGGTACCGCTGTATTTACCCAGCGCCTTCAAAGCAGCCGCACATAAATCGGCATCCAAGGTCAAGGCAATGTCATTGCCCTTGCCGTTGGGCTGAAATACACCGTTCACTAGATTATAGCCCACCAACTTTTTCCAGTAACTGCTGTGCAGGCCGGTAACAATATAGCCGTCCAAATCTCCTACTGCATGAAGGGTTGCTTTACGAACAGCGGCGTCTTCGCTGTAAACTCGCTGACCATTCACTGTCTGCGCCAGCACGCTGCCGTTCCGGTCATATATCCCGCCGGCACCGCTAAGATCGGCATTGTTATTAAAAATATGGCGGTTGGCAGGATAGGCCGTCCAGGAGGCGGCATTTCCCACATAGACTACGGAAAAAATGAATATACCAATGACAAAAAGCACTGCGAAAATCAGCAGCAACACTGTTCGGCGCGCCATTTGCTTCACAGCCGATTCCCCCTTTCTCCGGCTCAGCTGGTCCTTCTCTCCCCAGAAGTTCCCACGGATTCAACAAATGCCAGCAGAGCGAAGCTGGCCGCCATGCTGGACCCGCCGTTGCTCACCAGCGGAAAGGTGATCCCTGTCAAGGGCAGCAGATCCACCGATCCGAACAGATTGAGCGCGGCCTGGATCAGCAGCATTCCCGACGCCGCACAGGCCGCGATAGCGTAATATGCCGAGCGGGCACCAGAAGCGCGGCGCACTGCGTAAATCGCCAGAATCAGCAGACAGGCCACGCAGCACAGCGCCACAATCAGTCCCCATTCCTCACAGAGGATGCCGAAAACCAAGTCGGTATCGGCGGCCGCCACCCGGTCCAGATTCCCATTGCCGCCGCCCAGCCCCAGCAAACCGCCGCTGCCGATGGCGATCATGGTGCGTGTCTGCTGATAGCCGCTGGTGGCGGCATATTCCCAGGCATGAAGATAACTGGCAAACCGATTGGCAATATAGGGCTTTAAGAAAACCACCAGCGGAGCGCCTACGGCCGCTGCGCCCGAGAAAAATGCAATCACCCGCCAGTCTCCAGACCGCATATAAGCAATGATGACCATTCCTACGAAAAAGACAACCGCCGTGCCGAAATCCTTGATAATGAAAAGCGGGCCGATACAGGCACAGGAAAAAAGCACAAACAGCACCGTATTGCGGGCGGTCATCAGCCGCTCCAAAGTGGCACAGCCGGCAAAGACAAAGGCAATTTTCACGAATTCAGAGGGCTGGATGGTAATGAACCCCAGATTGATCCAGTTGCGGGCGCCATACCTGCTCTCGCCAAACAGCAGGTTCAATGCCAGCAGCAGTATCGCGCACACACCCATGATATAGCGCAGTTTCATCGTTCTATCGATATCCCGCAGGATCAGCTCCAAAACCCAGAACAGCACCACCCCCAGGATCAAAGCGGCAAACTGCTTCAGCATAGAAGCCGGTACGGCGCTGGCTGCCACACAAAGCCCAAGAGTGGACAGAAAAAAAGCCGGCAGAAGCACTCCCAGATTTTCAAAACGCCGCAGGCAAAAACAGGTCCACTCCACCGCTATCAAGCCCAGGAAGCAAACCGGCAGGGTCCAGGGCAGCGCGTCGATATAATGCAGTGTCAAAGATAAGCATGCCAGCAGCTGAAACAACGTCAACAAAAAAGGACCGGTGAGCGCCCACGGCTTCCGGCGGGTCTTTCGGCTTTTCTCTTCTGGATAATCGCATTTTTCAGGAAGAACCAGTTTCAGCGACACATCCGCCAAAGTGATGATATCGCCTATAGCCAGCCGGGTGCTCTTCTCCATCCTCTCGCCGTTGATATACAACCCGCTCTTGGAGCGAATATCACTGATCCGAAATCCCTCTTTATCCCGGGTAAGCACCGCATGGCGGCGGGATATCGTAGGCGCTGCTACCTGTACATCGCAGCCGGCGCTGCGCCCAATAGCGCTTTCCGCCGCAAATACCGGATATCGCTGCCCATCCTCTGCCACCAGCGCCGCCAGAGGCATTGGTTTGCTTTTGTTTTGGAATAGCAGGCGGACGCAGACAGTGAGCAGCCATACAGCGATCACCGGCAACAGCAGGCGCGCTACCGCATTATAGTATCCCGCCAGGGTTGTCCAATCCATTCCGCCGCCTCCTTCCATGATGTTTTCCTCATCATAGCACAAAAAAACTGGGGAGAAAAGGGAAAAAGCAGGATTTTAGGGAATTCTTCATAACCACGTGACTTTGCCCTGACAGAAAAACAAATCAGTATTTCTGACCTTCTCCCCGCTGCATACGGTCGTATTTCTCCCGGTCAAAGCTCCCTTCCCGCACAGATTTCCAATACAGGCTCTCCACCTGCCGAAGAATACGGTCAATTTCCACGGAATCCTCTAAGATCAAACTCTTATCTACAGGCATGGTACTCCCCTCCCATGAAAAGAGTATATGCTGCGAAGAGCTTGTTCCTTTCCAGCTGCCTGCATTCTCATACGGATGGACCTCGAATAAAATGTAACGTATGACACGCATTTGGAATAGGAGGCGGCTCCATGCCGTATTGTATCTATCTGCGGAAATCCCGCGCAGATCTGGAACTGGAGGCCAGAGGAGAACTGGAGACCTTGGCCCGCCACGAAAAAGCGCTGCTGGAACTGGCGGAGCGGCAGCATCTGGATGTGGAAAAAATTTATAAAGAGATCGTCTCCGGGGAAACCATCGCCTCCCGCCCGGAAATGCGGCGGCTGCTGGAGGAGGTGGAGAACGGACAATGGGACGGCGTGCTGGTAATGGAAATCGAGCGTCTGGCACGAGGCGATCCCATCGATCAAGGGGTGGTGGCCCGTACCTTCAAAAACGCCGGCACCAGAATCATCACCCCGATGAAAACCTACGACCCGGACAACGAATTCGACGAGGAATATTTCGAATTCGGCCTGTTCATGAGCCGGCGAGAGTACAAGACCATCAACCGCCGAATACAGCGGGGCCGGCTGCAATCCGCCAGGGAAGGAAAATTTCTCGGCTCCACCCCGCCTTTCGGCTATGACAAAGTACCCCTCACCGCTGACAAAGGATATACCTTGCATCCAAACGCGGAAGCGGACGCCGTCAGAACCATCTTTCAGCTGTATCTCCAAGGAAACGGCTGCTCGGTGATCGCCCGCAGACTGGATTATCTGCATATTCCCACCCGCAGCGGCAGCGCCTGGTCCAAGGCCACCATTCGGGATATACTGCGCAATCCGGTATATATGGGTAAAATTCGCTGGTCTTACCGGGTGCCGGACCGCTCCGGCCGGGGAGGACGAACCATCAACGAGAATTGCATTTTGGTGGATGGTCTGCATCCGCCGCTGGTGGAAAAAGACATTTTTCAAAAGGTCCAGCTGCTCCTGAACACGGCGGCAGGTCTTCCGGTGAAAAAGGAATACCGGCTGCAAAACGCCCTGGCCGGGCTGGGATACTGCCGGCAATGCGGACATACATTGACCCGGCTCGGTCCCAACAAGCACTGTCCTTATGAGACCCTTCGCTGCAGCAACCCGGCCTGCCCCACCGTGTCCGCTCCGCTGGAACTGGTGGAGCGGGAGGTGATCCGGCAGCTGGACGAACATACCGGCCGTTATCGTATCTCGCTGGACAGAATTCCGCAAGATAATTGCCCGGATCATACCTTGCTGTCTTCCCTTGCCGGCCTGCAGGCTGATATCGTCAAGACGGAAAAGCAGCTGACGGCGGCCTTTGATCTGCTGGAACAAGGCGTATACACCCAGGACCAGTTCCGCCAACGGCATTCGCTGCTGAACGAAAAGCTGTCGGAGCTGCGCGACGCCTATGCCGGCCTGCAAAAGGAGGCGGAAGAGAAGCAAAAGCGTGACTCTGATCAAACAGAACCGCCCAGGCTGGAGAGGATTCTGGACGGATATTTCGCCATTCAGGACAGCGGTATCCGCAACGAAATCCTGCGCAGTATCCTGGTTAAGTTTGACTATGAAAAAAGTGTGCCCAACCGCCGCGGCGGCCGGAACAACTGTAATTTCACGGTAACCATCTATCCCCGGCTGCCCTAATGTCCCATCATATAGCGCCGCCTATATCCCGACGGCCGTATACGTATGGCCCCCCTATGGCCGTTGCTCCGCTCAACAAAGTTCAAGAGGTCTTGAACTACGCCGTTACCCAAATCGACCGCAACAAAATTTTCATGGGTATACCCAACTACGGCTACAACTGGACCCTTCCCTTTGTGCAGGGGACCTCACAGGCCCAATCCCTTTCCAATGTGCAGGCGGTGGAACTGGCTGGTGATGTAGGCGCCTATATTCAATACGATCCGGTCGCCCAAGCGCCTCATTTCAATTACTTCGACAACCAATGGCGGGAGCACGAGGTTTGGTTTGAGGACGCCCGCAGTATTCGGGCCAAGCTGGATATGGTACCTCTTTACGGTCTGCAGGGGGTCAGCTATTGGAACATCATGCGCTATTTCCCCCAAAACTGGCTGGTACTCAATTCTTTGTATAATATCCGGCGGGTTCTGTAATTCCCTCTGTCATAAAAAGCCAAGGGCGGCCCCGAATACCGGGCCGCCCTTGGCTTTTTATCGAGTGACGTTCCGCAGCCATTTTCGGCTTCGGTATCGCCACATTGTCAGCGGCAGCTTGATGATTTCGTCACTCATCAGCACCACATAAACCAGGGGCACGCTCCACTTCAGCCAAAAGGCGCAGATCGCGCTGATCAGGATGGAGCAACCCCACATAGTGGATACATCCAATGCCAAGCCGAAGCGTGTATCGCCGCCCGCTCGGAAAATTCCCACCACCATGGTGGTGTTGAAGGCCTGGGCAACAACGAAATAGGCCATAACCAGCATCATTACGGTCAAGTAGCCCTCCGCCTCCGCGGACAGGTTCAAGATGGATTTGGCCACAGGCCCCACCGCCAGCACCACCGCTGCGCCCATTACGCCGGCGGCCAGAGTGAGCCTGATAAACCGCCGGGAATAATCCAGCGCTCTGTCCTCGTTACTCTCTCCGATGGCCTTGCCGATCATGATAGCCGCCGCATTGGCAATGCCGAAGGTGACGACAGTAGCCATCTGCCGGGTCACCTGCGCCACTGAATTAGCCGATACCGCCGCTTTACCTAAATGTCCGATAATTACAGCGTTCATGGAGGTTCCCAATCCCCACATCAGTTCATTGGCAATCACCGGCAACGCAAAGCGAAGAAAATCCCGGAACAGAAGGCGGTCGCGGACAAAAACATCCCGCAGGCGCCATCGAACCACCTGGCAGCGGCGGGAATAAATAAAGACAATCAGCAGTTCCACCCCACGGGCGGTCAGCGTGGCCAGAGCCGCGCCGCGAATTCCCATGGCCGGCAGCCCCAGCAGGCCGAAAATGAAAACGGCATTCAGCAGCACATTGGTAATCAGAGATACCAAATACACCACCGTGGAGATCACCACCCTCTCCACGCTGCGCATGATATTAAGGTAGATCATGGTAAAAGACATGAACAGATAGGAGAGGCAGACGATCCGCAGATAATCCGCTCCCTCACGGATCACATCGGCGTCCGGGGAGAAAATGCGCATCACCTGTTCCGGGAGAAGGGCTATCGTCAAAGTGAATAGCAGCGCTGCAATCAGCGAAAAACGCAGGCTGATCCCCATTACCTTTTCGATGGTGCGTGTATCCCCCTTACCCCAATATTGCGCCGTCAGCACAGCCGCGCCAGAGGTAAGGCCGAAAAATATCAGCGTTAAGATAAACTGCACCTGACCGGCCAGAGAAGAAGCGGAAAGCACCGTCTCGCCTACGTTTCCCAGCATGATGACATCGGCAGAGGTGACCGCAACATTGATTAAATTCTGCAGCGCCATAGGGACCACCAAAGCGAATACCGCCCGGTTGAAATTTCTTTTTTCCGTGTTTTGCACCGTCATCCCACTTTCGACTGATACTGAAAAACAACGCCTCCAGTATATCGGAAGGAAAGGGTTTCGTCCAGTCCTCATTCATAATTTTAAAAATTCATATGCGAAATTATGAAAAAAATGCGCCTCGCTGTACAGCGAGGCGCATTTTTCCGGTCAGTCCGTTTGGGAGAATCAGAAGTTTTCCTGATTCTGATTTCTCTTGTTCTGATTCTGCTGGTTTTTCTTGTTCTGATTCTGCTGCTGTTTTTTGTTCTGGTTCTGATTGTTCTGCTGGTTCTGATTCTGGTTCTGGTTATTCTGCTGATTCTGGTTCTCCTGATAAGCCATTACTTAACCCTCCATACGCCTGAGCGTTTAGTCGGCGAAAAGCACGATACGGTTTCCCGCCGTCCTTATTTTTACACCGTCCTAACTATTTATACTGATCTTTTACTGGATATCTCTTCCTGACAATAGAATACGCCTTTAAATCCGCGTTTCATTGTAGTGCTGACACTAAATTAACAAAAAAGCACAATACTTTCTGTTGATTCGGTGAAATTGTTGTTGTATAATAGTTCAAGAAATATTCGCGAGAATCGCAGCAGCGCTGCCGCCGGTTCGCACAAGCTATCTTCGAATCTTCGACAATATTCGCCCCTTCGGATCCTATCAAAACCAAACATCGATTGATTCTCCAATTCAAGAAATTTCGGTATCACCCGCGAGAGGAGCGGTCAAAATGGAACAAAACCCGTGCGGATACTTTACCCCTATTCACTCATCTCCGCCCCCAATTCATCTTACCGAGGAAGAAAAAATTCCCGACGAACTGCCAATATGCGAATGGATGATTCGGGACCGCAGCGGTGTCACCCTCATCAGCATGGGCAATCATATCATCGAGGGGCCGGATGTGGCACAGATGCACACCCATCATGCCTTGGAAATCTCCTGCGTCCCTTCCGGCAGCGGCACCTATCATGTGGATGATCGATATTATCCCATTACCGCAGGAGATGTTTTTATTCTCAACAACACGGAACATCATGGGCTGGTTCTCAAGGAAGGGGAACACATCAACAATCAGGTGATCCATTTTGATCCATCTTTCATTTGGAACTCCCTGTCTAATTCCATGGATTATAATTTTCTGTTGATCTTTTTCGAGCGCGGCGAAAATTTTTCCAACCGCCTGGATCGGAACAATCCTGCTACCAAGCGGATTTTTCATCTGATGCAGGAAATCCTCCATGAGTTTATCCATCAGCAGCCCTGTTATGAATTGATTGTCAAAATCAAACTGCAGACGATCTTCACCGAGATCATCCGCAACTATGACTATATTGACACTTCCAAGGTGATCAAACCACTGCATGAAAGTGATATTGTTCAGCTTAACACCGTGCTGCAGTATATCGACGAACACCTGGATGGAGAGATACGTCTGGCCCAGCTGGCATCCATCGCCCATGTCAGTCCCGCATACTTTTCCACCTTGTTTAAGCGATTCAACGGTCTTTCTCCGGTGGAATATATCGTCCACAAGCGGGTGCAGCGGGCCATTGAAATGATCCGCAGTTCCAACGCCAGCCTCACCAGCATCGCCATGTCCTGCGGATTCAACAACAGCACCAATTTTTACAAAGCCTTCCGTAAGGTCACCGGCCGCACCCCTGTTTCCTATCGGCAAGCGGAAGATTCGAAAAAGGAAGGTTAAACCGCCCAGTTAAAAATAGTTGAACAAATTCGTGACAATAGTTGCTGAAATTTCCTTGCTGAGAGGTATAATTGAGATTAGAAACATATTATCGGAGAGGATGAAAAAGATTATGAAATTGAGTGTTTTGACGGTTCCGCTGCAGGGAATGCCTGCGGAGCAGGCTTTCGCTTATCTGCACGATCTGGGTGTTCAGGCGGTTGAGCTGGGTACCGGAGGCTACACCAACGACAATCATCTGAAGCCGGCGGTTTATTTGGCCGGAGATGATAAAATCGACGAAATGAAAGCCCTTCTTCAAAAATATAATCTGGAGATTTCAGCGCTTTCCTGTCACGGAAACCCTGTCCACCCCAACAAAACCCTGGCGGAAGAGTTTCATCAGGTTTTTGTAGACACCTGCAAACTGGCTCAGAAGCTGGGTGTTGAAACGGTGGTCACATTTTCCGGCTGTCCCGGCGACTGCCCCGAATCTCAGCGTCCCAATTGGGTCACCTGCTCCTGGCCTAACGAATACATGGAAATACTGGACTGGCAATGGAACGAAGTGCTGATCCCCTACTGGAAGAAAGCGGCGGAAATCGCTAAATCCTACGGCGTGAAAAAGATCGCCTTTGAGATGCATCCCGGATTCTGCGTCTACAACCCCGCCACCCTGCTGAAACTGCGGGCTGCCGTGGGTGACATCATCGGCGCCAATTTTGATCCCAGTCACCTGATCTGGCAGGGGATGGATCCGGTGGCCGCTCTGCGGGAACTGGGCAATGCGGTTTATCACTTCCATGCCAAGGACACCAAAGTGGATCCCTACAATAAAGCCAAAAACGGCGTGCTGGATACCGGCTCTTATGAAGATATGCTGCAGCGCAGCTGGGTTTTCCGCACCATTGGCTACGGTTCCGATTTGAGCATGTGGAAGGACATGATCTCCACTCTGCGGATGATCGGCTATGATGGCGCGGTGAGCATTGAACACGAGGACGGCCTTATGTCCATTAAAGAAGGACTGGAAAAAGCGGTGGCCTTCCTTAAAGACATTATGATTAAGGAACAGCCCGACGCTATGTGGTGGGCCTGAGCATCAGAAATTGTGGAAGGGTATGACGGCAATGAGACAGTATAAGGCCGCTTTGGTTGGCTACGGCGGTATGGGCCGCTGGCATTATCAGGGAATCTGCAAAACCGACAGGGTTAAAATGATTGGTGTATACGACATCAATCCCCAGCGCATGGCGCTGGCCAAAGAGGACGGGATGGAGAAAACATATGCCTCCTATGAGGAGCTGCTGGCGGACGGAGAGATCGACATCGTAGTGGTGGCAACCCCTAACAATTTCCATCTGCCTTTGGTCTGCCAGGCAATGGAAGCGGGCAAAGCCGTGATCTGCGAAAAGCCGGTGGCTATGTCCAGCGAAGAACTGCAGATCATGATGGACACCTCCGCCCGCACCGGCCGGCTGTTCACCATTCATCAAAACCGGCGAGTAGACGCCGATTATATTTTGATGCGGCAAACGGTGGAACAGGGTCTGCTGGGCGACGTATTCGAGATTGAGTCCAGGGTTACCGGCTCCCGCGGCATTCCGGAAGGATGGCGGCAGTACGAGGTTGCCGGCGGCGGCATGATGCTGGACTGGGGCGTTCATCTTATTGATCAGCTGGTGATGATGTATGCCGATAAACCGGTGGTTTCCATTCAATGCGACATGTATCATGTGGCGTATAAGGAGTGCGACGACGGTTTCCGGCTGCTGATGAAATTTCAAAACGGCCCCACCGCCATGGTGGAGGTGGGAACCAGCCACTATGTGGAGGCTCCCCGTTGGTACGTTTGCGGAGACCGAGGCGCGCTGGTGGTGAACGACTGGAGCTGCAACGGGAAAATCGTCCGCGCCGCCGAGCATGAGGTCACCTGGGAAGAGGAAATCATCTACACCAAAGCCGGCCCCACTAAAACAATGGCCCCCCGCGCCAAGGACACCATTGAAGAAATCACTCTGAACCCCGATGATTATTGGGCTGATTACGATGCCTTTTACCGCAACGTGGCGGCGGCTCTGGACGGCACTGAGGAAATCCGGGTGAAGCCTGCGGAAGCCATGCGTGTGACAAAAATCATGGAAGCTGCCTTTGAATCCGACCGCAAGCAGGAAATCGTTCACTGCCATATTTAATACTTGTCTTCTGTTTTTCTTTTGTCCGGCGACGGACGAGACAAAGGTGCAAGATTTTTGATGCACTCGCATGAAAAATCTTGCACCCAAACGATGGAAAACATTTCTAAGCCGCTCTGCGGTCGTGTTTTTTCATTGTTCAGCAGATAGTATTTAACCACGGAAAAGAGGCTGCGCTATGATCCGCGTTACCGTTTGGAACGAGAATTACCATGAAAAAGAAATTCCGGAAGTTACCCAGCTCTATCCAGGAGGTCTGCATACCTATATCGCCGCTTATCTCAACACCCTGGACGGAATCGAGGCCCGCACCGCCACGTTGGACGAACCGGAATGCGGGTTGAGCGACGAGGTGTTGGAAAACACCGATGTGCTGATCTGGTGGGGTCATGCGCTCCATCATCAGGTACCCGACGAGATCGCTGCCAAAGTGGTGAACCGGGTACTGAGAGGCATGGGTTTCATTGCCCTCCACTCTGCTCACTACAGTAAGCCTTTTACCAGGCTGATGGGGACATCCTGTTCTCTCCGCTGGCGTGATAATGAGTTCGAGCGCGTTTGGTGCGTCAATCCCGGCCACCCCATCGCGGAAGGAATTCCTCCCTGCTTTGTACTGGAAAAAGAAGAAATGTACGGCGAATTTTTTGATGTTCCACAACCAGACGAGCAGGTTTTCATCGGCTGGTTCCGCGGCGGTGAAATATTCCGTTCCGGCTGCTGCTGGCACCGCGGCGCCGGTAAAGTCTTCTATTTTCAGCCCGGTCATGAGACCAATGCTTCCCTCAATAATCCTCATATTTTGCGAATCATCAGCAATGCCGTTCGCTGGGCGAAACCGGTCAATATCCGCCCCAATGTCGATTGCCATCATTATGATGAAACCACGGAAGAACGGTTTGCCGCCGGGTTGGACGAGATTTATTAAGCATATAAACAAAAGCGAACCTCCCTTTGAGAAAAGGAGGTTCGCTTTTGTTTTACATCAGCTGTTTCGTACGGCATCAATGTATTCCAGACAATACTCGTCCTGCCCCAATATCGCCTCGGCGGTGAGCAGAGCGCTGCGGACTTTGGCCGAATTCACATCCAGAATCGCTCCGTCCAGGCCCCAGGACAAGGCCATGGCCAGAAACATGCCGTTCAAATTGGCCCTTTGCGGCAGTCCGAAAGAAATGTTGGAAAGGCCGCAAAGTGTTCTAACCTCCGGTATCCGTTCCTTCACCAGCCAAATGGATTCCAATGCCGCCTGGGCGGCGCGGTCCGAGGTTGCCACCGATTCCGCCAGGACATCAATCCAGATATGATGAGCCGGTATCCCTGCTTTTGTCAGCTTATCCGCCAGGCTTTCGGCATTGTCCGTCCGCTGCCGCGGATCCAGAGGAATACGCCCGTCCGCCATGGGCAGACAGACCACCCCGGCATTGGTATCCCGTATCAGGGGCAGCAGCGCGTCATACCGCCCGTCCAAGGTAATAGAATTCACCATCACCGGACGATTTCCCACATGAGGAAGCACCTGAACAAGTACGTCGATATTGGGAGAGTCCAGCATGATGCCGCAGGTTGACTCTTTCAGTGCCATACCCACCACCCGAAGCAGCTCCTTCGGCTCAGCTTCTCCCAACATCGCCGTATTGATATCCAGATACTCTGCTCCGCCCTTGGCCTGATCCCGTATCAGTTGAATCAGAGCGGGGTCATCTCTGTCTTTCATGGCAGCCAGAGTTTTGGGAATAGAGCTGTTCAGCTTCTCGCCTATTTTTAACATTCGTTATTCTCCTCTCCGAAAATCGGATGTTTCACTTTCCCGTATATAACGGACAACCGCTCGGGCATAGGCTGTTTTTTTCAGTGGCGTCATCACATAGTATCCGCCGCATACGGAACGAATCGCATCGATGATGCTTCGGCAATATGTCAGGCTGATCTCCATGGTTTTCTCCGGCCCCTGATCCCGCAGTGCCGTCACCACCTCATCCGGAATTTCTATGCCGGGCAGTTCATTATTCAGAAAGACGGCGTTGCGATAGCCAGCCACCGGCAGAATACCTGCCATCAAGCGGCAGGACAGCTTCTCCCCCGCCGTCTGAAACCGCCGGATGTTCTCCTGAGAAAAAAGCGGCTGTGTAAATAAGCCGACTGCTCCATTTTCGATCTTTTTTTCCGCCCTTTTTAACTCCGCATCAAAATTTGCCGCGTTGATATTCAGCGCGCCGTACAGCCGATAAGGCGTATCAGGAAATATCTCTTTATTCAAGCTGCTGATAAACCGCATCAGTTGCCAGGAATTCATGCCGAATACGCTTTTGGCAGCGGAGCGGTCCTCCGCAGGCACCGGATCTCCGGTTATAGCGAGAATATGCCGTAACCCTAAAATATTGCCCGCCACCAGATCGCCCTTCATGGCGATTTGATTTCGGTCCCGGCAGCAGAGGTGGGGAATCGTGGGAATACCGGCTTCCCGCTGAATCATCCCTGCGATCATCAGACTATTGGAGCGGGTTTTGGCCATAGGGGAATCTGGAATAGTGATAAAATCTGCTCCGGCCTCCTTCATCTGTCGGCTGGCGTCCAAAGCATATCGCATATCGGTGTCTGCCGGGGGACTGATCTCTACCGCTACAATGGTATGACCGGAATCAACCGAATGCGATGCCGATTCCGGTTTTTGGGGTGGTTTTGACGGCCGAACCATCTCTACCCGACCGCTTCCCGTCCGCAACGCGGCAGCCACGGCCGCAATATGCGCGGGGGTAGTGCCGCAGCACCCCCCCACCACCGCCGCACCGGCGGCTCTCAGTTGTTTCACTTTATCGGCGAAGTAGGCGGGATTGTCCACATAAACGCATCGGCCGTTTATATTGGCGGGATAACCGGCATTGGGCATGGCGGATATTCGATAACGTCCATCCGTTTTTTTCAGCAAATCCAGCATATGAGCCGGACCGCATATGCAATTTAATCCCACTATATCGGCACCCAGGGATACCGCTTCGTCAAACAGATCGAGGTAATAGCGGCCTGTTCTGGTATATCCATCCTGTGTAACGGCAAAAGAAGCGATAATCACTGCAGCCGCATTTCTGGATTTAATTTGCTGAAATGCCTCTCCGCAGGGCGTCACGTCCCCAAGGGTTTCAAACAGAAAATGGGAAGCTCCCATTTCCAAAAATACCGCGGCAATTGCCGAATACTCCTCCGCCGCTCTTTCCTCCGGCACCGGACCGATATCTGCGAATACCTGGATATTTTTCCCTTCCGCGGCTTGGGTAGCAAGAGTATAGCCATTTATCAGCACCTTCCGCAGCACCTGCGGCTCGGTGGTCAGCCGGCTGTTGGCGCCATAGGTATTGGTTTTGATCGCTCGAGCACCGCTTTCGATGTATTCCCGGTGGATGCGCAGAACCATCTCGGGATCTTTCAAGTTTGCCAGCTCCGGATAACCTGTCTTTTCTTCAGCAGACATCATCGAATCATAATAGGTGCCGAAGGCACCGTCGAACAACAGCGGCTGTTCCATAGCCATTCCCCTCCCTGGTGGGAAAATTATATCATGCCGCAGTAAAATTGTAAATGCACACAAAAAAGCCCGGAGACGGCATTGATCCGCCTCCGGGAATCCTATTCGTCTATTTCACCTACGCCATACCGTATTTGGTGAGCATATCCCGTGTGAATTGCAGCAATCCTATTTTTTCATACACATAACGTTTTTTCTCAGGATAGGCTGATAATCAGCGTTCAATTTCCAACCGATAAGGCACCCCTCGGCAGGCCGCCTCCATAGCCCGGAACGCCGGCTGGCCCTGACCGGCTAAAACCACCAATCTCCCCACAGCTTTGGGTTCGCCATTATAAGGGGTAATTTTGACAAGTCCGCTGACGCAATCAACAAGATAAAGCCGGCCCTCCAGCCGCACAAATCCCTTGATACGATGCGTATTGGCGGCAAAACTCTCCAGCAGCGTCTCCAATTCCCGCTTCGGCATAGCAGGATCCATGCACAGTATATAGCTTTGCACAGACAAATCCCGGGTATGGGGCGAGGGATCCCTCGGTATCGGATTCGGGTGCAACAGATGTTCCCGCCATTCACCAGGAATGCGGCCACTGCTGGTTTCCAGCACCGGCACACCTGGACGTGCGGCACGTATGGCTGCCAGCATATTGCGGGTTTGGACCGGGGTTGCCAAATCTATTTTGTTAAGCACCACCACATCACTGACAGCCAGCTGCTTACGACAAGCCAGGGCGGTCACATATACCTTGCTGAAATTCAGCGCATCCACCACACAGATGCATCCCCGATAATCCACAGACTGGGAGGAGGACAGCCCGGAAAGGACTTCCCGAATATTGGTAGGGTCAGAAAGGCCTGAGGTTTCCACCAACACCACATCCGGCTGATCCTCCAACAGCCCGGTCAGCGCGTGCTCAAACTGTTCCAAACGGCAGGCGCAGAAAATAGAACCGCTGTGAATGGATTCCAGCTTGGCATGAAGCTCCCGCAGAAGCTGGCCGTCCACATCTTCACGACCGAATTCATTGATGACCATCGCCAGCTTTTTCCCATGGAATAACCGCACAAACTGCTGCAGAAAGGTGGTTTTGCCCGCTCCCAGAAAACCGGTAATCAAATAGAGCGCACTTTTCATTTTGTTAGCGCCGCCACAGCGTCCTTAAGTGCGGCGTCCAACTCCTCCCTGGTGGGAATAATGGAGGAAAATTTTAATTCCCCGTCGATATAAATGGAAGGCAGATGCGCCACGCCCATTTTTTTGCAGCGGGCAATATTCTCCTTGACAGTAAACTTATACTCCACCATATCGATGGCATCCCCAAAACGGGCCTTCGCTTCGTTGGCGGCTCCCATCATATATGTGCAGGCCGCACAGGTTGCGCTGTCCAGAGTAAACACCTCCATGAGCGGCTTAACAAGAGACGCATAGTCGGGCAGTTCCACCGGAATATCTTCCTCAGCGGCCACATAGTTTTTCAGCATTTCCCGCACTTCAGCGGTATTCCAGATAGCCTGGGCCACCGCAATGCCGTTGTCCACCGGGACGGCATAGGGCATATCACAGCCGGGCGCCACAATCAGGTTGCGGGTATCATCTACGCTGTCCAACAGATCAAGAACACATTTCATATTGTCCTGCTGATTGCCGTGGAGCATCACAGAAGTCAGCGGGATATTTCCGCCGATAGCGATATTGTACTTGTCCGTGATCGTCTTAGCGGCGGGAAGGCTCACATTTTCGTCAATGGAAATGGAATCCGGACCCGTCTGGCACATCACCTCGATATTGCGGGTAGCGTCACCGCAGACAAAGAAGGATGAGAACGCTCCTTTCACACGAATATGATTAAACAGATCTTTAAAAGAGGCGGACAGGAAATCCTCAAAATGAGCGGAAGATACCTGGGAAACCAGCGGATCTACCACCGCGATAACATCCATTCCCGCTTTAATATACAATTCCGCCATGCGCTTGCCCACAGCGGTACAGTACTCCAATAGGTTCAGGACAAACTCTTCGTCGTCGAACATATCCATAAAAATATCGTTGCCCCGCAGATGGGAAGCCAACGTAAAGGGACCGCAGATCAATCCATACAGCGCCGTGGTTTCCCCCACAGCCGCCTTCATCCGGCGCATCACCTCCAGCACCATAGGCAGCCGGCCATCATCCGCTGTGGGAATGGTACATTTGCAGGGCACTACCGGATTTTCTTCCAACGGGTGGGTCTTAACGGACGGAGGACCGTCCTTAGTCCATACCAGATCACAGCCCAAAATTTCCGCTTCCAGCTGCAGATCAAACACCACCGGCTGCCCGCAGGGCCGATAAAGCTTGTTAACCTCCAGCAGGGATGCCAGCAGCTTGTTCCCGTCGGTCAAAACCTCCTCGGCGTCATAGCCCAACAGCAAACCGGCATGAACACCGGCAAAGGGCACCCACGGCACCTGCTCGGTCTTTTCATGGCGGAGAGTTGCCAGAACTAAATCTTTTGGCTGCATCATATTCATTCTCCTTTATTCTCCAATGAAGTTTATCCGCTTTCTTAATTTATAGTATAACGAACAAGGCGTCAGCCTGGATTGTAGGATGTATGTTTTTTTTGGAATATATTCCGAATTTTAATTTTAAGAATGAATGTTTGCCCAGCCGTGGAATCTGCGCCACAGTTATTTGAGCATATTAACAAATTTATATATCTTAGTTGAATAATATATAACAAGAAATCATGAACTTCCCTTTTTCAGGTTGCTTTTCCAGATTTTCAGAGTATAATAGAACATAGTTGTTACAAAATTGTAACCAGTTGATGGCTGTGAATCCATCCTAATTCAAGGGAGTGATGCCCCGTGCCATTCAAGCAAAATGACAGTCTGAACAATGGACTGTCCCGGCATTTCCAACGCTTGACGGCTGTTCTGAAAACATGTACGCGCCAGGCAATCCCGGCGCTGCGTACGGCGGCTTCCGCCACATACAGTATCTGTTACCGCACCGGTATATTCACCATCCGTTTTTTTCGCCGGCTGGGACGCGTTCTGAAAGCCTTCTTCGCTCCTGTGGGACGGCTTTGCTATCGGGGAATCGATTGGCTGCTGCTGAGACATATCCGCGCTATACTGGCAGAGCTGAAACGCGTGGTACAGGGATTCGGCATTGCCGGCCGCCGGGTGGCCTCCGCTTATCACAGGCATCCCCTGCTGGCGATTCTGCAGATCTTGATGCTTCCCTTTACCGCTATTCGCCGGCACAGCAAGCTGGTTACGAGCCTGCTGAACGTAGCAGCGCCGGTTGCCGCCTGCTTTCTTCTGGCTTTCACCATCCAGTATTGGACCGGGCAGACTTTCGTCCTCAAGCTGGAGTACGCCGGCAAATCCATGGGCTATATTGCCAATGAATCGGTTTTCGAAGCCGCCGCGGATATGGCGGTGGGACGGGTTATCAATACCGACGATTCCTTCGAAGTCCAGCGAACCCCTAAGCTCACCATCGCTATGGCTGGCACCGACGAGGTGCTGGACGAAAAAACCCTATGCGACATGATTCTTCGCTCCTCCACCAGTTCCATCGCGGAACTCAGCGGCTTGTATATCGACGGTGAGTTTGAAGGCGCGGTTCGTTCGCGTGCGGAATTGGAGAATGTGCTGCAGGGAATCCTGGATTCCTATGCCGTCGGCGGCGAGGAAAAAATGACCTTTGTACAGGATGTTGAGGTGGTGGACGGCCTCTATCCGGTATCCGCTATCGTATCCGCTCAGGAGATGCAGACGCTGCTGACACGGGAATCCGTGGTGGGCCGGACCTATGAGGTGATAAAAGGCGATACCCTTTCCCGCATTGCCAAGAAGCATGATATGACCTTATCGGAATTGATGGCTCTTAATCCGGATGTGGAAGAGATGGTTCACATCGGTCAGGAGCTTACCGTTCAGCGGTCCCAGCCCTATCTGCGGGTGCAGGCGGTGCGGACCGTCGAATACACGCAGGCAATCCCCTTCTCCACAGAAAAGGTGCAGGATGCCGGCCAGTATACCGGTTATTCCAAAGTGAAACGTGAAGGCAAAGCCGGTGAAAAGGTCATTGTGGCGGAAGTGGTGGAGGTCGACGGTGTGGAACAATCCCGTACCGTCCTGTCCGAAACCGTAACAACTGAACCGGTGAATAAGATCCTGGTGGTAGGCTCCAAGAAATATAACGCCAATATTGTAGGGGGCGACGGTATCGCTACCGGCAAGTTTATCTGGCCGATCCCCTCCTGCCGCGTCATCTCCACCAAGTTCGGTACCCGCGGCGGCCATAAGGGGCTGGATATTACCGGCGGCGCTATGAACAAGCCGGTCATCGCCTCCGACGGCGGCAAAGTGGTGGAAGTCAACACCAGCGGAAACGGCGGCGGATATGGCAAATACGTTATCATCGATCACGGCGGCGGATACCGTTCGTTGTATGCCCATTTGAATCAGGTTGGCGTAAAAGTGGGACAACAGGTAACCAAGGGCCAGGAAATCGGCCTGGCTGGCAACACCGGCCGCAGCAGCGGCCCTCATCTTCATTTTGAGATTCGTATCAACGGCGTGCCGGTAGATCCGCTTCCTTATATCTCTTAAACCAAACAATCGTTAAAAGTGAACAGGCCGCCGCACAAGGTTTTTTAATATCCTGATGCGGCGGCCTGTTCGCTACCAGAAAAAATAAGGAACGGTTCTATGGAACCGTTCCTTATTTTTTCTGGTATTCGTCTTTTATCATGTAGCTATATAGCAGCATCCCAACAACTTCTTTATCAACCTCATTCAATCGAAAAATCATATCAATTGGAACCATACCTCTTTTGGTTTTCAGAATACCCTCGATCTTTTTCAAATCAGTTTTAATTGCAGTCCGATCAAATAAATAGTCTAAATTAACACCATAGAAATCTGCAAACTGTATCAAGACAGGATAGGAAGGTTGTGTTGACCCGGTTTCATAGCCTGCTATGGTAGAACGGGCTATGTTCAACCTTTCTGCAACTTCTTTTTGAGAAAGATTGAGATCTTCGCGTAATTCTGCCAATTTCTCACCCAGCGTCAACTTCACCACCTCCGGTTTCTATATCATAGCATTTATTATCATTTCCTTTTCGCATTGTCTTATTTAAAAACTTTTTGTTTAATTTTTCTCTTGAAAAGTTTGTAATAAGAACTTATAATAAGACTAACATTTAATGAAGAGGTCTGGAGGATCATCAGCAAATTTAGGATCAACCTGCCAAAATATGATAGACTCGCCGGTGCATACCTTCACAGAAAAATATTCGATTTTGAACCGTCTCCTGGAGGGTGGGAGTCACTGTAAAGAAAGGAAGATGACGAATGAAAAAAGATGTGATCAGAAAAACCGATGATTTAGGCCGGATTGTTCTGCCGATTGAAGCGCGCAGGGCCGTTGGCGCACAGGATGGGGACGATTTCAAAATCGAAGTGATTTCCAATACGACAATAGCCTTAACCGTCGTAAAGCCGCAATCCTGTATCCAATGCCATACCACTAAAAATCTGATTCATACCGATTTCGGGGACATCTGTGAAACTTGCCTGTTCAAACCTTTAAGACAATTCTTCCATGACAAGCTTAACTGCGATATGGATGATTTGCAGGCCAAGCTATTCGGCAAAACCGAAAACCCAGCGGCAAAAACACCAAACATGACCGACGCATGAAAAAATGGGCACAAAAAACAGACGGGAAACGGATTTAAATCCGTTTCCCGTCTGTTTTTTGTGCGGTATTCTTTTGAAGCTTATCCCAACAGCTTTTCCAACTCTGCCGCCATATCGGCAAATTCCTGCAATGCCGCCTCTACCGGCTCCGGCGTGGACATATCCACTCCCGCCCGCTTCAGGGTTTCCGCCGGGTAATCGCTGCCACCGGCATGGAGGAACCGGAGGTAGTCTTCCAATCCTTCGCCATGTAAAATCCGGCGGGTGATTGCCGCCGCAGCGGAAAAACCGGTGGCATATTTGAAGACGTAAAAAGCGTTGTAGAAATGAGGAATCCGCGCCCATTCCCAGTCCATATAAGGATCAATTACCACGTCCGGGCCGAAATAATCCCGCAGCAGTTCATGATAGACCTGACACATGCTTTCCGCTGTCAGCGGCTCTCCCCTTTCCGCCATTTCATGAACCTTCAGCTCGAACTCCGCGAACATGGTCTGACGGTAAACCGTTCCCCGAAATTCTTCCAAATATCGGTTTACCAGAATCGCCTTTTCCCGGCGTCCCTCTTCGGTAGAATCATCACAGTCAGCCAGCATTCCCCGCAGCAGGATGTTCTCGTTGACGGTGGAAGCGATCTCAGCCAGAAAAATAGGATAATCCTTGAGCATATAGGGCTGGGAATCGGAATAGTAGGTATGCAGGCAATGTCCCGCTTCATGGGCCAGGGTGAAAACGTCTCCCAGTTCACCGGTGAAATTCAGCAGCATATACGGATGCACGCCATATACGCCGGTAGCGTAGGCGCCGGTGGTTTTTCCCGGAGTCTCGAAAACATCCACCCAGCCTCCGGCTAACAGCCGGTCCAGATCCTGCCGGTAATTCTGCCCCAGCGGCGACAGATGCCGCTTTACCAATTCGCAGCTTTCCTCATAGCTGTATTCCCGCCGGGGAGTCTCCACGATGGGTACAAAGCAGTCGTAGATGTGCAGCTCCTCCAACCCCATTACCCGGCGGCGCAGCTCCAAATACCGGTAATAGGCGGGCAGTGCAGCCCGCACCGTGCGGATAAGATTGGTATAAATCTCCCGGGGCAGCGCATCGGAAAATAGCGCCGCATCCAGGCTGTCGGCATAGTTGCGCACTCGGGAACCGAATACATCCGCCCGGACCTGACCGGCATACAGCGCGGCAATGGTATTCCCCATGCCGGCATAGGCTTCATGAAGCTTGCGGAAAGCTTCTTCCCGCACCCGGCGGTCATGGCTCTCCCGGAACCGGCCGAACAAGCCGTTGGTCAGAGTTACGGCGTTGCCTTCCTCATCGGTGATTTCTCCCCGTTTGAGATCCACGCTGTCCAACATCGAAAAAGCGGTATCCATGGATTCCAGCGCAGGAGAGGCCATCGCCAGCAGCTGTTCTTCCTTTGCGGAAAGCACATGCTCCCGGCTGCGGATCACCTCTTCCACCATGCGCTGAAATTCCTGTAAATCCTCTGCGGCGCCCACCCTTTGACGCAGCGTGTCCGATTCCATCGCCGTCAGTTCAGGCAGCAGAAAAGCGGTTTCCTCCTGTACACGAAAAAGCAGATTCAGCGCTCCGTCGTGCATCGCCTGCCCAGCGGCTGAAGCGTTATCCAGATCCAAGATCATCTTGGCATACATATAGACCTTTTCCAGCTGCTCGTTGAGCTGGGCGTAGAGCCGCAGGCAGCTCTCCAATATCCCTGGCTCCTCCAGCCGCCCGGCGCAGGCCGTCACCTCCGCCAGCTTGTCCTCCACTCCGGTCAGCGCCTGCTGATAAGCATCCTTATCCTTGAAGATGTCCTCCATCCGCCATTTGTACGCCGCCGGAATCCCGGCGCGGTCGGCAGTGTCAAACTCCAATTTCATATTCCGTCTCTCCTTTCTTCCACCATGCATTGTATTCCCTTGGCAGCCAGATTATCCACGCATTCCTGCAGATATTGCGGATCGTGTTCGGGGTATACCGGCCTGCGCCCCTCCAATTGACTGAGCAATTCCCCATCCGCCTCATAAGGCTGACAGACCTGGCCCCGATAGCCCGGCTGCATCCACAAGGGATTCACCTGATATCCCCGGCTCTCCATCTCCGCCATTACCCGCCGGTGATAAACCGTTAGGTATTCCCGGGGATGGGCGAACACATAATCCACCACCGCGTGCTTCCTGCCCCAGGAGCCGCCGCGCAGCGCGCAGCACTCCCGGTGCTGGCCCAGCAGCTGAGCCCGAGGCAGCAACGGAAGCAGAGACTCATGCCACAGACGCAACGCAACCCCTTCTTCCTGCCAGATTGTCTGTAGTATAGCCCTCTTATTCGTTCTTTACCCGTAAGACGGCCAGACGATCCAGCAATTTGCGATAAAGCGGCTGCATATGTCTCTCCGTAGCCCGCAAAGGGATTTCCTCAACCGGTACCCACATGGCTCCCCGATTTTCATCCCGCTTTCCCACCGGGGGCCGGTCATCCCGGGTCATCAGCAGATAGCCCACCGACAGGTGAAGATGGGCCGAAACATAACGGCCTTTTTTTATATGACCGGCCACCGGGAGAATATCCAAGGTCGCTATATTCCCGTCCAGCGGAGTCGTATCTCCCAGCCCGGTCTCCTCCTCCGCTTCCCGCAGCGCCACCCGAAGCAGATCCGAATCCCCGTCGGCATGACCGCCAGTCCAGGTCCATGCATCGTAAATCCGATGATAAATCAGCAGCGCCTGATCCAGAGAAGGGTTCACCACCAGTCCCGAACCGGTGAAATGCGCCGCCCGGTTCTGCCGGGTAAACACGGTATCTGGACAGGATCTGAGCCATCTGATCATCTCCGCCCTGTCCTCTGTTTCCTGTTCGCACACCGGGATATATTGCTCCAGTTCTTCCAATAAAGTCGTCATATCACGAACCCACCGTTCACACCCAAGATCTGACCGGTGATGAAATCCGCCTCCGAAGACGCCAGAAAAGCAACAGCCGCCGCAACCTCTTCCGGGGTGCCCAACCGTCCCAGAGGCGTCTCCTCCGCCAGCTGCCGCCGGGCTTCTTCATCCAATCCGGCATTCATCCCGGTTTCAATCACCCCGGGCGCCACACAGTTGACCTGTATGCCGGAAGGACCCACTTCCTTAGCCAATGCCTTGGTCATCCCGATCAGCGCCGCTTTAGCAGTGGAGTAATGGACCTCGCAGGAAGCTCCAACCTGCCCCCACATGGAAGAAACCAGGATAATCTTCCCCGCTTTTGTCCGGATCATATCTGGCAGCAGGTGCCGGATACAATGGTAAGCGCCGCCCACATGCACCGCCATCATCCGCTCCCATTCCGCCGGGGTGATATCGGTGAACAGCCGTTGGGCGGCTATGCCTGCATTGCAAACCAAGGTATCCACCGGACCCAGCTTCCGCTGAATTTCCCCAACCATCGCCTCAACCTGGCAGTCCTGCGCTACATCCGCCCTGCAAAGCAGTATTTCTGCACCATACTTAGTCTGAATCTCCTCCGCCAGCTGCTGGGCCTCTGGCTCCGAATGAAGATAATTCAGCGCCAAGCAATATCCTCGCCGGGCAAATTCCATCGCTGTCGCCCGGCCGATGCCCTGGGAAGCACCGGTGATAAGGGCTGTTTTCTGCCGCGACATGCGTTCATCCTCCCTACAGTGTCAGCTGAACATGCTTATCACCCATCTGATAAGGCACACAGGCCACCCCAGCCATTTGGAACATCCTTTTGGAAGCGGTGACCGCATCGGTTTCGGCATATTTATCCGAAAGATATACCACCTTGCGGATACCAGCCTGAATGATAGCCTTGGCACACTCATTGCAGGGAAACAAAGTGGAATAAAGACTGGCGCCCCGCAGCGTCGGTCCGGCGTGATTGAGAATGGCATTCAGCTCCGCATGACAGACAAAAAGATATTTGGTCTTCAGCGGCTCTCCATCCCGGTCCCAGGGCATGATATCGTCATTGCACCCAGCCGGCATGCCGTTGTAGCCAACGGATAATATTTTATTGTCCGCTCCTACGATACAGGCTCCAACTTGAGTACCCGGATCCTTGCTTCTCTGCGCGGACAGTAAGGCAATGCCCATGAAATACTCATCCCAGGAAAGATAATCTTCGCGTTTCATATGGTCTCCTCCTTTTGCAGCAATACGGGAAGCAGGCGGGTATAAGTACGGAAAGCGCTGGGCAGCGCATAATTCTCCGCCATCTCTGCGGCGGACACCCACCGGCAATCAGGCGGCGTTTGTTTCGCTGCTCCCTCCAAACAGTATCCCCGCATCCGCCATTCGATATGGGTAAAAATATGTTTTCCTTCCGGCAGCTGCCGAACCGACATGGTATGGAATCCCCATTCCGCCGCCCATGCAGCCGTCTTCTCCGCCGACATGTGCGATTCGGTATTGGGCAGTTCCCAAAGGCCTGCCAGCAAACCATGAGGGGGACGTTTATGGAGCAGAACTTTCCGTTCACCCTCCTGAACCGTCAGCAGAACCAGTACCGTTTTGCCCTTGATCTCCCTCGTCTTCTTAGGAGAGCGCACAGGGAAATCCTGCTCTCTGCCAAGGGCGTGCGCTTTACATAAATTCATCAAGGGACATTCTTCGCATCGGGGCTGCGTATTCGGCAGACAAACGGTCTCCCCCAATTCCATCAGTGCCTGATTGAATGCGCCCGGCTGATCCGGCGGGATCATTTCCCGGGCAATATGGAAAAATTCCTTTTTAGCGGCCGGCCTCATAACATCAGTATGGATTGTCAGCAGCCGGGCCAGTACCCGCATGACGTTGCCATCCACCGCCGGCACAGGAATTCCAAAAGCAATGGAAGCCACCGCCCCGGCGGTATACTCCCCGATTCCCGGCAGCTTCAGAAGCTCCTCATAAGAGGCTGGTAAAGCTCCTTCCCTTTTCATCAATTCGCGAGCTGTTTTCTGCAGATTCCGGGCACGGCTGTAGTATCCCAGCCCTTCCCACAGCTTCAACACCGTATCCTCCGATGCTTCCGCCAGGTCGCGGATGGTGGGGAAAGCTGCGATAAAACGGTCGAAATACGGCAGCACAGCCTCGATCCGGGTTTGCTGCAGCATTATTTCCGAAATCCACACCCGGTAAGGCGTGGGGTTTTCCCGCCAGGGCAGCGGGCGCATATGATGCCGGTACCACATCAGCAGCGGCTCGGCAAATTCCCGATAATCCGTAATTGGACTCTTCCTTTCTAGGCCAGAATTTCTTTCAAAACCGCTCGTCCCGTACTCGTCATCTCCACGATGCCGCGGTTGATAGCGGCTTTGTCAAACAGGAATCCTTCTCTGTTCCGCCCTTCCTTCACCAGCTCCAGCAGCATAGCGTATAGGCTGCTGGACCGGTAATGGGCGTAATCCGCGGCCACGGTGACGAACACATCATATTCCAGCCGGATACAGTCTTTTTTCTCCAGCTGCTCCAGCAGCGCAGCTGTGGACTTGACTTCTTCCATCGTTTCCCGGCCGGTTTCCATGTGTACATTCCGCAATGCCGTGGATCGCAGCGCCGCTTCCCGGGAACTGCGCAGCTCAAAACAAACCACCGGGTAGCGTCTGGACTCCGCAATCTCCCGCAGCAGGAACTGCTCCTCTTTCGTCAATTCCGGTTTCATTGGCTTCTCCCTATCCATAAGAAGAAATCCACCGGCGCCTACCGATGGATTTCCGCTTTTCTCTTTTATTTCGTGCCGAAAATCCGGTCGCCTGCGTCTCCCAGGCCGGGAACAATGTAGCCGTGATCATTGAGATGCTCATCCAGGGAAGCGCAGTACACCTGTACGTCCGGATGGGCCTCCGTCAGCGCCTTCAGCCCTTCCGGCGCAGCGATGATACACATGAACTTGATGCTCTTGGGATTGCGGGTTTTGATCTGGGAAATCGCATCTACTGCCGAACCGCCGGTAGCCAGCATGGGATCCAGGACAATGACCTCCCGCTCCTGGATATCGCCGGGCAGCTTGCAGTAGTACTCCACCGGCTTGAGAGTCTCGGGATCCCGGTAAAGACCGATATGCCCGACCCGTGCGGCGGGAACCAGTTCAATAGCCCCGTCCACCATTCCCAGACCGGCCCGGAGGATGGGGACAAACGCCAGCTTGCGGCCGGCTATCACCTGAGATTTGGTGATGGTGATCGGAGTTTCCACCTCCACCTCGCACAAGGGCAGATCCCGGGTCGCCTCATAGCACAGCAGCTCGGTGATCTCCTGAATCAACTCCCGGAATTCCTTGGAACCGGTGTTCTTGTCCCGCAGAAGGGTTACCTTGTGCTGGATCAGCGGATGATCGGCAATAAATGGTTGATTTGACATCTGTAAGCCTCCAATTTCCATGCCGCTCTGCGACAATTTTTACCATTCCCGGCAGGTCAGCCCACAGACTGCCGCCTGCGCAATTCTCTTTCCGCCTGAGGCAGCCGCAGATAAACCGGCTGCAGCAGGGCGGCTTCCGTTGTTCGGCCTTCTCGGAAGAGATCTGCCGCCTCCGCCGCCACACCAGCCGCCTGCTGATAACGCAGATGCGGCGGCGCTATGCAAAGACCGGCAACAGAATCTTTTAGGGTATTATAACACAGTTTTGCGCCGTCTCCAACCATTATGATGGATTTCTTTTCAGAAATCAACCGATTTTTTAAATCCTCCAACGAAATCGCTTCGTCCGGTGTCCGCCGGTTGATTCTTCCATTGACACAATCGAACAGCGCTGTATATACCTGCTGACACCGGGCGTCCATCGCCGCGCAGATCAGGCCGTCAAAAGGAATGCCCTCCAGATTCCGGGCCATTGCCGCCAGTGTGGAAACAGCCGCGCAGGGCTTGTTTTCCGGAAAAGCCAGCCCCTTTACAGCTGCAACGCCGATACGCAGACCGGTAAAGGAGCCAGGACCCGCGGAAACCGCCAGAAGATCCGTCTCTTTCAAGGATAGCCCCGCATTATGCAGCATTGCGTTCACCATGGGCAGCAGGGTCTGGCTGTGAGTCAGCCTTGTATTGGTTACCGCAGAGGCGAGAACCTCTCCCGCCTCCGTCACAGCGCAGGAAGCCGGTCCGGCCGAGGATTCGATAGCTAAAATTTTCATGTTCGCAAACATCCTTTTCGTGGAAGTCTCATTTTCAGATAACCGTTTCTGAAATGGTGATCCGACGGCGGTTTTCATCCAGCTGCTCCATCTCCACCCGAATTGCGTCGGCAGGCAATGCGGCCTCAACATTCTCGCTCCACTCCACTGCCAGAATCCCCCCTGCCTCCAGATAATCAAAAAATCCGGTGGTATACAGATCCTCCCAGCTGCCGATGCGGTACATATCAAAATGGATCAACGGCGGCTGCCCGCCGTAGTCATGAACCAGCGCAAAGGTGGGACTGGAAACCTCCGCATGATTATCTAATCCAGCCGCCAGACCGCGAACAAACGCGGTTTTGCCCATGCCCAGCCCGCCGTAAAGCGCCACCACGCAGCCCGGCTTCAACCGTGCCGCCAAAGCTGCTCCTGCCGCTTCGGTTTCTGCAGCACTGTTTGTGACGATCTGCATTCTTATTGCCTCCTCTTGAAGGACAGTTCCATCTTTATTCATCGGAATTTATCGAATTTCCGTGATTGTGTCGTCGATTTCTTAAGTATACCATAATTTTATGCAAGATTAAAGACAAAATCTTGATTCGCGCTGCCGGAAACGGTATAATGATAATTGCGGTTCTCTGCTGGAATAATTTGGCGGCCGCAACCCATACTACTATATTGCCGCCTTCTGCTGACGGCAACCAAAAAAGCTTGATTATCAGGCGGACGGGAGGTGCCGGTTGAGTTTTCTGAAAAAGATCAAAAATGCGGTGGTACAGTATTTTCGTTTCACCAACCGGGCCCTGCTCTTGCTTTGTATGCTGGCCTCCGCTTACGGTATTATTCTGGTTTATTCCGCCGTACACACCTATCCTACCGGTTCCAGAACCGTCATCATGCAAGCCGGCGCTTCCATTTTGGGAATCATTGTCGCCATCATCATCTCAAAATTTGATTATGAGGCTATCTGCAGTATCTGGCCGGTTTATGCGGCGGTGGCCTTTATCCTGGTATTCCTGACCTATACCCCGTTGGGACTAAACGTTGGCGGAGCGGATGATACCGCCTGGCTGGCCGTGCCCCTGATCGGGACCTTTCAGCCCTCCGAGCTGATGAAAATCGCCTTTATCATCACCTTTTCCAAACACCTGGTTACAGTTCGGGATCATATCAACCGTCCGCTGACCGTTCTGCTGCTCTGTCTCCATGGTGCTCTGCCGGTGCTGATGGTGATTAAGCAGGGGGACGATGGTACAGCGCTGGTGTTTATGCTGATGTTTGTGGCGATGCTTTTCGCCGCGGGCCTCAAACCGCTGTATTTTCTCATTGCTGCGGCAGGCGGCACTGCGGCGGTCCCCATTGTGTGGAATCTGCTGACAGACGACAAAAAAGCCCGCTTTCTCTGTCTGTTCAAGGTGGACGAATACCTGATGGAGGAAGGCTGGCAGCAGTATTTGAGCCTGCGGGCCATGGGTTCCGGCCAGCTGTGGGGCACCGGTTATCTGGAAGGCGGCGGTACAGGACAATATACCCTTTACGCCCGAAACAATGATCTTATTTTCTCCGTAGCCGGGGAAGAATTCGGTTTTATCGGTTCCATGCTCCTGATTCTGATACTGGTACTGATCATTATTGTCATTCTCAAGGACGCCCTGAGCGCACGGGATCGCTTGGGGATGTACCTGTGTATCGGCATGATGGCTATGATTGGCTTCCAATCCTTAATTAATGTGGGAATGGTGGTCCGACTGCTGCCTGTTATCGGCATCACCCTTCCCTTCTTCAGCGCTGGCGGCAGTTCGGTAGCAACCCTTTATCTGGGCATTGGCCTGGTACTCAGCGTCCACTATTCCAGCCGCGCCCGCTCCAACAACAGCATTTTTTATAAGAAACAATAGTTAAAAAAGGAAGCTCCTCATTTTTGAGGAACTTCCTTTTTTATGTAGCCTTTGTCTGCTCGACCCATATCGTCCAGCGAGGATCAGCAGCAATTTCTTTTTTTACTTTGCTGTAGTCGGGGTTGCACCACATAGGCCAATCCTCCGGCAAACTGATCGTTTTACATCCGGGATTCCATCTTTTTGTATCACACTTGATAAGCGAAACAAACGGGGCGGTAAAATAGACATTATCGGCTCCGGCAAGACGGTCGAAAGCACGTGCGTGGTGCAGCGCTTCATCCAATGATAAAAATGCCTCATCATGGTATCCTCTTTCCCATTGAAGCCTTGACAAATAGAGATACAGATCGCAGACGACGCAGTGATACTCACCCAGATTACCGTCCTCGCATATCAACCCGAAAAGAAAAATAATGCCTTTAATCTTTTCAATAGGCAGATCTGTTTCATAATTTTCCTTTTGGTTGACCAAAGCATAAACGAATTGTTCAGAAAATGTATGAGCCAATTTCAGCAAAGCATTTCCCAGATAGAGGCTCTGAATTTTCCCATCTGTAGCAGATGCCAGCATAACCTCCCGGCACCTGTCCACAGTGGGTAAACGCTCGGCAAGAGAAATGGCCTTATCATTCTCGCCCGTATTGCGATAAAGAAGAATCAAATTACAAATGGAGTCGGTTACAATTTCATGGTCACAGCCACCATCAACCAGTGATTTAAACAACTCAATCGCCTCAGCCCAATATATATTCTGCTTGCAGCGATCAAAGCTATAGCTATATAGCCGTCCTCCCCGTAATTCACCCAATCCTTTTGCCGATGCCACCCGGCCTCGGACAGAAGCAGCGCCATCCTGTGCATGATTCTTTCATTTCCAGGGAATTCAGCCAATCCGTTTCGCAGAAGGGAGATACAGTTATCAATCGTTTGATCACTTCGAAGATTCAGAACATCCAGTTCATTCACCCTTACAATAAGGTCGTCGATCTTTCGATTTCGCTCCCCTTCATATCCAAAAAGTTCGTCCAAAGTAACATTGAAATAGTTGGCAATTGCCGGAATCAATTCCATATCCGGATAAGCCCCATTCATTTCCCAACGAGATACAGCCTGAGCTGAAACGCCCAAGGCGTCTGCCAGCGCTTCCTGTGTTCTACCGTTACGACGACGGAGACTTCGTATTTTTTCACCCAATTTCAGCTGCACAGTATTCCCTCCGTTTTTCTTTCACCGGTGTGTCTTTATTATAGCGGGAAATGCGGTGATTTCCAATTATCCATTATTTGTCTTTCATTCAACCACTAGTTGTAAACCTGAAAATTGGTTCTTTGCTCACGAAATATAGAAAAACAAGGCCAATTGAACAAACTGGCCTTGTCAATAGGTAGTCGCAAATGGTCCTTGGGCTTACTGATGTTGCTATTTCGCCCTTATACACGCGTCACAATCGTTCCGCCACCCAGCACCAGATCGCCGTCATAAAAAACTACAGCCTGACCGGGGGTAATGGAACGTTGAGGCAGATCGAAATCCACCCGTACCTTTCCATCGGGCAGAGGGGTCAACAGTGCAGGCGCATCCGGCGCCTGGTAGCGGATCCGGGCTGTGATCCGGCGTGGTTCTTCCGGCGGCAGGATGGAGAGATAATTTATCTTCTCTGCCACCAGGGCGGATGCCATCTGCCTTCCTTCACGGCCAAGCACCACCTGATTGTGGGGAGCGTCGATGTTTATCACATACATAGGCTCTCCCAAAGCCACCCCAAGCCCTTTGCGCTGTCCGATGGTGTATCGGCCGATTCCCTGATGACGACCTAAAACCACTCCATCCTCACTGACAAAATCACCCGGCTCCATTTTTTGGCCCGTATACCACTCCAAAAAAGCAGCATGGCCGCTGCCGGGCACAAAACAGATTTCCATGCTGTCTCCCTTGTACGCCACCGGCAAGCCTTCTTCCTTAGCGATAGCCCGTACCTGTTCCTTTTCCATTCCCCACAAAGGAAAAAAGGTGTGTTCTAACTGCTCCTGCGACAGGCTGTAGAGCACATAACTCTGATCTTTGGCGGAAGCGCCCCGATAGAGCTTCCAGCGGCCGGTTGCTTCATCGTATTCCGAGTGGGCATAATGACCTGTGGCAACATAATCGGCCCCCTGTTCCAAAGCATAATCCAGCAGCGCGCCGAACTTGATGGTACGGTTGCAAATGACGCAGGGATTGGGGGTGCGGCCCGCCAGATATTCCCGGGCAAAGGGTTCCACCACACATTGGCGGAAAGTTTCGGATAAATCCAACACTTGGTGCTGGATTCCCATCACGGCGCAGACGCGAGCGGCATCGGCAATATCTTTTTCTCCGCCCTCTCCGCCCTGCTCCAGCAGGCGGCCTCCCCGCAGCCTCAAGGTAACGCCTATCACATGATATCCCCGGCGTTTGAGCAGCAGCGCTGCGACTGAACTGTCTACTCCGCCGCTCATTCCTACCATAACCATCCGCGCCATTTTATACCCACCTTTATATGAACAGCTATCTGCATTACATCGTATGTCCAAGATAAAAAAATAACCGCGTGTAAGCCGCAAAGTGATTCACTTCATTTATTATAGCATATCGCTGCTGGGCTGACAATTTAGGGAAAAAACGCCTCGTTTTACATTCTTCTATCCTTTTGAAGGAATTTTGGCAGCAGAAAACCCGCTGTTCCCCATCAAAAATCCAGTAGTTCCCTTATTTCCTCTTTCTTCATTTTCAGAATCTGCACCTTGTTTCCATCATATCTAACGATCTTATTTTCCGGGACACGGCGCAGAAATTCGGCGTATTCTACTTCTCCTACCGGCTCTTCCTCTCCTTTGATCTTCAGAAGAACTTTCCAATTGCTGCATTGCAGATTCCTTCCGGTAGAAGGATCGATCATTCCCAAAGGAACGACAGGCTCCCGTGGAAATAGATAAGATTCATCATTTCTGACCGCGTATACGGCGAAAATCCCTTTTTCACCGGCATAGAATTTGGGAACAGCGTAGCGCGCATCCACCGATTGTTTTGTGTGCAACCAAACCGCATATTCCTTTGTATCTTCTATAAAGGCCCTTGCTTCTTCTCTGCCAATATCCAGCGGCCACATCGCGGAAAAAAGCGTTAGAATTTCATGTTCCCCGTCAAGTATCTGGTGAGAAAAGTGTCGGATTATTCTATCGTTAAAGGCAACCATATCCTTTAATCCACCAAGGAAATCCCCCAAAAGGACAGGGCTGCCATCAACCGTCAGCTTTGCATTCCAATGCTTTGCCATTCTTTCTACAGCCGCATAAAACTCCGAGGTTTCTCTCTCTGTCGACGGTTGAGGCAAGCGAAGTTCAATTTTTCTCTTTTCATCTGGATTCCAAACGACGCTAAACCCCCTGCCTATAGATTCCGGATTATAGGCGATAAACTCATCTTTACCAAGTTCTCCAACTTTCAGCCGGTTGTTTATAAAAGTTCCGTAATGCAGATCCTCTCCCAGAATGACTTCCAACGGCATTCTCTTTCTGCCAAATAGTTTTTGCCGAATGGTTATCTCAATAGACATAATCACAACCTCTTCACCGCATTTTGATAAAATAAATTTTATCATATCGAAAATAAGAACACAATCTTTTCATTCGCTTCAGAGCGAAATATTGTTGAAACAACACCAAAAATAAGTTGTTGCAATCCAACGAAAAGACGGGTAACATAAAGGGTGTATCAACGCTGCCCTTCTTAAAAAGATTTTTGTAAACATATGGAGGTATTGGAATGGAAAAGCTGAGAATCGGTATCATCGGCTGCGGCGGCATCGCCAACGGCAAACATATGCCCGCCCTGAAAAAATTCGCAGATAAGGCCGAGATGGTGGCCTTCTGCGATATTATTCCGGAAAGAGCGGAACAGGCCGCCAAGGACTACGGCACGCCGGAAGCCAAGGTATATGCAGATTACCACAAACTGCTGGAGGATAAGAGCATCGATGTGATCCACGTCTGCACCCCCAACCGCTCCCATTCCGAAATCACGGTGGCGGCGCTGGAGGCTGGAAAACACGTCATGTGTGAAAAACCCATGGCGAAAACTGCCGCCGATGCTCGTCTGATGCTGGATGCCGCCAAGCGGACCGGCAAAAAACTTACTATTGGCTATCAAAACCGCTGCAATCCCCGCTGCCTGCTGCTGAAAAGAGCCTGTGACGAAGGTGAACTGGGCGAGATTTATTTTGCTAAAGCCCATGCCCTGCGCCGCCGTGCCGTTCCCACATGGGGCGTCTTCCTCAATGAATTTGAGCAGGGCGGCGGTCCCCTGATCGACATCGGTACCCATGCGCTGGATCTGACCCTGTGGATGATGAACAACTATAAACCGAAAACCGTTATGGGACAAACCTTTAAAAAGCTGGGGGATCAGAAGGAAACCGGCAACGCCTGGGGAGATTGGGATCCCAAGCAGTTCACCGTGGAAGATTCCGCTTTCGGCTTTATCACCATGGAAAACGGCGCTACCATCATTCTGGAATCCAGCTGGGCGCTGAATATTTTGGACGCCCGGGAAGCCCAAACCACCCTCTGCGGCACCAAAGGCGGCGCGGATATGCTTGGTGAGAACGGCCTGCGATTCAACTCGGTAAAGTGGGGACGGCAGATTGTAGAGACTCCAGATCTGAATGCCGGCGGCGTCGCCTTCTATGAGGGCGCCGGCAGCGGTGATCCGGCCGAAGTGGACATGGGACAATGGATCAACGCTATTCTGGAGGATAAGCAACCGCTGGTTCTGCCCGAGCAGGCGCTGGTGGTCACCGAAATTCTGGAAGCGATCTATACTTCGGCCAGAACCGGCAAAGCGGTGGAATTCTAACTGTACCGACTAAAGGCGGCCGGCGGTGCTTTAACGCCGCCGGCCCTTTTAAAGAAAGGATGCATTTTGATGAAGGATTTCAGCTTGCAGCTTTATTCCCTGCGGGATATTCCCACTCTTCGGGAACGTTTGCAAATTGCCGCTGACACTGGTTATACCGGCGTTGAGTTCTGCGGCTACGAAGATATTCCTGCCGATGAGATGAAAAGCATTCTGGCCTTTCTGGGACTTCGTCCCACCGGTTCTCACATCAGTCAGGAGGCTTTGCAGGCCGATCTGCACGGATGTATTGCCTATGCAAAACAGCTGGGCATAACCTCTGTCACCTGCCCATGGATAGTTATGCAGACCGCGGAAGACGCTGTCAAAGCCGCCGCCTTTCTGGAAGACTGTGCCGTTCAATTCAAAGCCGCAGGAATTCCCTTTGCTTATCATAATCATCACCACGAATTCACGATGGCAGACGGTAAATACTTGCTGGAAATTCTGATGGAGAATGCGCCTACGCTGGGCTTTGAGCTGGATGTATTCTGGGCATCCTATGCCGGTGTGGATCCTATTGCTTTTATCCGCAAGCATGCCGGCCGCTTTCTGCTGCTGCATTTCAAGGAAATCAATCCCCAGCGGGAAAATGTCGAGCTGGGAAAAGGTGTACTGGATTTCAAAGAAATCGCCCGCGTGGGTTTGGAACAGGGCACCCAGGAACTGATCGTGGAGCAGGAAGCCTATACTCTTCCGCCCGCGGAAAGCGTTAAGGTTGACGCCGACTATATGAAAGCGCTGTAAAACTGTGTTTTTGCCATCTTTTAAACGGGGTTGCTGCAGAATGAAGTATTTTGCAGCAACCCCGTTTTATCATGACATCTCATATAACTGCTCAAACGCTGCCTGTCGAATCAAAATCAGATTCTGCAAATACTGCTCTTCATCCACACCGAACCGCTGCTGTTGATCATAAAAGAGTATCGATCCCAATACCGCATCAACCGGCTGACGCCTATACAGATAGCTGAACAGCAGGCAGGCGCCGGCATATCCGCCCAGCAAGTCGGTATGGCCGTAATAATCATCGATCACAAGCCGGTCCTTTGGTATCCCCAAACTGACCAATCTATCCAACAGCCCTTTCCAGTCGGCAATTCCCACCCTGGGATTGGCAGTAAAGAGGGGCAACGCTTCCTCGCTGCTTTCATTATGCGCTGGGAAAATTACCAATTTGGTACTGTCCGGCACTTCGTCCACGAAATACTGAAAGGGCACGGTTTGTCCTCCATAAAAGCCGCAGACAAAAATGGCATCATACCAATTCGCACGGATCTGCTCCCATATTTCCGGACATTCAAAAGCAAAGGTATGCACATTTGCCATCCCGATACCCACATCTTCCACATATAGGTTTTCTCCGCATTCCATTGCCATCTGCCGCAGTATCTCTCCGACCTGAGAAGAGCTGAGAAAACTGTTGCCTAGTATCAGAATACGGCATTCCCTGCCGCTGTATGCCTTTTCCCCTGCCCCATTGCCGCCCAAAATCAGCACACGGTCGATGGACGCTGCGATTTGCTGCGCGGTCTCCATCTTAACCGCCTCCCCATACAGCAAAATGGTAAACACGAACATGGAACTGGTATCACAATAAACCAATCGGTAGTTCGTTTCCGGCGCGCGATTGCTTTCCTGCTTATAGATCACCTTCTGTGTGTACATCATCACATGATCACTGATTTCCTGGGATCCCAAAGATTCCGCCGATACCGCATCTTCTCCCCAAGAGAGAATAGCGGTGCCATATTCTCCAACCGGAAGTCCGTCCGCTGAAATCCGAAAATGATTGTTTTCTAATTCTTGTGCCTGCCAAAAATCAGGGAAACTGAAATACAAGTGAACCTCCTGCCCCCAATAGCTGTCTTCCGCCAGAATTTGATTCCGGACAAAGCACGAATCCGTACGGTTGCGGATAGACTCGTATCCCGGCATTTTCCCGTCAGATTCTATTCTGGAAAAAGGAGGATATTTTACCAAGGCATCAGATGAGGACGCAATCCATTCCCTCCTCTGAAAACAACCACTCAAACACAGGCAAAAGATTATTATACACGCCACCCATCTCTTCACTGCAGGATCTTCCTTTCACATTCTGCGGAAAAAATCCTTTTACACGGAGTGAGATGATCCCTCAAGATCAAGTCCGGGCGGCTCCGCATCAAGGATCGATTTCCCAGATCCGTTGTTCTTGTACGCTCTATCTTATAAAATGAGTATACACTACATGCAGAGTGATTTGGAGCGGTATTTTATGTCCCATTCCCAGTTTTTTATGTCTCATACGCAAAACAGGAAGCCATCCCCCTAAGAGATGGCTTCCTGTTTTATAGAAGAATAGATAACTTACTTCAGTTCCACTTTCGCGCCGGCTTCTTCCAGCTTCTTCTTCATGCCTTCGGCATCGTCCTTGGAAACAGCTTCCTTGACAGCCTTGGGAGCGCCGTCAACCAGATCCTTGGCTTCCTTCAGGCCCAAGCCGGTCAGCTCACGGACAACCTTGATGACATTGATCTTGTTCGGGCCTACTTCGGCCAGAATCACGTCAAATTCGGTCTTCTCTTCCGCAGCAGGAGCAGCGCCGCCGGCAGCGGGAGCAGCAGCAACAGCAACAGGAGCAGCGGCGGAAACGCCGAATTCCTCTTCCAGAGCCTTAACCAGTTCGGACAGTTCCATAACGGTGAGCGCTTTGACGTCTTCGATGAGCTTCAAAACCTTATCAGACATTTTGTAATCCTCCAATAATCATTATTTTAAAATGTTGTGAGCGCATCAGGCGCTCTGTTTTTCGGCAATAGCGTTCAGGGCTACCACCAGGCCGCGGATATTGCCATTGAGAACGTTGACAAAACCACTGATCGGCGCATTCAAGCCACCCAGCACTTTGGCGACCAACACCTCTTTGGGCGGCATCTTCGCCAGTTCAGACACAGCAGAGGCATCGATAACCTTGCCTTCCACATAGCCGGCCTTAATCTCAAAGGTCTTGCTCTTCTCCGCATACTCGCTGAGAATTTTAGCGGCGGCCACATGATCGGTGGGGCTCACAGCCAGAGCCGTGGAACCTTCCAGAACATTATCCATGCCTTCCAGGCCCACCTTCTCAGCTGCCCGACGGAGCATGCTGTTCTTTACCACTGCGTAATCCACGCCAGCTTCCCGCAGCTTACGCCGCAGAGCCGTATCGTCCGCCACCGTGATGCCCATGTAGCTGACGACAACACCGGCCACAGAGTTTTTCAGCTTCTCAGCCAGTTCCTCGACATACGCCTGCTTCTGCTGCAGAATCTTCTCACTTGCCAAATGAATTCACCTCCGTTACTTGGCTTTCGCTGCCTTCACGGAACAAAGAAAAGTCCCTCCCGTATTCCACAGGAGGGACGCAATAACCAATCGAACAAACCGGTCTCCAGAGAGATCCGCTTTTGTCTTTGTGTTAAAGCTCTCTACCTCGGCAGGCCTCCGCTCAAGCGGAAATTATGTGCTGGAGACGCACACCTGCTGTCTGTGGAAGAACAGCGTTTTATAGGATACCACGACGGAATATATTTGTCAACCCCTCCGCCGCGTTATCTGTCCAAAATCAACCGATTTTGTTGGGATTGATCTTTACGCCGGGGCCCATGGTGGAGGCCACGACGCAGGAGCGGATATACTGACCCTTGGCAGCGGCGGGCTTGGCACGGACGATAGCGCCCAGCAGCGCGTCGAAATTCTCCTTCAGTTTTTCCTTACCAAAGGAAACCTTGCCCACGGGGCAGTGAATGATGTTGGTTTTATCCAAGCGATACTCGATCTTACCGGCTTTGGCGTCGGTCACAGCCTTCGCAACATCCGGGGTAACGGTACCAGCCTTAGGATTGGGCATCAGACCGCGGGGGCCCAACACCTTACCGAGACGGCCGACCACGCCCATCATATCCGGGCTGGCGATAACAACATCAAAATCCATCCAGCCGCCCTGAATCTTAGCGACCAGCTCTTCGGCGCCCACGAAATCCGCACCGGCATCAGTGGCGGCCTGGGCTTTGTCAGCCTTGGCAAACACCAGTACCCGCACTTTTTTGCCGGTACCATGAGGCAGCACCACCGCGCCGCGGACCTGCTGGTCAGCGTGACGGCTGTCAACGCCCAGCTTTACATGCACTTCGACGGTTTCATCAAACTTGGCCTTGCCGGTCTGCACCGCCAGGTCCAGCGCCTCTTCGATATCAAACAGCGTATTGCGGTCAAACAGCTTCTGGCTGTCGACATATTTCTTTCCGTGTTTCATTGGTCTTTCCTCCTGTAGATACCGCGGCCAAGAAAAGGCCCGGTATGAGTGGTAAAATCGGAATGCTGTATGGTTCCTCCCACCCGAAACGGGGGTTATCAGTCGACGACTTCCACGCCCATGCTGCGTGCGGTACCGGCGATCATGCTCATCGCCGCTTCCACGCTGGCGGCATTCAGGTCGGGCATTTTGGTTTCGGCGATCTTCTTAACCTGCTCCCGCGTAATCTTCGCGACCTTGTTCTTATTCGGCGTGCCGGAAGCGGTTTCAATGCCGCAGGCTTTTTTGATCAGAACGGCCGCCGGAGGGGTTTTGGTGATAAAGGTGAAGGAACGATCCGCGTAGACCGTGATAACCACCGGGATTACCAGGCCCACATCGTTCTTCGTGCGTTCATTGAATTCCTTGGTGAAAGCCATGATGTTGACGCCGTGCTGACCGAGAGCCGGTCCAACAGGGGGCGCCGGCGTGGCCTTACCAGCCGGAATCTGCAGTTTGATATAACCGGTTACTTTTTGAGCCATTTTTACTCGCACCTCCAAAAATTGTGGTAAATGGCGGAGCGGTCGTCCGCTTCAGCGCTGCTGATACGGGCCGCCCCTCCCACAGCCGGAAACGTGTCCGGCACACAGGAAAAAGCGCCGATTTCTCCGCGCCAAACCCTTTGGTTTCTTCGGCGGATTTATTCCAGCAATTCCGCCTGATCCAGTTCCAGTTCCACCGGCGTTTCCCGGCCGAACATGGAAATGGTTACCCGCACCTTATTCTTCTCCAAGTCCACCTCGTCCACCACGCCGGTAAAGTTCTCCAGCGGGCCGTCGACGATGCGTACGGTGTCTCCCGCCGCATAGTTGACCTCGATTTCCCGTTTCTCGACACCCAGGGCGTTGACCTCTTCCTCGGTCAGAGGAATGGGCTTGCCATTGGGGCCAACAAAGCCGGTACATCCGCGGGTATTGCGCACCACATACCAGGAATCGTCCGTCATCACCATCTTAACCAGCACATAGCCGGGGAAAATTTTCCGCTCGACCTCGCGCTTTTTGTTGTCTTTGATTTCGGTGACGGTCTCGGTAGGCACGCGAATTTCATGAATCCAGTCATGGAGCTTCCGGTTCTCCACGATTTTTTCCAGGTTGGTGGCCACCTTGTTTTCGTAGCCGGAATAGGTGTGCACCACATACCATCTTGCCTCGTCAGCCATAGCCAATCCTCCTTGCAAGCAGGCCGCAAGGGATTAGCCCAGCGACAGCATCAGATCCACCAACGCTCCCAGGCCGAAATCGACCAGGCAAATGATCACGCCAAGAACCACGCACAAGGCCAGAACAACGCCCGTGTTGCGCATAACGGTGGGAAAGGTCGGCCAAACGATCTTCTTGAACTCCCCTTTGGTGTCCCGGAAGTATTTCGCCATCCTTTTGCCCAGACCGGGTCCTTTTTTCTTGGCGGACTTGGGATCTTTTCCGGCCTTGTCAGCCTTTTCCTCCGCAGCCTTATCCGCGGGGACGATTTTCTCGTCAGCCATCCTGAACCCTCCTTTACGGTGCGGCCATTAACCGCCCGCGTGCGTTATTTGGTTTCCTTGTGCAGAGTGTGCTTGCGGCAGAACCGGCAATACTTGTTCATTTCCAGTCTGTCCGGGTCGTTCTTCTTGTTTTTCATGGTGTTGTAGTTGCGTTGTTTGCACTCCGTGCAGGCCAGGGTAATTTTGACTCTCATAACGGCACCTCCCGATAGTCGGAAATTTGTTCAGCCTCCCTCAAAGACAAGGGAATGTGCCCGAAAAAGGGCACAAAAAAATAAACCCCTTCTGAGGTATCCTTACTATAACACAGAAAACGCAAGCGGTCAAGAGGATTCTCGCATATTTTTCCATTAAAAAGCCTCATTTCGGCAGTGCTTTCCTCACAGCGGCCGCAAAAGCATCAATCCGCTCCCTTCGGATACGCACCGCCTCTTTGGCGCCGCCGGAGGATGTCACCATCCTGACAATCAACCGGTCGATCCCCTTCAGTCTTTCCGGCTCCAGTTCTCCGCCAAAAGTATCGGCGCATACCGCCTTTTCCAGCAAGACGTGCGGAATATTCTGCCGGAGAACTTCGTCAGTCTGGTTGACAAAAGCGTTGCAGACAAAATAGGCGGCCGCTTGGCCCGCCAGCGCCAATTCCCATCTTTTTAAATATTCCCGAGCCGCTTTGTGCAGGAGCCCCATGCGCACGCCGCCGCCTACAACCGCCAGATCATAATGCGTAGGATCAGGCCGTTCTGCCGATAGATCCGCCAGCTGAACGTCCCCCAACAGGTCAGCCAACATTCCGGCGCATTTCTGTGCTGTTCCTGTTTTGGTTGCATAGGCGATAAGAATACGGCTCATGAGATCTTCTCCTTTATACATTATTACTTTATTACTTTCCATCATACAGCAAGCGGCGGTTTTGTCAATGCTTCCGGCGGTTTCGGTGTTGCACAATGCCGCTTCCTGTGTTATCATATCGGAATGGGAACAGGATTTTTGAAGCCGGACAGGTTTTATTCTTCTCCCGCCGTTCATATCCTAATAACGGATAGAACGGACCGCCTTCGACGGCGGCAATGAAGAGGTGGGATTTTGGAAACAACACATTCAGGATATTCTGTCGGCGGTATGGATAACCGGCCCATCGGCGTTTTTGATTCCGGGCTGGGAGGGCTGACCGTGGTGCGGCAGCTGCTGAGGGAACTGCCCGGCGAGGATATCTGTTATTTTGGAGACACCGGACGGGTGCCTTATGGTACCCGCAGCAGGGAAACCATTGAAAAATACGCCAGGCAGGACTGCCGTTTCCTCATGGGAATGGATGTGAAAATGATCATCGCCGCCTGCGGCACGGTCAGTTCGGTAGCCCCCCATGTGTTGGCAGGCTTGCCGCTGCCCGCCACAGGGGTTGTGGAGCCCGCCGCGTCCGCCGCGGTCCGGGCCACCCGCAACGGGCGGATTGGGGTGATCGGCACCCCTGCCACCATCCGCTCCGACGCCTTTCGACGATGGCTGTCGCAGGCGGATGCCGGTTTGCAGATATTTCAAATCCCCTGCCCGCTCTTTGTTCCGCTGGTGGAAAACGGCTGGATTGATCGGGAGGATCAGGTGACCCGGCTGACAGCGCGACGATATCTGGAGCCGCTGGCACAGCAGCAGATCGACACTTTGATTCTGGGCTGTACCCATTTCCCCTTGTTGACAGACATTATTTCCGATATTATGGGAGACAAGGTCACCCTCATTGATGCCGGCCGTGAGGCTGCTGTTTCCTGCGCTCGGCAGCTGGCGGAAAATGGCACCCTCAGCCGTACCAAGCGGCAGGGGTTCTGCCGTTTCTATGTCAGCGACCGCCCGGAGAATTTTTCCCGCATGGCGGCCATGTTTCTTGGTCGCGAGATGGACGGAGAGGTGGAGACCGTTCAGATCGAGACTCTGGACGGCAGTTCGGAATCCTGAAGGGACGAATCGGAAAGGCAGAGAAGAAAGATGACAGATGTCTGGATCTCCATCACCGGCACCCAGAGCGCCGATGGAGAAAGCGATACGGTGGAGCTGACCACTGCCGGAAAACTGGAATTGGCAGACGGCGGCTATGTTTTGACCTACCATGAAAGCGAGAGCACCGGCATGGAAGGTGTGATCACCTCCCTGCGGGTGCGGGAAGCCGAGGTGCAGTTGGAGCGCTCCGGCGCCATGAACTCCCTGCTGGTGCTGGAAAAGGGCAAACGGCACATGAGCTGCTACAACACCCCTCACGGTAGTCTGATGATGGGTGTCTATACCAAAGAACTGCACAATACCATGACACCCCAGGGGGGCGAACTGGAGTTTCATTACACGCTGGATATCAATTCCTGCATGACCTCCAGCCACGATGTTCAGGTAAAGGTGCGTCCGGTGCAGTCCGCCCCTCAGAGTTAAGAGAAGTATAAAATAGGAGGTACATCCTCATGTCAAAAGTGGTTATGCAAGCCGAACAACAGCTGCGGGACGCGCTGACGGAGGCCGCCGGCAAAGCGGTGGCAGCAGGCGAACTGCCCGCCGAACCGATGCCCGCCTACGCCGTGGAAATCCCCGGTGACCGTGCTCACGGCGACCTGGCCGCCAATGCCGCTATGGTCAGTGCCCGGGCGTTCCGGCAGCCGCCGCGGAAAATCGCAGAGATCCTGCTGCAGCATCTGGATCTTACCGACACCTATCTGGATCGGGCGGAGGTGGCGGGCCCCGGGTTTTTGAACTTTTTTCTCTCCCCCGCCTATTATGCCGCTGTGGTGGCAGATATCCTAACCCAGGGCGATGAATACGGCCGCTCGGATTACGGCCAGGGCAAGCGGGTGATGGTGGAATTCGTTTCCGCCAATCCCACCGGCCCTATGCACATGGGCAATGCCCGCGGCGGGGCGCTGGGCGACTGCCTCGCCAGCGTATTGGACGCCGCCGGTTACAAAGTCTGGCGGGAATTCTATGTCAACGACGCCGGCAATCAGATTGAAAAATTCGGCATCTCCCTGGAAGCCCGCTATCTGCAGCTTCATCTGGGGGAAGAAGCGGTGGAATTCCCGGAAGACGCCTATCACGGTGACGATATCAAGGAACACGCCGCCGCTTTTTCCGCTCTCCGTGGGGACCGGTATGTCCACGCGGATCCCGAGGAACGGCGCAGGGCCTTGGTGGAATACGCCCTGCCGCTGAACATCGAAAAAATGCACCGGGACATGGAAAAATACCGGATCGTCTATGACGAGTGGTTCCACGAATCCACCCTGCATCAAAGCGGCCAGGTGAAGGAAACCATCCAGCTGCTCACCGACCGGGGGCTGACCTACGAAAAGGAAGGGGCGCTGTGGTACAAAGCCTCGGAATACGGCGGAGAAAAGGACGAGGTGCTGATCCGCGCCAACGGTCACCCAACCTATTTTGCCGCCGATATTGCTTACCACCGCAACAAATTCGGCAGGGGCTTCGACACCTGCATTGACGTATGGGGAGCCGACCATCACGGTCATGTGGCCCGCATGAAGGGCGCCATGGACGCTGTCGGCCTCAAGGGGGACAACCTCCAGGTGGTGCTGATTCAGCTGGTGCGGCTGATGCGGGACGGCGAAGTGGTGCGCATGTCCAAGCGTTCCGGCAAGGCCATTCAGCTGGCTGATCTGCTGGACGAGGTGCCGGTGGACGCCGCCCGGTTCTTCTTCAACCTGCGTGAAGCAGGTACCCGGATGGATTTTGATCTGGATTTGGCGATTGAACAATCTGCTTCGAATCCCGTTTATTATGTCCAATACGCCCACGCCCGGATCTGCTCTATCTTTAAAGCCCTGGCAGCCGACGGTATTCTTTCCCGTTCCTGCACCGACGACGAACTGCAGCTTCTGACGGAGCCGGAAGAGAAGGAGCTGATCCGCCATCTGGCCGCCTACACCGGCGAAATTATCGCCGCTGCCAAAGCTTATGATCCCGCCCGGATCACCCGCTACTGCATGGAACTGGCCACCCTGTTTCACAAATTCTATAACGCCTGCCGTGTTAAAGGCGCGGAGGAATCCTTGCAGCAGGCTAGGATGGCCCTGTGCGGCGCTACCCGCACCACCCTGCGCAACGCTCTGGCTCTGCTGAAGATCGACGCCCCGGAAACTATGTGATCTGTCTGGAGAAAGGAGCTATCATGGAATTGCCCTGGAAACTTCCCTTACTGCTGGACGGCGCCACCGGTACCGGCCTGATGGCGGCCGGTATGCCCGCCGATGCTTGCGTGGAACAATGGGTACTAGAACATCCTGCTGTGCTGGCGGAGCTGCAGAAAGCCTATGCCGACGCCGGCTGTGATGTGGTATATGCCTCCACCTTCGGCGCCAATCGGGCGTCTCTTTCCCGCCACGATCTTGCCGGCGATATGCGGGATATGAACCTCCGCTTGGTGGAGTTGACCCGCCGTGCCGTTCAGGATACCCGCTGCCTGGTGGCCGGTGATCTTTCTCCCACTGGTTTGCTGGTGGAACCCTATGGGGATGCTCGTTTTGAAGAATTGGTGGCCATTTATAAAGAACAAGTGGATGTGCTGGCAGAGGCAGGCGTCGATTTGTTCGTCTGTGAGACCATGACTAGTCTTACCGACGCGCGGGCCGCTCTGCTGGCTGCCCGAACCGCCGGGAAACCGGTTTTCGTCACCTTGACGGTGGATGGCCATGGACGCACCATGTCCGGCTCTCCCCTGCTGCCCTGTGTCATTACCCTGCAGGCGCTGGGTGCTGCGGCAGTGGGGCTCAACTGTTCCACCGGCCTCACCGGCATGGAGGATTGGATTGCAGATGTGCTCCCCCATGCGGCAGTGCCTTTGATCACCAAACCCAACGCCATGAAGAAAGATGCCGTAGGCTTTGATCAAAATCTGGATCCGGAGGCATTTGCCGAAGGCATGAAAATTCTTATGGATGCGGGCGCTTCGATTGTAGGGGGATGCTGCGGCACCACCCCGGCTCACCTGGCTGCCCTGCGCCGGGTGGTAGACCAGCACCCAACCGTTGCGCCACAGGAAATCGATATAGACGCAGCTGCGGGAGAACGCAGCGCCTTTTTCCTCACCGACGATCTGGAACCCAGCCCGCCCATCGACTGCGACAGCAATCTGGCGGATGAACTGATTGAGGCGGAGGATGAATACAACGTGGCCCGGGTGCGCATCGCTGCAGAAGAGGATATTCCCGAGCTGCTGACTTCCGCTTCCGTCTGTCATCTGCCCACCGCCATTTATACGGACAGCGCTGTGCTGCTGGATCGGGTTCTCCAGTGCTATCCCGGCCGGCTGCTGGTAGATTCTGTCTGTGAAATTGAGCGGCCGTTGCTGGAGGATATCGCCGCTCAATACGGTGCTATTGTTTTTTAGCCACATCTATAACAAAAAGGCGCCAATTGGCTTTTAAACCAATTGGCGCCTTTTTGTTATAAAAACCTCATTCTGCCAGCGGCACCGGACATTCCCATTGACGCGGCTGTGTTTTTCATGTTATGGTATTCACGAACGGTATACCGCATCACACGGTCAGCTGACCTTCAAGCGTCAAAAGGACTTCCCGTCATCGGCGCTTGCGGCAGCCGCCTTATCATAGGGGGGCGCTTCAACCGAAATCACCATTTTCGACAAGGCGGACATCTTAACATTCTCCGCCGGAAAGGAAACGGATTTTTATGAAAAAGATTTTTTTACTCTGCACTGTTACCGCCATGGCCCTGCTTTTAACCGCCTGCGGCGGACCAAATACACTTCCGGAGGCTTCCAACAACAGCGTATCCTCCGAAACATCTTCCGCTGAAAACGCAGCGCCTTCGGATGCTTCGGTTCTCTCATCTGACTCCTCTCCAGAAAAATCTGACACCGCAGAATCCACGGAAGAGATCTTCGCCTTCCATCCTGACAATTCGGCACAGGAGCTGCAGAATAAATCAGACTCTTCCGGTTCCCAAACATCGGCAGCCGCCACGTTCTCTTCCCCCGATTCTGCTGCGCCTTCCCCGACAGCCTCTTCTTCTACTTCCAAAGCGTCCGTAACCACTCGGCCCACTCAGGCGCCGTCTGCGACTCAACCCTCTTCATCCCGGCCTACTTGGCCCACCCAATCTAAACCTACTGCTGACCGCCCTTCCGCCTCTTCATCGGCTGCTACTGCCACCAAACCAACCGTCGCTCCCATACCTGTGGATAAAGCGGAACAGGTAACGGCTCTGGTAAATGCTCAACGCGCTAAGGCCGGTCTCTCGCCTCTCACTCTGGATAAAGAACTAAGCGCCAACGCTGCTGTCCGAGCGGAAGAAATCGTCAATCATTTTTCCCATACCCGTCCTAATGGCAGTTCCTTCTCCACCGCGATCACCATCTCCTACCGCCGGGCGGGAGAAAACATTGCCTATGGATATCCCACAGCAGAGGCCGTCATGAACGGCTGGATGAATTCCGAGGGACACCGGGCTAATATCCTCCAATCTTCCTTCACCAAGATCGGTGTAGGCGTTGTACAGAAGGGCAGCACCCTGTATTGGGTACAGCTGTTTACCGGCTGATAACCACTCAACAGCAACAGCGCGGAACGAAACGTTCCGCGCTGTTTTCCCTCTTATTGATACCTTGCTTTTTCTATTTTCGGGCTTATAATATTAGAAAAGAAAGGAGGCGGCGCCATGTCCGCGACCATGCCGGCGGCTGTCTATACTCTCCATGGAATACAATTGGAATCCCGTCCCGTTCCCATGATTCAGGAGCCCCGGGACGCCATCGTTCGGGTCACCCGCTCCACCATCTGCACCAGCGATCTCCATATCCTCCACGGTGCGGTTCCTCAAGCCAAGCCTGGCGTCATCCTGGGCCATGAATTTGTGGGCGAGGTGGTGGAAGCCGGCCCGGCGATCCGAAATCTGAAACCCGGAGACCGGGTGACCGCCAACTGCGAAACCTTCTGCGGCGAATGCTGGTTCTGCCGCCGGGGATATATCAATAACTGTGAAAAAGGCGGATGGATGCTAGGCTGCCGGATCGACGGCTGTCACTCTGCTTATGTTCGGGTGCCATTCGCGGATACCGGTCTGACTCCCATTCCTTCCGGAGTATCCGACGAAGACGCATTGTTTGTGGGAGATATCCTTTCCAGCGGCTACTTCGGCGCAGAACTGGCCGACATCCATCCCGGAGACACCGTCGCCGTCATCGGAGCGGGTCCGGTTGGATTATGCGCCGCTCAATGCGCCCGGCTGCTTGGGGCGAAACAGATCATTTTAATGGATCTGGACGATTTCCGGCTTCAGGTTGCCAGGGAGAACGGACTGGCAGACATCCTTCTTAATCCAATCAAGCACGATATAGAATCAGAAGTCCGCCGCCACACCCAAGGCCGGGGCGCGGATGGGGTCATCGAAGCGGCGGGAGGCAAGGACACTTTTGAAACAGCCTGGAAAATCGCCCGTCCCAACGCATCAGTTGCTTTGATTGCTATGTATGAAAAAGCGCAAATTTTCCCCTTACCGGACATGTATGGGAAAAATTTGACCTTTAGAACCGGCGGCGTAGATGCCTGCCACTGCGGCGAATTATTGGAGCATATTGCAGCCGGCCGGCTGCGCACCGATTTTCTCATCACCCACCGGGGAACGCTCAAAGAGATTCTCACCGGTTATCAGGTATTCGGTCAGCGGCAAGATCATTGCTTGAAATGGGTGATTGTCAACGATAAATAAAAAACGCCCAAAAACTTTAGCACTCCGCCTGTCAGAGTGCTAAAGTTTTCTTTTCGTTTCCAACCTGTTCTCGTTTTATTCACAATTCCGGCTTATGATAAGAAGCAAATCAATAGAAAGGTTGGATGGGCAATGTCCACGTTATCCCGGGTCTTATGGGTTATTTCCGGTGTTCTGCTGATGGCGGCAGGAGTGATGGCACTTTTTAATCCCAGTTTTGCTTTAGGATATCTGGCAATTCTCATCGGTATTACCATGCTGATTTCCGGCATTGTGGATATCGGTATTTACGCCAAAACCAGCCGTGTCCTTCTGGGATCCGGCTGGATTCTGGCAGACGGAATTCTGTCGGTGATTTTGGCATTGATCCTGCTGTTCAACCAAACGATTACCGCCGTTACCATTCCTTTTGTGTTCGGAATGTGGCTGGTGTTTACGGGCGTATCCAAAGCCATCAGTTCCTTTGATCTGAAGCATCTACAGGTGACAGGTTGGGGCTGGTTCCTGGCTTTGGGTATCCTGCTGGCAGTGGGCGGCGTCCTCTGTTTTATCAAACCGGTGGTAGGCGCCCTGGCAGTGGGAATTTTAGTGGGAATCTCTCTGATTTTGCAGGGAACCATGGCGATTCTCAAAGGGTTATTCTCCCGCCGCCTTCTATCTTAACAAAAAACACGGATCCGGTCATCGGATCCGTGTTTTTTTGTTATTTTGTTTTTCCGATATCCCGCCGGTAATGGGCGTCCTTGAACTCGATATGGTCCACCGCGGCATAGGCTTTATCCAGTGCTTCGTTCAGTGTGGGAGCCATGGCGGTCACTCCCAGCACCCGGCCGCCGTTGGTGTAGAACCGGCCGTCCTTTAGAGCGGTGCCGGCATGATAGATCACCGCATCTTTCCGTTGTCCGTCACCGTTCAATCCGCGGATTTCCAGCCCCTTCCGATAGGCGGCAGGGTACCCGCCGGAAGCCATCACCACGCAGGCGCAGGCTTCTTCCTCCCATTCTATGGGCAGTTCCGCCAACCGTTCCTTCCGTACCGCACAGATGATATCAATAAGATCGGTTTTCAGTCTGGGCAGCACCACCTGGGTCTCCGGATCGCCGAACCGACAGTTGTATTCAATCACCTTGGGACCGTCGGGCGTCAGCATCAATCCAAAGAAGAGACATCCCTTGAAAGGACGACCCTCCTGCCGCATGGCGTCCACCGTGGGCTGAAAGATATGCTCCATGCAGTAGGCGGCATTCTCTTCGGTATAATAGGGATTGGGGCTGATGGTACCCATGCCGCCGGTGTTGGGACCCAGATCCCCGTCAAAAGCCCGCTTGTGATCCTTTGCGGATACCATGGGCCGCACAGTGACGCCGTCGGTGAAGGCCAGCACGGAGACCTCCGGCCCGGTGAGGAATTCCTCTACCACTACCCGGCTGCCGGAAGTACCGAACACCCGGTCCTCCATAATCTCCTTGATCGCCTTCTTAGCTTCTTCATAATCGGCGCAGAGGATAACCCCCTTGCCCAGAGCCAAGCCGTCCGCCTTCACCACCGCCGGATAACGGTCCTGTTTCCGGATGTAGTCCAGCGCCTCCTCCGGTTTGTCGAACACTTCGTAGCCGGCGGTAGGAATGCCGTATTTCTTCATCAGCTGCTTGGAAAACACCTTGCTGCCTTCCAGAATCGCCGCATTGGCAAAGGGACCGAAAGCAGGGATTCCCGCATCTTCCATGGCGTCCGCCATACCGGCTACCAGTGGATCATCCGGCGCCACGAAAACCATGTCCACCTTTAATTCCTTTGCCAGGGCAACCATCCCCGGAATATCGGTAGCCGCTACGTCGCAGCACTGGGCATCTTTGGCAATGCCGCCGTTGCCGGGGGCGCAGTAGAGTTTGCCGCAGCGGGGACTTTCCTTCAGTTTGCGGATGATGGCGTGTTCTCTTCCGCCGCCGCCAACCACCAAAATATCCATTCTATACCTTCATTCCTTTCCATCAAAGACCGGGCCGCTTAGCGCGTCTCCCGGCGCAGATTCCAGCCGATCAGTGGTGGAACAGCCGCAGGCCGGTGAAGGCCATGGCAATGCCGTATTTGTTGCAGGTATCAATAACATTATCATCCCGAATGGAGCCGCCCGGCTCAGCGATATAGTATACGCCGCTGCGGTGGGCCCGCTCGATGTTGTCGCCAAAGGGGAAGAACGCGTCGGAACCCAGGGAGACGCCGGTCTGGGCATCCAGCCAGACCCGTTTTTCCTCCCGGGTCAGCGGCTCTGGCTTCACGGTGAAAAACTGCTCCCACGCGCCGTCGGCCAGCACGTCCTCCCAATCCTCGGAAACATATACGTCAATGGTGTTGTCCCGGTCTGGACGGCGGATATCCGCCTTGAAGGGCAGGTCCAGCACCTTGGGATGCTGCCGCAGCGCCCACACATCCGCCTTGTTGCCCGCCAGACGGGTGCAATGAATCCGACTCTGCTGACCTGCGCCCACGCCGATGACCTGGCCGTCCTTGGCATAGCAGACGGAATTGGACTGGGTGTATTTCAGCGTAATAAGGGAAAGCACCAGATCTCTCTTGGCGTCTTCCGGCAGTTCCTTGTTTTCCGTCACCAGATTGGCGAGGAGAGAGGCATCGATTTTCGAATTATTGCGCCCCTGTTCAAAGGTGATGCCGAAAACATCCTTGTGCTCCACCGGAGCGGGCAGATAGGAAGGATCGATTTTCACCACATTATAAGAACCCTTGCGCTTGGTTTTCAGGATCGCCAGCGCTTCGTCGGTGTAGCCCGGCGCAATGATGCCGTCGGACACCTCCTGTGCCAGCAGCGTGGCGGTTTCCTTATCACAGGGATCGGACAGCGCCACCCAGTCGCCGTAGGAGGACATCCGGTCGGCTCCCCTTGCCCGGGCGTAAGCGCAGGCGATGGGAGACAGTTCCAGATCATCCACAAAGTAAATTTTTTTCAGGATATCCGACAAAGGCAGGCCCACCGCCGCCCCCGCCGGGCTAACATGCTTGAAGGAGGCGGCGGCCGGCAGGCCGGTGGCTTCCTTCAGTTCTTTCACCAGCTGCCAGCTGTTGAAGGCGTCCATAAAATTGATATATCCCGGGCGGCCGTTGAGCACTTCTATAGGAAGATCCCCCTCCTGCATAAACAGGCGGGAAGGCGTCTGATTGGGGTTGCATCCATATTTCAGCTGTAATTCCTTCATATTACCGGCTCCTTTCAATCTACTGACCCTCGTGCTTGTTGAAGATGAGACTGGATACTTCACCTGTTTCCAAATCGATAGAGCGGGTGAAGAGGGATACTTTGTTGTCGGCATTCAAACTTTCCCAAACCGTTTGGGAGAAGGTGTTCAAATCACCCTCAATAGTAACGGGAGTCGGTTCCCCTTCAAAGGAGGGCAAGGGATTTCCGTCGCCTTGATAAGTATGGATAAAGTGACCCTCGCCGGAACGCGGCGCATCATATTCAAAGAAATACCGCCGCACCGACGCAGGATCGCCCTCCGCTGCTTTCAGGATAGAAAGGCGATACCGATTTTTTTGCGGCTCTACCAGCCCCGAAATACGAGGAGTAAAATTGGGGGCGTCCGGCTCAAAAGTACGGGTGCGCAGCGCATCCGCGAAGGACTTTCCCGCTTCCAGAGCATCGTATATGGTATCGGTTTGATCGCCGTTGGTGACGATATGAACGTCGCCAAACACCCGTACCGGCGCATAAATGATGAGGGAGGGGTCTACCATCTTGCTCTCGTCAAAAGCCTTGGTCTGGATTCCCTTGCCGACACACTCGAAAATGCGATTGCGGCTGTTCTCGCTTCGTCCCATAATAAAATACGCTATATAAAAGCTGCGGCCGTCTGCACTCTTTCCCAAAATAATGCCGCGGCCGGGATAAGTGGTGGCGCTCAGCTCCGCCGCCAACGATTTTTTCTCCATACTGCTTCCTCCTACCTGAATGATTCGATAACGGCGATTCGGCCGTCCACGCGGATTTTCCCTTGGCAGAACAACGCCGCCGCCCGGGGCAGCAGCTCCCATTCCGCCTGCTCCATCACCCGGCGCTGCAGCTTCTCCGGCGTATCGCCGGGCAGGATTTCCACCGCCTTCTGCAGAATGATTGCCCCGCCGTCGGGAATCTCGTTAACAAAATGAACAGTGGCTCCGGTGACCTTGACCCCGTAGGCCAGCGCCTCTTCATGAACCTTAAGGCCGTAATAGCCTTTGCCGCAGAAAGCCGGGATCAGAGAGGGGTGCACATTGATAATCCGATTGCGATAGCGAGCGATTACAGCTTCTCCCAGAATACTGAGAAAACCTGCCAAAATCACCAGTTGCGCTTCGCATGCCTCCAGAGCCGTCAGCAGAGCGGCGTCAAAATCCGCCGCATCCCCGTAATCCCGGCGGCATACCACGGCGGAAGGAATTCCCGCCGCCGCCGCCCGTTCCAAGGCATATGCCCCCGGATTGGAGGCGATCACCTTAACAATCCGCCCCCCAGGGATCTTCCCTGCTTTTTCGGCGTCGATCAGCGCCTGAAGATTGGTGCCGCCGCCGGAAACCAAAACCGCGATATTCGTCATGGCGGCACCTCTTAAACCAGCTTGACGCCGTCGTCGCCGGCCTGAACCTGGCCCAGAATCATCGCCGTCTCACCGTTTTCCTGCAGCGTGCGCACCGCCTCGTCGGCATCCTCCGACGCCACGGCCAGCATCAAACCGGTACCCATGTTAAAGGTGTTGAACATATCCCGCTCCGGGATGTTCCCTTCCTTCTGAATCACATGAAAAATAGGCAGCACCGGCACCTTCTCCTGCTGGATCACCGCCGTCAATCCCTGCGGCAGCATCCGGGGAATGTTTTCATAATAGCCGCCGCCGGTGATGTGGGAAATCCCATGTACCCTTACCTTCTGCATCAGCGCCATCAGCGGCTTCACATAAATTTTGGTGGGAGTGAGCAGGGTTTCGCCCAAGGTACTCCCCAATTCATCAATATATCGACCGATGGTTTTCTCGGAAATATCGAAAACCTTGCGCACCAGAGAGAAGCCATTGGAATGCACCCCGCTGGAAGCCACGCCGATCAGCACGTCTCCCGCCTGGACATTGGCGCTGTCCACAATGCGGTCGTAATCCGCCATCCCCACGCAGAAACCCGCCAGATCGTATTCTTCCACCGGATAGAATCCGGGCATCTCCGCCGTCTCGCCGCCGATCAAAGCGCATCCCGCCTGAACACAGCCTTCCGCCACACCGGCCACAATAGCGGCGATTTTCTCCGGGACATTCTTGCCGCAGGCGATGTAATCCAGGAAAAACAAAGGCTGGGCGCCGGAACAGGCAACGTCGTTGGCACACATCGCCACACAATCGATGCCCACCGTATCGTGTTTATCCAGTAAAAAAGCCAGCTTCAGTTTGGTGCCCACGCCGTCGGTGCCGGAAACCAGCACCGGCCGCCGGATACCTGTAAGATCCGGCTCAAACAGGCCGCCGAAGCCGCCGATACCGGACAGCACACCCGGTACCGCCGTGCGGGCCACATGGGCTTTCATCAGTTCCACCGCTTTATAGCCGGCGGTAACATCCACGCCGGCAGCCGCATAACTCTCGCTTACGCTCTTCATAAGAAATCCTATCCTTTCGGGCGTTTACGCTCCGGTTTTTGTTTTCATGATCTTTTGTTCAAATTTATCCTTAGGCGCCTCCGTGGGGATTTCCGCCGGATAGTCGCCGGTAAAGCAACCGGTACAGAAATCACAGCCCGCACCCCGGGCGATTTTCCGCACGCTGTCCACACTGAGATAGCCCAGGCTGTCCACACCGATTTCCTCAGCAATCTTCTCCACCGAATCCAGCCGGCAGGCGATAAGGTTTTCCCGGCTGTCGATATCGGTGCCGAAATAGCAGGGATTGCGGAAAGGCGGCGAGGAAACCAGCATATGGACTTCTTTGGCTCCCGCTTCCCGCAACAGTCGGACGATTCGGGCGCTGGTGGTTCCACGGACGATGGAGTCGTCGATCATGATAACCCGCCGTCCTTCCACCACCGACCGCACCGCGTTCAGCTTTACCTTCACGGCGTCTTCCCGCTGCCCCTGAGTGGGCTGGATAAAGCTGCGGCCCACATAGCGATTCTTGATGAAGCCCACTCCATAGGGAATTCCCGATTGGCGGGAGTAGCCAAGAGCCGCGTCCAATCCGGAATCAGGAACGCCGATCACCACATCCGCCTGGATGGGATGTTCCAGCGCCAGATAAGCCCCGGCGCGCAGCCGGGCGTCCTGTACGCTGGAACCGGCGATGACGCTGTCCGGCCGGGCAAAATAGACAAATTCGAATACGCACATATGGCCCCTGCCTGCGCAGTGGGTTTCAATGGAGCGTATTCCCTCTTCCGACACCACCACGATCTCCCCCGGTCTCACATCCCGGACAAAGGACGCCCCCACACTGTCCAGAGCGCAGCTTTCAGAAGCAAATACCACCGCGCCATCGGGAGTTCTGCCCATACACAGCGGCCGAAAGCCTTCCGGATCCCGGGCGGCTATCAGCTTCTGAGGGGACATGATCACCAACGAATAAGCCCCCTTGATCCGCTTCATCGCGCTCTCCACCGCTTCTTCGATGGAGCCGGTCTTCAGCCGGGCTTTGGTAATGGCATAGGCGATAACCTCCGTGTCGCTGGAACCGTGGAAGATCGCCCCTTCCAGTTCAAACTCCCGGCGAAGTTCCAGCGCATTGGTTAGGTTGCCGTTGTGGGCCAGGGCCATGGAGCCTTTTACATGGCGCACCACCAAAGGCTGGGCGTTGCTGACGTTGACGTTGCCGGTGGTGGAATACCGCACATGGCCCACGGCAATGCGGCCCTGGCCCAGCTTTTCCAGCACATCGGCGGTGAATACCTCCGGCACCAATCCCAGCGCCCGGTGAGAACGGAAAACCCCGTCCTCATTTACAGCGATGCCACAGCTTTCCTGTCCCCGATGCTGCAAGGCATACAAAGCAAAATAGGTGGTCCGGGCGACATTGGACAGAGCGGAGTCAAACACACCGAAAACACCGCATTCTTCATGAATCGAATCAAACATAGTCAGCCCCGCCTTTTATCTAGGATAATGAACCGAAGTCCCGTTATTCCTTCCCGGTCCAGCAGTAGGTACAGACCTTGTCGGGATCAATACCGATGGCATCCAGCATGCCTTTCAGTGTCTGATACCGCAGGGAGGTGACCCGCATCCGTCTGCAAACTCCTTCTACCATCCGCTCATACCGTCCGGTACGAGCGTCGCAGTATTCTTCCAGATGCCGGAATCCTTCCTCCCCCTCCAGTTCCTTGATAACTGAACGGGAGATCAAATCCATATCTGAGGTGGAGCGGGAAAAATTCAGATACTTGCAGCCGAACATAATCGGCGGGCAGGCGGGACGAATGTGCACCTCTTTGGCGCCGCTGTCATACAGAAAATCCACCGTTTCCCGCATCTGCGTGCCCCGCACCACCGAATCGTCGATGAACAGCAGCCGCTTGTCCCGGATCAGCGCATCCACCGGGATCAGCTTCATGTGGGCAACCTGATTGCGCACCGCCTGGTTCTGGGGCATGAAGCTCCGGGGCCAGGTAGGGGTGTATTTGATGAAGGGGCGAGCGAAGGGGATTCCCGACTCGTTGGCGTAACCGATAGCATGGGCGGTACCGGAATCCGGCACACCGGCCACAAAATCCACATCCGCTTCTTGGTCGTTCTGCGCCAAAATACGGCCGCAGTCATACCGCATCTGTTCCACATTCACCCCTTCATAGGAGGATGTGGGATAACCAAAATAGGTCCATAAAAAGGCGCAGATCTTCATCTTTTCCCCTGGTGGAACCACCGTTTTGTATCCATCCGGGGTGATGAAATCGATCTCTCCCGCGCCTAAAGCGTGTTCATCCCGATAGCCCAGGTTCAGGTAGGCGAAGGATTCAAAGGAAACACAATAGGCGCCCTCTTTTTTCCCAATAAACAGCGGCGTGCGCCCCATCCGGTCCCGGGCAGCGTACAGCCCTTGTTTTGTCAGGAGAAGAATCGTCATCGACCCGTCGATCAGTTCCTGGGCATGACGAATACCTTCGGGGATGGAATCCTTCTGGTTGATCAGGCAGGCCGTCAGCTCAGTGGCATTAACCCGTCCGCCGCTCATCTCCAGGAAATGAGAGCTGCCGTTTTCAAAGGCCTGCTTTACCAGCTCCTCCAGATTGTTGATCCGTCCCACTGTGGTAATGGCATAGTTGCCCAGGTGAGAGCGGACAATCAGTGGCTGCGGATCAGAGTCGCTGATGCAGCCGATCCCCATGTGACCCGCCATTTCTCCCACATCCCGCTCAAATTTGGTGCGGAAAGGAGAATTTTCTATATTATGAATGGCGCGTTCAAAACCGGTTTCCCTGCTGAAAACCGCCATTCCGCCCCGACGGGTTCCCAAATGAGAATGATAATCCACGCCGAAGAACAAATCGGTAACGCAGTTTTCGCTGCTCACCACGCCAAATACGCCGCCCATGCCTGGACCTCCTTGTATAATGTCTCCAATAAGATCATTCGCCCATCAGGCGGCGCATGATCTCCTGATATGCTTCCACTTCCCCGCCCAGATTGCGGCGAAAACGATCCTTATCCAGCTTTTCATGGGTATGCACATCCCAGAACCGGCAGGTATCCGGGGAAATTTCATCCGCCAGCACAATGGTGCCGTCGGACAGTTTGCCGAACTCCAGCTTGAAATCCACCAACTCGATATCCAGACCCAGAAGATACTTTTTCAGCACCTCGTTGACTTTAAACGAGTAGGAAGCAATGGTGTCCAGCTCCTCCTTAGTGGCGAGTCCCAACGCCAGCACATGGTAGCTGTTGATCAGGGGATCGCCCAGGGCATCATCCTTGAGACTGAATTCCAGGGAGGGCTGTTCAAGCACCCTTCCTTCCTCCACACCGTAACGCTTGGAGAAGGAGCCGGCAGCGATGTTACGGATGATAACCTCCAGAGGAACAATCGTCACCTTTTTCACAATAGTCTCCCGGTCGGAGATCTCCTCCACAAAATGGGTGGGTACCCCTTCCTTCTCCAGCATCTTCATCAGATGATTGGTCACTCGGTTGTTGATGACTCCTTTCCCCATGATGGTGCCCTTTTTCTCACCATTGAAGGCAGTGGCGTCGTCCTTATAATCCACGATATATTTTTCCGGGTCTTCAGTGGCAAACACCTTTTTAGCCTTACCCTCATACAGCTGCTCCAGTTTTTTCATTTTCGCTGCTCCTTTATCTTTTATATTTCCTTCTATCGGCTTCATTTAGCCGTTCAAAGTCTCCGCCAGCTTTTTATCCTTTTCCAGCACCGCCTGGGCCATGGATTTTTTCATTTCCAGCAGTTTGGCCTTCAATTCGTCGTCTTCCAGCGCCAGCATCTGCGCCGCCAGAATCGCCGCGTTTTCCGCCCCGTCAATGGCTACGGTAGCCACAGGGATGCCGGAAGGCATCTGTACCGTGGCAAGGAGAGCGTCCAGACCATCCAAGGTGGAGGATTTTACCGGAATTCCGATTACCGGCAGCACCGTATGGGCAGCCAGTACACCTGCCAGATGGGCAGCCTTGCCTGCCGCCGCGATGATAACGCCAAAACCCTTGTCCACTGCCGAGACTGAAAAATCCGCCGCCGCTTCCGGCGTCCGATGAGCCGACATGACGTGCGCTTCCACCGGTATGCCAAAACTCTTCAGCTTGTCGATAGCCTTGCCAACCACCGGAAGGTCGCTGTCACTGCCCATGATAACTGCCACTTTTTTCATTCGTTCGACTCCTTTCAAAACAAAACAGGCTGCGGCGCAGACGCACCACAGCCATACCGCTTTACCCGTCCAAGCGGGCACTTTCTGCCCGGGAACCGCCTAAAATCAGTCCGTCGCCGGATCCGCCGAACCGATACATCCAGACTACCCCCTTGCAACTGTTACATGTCCATTGTATTGCAAAATCCGACCAAATTCAAGTTTAAAATCCCTCAAAGTGGAAATTTGTATGGTTATAGTGCCCCGATTCACCGGCTGGGTGCTATTTTGTGAATATTGCAGGTTTATTATCTCACTTTATTATAAAGAAATAAAAGCAAAAAATTTTTTTGATTCTCCGGCATATTTGTCTTGACAACTGGGAAAAGATAGTGTATGATAGCTAAGCAGTTTGGTTCCAGCCACTTTCCAAACGAGCAGATACGCACCATTAGCTCAGTTGGTAGAGCACCTGACTCTTAATCAGGGTGTCCCGGGTTCGAG
>CABULH010000005.1 GCA_902492455.1 uncultured Oscillospiraceae bacterium
CCGCCGCCAGCACTCCCTTTGCCATCTCCAGATTCACCGTGTTGAACAACCCCACTGCGTAGTGCTTCTCCTGTGCGTCCTTCAACACTTCATTCAATGTCACCAGCATTGTGCCCTCCGTTTAATCTTCAATCTCCGGAATCCGGCGGATACGTGTATCGGTGAAGATATCGTATTCATCCAGGCTCTTGGTACTGAATTCCGAAACCACCGCTCCCTTGTCTCCAGCCTGGAACCAATGACGGGTATCCGGCATCATCGTGTATTGATCTCCCTCATGCAGTATGATTTCATGCCACACGGTGTAATATTCCTCGCTGCCCGCCGGCGGTTTGGCTTGAGGCGCGGCGGAGGGTTCTCCGTCTACATACAGATACACGGTGCCGTAACGACAACGAAAGGTCTCTTCCTTGCCGAGATATCCCGGAAGCGGGGCGTGGCGATGTTCCGGACAAGTCTGATGAGGAAACAGCACCATCTCCTTGGCACAGCACCGTTCAGTGTTGACATAGGTAACAATTTCCAAACCGGTGTTCCACAAATCCTCCAGGCCAAAGTCCGCTACTTCCAAATTTTCTTTTTCCCGAGGGGTCAAAATAATGTGCGCCTTATCGTAAAGCTCTAAAGCCTTACAGCGCGCTTCCTCATATAATTCCTTTTTCATCGTGTTATTTCCTCCCTCTTAATCATTTTATCCAACCGTATTCCGGGCCATAAAATCTTCAATTTCTGCGATGGAGCGGATTCCAGTGGAAGCGCCCACCGCCATAATACAGTGGGTTCCCACAGCGTTGGCAAAAGCACCGCTTCGGCGGAAATCCCATCCTTGTGCCAGTCCGGCCAGGAAGCCCGCACAGAAGGAATCACCTGCGCCCGTGGTATCCACCGGTTTGATAGAGCGATATGTAGACAGCTTAAACCGCTCTTCTCCTGCCGGACAGAACAGAGCGCCATCCTTACCAAGCTTAATAATCACATTGGCAACACCCATTTCAAAAAAGCGGTCGGCGATCCGGTCGGGTTCCGTTTCTCCCGTCAGCTTTTGGGCTTCCTCCAGGCTGGGCATGAACAGATCCAAATGCGGAAGAACAGGCTGTATTTTGGGCATCCAGACATCATCGAAATCCCAGGCGGTATCCATCACCGTGAATTTTCCTTTGCTGCGGGCCTCTTTCATAAACTGCGCACAGGGCTCACCGTCGAACTTTGTCAGCAGCATAGCTCCGGCTACAAACACGATGTCGCACTCCTCCATCAGCCGAGGATCGATATTCTCCCGCGTATAGGCGGCGGCGGATCCGGGATTATAAAGAAAGCTACGTTCACCGGAGGAGTTGACGCATACAATAGAAACCGTCGTGCCAACGGTTTCATCCGCCACAACTCCCCGAATATCCACACCGGCATTCCCAGCCGTATCCTGCACGAAACGTCCGAAGCTGTCCTGCCCAACCTTACAGGAAAGGGTCACAGGGACTCCCAGCTTTGCCAGATCAATGGCTGCATTGGCTGCGCATCCTCCCACATGTGTGGAGACGCCATCCACCGCTCTCAGGGTGCCGGGGGTTGGAATGCTGTCTGCCGGCGTGACGATAACATCCGCCGTTACGCTGCCGGCGCAAAGAATCCGCTTCAATCCATTCATCCTTTCTCAGAACCGAAATAGTAAATTGACTTTACCATTGAGGATATTATATAATACTTTATATTCAAAAGTCAATATGCAATGATAAGAAAGGACACGGAATTATGGGAGAACGGCGCGGTATGAACAATACCCATTTAAAGAACCGCAACCGCGGCCTGGTACTTCAGCTGATTGCCTGTGAAGGGACGCTGTCCAGGGTGGAAATTGCCCGCCGCGTCAGTTTGACGAAGATGGCCGTGGGCAACATGGTAAGCGACCTGATTGCGGAGGGGTATGTGGAGGAGGACGAATCTGCGGAATCCACCCCTGCCGTTGGGCGCAACCCTACCCTGCTGCATATCGCCGCCGGCGCTCCGGGTGCCATCGGCGTATATCTCTCCCGGGAAAACCTCTCCGTTATTCTGGCGGATACCACCCTGCGGATCCATTCCCAGCGGTCGGTTGCCCTAAAGGATGAAACCGACAACAGCCTAACCCAAAAACTACTGACCCTGGTATCCGAAATCCGCAGGGAGGCGGAAATCCCCGTTTTAGGAGTCGGCATTTCCACCATTGGTCCTCTGGATACGGCTAACAAAACCATGCTTCGGCCGCTGCGTTTTTTCGGTATCTCCAATTATCCCATTTCTCATATATTGGAAGACTGCACCGGTCTGCCGGTTTATCTGGATAATGATATGAACGCCGCCGCTTTAGCAGAGCGTCTGTATGGAAGTGGCCGCCGTCTGGAGAATTTTCTTTATCTCGGTTTGGCCGACGGTGTCGGTGCCGGCATTATTTCCGGCGGTCGTTTGTATCGGGATCATAACGGCTTCGTGGGAGAAATAGGACACAACAGCATCTGTTATGACGGCCCCCTGTGTGACTGCGGCAACCGCGGCTGTTTGGAAATTTATGCCAGCATCCCCGTCATTCAGCAGCAGCTACTAGCCGCCGGAGCTCCCAGCGCGGAGCCGGAGAATTTTGAAAGTCTGACCGCACTACCGGCCTGCGACCAGGTTTTTCGAGATACGGCGGACAAGCTGGCGGTAGCTTTGATCAATATGGCGAACCTCTTGGATCCTCAGGGGATTATCATCGGTCACGAAGGCGCTTTCCTTCCTGCCGTTTATCTGCAGCAGCTGGAATCCACCGTCAATGATAAGATTCTGGCCGCCGGTTATCAGCATATCACCGTGGCGCCTTCCGCCTTTGGCAGCGGCGCCCCGCTGGTGGGCAGCGTCTGCTGCGTATTTCAGGAATTGTTCAACGGCCGATTGTTCGGCCAAAACTAAAAAATAGGGAGACGTTTGAAAACGTCTCCCTATTTTTTTAGATATCGTTGCGGATTAAATCCTCGTAGGTTTCCGCTTTCACCACCACGCGGGCTTCCCCTTCCTTCACCATAACGATAGCGGGACGAGGGAGACGGTTATAATTGGAGGACATAGCATAATTGTAAGCTCCGGTGGCTAACACCGCCAGAATATCCCCCGGCTGACAGGACTGAACCGGCGCGTTCTCCTGAATCAGATCGCCGCTTTCACAGCATCGGCCGGCCAAAGTCACCACCGCATCCGCAGGCTCGTCCGCCTTGCCGGCGTTGACAACGGTATATGCCGCTTGATACAGGGCGTAACGAGGATTGTCCGTCATTCCCCCGTCGATGCTGACATAGGTTCGAATACCCGGGATTTCCTTGATGTGTCCCGCTGTATACAGGGTAATGCCAGCGGAAGCCACAACCGAGCGGCCAGGCTCAATCACCATGTAGGGCACAGGATAATCCAGCTGCGCCGCCTTGGCTTTTACCGCCCCGGCTACCAGCCGCATATACTCCCCATACGCCTTGGGTTGATCCTCCTCCGTATACCGGATACCAAAGCCGCCGCCCAGATCCAGTTCCGCCAAAGTTGCTCCGGTTTCCCGGCGAATCTGCGCCATGAAATCCAACATTACCTCCGCCGCGTGGACAAAGGGCTGCTCATCGAAGATTTGGGAGCCGATATGACAATGCAGACCTTTGAGTTCCAGCCCCGGCAGCGTCAGCGCCCGCCGGACGCCTTCCAGCGCCTCGCCGGTTTCCAAAGTAAAGCCGAACTTGGAATCGATCTGTCCGGTGCGGATGAAATCGTGGGTGTGGGCATTGATTCCCGGGGTGATCCGCAGATATACCGCCGCTGTTTTGCCCATACTGCAGGCTGCGGCGGAGAGCTGTTCCAATTCCAGCGGATTGTCCGCCACGATACGGCCCACGCCAGCTTCCAGCGCCAAACGCAGTTCCTCTCCCGACTTATTATTGCCATGGAAATACAGCCTTTCTGCCGGGAAACCTGCCTGCAGGGCGGTGTAGATCTCCCCACCGGAAACCACGTCCGCTCCGCAGCCTTCCTGGCCGACGATGCGATACAGCTCTTTGAAGCAGCAAGCCTTGCTGGCATAGGTAACCATGCCGCCGTTTTCATAATTTTCATCAATAGACGCCTTGTAGGCCCGCAGTGCGCGGCGAATGGCGGTTTCATCCATGACATACAGCGGCGTTCCGAACATCTCCGCCAGTTGGACAGTATCACAGCCGCCTATGGTCAGATGTCCTCTTTCATTCACGTTCAGGCAATCGGAATAAAACATTTTTCCTCCCGTCCTGCGTGGCCGGAACCCCATTGTACCGCCAAGCATTTCACTTCTCAAAATTTTCAATGTGGTATGGTTATTCGTCCTCTTCGCAGACCGACCGGACGATCTCCCGCAGATCCTCGGCATTTTCGCCATTTTCCGCCGAAAAGGGTACTATCGTCAGTCCGCTATAATCCGCCAACTCCTCTTCCAGTGCCGCCAGCCTGTCGCGCCTTTGCGATTTATTCAGCTTATCGGACTTGGTGAGAACCAAAACAAAAGGAATCTCCGCCTCGGTAAGAAAATCGATCATCATCCGGTCGTCCGCCGTAGGCGGATGCCGCATATCCACCAGCTGCAGCACCAGCCGCAGATCCCGGTCCGCCTGGAGATAGCCCTCTATCAAGCCGCCCCAGCGTCGCTTCTCCTCCCGGGATACCTTAGCATAACCATAGCCAGGCAGATCCACCAACCGCGCATTGTCCAGACGATAAAAATTGATGGTAGCGGTTTTCCCAGGAGTAGCGCTGGTGCGCGCCAGCCCTTTCCGGTTCAGTAAGCGATTGATCAAAGAGGATTTGCCCACGTTGGAACGGCCGGAAAAGGCTACCTCCGGCACTTCAGGCGACGGCAGCTGATCCAGCAGCGCCGCGGAGGACTCATATACCGCAGATTCCCATTTCATAGGCCTCTCCCCTTTCTATATCTTTATTGGGTCACGGAAGGCGCCGCCTTAGGCGCTTTTACCGGGATAGCCGGCAGAGTCTCCACGGCTTCCTGGCCTCTCTCCTGGCAGGGATCCGCCAGCAGCGCGGTTTGAATCACTGTATCCAGATGGGACGCCGTTACAAAACGAATGCCTTCCCGTACCACCTTTTCCACGTCCGCCAGATCCGACTCATTTTCCGCTGGGATAATCACCGTCTTCATATGGTGGGTATAGGCCGCCATCGTCTTTTCCCGCAGGCCGCCGATGGGCAGCACCCGTCCGCGCAGGGTAATCTCTCCAGTCATCGCCACGTCCCGCCGCACCGGAATACCGGTAAGGGCGGAAACGATGGCCGTAGCCATGGTGACGCCGGCGGAAGGGCCGTCCTTGGGCACCGCTCCTTCCGGGACGTGGATATGCACGTCTTTATTCTTATAAAAGTCCCGGTCAATGTGCCAGTCTGCGGCACGGGAACGCACATAGCTGATGGCGGTTCTGGCGGACTCCTTCATCACATCCCCCAGGGAACCAGTCAATTCAATTTTGCCGCTGCCGTCCAGCACTGCCACCTCTACCGGCATGGTCTCTCCGCCTACTGCAGTCCAGGCCAGGCCGTTCACCACGCCGATCTGATCCTGCAAAACCTCCGCATCCGGCTTATAACGGCGGGGTCCGAGATAACCCTCGAGGTCCCGCTGATGTACGTTCACCGTTTTGACCTCGCCAGAAACCAGCTTCACCGCCGCCTTGCGGCACAGCTTGCCGATCAGCCGTTCCAGGGTACGGACGCCCGCCTCACGGGTGTAACCGTCGATCAGCATCCGCAGGGCATCGTCCGCCAGCCGGAACTGCCGCAGATTCATGCCGTTTTTCCTTACCTGCTTCTTCAGCAGATGATGGCGGGCGATCTGGAATTTTTCCTCCGCCGTATAGCTGCTCAGTTCAATGACATCCATCCGGTCATACAAGGGTGCCGGAATAGCATCCGCATTATTGGCCGTGGTGATAAACAGCACGTCCGACAAATCAAAGGGAATCTCCAGATAATGATCCACAAAGGCATTGTTTTGCTCGGTGTCCAGCACCTCCAGCATAGCGGCGGAGGGATCCCCCCGCATATCGCTGCCCATCTTGTCGATTTCATCCAGCAGAATCAGAGGGTTGGCCGAACCGGCTTGCCGGATGGCGTTCATAATACGGCCGGGCATGGCGCCTATGTAGGTTTTCCGATGTCCCCGGATATCCGCCTCGTCCCGAACGCCGCCCAAGGAAACCCGCACGTACTTCCGCCCCATGGCGGCTGCAATGGATTTGGCGATGGAGGTTTTTCCCACGCCTGGAGGGCCTACCAGGCAGATTACCTGTCCCTTGGATTCTTTCGCCAGACTGCGTACCGCCAGAATTTCCAGAATACGCTCCTTGATCTTTTCCATGCCGTAATGATCCCGGTCCAGCACTTTGCGGGCGGCGGTAATTTCCAGACTATCCTTGGTGGTGACGCCCCAGGGGATTTCCAGGCAGGTATCCAAATAGTTGCGCACCACAGTGGCTTCATGGGAACCGAATGGCATTTTGGAAAGCTTATCGCACTCCTTCAGCAGTTTGGCCCGGTTTTCCTCGCTGAGATTCAGCTTGCCGATCTTTTCCCGATATTCATCCGCTTCCTCCAGGGGATTGTCCGCTTCTCCCAGTTCGGAAGAAATAACCCGCATCTGTTCCCGCAGATAATATTCCTTCTGATTGCGGTCGATCTGCTCATGAACGTGTTCCTGAATATCCCGTTCGATTTCCAGTACGGAACTTTCCCGTTCCAGGAATACCAGCAGCTTTTCCATCCGCTTTTCCACCGAAATGGTGCCCAGGATCACCTGCTTTTCCTCAATAGGCAGGGCGATATTGGAGGCGATATAATCCGCCAGATATCCCGGCTCTTCCGCCGTGGCTACCCCCAGCATCACATCCGGGGCCATTTTGGAGGCCAGCTCCGCATAGGCTTCGAAACGGGAGCGGCACTCCCGCACCAACGCCTCCCGGCGCATGGTGTTGGTAATGCGGATTTCCGGGCACTCCTTGGACACGCAGACAAAAAACGGTTCGCTCTGGGTCAGGGAATCCAGCCGGGCGCGGTAAAGCCCTTCCACCAACACCCGCAGATTATCCCCCGGCAGCTTGAGCACCTGCCGGATTTTGGCTACCACACCCACATTATACAGCTGGGACTCGTCCGGATCGTCATTGGCGATATCCTTCTGGGCTACCAGAAAGATGGTCTGGTCTCCCCCCATGGCTTCATTCAGCGCCAAAATAGACTTTTTTCTGCCCACATCGAAATGCAGCAGCATTCCGGGAAACACCACCAGCCCCCGCAAAGCCAGCAACGGCAGCGTCTCCATGTGGATGACATGTTTTCTGATACTCATTATTCACACCTTTACCCTTCACAGGGTACCCTGACCAGGGGATCGCTTGTCACGGCCTTAAGACGGCAAAAGGAACCATAGCCGGCGCTATAACAGCGGACTACCGTCCCTTTTGCTCAGGGCACTGCCCTAAATGACTATCAGGCCGTCACTTTTTTTCTGGTATTGCGCCCCTTAACCGGGGCTTTCATTTTCGTTGGCTTTTTTTCGGGATTGTACACAATCTCCGGATCCTCGCCTTTTTCAACGCAGCCTTCGGTAATGGTGATCTTCTCAATGGTATGATCGGAAGGCGCTTCAAACATCAGTTTGGTTAGCTGCTCTTCCATCACCGAACGAAGACCGCGGGCGCCCGTGTCGTGCTTCAGCGTCTTTTCCGCAATGGCCCGGAGCGCTCCGTCAGTGAATTCCAGCTTCACACCGTCCAAATCGAACAGCTGCTTATACTGCTTCACCAAAGCGTTCTTGGGTTCGCAGAGAATCTTCACCAGACTGTCCGCATCCAGCGCCTGCAGCGTCGTAATCACCGGCATACGGCCCACCAGCTCGGGAATCAGGCCGTAGCGGATCAGATCCTGCGGCACCAGCTGACGGTACAGCTGACCCAATTCCATATCCTTTTTGGACTTGACCTCGTTGCCGAAGCCCAGGGAACCGGATGAGACCCGCTTTTCGATAATTTTCTCGATGCCGTCAAAGGCACCGCCGAGAATAAACAGAATGTTGGTGGTGTCGATCTGGATGAATTCCTGCTGGGGATGCTTTCTTCCGCCGGTAGGGGGCACATTGGAAACAGTGCCTTCCAAAATCTTGAGCAGCGCCTGCTGTACGCCTTCGCCGCTGACATCCCGGGTGATGGAGGGATTTTCACTGCGGCGGGAAATCTTGTCGATCTCATCCACATAGATAATCCCGCGCTCCGCCTTCTCCACATCGTAATCCGCCGCCTGAATCAGCCGCAGCAGAATGTTCTCCACATCCTCGCCCACATAGCCGGCTTCGGTCAGCGTTGTGGCATCGGCAATGGCAAAGGGAACATCCAGCGTTTTAGCCAGAGTCTGCGCCAAGGCGGTTTTACCCACACCCGTGGGGCCCAACAGAAGCACGTTGCTCTTGCCCAGCTCCGTCTCCGCGGAGGAACCGAAATAAATGCGCTTATAATGGTTGTATACCGCCACGGACAAGGCTACTTTGGCCTCCTCCTGACCGATAACGTATTCGTCCAGACTCGTCTTGATCTCCTTGGGTTTGGGCAGACGAGGCGGAATCTCCTCCCCTGCCGGACGGCGCTTGGCGAAATTGCCGCCGTCCTCCAGAATCGACTCGCAAAGCTCCACACACTCATTGCAGATATACACGCCGGGACCGGCGATAATCCGATGCACGTCGTCCTGAGTCTTACCGCAGAAGGAGCAGCAGATGGTCCTGGTATCTTCATTTTTGGGCATTGTCAACGCCTCCTTTTTCCTTCAACTAGGGTGATGCCGGCTCAGCGTTTGTCAATGACCTTATCCACCAAACCATATTTCACGGCATTCTCCGCCGTCATGAAGTTATCGCGTTCGGTATCCCGTTCGATAACCTCCAGAGGCTGGCCGGTCATCTCGGAGAGCAAACGGTTCATACGGCCGCGGATAAACAGAATATGATCCGCGTGGATTTTGATATCGCTTGCCTGTCCCTGGGCGCCGCCCAAGGGCTGATGAATCATAATTTCACTGTTAGGCAGCGCCAGGCGCTTGCCCTTGGCTCCCGCCGCCAGCAGGAAAGAACCCATGCTGGCCGCCATGCCGATGCAGATGGTGGATACGTCGCAGCGGATATAGTTCATCGTATCGTATATCGCCATGCCGGAGGTGATAGAACCGCCGGGGCTGTTGATATACAGATGGATGTCCTTATCCGGGTCCTGGCCTTCCAGATACAGCAGCTGAGCGACGATCAGGGACGCGGTAACATCGTTGACCTCGTCGGACAAAATAACGATCCGGTCGTTCAGCAACCGGGAGAAAATATCATAGCTGCGTTCGCCTCGGCTGGTTTGTTCCACCACATAAGGGACCAAACTGCTCATCTTTTCCATAAATTAGCCCGCCTTTCTGAAATGAAATTGAGATGCGAAAACATTTTCCCGTCAAAAGCCGCACAACAGCTTTCAGTATTGACGGGAAAATGTTTTTTAATCGGATTCGCGCAATTATTCTGCGGAAACTTCCGCCGCTTCCTTCACCAGATCCATGGCCTTGCTGACGGCCATATCCTTCACCAGTTCCTTCTCCGGCAGTACGCTCTTGACTTTCTCTACATCCATCTTGTACTGCTCGGCATACTTGGCATATTCCGCTTCGATTTCCTCCGCGGTGGGAGCCAGCTCCTCCAGCTTGGCGATCTTTTCCAGCGCCAGCCGGACCTTTACCTGCTTCTCGGACTGCTCCCGGAAGCCCTTGCGGAAAGCATCCATGTCCATACCGGTGTACTGCAGATAGGTTTGCAGATTCAAGCCCTGGGACTGGAGTCGATAGTCAAAATCCCGCACGCTGTCGTTGACCCGGTTTTCAAACATCGCTTCCGGAATCTCGGCCTGCAGACCCTCCGCCAGCTGATCCAGCAGCTGGGTCTCAAAAGCGTCCTCCGCCGCGTGCTCCCGCTGGTGGGTGAGCTTTTCCTTCAGATCGTTTTTCAGCTCTTCCAGAGTGTCGAACTCGCTGGCATCCTTCGCCAGGTCATCGTTGAGCTCCGGCAGTTCCTTTTCCTTGATCTCATGCAGTTTGCATTTGAACACCGCCGGCTTGCCCGCCAGTTCCGCAGCGTGATAATCCTCCGGGAAGGTAACCTCCACATCGAATTCCTCATCGGTGTTCTTGCCGACGATCTGCTCTTCAAAGCCGGGGATGAACTGATGGGAACCCAGCACCAAGGTGTAATTCTCCGCCTTGCCGCCGTCAAAGGGCTGGCCGTCCACATATCCGTCAAAATCAAAGGTAACCGTGTCACCTTCCGCTGCTGCGCGTCCTTCCACCGTTACCAAGCGAGAATTACGTTCCTGCAGCTTTTTCAGTTCCTCAGCAATATCCTCTTCAGTCACCAGCGCCGCTTTTTTGGCAGCCTTCAAGCCTTTATACTTCCCTACCTGCACTTCCGGCTTCACCGTGATAACAGCCTTAAAATTCAGGCCTTCCTTGCCCACGGAAACCACGTCCAGATCGATTTTATCTTCCACATATTCATAGCCGGATTCCGTCACAGCCGCGTCCAGCGCGGAAGGATACACGTCGTTCATGGCATCCTCATAAAACACGCCTTCGCCGTACATCTTTTCCACCAGATGCCGCGGAGCCTTCCCCTTCCGGAAGCCGGGTACGTTCATCCTGCCGATATTCTTTTTGTAGGCCTTGCTGACAGCCGCTTCGAAGGTGGCCGCATCCACTTCGATGTCCAGTTCAATCCGATTGGTTTCCTTCTGCGTCGCGCTTTTCAGACTCATGTTCAACTTCCTCCTAATTTCCTGCTTACACAATGCAAATCATTATATCATAAGGTTTGATCTTGCGCTAGTTCTATTTATGAATTTACGGTAAATTTCTTAAAATTATCTATTCGGAAAGCCGCAGAGGGGCGAAAGAAAGGGCGTCCGCCGATATCAGCCTGAGCCGGATACCCTCCTTCTCCCCATTGAAAGCGCTGCGGATGCCGTAGCCGTGGATATGGCCGTAATAACAGCGCCGGATACCCTGCCGCAGCAGCTCCTCCCAAATTTCCCCGCAGACGGCATCGGCGTACAACGGGGGATAGTGAAGAAAAACCACCGGATCCCCCTTCAGGGTTTTCGCGGCCTGGATGGAAGTGCGCAGACGCCCTACCTCCCGCATCAGCACCTTTTGATCGGCATCGGCCTCCGCATCATAGAACCAGCCCCGGGTGCCGCACACAGCGATGCCCTCCGCCTCATAGGCGTCGTTGTGGAGAATATGCAGGCTGTTCCAGCCGTTTTGCTGGATAAAAGCGTCCATCTTTTTCCGCGTGGTCCACCAATAGTCGTGGTTCCCCTTAAGGAGAATCTTTCTTCCGGGAAGGGAATGAACAAAGGCGAAATCCGCCGCCGCCTGTTCCAGCGACATTCCCCAGGAAATATCCCCGGGAATCACCACCGTGTCTCCTTCATTCACCAGAGCACGCCAGTTTTTTTCAAGCCGCTGCGCATGGTCGTTCCAGCCGGAAAAAACATCCATCGGTTTATCCGTTCCGAAAGACAAATGCAGATCGGCTATGGCATAAACAGCCATACGCACCTCCACAGATTATTCGGCAATTTGCAGCATGGAAAAGACCACGTCCTTCATGTTCCCCCGGTCGCACACGCTGGTGAAACGGGGAGATTTACCCTGCAGCGCCGCCAACGGCGCTGGAATGGAAGCGCCGGTCTTCCCTTCCAGCTCCTGCAGCCGGGCAAACTCATCATCCTTGTCATCGCTGCAGCCAAGAGCCTCCAGTACACTGGCGGCAAATTTATAAGGATTGGCTGTGGAGGCAATCACCGCCGGGGTATCGTCTCCCGTTTCCCGCCGGTATTCCCTATACACATGCATCGCCACCGCGGTGTGAGTATCCAGCAGATATCCGTGCTGATTGAAGGTATCCCGGATAGCCTGGGCGGTTTGCTGATCGTCGCACCAGCCGGCGGCGAATTTGTCCTGGATCGCCTCCCGCATCGCCGCCGTCACCTCATACCGTCCATCCTTCGCCAGCGAAGCCATCATGCCCCGAATTTCGCCGGCGTCGCCGCCGGACAGATCGTACAGCAGACGCTCCAGATTGGAGGAGATCAGAATATCCATAGAGGGGGAGGACGTGGTGTAGAAGGAGCGGTTGCGGTCGTATACGCCGGTCTGGATAAAATCCGTCAGTACCCGGTTGCGGTTGGAGGCGCAGATCAGCCTGCGGATGGGCAGCCCCATCTTCCCCGCATAATACGCCGCCAGAATATTGCCGAAATTCCCCGTGGGCACAACGACGTTGATGGGATCGCCGGCCTGAATTTTGCCGCCGGCCAGCAGGTCGCCGTAGGCGGAAATATAGTAGACAATCTGCGGAACCAGCCGTCCCCAGTTGATGGAGTTGGCGCTGGAAAAGAGCATGTTGTGCGCCGCCAGCGTCCGGCCGATGGACGGATCGGTAAAGATCGCCTTGACCCCGGTCTGGGCGTCGTCGAAGTTCCCACGGATGGCGCAGACCGCCACATTGTCCCCCTCCTGGGTGGTCATCTGCAGCTTCTGCATGGGGCTGACGCCGTCCTCGGGATAGAACACCAAGATCCGGGTACCGGGAGCATCCCGGAATCCTTCCAGCGCCGCCTTGCCCGTATCGCCGGAGGTGGCCACCAGAATCACGATTTCCTTACCGTCCAAAGTCTTCCCGGCAGATACCCGCATCAGATGAGGCAAAATCTGCAGCGCCATATCCTTAAAAGCGCAGGTGGGACCGTGCCACAGCTCCAATATATGTACGCCGTCCTCCAGCTCCCGCAGCGGAGCCACCTCCGGCGCGCGAAAATGCTCCGGCGAATACGCCGCCGCCGTGCAGGAAGCCACTTCTTCCGGCGTAAAATCCGTCAAATATTTTCCCAAAACAGCATTGGCCCGTTCCGGATAGGAGCGGCCGGCCAGTTCCCGGATTTCCTCCATGGTTAACACAGGAATAGACGCGGGCACGAACAGCCCGCCTTCAGGAGAAATTCCCTGGGTAATCGCCTGCGCGGCGGAAACCGCCGCCTGATTGTCTCGTGTGCTGGTATACGTCATTTTTCTTTGCCTCCCATATTCCGGAGAAACCCTGCCTTAAGTAGCTGCTTTCATACTAAACCATCCGCTCCGCCTTGTCAAAGCCGATGAAAAAAATCGTTGCTATTACTGAAAAAAAGCCGATCCAGGCAGACTGCATCGTAATTTTTGCGACATAGAAAGTCATACAGACGCTCCATAACCTGGATACCGCCCCATTCCGGCAGCAGATCCGTGCCGTCAAAGTCGCAGCCGAAGGCCACTGTTCTCTCGCCGTCCAGAGACAGATAATGATACAAGTGCCGCTCCAGCTGTTCAAAGCTCTGCTCTCCCAGCTGACTACCGCATAGGTTTAGTCCCACCAGTCCTCCCCGGTCCCGAATCAGGGCAAACTGCTCATCTTTCAGGTTACGGGGGTGATCGCACAGGACAGCGGAGACACTATGGCTGGCGATAAAGGCTCCTTCCGTCAGCTCCGCCACATCCCAGAATCCCCGTTCGTTGAGATGAGATACATCCGGTACAATTCCCCATCGTTTCAGTTCCGGCACTGCTTCCTGTCCGAAGGGCTTCAGCCCTGAGGATTCTCCGCAGCCGGAGCCGTATCCCAGCTCGTTCTCCCCATTCCAGGTCAGGGTGAGAATCTTCACTCCCCGCTGCGCCAACGTCTGGATATGCTCCAGCCGTCCGGCCAGAGCAGAACCGCCCTCTACCGCCAGCACGGCAGCGCAGCATCCCGCCGTCAGCGCCCGGTCGATTTCTTCCCCCGAACGCACCAGCCGCATCTCACCGGCATACTGTTCCGCCTGGGAAACCGCCAGATTCAAAATGCTTTCACACTGCCGCCAAGCCGCCTCGCCGCGAACAGTATCGGGCATCCACACGGCAAATACCTGCGCCCAGGCATCATAGCGGTGTCCTCGTTCCAGATCGATATGCAGATCATTAACGTCAAGCGGGATCTTTCTTTTCCAGCATTCGTACAGGGTATCGCAGTGCAGATCAAAAAGACGCACGCAGATCCCCCGTTTCATAGGCGCCCATGAAGAAGTCAATGGAGACCGGTTCCATGGGCCGTCCTTTTTTGGTGACGATCTCCAGCACGTCGAACCGCGGCTGCAAATCGGTGGGAAAACTGCGCAGGTAGAGTCCTGCCGTCTTGATAATACGCTGCTGTTTCATTTCGGTTACCGCCTCCCGTGGAGCATAATATGCATCTTCGCTGCGGGTTTTGACCTCCACGAAAGCAATATACTGGGCATCAACGGCGATTATGTCAATTTCCCCGAAACGGGTACGGTAGTTGGATACCAGAATGGTGTAGCCCTTGGAACGCAGAAAACGCGCCGCCAACACCTCGCCGGCAGCGCCTTTGGATACTCCGGCCAACAGGGATCTCCTCCCTCCCATAAATACTGTTCCGGTGTGGAGAACGCCTTATTTCATCATGTGGTTTTCCAATGTACGAAGGAAAGTGCGGCGGTGTACCAGAGAGGGACCATGCGCCTGCAGCGCGGCATAATGATCCTTTGTGCCATAGCCCTTATGTTTGGCAAAATGATATTCCGGATACAGGGCATCCAACCGCAGCATTTCCCTGTCCCGGCTCACCTTCGCTAAAATGGACGCGGCGGAGATGGAAGCCGACAAGGCATCTCCCTTGACAACCGCCCGAGCCGGAACCGATAACCCTTGGGGGATCCGGTTGCCGTCCACCAGAATCAATTCAGGAGAAAGTGACAGTCCCTCCACCGCCCGGCGCATTGCTAAAAAGGTAGCCTGCAGAATATTCAGCCGGTCGATTTCCTCCGGCGTAGCGAAAGCCACAGCATAGGCGGCGGCCTCGGCACAGATCACATCAAAAAGCTGCTCCCGTTTTTTCTCCGTCAACTTTTTGGAATCGTTCAGTCCCTCCGGTATCTTTCCGGGGGTAAAAATCACCGCGGCCGCGTAGACAGGACCGGCCAACGGCCCTCTTCCCGCTTCATCCACACCACACAGCAGCTGTATGCCCTTCTCACGGATAGCCGCGTCATAGGCGATATTATCTGCCGGCTGCTCAATATTTTCCTGGTTCATCCGTTTTACGCCTCCTTTGATTTTATACGATCATAAAAACCAGGGTGAAAACCGCTGTTTCCACCCTGTCTTATTTATCCCGTCTATCCGCTTTACCCTTCCGGGCTTTCCAAGGTGATACGGCCTATTTTACCGCCGCGGAACTCATCCAGCACCATGATGGCAGTCCGTTCCGTGTGCACCTCGCCGCCGGAAATCAGCATTCCCCGTCTGCGGCCGATCATTTGCAGCAGTTCCCAACCATCCTCCGGCAGCTCCCCTTCCAGCCGATACCGCTCCGCCAACAGCTGCGGATATCGCTGAGCCAGAATATTCAAAAGCCCGCAGGCCAATTCCTCGCAGTCCAGAATCTGATCCCGGATGGCGCCGGTATACGCCAAATGCCTGGCAATCTGCTGATCCTCAAACTTGGGCCAGAGCACCCCCGGCGTATCCAGCAGCTGAACCCCGTCCTGGGCGACAAACCAGCGGTTTTCCCGGGTGACGCCCGGCCGGTCCTCCACCTTCGCCTTGCCGCCCCGGGCCATGCGGTTGATAAAGGATGATTTTCCCGCATTGGGAATCCCCAGAACCATCACCCGAATCGGCCTGTTTTTCATTCCTTTGCTTTCCCAGACGGCCAGCTTGTCCGCCAGCGCCTCCCGAAGCAGCACCGTAAATCGTTCCATCCCTCGGCCGGATTTGCAATCCGCCGCCATGGCCGCCGCGCCCGATTTCTGAAACTCCGCCAGCCAGCTTTTGGTGGAGGCTTCGTCTGCCAGATCGGCTTTATTCAGCACCACCAGTCGCGGCTTCTCCCCCACCAAGTCCTTCAGTTCCGGGTTGCGGGAGCTGATGGGAATACGGGCATCGATGATCTCTACAGTGGCATCCACCAGCCCGAGGCTTTCCTTGATTTTTCGTCTGGTTCTGGCCATATGGCCGGGAAACCACTGAATCGTCCCGCCTTCCTGCACCGCTCCAACCTCACTTATGATTCATAGTCGTACAAACCGCCGAAGCTCTCAAAGGGCCAGATGCGGTATACCGCCTTGCCCATCAGATCCCGCTCGTCTACAAACAGCAGTCCGGCCTCACCGGAACGGCTGTCGTGGGAACAGCCGGGCCCGCGATTGTCCCCCATCACAAAAACATACCCCTCCGGTACTGTAACCGGACCGTTCATCTGATTGCGCCAGGTCTTTACACCTTCCTGGATATAAGGCTCATTGAGTACCTGTGCCTCAGCCTGTCCCGCCTTTTTCAGCAGTACATCGCCCGCTTCGGTGACTTCCACAGTGTCCCCCCCTACGGCAATGATCCGCTTCACCAACGGCTCATTATCATACCGGTTGATCACCACAATATCGCCCCGTTCCGGCTCATAAAGAAAATGGGTGAGGATCAGTCGGTCATAATCCCGCAGGGTGGGCATCATAGAGGTCCCGTCCACGCCCACAATGCGGAAAATAAAAGCGAATACCAGCACCACCACAATCAGTGAAAAGACCGCAGCTTCCACCCATTCGTACAGCGAAGCAACGCCTTCCCCCTCCGACTGCTTGGCATGACGCGGAGCAACCGCGAGCTTTTCCTCTTCATTTATCACCATATCATCTCATATCCTTTACAGAAACTGGGACAAAGGCTTCCCGGCCGCCGCTGCAGATAGAGATTAAACCGCCAAAATTGCTGCAGCGGAATTATTATAGCATGTTTCAGCACCGGATAAAAGCGGTTTTTTGACTTTTATAGAAAGAGCTGCTGCAAAATCCTTTGCAGCAGCTCCTTTTCCCGCTTCTTATTTAATGAGTTCCTTAACCTTGGCGGATTTGCCCACGCGGTCACGCAGATAATACAGCTTGCTGCGGCGAACCTTACCGTGCCGGATGATCTTCACATCCGCCACGTTGGGGGAATGCAGGGGGAATACCCTCTCCACACCGACGCCATAGGAAACCCGGCGGACGGTGAAGGTTTCGGCAACGCCGCTGCCGCGCTTGGCAATCACAGTGCCCTCAAACGCCTGGATTCTCTCCCGGTCACCTTCGCGGATCTTCACATCCACCCGGACGGTGTCGCCAATGCCGAATACCGGCGTGGTCTCCTTCATGCTGCTGCCATTGATCAGTTTCAGCGCATCCATTGATAAAATCCTCCTTGAATTTCAGACATTCATACCTCTATTGGGCAGAGGACTGTCCGCTTTAATGTCTTGCTTTCGCTTGGCATTAACCCCCACAGCCGGCCGGAAACCGGACGCGGATACCAAATACCGATATAGTTTAGCACAACACCTTGAAAAATGCAAGAGCTTTCAAATAAAAATTCACCTTTTATTTCATCCGCTTTCTCCCGCTGTAAAGGTAATAAGGTTTGGAAAAGAGATACGTCCCCTCTTCATCCGCCTTTTCTAAATCCGCCAGAAAAGCGGCGTATTCCTCTTTTGTCAGCAGGTCGTCCCCTTGTTCGGCTACACAGCCGATGTGCCCGCTGAAATCATAGCCGAAACATCCCTCCCGAAACGCCGTCTCCACCACGCTGTGTACGACAACAGCACCGTCGAACAGACCGGAGGTACGAAAAATCCCGTAGGTTCTCCGGCCGATCCAGCTGTCGAGTTCATCCATCCAGGGTTGCTGCCAGATGGCATAGGCATGCAGCGCCTTGGCGATGAGTTCTTTATCATATCCGTTATAAACCACACTGTCCCAATCGCAGTTGACACAGATAACCATTCCGCCGGGCTTGAGCACCCGATAAATTTCCCGAACCAATCCGGCGGGATTGGCGAGACATTCCAGCATATCCTTGCAGAAAACAAAATCAAAGCTGTCATCGGGAAAATCTAAACCTGCCGCGCAGTCCATAACGCAGAGTTCGACGCCGGCTGGAAGCGGAAAATCCGTAAATCCGCAGTCTCTTTGATCAATGCCTATCGCCCGGGAGATCCTGCCGGGAAAGCGTTCCATAAACCCGGTCAGCCACCCCGCGTTCCGACAGCCGATATCCAAAACATGCGCTTCCTCCGGCAAATCCATCAGAGAAAATACAGCCTCATTCAATGAGGAAAACAACATAACCAATCCCTCCAAAAAAAAAAAATCACTGTTTCGGGGCTGTGCCCGAAACAGTGATGAAAACGACTTGTTTCTCACTCTCCATCAGGCACAGCGACAAAGCCCGTACCTGATACCCTCAGATACAAGCCTCATCGTCGCCGGATAAAGAGTGAGCGAACAGCCATCGTCCTAGCCTCTCATTGATTTTTCAGACTTTCAATTATCAAAGAGGAAAAATCAGCGAAAAGATCGTCCCTCCGCTGTGGTAACATCCAGCCGCCGCACCGAAAAAGGAAGAGCGGCATCCCCTGTTTCCCGGCGAAGAATCTCCACCAGCAGGGAAGGGTTTACCGACAGCTCTCCGCCGCAGGGCAGCGTCAGTTCCAACTCCGTCCCGCCGTCCGCCGATTCCCGGACCACCGCGCCGGAAGCGTCCAGCACCGGTTTCAAATCAACGGTTTTCATAGTCTTCTTTTTGGTTCGTTTCTCCGCCAGTACAGTGGCCCGAGCCAGCAGCTCCCTTATCAAATCGGGAGAACAGCCGATGGAAACTCGATAACGGGCCAGCACCGCCTCCCCTGCCTTCATCTCCGCCGGAGCGGCAGCGTACACATGCAATCCTTCCGGCATCGCTTCATCCAAACGCCGTACCAGCTCTTCCAGCTCCATGTTCTCCTGCAGCCGCAGATCCATGGTCTCCCGCTCCCCTTCATACCCAAGAGACAGCGGGGCGGCGAAGGTAACATAGGGATGCCGGTTGAATCCCTCGGTATACCAAATGGGCAGCTGCGCCCGGCGGATTGCCCGGATCATCGTACGGTTCAAATCCAAATGAGAAATATAGCGGGCGCGGCCGGTTTTAGAAAAAAGAATGCGGATGGTGATAAAATCCTTATGCTCGTTCAACGCAGACGCCTCCTTTCCAGCGGGCGGCGCCGCAGCCAGAGCAATGCTGCCGGCAGTTGGGCGTGGTCTGCTCTTCTAATGCCCGACGGCTCTCCTTTATCAAAAAGGCCTTGCTGACGCCGTAATCCAGATGATCCCAGGGCAGAATTTCCTCATAGGACCGGCGGCGGTTGGCGTAAAAGGACGGATCCAGGCCGCAGTCCGCGAACACCCTCATCCATTTTTCAAAGTCAAAATGCTCCGCCCAAGAATCCAGGGTGCAGCCCCGGCGGTAGGCTTCCTCAATCACCCGGCTCAACCGCCGGTCTCCCCGGGCCAACACCGCTTCTAGAAAGCTTGTCCGGGCATCGTGCCAGTTGAGGGAGATCTTTTTAGTTTTCACCGAAGCCACCAGATGCTGCTGCTTTTCCCGCAGCATCTCCACCGTGTCCTGAGGTTCCCACTGGAAGGGGGTAAAGGGCTTAGGCACAAAGCAGGAAACGCTGACGGTCACCGTCACGCCCTTGCCCTTGGGTTTGTTGGGATTGGCGTAATACAGGTTCACAATCTTCTGCCCCAAGTCGGCAATGCCTTCGATATCTTCCATGTCCTCGGTGGGCAGACCGTTCATAAAGTACAGCTTGACCGCCGTCCAGCCGCCGGCAAAAGCTTTCTCAGCCGTGGAGAGGATCTCCTCTTCCGACAGATTTTTATTGATCACATCCCGCAGCCGCTGGGTTCCGGCTTCGGGCGCAAAGGTCAGGCCGCTGCGCCGCAGCACATTGAGACGATTCGCCAGCTCCTCGGAAAAACCGTCTACCCGCAGGGAAGGCAGGGAGATATTGGTGTGCTCTTCCTCCGCCCACTCCAGCAGCATGGGCAGCAGCTCCTCCAGCCGGGTATAATCGCTGGTGGAAAGGGATGAGAGGGAAAATTCCTCGTATCCCGTTCCATCACACAGCGCCCGGCTCTGGGCGTTGATGACCTCCGGCGACTTTTCCCGCACCGGCCGATAAATAAAGCCCGCCTGACAGAAGCGGCAGCCACGGATACAGCCGCGGAAAATTTCGCTCATGGCTCGGTCGTGAACAATATCGATGAAGGGAACCACAAAACTCTCCGGATAATAGGCGTGATCCAAGTCCATCACCAAACGTTTGCGAACCTGCGCCGGCGCTCCCTGTAAGGGCGTCACCCCTTGTATCGTACCATCCTCCTGATAGGTGACTTCGTACAGGGAAGGCACATATACCCCCTCAATCTGCGCCGCCCGGCGGAGAAATTCCGCTTTGGAAGTTCCCTCCCGGCGGCAGCGGCGGTATAGATCAAACAGCTCCAGATTAACCTCTTCCCCCTCTCCCAGAGTAAACAGGTCGAAGAAATCCGCCACCGGTTCCGGATTGCAGGCGCAGGGGCCGCCCCCCACTATCAGCGGATATCCTTCTTCCCGGTCCGCCGCCCGCAGGGGGATTCCCGCCAGATCCAGCATATGCAAGATGGTGGTGTAGCTCATCTCATACTGCAATGTAAAGCCGACAAAATCAAAATCCTTGATGGGGTCCCGGCTTTCCAGTGCAAAGAGCGGGATATGCTTTTCCCGCAGCAGCGCTTCCATATCGCCGTCCGGCATGAATACCCGTTCACACCACACATCCTGCTGGGCGTTGAACAAACCGTACAGTATCTTCATTCCCAGATGGGACATCCCCACCTCATATAGATCGGGAAAAGCGAAAGCGAAGCGGATTGCCACTTCTTCTTTATTCTTCATCACACTGTTCAATTCACCGCCGGTATACCGGGCAGGCTTTTGAACTCGGGAAAACAAGCCTTCCAACAGCTGAGAATCCATAAAAGCACTCCTTTGGCTTCTGCATTCTAACATATAAATTTGATTTTACCATATTCGCTCCCGTTTTTGAATAGTTTTCTCATAAAAAGAGAGGCGGCCGGTTTTATCCGGTCGCCTCAGAAAACTTGAACGTCTATAAAATCTTTTCATCCCATGTTGAAAATCAATTTCAGTAGCAGCAGGCCGATCACTCCTGGAATCCCCAGCACCAAACAAACCGCCCCGGAGAAGAGATTCAGCCCAAGGGAAACGCTGGTAAACGCTCCCGCCACATTGACCGCCGCCAGAGCGCAGACTCCCTGAATGCCGGAGCCTGCCAGCGCCCGCACAGGTTTACCCGTGCGGAAAAGCACCACTACCACCGCGGTCACGATCACCGCGCCCACGATTCCTGCCACGATTTTCAGCCACAAATCCATTTCCCGACCATGCCTTTCCGCGTATACTCCCGGAAGACAGGTTCCCGGCGGCTCAGCCGCCCCTCTCTTCCACCTGCGTCATTCCGGGCGCCGTGATTCCCTGCAGGCGGGCCATCCGCAGCAGGTACCGGTACCGGGCCCGCAGCGCTTCCATCTCATAAATGCACGCCTCGATCAAATCGCTGTCGCTTTCCATTTCAAAGCGCAGCTTGGCATTGTCCAGCTGGCGGCACACATCGCGGATCGCTGTCAGGAGCTCGTGGGGCTGATCCTCCGTTTTGACGATGGCTTTCTTCAAAGCGTTCCCCATCTTCTTCCCGCCCTTCCAAAAAATTCTTATGCTTAGTATGGGCGGAATATGACAGGGTTAAACACGGGATTCAGAAATTGTTTGCAGAGGGCCGGCAGGCACAAAACTAATCCGACCGGTGGAGATATCACAGGCTGCCACCTGAATATCTATTTTATCCCCAATCGTATAAAGTGGACGGCCATGACGGTCGATCACAGAAGCGCCGCCATCGAAGCGAACCACATCCTCCGACAGGTTTTCCAGCCGGATCATCCCTTCGACCGTGTTTGGGAGTTCCACATAGATGCCGAATTCCGTCACGGAGGAGACAACGCCGGTGAAGATCTTGCCCAGGAAGCCGGCCATATACTCGGCTTTGTAGCAAGACTCACATTCCCGCTCCGCAGTCATGGCGCGAATCTCACACGCGGTGGATGCATCCGCCGCCGTTCTGGCAAAGGAGCCGTATCGCTCCATCAGCGCAGCTTTGGGGGTATGGGAAAGAAAATCCGTCAGAATCCGATGGATCGCCAGATCCGGATACCGCCGGATGGGTGAGGTAAAATGGCAGTAATCCTGCAAAGCCAATCCATAATGTCCCAGGGGATTCTCGCTGTATTTGGCTTTGGCCATGGAGCGCAGCAACCGTTCGGAAATCAGCCGGGCGTAAGGGGTCTGCCGCGCTTCCTCCATCAGCGCTCGCAGCACCGTTTGAGCTGGCTCGGAGGTAGGCAGCTGCGTTTTAAAGCCCAGCAGACGAACCGCATCCATCAGCAGAGCCAGCTTTTCCGGGCTGGGATTTTCATGTACCCGATAAACGAAAGGCAGCTTCTTTTGCCTGGCCATGGCGGCCACCGCCACATTGGCGGCAATCATGAACTGCTCAATCATGCCTTCCGCTTCCCCGGTAATCCGTGGAAAAATCGCCGCCGGCGCTCCCTGCTCATCCAGAATAAACTGGGCTTCCGTGCTGATTAAATCCATGGTACCCCGGGCTTCGCCGTCTGCCTTCAGCTTGGCGGCCAGCCGCCGCATAACGCGCAGCGGCTGTTCCACCGGCTTATATTTCTCCCGAATCTCTTCGTTGGCTGTTCCCTCAAAGAGATCGTTGATTTCGCTGTATACGCCCCGCACCTTGGAATTGATCACCGATTTCACCAATCGGGATTTCTGAAACCGGAAATCTCCGTCATAATACAGCAGAGCGGACAGGGTCAGCTTGTCCGTTGCGGGATGCAGGGAGCAGATGCCATTGGAGAGAGCCGGCGGCAGCATGGGAATCACCCGGTCGGCAAAGTAGACCGAAGTGCCCCGCAGCAGTGCTTCCTTGTCCAAGGGACTTTTCGCCTGGACATAATGGGAGACATCCGCAATATGCACCCCCAGTACCCAGCCGCCATCCTCGCTTGGCTCCAGAGAAACCGCGTCGTCCAGGTCCTTGGCATCCTTGCCGTCGATGGTAAACACCAGCGAGTCCCGGAAATCCTCTCGTCCTTTCAGCTCTTCGGCGGATATACCGGCCTGTTCCAGCTTTTGAGCCGCCGCCAATACCTCCCCCGGAAAAACAGTAGGAATGCCCATGCTGTCCACAATTGCGTCGGCGCAGACCTTAGCGCTGTCAGCGCTGCCATACACCGTGACGGCGGAAGCGACCAGTTCCTCCTCCTTCCATTGAACGGAAAACCGGATTTTATCTCCAGGCTGCACCCCCTCCAGCGTGGATTTCCTCACCCGGACCGGAAAACGGATAGCCGTATCCGGCGCGACACAATATCTCCCCTCTTCCTTGGGCAGCAAACGACCGACATAGAGACGGGGCCCTTCTTCCTCAATGGCAATCACCGCCCCCTGTGGTCCTCGTTCATCCGGCGCTCCTTCTCGGATGCGCACCACATCACCAGGCAGAGCGTCCCGAAGATACCGGCCGGGAATAAAGCAGTCCTCTCCCCCATCCTCCATCCGGGCAAAAGCAAACCCTTTGGAAAGAGAAACAATCCGTCCACGCCGTCCAACAGCGGCGGACAGAGTATATTTTCCCTTTTTATTGCGGGAGATCCTGCCTTCCGCCTCCATCTTCTGCAGCGTCAGCAGCACGCCAGGACGGTCCGCTTTTTTTATCTTCATATCGGCCAGCAAGGCGTCCGCCGATTGGGCCTTACTCGCTCGCATCAGCAGCCGCTCGATTTTCTGCCGAAAAAACGCTTCGTTTTTATACCGCATAATTCGTCTCCTTTAAACATCGCCGCACCCTAACAGTATAACCAATCCGATGCTTTTCTTGCAAAACTGTCGGATAAACCCATGCCGTGGATACAGGACTATATTAACACAAACCGAAAACAGAAGAAAGCCGTTTCCCGAAAAAAGGGGAAACGGCTGAAAATATCGGTATTCCATCTGCCTGTTTTCTTCTGGGAAGGGTATAAATAAACGCGGGGCAAATCATAACGATTTGCCCCGCGTTTATTGAATGCAATCAGGTGAACTTGGTAATCAGCATACCGGCAAAAACCAAAACAAAGAAGGTGATAGCGATAACCTTAGTGTATTTCGCCAGCTTGGCATCCAGAGTGCGTGCTTTCCCCTTTTCCATGAAAGAGTCTGCCGCGCCGGAAATCGCCCCCAGATTAGCCTGACGGCCTTCTTGCAGCAGTACGACACCGATGATGATTAAAGAAAACACAATCAAAACGATACCAATAATAATCTCCCAAACAGACATGAAGTTCCCTCCGCTCAACTCATTCAGTCATATTTATTAAGATAGCATATTCGCGGACAAAATGCAAGAAGTTTTCTGTTCTCCTTCCGGGAAAACAAATTTTTTTGCATATCGGTGCATGAAGCTTCCCGGACGCGGGCATGATAAGTCCGGCGCGAGATACGATTATTGCGTTTGCTGTATCCGCTGCCGGAACCGCTATCGTACGGGTTACACTCCGTCCGGCAGCGGTTTTTTTATGTCCCCGTCACTCCAGCGTCAGCTGTTCCCCGATATCCTCGGCCAGGGGCATTGCTCCCGCAGCAGGCAGCGATTTGGTGCGATACCGATTAGATTTGCTCACCATTTCCTCCCGGAAGGGCACCACTTCTTTGAGCCGATGAGCGCCTTTCAAGGTCATCACCTGTACCCCGATGGTGTTCCGGGTGGATTTGGCGGTTACCGCACCGGTGTGCATCACCAGCATTCTCCCGGATGTGGAGCGCAGCAGGAATTCCCCATCCTCCGGAATATGAAACGCAGCTACCAGCGGACATTTATCGGAATAAGCGCCCACCAGCTTGCGGCGGTTGGTCTTGGTTGCGTAAGAAGAGAGCTCTACCTTGGCCGCTTTTCCGTTTTCAAAGAAAAAGAGCAGATAGCCGCTGTAGTCGGTGGTTACCACCATATAAACGGCATTTTCCCCTTCGTCAAAGCCCAGCTTGGTGGCTACATAATCTCCCATGGCGCTGGCCTTGGTATCGGCAAAATCCGCCGCTTTGGCCTTATAAACCGTGGCTTTATCGGTGAAAAAGAGCAGATCCCGGCTGTTGGTGGTTTCCACTGTCTGGATAATCCGATCCCCTTCCTTCAGTTTGTGCTCGCTGCTCATCCGCAAAGATTGAGGGGTGATCTTTTTGAAATATCCCTCGGCGGTGAAGAAGAGGGTGCAGGGATAATCCGGAATTTCCTCCTCCGCCTCAGCAGCAGCCTCCTCGATCTCGGAAGCATAAAGCAGCTGACTGCGGCGGGGCTGCCCATACTTTTTGCTGATCTCCTGCAGTTCGCCGATGATGATTCCCCGGATGCGGGCGGCGCTTTTCAGAATTGCTTCCATCTCAGCGATGTCCCGTTCCAGCTTCTGAATCTCCTCGGTGCGCTTGAGAATGTATTCCCGGTTCAGATGGCGCAGCTTGATTTCCGCCACATACTCCGCCTGAATCTTATCGATCCCGAACCCGATCATCAGGTTGGGGACCACCTCTTCCTCCTCTTCGGTGGAACGGACAATGCGGATGGCCTTGTCGATATCCAGCAGAATCTTTTCCAAACCCTTGAGGAGGTGCAGTTTTTCCTTGGCCTTGTCCAGGTCAAAGTACACCCGGCGCCGCACGCATTCCATCCGGAAGGCGATCCATTCGTCCAGAATTTCCCGCACGCCCAGCACCCGGGGCACTCCGGCGATGAGGATGTTGAAATTGCAGGAAAAGCTGTCCTGCAGCGGCGTCATAGCAAACAGACGATTCATCAGCTTGTCCGGATCCACGCCCCGTTTGAGATCGATGGTGATCTTCAAGCCGTCCAATCCGATCTCATTGCGTACGTCAGATATTTCCCGGATTTTCCCTGTTTTTACCAAATCGGTCAGTTTGGCAATAATGGCTTCCACCGTGGTGGTGGAAGGGATTTGGGTGATATCGATGCAGTTGGCTTCCTTATCGTAGCTGTACACCGACCGAACCCGAACGCTGCCCCGACCGGTACGGTAGATCTTTTCCAATTCGTCCCGATCATAGATGATGAGACCGCCGCCGGGAAAATCCGGCGCCTTCAGGGTTTCCGCGAGATCATGCTCGCTGTTTTTCATCAGCGCAATGGTGGTGTCGCATACCTCCTGCAGATTAAAGGAGCAGATATTGCTGGCCATTCCGACAGCGATGCCCATATTGTTATTCACTAAAATAGACGGGAAGCCCACAGGCAGCAGGGTCGGCTCCTTCATGGTGGCGTCGTAGTTGTCCACAAAATCCACGGTGTCCTTGTCGATATCCCGGAACAGTTCCCCGGCAATGGGATCCAGCTTGGCCTCGGTATACCGGGAGGCGGCGTATTCCATATCGCTGGAATACGCCCGGCCAAAATTGCCCTTGGAATCTACAAAAGGATGCAGCAGCGCCTGATAGCCCCGGGACAGCCGGACCATCGTCTCATAAATCGCCGCGTCGCCATGGGGATTCAGCTTCATGGTGGCACCCACGATATTGGCGGATTTGGTCCGCGCTCCGGTCAGCAGCCCCATCTTGTACATGGTGTACAGCAGCTTTCGATGGGATGGCTTAAAACCGTCGATCTCCGGAATCGCCCGGGACATGATCACGCTCATGGCATAGGGCATATAGTTGGTTTCCAGCGTGTCGGTGATCCGCTGGCTTTCCACCAGTCCTGCTCCGGCAATATGGGCGTTTTCCGGCAGCTTTTCCAACCCCGCCGCGCTGCTTTTTCTCGTTTTTTTCGCCAACGTTTTTCGATCCTTTCTCCGCCGAATCTGTAAAGCTATTTAACCTTACCGTCCTTCACGTTAACGCGGCCTGGGGCCGCCGCGCCATTCATCCTCATTTTGAGGAAAATTCCGGCCGCGCTTCTTCTTTTTCCGCTGAAAAAAGGAAGCGACTGCCCAGATCAGACAACCGGCCGCCGCTACGCCCACGGCAGTCAGTAGTACCCGCAGCATATCCGCCATCCCCGCGCTCAGCACCCCGGGCATTGTTTCGATTATCATCAGCTCACATCCACCAATTCCAGATATTGACTGCCCTTTTCCGAAATAAAATCCTTCCGGCCGGAGAGGTTATCTCCCAGCAGCACATCGAACATCACTTCGGTGGCCGCCGCGTCGGCGGGCTCCACCCTCACCAGTCGCCGGGTGGCGGGGTTCATCGTGGTCATGGACATCATATCCGGATCATTTTCACCCAATCCTTTGGAACGCTGAATGGTATACTTGGCGTCCCCGACGGTTTTCAGAATATCTGCCTTTTCCGACTCATTATAGGCAAAATAGGTATCTGTTTTGGTGTTGATCTCATACAGCGGCGTTTCCGCGATGAACACCAGCCCCTTCTCAATAAGGGTGGGGGTCAGCCGATAGAGCATGGTTAAAATCAGGGTGCGGATCTGGAAGCCGTCCACGTCGGCATCGGTGCAGATAATCACCTTATTCCAGCGCAGCAGACTGAGATCGAAGGTCGCCAAATCCTTATTGGCTTTACTTTTGACCTCCACGCCGCAGCCCAGCACCTTGAGCAGATCGGTGATGATCTCATTCTTGAAAATCTTGTCGTATTCCGCCTTGAGGCAGTTGAGAATCTTGCCGCGGACAGGAATAATCGCCTGGAAATCCGGATTGCGGGCCTGGATACAGGCGCCCATAGCAGATTTCCCCTCCACGATGAAAAGCTCCCTTTCTTCCACCTTCCGGCTGCGGCAGTCCACAAAGCTCTGCACCCGGGAGGCCAGATCATTGCCCGATTGGAGGGTCTTCTTCAGATTCAGCCGGGTGGATTCCGCTTTTTCCCGGCTGCGCTTATTAATCAGTACCTGCTCGGTGAGCTTGTCCGCTTCCGCCTTATTTTCCAGGAAATAAATCTCCAGATTATGCCGCAGGAACTCGGTCATGGCCTCCTGGATAAACTTATTGTTGATGGCTTTTTTGGTCTGATTTTCGTAGGAGGTTTGGGTGGAGAAGGAGGAGGAAACCAGCACCAGACAATCCTGCACGTCCTGGTAACCGATCTTGCTCTCGTTTTTCAGATACTTGCCGTTCTGCTTGAGATAGGCGTCGATCTGGGAAACAAAGGCCGAACGCACCGCCTTTTCCGGTGAACCGCCGTGCTCCAGCCAGCTGCTGTTGTGGTAGTATTCCTGCAGATTCAGCTTATTGGAAAAGCAGAGGGCCACATTCAGCTTAACCTTGTATTCCGGCTTATCCGCCCGATCCCGGCCTTTGCGCTCCGCCGTCCAAACCTGCACATCGGTGAGCCGTTCCTCTCCCACCAATTCTTTCACATAATCTTCGATGCCGTTTTCGTAGACAAACTCCTCCGTATCAAAGCTCCGGCCGTTTTGACTGCGGAGGATAAACAGAAGATTGGGATTGACAATCGCCTGGCGGCGCAGGATGTCCTGGTAATATTCCAGCGGCACCGCGATGTCGGTGAATACCTGGAGATCCGGTTTCCAGCGGATGGTGGTTCCCGTGTCCTTTTTGGCGTAAGGCTCCTTTTTCAGCCCGCCGATATTTTCGCCGTGCTCGAAATGCAGAGTATAGCGAAAGCCGTCCCGCCGCACCTCCACATCCATGTATTCGGAGGAATATTGGGTGGCGCAGGCGCCCAGACCGTTGAGGCCCAAGGAATATTCGTAGCTTTCTCCTTCATTAGTATTGTATTTGCCGCCGGCATACAATTCGCAGAAGATCAGCTCCCAGTTGAAACGCTGTTCCTTGGGATTGTAGTCCACCGGCATGCCCCGGCCGAAATCCTGCACCTCGATGGAGCCGTCTTCAAACCGGGTGGTGACGATCTTGCTGCCGTGTCCCTCCCTGGCTTCATCTATGGAGTTGGACAGGATTTCAAAGACCGCATGTTCGCAGCCTTCCAAACCATCCGAGCCAAAGATAACCGCCGGACGTTTGCGCACCCGGTCGGCGCCTTTCAATGAGGTAATGCTTTCATTGCCGTAGCTTTGCTTTTTGGGAGCCACTGCTGAATCCATCCTTCCCATATGGTTAAACGTCCTTGTTCAGAAAATTCCCATTATATTACTTTACCCTATATCTTGGGGTTCTGTCAAGGAAAATCGCTGTGCCTGATCAAAATGAGCGGTAAAGCCGGCAGCTGGTAAATATAGTATCCAGACGGCAATGGCGAAATATGCAGAACAGCAGGAATGTTTGTGACATTCCTGCTGTTCTATTCACATTAGTCGTTGGAACACTTTTCCGCGTCGATTGCCAAAACCACCATCAGCACCAGCAGCGCGTCCCGTGAGTCCGCAACATCGATGGAATAGGTGTCTGTCCAGTTGAAAATTTCCTTGCTCACCGCGGCCACCGGCCGACCGTAAGCATCCTGAATCCGGTAATCCCACCCCATAAAATCGCCGTCGATCTGCCAGCCGTTGCAGTCGATCTGAAATCGCTGCTTAAAAAGAGTGAACTCCTTGGTGATGCAGCCTACATACCGCTCTCCCACATACAGCTCAAACTTCGGCAGAAAGGTGAACACCGCTTCTTTTACCATGCCGATGTGTCTGCCCTGGGCGTTGAGGATATGGAGCTTGTGCCCCCAGGAGGGCTTTCCTTCCACCGAAAAAATGGTGCTGCCGCCTTCATCATAGATATCGTAGCTGTCAAACCAGGAAAAAAAGCGCTGTTTAAATAAAAGCTTCATAAACCCTCCATCTTTTTAGGATTACTCGCCTTCTTTGGCGCTGTCTGGATTGAGAGAGAGCAGCAGGCCGGCATCCCCGCCGTAATAGGTAGGCATACGGCCATCCCATTTCTCCAGGAACTCCAGTTCGATAATGGCTTCCGACAAAGCGGCGTTCTTGATCTCCATGGCCTCCGCCTCACCCTTGGCCTTGATAACCGCCTGTTCCGCCTCTGTCTTGATCCTTTCCAGATCGTATTTTGCCTTCAGGGCATTCTGCTCCGCCACCTGTTTTTCCTCAATGGCTTTATCAAAAGCGGCGCTGAAGGTTAGATCGGTGATGTTGAAGCTGTCCACAAATATGTACTTGTCCTTGAGCCGTTCCGCAATCATTTCCTTCATCTGGCCGGATATCTCGCTGCGGCGGGTGATGGTTTCCTCCGCCGTATACTGGGAGGTCACCGACTTGATGCATTCGTTGACCGCCGGCGCGATGATCGTGTCTTCATAGTTCAGACTGAGATTCTTGTACAGTTTATCCACACTGGCGCCGTCCACCCGATAATTCAGCGCCACGTTGGTGGTGATGGACTGCATATCCTTGCTGGCGGAGGTTCCCCCTTCAATGGTGTATTTCTTCACTCTGGCGTCCACATGAACGATGGACTGGGCAAAAGGAAGCTTGAAATTCAGCCCCTCATTTACCACCACATTGTCCACCGCTCCCATGGTGAGCCGTACCCCCTTAAAACCTGCGGGCACTACATCAAAGCAATTGAAAACCAAAATCAGCAGCACCAACACAACAGGAACAATAATCAACAGCTTTTTCACAAATCCAGGGATCTTCTTTTCCATTACTCTCACAACTCCTCCGACTTTATTTTATTCTTATCCTACTGGTTTCTGTTTCGGCTGTCAACTATAGAAGGCTATCTTTCCAAAGCCAAAGCGCGATCCTCCGGGAACCGCCCCCGGAGGATCGCGCTTTTTAACTTAAGATTGAAGTCTTGACTTCTCTTCCTGTACTTTCAACCGATCCGTCCAGTAGATATAATCATTCTCGTTGATTTCCCGCATACGTCCGCTGTAATAGATAAAGTACTGGCCGTCTCGCATACCGAATAACAAATCACCATTTAATTCAGGAGAAAAAGATACCGTATAAACAGCCGAATCGCAGATATTATCAAATTCATCCACTAAAACATACCTATAAGGTAATAAATCACCCATAGATGGAGATTCATAAAAAAACTCGTATAATAAATCTTTCATGAATGATATATCTGTTTCATCGCTTCCTAAACTACGCCGGTCTCCTATCCATTCGGATCCGCTGACAACATAAGATTTCAAATTATCCGCCATATCCAGTATCAGCCCGCCGCCAATAATCTGTTCCTCCATCCATTTCCAGTCTACTTTTCCGTTTACCATGTAAGCGGTGTAATCCAAAGGTGCCATATAAATGGGAACATCCAGACGTTCCAGCAGCTCCCGCACAGCGGCCTGCTCACCGGCCGGTAGCTCTTTTTCTTTCTCCCATGTCTCGAAAGGGCAATTCAGCCTGGTTCATTTATGAGTGATGTCTGTAAACCGATTCGTCCGGTAATCCTCTAAGGCTACGAATGTCTGTATACCTCCAGGATGATACAAACTGGTATAATCCAGGAATAAAAAGCCCTCACCTTCATAAGCCACCAGTCCATCGGAGTGCTTTTCTATGATATGAGAAAAGCTGCTGATAGAATCGAGTCCTCCTGTCTGGAAAAGTTCGTCAAATTGAACAGCCGGATCATTTTCCCTTTCCTGCCGCACCTGTTCGGGATCCTGCCGGGCGTTCTCGGTGCATTGATAACCTAAAAGCAGGGTGTTATTCTCCTCATCGAAATACGCGTAGAAAAACACCTGTTTTCCGCTGTTTTCTCCTTCCTCGGTTGCTTTGAGGAACTGAGGATCAACGGTTATCTGAAATTCCTTTCCGGTGGCGATCTCCCGGCAGGTTATCGTCTCCTTGCCCCGGCTGTAATAATACAAATAGCGGGTATCGGGGCTGAAGGCATACGCATAGACATAGCTGTCCGACACCAATTTCTCTTCTCTGGTGCGCAGATTTTCCACCGTCAGCTGCTGACACTCCTCCACATAACGCTCGGCTCGGCCGATGAGGAAACCGTACTGATCCGGCAGGTCCGCCGCTTCCTCCAAGGAAATACTCTCCCCCGTGGCGCAGGTCACCACATTCACACCGTCGTCCGTCCGGACCACCAGCCTGCTGTCATCCGGCAAGGCGTGGAGAATCTCCCCTTTGAATTCCCGGCTCTCGCCGGTTTCCACGCTGTAGATCACCATAGTGCGCTGCCGTCCGTTGTCCGCAATCGCATCGCCGCTCATCTTGGTGTAGTAAACATACTTCCCGCCGGGAGACAGCCGAGCGTCGTCCATGGCATCCCAGATGTATTTTCCGGCGCTGTTCTTTAAAATGTTCGTTACCTCAGCGGTCTCCAAATTAAGCAGTAAAATATCATCCACATGACTGTTCTTCCGCGGATTCATCGTCACAAAATAGGGCGCGCCAGACAGCTTCTCTTCCGGTCCGCCTGCGTGATATACGCTCTGATACAAAGAGACGGGAAGCTTTTTATATTCCCCGGTGTTCAAATCCATACAATAGGAAGGATTTCCACTCATCCCCTGTAGGGTGAACACCGCCTTGCCCAGGGTCGGTTCATAAAAATGCACGCCGATTTTCGTCTCTTCGCCGCATACCCCATCCGACATCAATATATTCCGTATGACGTGGGTCACGCAGAAAATCGACTGGGTCTGCGTGTCGTAATATACCCCTGAACAGGACTCATGCCCTGGATTGTCATAGCGCGATGACAAATTAAGAAAACGAGCGTTCACGTAGCCGTTGAATCCGTCGGTATCCTTCAGCCCGGAGTTCTCGTAAAGAAAGGGACTGACAGATAATGCACCTGGCGCGTACCAGCTAGGAATCTGATTGATTACACTGATCTGACTTGAATCGGGAGAGGATGATATCTCGCTGATAGTCCAGCTAGAAGAATCAATTGCTTCTATCCGATCCGGCCAAAAATAGATTCCCAGCGCGGCAACAATGATCAGCACCAAAGCGGAAGCGGCTGCCGCAATCCGGTACCGGTTCATGGAAAAGCAGATAGGCTTCGACGGCGAAGCGCAGGCGGCCCGGGGCAGCTTGTCTCGGATATCTGGCGTCTGCTTTTCGCGGTACTGTTTATACCTATGCAGAAATTCCTTATACTTCATGCGGATACTCCTCTCTACAAATCATGCAAAGCGGCTTTCAGCTTCTGGCGAGCCGCCCTGCATTTTGTTTGTACGGTACCGATGGGCAGGTCCATGCCTTCGGCAATTTCACGGTACTTGTAGCCATCCAGACAGTGAAGGGAAAAGATCAGATTTTCTTCAGTGGTGATGCATCGGAGGATCTGGCCGGACAAGATCCGGCCCATTACCTCATCTTCCATATTCTCCTCCACGCAGAGGGGCGGGTCATCCGCGGGAATCTCATATCGGTTGTCCCGCAAATGATTCAAACAGCGGTTTCTGGTGACTGTGAGAAGCCAGGCACGAATATTGCGAATCATTCTTTCCTGTTCCATGGTTTCATACAAGCTGAGGAACACCTCCTGCATCACGTCTTCCGCCGCGGCGGCATTTTTCAGCAATGACAACGCCATGTGATAGACAGGCACCCTGTGCACCTCATATAAAACGATAAACCGCTGATGCGCGCTTTGTTCCATACTCCCCACCTCACTTTTCCCTTCTGTTTATAAGACACGCGGAAAACCTGTTTTGTTTTCTGAAATGTAAAAAACGGACGAGAAAGAACCTCGTCCGTGAAAAATTCTCTTCTTTTTCAGCTTTGCTTTCCGCTGTACAGCCAGGGGATTTCGCTTTCGTGTTTTTTAGGCCGCCCCATTAACGCGTGAATCGCATCCTGCGGGTTCTGGCCTTGATAACAAACGCGGTAACACTGCTCGGTGATGGGCATCTCAACCCCTTCCCGCTGTGCCAGATGCCAAGCGGCCCGGGCTGCCAGATAGCCTTCCACCGTTCCCACCAGCTTCACCGCCTCTTCCGGCGTGCGTCCCTGCCCAATAAGGATGCCGGCGCGGCGGTTCCGGGAATGCATACTGCCGCAAGTAACAATCAGATCTCCCATACCCGATAAACCGGCAAAGGTTTCGGAAGACGCCCCCATGGCGGTTCCCAATCGGGCCATCTCCGCCAGTCCCCGAGTCATCAGCGCCGCCTTGGTATTGTCTCCCATGTCCAAACCGTCGCAGATTCCCGCCGCCAGGGCGATGATATTTTTCAGCGCGCCGCCCAATTCCACGCCGATCACGTCCGCGTTGACATAAATACGGAAGGCCGGATTCATCAGCAGCTCCTGTACCAGCTCTGCCGCCTGGATATCCTCCGAGGCGCTGACCACAGAAGTGGGAACACCCCGCCCCACCTCTTCGGCGTGGGAAGGACCGGACAAGGCCACCACACGAGCTGTGGGCAACAGTTCCCGCACCACCTGGGAAAACCGGCGGTGGGTGCCGTCTTCCAGCCCCTTGCCGCAGATGGCCACCGGCGTACCAGACGGGAGAAAATCCCGCATGGAGGCAGCGGTTTCCGCAATAGCAAAAGAGGGAACAGCCAGCAGCACCAGCTCTGCTTCCTTGACACAGCTCAGATCGGTGGTAAGGGCCAGGGAAGGTGGCACTGGAATACCCGGCAGCAGCTTTTTATGCTCCCCATGCTGACGGATCAAAGCCGCCTCATCCTCAAATTTGGTCCAAAGCGTCACCACATTGCCATAACGGTTGGCCATAACCGCCAGCGCCGTTCCCCAGCCTCCGGCACCCAGCACCGCAATCTTTGCCACGCTATCCAACACCCTTTCCGCTGTATTTTCATCCGATACGCCGCAGCGCAGGAGCATGATCCGCCCCCGCGCCGCTCTGGATTATTTTTTCCCGCCGAAGGACAGTTTGCTTTCCGTTCCCGCCGCAATTCTCTTGATATTGGGAATATGTTTGATAATCAGAATAGCGGCGATAAGCACCGCCATGCTGGTACAAAACCACACGACTCCTGCGGACTGATGCTCCACAAAGGTGCGGAATATGTACGTAAAAACCGGCAGCAGGGCCGCAGCAATCACCGAGCCCAGGGAAACCATCCGGAAAATCAGCACCGTTACGATAAAGAAGCCCAGGCAGATCAGCGCCACCCGCCAGTCCAGAATCAGCATCATGCCCAGGGTGGTAAGCACGCCCTTACCTCCACGGAAGCCGAAATACAAAGGGAAAAGATGACCGATGATGCAGAAAAAACCCGCCAGATACCGCCCCACCAGCTCCGCACCTATAGGAGAGACCTGATAGCTTTCCAAACCAGTATACACCAGATTCAGATCCTGCAGCAGCCAGCCGCCGATCAGAACCGCGATAATGCTTTTCAGCAAATCTCCCGCCGTGGTGAGCAGTGCCGGCAGTTTGCCCTGAGAGCGCAGCACATTGGTAGCGCCGGCGTTGCCGCTGCCGTAGGAGCGGATATCCTCCTTGGCGGTGATTTTCGTCACGATAATAGCGGAATTGAGGCTGCCCAGCAGGTAGGCGGCGACAGCCGTCAGCAGCATGGCAAGCCAGCTGTTCTGCAAAAACTCTCCGATCATGCACAAACGATCCTTTCTCCGCCGCCCTTGTGGCGGCATGCCGTATTCCGCAGCGTCAGCGGCCGCCGCTTTCCCCCCGTTCCCGGATCACGAAACGCACCGGCGTTCCTTCCAGTCCGAAGGTCTCCCGAATCTGATTTTCCAGATACCGCTGATAGGAAAAATGAAACAGATCCGCCCGGTTGACAAAGCAGACAAATGTGGGCGGCCGAGTGGATGGCTGGGTCATATAATAGATCCGCAGACGCCTGCCTTTATCCGTTGGGGGCTGTACCCTAGCGGTAGCCTGAGCCAGTACATCGTTGAGCATACCGGTGGAAATCCGCATGGAGTTCTGCTGATACACATACTTGATTAAATCAAACAGCCGGTCCACCCGCTGTCCAGTCTTGGCGGACAAAAAGATGAAGGGGGCGTAACCCATGAAGGAAAAATCCTCCATCAGCTTTTTCCGCATCCGGTCCATGGTTTTGTCGTCCTTCTCCACCGCATCCCATTTATTCACCGCGATGATGCAGGCCTTGCCCTGCTCGTGGGCGATGCCCGCCACCTTGCTGTCCTGCTCGGTGAAGCCTTCCACGCCGTCGATGAGGATCACACACACGTCCGCCCGTTCCACAGCCATTTCCGCCCGCAGAACGCTGTACTTTTCAATGGCGTCATCCACCCGGCTGCGGCGGCGCAATCCCGCGGTATCGATAAAAACAAAATCCCCATGCGCATTATGGATCGGCGTATCCACCGCGTCCCGGGTGGTGCCTGCGATATCCGAGACAATCGTCCGCTCCTCGCCGGCGATGCGGTTCACCAGGGAGGATTTACCGGCATTGGGCTTCCCGATAATGGCTACCCGGATAATCTCCCGTTCCTCCTCTTCCTCTTCATCCGGCGGAAGCAGCGCCGTCACCGCGTCCAGCAGATCGCCGGTGCCATGGCCGTGCACGGAGGAAACAGCGATGGGATCGCCCAAACCCAAATTATAGAATTCATAAAACTCCGCCGGAACCTCTCCCGGCGTATCGCATTTGTTGACGCAGAGCACCACCGGCTTGCCGCTTTTCTGCAGCATTACCGCCACATCCGCATCGTTGGCGGTAACTCCCGCCCGCAAATCAGTCACCAGGACGATGACGTCCGCCTGTTCAATCGCCAGCTGAGCCTGACGGCGCATCTGAGAAAGGATCACATCATCGGAGCGGGGCTCGATGCCGCCGGTATCCGCCAGCATGAACTTCCGCCCGCACCACTCACACTCGGCAAAGATCCGGTCCCGGGTCACCCCCGGCGTATCCTTGACGATGGACAGCCTCTGTCCGATCAGCTTGTTGAAAAGGGTGGACTTGCCCACATTGGGCCGCCCGACCACCGCTACTACCGGCCGCGCCATTGCGCTCACCGCCTGTTCTATTGATGATTACGGTGCGTTCACCGCGCTTATGCATAACGTTACAGAAGCAATGCGTCCACCAGAGAGTCGCCGTCCACCGCCACTGCCTCCAGCCGAATGCCCAGGGCATTCTCCACCTCTTCCGGCGTCACATCGTCCAAAAAACGGTCCTGTTCGTGCCGGAGCATCACATCGGGAATCAACAGAATATCCGCTGCTTTTCCCGCAAGCTGCCGTATTAAATCGCCGCCGGTAACAAGACCGGCCACATTGATAGTCTCTCCGAAAAAATAATTGATAATCGGCACCACTTCTATTTGAAGATTATGCCATTTTTTTCTGGCTTCGTCAACCATGGCTTTCAGCAGCGGCGCAGCCGCCACCCCGGTGGCCAAAAGCAGCCGGCTGCCCGCCGGCATCTCGACGCACGCCTCCAACGCCTGCGCGAACTGACTGCGCAGCAGCGCCACCATTCCCACGCCGTTTTCCAGCTGAGACATGGCCCCATAAAAGGGAGCATCGGGGATAGAACGGCCCGCTTTGAGATAAAATTCGTCCGCTGGATAAAATACCCGGCTGCCGGTGCGCTCCAGCAGCGCCGCGCCCGCGGCTTCCATCCGATCAATCACATCCGCGGCTTCCTCAGCCGTATAGGTGCGCAGAGGATAGAGTCCCTCCCGATATTTGGTGAGCCCCACCGGTACCCCGGCCACACTCTCCACCGCAGGCAGCAGTCTTTCCAGATCCTTCATGGTGCGGGTGAGCTCCTCCCCGTCATTGATGCCGGGGCAAAGTACCAGCTGGCAGTTGATCCGGATTCCCGCCGCCGCGAACCGCTCCAATATCGCGAGGGTATCCCCGGCGAAGCGGTTGTTCATCATCTGGCACCGCAGGGCGGGATTGGTGGTATGCACCGAAATATTCACCGGGCTGATGTGCATGGAGATGATCCGCTCCACCTCATGCTCCGAAAGATTGGTAAGGGTGATGTAATTGCCGAAAAGGAAGGAAAGGCGGCTGTCGTCGTCCTTGAAATAAAGGCTGTCCCGCATTCCCGGCGGCATTTGGTCGATGAAGCAGAAGATGCATTTATTGCGGCAGGTGTGCTGCTTATCCATTAGATAGGTTTCAAACTGCAGACCGATATCCTCGTCGCAGTCCTTGCGGATCCGTACCTTGCGGCGGCCCTTTTCCGTCTCCAGAAGCAGCTCCAGCTTGGATTCCATCAGATAGAACCGATAGTCCAGCACATCCTCCACCGTATGGCCGTTGAGGGACAGCAGCCGGTCTCCCGGCTTGATCTTTTTCCCCGCCGCCGGGCTGCCGTCCGCCACGCCGGTAATAAGAACCGCCATACCGTATCCTCCTTCACAATACCGGCGCTATACGGCCGGACATAAAAATAGAGAAGGATCGCTCCTCCTCTACTTTCTTACGCTTCCTTCTTGATGATCTGCTTGCCGTTGTAATAACCGCAATTGCCGCAGAGCCGGTGCGGGCGTTTGTATTCGCCGCACTGCGGGCATTTCATCAGGGCCGGCGCGTCCAGCTTCCACACATTATTGCGTCTTTTGTCCCGCCGCGCCTTGGAGCTTTTTCTCTTGGGTACCGCCATTGTCAGCACCTCCTTAATGAAATCAAACTAATCGATGAGCTGTCTGAGCACCTCGAGCCTGGGATCCGCCGTCTGAGGACGGCAGCCGCACAGACCCTCGTTGAGGTTTCTGCCGCATATGGGACACAGCCCACGGCAGTCCTCCCGGCACAGGTTTTTGAAGGGCAGGCTGAGGATCAGATCCGCCTCCACCAGTTCATCCAGCGGAAGCTGATAATTGTCGATCAGCACAAAATCGCCCTCGTCCCCGTTTTCCAGAGAGGTCACCAGGATATGCTCCATCTCCAGTTCCCGCTCATCCTGGAAATCCTCCATACAGCGGTCGCAGCGGCCGCTGAAGCAGTAGGATACCTTAGCCCGCAGCACAACGATTTCGGCCGCCAAAACGACCTCGCCTCTTACACGGACAGGCTGCCGGAATGGATACAGCCCCTGCCATTCCAGGCCGGAAAAATCCAACTCCGTATCGATGGGCAGCGATTCCCGCTCTCCCATGAACAATGGTTTTAACTGTAGAAGCATATTTCACCTCAAGTGTCACGCCCAATATTATATAGGCGCGTCAGGGGTTTGTCAACCCTTTTTTCAATGCGGGCCGTGAAAATCAGGAAATCTTGGGATAAAGCTGGAACCGCCCCTCCCGCAGCCGGCGGATTAAATCCATGGAATCCGTCACCGGGGGCTGAAACAGCATCCCCGCCTCTGCCAGATCCTCCCACTCGTGAAAATCGGAACCGGACAGGGGCACCAGACCGTGAACGGCGGCAAAGGCTGCCGCCTGATCGTTGCGGCTGTTGTGCCGGCGGTTGCCATTGTAGACCTCCATCCCGTCCAGATAAGCCGGTTCACAGCGAGTCAAGCCGCTGCGGAAAGGATGGGCCTGGGCGAAAAACAGCCCGTTATCCCGGGAAAAACGATGGAAATGCTCCTCGCTCCAGCGATAGGGTTCCACCGTCTCTCGAAGCAGTTCCTCCGTCAGCCCGTACACCAGATAATCATTGGGAGAATGGACAAAACGGATTTCCATGCCCAGCAGAACCTTCAGTCCCGCGGCCTCTCCTTCCCTTTTGGCGGCGCGGTAACCGGCAAGCCATCGCTCCACCTTTTCCGGCCAGCTCAGCTTTTCCGGAAGAGAGGCAAAATAATCAGCGTGAAAATGATCGGTCACCACCACCGTGTCATACCCCCGCTCTTTATAGGCTCGAATTCCCTGGGCGGCGGCGATGGAACCGCAGGCGCTGACTTCACTGGTATGAAAATGCATTTCCGTCAAACCGGACATAGAGCCAATCCCCTCTCAATGCTCTTCAGGCGGCTTGTCCAGCGCCTTTACCGGCACATAAGGCTGCGCCTCCCGGTCGCCGATATCCCGCACAATGATGAAGGGGGTCAGCTCATCGTCCTGGCCCGCCGGGTTGTCCCGAATCAGATCGGCCAGGAACACCATCGGCCGTTCCTGCAGATCAGGGGAACAGGCCAGCACTTCCACATCGATGTCATTGGCATCCACCAATACGCAGCTGAAGCCCAAGGTCTCATAAATCTCCTGGCAGACCTTCTCCGGCTCCCGGGGATTGAGCACCGCCAGGGTATGATAGGTCTCAAAAGCGGAATGGCTGTAAAACCCGTCGATCCCCGCCACATCCTGGCCCACAATTTGATAGAATACGCCCCGCTTGCCGAACAGCTTGCATACCGCCCCGGCGAAGGAGGCCCACAGAATCAGCGGCAGCCCCTTCATATCGATGGCCAGCTGGAGCTTATATGGCTCGTCCATGGCGATGCCGTTGTTGTTGTGGGTGGCGAATTTGGAAAGGAAGCGCGCCCAGAATCCCACCTTGACATCCTTCATCTCCACCGTGTTGTTCTGGCACATAGAGATGACCTTTTCTCCCATGGTGACGATGTCCCCGGGCTGGATCAGCGGAACCACGTACCGGCGCAACACCTCGATATAGCTTTCGCCCCGTTCGATGAAATGGGTTTTTACCGCATACCGCTCATAGCGGACGCCGTCCACCACGCGCACGCCGCGGATATAATAGGTAACGCCGTTTTCCTCCCGTTGGTTTTCCGATTGATTGAGGTTGCCCTCGTACCATATCGCCATCGCTTTCCAAACCTTTCCTTCCACATCCCGCGTGATAAAGGGCGGGCAGGGCCTGTCCGGCGGCAAAGCCGCCCGCAGGACCCCGTCCCCGCCCTTTCATACTGCGTTATTCGCTTACAATTCTACCGCGTATTCCGCGATCCGCTCCGGGATATCCGCCTTGTCCGCGGAGATGGACAGCACTACGTTGGTCTCCGCCTTTTTGGAGAGATCACCCAGCTTCTCGATGAAATCCGCCAGGCTTTCCAATTCACTGCCGCCGATCTTCAAGGTGGAATCCACGAAGATATCGGTAATATCGTAGTTGCCCGCACACATGCCGGCGATGAAGCCGTAGAGAGATTCATATCCTTTGACGGCATAGTCCTCGGCCACCGCCAAGCGCGCCTTATGGCTGATATCGTAGGTCAGGTTGTTGTCCTTCTCAATAAAAACCACATTCCCGTTGGAATCTGCCACGGCACTGTTGCACATGTCGATCAGACGCTTGGTTTTGCCGGAGCCTTTCTTTCCGAGGATCAAAGTAATCATGATATTCTTCCTCCTAATATAGTATAACCGCGAATGAGCGGCTGTAACCAAACTCAGTAGCCCAGGCGTTTTTCCAGAGCTGCTTTTTCATTCTCATAGCCCGGCTTGCCCAGCAGCGCGAACATATTCTTTTTGTAGCCTTCCACCCCGGGCTGATCGAAGGGATTGACGCCCAGCATATAGCCGGAAACCGCGCAGGCCTTCTCAAAGAAATAGATCAGATAACCCAGGTTTTCCTCCGTGGCGGCGGGGACATGAAGCACCAGACTGGGAGTGCCGCCGTCCGCATGAGCCAGGACGGTGCCTTCGAAAGCTTTCTGGTTGATGGTCGCCATGGTCTTGCCCGTCAGGAAGTTCAGGCCATCCACATTCTCAGGATCTTCCTTGATCGTCAGTTCCTTCTGGGCCTTATCGATGAGCACCACCGTTTCAAACAGGATATTGGAACCGTCCTGTACAAACTGCCCCAGGGAATGCAGGTCGGTGGAGAAGATCACAGAAGCCGGGAACAGCCCCTTGCCATCCTTGCCCTCGCTCTCACCGTACAGTTGTTTCCACCATTCCGCCATCATGGCATAAGCGGGTTCGTATGCCACCATGAGTTCCACCGCCCGGCCCTTGCGCAGCAGGATATGGCGGCAGGCGGCATAACGATAGCAGGGGTTTTTCTCCACATCCGGATCGCTCAGTTCCGCCTGCGCTTTGGCGGCGCCGGCCATCAAGGCGGCGATGTCGCAGCCCGCTACGGCGATGGGCAGCAGACCGACGGCGGTGAGGACGGAGAAGCGGCCGCCCACGTCGTCCGGCACCACAAAGGTTTCGTAGCCCTCCCGGTCGGACAATCCCTTCAAAGTTCCCCTGGCCTTATCGGTGGTGACGTAAATCCGTTTCCTAGCTTCCTCCCGGCCCACGGTGGATTCCAGATACTCCCGGAATACCCGGAAGGCAATGGCTGGTTCGGTGGTAGTGCCGGATTTGGAAATCACATTGACGCTCACCCGTTTGCCTTCACACAGCTCCAGCAGCTCGCTGAGCGCGGTGGAACTGATGCTGTTGCCCGCAAAGTAGATAGAAGGCGTGTCCTTCTTTTTGGCGTTATACAAAGGAGATTTCAGAAACTCAATGGCCGCCCGGGCTCCCAGATAGGAGCCGCCAATGCCGATAACAATAAAAATATCGGTATCCTGCTGAATCCGGGCCGCAGCGGCCTGAATCCTTGCAAACTCCTCTTTATCATAATCCGTCGGCAGCGTCAGCCAGCCGAGAAAATCGCTGCCCAGTCCCTTACGACTGTGAAGGGTATCATGAGCGGCGGTCACCTGCGTCTGCATGGCGCCCAGTTCATGGGGACGAATAAATTCTCCAAGATATCGCGTGTCCAAACTAACCGGCATACTACATCCCTGCTTTCTGTTTACTACGTTTCTATTTTACTATATCTCCCGCTGCAATGCAACCGGGTGATTGTAAAATTTTATCATTTCCCAGGCGGGGGACAGGACTTCCCATCCCCCGCCCCAGGCAACTTGCCCAAAAATTCATCCCAACAGTGCCGACAACAGAGTGGAAAAAGCCCGACCAAAGGTCATCCGCGCCACATCCTCCGAGGCTCGGATGGCATAGGAGGAAACCTCTTCCCCATTCAGCTTCAGCACGATTCGCCCGATTACCTGTCCTTTAACCACAGGAGCTTCCAGGTCTCCGGCCAGTTCCGTCTCGCAAACCATGTTTTTCTCTTGACCCTTTTTTATCAGTTGAGGCTGGGGCGCATCCGCCGCCGGCGACACTTGTTTTTCCACTCCTCGCAGCACCTTGACCGGGGTCAGGCCGGAAACGTCCACCTCCGGCGTATAGACGGCATAGTTGGCAAAACCGTAATCCAACATCTTCCGTGCGCCGCCGAAACGCTCGTCGGTGGTGGCACAGCCCAGGATCACCGCGCACAGGCCCATGCCATTTTTCGCAGCGGTGGCGGAAAGACAGTGCCCCGCTTTGGCGGTGGTGCCGGTTTTCAGGCCGGTGGCCCCGCTGTAATGCCGCACCAGTTTATTGGTATTTACCAGCTGGGATTTGCCGCCCCGCAGGGTATCCATCCAGACGGTGGTGTACTCGGTGATCTTTTCATGCTTCATCAGCTCCCGGGACATCAGCGCCACATCATAAGCGGAGGAATAGGCATCGTCGCTTAGGCCGCTGCAGTCCAGAAATAGGGTGTCGTTCATCCCCAGCTCCGCCGCCCGGGCGTTCATGTTCTCCACAAATCCCTCGATGGAACCGGCGATATGCTCGGCCAATGCCGCACAGGCATCATTGGCCGAGACAATCACCGCCGCCTTCAACAGTTCATGAACCGTCATTACCTCTCCCTGTTCCAGCCAGATCTGAGAACCGCCCATGGAGGCGGCGGTAGCCGAACAAGTCACCGGTTCATCAATTTTGATGATGTCGCTGTCCAGGGCTTCCATCACCAGCAGGAGGGTCATGATTTTGGTGACAGAGGCAATCGCCAGCTTTTCATGAGGATTCTTTTCATACAGCACTTTGCCGCTGGACAGCTCCATCAGCACCGCCGATTTCCCGCCGATTTCCAGCGCGGCTCCATCCGCCGGGAGGGTATCGGTTGTCACCCAGGCCGGCGTATCCTCCTTGAGCAGTTCGGCTGCAGTTTGTCCCTCCTCCTCGTCGGTTATCAAGGCGGGAGCCCCCGCCGCTGCGGCCTGACCTGTTAAGAGTATGCCGCACAGCAAGCCGGCTAAACATTTTTTCCACGATTTCACCAGGAACGCCTCCTCATTTTTTCTGCTGGTACAACATATGCGCCGGGAAGGCGGTTTAGTCGGCTGTGAGGACAAAAAACAGCCCGTCCCGCGCATTTTCGCGCCGGACAGGCTGTTATCATTTGTCTTTAATTGGTGAAAAGCATGTTCTCCACATAATAATCCATAAATCGGGGACTGGAGGAAAGCTCCACCGTTTCGGCACGTTTTGCCAATTTCTCCGAACTCCGGCGCACCTCTTCGCTGAGCAGTACCATGGATGCACCGGTTCCTGCCGCGTTGCCCACAGCAACAGCCTTGGCGGCAAATCCGGGTGGAATCAGGCCGATGGTCTGAGCCGACTGCACGTCGATAAAGGCGCCGAATCCACCTGCAATGGTCAGACGCTTTACGTCTTTCGGCTGCATGCCCGCTTCCTCGATCAGGGTGAGCATCCCCGAACAGACAGCGGATTTTGCCAGCTGCACCGCCCGGATATCCTTCTGGGTGATGACCACTTGGGTGCCCGGCAACCGGAATGCGGGCTGCTCCTCCACCTCTGTGATGTCCCCTTCAAAAGCATGATCTTCTTCATTGATAATGCCGGTTTCGTCCAAAATGCCGGCCTTCACCATCACCGCCACCGCATCTACAATACCCGAACCGCAGATGCCTTTGGCCTCCACGCCTCCAATAACACTGCAGCGTATTTTTCCGTTCTCCAAGAATACACGGCTGACAGCCCCTTCCTTGGCGTTCATACCCTGATAAATACCGGCTCCTTCAAACGCGGGGCCCGCCGCCGTAGAACAGCAGAGCATCTTGCCGCCCGCCGCCAGCGCCATTTCTCCATTGGTGCCGATATCCACCAGCAGTTCCGGTTCATGCCCCGGATCCGCCAGCTTTTGATCGAAAGAAGCCGCCATCAGCGCGGTGGTGATATCTGCCCCCACATAGGCGGACATACAGCGGGGAAGATAAATCTGGGCGTTTTTATGCAGCGGCAGGTTCAGGTCGGCAGCCGTCAGAAATTCCCCGAAATACCGATCCTGTATAAAAGGCGCAGCAGCAATAGAGGCGGGATGCTGCCGGCAGAGCAAATACAGCATTACGGTATTGCCGGTGAGCACCATGGCGTTAACCCGCTGGACATCCGCCTCCGTCCGGTCACAGGCTTCGGTCAGCATCCGGGCGATGCAGTTCCGGATGGATACCGCCAGCGCATCTGCCTCCCCGGCCATGGCCTTCTCCATCCTGGAGATCACATCCGCGCCAAAGACCGCCTGGGGATTACGCTCCGATCCGGTGTCCAGCAGCCGGCCGTTCTCCAGATCATACAGATACAGCGCCACGGTGGTGGTGCCGATATCCACAGCGGCGCCGAGTCCCTTCTCCCAGGGAACAAAAGGAAAATCCGGCATTTGACCGGCGGTGACAATACGGTCGGAAGCTCCGGTATCCGGCAGCTCCACCCGCACATCTCCCCGCATTTCCGTCATACAGGCGAAGCGAATACCAGCGGCGATCTCCTCCGGCGTTAACAATTCCCGTTCTCTTTCGGACAGCGGCGACAGGGCCCCAAAAGCTTTCACCCTGCATTTCAGGCAGCGCTGCCTGCCGCCGCAGGGCATCTCCACCCCCACACCATGCTGCGCAAAAACAGTTGACAGAAGCACCGGGTTGTCATATTCTAAAATGGTACGGGCTGTTCCCCGTATGATCTCCATTTTCATCTGAGCCAAGCCCCTTTCCGTAAAACAGCTGTTATAGGGGTATATGATACCCCTTTTTCCTTTCTGCCGCAAGGAAGATATTTGGATTTCTGGTAATTAGGAGGGATTTTTTTGCGGATTCATATCATCGCCTGTCGGGTGCTGACCCGGGAGCTGAGTTATTTTGCTTCCCAAAGCCCTCATACAGTGGATATCACCTGGCTGCCCCAGGGGCTTCATGACACGCCGGCCAAACTACGCATGAAGGTCAGCGAGACCATTGACAGTTTATATGAACAGTGGGAAAAGCGCGAACTCAAGCATATGCCGGATGTCATCGTCCTGGGCTATGGTCTTTGTTCCAACGGCGTGGTGGGGATCCAGGCCCGGGATATTCCCTTGGTAGTTCCCCGCACGGACGACTGCATCGCCCTCTTTTTGGGATCTCAGCAGCGATATCTGGAGCTCTTTCATGCCTACGCCGGTACTTTCTGGCTCAACAGCGGCTGGGTGGAGACCGCCTTTATTCCCACACAGAAGCTGCTGGAACAGAAAAGACGGGAATACGCTGAAAACTACGGCGAGGACAACGCCGATTTTCTCATGGAACAGGACATGCTGTGGGCGAAAAATTACCGTTATATCGGCTATATCACCTCTCCGATTTACGATGCTCCCGTCAACCGGGATACCGCCCGGGAGGCGGCCGGCTACAACGGCTGGTCCTTCCAAGAGTTCCAAGGCGATCCCCGGCTGGTACAAAAGATGACCACAGGCGAATGGGAGGAAAAGGAATTTCTGATCTGTCCGCCCCATCATCGGATCGAGGCCTCCTACGACGGCGGCAAGGTATGCGCGGTTCCCTGCGAAGAAAGCACCGCGGGCTGACGCCTTCCTTCGCTTCCCAGAAAGGCATGGATGTTCATGGAAGAAAAAATTGTGAAACGCTGCGCCGAATATGCGGCGCATTTTGCCGGACTGTGTGATATATCCTGCGGCGTGCTGGATACCTCCCAGCAGCGCTTCGTCTTTGCGGAGCCCTCCCGCCGCTTTTGTGAAGACTGCCGCTGCACCCGCTGCGAGGATCTGCAGACCCATCTCTACGGCTGCAGCGAAGCCTACCGCTGGAACGGCAAATATATTTACTACTGCCCCCTTGGGTTGGTTTTCGTCGCCTCTTCCGTCTCCGACGATACCGGAGCGCTGTCCGGCGGCCTGATCGCGGGACCGCTGGTGATGGGCAGCCTGCCGGATACTTTGGAAGAGCTGCCCGAACCGGATATGGCGGATGCCGTTGCTTCCCTGCCGGTGTTCTCCACCGCCCGCACCAACCATCTGGCGGAGATACTGGCCGCCGCCACCGGCTATATCGCCGGTTTGCCCCACAGCCGGGCTGGCGGTTTTGTCTACGAGCAGGAAAAGATGCTCAATACCATTTATGCCATCCGGGAACAGCAAACTCAAACCGGAGACGAAACCGCCCTTAATTATCCCATCACTTTTGAAAAGCAGCTGCATGATCTGATCTGCAGCAAGGACAAAACCGGTGCGCAGGAATTACTCAACGAGCTGCTGGGTCATATCTACTGCGCCAGCGATTTCAATCTGGAGGTCATCAAAACCCGGGTGGTGGAGCTGGTGGTACTTCTTTCCCGGGCCACCATCGACGCCGGTGCGGATATCCGGGAAATCTTTCTCTTCAACACCAACTATATCCATGAAATCGAGCAGTTTACCTCCCTGGAAGAACTCAGCGTCTGGCTGACGGGAATCATGCACCGGTTTATCAACTACTCCTTTGACTTCACCCAGGTCAAGCATTCCGATGTGGTATACAAGGTGATGGATTACGTCAAAACCAATTATGCCCAGAAGATCACCCTGGACGATATCGCCCGCCACGTTTATCTCAGCCGTTCCTATCTCAGCAGCATTTTTAAAGAGGAAACCGGCGACAGTCTTTTTGCCTATATCAATCGGGTACGCATCGGCAAGAGCAAGATGCTTCTGCTGGACAGCGCCGTCAATCTGGTGGATGTGGCTTCCCTGTGTGGGTTTGACGATCAAAGCTATTTCACCAAGGTTTTCAAAAAGGCCACAGGCATCTCCCCCAAAAAATACCGGGACACCAGAGGACAAATTTGAAAAAATAGCCTCCATCCAGCGAAACAAATTACCAAATATGAAAATATTTTTCTATCTTTTATCCTTATCTGTGCGTAGAATGAGGGTAGAGACTTGGACAAAACAAGGAGGATTTTCTCATGGCTATTTTGGAAGAAATCAGCTCGTTTCTGCAGAAGGGCCGCGCTCCCAAGGTCAAAGAACTGGTGCAGCAGGCGCTGGATGAAAACGTCGCTCCTCAGGATATTCTGGAAAAGGGCCTGCTGGACGGCATGAGCATTATCGGCGAAAAGTTCAAGAACAACGAAGTTTTTGTTCCCGAAGTTCTGGTGGCCGCCCGGGCGATGAACGCCGGCGTTACCATCCTGAAACCCTACCTGGTGGATGCCGGTGTGGAATCCAAAGGTACCGCGGTTATCGGCACGGTGAAGGGCGACCTGCACGACATCGGTAAAAACCTGGTGAAAATGATGCTGGAAGGCAAAGGCATCAATGTGGTGGATCTGGGCGTGGATGTTTCCGCCGAGCAGTTTGTGCAGGCGGCTGTGGACAACAACGCCGACCTGATCTGCTGCTCCGCTCTGCTCACCACCACGATGGGCGAGATGAAGAGCGTTGTGGAACTGGCGGAGGAAAAGGGCCTGCGGGATCAGGTAAAAATCATGATCGGCGGCGCCCCCATCACCCAGAGCTTCTGCGATTCCATCGGCGCCGACTGCTATACTGCCGACGCGGCCTCCTGCGCCGACGCCGCCATCAAATTTCTGGCCGGCTGACAGCCGTGTATTCTGCTGAAAATGTGTACAAAAACCGTCCGTCCCTTTAAAGGGACGGACGGTTTTTGTACATATTAAAGTTTTCTTCTTCCCTGCGATATGCTATGATTGACCAGCCGATACAATGTTTCGAAAATGGAGGCCGCCATGCATTTTGTCGATGCCAAAGGCATTTTATCCGCCAAGAACGGCATGAATATCTACCGCGGCTGCACCCATGGCTGCATTTACTGCGACAGCCGGAGCGCCTGCTACCAGATGGAGCATTCCTTTGAAAATATCGAGGTAAAGCAGAATGCGCCGGAACTGCTGGAGAGCGTCCTGCGCCGCAAACGAAAAAAATGCATGATCGGCACAGGCGCCATGTGCGATCCCTACCTGCATTGTGAGACGGAACTTCAGCTGACCAGGAAATGCCTGGAGATTATCGACCGATACGGATTCGGTCTGTCAATCCTCACCAAATCCGACCGGATCCTGCGGGATCTCGACCTGCTGAAAAGCATTCATTCCCAAAGCAAATGCGTGGTGGAAATGACTATGACCACCTATGACGAATCGCTGTGCAGTATTCTCGAACCTCACGTCTGCACCACCCGCAGACGATATGAAGTGCTGAAAATCATGCAGGAAAACGGAATCCCCACAGTGGTTTGGCTCTCTCCCCTGCTCCCCTTTATCAATGATACGGAGGAAAACCTGCGCGGCATATTGGATTACTGCTTTGACGCCGGTGTAGCGGGCATCCTCTGTTTCGGCATCGGAACCACTATGCGTAAAGGCAACCGCGAATATTTCTATGCGGCGCTGGACCGTCATTTTCCAGGAATGAAGCAGCAATATATCCGCCGATTCGGCCTCTCCTACGCATGCACCAGCGACAACCATCACAGGCTGATGCCAATCCTCCATACTGCCTGCGCGCAGCGAGGCGTCATGCACGATCCGGGACAGATTTTTGAATATTTGCAGGCCTTTCCAGCGGAAAGCGCCGGCGAACAGCTGACCCTATTTTGATAATAGACGGCCTCCGGATGAAACCGTGGGCCGTCTGTTGTCGTGTTTTATGCCGGCATATGCTGTTCTATCCAGTTTACCACATCCGCTAAAAACTCATCCTTATTGGTCTCGTGATGCAGTTCATGCCGCGCACCGGGATAAAGCTTCAGAGATACATCCTTTACCCCAGAAGCTTTTACCAGTTCATACACCTTTCGGACGCCCTTGCCGAACTGTCCCACCGGGTCCATATCTCCCGACAGGAAGATGATGGGCAGATCCTTGGGGATCTTTTCGCTCCACTTTTTTCCCGTCACGCTGTACAGCAGCTGGAACAGGTCCCGAAAACCGGCGTTGGTAAACACGAAGCTGGTGGCGGGATCGTCATCCACTCCAGCGTAGGAATCCGGATCCCGGGACAGCCACTCGTGTCCCGTTTTCACCTCTCCATAACGGCTGTTATATTCCTTAAAAGCCACCTTGTTGAGAAAATCTCCCCGTCGGCGGCCCCCCTGGAAGCGCACCATTAGTTTGGACAGCAGAATCCCGAAGCCGTTGAGAGGATTGGGACCGGAAGTGCCGCAGCAGATATAGCCGCTAAGCCCCTGCGCGTACTGGGTGACATAACTGCGGGTGATAAAGGAGCCCATGCTGTGGCCCAGCAGAAAATAAGGAAGGCCGGGATAACGGGACTGCATCTCCCGGCGCATCCGCTCCTCATCGTCCACCAGATGCTTCCAGCCGTCCTTTTCACCAAAATATCCCATATTCTCCGGCTCGCCCGCCGTGCGTCCGTGTCCCAAATGATCATCTCCGCACACAGCGAACCCCCTGGCACAAAGTTCCTCCGCAAATTCATCATACCGGCGGATGTGCTCCACCATGCCGTGACAGATCTGCACAACGCCCCGGATTCTTCCCTCTGCGGGCGTCCAGATGCTGGCTTTGACAGTGGTTTGCCCATCCGAACTGAGAAAAGTGATTTCCTGTGGTTCCCTCATATCAGCTTTTCGCTCCCTTTTTGTGCTCATGATAAAAGCTTTTCAGCTCCGCTTTGCTCTCCGTCGGCAGATTGTGCCAGCGAATCCCTTGAAGCGCGCCCTCCAGCGCGCATAAGCGGTTATAGCAGGCGCTGGGATCAATGGCTAGAATCCGCAGCCACGCGTCCCGGCTGCCGGCCTCCCGCAACTGGTCCACGGTATCGATCCCTATCGCCTGCAGCTGCTCCTCCAAGGTTTTGCCGATGTTCGGCAGTCTGGACAGCTCTCCCATAATCCTTCCTCCTACTAAGCCTGTTTATGTATTGGCAATCCAGTCCTGCTGATCGTAATAACCCACAATCAGCTGTACCACCCGTCCGTAGCTCAGCACGCCGTCGTCATCTCCCTGGGAGGCGATAAAGGAGTTGTTCACCGAGGTGGAAACCTCCTGCACCTTGCCCTCAAACTGCTTCCAGTAACGGCTGCTGGCCGCCAGATCCCGCTGCACGCCTTCAGAGCAATAGGAACGGGCTTCAGCGCCCATTTCGCCGTCATAGCCGTACAAGGCGTTGGAGCAGTAGATATAGGCCAGCAGATAGCCCGAATAGCGAAAATCAGCGGAATCGCTGGCAATGCTGGTGAGATACGCAAAGAAATTGCACTCATCCTCCCGGGCGAACCCCCGGGTGTGGGCCAGCTCATGAGCCGCTGTGGAGGGAATATCCCAGTCGGGAATATCGACGTTGACATTGGCTTCCGCAAAAAAGGGAAAATACATGCCGGTAATGCCGGTGTAGGACCACCAGTGGGACAGCAGCACCGGCTTGGCCCGCCAGACGCCTCCCCAAAGGAAGGGCAGATCGTCGGAGAGCTTCTGGTACCCATCCTGCGCCAACCGCAGGGTGTTGGCTTTGGATTGGGACAGCTTCATGCAGCCTTCCTCATCCTCCTGAACCAACAGCCGCTCTGCGGATGCCTTTTTCGCCAGATCGATGCATACCTGCTGGAGGAAGGCTGGAGTCCGCACGGCGGTATCAATATCCATCAGCTGAGACACCGGCAGACGATAGAAATTCGCCCCATGCATCAGCATATACATCAAAAAGACCGATGACAGCACCCAGCCCAAGGCCCGGCCGCTCCTTCCCAGCAGCCGGCAGCGGTCTGCACTCCTTTTCAGGCGGCGGATCCACAGAATCAGCAGCAGGATGAACAGCGGCAGCGCCAGTATCACAAGACATTCCGTCAAGGACAGCGGAAACACCGCCGCCAGTGCTCCCAGGGGTACGGATACCACCCGAAAAAGGAAACGGGAAAAAAATGTTTCGGTCAGCCGGGGCGCCAAGGGCAGCAGCCAAAAGAGCAGAAGACCAATCAGCGCCGGCAGCGGAAACAACCATTTGCGTATTCTTTTGATGACGCTCGCCCCCTTTTCCTATTAGTATACCGTTTTTACGCCGCTCTGCCAAGTAATGTGGAAGGAATTCCAAATTCTTACACAGTATTCACGAAATTGCAGCAAATAATTTGTCGAATAACGAGAATCGAAATCCTGCTCTTTTCAGTCAGCCCGGAAAACGGTATAATATTTTGGTGAGCGGCAGTCGTTCCGTGGGAAGCTGCCGCTCCGATCCTGTCTGATAACGCTTCATAAGGAAAGGAACGGTTTCATGGCTCAATCGCTTGTCATGCCCGCTCTTGCCGCAACCATGTCTTTCAGTGAATTTTTGACCCAGCTATTTTCCAATCCGACGCTGCTCATCACCGTCCTGCTGACCCTGGGGGTAATCTTCGTCAACGGCTGGACCGACGCGCCAAACGCCATCGCCACCTGCGTCTCCACCCGCTGCATGTCTCCCCGGGCCGCGATTCTCATGGCCGCCGTTTTCAACTTTCTCGGCGTACTGCTGATGACGATGATCAATGCCAACGTCGCCACCACAGTGTATGAGATGGTGGATTTCAGCGGGAATACCCACGAAGCCTTGGTGGCATTGTGCGCCGCCCTGTTTGCCATTGTCATATGGGCGGTGGCGGCTTGGTGGTTCGGGATTCCCACCAGTGAGAGCCATGCGCTGATCGCGGGCCTATCCGGCGCTGCCATCGCGCTGCACGGCGGGCTGGAAGGCATCAACGGCGATCAGTGGATTAAGGTGATCTACGGATTGGTCCTCTCCACCTTTTTGGGCTTTTTCGCCGGTTACGTGGTCTCCAAGCTGACCGTCCTTCTTTTCCGCAACGTGGAGAGGCAGAAAACCAATAAGATATTCAATGGCGCCCAGATTGCCGGCGGCGCCGCCATGGCCTTTATGCACGGCGCCCAAGACGGCCAGAAATTTATGGGCGTGTTCATGCTTGGCATCTTCCTGGTTAAGGGCCAGGGTGGAGACACCACCTTTGCCCTGCCGCTGTGGCTGATGATCCTCTGCTCTGTGGTGATGGCGGTGGGCACTTCCATCGGCGGCTACCGCATCATTAAAGCGGTGGGGATGGATATGGTGAAGCTGGAAAAATACCAGGGCTTCTCCGCCGATCTCGCCGCCGCAGGCTGCCTGCTGGTTTCTTCCCTCGCCAGCCTGCCCGTCAGCACCACCCATACCAAAACCACCGCCATCATGGGCGTGGGCGCTGCCAAGCGCCTCTCTTCGGTCAACTGGTCGGTAGTGAAGGAGATGGTGCTCACCTGGGTGCTGACCTTCCCAGGCTGCGGCGTTATCGGCTTCCTGATGGCCTGGCTGTTCATGAGAATCTTTTAAACCGCGATAGGAGGGCGTTCAATCATGGGAAAGAAAAAGGATTTTGATTATTTCGACATGTTCGTGCAGGCGGTGAAATTCTCCTGCAAATCCGCCTCCATGCTGGAGGATACGCTGAAAGAATTTGACCCGGACACCCTGCCGGACAAGATGAAGGAACTGCATGTGGTGGAACATACGGCGGATATCGCCAAGCATGATATGATGCAGGAACTCTCCCGGGCTTTCATTACCCCCCTGGAGCGGGAAGACATCATGCAGCTGATTCAGTACATCGACAATGTCACCGATGCCATTGAGGATGTGCTGATGCGGGCCTACATGTTTAATGTCCAATCCATCCGGGACGAGGCGGTGGATTTTGCCAAGCTGATCGTTAAATGCTGTGATACCATGAAGGATGCCATGAAGGAATTCCATAATTTCCGAAAATCCGGTTCCATCCATGAAAGCATCGTGGAGATCAACCGGCTGGAGGAAGAGGGCGATAAGCTGTACATGAAGGCTGTGCGCAAGCTGTATCTAGGCAGCAAGGATCCGGTGGAGCTGATGGTCTGGCGGGAAATCTTCGACCGGCTGGAAAAATGCTGCGACGCCTGCGAGGATGTTGCCAATGTCGTGGAAAGCGTTATTATGAAAAACAGCTGAGTTTACAGCAAGAATCCCATCCGAGTTCTTCTCGGATGGGATTCTTTCGTCTGTTACTGCCGGCTGAATTCCGCCAGCCGCAGTTCCTTATTGTGTTCCTCCGCCCAGCGGATGTTCCAGCTGTTGGTAAAGAGCAGCAGCGGATTTCCCCGCATATCCTGCACCCGTTTGGTATCTGAAGTCAAGTCCAACGTCTTGGGATCCAGTCCATCATTTTCAATCCAGCGGATATACTGGTAGGAAAGTCCCTCCCGGATGATATCCACGTTGTATTCGTTTTTCAACCGGTATTCCAGCACTTCAAACTGCAGAGTGCCCACAACCCCGACGATAACCTCTTCCATACCGCCGCCGTATTCCTGGAAAATCTGAATAGCGCCTTCCTGGGCGATCTGGGTGGTGCCCTTGATAAACTGCTTGCGCTTCATGGTATCCACCTGCCGCACCAAAGCGAAGTGCTCCGGCGCAAAGGTGGGAATGCCTTCAAACCGGAAGTTTTTCCCCGGCATACAAATGGTATCGCCAATGGAGAAGATGCCCGGATCAAACACGCCGATGATATCGCCGGCATAGGCTTCCTCAACGATCTCCCGATCCTGGGCCATCAGCTGCTGAGGTTGACTCAGCTTCATCTTCCGGCCGCCCTGCACATGGAAGACCTCCATGTTTTTCTCAAACCGGCCGCTGCAAATGCGCATAAAGGCGATCCTGTCCCGGTGAGCCTTGTTCATATTGGCCTGGATCTTAAACACAAAGGCGGAAAATCCCGGATCAAAAGGATCCACCGCCGCCTCTTCCGTTTTCCGCGGCAGGGGCGGCGTCGTCATGTGCAGAAAATCCTTCAGGAAAGGTTCCACGCCGAAATTGGTGAGAGCAGAACCGAAAAACACCGGCGTCAGCTTGCCGTGGCGGACCCGCTCCAAATCGAAGTCGTCTCCTGCTCCGTCCAGCAGCTCCACGTCATCCCGCAGGACGGCGTAATGCTCAGCCCCCAGAAGCGCCTCCAGCCGCGCCGCATCCCCGATATCCACTTCGGTGGCTTCCACCTCATGCTTGCCGTTGCCGTCCCCTTTAAAGGCGATGATCTCTCCCCTGATCCGATCATAAACACCCTTGAACTCCTTGCCCGAACCGATGGGCCAGTTCACCGGATAGGTCTGGATTCCCAGCACCTGCTCGATATCCTCCATCAGATCATAAGGGCTTTTGGCGTCCCGGTCCATTTTGTTGATAAAGGTAAAAATCGGAATATCCCGCAGCAGACAGACCTTAAACAGCTTGATGGTCTGCTGCTCCACGCCCTTGGAGGCGTCGATCACCATAACGGCGGAATCCGCCGCCATCAGGGTGCGGTAGGTGTCCTCGGAAAAATCCTGGTGGCCGGGGGTATCCAAAATGTTGATGCAGTATCCGTCATAATTGAACTGCATAACGGAAGAGGTGACGGAAATGCCCCGCTGCTTTTCAATCTCCATCCAGTCGGATACCGCATGCTTCATGGAGCGCTTACCCTTCACCATGCCGGCGGTGGCAATGGCGCCTCCGTACAGCAGCAGCTTTTCCGTCAGGGTGGTTTTACCGGCGTCCGGGTGGGAGATAATTGCAAAGGTCCGCCGCCGCTGGATTTCTTTCTGTAAATCTGCCAAGGTGGTTCCTCCATCTTATAAAAATCAAAGGGTGAAGCAGCCTTTTTCCAGCATAGACTGGGCTGCCAGCAGCACGCCCATCTTGCCCGAATGGTAGTTGAGACCGCCCTGCATATAAGCGGCATAGGGTTCCCGCAGCGGCGCGTCCGCCGACAGCTCAATGGATGCGCCCAGGGTAAAGGCACCCGCCGCCATAATCACCGGATCGTCATAGCCGGGCATATCCCAGGGTTCGGGCACCACAAACGCATCCACCGGCGCCCCCTTCTGCATTCCCTGGCAGAAAGCCACCAGCGCCTCGGGTGTACGCAGCCGCACGGTCTGTATGATATCCGCCCGCTCTGCATCGCTGGCGGGAGAAGCATCATAACCCAGCCGCTCAAACAGAGCGGCGCAGTAAACGGCGGTTTTCATGGCCTCCCCCACTACATGGGGGGCATTGAAGAGTCCCATGAACAGCGTTCGATTATGTCCTAGAGAGGCTCCCACCTCCCGGCCCAGGCCGGGAGTGGTCATCCGGTAGGAACACTTTTCCACCAGCTCTCTTCGGCCGCAGATATACCCACCGTTTTCTGCGATGCCGCCGCCGGGATTTTTTATCAGAGAGCCGGCCATCAGATCCGCGCCCACCGCCGTGGGTTCCTCCCGTTCGGCGAACTCACCGTAGCAGTTATCCACGAAAACCACCATATCCGGCCGCTTGGCCTTTACGGCGGCGATCAGTTCTCCGATGCGCGCCACCGAGAGAGAAGGCCGCAGATTATAACCCCGTGAGCGCTGGACATGCACCAGCCGCACCGCCGGATCATCCAGGGCCGCCTCCACGCCGGCGATATCGGGATAACCGTCCGCCGCCAGATCCACCTGGCGGTAGCTCACGCCGAACTCCCGGAGGGAACCGTCGGAAGGGCCGTTCATGCCGATGACGTCGGCCAAGGTATCGTAAGGCGCGCCGGTGGCGGCCAGCATCACATCTCCAGGCCGCAGTACGCCGAAAAGGGCGATAGCGATGGCGTGAGTGCCGGAAAGGATGCTGTGGCGTACCAAGGCATCCTCCGCACCCATGGTTCGGGCAAAAACTTCATCCAGCTTGTCCCGTCCCCGGTCGCCGTAGCCGTAGCCGGTGGTGGCGGTGAAATGACTCTCGCTGACTCCGCCCTGAATAAAGGCGGACAGCACCTTCTGCTGATTATATTCGGTTATGGCATCTATCCGCTGAAACGCGGCGCAAACCGCTGCCTCCGTCTGATCGGACAGAGCGCGCAAACGGCTGTCAATGGAAAAAAAGGGGGTCTCCACGGATTTCTTCAACCTTTCCGGGGCAATCGGCCCACAACCGGTTTAGTATACAATATTCCGGTAAAAATTACAAGTGGTTCGCCCTGCTTTCATTCCGTGCCGGAATATGCTAGGATGAAAATAATACTTTTATATAAAGAGGTCTAAAATGATCCAATTCGTCAGCTTAAAACAGCAAAAGGAAAAGTTGCAGAATATCAAAAAGCTGTATCTGGAAGCGTTTCCCGCTGAAGAACGCGTTCCTTTCTTTTACCTCAAATATAAATTGTCCCGTTCATCGGCCGATTGCTTCCATATCTATGCGGACGGCTGCTGGATCGGCTTTTTGTATATCGTTTTTTATGAAGATATCGTGTTTGTGTTTTATTTTGCCGTGCAGAGCGATGTCCGTGGGATGGGCTATGGTTCCCAAATACTGGACAATCTTAAAAGCCTGTATCCGCATCGCCGGTTTATTTTGAATATCGAAGAACCGGATGAAGGCAGCGATAATCATGAACAGCGCAGGAAACGCAAACAGTTTTATCTGCGGAATGGGTTCCGGGAATGCCGGTTTAAAATGATAGAGAAAAATGTTGTTTATGAAATGCTGTGTTGTGGAGACGACGTCACCTACCCGGAATATGAACAGCTTATCAAAAATTATTTAGGAAACTGGATATATAAGCTTTACTACAAAGTATACTTCCCGCCGGCGGGACATGAATAGCTTCTGCGCCACTTTCAAAAGATCTGTTGCACATACATTGTGTTGGCCTGCAAGCGGTTAGGGTTGCTGCAAATGGTTCATTTGCAGCAACCCCTTTTCGCATTATTCTATCGACCTTTTCAATGTGCTCCACTCCCCGCAGACGGAGAAGCCCAATCCAGCGTAAAGCTGCCGCGCCCGGTCATTTTTCGGGGATAAATACACCCGCCGACCCTCCCCCTGCAAAGATGCAGCCAGGTTGGAGACGCAGGCGGAAGCATAACCTCTTCCCCGATACGTCGGCAGGGTGGCGACGGCTCCGATCACGCCGCCGCCCCTGCATTCCGCTGTAGTCATAGCGCAGGCCGCCGCTCCATCCTTTGTCATCACCGCCGCCAACCGGCAAAGGCCGCGGCGCAGTCGGTGATGGACATCGGCATACCACACATCAAAGGGCGGCATACTGCCGGGAAAACAGGCGGTCAGCACCGGATACAGCATCTGTGGAGATGGCTGGGATACGCTATGAAAGGGGATGAATTTCCGGTTCGGCTCCATCACGCGGCCGGTTTCCAGCTCCCAGCCGGGAAGCAGTCTTGCCAGTTCCTCTGCCGCTCCGCTGGTCCGCAGAGAACGGATTTCCGGCTGCATGGAAACAAAAAGCGCGGTTTCCTCCCAAGAGCTGTTGGAAGACAGCAGGGTAAGCACGTCGTCCATCAGGGAAGCGGCCATGCCCTCTTCCCCTTCCCAAAACCGTACAAAAGAGGAATCCAGCCCGTAAGCCTCCGCCTGCGCCAGCAGCTTCACCGCGGCTTCAGAATCCGGCTTCAGGCTCTTCAGATACTCCTCCGTCATCCGGCGAATCATATCGCTTGATCCTCCGGATCCGGTGCTGGAAGCCGATTGACCAACGCCTTCAGCAGAGCCAGCGTATCGGCGATATCTTTCTTCGCCAGCACACAGGAAGGAGAATGGATATACCGGCAGGGAAGGGATACGGCCGCCACCCGGGCGCCGCCTGCAGCCCGCTGCAGGGAGGAGGCATCGTTTCCGCCGGCGATCACGGTTTTGGTCTGAGACTTCACGCCGATCTCTTTCGCCGTCTCCCGAATCCTTTCATATAGTGCCTGATCATACAAGGTGCTGCGGTCCATAAAGGACACCACCGGCCCGCCGAACACACGGCATACCTGTTTCTCGGCTGGAACCCCGGCCGTGTCCGCCGCCGTTGTAGCGTCTACCGCCAGGGCGACGTCCGGACGAACTGTAAAGGCAACTGCCTTTGCCCCTCTGGCGCCGATCTCTTCCTGAACTGTAAAGGCCAGCACCACGTCATATTCCGGCACTTCATCCGTGAGCCCCAGCAGCAAGGCGCAGCCTGCCCGGTCATCCAGCGCCCGGGCTTTGATCAGGCCGTTTTCCAGCTTGGTATAGGCGCTGTCGAATACCGCCCGATCCCCCGGCGCGGCGATCTTTTCCGCCTCTTCCCGGCTGTCTGTTCCCAAATCGATCAGCAGCTTGTCCAGATCCGGTACCTGACCTTTTTCCTCCTTGCTGCAAAGGTGAACCGCTTTACCGCCAATTACACCGGGATGACCGTTAACCAACACCCTGCGGCCATATACCACCCGGGATTCCAGTCCCCCTACCGGCGCAAAGCGCAGATAACCCTCGTCGGTGACGCCGGTGATGATCAGTCCCACCTCATCCATATGGGCGGCAAAAAGCACCGTTTTGGCCGCAGGATTCCGCCCCTTTACCCGGGCAATGATATTCCCCAGCGCATCCACTTCTGTGGTGATCTCCGCCGGGCTGCCCTTCAGCGCGTTCAAAATATACCGCCGCACCGGCACCTCACAGCCGGATACGCCTTCCAAGGCACAGAGCTTTTTCAGATGATCCATCATTGGGCGGCACCTTCCTTCCGAATATAAGCGGCCATCAGCCGGCCCACTGCTTCCACATCCGCCAAATCCACCATTTCAGCGGGGGTGTGCATATACCGCAGGGGTATGGAAAGCAGCGCCGTAGGAACCCCGGCTCCCGCTCCCGCGATGGAATCGGCATCGGTTCCGGTATCGCCGCCCATCACCTCCCGCTGGAAGGGAATTTTTTCTTCCGCTGCGGTCTCCGCCAGCACTTGCGTCATAACAATGTCCAGTCCCGGCGCGTAACCGATCATCGGGCCCTTACCCAGAATGCCGCATTTGGCGGGGTTGGCATCCGGCGTCCGGGCGAAACTAACATCCACCGCGATAGCCCGGTCGGGCTCCGCGTTGAAGGCCGCCACAGCGGATCCCCGGCAGCCCAGCTCTTCCTGCACGGCGAAAACCGCCGCGATATCCCACTGCAGCTTATCCTCCTTCAGCAGCTCCAGGCAATGGAGGACCGCCGCCACTCCCGCCCGGTCGTCCAATGCTTTGGAGGTGACGCGTCCTCCTTCCAGCACCCGGAAATTGGGACGGAAGGTCACCCGCATCCCCGGCCGGATTCGTTTTTTGGCTTTCTTCGCATCCAGCCCTGTATCAATGCCCATGTCCGGAATTTCCGGCAGCTTATCCTCCTGTCCGCCGGACAGATGCGGCGGTGTCGAGCAGAATACCCCCAGAATCGGTTTTTCCGCCCAGATCACCACTTCTGCAGCCGCCAGCGCCCGGGCGTCCACGCCGCCGCAGGCGCCGACATGCACGAAGCCGCCGTCATCCACCTGGGTTACCAGGAAGCCGATTTCATCCTGGTGAGCCTCCAGCAGCAGCAGCGGCGCACCCGCCGCTCCGCAGCGGCGGATTCCCACCACGTTGCCCATAGCGTCCAAAGAAACGTCGTCCGTATACTGCCGCAAAAATTCCGCGGCCCTTTCCGCAGCCGCCGTCAGCCCGCCGGCACCGGCCGCTCCGCATAATTGTTCCAGCATCTCCCGCATTTTGCTATCCTTCCTTCTCACACATTAGAGGGCGTTCACCAACGCTTTGAAGTGATTGCCCCGTTCTTCAAAATTCTTGTATTGATCGAAACTGGCACTGGCCGGAGACAAGCAGACAATGTCCCCTTCCTGTGCCACTTGGCGGGCAGCATGCACCGCCTCCTCCATATTCTTCACCCGCAGGATCGGCAGATCCGAGCAGGCGCGGATGGCTTTCTCAATGGCGTCCGCCGTATCCCCCATGAGGATCGCGGCGGTCACCGTCTCCGCCGCTACCGGTCCCAGGGGATCATAGGGAATGTGTTTATCATAACCGCCGGCAATCAGCACCACACGGCTGCCGAAAGCCTTCAGCCCGGCGATGGTCCGGGAGGGGCTGGAGCCGATGGAATCATTGTACCAGCGGACCCCATCCAGGGTGCGCACCAGTTCGCAGCGATGGGCCACGCCGCCGAATCCCCGGGCAAAATCCGCCATGACGGAGGCGTCCACCTCGCCCCACAGAGCCGCCGTCGCCGCCAGTACATTCTCCAGATTGTGCTTGCCCGGCAGTTTAATTTCATCGACGGGCATCACCGCCGCCGGTATGCCATCCTCTCCGGCGGCATACAGCATCCCATCCTCCGCCCAGGCACCAGGAATCTGCCTGGCCTGGCGGGAGAAGCGGAACACCTGTGCTTGTGTCTCTCCGGCAAACCCGGCCGTCACCGCGTTGTCTGCGTTGAGCACCGCCCGTTGGGAGGAAGTCTGGGTGGCAATCAGATTGCGCTTGGCATCGATATATTCCTGCATATCCGTGTGCCAGTCCAGGTGGTTGGGCGCCACGTTGGTAATCACTGCCGCATGGGGACGGCAGGTCATCATGGTGAGCTGAAAGCTGGACAACTCTACCACCGCCGCGTCCTCTGGGCGGATTTTTTCAATCTCCGGCAGCAGGGGACGGCCGATATTGCCGCCTAAAAATACTCGACGGCCGGATTTCTCCAGCATTCCGGCAATAATACTGGTGGTGGTGGTTTTGCCGTCCGAGCCCGTTACGGCATAAATCGGTGCCGGACACAGATCAAAAAACAGCTCCATCTCCGAGGAAACGGGAATTCCATGTGCCCGCGCCGCTTCAAAAGCAGGCAGATAGGGCTTCATGCCCGGAGTGCGGAGAATCAGATCCATTCCCTCTAAATGATCCAGATAAGCCTCTCCCAAACAGAACTGGGCGCCGGCCTGCTCCAGCTGATCCGCCGTCTCCCCCAGCTGTTCCCGGGTCCGTTTATCGCAGGCGGTTACCAGAGCGCCATGTTCCAGCAGTTGCAGCACCACCGGTGTATTGTTATGGCCGATGCCGCAAACGGCGATTTTCTTACCGGCCAATTCCTGCAAAAAACTCGTCACTTTATTTGTTGTTTCCGCTTTCTGTTTCATCATCCGCGTCCCACTCTTCTTTCTGCCTGTTACTCCTTCGGTTTCTATATATTATACTGACCAAATTGGAAAATATCAACAACGGGGTGTAAAAACTTGCCTGATTTCTCCTATCACGGATTGTGCTTGATAAAATCTAATGGTAAAATATGATCAAACCACAAAGTTATGTTGATCGTGAGGAGGAAGAGCGTATGGCAAAATATGAGCAGAGCTTTGAAGGGGACTTTGATCAGCTGCTTCAGCGAATTGAGGACGGCATTCTCAACGGCAGCATGTCCGCTTCTTTGGAAGACTCCAGCGACTTTAGCAGCGGAGAATCGCGGTGCAGCGTCCGTGTTTTTGAGCGGTACAGTTACGCAGGCGGAAACCGTGTCAGCATGAGCGTCACGCTGTTTCAGGGAAACGACGGCGTAATTCATCTATCGGCCATCACCGCCGGCGGCAGTCAGGCGCTTTTTTTCAAAATCAACACGTGGGGTGAGGAGGCTTTTCTCGATAAATTGAGGGAAATATTATAAAGCTGCGGCATCTTGAATTTGCCCTTGGATCACCACGCCCCCCTCCCAAGCCGCCCATTCGTTAACTTTTTATAAACGTTAGGCGAATAAGTTGCAGATTCAAATGAAAAAAGGTACAATAAATAATAAAGAACAAGCGCCGTAGAAACGGCGTTTTGTCTGGTTTGGCGGCCTTGCGGCGGCAGCCTCGGGCTTTCAAATTACAGGAGGCAAATTATGTTTTTTTATGAAGGCTATACCTGCCCCGTCTGCAAACGGGAATTCAAGGAAACAGACGATATTGTCGCCTGTCCCAAATGCGGCGCTCCTCATCACCGGGAATGCTGGAAGCTGGAAGGACACTGCCATTATGCCGAGGATCACGATACCCCGCGGCAATGGAAAAGACCAGAACCAGCCGCCGCGGAAGTTCCTCCTCCGGCTGCCGGAACCGCTGGCCCAGCCGCAGCCGCGGGAAAAGTATGCCCGCACTGCGGACAGCAAAACACGGAGTTCGCTGAATTCTGTTCCCGCTGCGGGCAGGAACTCCCCGCTGCCGATTGGACCAGCGCACCGCCGCCAGCCGGCGGAACTACCCCGCCCTATCAGGCTCCCCCCAATCAGCCGCCCTACGGACAATCCCCCTATGGTACGCAACCGCCGTATGGGCAGCCCCCTTACGGCGCTCAGCCTCCTTATGGACAGCCGGGAGGCTATGGGGAATACACGCCTTTCCGCATGCCGGTTTTTGATCCCTACGGCGGCGTTCCACATGAAGAAAAGATCGAAGATGTCAGCGCAGAGGATCTGGTAACCTTTACCGGCTCCAATTCCGCTTACTATCTGCCCAAGTTTTACAAAATGTCCAGGGGCGGTTCCAAATGTATGTGGAACTGGGCCTCCTTTTTCCTCACCCCCTACTGGCTGCTGTATAGGAAAAACTTTCTTTCCGGTATTCTGGTATTGCTGTTTTATATTGGAAAAACCATCGTCAACGGCTTTATTTTGTACGGCACCATTATCCCCAGCATTATGGATGCCTCCGGAAGCTATACTCTGGGTGCTCTGCAAAACGCCTTGCTTGGCGGGGATTTCACCATCTATATGTGGATTCTTTTCCTGGGATCGGTGGCGGACCTGCTGATTCGGCTGCTGTTTGGGCTGATGGGCAACTACCTGTATATGCGCACTGCCGTTTCCCGCACCAAGAAGCTGCAGCAGAAAAACAGCGGCAACTTTAAGCAGGATCTGATGAACGCCGGCGGTGTCTCCTTTATGTTCGGCGCCGTCTCCTACGCTGTTTTAACCTTTGCCAATCTCCTGGTGAATTTCTTTTATATATAGAAAGTCCCTTTAACCGGCGGAAATCAGGTTTCAGCGGACGCGCTATATGTTTGCCGCTTATGGCGGCAATGATATAGATCTGCGCCATCGCGCAAGAATGGACGGTTCTTTATGCTGGATTACCAGAACCTCGATTGTCCCGTCTGCCACAAGCGATTTAACGCTCAGGATGACATCGTCGTTTGTCCTCACTGCGGCGCTCCCCACCATCGGGATTGTTGGAAACGTCAGGGACACTGCGTTTTTGAAAAGAAGCATGGAACAGCCGATCAGTGGCGTCCCCCGGCCAGCAAGGCGGACGACGACGCTTTGATCTGCGGGAACTGCGGATATACCAACTCTCCTGACGCCGTAGTATGCGTCAAATGCGGCCGTACTCTGGAGGAGGAGTTTCCTCCCGCCCCCAACGAGCAGCAGCCGCCGGTAGACGCGGGGGTGTTTTATTCTCAATTCAGTCCCTATATCGGTATCGCGCCCGACAGTACCATGGATGGACAGCCAGTAATGGACATCGCCACCTTTGTGGGCCCCAACGCCGCCTACTATATGTCCCGGTTTCACTTTATGCGAATGCAGAAGAGCAAAATGAGCTGGAATTGGGCAGCCGCCCTCTTTCCGGTGGAATGGCTGCTTTACCGCAAGATGTACCGCCCCTTCTGGGTGGTGCTGGCCATCTCCTTTTTGCTTTCTCTGCCCTATCTTGCCATCACCTTTTTAACAATGCGTGCTTTGGCCGCCGATCCGGCGCTGATACAAACCATTCTCTCCGCCTATACGCTGCCGGAAAGCATCTGTCCCTATGCTCTGATTGTGGCGGCTAACGTCTGCTCGTTTTTTTCCTTCGCGCTGCGGGCGGTCATGGCTTTTCTTTCTAATCACCTATACCGGCGCCACGTCATGCGGTCCATTGACAGAATCCGGGAGGAATACCCGGAAGATATGCTGTATTATCGATTTGCTCTGTCTAAAAAGGGTGGAACCAGTCTGCTGGGAGTGATTGTGTTTTTTGCGGCCATATTCCTGGCGGCGGTAGCGACAGCGGTTATTCTGGCCGTTGTGCTGCTTCCCGCTTGAATTTTTTGAGAGGTGTATGAATTCATGAAGTTTCAAAAGGTCAGAAAAGCGGTTATTCCTGCAGCGGGTCTGGGCACCCGGGTGCTGCCTATCACCAAGGCTCTGCCCAAAGAAATGCTCCCGATTGTGGACAAGCCTGCCATCCAGTATATCGTGGAAGAAGCCGTTGCAGCGGGAATTGAAGATATTCTCATCATCACCAACCGCGGCAAGGATATCATCGAGGATCATTTCGATCATGCGGTGGAGCTGGAAGAGCGGCTGGAAGCCACGGGGAAAACCGCTTTGCTGGAGCAGGTGAAAAAAAGCTCTCATCTGGCGAATATTTTCTTTATCCGTCAAAAGGAAACCAAGGGACTTGGTCATGCTGTCAACTGCGCTCGTTCCTTTATTGGAAACGAACCTTTTGCCGTGCTGTATGGAGACGACGTCATCATCGGTGAAGATCCCGCCTGCGGCCAGCTCTGCCGGGCTTATGAGGAATACGGCCGGGGCGTAGTGGGCATCAAGGAGGTTGCGGCGGCGGACATTGGAAAATACAGTTCCTTAAAGGTCTCTCCGCTGCGAGACAACCTGTATACCGTCACCGACATGGTGGAAAAGCCCACACCGGACAAGGTCCTTTCTCTATTTTCGATCTTGGGCCGCTGTGTGCTGCCGCCAGAAATTTTTGATATTCTCGACCGGACTCAGCCGGGAGCAGGCGGAGAAATCCAGCTCACCGACGCGATGCTGGTGCTGGCCCGGGAAGGCGGCATGACCGGTGTGGATTTCACCGGCAAACGTTACGACATGGGCAACAAGCTAGGCATTCTGCAAGCCACCTGTGAAGTTGCGCTGCAGCATCCGGAGGTGGCTGATGGCTTCCGAGCCTATCTGAAGGAACTGGTGAAGACCTTCTAAATATTTTGCTACCAGGCTGGGCGCTTGATTATTAAAGCGTCCAGCTTTTTCTCTCTATCGCCGCAGCTGTTATCCAAAAAAGTGCAAAACACCGAACAAAGCCGATGGGACATTGGCTTTGTTCGGCGCATGATGCAGAAATACCTTCTGCATCTTATTTTGCTGAATATTTTCTATGGGACAAAACCAGCCGGTCTTATTCTTCCGCAGGCGGGCATACTAATAAAGTATACGATTCTGCGGGAGTGTGAAGCTATGTCAGTAACTTTGGTTCGAAAGCATCGGTTTAACCTGAAAGCCTTTCTTTTTTATGAAGCGATCACCTTTGCCGTAGCCGCCGTGGGCGCCCTGCTGGGCGGCGCCAATGGGTTCGACGGTCTGAATCTGCCGCCCCTCACCCCGCCAGCGGCGGTCTTCCCTGTTGTGTGGAGTATCCTCTATTTCATGATGGGCCTGGCCGCCTATCTGGTATGGAACAGCAACGATGTGGATCAGGGGCCTATCCTGCGGCTGTATTTGTTCCAGCTGATCGTCAACGGTCTTTGGACCTTCTTTTTCTTCCGGCTGGAATGGCGGCTGTTTGCCTTCTTTTGGCTCCTCTTCCTCATTGCTCTGGTTACCCTGACGATGGCTGGTTTCCGGCATATCCGCCGCAGCGCCTACTGGCTGATGGTGCCCTACTTCCTCTGGATTCTGTTCGCTGCCTATCTGAATCTTGGTGTTTATCTGCTGAACAAAAACTGATGCCGGCTGAACCCGCATAGGCGGTTTATTCGATATCGATCAGCCTGTTCCGATTATAAAAACGATAATCCTTCTCTCCGATTTCCCTCAGCACCCGGCAAGGGCTGCCAACTGCCACCACATTGGCCGGAATATCCCTGGTTACCACGCTGCCTGCGCCGATCACCGTATTGTCCCCGATCCGCACGCCGGGCAGAATCACCGAATTGGCGCCAATCCACACGTTGCTGCCAATGGTGATGGAAAGATTATACTGGGCCTGTTTCCGCCGCAGTTCAGGATGCACCGGATGCGTTCCGGCAGAAATAGTGACATTGGGGCCGATCATGACATTATCGCCCACATAAATATCCGTATCGTCCACCAACGTCAGATGGAAGTTGGCATACACGTTGCTGCCGAAATGCACGAATTTGCCGCCCCAATTGGCCTGCAACGGCGGCTCGATGTAACAGTTTTCCCCCAGTTCTGCGAACATCTCCCGCAGAAGCGCCTGCCGTTTCTCCGCCTGAGAAGGCCGGGTCTGGTTGAAATCATACAGCCGTTCCAGACAGCGGGACTGCTCCGCCAACAGTTCTTCATCGTTGCAGTAATACAGCTTCCCGCTGTGCATCCGTTCCTTGATTTCCTGCAAATCCATCCTTATCGCATCCTTTCCTTCGGGTGACCTGATAATGGTATCATTGATACAGTCTAAGTAAATCCGGTCTATCCGCAGCGTGAGGGTATTATATCATTCTCCTGTACCGGATACAAGAAGAACGCCTGCAGATTCTTTCATCTGCAGGCGTTCTTCTTATCGCTCACTCAGCTTTTCAGCTTATTCCAAAGCTCGTTTTCCAGCTTATTGATGCTCTCCGGCAGGGTAAGGAACACTTCGGTATTTTTCAGCACATCATCCGACGGATAGAAGATCTCGTTTTCTCCGATGGCAGGATCCAGCAGCTTGCGCGCCTCGGTGTGAGGAGTAGAATAACCAATGGCCTCGGCATTGGCTAAGGCCACTTCCGTGCGGCAGAGGAAGTTGATATAGGCCTCGGCCTGATCCTTATGCGTAGTGCCCGCCGTGATGCAGACCGCGTCCACAAACCGGTTGGTGCCATCCTCCGGTACAAAATACTTGATGGCGGTGTTGCCTTCTTCCTCATCCATCATGATGATGCCGTCGCCGGAGTAATAGGGGGCGATCCAGCCTTCCTCGTTGATCATCTTTTCATAGACCTGATCCATGACATACTGCTGCACCAGCGGTTTCTGGCGAAGCAGCTCCTCATAAGCGGCCTGCCACTCGGCCGGCTCGGTGGAGTTCATGGAATACCCCAGTTTTTTCAGCGCGATGCCGAAAGCATCCCGGGGGTTATCGAACATAAAAATCTTATTCTTATATTTTTCATTCCACAGCAGATCCCAGCCATCCTTCAGGTCTTCTTCCTCCACATATTTGGAGTTGTAGAAGATTCCCACCGTCCCCCAGGTATAGGGAACGGAATACTCATTCTTCGGATCGTAATCCGGATTCTTGAAGGAATCGTCGATATACTGGAAATTGGGAACGTTGTCAAAATTGATCTTCGCCAGCATGCCTTCGGCGATCATCTTTCCCACCATGTAATCCGAGGGAAAAACAATGTCGTAATCCGTGCCGGACTTAATCAGGGTATACATCGTTTCATTTTCCGCATACGTCTTGTAATTGACCTTGATGCCTGTCAAATGGGTAAAAGCATCGTTGACCCGCACCACGCTGTCGTCAATATACTCGCCCCAGTTAAAAACATTCAGGGTCACATTGGTATCCTCTGCCTTGGGCTCGGACTTCCAATCCCAGGCTCCCGTCTCATCTCCTGCGGAACAAGCCGCCAGAGACATGGTCAAACAAGCGCACGCCAAAAACAGAACCGCTTTTTTCAACTACCTATCTCCCTTACAAATAAAATAATTTTATAGTCAACGAACCTTAGGAAAGCAAGCGATGGAGGCCCAAAAGCTTCCAACATTCGGTTTGGAACCTCCCCGACCGCTTATTTTCAAGTTCATTTCCCATACAAAAGTTACCCTTCGGCAAACGCGCGGGGACACAACTGCTGTCGCAATGAGCTGTGTCAGCATCAGCGCCTCGTGTACTGCGTCCGCGATTTGTCACGGATTTGCAAGATGTTCACCAGGATCAGCAGCACCAGCACGGTGCCGAAAATCAGGGTGGACAGCGCGTTGATCTCCGGCGTTACCCGCCGCTTGACCATGGAATAAATGGTCACCGACAGGTTCTGGGCCTCAGCGCCGGAATTGAAAAGGCTAATGACAAAATCATCCAGGGACATGGTGAAAGCCATCAGCGCGCCGGTGGTGACACCGGGCATGATTTCCGGCAGCATCACCTTGAAAAACGCGGTCAGAGGCCGACAGCCCAGATCCAACGCCGCTTCAAACATATGCCGGTTCATCTGCCGCAGCTTGGGCATCACCTGCAGCACCACATAAGGTATACAGAAGGTGATATGAGAAATCAACAGGGTAACATAACCGCGCTGCAGCAGGCCGGTGGACTGATAAATAAAGGTAAAGAGCAGCATCATAGAGATACCGGTGACGATCTCTGGATTAACCATGGGGATATTGTTCACTGCCATGAAAGCGGCCCGCAGCTTGCTGTTCATCCCCTGAATTCCTACAGCGGCGGCGGTGCCGATGATCGTCGCCACAATGGTGGAGATAATCGCCACCGAAATGGTGACCCATAACGCGTTGAGAATCTCCTTGTCACGGAACAACTCCATATACCATTTCAGACTGAAGCCGGTAAATTTGACCCGGCTGCGGGAGCTGTTGAAGGAGAAGAAAATCAGCACCACGATGGGGGCGTACAGGAACAAGAAAATGAGGCTGTTGTAAATTTTGGAGAGTGTTTTCACGCGTACATCCCTCCCATCTCATCGTCACCCTTATCCACCATGCTCATCAGCGCCATGCACAGCAGGATCAGCACCATCAGCACAAGGGAGAGGGAAGCGCCCACGTTGTAGTTCTGATACTGGCCGATGAACAGGCTTTCGATCTGGTCGCCGATCATCATTACCTTGCTGCCGCCCAACAGCTTGGTGATGACAAAGGTACTCACCGCCGGCACAAACACCATAGTAATGCCGGTGATGATTCCCGGCATAGACAAGGGCAGCACGATCCGGCGGAACACCTGCCAGCCGTTGGAACCCAGATCCTGGGCCGCCTCAATGATCCGGTTATCCAGCTTGGCCATAACCGAATAAAGGGGCAGGACCATAAAGGGGAGAAAATTATACACCATTCCCAGCACCACGGCGCCCTGGGTATTGATCATTTCAAGGGACTGCCCTTCCTTCAGGATACCGATCAGCCGCAGAAACTGATTGATAAGGCCGTTGTTTTCCAGCAGAGTCATCCAGGCGTAAGTCCGCAGCAGAAAATTCATCCACATGGGCAGCATGATAATCATCACCATGGTCTGCTGCACCCGTTCCGTTGCCCGGGAAATACTGTATGCCAACGGATAAGCCAGCAGCAGGCAAATCACGGTGGAAATGCCGCCCAGCAGAATGGAGCGGCCCAGGGTGTCCAGGTGTTCCCCAATAATAACGATATTGTCCAATGTAAAAGCGCCCTCAGGGTCTGTGAAAGCAAACCATACCACCATGGCCAGAGGAACCACGGTAAAAAGCAGCATCCAGACGGTGAAGGGCGCGGCAGCGGAGCGAGATTTCATTATGACTCCTCCTCCACGCTTTCCTCCGTGAGGTCGGCTTCCGGATCTCCCATCTCGTCGAACTCCTCGGAATAGGAGCTGTAATCGCCGAACATGCCGGAGTACTCCGATTTTTTCATGATGTGGATATCCTCCGGGTTGAGGACAATGCCGATCACCCGGCCGGGTTCATAATAATCCGTGGTCTGGATCATCCACTTAAAGCCCTTGAAATCCACAATGGTTTCAAAGTGAACGCCTTTAAAAGTAACACTGGTTACCTTCCCAACCAAATGACCCTTTTCCGGCTCCACGATGTCCACATCCTCCGGACGGATCACCACGTCCACCGGCTCCTGAGAGGCAAAGCCGCTGTCCAGGCAGGGAAACTTCCGGCCGAAAAACTCCACCAGATAATCCTCGTGCATCACACCGTCCAGGATATTGCTCTCCCCGATGAAATCCGCCACAAAAGCGTTCTCCGGCTCGTTGTAGATATCCTGCGGGGTGCCGATCTGCTGAATCCGGCCGTTGTCCATCACCACCACCGTGTCGGACATAGACAGGGCTTCCTCCTGGTCGTGGGTAACATAGATGAAGGTAATGCCCAGAGATTTCTGAATATTCTTCAGTTCCTGCTGCATATCCTTGCGCAGCTTGAGATCCAGCGCGGAAAGCGGCTCATCCAGCAGCAGGACGCTGGGATGATTGGCCAAGGCACGGGCGATGGCCACCCGCTGCTGCTGCCCGCCGGAAAGGGTATTGACCCCCCGTTTTTCAAAGCCCTTCAGGTTTACCATCCGCAGCATCTGCTCCACCGTTTCCCGGATTTCCTGGCTGGACTTCTTCTGTACCCGCAGGCCGAAAGCCACATTTTCATACACGTTCATGTGGGGAAACAGCGCGTACCGCTGAAAAATAGTGTTGACCCGCCGCTTGTAGGCAGGCAGATCATTGATCCGATTCCCATCAAAAAAGACATCGCCGCTGTCAGGGGTGACGAAGCCGCCGATGATCCGCAGCGTTGTGGTTTTTCCGCAGCCGGATGGCCCCAGAAGCGTCACAAATTCTCCGTCACGGATACTCAGGTTCAGATGATCCAGAACCTGCTCCCCGTCAAACGATACAACGATGTCTTTTAGCGTGATAATTTCTTTCATGCCATGCATCCCCCTTTGCGGTCATAGAGTTTCGCGCACACAAGCGACCGAAGTCACCCGCGCCAAGCGGAACCGCAGCTTCCTTGAAGACGCCCTCCGCAAAGGGTTTTTCACAATCAGGGCAGACCAGAAATTTGTTCGGCTGTTGACTGCGGCGTCCCGTAGATGCTGCTGAAGATTTTACCAGATGCATATTCGCCTCAGGCGAATAGACCGGCCATAGAGCCAGCTTATAACAATATAGAAGGAAACGGTTAAAATGTCAAGATATTTTCTTGAATTTTCGAATTTTCTGCACTTTATTCGCTTTTTCCTGATTTTAGTCCCCGAAATGCTCCAAAATTCTCTGTTTTCCTCCAATTTCCTTCCATCGATTGCTTTCACAAACAGCAAGATACCCGGAGGCGCGGCCCATAACGGCCTGCCGTCCGGGTATTCGAATCAAAAACCCTGTATGAGTCAGCGGAATTTTTCCGCCAGCGTACGGCCGTAAGCCCGCAGATCCTCCAGGACGGCGCCGTCCGGTCCCCACTGAATCCGCCGTCCGTCGTCCGCCAGTTCAAAACCGGCTTTCACTAGTTCCTCATTCATCAGCTTTACGGATTCTCCGCTCCAGCCGTAGCTGCCGAAGGCCGCGGCCTTCTTTTTCTTGAACTTGGCTCCCCGCATCAATTCCAGGATGCCGGCCACCGAATACAGATAGCCATTGTTCACCGTGGGTGATCCCATCACCACCGCTTTGGAGCGGAACACCTCGGTAATCACATCGGTTTTATCGATCTTGGAGGTATTCAGCAGCTTCACGGTGGTTTCCGGCGCCGCTTCCCCGATCCCCTCTGCGATGGCCTCCGCCATCCGTCGGGTGGCATTCCACATGGTGTCGTACACCAGAACGATCTGATCCTCCTGATAGCTGTCCGCCCATTCCAGATATTTCTCCACAATCTGCTCCGGGTGATCCCGCCAGATCAGACCGTGGCTGGGGCAGATCATGGACAAAGGCAGATTCATCCCCAGAATCTCCTTAATTTTCCGGGTTACCATGGGGCTGAAGGGATTGAGAATATTGGCGTAGTATTTGGTGGCCTCCGCCATCAGCTCCGCAGGATCCACCGTGTCATTGTACAGGGACTCGGAAGCAAAGTGCTGTCCGAAGCCGTCGGTGCTGAACAGGATGTTCTCCCCATCCATATAGGTGAACATGGTATCCGGCCAGTGAAGCATGGCCGCCTCGATAAATGTGAGGGTGCAGGTGCCTGTGGACAAGGTATCCCCCGTTTTCACCGGCACAAAATTCCAGTTCTCATGGTATTGTCCGGTAAGGGATTTGATCCCGTTGGCCGTGCAGTAAATGGGCGTATCGGGAATTTCCCGCATCAGCGCCGGCAGCGCGCCACTGTGATCCACCTCGCCGTGATTGATAACGATGGCGTCGATATCCTTCAGATCGATCTCCTGTTTCAGGTTTTCCACAAACTCCTTGGCATAGGGCATCCATACCGTGTCAATCAGAACATTCTTTTTATCCCGGATCAGGTAGGCGTTATACGAAGACCCGTGATGGGTGGAAAATTCATCTCCATGAAATTTCTTCAGTTCCCAATCCACCTTGCCTACCCAGGTTACTTTGTCCGTCAATTTTTTACCCATAGCTTATTCATCCTCTCATTGTCCATCCTAGGTTTTCAGCGCTTTATAATCTAAATCAAAACGCGAAGACACAGCCGGTGTGCAGTTACGCTCCCACCGGAAGAATGCCATTGCGGCAAAGTTTTAGGGCTGTGTCCATGATACCACAAAGCGGCGCGCGAAGCGCGAAGCCTACCTTGATCCGAAACGGCGATGACCGTTTCGGAGTGGTTCAATGTTCTCTCAGCCGCCCAAAGGCTTGCGAAGCACGGCTTTGGAATGCGGCGTGAGGTTATTATACCACAAAACGGCAGAATAATCATGTCCAATTCTTTAATTATACCTATTAGGTATACATTGAAATAGGATAAACGGCTCCGCCGTGTATCCCACACGGCGAAACCGATGGCATATCTATCCGTGGCGGTGAACATCCGCGGTATCCGCGCCTCTTTCCCGTACATTGGCGGAAATATTGTCAGCGCCTTTCAAGCGGGTTTCAAATACCTTCCGGGATTTCTGCAATTCATTGAGATTGGCCGGACCGCCCATACAGCCGCCGGTGCAGAACATTCCCTCAATAAAGTCCTCGCTGATCTTTCCGGCCTTCAGCAGCATCAGCGCCTTGCGGCATTCATCCGCACCGTTACAGGGCAGGGCCGTTGCAGAGCCCGGTTCTCCCCGTTCCTCCAGCACTCGGTTGACAGCGGCGGTCACGCCGCCTGACAAGGCAAATCCCTTGCCATATCGCGTGGCATCCTCTTCTCCCGCCACATCCCCGCCGGAGGCGACTCCCGCAGCGCAGAGCATGGCATAAAGCTCCTCAAAGGTCAGCACGTAATTCAGTTCATCGATATACTGGCCCATGGCCTCATTCTTTTTGGCGATGCAGGGCCCGATAAATACCGTTACCACATCCGGATTTTTGCTGCGGATATACCGCTCCGCCGCAATCATCGGGGAAACGGTGGTGGAAACAAAGGGCATCATGCCCGGGAAATGCTTGCGCACCATATTAACAAAGGCCGGACAGCAGGAAGAGGTCATCTTCTCCCCCTTCTCCTTGCGCTCCAGCAGCTCATTCGCCTCGTGATAAGCCACGATATCAGCGCCCAGGGCCACCTCATACACATCCGCGAAACCCAGCTGCCGGATGGCTTCCTTGATCTGGGGAATGGTATCACTGCCGAACTGCCCCTCGATAGCGGGAGCAATAAGGGCCACCACCTCTTTTTTGCCGTCCTTCAGCGCCTCGATGACATTCGTCATCATGGACACGTCGGAAATGGCGCCAAAGGGACAGCCCGCCACGCAGGCGCCGCAGTTGACGCACTTGGCGGGATCAATGGTGGCAATATCGTTTTCATCCATGCTGATGGCCTTGACGGGACAGCTCCTCTTGCAGGGCCGCTCGATTTCCACAATGGCATTATAGGGGCAGGCGGCGACGCACTTGCCGCATTTCCGACATTTTTCCTGATCGATCACAGCGCCCCGGGGCGTGGTCGTAATCGCCCCAAAAGGACAAGCCTTGGCGCATTTTTTGGCCAGACAGCTTTGACAGTTTTGAGTAACGGTGATCTTGGTGATGGGACAACCCTCGCAGGCGCAGGGAATTACATGCACAACCTGGGAAGGATCGGAGTCGGTATACAGCACATCCACCGGCAGCTTGCCCATAGCCATGCGCACCCGCTGGCGGATGATCTCCCGCTCCCGGTAGACACAGCAGCGGAAATTGGGCTTGATGCCCTTGATGATTTCATACGGAATCTTGTCGTAGGCCTCGTGCAGATCCCCTTGAAAAGCGTGCCGCGCCGTGGCGCACAGCACCTCGTGTTTGATCTGTACAATGTCGGTGATCTCCTGCATAGTTCTGGACCTTGCCTTTCTCCGCCTCCGGCGTTCCGGCGGCGGCTATCTGTCAATAATACCGGATTTTCACAATTTTTCCCGCTCCCCGCAGGGTCTGGGCCAGCTCCTCCAGCAGACGGATCTTGATGCTCAGATCCACCGGAAGGTTGGGATTCTGATGAGCGGGATTGATGGCCTTGCCGATGAACATATATAAATGGGTGCAGCGTTCCAGCAGCATCCGAGCGATCATAGCCGCGCCGGTGTGCTCGTCCAGCTGCCGAATCGTCTCCGTATCGGCGGGATTTTCCAGGAACTTCTTCACCAGGGCGTTGGTTTCGCGGATGGTGAGAACCCCTTCCGTCACCAAATCGATGCCCTTGATATGCGCGATGGGGGGCAAATCCCCGTCATAGCTCAGTTCGGTGACAACCTCCCGTCCCAGAACCCGGGCTACAAGGTTGCTGCTGCTGCCGCCGCAGACTACCTTCAGCCCCTCCTCGGACATGAAATCCACCACCACCCGCTCGTCGTCCTGCTTCAGTCGGGGTGGGCCGGAGAAAAGGCTCACCACCTGCTGAGGAACCACCTTCACCGTGGCTACCGTGGTGTCGTCGCCCGGCTGGCGCATATACAGGTCCTCGCAGGCCTCGATCAGGGCGGCGGTCATCCGAGCACTGGTGTTCTCATCCTCACAGTTGTCCTGGATGAAATCGCAGACGCTCTCCCAGTTCCAGCCCAGGTTCAGCACCGCGCCGATCCCCGCGTACATTACCCCGTCGCTGATCATAGTGAGCATATCGCCGCATTCCAGATCAAAAGAGGCTTCCTTAATGGTCTTGCCTCCCACCTCCCGCTCGGTGTAGGCTATGGGATACACCACCCCATCATGGACATAAATGCACCCGGGACAGTCAAATTCCGCCAGATAGGCCTTGCCATCATCATTCAGCTTCAGGATGGAAAAGGTGGAATAGGCCATATGCCGCACCTTGCACACCGGCAGGGTGTGGATGATGGTGTCCACCGTATCCTCCAGCGACGCGCCGGAGCGCATCATGGTGGCGATAATCTTGGAGGTGAGGGTGGCTAATATATTGGCTTTCACGCCGCTGCCCAAACCGTCGGACAGCACCACGATCACCCCGTCGTCGGTGCGGACAACCTCCACCTTGTCGCCGCACAGCTCTTCGTTTTTCTTATTCAGGCTTTTGGACGTGACGTCGTAAAACAACCGGTTGTTCATCCTCGCTTCTCCCCCTGTCGGTATGGGGATTGGCACTTCGTGCCAACTCCTGTTGACTGTCAGGCGCAACAGTCTTACGCCTGAGTCTCCTCGCTCATAATCATCGCCTTCAGGTTGTTCAGCGTCACCTTGGTCTCGGCAGTCGTCTCTCCCAGCAGGCTGGCGATTTCTTGGGCCACAGTCATCTGCTTTTCAATCACCTTTTGGGCCATTTCAGCGGATTCCAGCCGGGCGCGATAGGTCTGTTCCTTCCGCTCCTCCTCCTCGGTGATATCCTGGAGAAAGCCCATGACGATATCCTGGCTTTCCACATACACCAAGGTAGCCCGGGCGATCATGGACAGAGATTCCAGCCGCACCTTCTTATCCACGATATTCCGGTGGGTGGCGAATACTTCTTCGAAATCCGCAGGATCCATATACTCAAACAGCCCGGCTTTCAACGCCTGCTGCCGAGACACGCCAAAGGTCTTCTGGGCGGCCAGATTCAGCTCAATGATCCGCAGATCCTTATCCACCGCGATCACCATGTTGGGCGTGACACTGAGGGTCACACTGCTCAAAGATTGGGACAGGTCGTTGATATAAGGCAGGCACATGTACAGCTCCGCCTTGCCCTGGTAAACGGCAATCGCCTTGTCACGGCAGGTGGAATAACCGCAGGAACCGCAGTTCAATTCCTTATCCGGCGTGGGCTTGCCGATTTCGGTCAGGATTCGCCGGATGGTGGCCTCGTCGGGGATGTCCTTCCGGGGTGCGTCAGGGGTAAAGCGCCATTCCAGTGTTTTGGGGCGAGCCGGTTCCGGGTGTTTTTCCGCCGCCTCCGCAGCGTAACGGTCCACCTCCAGCCGGCTGCGGTAAGCCGCCCGTTTATCCTCCGCGATCAGCGGTCCGTTGACGCAGCCGCCTTCACAGGAATTCAGCTCCACAAACAGCTTACCGCAGTCTCCCGCAGACAGCTCTTTCAAAAAGGCCATCACGTTCTGCAGTCCGCAAACGCTCATCATTTGATATCCTTTGTAATTTCCATCCTCCATCGCCTGATGACGGACGTCCCGTACGATCCCCTCTGGAATGGGATATACCCGCGAAAACACCGGCGGCAGCTCCGCCTCCGCCTCCTCCGTGCCTTGCAGAGAGATTCCCTGCTGTTCCAGCAGCTGATCCAGCATACGGAAGGAGATCACCCCGTCGGCCGATTCCGGATGATCGTCTATCTCCTTGATTTTGGATAGGCAAGGCCCGACGAACACCACCTTGGTGTCCGCCCCATCCCGCTCCTTGATCATCCGGCCGTGGGCCAGAACCGGAGAAACCACCGGCGCCATCATTGGCACCAGCTGAGGATAATATTTGGTGATAAGCATGTTCACCGTGGGGCAGCAGGTGGTTAAGATGCAGGGCATCTCCCCTTGATCCATCAGCTCACGATAGCGGGCGGTCACCTCGTGAGCGCCCACCGCCGTCTCCTCCACCCGGTCAAAGCCCATTTGATACAAAGCCGCCACCAGACGATCTTTTCCCTGGCCGTAAACGCCGGCATATGAGGGGGCCAGACTCGCCACGGTGCGCACCGCTGGATCACGCAGCCAGGAAAGTACCCGCGCAGGATCGTTCACCACCGTTTTCGCCTTCTGAGGACAAACGTTGATGCAGTGACCGCAGAGCACACATTGATCCTCAATGACCTCCACCCGGTCGTCTATGTAGCTGATGGACTTGACGTCGCAGAACTTCAGGCATTTATAACAATTTTTGCAGTTTGCTTTTTTTACGCTGATATAGGCCATGGCACGCTCTCTCCTTTCCCGTCCGGTCCGTTATTTCCCCGCGACGTTTTGGGCGAAGAAGTCGTCCACCGTGTCCATGGTTAAGCTGTAGATTTCGTCCTGGAACTTGACGCATACCCCTCGATCGGCGCAGTGTCCCATGCAGAAGGAGCCTTTCAGCTCCACCGTATCCTCCAGATTATATTGAGCGATCAGTTCCTTCAGGCGGGCGATCAAATCCCGGGAATTCTGCAAATGACAGGAGCTGCCAACACATACCATCAAATCCATCTTATCGTCCCTTTCCTTCCTGCTGCCGATTATTCTGCCTGTAACCGTTAGCTTTCGACAGGATTCACCAGCTATCAGCATATCATATTGTTATTTTTTTGTCAATCATATTTCTCAGATCTCTTGCTCAGTATTTTTACAAATGCCGGCGAATAGCATCGGCCACCTGTTGGGCACAGGCACGGTATCCTTTTTCATTGAGATGAAGCCCGTCTTCACAGAGGAATTCCTCCAGATGTTTTCGCTGGAAGCCTCCCAGATCATTGACCTCCACCCCTTCGCAGGCCATCAGCGCAGCGGCTGACGCGTTATACAGGTCGATTGCCGCCTCCGGGCGCATGGCTGAACCTTTCGGATGGCTGTAGGTGGTGGTGGCAAAAATCACGGTGGGAACGCCGGCGCTGCGGAACATTCCGATCATCCGGGAAAGCGCCGCGATATAGTCGGGCAGCGGCGTGAAGCTGCCCTCCAGCGGCGGCTCGATAGTGATATCCCAGACGCCGTTGTTCCAATGCACAATATCCGGAGCGCCGTTGCTGCGTATCCACTGATTGGCTGCCCACATGGTGTATTTGGCAAAGCGGCCGTTTTCCTCCATATACTGTACGTCCGCCTCTTCCGCCAGCAGTTCCCGCACATATTCCCGGTAGCCCATAGAGATGGAATCTCCCAAAAGCAGCACCCGCTTCATTCTGCTTTTCCCCCTTTTCCATACAAAATAGCATATGGGTTCATTATAGCACGCCTTCTTTTGCTCCGCAATAACCGGGAGCCGGAAAATCCCGGCAGACGTGGAGTGAGAAAATCTCTGTCACGAAGAATGAAAGAGAACACCGGGGGAACACTTCCTCTTCCCGCCGGTGTTCTCTTTATAGATTTTTTTCCATCCTCTTCGTCAGCCTATCCAGATTCTCCACTGTTTCCCGGTTCATGTAATGCTCCACCTGTTCCACCTGCTCCAGCTCACATTCGGATTGATTCAGCAGGCAGAAAAAGCGATGCAGCACGTCGTGCCGCCACAGCAGATAGCGGCCGACGGCGCTTCCCTTTTCGGTTGGGACGATCAGGCCGTATTTTTCAAAGGTCACCAGATCCATTTCCCGCAGCTTTCCCACCATTTTGGAGGCGGAGGAAGGCCGTACATGGAGCTGTTCCGCCAGAAAATTGATGCGGATATAGCCGTTTTCCTGGATATGGCGGCAAATCATCTCCAGGTAATCCTCCATGGATTCGGTGATGTCTCCGCCGTTCTGCAGCTGGTAACCTTTGAGCGTATAAAACTCCCTGCCGGTATTGTCCAAAAAATCTTCCCCTTCCGGTAACCACCCAGAGGGCAGGCGCATAAGTTAGTAGCAGGAAACAAAGTTTTCCGCCCGCTACAAACTTATGATTATTACTATCTTATTATTGGGAGATATGATTTATGAATAATACCGCTGCAAACGCCGTCACCTGTCCGCTGAGCTGCATTCCGGAGGGACAGACCGTTCGGGTACGGGAGCTGCTGTCCACCGGCTCCATGCGCCGCCGGCTGCTGGATATCGGCCTGATCGAGGGTACCGACGTGGCCTGCCTGCAAAAGAGTCCGGCCGGAGACCCGGTGGCCTATCTGATCCGCGGCGCGGTGATCGCCATTCGTTCGGAGGATTCCGCAAAGATTCTGGTGGACCGTCCGGTGAGCTGACAGCCGCCGTTCAGGCAATACCGCTCATAACTTTAACAACAAGGGTGATGGCAATGGGATTAACAGCGGCTTCCACTGGAAAAAAAGCCGTAGACGAAGGCCTGGTCATTCATAAGGCGTCGCCGGAGGATAAGGTGATCGCGCTGGCGGGCAACCCCAACGTGGGAAAAAGCACCGTCTTCAATGAACTGACCGGCATGAACCAACATACCGGCAACTGGCCGGGTAAAACCGTTTCCAACGCCCAGGGGCAGTGTGCACACAAGGGGATGGGCTACGTTCTGGTAGACATCCCCGGCACCTACTCCCTGATGGCGCATTCCGCTGAGGAAGAGGTAGCGCGGGATTTCATCTGCTTCGGGGAACCGGACGGGGTAGTGGTGGTCTGCGACGCCACCTGTCTGGAACGGAATCTGAACCTGGTGCTGCAGACCATGGAGATCACCGAACGGGTGGTGGTCTGCGTCAACTTGATGGATGAAGCTAAAAAGAAGAACATCCGCATCGACTTCCAGCAGCTGTCCAAGAATTTGGGTGTGCCGGTGGTAGGCACCAGCGCCCGCAGCCGCAAAGGGCTGGATGAGTTGATGGACGAGGTTGAGAAAACGACTACATACGGCGGAGCCTCGCCTCTTCAGATCCGCTATACCAAGCCCATTGAAGAGGCGGTGACTATGCTGGAGCCAGTGGTGGCGAGCCGGGTCGGCGGCAGACTCAGCAGCCGGTGGGTTTCCCTGCGGCTGCTGGACTACGACGACGCTTTGGGTGTGTCGCTGGAACGCTATCTCGGCTTTGATCTGCTGGCGGACAAAGAGATCGCCTCCCGGCTGGAGGAGGCCCGCCAACATATCGCGGCAGGCGGAATCCCACTGGAAAAGCTAAAGGACGCTCTGGTATCCTGCATTGTGCTGCAGGCGGAGGAGGCCTGCATGGACGCGGTGTTCTGCGACAAAGGCGGCTACAACGCCCGGGACCGTCGGCTGGATAAATGGCTCACCAGCAAATGGACCGGCATCCCCATCATGCTGCTGCTTCTGCTGGGGGTCTTCTGGCTCACCATTACCGGCGCCAATGTACCTTCCCAGCTGCTTTCCGACGGGCTCTTCTGGGTGGAGGACCGGCTACACGACGCTTTCGTTTGGATGCACGCGCCTGACTGGCTCACCGGCCTGCTGGTGGAGGGCGTCTATCGGGTGCTGGCATGGGTGGTTTCGGTGATGCTGCCCCCCATGGCGATTTTTTTCCCGCTTTTTACACTACTGGAGGACTCCGGCTACCTTCCCCGCATCGCCTTCAATCTGGATAAATACTTCAAAAAGGCCTGCGCCTGCGGGAAACAGGCGTTAACCACCTGCATGGGCTTCGGCTGCAACGCGGCAGGGGTGGTGGGCTGCCGGATCATCGACTCCCCCAGAGAACGATTGATCGCCACCATCACCAACAACTTTGTCCCCTGCAACGGCCGGTTTCCCACGCTGATCGCCATTATCACCATGTTTTTCATCGGCACAGCAGGAGGCTTGGGTTCCTCGGTGCTGTCGGCGGTCTTTCTCACCGCCATCATCGTCTTCGCCGTGATGATGACGCTTCTGCTCTCCCACATCCTTTCTAAAACCATCCTTAAGGGTATCCCCTCTTCCTTTACCCTGGAGCTTCCCCCTTACCGCCGTCCCCAGATCGGCAAGGTCATTGTCCGCTCCATTTTCGACCGCACTCTGTTTGTGCTGGGCCGGGCGGTGGCGGTGGCGGCTCCCGCCGGAATGATCATCTGGCTGATGGCGAACGTCACAGTGGGCGACGCCAGCCTGCTGGCCCACTGCTCCAGCTTTCTGGATCCCTTTGCCCAGATGTTCGGGCTGGACGGCGTCATTCTGATGGCCTTCATCTTGGGATTCCCGGCCAACGAGATTGTGATCCCCCTGATCATCATGGCCTATATGGCCAACGGGAGCCTGCTGGATATGAGCAATCTGACCGAGCTGAAAAGTCTGCTGGTGGATAATGGCTGGACCTGGCTTACCGCTGCCTGCACCATGCTGTTTTCCCTGATGCATTGGCCCTGCTCCACCACCTGCCTCACCATCCGCAAGGAAACCCAAAGCTGGAAATGGACCGCCGTCTCCTTTTTGGTACCCACCGTGACCGGCCTATGCATCTGCTTCCTGCTTACTACCTTCGCCAGGATGACCGGACTGGCATAAAAAAACAGCGCCTCCCGCCCGTTTGTGGCCGGAGGCGCGTTCTTATTTATGGGTAAACTTTATACGCGGCGCTTTTTCGCCAGCAGCAATACCGCTGCCGTCCCGCCTGCCAGCAGCGCCAGAAAACCCGCCGCCAGGGAAAGAGGGCCGCCGGTTTGGACAGGAACATCCGGAGCGACGACATCCGACGAATCCGGAATATCCTCTGTGGACAGCTGCCGCTCCGCCATAGGGGCCAGCGGCAGACCATATTCGTTATAGACAAATCCCTGTTCAGCAAAGGTCGCTTTCTGCAGATAGGCAATCTTGGTGGGCTTCACCGCGTCCGCAGTCACCAGAATGCTGCCGCCTTGAATAATCGCCTCCGCGTCCCGCCAATTCTGTCCATCCCAAACCTGGAAGCCGTGAATGCGCCCTTCTGCAATCAGCGTCTTAGCGCCGGAAATCGTCAGCCGCCAGCCCTCAGCCGTCTTTTCAATGGCGGCGATGGAGGGCGAAAGACCATACGGTTTCCCATTGGCAGCCGGAAGCTGATAAATCTTTTCCAGCGCCGCACCCGCCGCCCGTCCGGCAAAGGGATATTTGTCGGTGGGATGAATATTGTCGGGATTCCCTAAATCAATCCCGCAAATCGCCCAAACGTTATCGAGCTGTTCCATCAGTTTCCACTGGGTATCCCGGAAAGCCACAAAAAGCGGCTCGCTGTACTGCGGCAGCTGCATGGTGATGATGGGCAGGGCATCGTTTCGGAACAAACGGCGGTACAAAGCGGCATAGGCGGCGAATTGATCCTGATAATCCTCCGGCCAGAGCGCGTTGGCTTCCCCTTGATACCAGAGAATCCCTTTGATGGTATAGCCGGCCATATGATGGATCATGGCGTTGTAGAAGCGGGAATCCACCTTGCCCATGGAGGCGGCGTGGGAGGGCAGCCTGTTCATCGTTTCCCGGTCTAGCCATTCCTCTATGCAGGATCCGCCCACTGCAGAGGTGATCATTCCCACCGGTATATTTTCTCCCAGCGCTTTCTGCAGCTGCGCCGCATAAGCCAGGGCGAATCCGCTGTAGCCTCCCACCTCCTCCATGCTTCCGGGCGTTTGCCATTCGGTCACCGGCGTATAGTAAACACTGGGCGTGGAGGATTCACCATAAGGCTGGTTATAAAAGCGCAGCAGCTGCCAGTTGTCGATGGCGCTGTAATCCTTCAGGAAATCGGTATCCGTACCTTTCATCTCATTGATGGTATAGGCCATATTGGACTGCCCACTGGCCAGCCATACCTCGCCTACCAGAACATCCTCCAGCACAATGGTCTGATCCGGTGACGTTTTTCCAGCCTTGGTATAGGCGACGGTCAGATCCCTCGGCTGTGCGCTGGCCGGCATAGGCTCCAGCCAGACTTCCCATTGCCCGCCGTCCAGAACAGCCTCCGCCGTCTGCCCGGCAAAGGACACCGTCAGCGTATCCTCGGCAGAACCGCCGTAACCGAAAATCCGCACCTTCTGTTCCCTCTGAAGCACCATGTGGTCGGTAAACAAGGCGGCGATCTGAATGGTTCTGGATTGTCCATAATACAGCTTAGCCGTAACGGTTACCCCCTTCGGATTGCTGACGGCGGGATGATAAAAAACGCCGGTTGCCTGAAGATAATCAGCATGCGTGTCGTCCAGTGCCGTCCAAACGGCTCTGCCGTCGGTATGGTTCTTCCCGTCGGAGGTTTGGTAGGCAATGGGATAAGCATCCAGCACGGCGAGAATCTGCGTCGGCGTATCCGTCTTGGAGACGGTGAGGTCCGGATCGTCGATATCCGAAGCACCGGTGACATAAACCTGTCCCTCCGGTACCATCACCTCAGCCGCCCCCGCCCCGTCGGCGTAAAGCGTCGCTATTTCCTGCGCCGATAATGCTGTGTCATATATCCGCACATCGGCCAGTTCACCTTGGAATCCATTGTAAAAAACGGTGCGGTCATTGTTATAGATGCCGCCCAGAGTCAGCGTTTGCCCAAGATTCTCCAGCAGCAGACCCTTGTCCCCCACATTCTGCAGGGGAAATTCTTCGCCGTTAATAAAGAAGGAGCCGCCCTTTTGCGTTAGGCTTAAACAATAAAAGTTCCAGCCGAAAGAGGAAGCGTATTTTTGGGTTTCATTAGGGAAGCGATAATTGGCGGCGTAAGCGCCGTCCTGGACACCTCCCAATGGAACGATGAAGGCGTCGTTACCATCATAGAAACCCATGCCCAGTCCAGTGGCGGAATAAGCCACGCCGGTACCCAGCATAAAGGTGTGCGGGGACTGCACCGCGGAACGCTTGCCCCAAAGGGTGATGGTAAGGGTCTCCAGTCCGTCGGTGGGATCCCGACCAGCCACAGGAACGGCGCACAGAGCGCTGGTTCCATTGAAAACCGCCGATTTCACTGCATTGCTTTTACTTCCCTGAGCGACATTGCCCACATCGACCAGATCGAAACGGCCCATACGGTCTTTGCCCAGATGATCCGGATCCGAAAAATCATACCGTACAATGGGTTGGCGGATCACCGGCTCCGCTGCGGCTGAGGGAAACGCGCTTAACCAGGAAAATGGCAGCAGAAGAGACAGGAAGATTGCTCCGGCTTTTTTCATTCTGAATTCCTCCCACATCCAAATTGCGCTATTTCAATGAATTTTACCGTATATCAGCTATATTATAGTTATATTATCGTTATAACATCCATAGAAATTTCTCGCTTTCACCTGGATATTTGTTTCTTTTTAACTCAAAATCTGATGGAAGCTCTAAGCGATTTCCGAGGATGAATTTTGCCAGAAAAGGCAGACGCCGTCGCTGGGCTGACACCCAGTAAGAAGGATAACGCACTCTGGCGCCATTCAGGCCGAAAAGAATGAACGTGTTTCATCACATTTTAGTATTGCTCTATAACGCCGCCGAAGCCCCGATCTATGCAAAAAACCCCGGTTTCCATAAGGAAACCGGGGGCAGCTTGGCGTAAATGGCCGGCGTAAGCCGGACTTTTTCGCCAAGCTGAGCAAAAGTGGAGGAAATCGGCACGATTTCCTCCACTTTTGGCCGCCTGCGGGCGGGTGATCCGCTTCGCTCGACGCGGAGTGGGGAACCCTGACGGTTCCCCCTCCACACCTTCCCTTCCCTCCGATACTTCTTTGACAGGCTGAAAACCCCGGCTTCCATAAGGAAGCCGGGGTTTCATCTGTATGAAGTTTATTCGCTCACAAAGGGCATCAAAGCAATCTGACGGGCGCGCTTGATGGCGACGGTCAGTTCCCGCTGATGCCGTGCGCAGGTACCGGTCACACGGCGGGGCAGAATCTTCGCACGCTCAGAAACAAAGCGGCGCAGACGGGCCACATCCTTGTAATCGATGGTGTCGATCTTGTCGACACAGAAGCTGCAAACCTTGCGGCGTCCTTTACGTCCGCCGCGGGCGGGGCGTTCCGGTCTATCAGCCATGACAAAGGCCTCCTTTTCTCAATGTTGACATTCCGCAGATCAGAAGGGCAGTTCGTCGTCCCCCACGATCTCCTCAAAATCGCCGGCACCGGCGGTGGAGAAAGCGGGCGGAGCCTCGTTGTACTGCGGAATCTGGGATTCATAGCGGGTGCCGGTGGACGGCCCCGATGCGTTTTTGGACTCGGCGAAGAACACATTGTCCGCCACCACTTCATAAGCGGTGCGTTTGTTGCCTTCCTTATCCGTGTACTGACGGCTCTGCAGGCTGCCCTGCAGGGCGATGCGCTGTCCCTTGTGGAAATACCGGCAGACAAACTCCGCGGTCTGCCTCCAGGCCACCACGGGAATAAAATCCGCCTGACGCTGTTCCGCCCCTTTGGGCTGGAAAGCGCGGTCCACGGCCACCGTAAAGCTGGTGATCGGCACTTGGGACGCGGTGTGGCGAAGTTCCGGATCGGCGGTCAGCCGTCCCAGCAGACAAATCACATTCATCTTCGCACACCTCAGCTTTCTTTCCGGATGATCATCGAACGAAGAACGCCGTCGGTAATCTTGGCGACACGGTCCAGCTCAGCCGGGAATTCCGGTCCGCTGACGAAGTTGTACAGCACATAGAAGCCGTCCGCCTCATCGTCGATCAGGTAGGCCAGTCTGCGTTTTCCCCATTCGTCCACTTCGCCGATTTCAGCATTCTGCTCGATCAGGGTCTGGAACTTCTCCTTGATCGCCGCAATGCCTTCCTCGCCCAGTGTCATCGAAAAAATGAAAACCGCTTCGTAAGAACCTTTCACTGTGGGCATTGTTTGCACCTCCTCACGGTCTGATGGCCCCGTTTCTGAGAACGGAGCAAGGATGGATAGCGGCCTGCCTTCTCGCAGGCGCTGTAATATTATAACAGCCGGCTTTATCCAAGTCAAGCCCAAATCCTCTTTTTTGCCGAATTCCGGGTATTTTTCCCTTTACAACCGCTTAGGAATCCACTATAATGGGAAACATATGAGCAATTCCCCATACTGAATTTAAGGAATGATCAAATCGTATGCTGCAATATGAAGAGCTCCGGCTGCGGCTGGAAAACCTTTGGCCGGATATTGAGGACTTGGCCAACGCCATCGGCCTGGATCAGCTTCGCCGGGAAGCCGCCGAGCTGGAACAGCGCACCGCCGCGGACGGCTTCTGGGACAACATGGAGACCGCCCAGGCCACTACCCAGCGGGCCGCCGTTCTCAAGGATTCCATTGATAAATACGAACGGCTGGTAAGCGATTATCACGATACCCTCACCCTCATCGAGCTGGCGGACGAGGCGGCGGACGAATCTCTGCTGGAGGAATGCATCCAAGGCGTGGACAAGATCGAGTCTTCTATGGAAGAACAGCGTCTTGCCACCCTGCTGACGGGGGAATACGATTCCCACAACGCCATCCTCACCTTTCACGCGGGAGCCGGTGGCACCGAAGCCCAGGACTGGGCGGAAATGCTCTATCGGATGTATACTCACTGGGCGGAGCGGCATCACTACGCCTACAAGCTGCTGGATTATCTGGACGGCGACGAGGCCGGTCTGAAAAGCGCCAGCATCCAAATCAACGGCGAAAATGTATACGGATATCTGAAAGGAGAAGCCGGCGTTCATCGACTGGTGCGCATCTCCCCCTTCGATTCCTCCGGTAGGCGGCACACCTCCTTCGCCGCTCTGGAAGTGCTGCCGGAAATCGATAACTCCATTCAAATTGACATCCGCCCCGAGGATATCAAAATGGACGTGTTCCGCTCCAGCGGCGCCGGCGGCCAGCACATCAACAAGACCTCCTCCGCCGTCCGTCTGACCCATATCCCCACCGGCATTGTGGTTTCCTGCCAGACGGAACGCAGTCAGTTCCAGAACCGGGACACCGCCATGAGCATGCTGAAATCCAAGCTGGTGGAAATCAAGGAACGGGAACACCTGGAACGCATCGAAGACATCAAGGGCAGCCAGGCGCAAATCGCCTGGGGTAGCCAGATCCGCTCTTATGTGTTCATGCCCTACACCATGGCGAAGGACCATCGCACCGGTTATGAAATGGGCAATATCAACGCGGTGATGGATGGGGAAATCGACGGCTTTATCAACGCCTATCTCAAGGCTGCCGCCGCCGGAACCCTGGGCTATAAGGAATAAACATGATAGAAAAAGGAACCCGGCGCCATGATAGCGGCGCCGGGTTCCTTTCAGCTTGTCGAAAAAGTCCGGTCTACGCCGGCCATTTACGCCAAGCTAAGCAAAAGCGGAGAAAATCATTCGCTTTTCTCCGCTTTTGACGCCTGCGGGCGGGTGATTGTTGCGCAAGGGGGAACCCTTACGGTTCCCCCTCACACTCCCCTTCCCTCCGAAATACTTTATTGACAGTCTTAAAGAAACCCGGCGCCATGATAGCGGCGCCGGGTTCCTTTTTCTATTGAGCGGTTTATTTTTCCTCTTCCAGCAGATGCTCTTCGTCCGGATTCTCGATCACCCCGTCGTCGTTGACGCCGTGGGCCACCAGGCCCGCGTCCTGCGTCTTGGGGGCAGGCAGAATCAGGTTAAGCAGGATACCGGCCAGGATACCCAGCCCAATACCGCTGAGCTGAAAAGCCGGGCCACCGATCACCGCGCCGCCGATAGCCAGAACCAGCATCACCGCGGCGATGCAGAGGTTGCGGTTTTTGGTGAAATCCACCTTGTTTTCCACCAGAGTCCGCAGGCCCACAGAGGAGATCATGCCATAAAGCACAATACAGGCACCGCCCAGAACACAATTGGGCACCGTCTCCACCACGCCGATCACCTTGCCCAGAAAAGCAACTGCCATGGCAATCACCGCCGCCAGACGCAGGGAGGCGGGATTATAATTGCCTGTAGCCGCCAGCACCGCCGTGTTCTCGGAATAGGTGGTGTTGGCCGGACCGCCGATAAAGCCGGCAGCCATGGTGGCAAGACCATCGCCCAGCATGGTGCGGTGCAGGCCGGGATTCTTGGTGAAGTCCTTGCCCACCACCGAGCCGTTGGCGTACACGTCGCCCACATGCTCCACACAAGTGACGATGGCAATAGGTGCAATCATACCGATAGCTTTAAGATCAAATACCGGCAGGACAAAGTTGGGAATCTCCACCCAATTATGCTGAGAAATAGCGCCCAGATTCATCAGACTGTCCGGCGCCAAGCCGGTTTTCACCAGAATCAGGGTAACGACGTAACCAGCCGCCAGAGCGATGACGATGGAGGACATCTTCACCATCCCCTTGCCGTAGCTGGAGAGGATGATCGCCGTCAGGCAGACAAACAGTGCAATGCCCCAACTCCAGTAATAGGCGGGGGTAAAGGTGGTAACACCATTGGCCTGGATGTTGTTGATGGCGGCGCTGGCAAGATTCAATCCGATGATAGCGATGCCCACGCCCCGCACCACCGGCGGAAACAGCTTATCCATAAACCGATTGCCGAACAGCTTGATCAGCAACGCCAGCACCACATAGAAAGCGCCAGCTACAATGATGCCGCCCAGGGCCTTGGGAATATTTGCTTTATCCCCACCGATTACTGCCTGCAAAGCGGCGATAAAAGCAAAGGAGCTGCCCAGGAAGGTGGGCATCCGTCCCCGGGTGCACAGGTGGAATATGATGGTTCCCAACCCTGCGGCGAACAATGCGACGCCCACATCCAGACCGGTCAAAATCGGCACCAGGATAGTGGCGCAGGACATGGCAAAGGCGTGCTGCAGTCCCAGGAGCATCATTTTGCCCGCGCCCACCTTGGGATACTCTTTGGCGCCGGGGAAAATGGCCTGGTTGATCTTGGAAAATACTGACATTCTCATCCTCCTCGTCTTTTTCCGGCATACCGGAAACACGCGAAACACCCCGCCCCGCATGCATTATTAAAAATTTACCATTGGGGGCTGTCCGCTGTCAAGACAAAAGGCGACATTTATCATCAAGAAAATCCCAGGCAAATCTCCGCTTTTCTTGTTTATCTTACCTCTTTCTTTTTTGCGCCGGATATGCTATGGTAATATTGAGTTCCCTTTGCGGACCAATGTTCATGGACAGACTGCCAAACCCGGAAAGGACATAAGCAAATTGATGAATCACGATGCTTTCTCCGCCGGTGTGGAACCGGGCGGATTGTATTCCAGTCAGGAAATCAAAATTCTCATCTGTTATATGCTGGCAGGGGTGAACGAACCCCTGACCCGCCAGTCGGTTCTGGAGATTCTCACCGCCGACGGCATGGCAAATTTCTTTGAAGCGGGAGCCGCTATCGACGATCTGATCCGGCGGCAGAATCTCACGGAAGACGAAACTGGTCTGCTTCATCTGACAGCGGAGGGGCGGCAGGCGGCCTCCACCCTTTCGGGCATGATCCCCTTCACCCTGCGGGAACGGTCGGTAAAAGCGGCGCTGAAGCTGCTGACCAGGATGCGCCGGGAAAAGGAAAACCGAGTGACGGTGGAAAAGCTGGAACACGGCCGGCTGGTGAGTTGCGAAATTCTGGATGCGGGTCAGCCCCTGCTGACCTTCACCCTCCGGGTGGCGGACGATCTCCAGGCCGGTCTTATCAAGGAGCGGTTTCTGGAGGATCCCACGCTGGTGTATTCCACTCTCATTGCTTTGATGACCGGTGACGCCGGCTGGAAACGGAACGGAAAGCGCATCGAAATCGATCTGCCTTGACGACGTATAAAAAAGGCGGTACAGCTTACAAGCTGTACCGCCTTTTTTGCAGGACTCTTTATATGCTTTTCTTATATGCTTTTCACTCTATGGCTGGTGTGGAATACACCGTCATGGATACGCCAATATCTTGAATGAGTATATCCTCCGGCATTTTTGAAAATTTATATGTCACATACACATCACCCGCCGCGCCGGAAATGTTGCAGATCTGAATGAAATATACACACCAGAACCAGGAAGTGCCGACTAAAAAATTGAGGAGCAGAAGAACGAACCCCCACACCACCACAGGCGCTAAGGCAATGATGATGTAGGACTTTTTGTTGAAATACGCCTCACTTCCCGCGTAAGCATACAGCCCGGTAAAGCCATAACGAACCTTTGCTCCGCTGAAATGCTTCATGCATACGCCATGCACCAGTTCATGCAAAACCATATACAGAATAATTCCAACAAGCAGAAAGATCCATTTGCTAACATATGTCCAGGGATCGGCGCTGAAATCAAAAAGCGCAGTGAGCGGAACAAAGACCGCGCCAGCGATCAGCATCGGCACAGCGATGAAAAGTGCAAATACGTTGACAAGCAGCGCCGTTTTTTTATCTTTCTGCAAATCAATTTTCTCGATTTCCACATATCCCGCCGGAAGCTCCATCAAATTATTCATCTTTTCCTCCTCACAAAAGCCTCTGCTGTCCCGATGATTTCAGCCCTTCATCTATTCCCCGTCCAGCAGTGCGATAACCGCACTTTCGCTCATGTGGTAGGCCCTGGTATACTTTGACTTAGTAAAAGTATCGATCACCGCCTGCCGGGTCAGATCGTTTTTCTTGGATACTATATTGCGCAGGGTTGCGCAGCTTCTTTTCCAGGAATCATAGCCCCGGGGTGCGGTGGTGGAACCCGATTTGGCCCAGCGTTCCATGTGATAGGGCATCTCTGTATCTATTTCCGCCACCATCTGATCGTACAGCGTCAGCAGTCTGTCTGTGGCAAAGGTGGTCTTCAGGTATTTGCCATAGGTGGAGATAAAGGTTTCCCGGAAGGTCTTGTTTTTCATCAGCCCCACCATCAGGCTGGTGTCAAAATTACGTCCCACGCCGTGGCCGCTGGGATTGACGATCTCCTCCACCATGTTCCATTGGTAGGTACTGGGAGACATGGCCCAATCCAGATCAAACAGCACCCAGCGCCATTTGTGCCCTTCCCCCCGTTCTTTATAAAACTTGATGTTGCCTGTATCCGTGTTATTGAAGAAGGATTCCACAATCCACCAGTTCATCATCTCCTGCACATCCACTACTGAGCAGATGTACTCGTAGTTCTCCTGCACCGTGAGATCATGGGTTTTCACATAATTCAGCAGTTCCTTGTATTCGACGGTGTTGCCGCTCATCACGGTATAAGTCCCCTTGATCATATCCAGATTATCCGAATCGGTTCCGTGATGATTGGCGGTATAATCCTCGTCGATTTTTTCCCGCAGATCATAGATGCCGTTATATTTGCCGTTGATATATACCACCACCGGCCGGTAATCCATGATATCCAGATCCATCTGCCCCTTTACCGCCATGGCGCAGAAGGCGTCGCGGATATGGGCGCTGGTGTTATCCTGCCCCGAGCTGCGCAGCACAAAGGCGGAAAACACATTGATGTCGTTGTTTTTAAAGAAAGGATAGCAGACCTCTGTGGGCCCGTATTTATCCCGAAGGTTAATGGAAAAGCTTTTCTGATCCAGCGCACGGCTGTACTGGCCAAACACTTTAATGCCTGCGTTGAACTGCACCTGAGCGTTGCCCTTTTCATCCATGTATTCGAAATGAATAGGCCGCTCCCAGTCTTTCCAAAAATTTGCCCCCTTAAAAGGAAAAGTGGCGCTTTTTCCCGGTCCGTCGGCGAATATTCCGGTATTGTAATCGTAAAGATTGGCGTCATCCGTGGAGAGAAAGATCACCGGCATATCATGAACCCGGCCTACAATCAGGCTGACAGAGGCATCGTCGGACGGCAGCCGGCCGTCCATGAAAGCTCTGGCCCGAATGGTGACCGTCCCCCCCACGGCAACCGCACCGGAATAAACCGGCGAGGAAGCGGTTGGCTCACTGCCATCGGTGGTATAGCGGATGGTGCAGCCGGGAGCCTGGATTTCCACTGTGTCTCCGTTATTGGCATAGCCGGTGGAGCGGGAAAATACCGGCGTGGGCGCAGGCCCGCCCAACCCCTGAGAGGGATTCACCGCACCGGGAGTCATGGAGGTAAAATAGTAAACCTTGGGATCGGTATCCGATACTAAGCCGCAGGCATAGCCGTCGTCCAGCCGTCCCAGCTGAAAATCGTCCACCACCACTCCGTTAGGATCGATGAGATAGAGCTTTTCCCCATATCGGTTAAGGCCCAGCTTTAGAAAAACCTCACCGGTTTTCTGGTTGACCTTGGCCTCATCGGCACAGTAGATCACCTTATACTCTCCCGGCTGGAGGGTGATTTCCGGCAGCGTCTGCCACCGGGAAGGGTCCTTTTTGTCAGAAAGCCTGTAGCCGTTGAGGCTGACAGGCTTATCCGTTGGATTATGCAGTTCCAGGTAATCATACCGCTGTTTATCAGAAGCCGTGGGTCCGGTGCGGTTCACCGACGCCGCCTCCGATATCACCGCATCCTTGTTTTTGGGATATTTGGCGCTGTCGATGGAATCAAACCCAGGCAGGGTATTGGCCGCGCCCGGAGTGGCCTTGGCGAAAAACTGAGTCTTTTCGGGATCATTGGCCGTGCGGCCGTAGGTCAGGTTGGCGGTCAGCTCGTATACCGGAAGCTCGTCCGCCAGCTTGCCGTCCCCCGCATACAGGGAGATCACCGATTCCTTCCCCGACAGCACAAAGGAGGCGTGAAGGGGACCCCCATCGGCATAGGCTTTGCTCTTATCCGACAAATAGACGATTTGGTAACCGCCGGCGGGCACCGTTACCGCCGGGAAAGTCCACTTATCCGGCTTGGCCGGGTCATCCGAAAGGGTGAAGGCCGAAAGATTCAGCGGCGCCTCGCCGTAGTTGTGCAGTTCCACCCAGCTGACAAAATCCCCATCCTCATCGGCCAGGGTAACGGTACTGTCGGTGGAATACTCATTGATTCGGATAGTGGCGTCGGAGGCCGGCACGCCGGTGCCTGGCTTCTCATGGGGAATGGTCTCGGCATTGGCCGCGCCCGGGGTGGGACGGGCAAAGTACACGGTATTGCCCTTATCATCCAACCCGCAGGTCATATTCTCCTGCAGATTCTCCAGGGCAATGTGCCCCAACTCCCGGCCGTGAGGATCATACAGCATGATATCTTCCCGATCCGAATTGATGCTGTAGGGCAAATGTACGATGCGATTCTCAATATCCGTGGTGTTTTTGCCTGAGGCGTACACCACAAAATATTCTCCCGGCTGGAGGGTGATATCCGGAAAAATATATTTTCCCTTTTTCTTGGGGTCGTCTGTCAGGCCATAATCCTTCAGAGAAATGGACTGATCGGTGGGATTGTGCAGCTCGATCCAATCCGGATATTCTTCATCGTTATCCGCCAACACGCCGTTGTTCTTCGCCATAACCTCCGACAGCTGCACGTCGTTGCGGGAATTTTTGCCGCCGGTGGATTCACAGGCGCCAAGAAACATCGTCATGGTCAAAACCGCCGCTGTTGCCAGCGCCAAATATTTTTTCGCCATATATTTCAGACATCCTTATTTTGTCAATTCTGTCCTTTTATATTATCAAAACCGACAGGGAATTGCAAGGCGGCGGCTGCAGAAATTCCATTTATGCCCGCGATTCCTTTTTCTTCTCCCAGTATTCCCCCATGGAATATCCCTGCTCCTCTGTCACGTCCCGGCCGAGAAAGGCGGGCGGCTGAAAGGCATAAGCCGCTTCCAGAGATTCAAATTCCACTTCAGCGTAATAAAAGGCGGTAGGCGTTCCTTCGTCCACCAGACTGCACTCCAGCTTGAGTCCGCCCGGAAGCGCATAAACCCGGTAATCCTTCGTCACCATGGGCATCTCCAGCAGATCCTCCAGCTGAGCGAACACCTCCGGCTCCAGGGGAAGCTCCACCTCCTGCCGGGCAATGGTGCCCTCTCCCTTGAAGCAAAGCCGGTAATCAGTTTTCCCCGCCTTTTCCGAACTGCGGATGCGCACCGTGGGCTTGACGCAGAGATAACCCTGCCGCACTCTGGCCCGACTGATTTCCTCCAGTCCCTCCGGGAACCCTTCTATCAAAAACTTCCGTTCAATTTCCATCTTGTCCTCCCATCAATCTCGTTCCGTATGCTCCTTCTTTTCAGCCGCTTCTTCCCTTTTACTGCGGATATGTAGCACATCCCGCCAGGCATTGGCGGTTTCCGCATCCGTGGATTGCCGCATACTGGGGAAGGCCCTCAGCATCCGTTTCTGCAGGCCCTTGGTTTCCAGCATCAAACGGTCCCGCATCTCCCGCAGTTCCGCCACCTTGGCCCGCAGAGCGGCGACGGCCTTGTCGGAGAGGGTTTCCTCCACCGCCGTTTCGATCCGATTCTCCCGGCGTTTCTCCTCCAGCCGGTCAAAGGTGCTTTCCAGCTTCAGCACCACATCCTGCGCCGACGGCAGCCGGTCCAGATGCTCCCGAATCAGCGCCCCCAGCTTATCCAGCTGTTCCAGCTTGTTGCCGATGGCCCGGGCAATGCGGAAGGAAACAACGCAGTCCGCCGCCAGCAGGGCGCACATCCCCGCCGCCAGAATAACGGGCAGTCGGGCGTTCCAGCCATACAGCAGCTCCACAAAAGTTTCAAACCAAGGCTGGATCAGATAAACAAAAGCCGTCGCCAAGCCGCCCCAAGCCAGGGATATCCACAAACAGATCCGGCCGTTGAGATTGAATCGGTAACCGGAATAATCCCACCAGCGGGCGTGAAACAGCTTCTCCATCAGCCAGGAGGTGAAGTATTCCACCACCGAGGCCAGAAACGCCCCCACAGCAAAAATCACCGGCGCCGCTACCCACAGCTTGCCGATGCCGTCCCGCACCGGCAGCAGAAAAATCAGAATGAGAACGATGCCGCAGCCGTAAATCGGACAAAAGGGCCCGTTGAGGAACCCCCGGTTGACAAACCGTTTTTCCTGGAAGGAGCACAAAACGGTTTCCATCAGCCAGCCGCAGAAGCTGTACATAAAGAAATACAGCACCATATCCGTCAGCGAATAAGGCATATCCCTCTCTCCTTTGCTGTGTAAAATCGACTTAATCGGCCAAAGCGATAAAGGCCGCCAAACTTCCCCGCTGAGCGCCCGCCGCCCGGTGAGACCAGAACAAATCCGGTCGGCAGCGGGTGCAGAGATCGGTGACGGTAACGTGTTCCGCCGAAAGACCCGCTTCCAGCAAAATCCGCCGATTGATCTCCCAGAGATTCAGGTGGTATTTCCCGCCCGCCTTCGCCTCGAAGCAGCCCGTATCCAGCAGACCCGCCTGCTGAAAGGCCAGATAAACCGGTTCATCCACCTCAAAACAACAGGGACCAATGGAAGGCGCCACACCGGCCAGAATATCCTCCCGGCGGCAGCCATAATCCGCTGCCATCCGCTCTACCGTCACCGCGCCGATGCGGGCCACGGTGCCTTTCCAGCCGGAATGGGAGGTCCCCACCACCCGTTTAACCGGATCGACAAAAAGCAGCGGTACACAGTCGGCGTACTGGGTGCAGAGCACCACCCCCGGTTCGTCGGTAAGCAGGCCGTCGATATCGGTATAGCCCCGCTCCCGGTCCACGCCCCTTCCCCGGTCATCAGCGGTGACGTTGCGGATCTGCACATGATGCTCCTGGGCGGAAATCACCACCTGCCGGTCATCCATCCCGGCAGCTGCGCAGAAACGGCGGAAGTTCTCCCGCACAGCGGCGGGATCGTCTCCCCGGGTAAAGCTGAGGTTCATGGAGGCGAAAATCCCTTCACTCACCCCGCCCAGCCGGGTGGAAAAGCCATGCCGCACAAAAGGCAGCGCATCAAAGGCAGGAAAGGTATAGTACACCACCCCCTCCTGTTCATGAGGGGTCAAGGTTCTGGTTTCCGGCAGCCGCATCATGCTTTCCTCCCCCGGCCTATGCGGACAGCGTCCTCACAGGCCTGCATCAACTTTCCGCACACTGCGTCCGCGCCGAATTTCCGCAGCGTTTCCTCCCGGATTTTTCCGCCGTCGTAAGCGGCGGCCTTATCCATCATTTCCAGCATCGCCTCCGCCAAAGCGTCCGGATCATCCGGCGGTACCAACAGGCCGTTGGCTTTGGTGATAATATCCTCCGGACCGCCGCAGCGGGTGCTGATTAAGGGCTTGCCGCAGGCGGCGCTTTCGTTGAGGACGCAGGAAAGCGTTTCCGTCCGGGAAGAACAGACAAAGCAGTCGCAGCCGTTCATATACTCCACAGCCTTGTCTCGGGGAATGGTTCCCACCAAGCGGCAGCATTCCCCAACGCCGCCCTCGTCGATCCGACGCTGCAGTCCTTCCCGCAGCCCGCCCGCACCGGCGATTTCCAGCCGTACCGGGCGGTCGGTGCGGCCCTTCAGCCGGATAAAAGCGTCGATGAGCACATCATAACCCTTGATGGGGCGCAGCTGTCCCATGGCCCGGAAAAGGAACCCGTCGTAATCCCGCGGAAGCTCCAGGGGATGAAAGCGCTCTCCATCCACAATATCGGGGATCACCCGGGTTTCACCGTAAGGCTCCATCACCCGACGGACGGCGGAGCTGACACAGGCGTTCACCGCCGCAGCCGCCATCACCTCCCGCAGCCGCTTGCGGATCAGGCCATCCTCCGGCTCGGTGATGACATAGGAAGAATGCTCCATAAAAAAGAGGGGCAGATTTTCCCGGCGGCAGAGCTCCATGACCTCATAGCCCTGCAGAGAGGAGCGAAGGTTCACCACATCCGGCCTTCCCCATTCCCTTTCGATGCGTTTATACAGCCTGCGCAGCATACGGGTGCGCTGCCAGCACCGGCCGCTCTCCAGACGGGGGGTCCAGTTGGGATGGGTGTAGCGGTAGGTGGGAACGCCGTTGATCTTTTCGCAGCGGATGCCGTGGACGCCGGGATGCAGATCGCCGGTGACATTGACATAGGCCACGGCGACATCCGCCCCACGGGCCGCCAGCGCCTCGGCCTGTTCTTTATAAAAAGTACCCAGCAACGGCACTTCCGCCGTGGGGTACCAGGAGGGAATCATCAATACCTTCAATTCATTCCAGCCCTTTCCAGCATATTCGTTTTTTATTATACGCCTCGAAGAGTGGATTACGCAACTGTTCCGGCAAAAAATGCCGCCTTTATCAGCCGAAAAGACCGGCGGCCCATCTGCGGTTATCCAGAAAGACGCCGCAGGCCTGCCTTCTGTCCACGAAAAAAGAAATATTTTTTTCCGGGTGCTTGCCCTCCCTTTTGAATCTGCTATAATCAGGAGTGAGATCCGGCAGCGGCGGTCAACGCCGGATAGGGCCTCGCCCCGGAAAGGACAACATATGAGCGTCATTGAAATCGAGCATCTCACCAAGGATTACGGCGGCGGCAAAGGGGTTTTCGACCTGACCTTTTCCGTTGCGGAAGGGGAAACCTTCGGCTTTTTGGGCCCCAACGGCGCGGGGAAAACCACCACCATCCGTCAGCTGATGGGCTTTATCGCCCCGCAAAGCGGCCGCTGCGCCATCCGCGGCCTGGACTGCCGGCGGGACGCGGCGGCGATACAGCGGGAACTGGGCTATATTCCCGGGGAAATCGCCTTTATAGACGAGATGACCGGCCAGCAGTTCATTCGCTTTCTGGCGGATTATCGCGGTCTGAAAGATCTAAGCCGGGCCAAGGCGCTGATGGAGCGGTTTGAACTGAATCCCAAGGGCAAGCTGAAAAAGATGTCCAAGGGCATGAAGCAGAAGGTGGGCATCGTCTGCGCCTTTATGCACGATCCCGCCGTGCTGATTCTGGACGAACCTACCAGCGGACTGGATCCGCTGATGCAGAACCGGTTTGTGGAGCTGATTCTGGAGGAGCGTAGCCGGGGCAAAACCATCCTGATGTCCTCCCACATGTTTGAAGAGGTGGAGCGCACCTGCGCCCGGGTGGGGATTCTTCGCCAGGGAAAATTGGCGGCGGTGGACAGCGTGGAGCATCTGCGGGCTGCCAAGCGCCGGCGATATGCCGTAACTCTGCGAGACGAGGCGGAAGCCGCCGCCTTTGCAGCGGAACCGGTGGAAGTGGAAAGCCGCAACGGCGCGGCGGTCACCGTGGCGGTAAAGGAGGATCTCCAGGGACTGATCCAAGCCATGGCCCGGCACGATGTGGTGGGATTGGACGCAGTGAATCAGAGTCTGGAGGAAATCTTCATGCATTATTACGGGGAATCCACGGACAGGAGGGATGAGGGATGAATTTGCCGCTGTTTAAGCAGGGCTGCCGCTCTAACAGTAAGATTCTGCTGCTGTTCGCGGCGGTTCTCACCATGTATATCTCCCTTATCACCACCATGTTCGATCCAAAAATCGGCAGCATTTTGGACCAGATGGTCCAGACCATGCCGGAAATCATGGCCGCGGTGGGGATGTCCTCTCCCGGCTCCACCCTCATCAGTTTCCTGAACAATTATCTCTATGGCTTTTTGATGCTGCTCTTCCCCATGCTGTACAGCGTCATCGTCGCCAACCGGCTGATTGCCCGCCATGTGGATAAGGGTTCCATGGCCTATCTGCTGGCTTCCCCCATCTCCCGGACACGGGTGGCCTTCACCCAGCTGGGCGTGCTGCTGTCCGGTCTGGCGCTCCTGATCGGCTACTGCACCGCTTTAGGAATCCTTTGCGCCTACCTCTTTTTCCCCGGTGAGCTGGACGTGGGTCGGTTTCTCCTGCTCAACGCCGGCGCTCTGCTGCTACACACCGCCCTGGCGGGCGTTGCCTTTTTCGCCTCCTGCATCGCCGATGAAACCCGGATCTCCCTGTCCCTCGGAGCGGGGCTGCCCATCCTCTTCTATATCTTCCAAATGCTGGCGAACATGGGAGGCGATCTGAAATTTTTCCGTTATCTCACCCCCTTCACCCTCTTTGATTCCGCCGCCCTGGCATCCGGAGAGGCCGCCGCTTTCTGGGGACCGGCAATATTGGGCGGCGCTGCCCTGCTGTTGTTCGCCGGAGGTATCCTTCTGTTTCGCAGGCGGGATCTGCCGCTGTAAGGGGATATTTCGATGATTTACACCGTTTCCGCTATTCATGGACGCTACGACGAATATATGGCCTTGCTGGATACGATTCATTTCCGTGACAGCGACGAAATGTTTGTGCTGGGGGAAAGCGTGGACAGAGCCCATCCGGCATGAGCATGACAGAAAACAGCACCCCTGCGGACCAATCCATCCGCGGGGGTGCTGCTGCTATTCTTAAACTTTTTTCACGCCCAGCTCCACAGCCTCGCCGTTAAGGTTCCAGGCAGCGGTGAAGCCGTCCAGTTCGCCCAAGCGGATATCGTCCGCCAGTACGTCTCCGGCGATCTCCGCCCCGTGCTTCTTCAGGATATCCGCCACCTTGTCACTGCCCTGCTGATACACCACGATGTGGTCCACCACATCGAAGCCGGCGTCCTTGCGCATGGACTGGATTTTGCTGGTGATCTCCCGGACAAAGCCTTCCTCGATCAACTCGTCGGTGAGGGTGGTGTCCAGCACCACCGCCGTGCCCCAATCCTCCGCCGTGACATAGCCTTCGGTTTGGGCGGTTTCGATCAACAGCTCCTCCTCGGTCAGGCGGATGGTCTCCTCCCCCGCCTGGATAGTGAGGATGCCGGTTTCATCCAGTTCCTTCTTTGCCTGGCTGCCGTCCAGCGCAGCCAGCGCGGCGCGGATGTCCCCGATCTTTTTGCCGTATTTCTGGCCCAGAATCTTCAGCTGGGGCTTGAAGGTGTAGGAAACAAACCGAGAGGCGTCATCCACATATCGAAATTCCTTGACGTTCAGTTCTTCCCGGACGATATCCCGGAAGGATTCCGGAATTTCCCGCTCCGCCCGGACATACACGGCGGCCAGCGGCTGCCGGTTTTTGCGGTTGGCGGTATTGCGAGCGGCCCGGCCCAGAGTGACAATCTCCAGCACCGATTCCATCTCCCGCTCCAGCTCCTCATCCACAAAAGCGGAATCGCTGACGGGATAATCGCACAGATGCACGCTTTCCGGCGCAGCGGAATCCACGCTGCACACCAGATTGCGGTAGATATCCTCGCACATGAAGGGGATCATGGGGGCGGCCACCTTGGCTACGGTCACCAAAGCGGTATACAGGGTCATATAAGCGCTTATCTTGTCCGGCTCCATCCCTTTGGCCCAGAACCGTTCCCGGCTCCGGCGGACATACCAGTTGCTCATCTCCTCCACAAAATCCTGCAGCGCCCGGGCAGCTTCTGGAATCCGGTAATTCTCCAGATGTCCGTCCACCGCGGTGATCAGGGTGTTGAGACGGGACAGCAGCCAGCGATCCATCACCGTCAGCGTCTCCCGGTCCAGGGTATAACGGGAGGCGTCGAAATTGTCGATATTGGCATAGAGTACAAAGAAAGCGTAAGTGTTCCACAGGGTGGACATAAACTTGCGCTGCCCCTCCTGCACCGCCTTGCCGTGGAAACGATTGGGCAGCCAGGGGGCGGAATTGCTGTAGAAATACCAGCGGATGGCGTCCGCGCCATAGGCATCCAGCGCCTCAAAGGGATCCACCGCGTTGCCCTTGGATTTGGACATCTTCTGCCCATTTTCATCCTGCACATGACCCAGCACCAGCACGTTCCGGTAGGGGGCCTGATTGAAAAGCAGGGTGGAAATGGCTAACAGGGAATAAAACCAGCCCCGGGTCTGATCCACCGCCTCGGAGATAAAGTCGGCGGGGAACTGCTGCTGGAACAGGTCTTGATTCTCAAAAGGATAATGATGCTGGGCAAAAGGCATGGAGCCGGAATCAAACCAGCAGTCGATCACCTCCGGCACCCGCTTCATGGGCTTGCCGCATTTCGGACAGGGGATGGTGACCGCGTCGATATAAGGCCGGTGCAGTTCCACTCCGTCCGGGCAGTTATCCGAGAGTTTCTGCAGTTCTTCCCGGCTGCCCACGCAGATCTGATGGCCGCAGCCGCATTCCCACACGTTAAGGGGAGTACCCCAGTACCGGTTGCGGCTGATGCCCCAATCCTGCACGTTCTCCAGCCAGTCGCCGAACCGGCCTTTGCCGATGCTCTCCGGAATCCAGTTGACGGTGTTGTTGTTGCGGATCAGATCCTCCCGCACCGCGGTCATCTTGATAAACCAGGAATCCCGGGCGTAATAGATCAGCGGGGTGCCGCACCGCCAGCAGTGGGGATAGCTATGCTCAAACACCGGAGCGGAGAACAGCAGGCCGCGGCTGCGGAGATTCTCCAGCACCTTGGGATCGGCGTCCTTGCAGAACACACCTGGCCAAAGGGTTTCCTTCGTCATCTCCCCCTTGGCGTCCACCAGCTGCACAAAGGGCAGGTCGTATCTCCGGCCCACGTTGGCGTCGTCCTCGCCAAAGGCGGGAGCGATATGCACCACGCCGGTGCCGTCGGTCAGGGTGACGTAGGTATCGCAGGTAACGTACCAGCAGCGTTTGTCCGGCTTCACAAAGTCAAACAGCGGCTCGTATTCCCGGCCCTCCAATTCCTGGCCGGTATAGGTTTCCAGCACCGTGTACTCGTCTTTGAGCACGGAACCGGCCAGCGCTTCGGCCAGAATATAGGTCTCTTCACCGCAGGACACCTTGACATACCGCTCGTCGGGGTGAACGCAGAGCGCCACGTTGGAGGGCAGCGTCCAGGGGGTGGTGGTCCAGGCCAGGATATAGGCGTCCTCCCCCTTCACCTTGAACTTGGCGATGGCGGAGCGTTCCTTCACATCCTTGTAGCCCTGGGCCACTTCATGACTGGACAGCGGGGTGCCGCAGCGGGGGCAGTAGGGCACGATCTTGAAGCCGCGGTAGAGCAGGCCCCGGTCCCAGATCTGCTTGAGGGCCCACCACTCCGACTCGATAAAATCGTCGTGATAGGTGACATAAGGGGACTCCATATCCGCCCAGAAACCCACGGTTTCCGAGAAGGATTCCCACATCCCCTTGTATTTCCAGACGCTTTCCTTGCATTTCTCGATGAAGGGCTCCAGGCCGTACTGCTCGATCTGCTCCTTGCCGTCCAGCCCCAGCAGCTTTTCCACTTCCAGCTCCACCGGCAGGCCATGGGTATCCCAGCCCGCCTTCCGGGGGACATATTTTCCCTTCATGGTCTGGAAACGGGGGATCATATCCTTGATCACCCGGGTGAGGACATGGCCGATATGAGGCTTGCCGTTGGCCGTGGGCGGGCCGTCGTAAAAGGTATAGGTAGGCGCGTCCTTACGGTTCTCCATGCTTTTCTCAAAAATATGGTTCTCCCGCCAGAACTCTTCGATCCGGTGTTCCCGCTCCACAAAGTTTAAATCCGTGGATACCTTGTTGTACATGATTCCTTACCCCCAGCGCAAAATAAAAACGCCTTCGTCCCGGCTAACAGGACGAAGGCAACTTCGTTAAACCACCCATTACGGCATACCACTATATGCGTTCCCGATAACGGCGGAAAACCGGCAGGACCTACTGGAAAAGCCGTTCGGTCTGCGACTCCAGAGGGATGTTCGGAAAGGACTGACTCATGCCGGGCTCACACCCTCCCCGGCTCGCTGGGATTTTTAGTCGGATCCTACTGTCTCTGTCATTGTCTTTCAAATATGACTGTATTGTACAACGGACGGCGGCAAAAGTCAAGGATATTCCGCTGCAAAGCCGGATTTCTCTTGAGTTCCATCCGGCAGCCGCCGCAGGGTGCCGTGGAGCAGGGCGCATTCCGCCTCGTCATGAGTAACCAAAACCACCAACTTCCCGGCATAACGGTCTCGTATATGACCCGCGATTTCCGCCCGGCGCTCCTCATCAATGCCGGTGAAGGGCTCATCCAACAGCAGCAGGTCGCCCGGCGCCGCCAAAGCCCGGGCGATGGCTACCCGGCGCTTCATCCCCCCACTGAGGGCTGCGGGAAGCTGATCCGGATTCTCCAGCCCCACCAGGCGCAGCCAGCCGGCGGCTTGCTTTTTCGCATCCGGCCCGGTCAGCACCGCCGCCACATTATCCAGGAGGCTCATCCAGGGCAGCAGCCGGTTCTCCTGGAACACCATGGACACCCGCTGATTCTCCAGTCCCTCCAGCCGTCCCTCATCAGGCTGTTCCAGCCCGGCCAGCAGCCGCAGGACAGTGGTTTTACCGCAGCCGGAAGGGCCGAACAGGCAGACCACGCCGCTTTCCGGAAACTCCATGGTGAAATCCCGCAGAACCTCCTTGCCCTCATAAGAAAATGTAACCTGCCGCAGGGCGATGGGCATAGGTATTCATCCTTTCCATTTTATATTGTCCTCTTCACCGCAGATCGCTGCGCATCTTCCGGCGGAAGACCAGCACCGCGGCGCCGTACACTGCAGCGGCAAACAGCGCTGTAATCAGCAGCGAGGGCCACAGATCTCCATATTCTCCCAGCACCGCCGCCCGTGAGGAACGTACGGCGTGATAAAAAGGAAAGATCCGACAGATGGTTTTCAGCGTGCCGCCCAGGGCATCGATATCCATAAAAATCCCGCCCATGATGCAGCTGAGGGTTATCACCATGGAGGAAAGAGGCGGCGCGGCTTTTTCTCCCAGCAGGGTACCGAAAAGCAGGCCGAAGCCCATATAAAGCACGGCGGCCGGAAAAAGCGGCAGCAGGGACAGCAGCAGTCCCAACGGCGGCAGGGCTATCCCCTGTACCAAAGCAATCACCGCTGCGGTTCCATAGGTCACCACGCACTGGCCCAGCGCAATCGCCAGCAGCGGCAGAGTATATCCCAAAAGATAATCCGCCGCCCTCATGGGCGAAGCATACAGCCGGGCTAAAAAAGCGGTGGACCGGTCTTTGGATACCTGCAGCGCGGCGGACAGCATAACGAAGGCAAAGCTGAACACCGTGATGGCCGGCGCCAAGTAATCGATGCGGAAGATCACCATATGGGCTTCCTCCGGGATGCTGCCGTTGATGATAGTCATCAATATGAGCATCATCAGGGGAAGCCCCAGGCAGAACAAATAGCTCAAAGGATCCCGCAGAAGCTCCTTCCCGTTGCGGGAAGCAAAAACCGTCAGCCGCATTCCCTCTCCCCCTTCCCCTGAGCCAATGCCACAAAGGCGTCTTCAAAATTGGCCGCGCCGGTGCTTCTGACCAATTCCTCCGCCGTTCCCATTGCCCGCAGCCGTCCCTGGGCCATGACGGCGATCCGGTCGGAAAGCGCCTCCGCCTCCTCCAGATAGTGGGTGGTCAAGACCACGGTAACTCTGCCCTTCAGACCACGGATGACCTCCCACAGTTCCCGTCTGGCCAGCACATCCAGCCCCAGGGTGGGCTCATCCAGGAAGAGGATACGAGGCCGGGTAATCAGGCCCATAGCGATACTCAGCCGCCGCTGCCAGCCGCCGGACAACGTCTTGGCCCGGCGGTTTTCCGCCTCTTCCATGGACAGGGCGGCCATGATCTCCCGGCTCCTTTCCCGGGCCAGCTTTCTGTCGCAGCCGTACAAGCCGGCTATCAGCTCCAGATTTTCCCGGACGCTGAGATTGGGCGCCACCGCCGTCTCCTGAGGAGAGAGGTTCAGCATAGCCTTGACGGCCTCCGGCTCCTTCCGGATGCTCTTCCCCAGCAGCAGGGCATCCCCCGCCGTGGGTTTGGAGAGACAGCACAGCATACGGATGGTGGTGGTTTTGCCCGCGCCGTTGACTCCCAGCAGGGCCAGCAGCTCCCCCTCCTCCACAGATAGATTCAGTCCATCCACGGCGGTTTTGTCCTTGAATTTTTTCTGCAGATCCAGCGTTTGAACGGCGGTCATGCCTCTGCCTCCTCCGGCTTTGCCGGCTGCTCCTGGGCCTGAAAAATCGCCTGGGCGAAATTCAGATACCCGTCATTCTGCACCAGAGCGATGCCCTGATTGATGTCCGCCAGCAACAGCAGCGTATCCCCCGGCTGGATATCAAACATATCCCGGGCCGCTTTGGGAATGACGATCTGTCCCTTTTCTCCCACCTTCACCGTACTGAGGAATTTGCCTTCCGGTATCTTCATCCCCATCTTCAGTCCTCCATTGTATGAAAAGTATAACTTGTATTACTTATCATATCACTCCAACAACAAATAGTCAAGAAATAGATTGATGGTTTCGGTACAATCTGCTATGATGAGGATACCCTCGATTGACCCGCCAAAATCCCTTTGTCATGCTCAATATCTCACCGAAAAAGGAGGAGCTGTCATGCCGTTTCCCCATTATCATGAAGATCCCGCCGCCCTCCGGGTCGGAGCCATGGAGGACCGCGCCTATTACCTGCCTCACGCCACGGCGGCCGAGGCCTTGAAGCATCCCAGCCGGTCGGCCCGCTGCCGGCAGCTCAACGGAGAATGGGCTTTTCGCTATTACGCCAGTGTCCATGATCTTCCGCCGGATTTCCCGGCCGACTGCTTTGCGCCGGAAAGCGATACGGACATGGACCGCATTCCCGTTCCCTCCGCCTGGCAGAACCATGGATACGACCACCATCACTACACCAATGTCCGCTACCCCTTCCCCTATGATCCTCCCTTCACTCCCTGGGACAATCCCTGCGGCGTTTATCTCCGCCGCTATGAGGATCATCCCGACGGGCTGGAACGCTTCCTCTATTTTGAAGGGGTGGATTCCTGCCTATATGTGTGGCTTAACGGGACCTTTATCGGCTACAGCCAGGTTTCCCATTCCTCCATCGAATTCGACATCACCGCCAACACGGCGGATGGCGTTAATACCTTGGTGGTGCTGGTGCTGAAATGGTGCGACGGCAGCTATCTGGAGGATCAGGACAAGCTGCGGATGTCCGGCATCTTCCGAGATGTGCTGCTTCTCAGCCGCCCCAAAGCGCGGATTCAGGATTTCACCGTCACCGCCGAACCGGACGAAGCCCTGGAAACTGCTCTGATCCGGGTCCGGCTGGAGAAAACGCATCCCGATTTGGCGGTGCGCTGCACCCTGTATGCGCCGGATGGCGGAAAGGCTGCCGTCTGCCTGGCCCAAGGGCCGGAATTTCTCATTACGCTGCGCCATCCGGTGCTGTGGAATGCGGAACAGCCTCTTCAGTACCGGCTGCTGCTGGAAACGGAAACGGAAGCCATCCTTCAGCCGGTGGGTATCCGAAAGATCGAGATACGAGACGGCGTGCTGCTTTTCAACGGAGCTGCTATCAAGTTTCGGGGCGTCAACCGGCACGACAGCGACCCGGTCACTGGCTGCGCCGTCTCCCGGGAACAGGCGATGATCGATCTGCGGCTGATGAAGCAGCACAATATCAATGCCATCCGCACCAGCCATTATCCCAATGCCCCCTGGTTTCCTCAGCTGTGTGCGGAATACGGCTTCTATCTCATCGCCGAGGCAGACGTGGAATGTCACGGCGCGGATTCAGTGGTGGACAGCCGCAAGACCTACCAGCAGCGTTTTTGTCAGCTGGCGGCGGATCCCGCTTTCCGTGAAGCCTTTGCCGACCGGATACGCCGCTGCGTGGTGAGGGATAAAAACTGTGCCGCCGTGGTGATCTGGTCGCTGGGCAACGAATCGGGATACGGCGAAAACTTCGAAGCCGCCGCCCGCTGGGTCAAGGCGTATGATCCCACCCGTCCGGTTCATTACGAGGGCTGTCTCCACCGGGACAAATCCCGGAAGAACGATCTCTCCTGCCTGGACTTCTACAGCCGGATGTATCCTTCCCTGGAAGAAATTCAGGATTATTTCGCCGGTGAGCCTGACAAGCCCATGGTGCTGTGCGAGTATATCCACGCCATGGGCAACAGTTCGGGAGACGCGGAGGATTATCAGCAGCTGATCCAGCGTTATGACGGATTGTGCGGCGGATTTGTTTGGGAATGGTGCGACCATGCGGTCAAGCTGGGAGAGGACGAGGAAGGCCGGCCCCGCTACGGCTACGGCGGGGATTTCGGCGACCACCCCAACGACGGCAATTTCTGTGTGGATGGGCTGGTCTCTCCCGACCGGATTCCCCATACCAGCCTGCTAGAATATAAAAACGTTATCCGGCCGGTGCGGGCTTCCTGGAAGAATGAGCGGCATTCCGCCATCCGGCTGCACAATTTTCTGGATTTCACCCCATTGGACGCTTTCTACGCGGAATATGAAATTACTTTAGACGGACAGGTGACGGATACCGGACGGCTGGAGCTGCCCGCCGTCCCGCCCCACGGCGACGGGGAAATTCCCGTTCCCGGCCTTCTTCCTCCCACCGGAACCGTTCGGCTGCGGCTGATCTATCGCCAGAAAGCAGCGGAGGGACTGACAGAGGCCGATTGGGAACGGGGCTTTGACCAGCTGACAATCCGAAAGGTGGAAAGGTCTCTCCCTTCACTTCTGCCTGGGAATGCGGCCATAACAGAAAACAACCGGGAAATCCAGGTCACCGGCGGCGGGTTCACCTATATCTTTTCCAAAAAGGACGGCCTGCTTGTTTCCGCAGAGCGTAAGGGAACTTCCCTTTTCACTTCTCCTATGAACTGGAACCTCTGGCGGGCGCCCACGGATAATGACCGCTATGTACAAAATTCCTGGAAAGACGCAGGCTTCACCCGCGCGATTCCCCGGGTATCCGACTGGAAGATTCAAAACGGCGGCGACGGTACCCGGCTGCACTTTCAGTTGTCCCTGGGGGCGGTCAGCACCCGAAACATGGTGGATGCAGAAATCGACTGGACGGTGGGAGCGGACGGCGCCCTTCGTCTGGACGCCAGCTGCCGTCCAGCGCCCGGACTGCCGCCCATCCCCCGGCTGGGACTGCGGCTCTTTCTGCCCGCCGCCTTGGATCAGGTAAGCTATGAAGGCTACGGTCCCACCGAAAGCTATATCGACAAACACCACGCCTGCTGGCAGCAGCGTTTTCGTTCTACGGCGGCTGCGATGCACACCGATTATATCCGGCCTCAGGAGAACGGCAGCCGGTTCGGCTGCACCGAGGCGATCCTGACCGATGAAGCGGGACAGGGGCTGCGGGTCCGGGGAAACGCTCCCTTTTCCTTCAGCGCCTCCCCTTATACCCAGGAGGAGTTGGCCTCCAAGGCGCATAACTGGGAACTGGAAAAGAGCGGCTGCACGGTGCTGTGTCTGGATGCCTTCCACGGCGGTATCGGTTCCAACAGCTGCGGACCGGAGCTGCTGTCCGCATATACCATGACAGCGGAAGAAGTCCGGTTTTCCTGGCTGTTTGACTGGCTGCCCCGTTAAGTTATTGGAGGGGTGAGAATGCAAACCCTAGAAACAGATCGATTGTTTTTACGAGACTGGGAAGAAGCGGATATCCCCAATGCCCATGCGCTTTGGGGAAACAATGCAGGTGAAACTGTTGCCTACCTGATGACGGTAAAAAACAACTATGCGGTGGTGCTGAAAGAGGAAAATCGGGTAATCGGCACCATTGGATTAAATGAAGATGCGGACGGTAATCCCCATGCCCGCAATGTAGGAATCCATCTGCTGGAAGCCTATTGGAACCAGGGATTGATGTCGGAGGCGCTTGCCGCGGTGATCGCCGCAGCCCATGAAATCACGCCTTATCTGTCCTACATACATCTAAAAGAGGATAACCGGAGCCGGCACATCGCCCAGAAATTTGGCTTTGTCTACATCAAGGATTTTGTCGGTGTACAGCGCACGCCGCAGGATCCTCCCCAGGATTTTCAATATTATGTGCTGAAAACATAAAACAAGCAAGGGAGTCAACCGTGCTGAAGGCAGCTGACTCCCTTGCTTGTTTTTCCATATCCCCTACCCGGTCATCTTGCGCCGCATCTCCTCCAGAATCTGCCGTTCCCGCCGGGATACCTGCACCTGGGTCATCCCCAGCTTTTCCGCTGTGGCCTGTTGGGTATGGCTGTTCAGATACCGCAGTACGATCAGCGCCCGGTCCCGGGGCTCCAGCTCCCCCAGTACCTGCCGCAGGGCCAGGTGGTCGGTGATGTTTTCCTCCGGCGGGGATACCGGCAGATCAATCTGCTCCCCTTCATCCTCATCCGAGGATCGCGTCAGGGAAAGGGGCGGCAGCGACGCCCCCAGCGCTTCCGCCGCTTCCTCCGGGCTCACCCCCAGCAGATCCGCCAGTTCCCCCACGCTGGGCTCCCGGCCCTCCCTGGTCAGAAAGCCCTCCCGTTCCCGGGTGGCTTTCAGGGAAAGTTCCTTCAGAGAACGGCTGACCTTTACCGTGCCGCCGTCCCGGAACAGCCGCCGGATCTCTCCCAGGATTACAGGGACGGCATAGGTGGAGAACTTCAGTCCTCTCTCCTCGTCAAAGCCGTCCGCAGCCTTGACGAGGCCCATACAGCCTGCCTGAAACAAATCGTCGTATTCGATCCCGCGGCCTGTAAACCGGCGGACGCAGGAATGAACCAGCCCGATGTTCTGGCAGATGGTGTCCTCCCGCTTGCTCAAACCTGCCTCGCCTGCCGTTCCCGGAGCATTATGTATTTTTCCATGGTGACTACAGTGCCCCTGCCTTTGCGGGAAGCCACCTTCAGCTTGTCGGTAAAGCTCTCCATCACCGAGAAGCCCAGCCCGGAACGTTCTTCACCTCCCGTCGTGAACAGCGGTTCCATGGCCTGTTCCACGTTTTCGATGCCGCAGCCTTTATCCTTGACCCGGATGGTGACCTTGCCGTCCGCAAACAGCCGCACCGTCAGGGTGATATCTCCGATATCGTCCGGATACGCATGAACAATACAGTTGGTCACCGCCTCTGAAACAGCGGTGCGGATATCGGCCAGTTCATCCACCGCCGGATCCAGCTGGGCGATGAAGGCCGCCACTGCCGAGCGGGCGAAGGATTCGTTGGCTGAACGGCTGGGAATGACCAGCTTCATTTCATTGATGGGTTTTCTCATTTTATGTTCCTCTCTTTCTGCTATTGGACGCTGTCCGCCGTATCCTGCAAAATGCCCAATTTATCCAGCCCTGCCATGCGCATCACCTTGCGCAGCCGTTCAGAAGCGCCGGTGACCGACAGCGAACCGCCCTCCAGCTGCATCAGCCGGTAGCGTCCCATAATCAGCCCGATGCCGGAGCTGTCCATAAAGCTCACGTCGCTGAAATCCAGCCGCAGCCGCTGCGGACGGTTGCGTTCCACCGCCAGATCCACCTGCTGCCGCAGCTGTCTGGCCGCGTGGTGATCCAGCTCTCCCGACAGCCAGACGGTGGTTTCATCCGCCGCTGCTTCTATTCGTATGACCATACCTCTTCACGCCTTTCCGGATTCTTCCAAATACCGTCCTCCCAGGAGATATTTCCCGGGAGAATCCTATCAAAGGGCAGCAAAAAAGCCCCTATCCAATAGGATAGGGGCTTGTCCGCCAAAATGCGCGGGAATTCCGCCGTCATGTCCGGACGAATCCCATTGCTTTTGGTCGATTACCGTCGACTGGCATCGACAGCTGGGGAAATCACCGCATTTTTCAATAAAAGCGGCCGCAGCTCCCCGCATAAATAAAAAGAACCGGCGATCAGCAACGGACCGCCCGCCGCTTTTTCCATCGCCAGCGCCAATGCGTCGGCGGGCCGCTCCGCCACGGCGACATCCCCGCAGAAGGGGCGCAGCCCTTCCGCCAATTCCCCGCCAGGCAGGGCTCTGGCGGTTCCCGATGGGGTACAGCAGACGACGCGGGCGCATAAGGGACCCAGCAGCGCGGCACAGGCGGCGGTATTTTTATCCCGCAGCATTCCCATCAGCATGGTAAGCGTACCGGCTTCGGGCAGCTGTGCCAGGGTGTCCGCTAAAGCCCCCACGCCGTGGGGATTATGAGCGCCATCCAGCATCAGCAGCGGTTCCCGCCGTAGGATCTCCTGGCGGCAGGGCATGGCTACGGCGGCCAGCCCCGACGTTTTGGCCTCGGCGGCAACCGGATATCCCTTTTCCGCCAGGCAGGCGACGGTCTCCAGGGCGGTGAGGGCGTTATCCCGCTGAAAGGCTCCAGTCAGGGGCAGGCGGTAGCGCCCGCCGTCATAATCGAAAACACAATACCCCAGGCCCTGCTCCGCCATCGGCGCGGCGGTGGGATTGGGCATCCGGACGGTGAGTCCCCGAACAGCAGCGGTTTCCAGGATCACTCCCAGGGACTCCGGGGATTGGCCCGGAGAGACCACCACCGTGCAGGGAGGCTTGCAGATGCCGCATTTCACCGCGGCAATCTCCTCCACACTTTCCCCCAGCATGGCGGTGTGATCCAAAGCTATCGGCGTCAGCACGGCGGCCAGCGGCGGCGGGATGACGTTGGTGGCGTCGTCACGGCCGCCCAGTCCGCATTCCACCACGCACAGATCCGTACCCTCCTCCATAAAATAGGTCAGAGCCAGTGCGGTGGTAAATTCAAATTCCGTAAGCGGCCCGGCCACCCCCAGCTGCGGCTCCAATTCCATCATCCGCTGGGTCAGCGCAGCGAAGCGCGAGGGGGAGATGGAAACGCCGTCCACCGTGATGGTATCCCGCAGCCCGGTCACCGCCGGAGAATCATACAGACCTGTGCGGTAACCGGCGGCAGTGAGAATGCTGCGGATCATGGCAGCGGTGGAACCTTTGCCGTTGGTACCGGCAATATGAATCGTCCGCAGTCTGGTCTGGGGATTCCCCAGCAGCTGCAGCATCTTTCTCATGCGTTCCAGCCCCATCTGCATCCCGGCGGGCTTTCGGGATTCCAGCAGGGCGGCGGCTTGTTCGTAGGTCATCTTCTCAGATCCGGGCGACGCCGCTGTCACGAGCGGCCTGGGCCACAGCCGCGGCAACCGCCGGCGCTACCGCCGGATCCAGAGCGCTGGGGATGATATAATCCGCGCTCAGCTTATCAGCCGGGATCAAACCTGCAATCGCTCGGGCGGCGGCGATTTTCATCTCGTCATTGATATCCCTGGCCCGCACGTCCAACGCTCCACGGAAAATGCCCGGGAAAGCCAGCACGTTGTTGATCTGGTTGGGAAAATCGCTGCGGCCGGTGCCGATCACCGCTGCTCCCGCTTCCTTCGCCAACTCGGGCAGAATCTCCGGCACCGGATTGGCCATAGGAAAAAGAATGGCGTCTTTGTTCATGCTGCGCACCATTTCGGGGGTGACGCAGCCGGGTGCGGACACGCCGATAAAGACGTCCGCTCCCTGGAGCACATCCGCCAGAGAGCCTTTGCGGCGCTCCTGATTGGTGATGGCGGCCATCTCCTCCTTCACCGGATTCAGACCTTCCCGGCCCTGGTAGATGGTGCCCTGCCGGTCACACAGCACCACATCCCGCAGTCCCAGAGACAGCAGCAGCCGGATGATGGCGATACCCGCCGCTCCTGCGCCGCTGGTAACCACCCGGACGGATTCCAGATTCTTTCCGGTGAGCTTCAGGGCATTGAGCAGCGCAGCCAGAGTCACCACCGCCGTACCGTGCTGATCGTCGTGGAAAATGGGAATATCGCAGCATGCCTTCAGCCGCTTCTCGATTTCAAAGCAGCGGGGGGCGGCGATATCCTCCAGGTTGATGCCGCCGAAGCTGCCCGCCAGCAGGGAGACGGTGCGCACAATGTCTTCCACATCCTTGGAGCGGACGCACAGCGGAATGGCGTCCACATCTCCAAAGGCTTTGAACAGGGCGCATTTCCCCTCCATTACCGGCATACCGGCTTCAGGTCCGATATCTCCCAGCCCCAGCACCGCCGTGCCGTCGGTCACCACCGCCACCAGATTGGAGCGGCGGGTCAGCTCATAGCTTTTGTCGATATCCTTTTGAATTTCCAGGCAGGGCTGCGCCACGCCGGGGGTATAGGCCAGAGACAGATCTTCTCTGGTCTCCAGCGGCGCCCGGCAGATCACCTCGATTTTGCCCTTCCATTCATAGTGCCGTTTCAGCGATTCGGCTGCGTAATCCATGGTCCAACGTCCTTTCCGGTAAACAGCATTTTGTTTTCGATTTAGTTTAGCATAAATCAGCGAAAAAGAAAAGATAATAAGAAAAACTCTCCCTTTGATTTATCTGGTATTTAAAACCATTTACAATAATTTAATAAATTATAATATGTTTTTCTATTGATTATATTTTGTGGTTATGGTATCCTTATATCATACCAAGAAACGGAGGAATCCCTTATGTCTGTATCGCTGACAGTGAGAAAACCCGGCAGCCGGTATTCCGTTATGGAGGAAATCGCCAATGCCGTCACCCATGGCATCGGCGCCGCTTTGGCTGTTCTGGGTACCGTTTTGCTGCTGCTTCAAGCCGACGACGGCTGGAAAATCGTCAGCGCATCCATATACGGCGCCAGCATGATTATCCTGTTCACCATGTCCTGCCTCTATCACGCCTTAGCCAATCCCAAGGCCAAAGAGGTGCTGCGGATTTTTGACCACGCCACCATCTATCTGCTGATCGCGGGCACCTACACCCCCTTCACCCTGGTGGCTCTGCGGGGCTGGATCGGCTGGACCATCTTCGGCGTGGTGTGGGGTTCGGCCATTTTCGGCATCATCCTCAATGCCATCAGCATCGAAAGGTTCAAGGTCATTTCCATGATCTGCTATGTAGCCAGCGGATGGTGCGTCATCGCCGCCATCGGGCCTCTGCTTAAGGTGATGGAGCCTGCCGGAATCATTCTGCTCATCAGCGGCGGCGTGGCTTACACCGCCGGGCTGGTGTTTTACGCCCTAAAGAATATCCGATATATGCATTCCATCTGGCATGTGTTTGTCTTCGCCGGTGCGCTGCTGCATTATCTGTGCATCCTGCTGTATGTGATGTAAACAAAAGCGATTATGTAAAAAAGTCCTGGCGGCGCACAATCCAGCGCCGTCAGGAACTTTTTTATTTATACAGAGTTTCATACTTTGAATTTCATAAAACGCTTTATTTTCTATTGCCGTTCAGTTCCTTTAAAATCGAATCAAATACCTTCTCATCAGGAACGCTTTCATTCTGTTTCACGGTAAGAATAATTTCTTTTTTGCTGATAAATCTTTTATTTGTGAGAACTTTTCCATCAGCAGTTTGGAAACCGGGCAACAACCTCCTTTGTTTGATCAACAGAAATGCCGTACCTAAAATTACCATTCCACAGAGTCCTATCGTCCAAAAGATATTATCATAATTTTTGGGCTTAGGGCTCATAATGCCCGCTGTACCATCCAGATAACCGATCGAGTAAGTATCGGTATAAGTTTGCACTGATTTCTCGGCATCGTCAGTTAATATCAGGAACTCGCCGTATTGATCAAATTTTTTTGCGTATTCTTTTTGTGTATCCGGATCACCGCTAACCTGCAAAAATATCCAGCGGAAATCTTTGCTCAATTTAACAGCGATTATATTATCATCCGTTTTTGAAAGAGCAAGAATATCATGATAGGCATCTTCTCTAGTCTGCCGCTCTTCTTCGGTAAGCGGTTCAATTTCTATTATGGCGCCGCCGCCGATAAAGGGAACAGAGTTATCTGCTGCAAATACGGCCAGGGAACTGGCAAAAATCAGTAATACCATCATACCTAATGCAACTATCTTTTTCATAATACACCTCCAGACAGATAGGCTCGAAGCAGCTTGATAGACTTGTGATACCTCCACAAAGCTGTACCGAGTGGGATGCTTAGAATTTCTGAAATTTCTTTGAATGTCAGATTGCCGTTAATATGTAGCGATACAATTTGACGTTCAATAAGCGGCAAGGTTTTCAAAGCCTCTTCAACTGTAAGTCTGTCATCGATATTATTGACGCAAGAAGATACAAAACCATCTACATAATCGGCATCAACGAATTGTGGACGTTCCCTGATACCGTCAATCGCCAAATTGCGCGCCATCTGGCATATATAGGCACGAGGTTTTTTAGCGGTGATAGGCGGAGATTGAAATAGTTTGACAAAAACTTCTTGCAAGATGTCCTCTGATAACGATTTATCCTGCGTTATTCGCATAATAATCGTATATATCGGTTTATTCAATTCTTTGTAGATTTCTTCAAACGCTGTCCGATCTCCAACTGACACCGACTGTATTCGTATCCGCAATTCGCTGTCTGTCATGCCACACCCTCCTTTCACTTACTATGACGAAAGAAAAAGGGATTTTATTTGTGAAAATATCAATAATTTTCATATTTCCAATATCATCAACTATGGGGACACAAAAAACGATGCTTTTCCTAAGGAAACACCTTTGGAAAAGCATCGTTTTTCTATGAAATCAGCTTATTTAAAAATCGTTTTGAGGCGGCCGCTTTTAACGTCATTTATCAATGAGACAGCTCTTCTCCACTGGATTCCTCACCGTTGGTAATGGCCGGGGCAGAGTCCTCCTCGGATTTTACTTCACGGCCTTCCATGATGGCGATAAACTGTTCGCCGTCTAGCTTCTCGTTGTGGAATAAATACTGCGCCACGGCATGGAGCTTGTCGATATGCTCGGTGAGCTTGCGTTCGGTTTCTTTATAGCAGCTGCCAATGATATTATCGATCTCTTCGTCGATCTTAGCGGCAATTTCCTCGGAATAGTTCCGCTGATGGCCGAAGTCACGGCCCAGGAACACCTCGTTGGAATCGGAGGAACCAAAGACGATGGGGCCCAGCCGGTCACTCATGCCGTATTTGGTCACCATCTTGCGGGCCGTCTCAGTGGCCCGTTCAATGTCGTTGGAAGCGCCGGTGGAGATATCCTCCAGCACCAGGGCTTCCGCCACACGGCCGCCCAGCAGCACCTCGATATCCTCCAGCATCTCCTTCTTCGCTTTGTAGGAGCGGTCGGTCTGGGGCAGGGACATGGTATAACCGCCGGCCATTCCCCGGGGAATAACCGAAATCTGGTGCACCGGATCCTGGGTGGGACAGTAGTAGGTCACCACTGCATGGCCGGCCTCATGATAAGAGGTCAGGCGCTTTTCCTTATCGGTGATCACATGGCTCCGCTTTTCGGTGCCCATCACCACCTTGATGGTGGCTTCCTCGATTTCGGGCATGGTGATGGAATGGAGATTTTTCCTGGCGGCCAGCAGAGCCGCTTCGTTCAGCAGGTTCTCCAGGTCCGCGCCGGTGAATCCGGCGGTGGATTTGGCGATGGTGGACAGTTCCACATCCGGCGCCAGAGGCTTGCCCCGGGCGTGAACCTTGAGGATTTCCTCACGGCCCTTGATATCGGGATAGTTCACCACAATCTGGCGGTCGAACCGGCCGGGCCGCATCAAAGCGGGATCCAGAATATCCGGGCGGTTGGTGGCGGCGATCATGATAACGCCTTCATTGGCGCCGAAGCCATCCATCTCCACCAGCAGCTGATTCAGCGTCTGCTCCCGTTCATCGTGGCCGCCGCCCAAACCGGCGCCTCTCTGGCGGCCCACAGCATCGATTTCATCGATGAAGATGATGCAGGGAGAATTCTTTTTTGCCTGGTCGAACAGGTCGCGGACACGGGACGCGCCGACGCCCACGTACATCTCCACGAAATCCGAACCGGAAATGGAGAAGAAGGGAACGCCTGCCTCACCGGCCACAGCCCGAGCCAGCAGGGTTTTACCGGTTCCGGGAGGGCCTACCAGCAGCACGCCCTTGGGCACCCGGGCTCCCAGTTCCTTGAACTTCCGAGGAGATTTGAGGAAGTCCACGATTTCCCGCAGTTCTTCCTTTTCTTCGTCGGCACCCGCCACATCAGCAAAGGTGGTTTTGCGTTTTTCATCGGCCGGCTGTTTGATTCGCGCCTTGCCGAAGCCCATGGCCTTACCGCCGCCGTCGATGGAAGAGAGGGAGCGGCGCATCATCACCCACATAGCGATGAAGAAAACGATAATCAGCAGAGTGGGGATCAGATTGACGATCCAGGGCAGCTGGCTGACCTTCTCCATGTCATAGGTGACGTTGTTATTCGGATTATCATCCCGGTTCTGGACGTTCACCAGATCCTCCACCACGTCCACCAGGAACAAATTCACATCCGGCACCGTGTATTTCAGAACGTCCTTTTCATCGATCTTCCCGTCCCGGTTGGTATCATCCTTCCGGAATTCCGGACGCAAGCGCACCGTCAGGGCACCGCTGCCCAGATCCAGTTCAAAGTGCTCCACCTCACCCCGCTCGAAATATCCTACAAAATCGGAATATTTTACGTCACCGGCAGAACTCCGATTGTCGAAAAGCAGCCACATCAGCAGGCAGATCACCAGTGGGATGCCGAGAAACAGACCGACATTCCGTATAATCTTGCCATAATCGTTGTTGTTAGATTCCACGAATGTTCACTCCTTTATATCCGCCTTGAGCAGAAAAGCCAGTGCGGCAAGGCAAAATCATACGGTATAGACCTCCGGTTTCAGCACGCCGATATAAGGCAGGTTGCGGTACTTCTCCGCATAGTCCAGGCCGTAGCCGACGATAAACTTATCCGGTACCACCGCCCCCACATAATCGGGATATATGTCCACCTTGCGTCTCTCCGGCTTATCCAGAAGAGTGCACAACCGGATGCTGCTGGGTTTGCGGGCGCTGAGGCTTTTCAATAAAAAGGAAAGGGTCATGCCGGAATCCAGGATATCCTCCACCACCAGCAGGTCCTTCCCCTCCATAGAGGAATCCAGATCCTTGAGAATCCGCACCGCGCCGGAGGTGCTGGTGCCGTTTCCATAGCTGGAAACCGACAGAAAATCAATGGAGCAGGGAATGTCGATTGCCCGCATCAGGTCCGCCATAAAAATCAAGGACCCTTTCAAGACACTCACCATAAAAAGATTCTTGTCCTTATAGTCTGCACTTATTCGCCGTCCGATATTTTTGACAATTTCGGCCAGCTGTTCCTCGGTATACAGTATTTCCTCAATGTCCGCCCGCATACTCATGCCCAATTTACATCCCTTCGTCCAACACCGCGGCGTCCTCGTAATTCCGCTGGTAAAAGGCCAGCACCCGCGTGGTGGAAGGCCGGATTTTCACCCGCTCGTCGCAGCCGAAGCCGCACACGAGAACGATTCCTTCCTCGTCGCATAGCACAGGCGTTTCGGCCCGCATCTTTTGAGAATATCCCGCTTCATTGAACAATTTTTTCAAGCTTTTGCCGCCGCCCCGGCCCACCGGATGATAGGCGTCCCCGGGCAGCCGCTGCCTGATGGTTACCATGTCCCTTATACTAGCATAATCGAATGCATTTTTTAATAATATTTTGTGAATTTTCTTGCAGTTCTCATATTCCTCCAAAGAAAGAATACAGGATGTGTACATTCTGCCGCAGATTTCATAAGAATCCCCGGGAATGAGAGGAAATGAGAAAAAGGACGGCGCTTGCCAGGACTCCGGATGAGTGAACGTCAGCGCTTCTGTCCTGGCCGTCACCCGCAGGCCGCCGGGCAGAACCAGAGCGCCGTCCTCCTCCAGCAGCCGGTCCAGCATCGCCAAATGCCGTCCTTCCGCCACTCCGGCGGCGGCTTTTTCCAACACCCGACGCCGGAGCGCGGGAGGCATCTCCCGCAGCTTGCACCGATTCAGCTGTTTTCCTTCGTCATCCAGCCAGGCCGTCTGATAGGCCGCCTGAGCCAGCCCATCCAGATAGGCATCCTCCTGCCGGACTGTTTCCGACAGCCGCCGCGCCGCCTCCTCCACCCGGGGATTGAGGGCCTTTAATTCCCCCGTCACCCGATGCCGGATGCGGTTGCGGCTGTATGCGATATCCTCGTTGCTGCCGTCGAAGTGGAATGGAACGCCCTGCTCCCGGCAGTATGCCTCCACCTCGTCCCGGCGGCAGTCAATCAGCGGCCGGATGATCCTCCCCCGCACCGGCGGGATACCGGCAAGGCCGGTCATGGCGCTGCCCCTGGTCAGATGCAGCAGCAGGGTTTCCAGATTATCCCCGGCAGTGTGGGCGGTGGCGATCCGGCAGGGGAACCGCTTTTCCGCCAGCTCTTCAAAAAAGGCGTACCGCACCCTCCGGCCGGTTTCCTCTAAGCCACGACCGGTTTCCCGAGCCAGATCCGCCACATTCACCCGGCGGATCTCACAGGGAATCCCCCAGTCTGCGCACTGCCGCCGGACCAGCGCCTCGTCCCCGTCGGCATCTTCTCCCCGCAGCCCATGATGCACATGGGCCGCCACAATCTCTTCCAGCCCAAGCATCCGCCGGCGGCTGAGAAGATAATGAAGCAGGGCCATGGAATCCGGACCGCCGGAAACACCCACAATCACGCTGTCTCCAGGCGAAAGCATCCGCTCCCTGCGGACGGCGGCATCCGCCTTATCCGCCAATCCTCCGTCACGCATTGTGATGCATCTCCAGGGAGGTGAACTGGGTGAACTCGCCCAGCCAGGCCAGCTTCACCGTTCCCAGCTCCCCATGACGGTTCTTGGCGACGATGACCTCCGAAGTGCCGGTTTCCACCGAAGTGGGGTCATCCTTTTCGTTTTTGTAGTATTCATCCCGGTACAGGAACATAACCTGGTCGGCATCCTGCTCGATGGAGCCGGATTCCCGCAGGTCCGCCAAAGCTGGCCGGTGATTGGCCTGCTTTTCGGTGGTACGGGCCAGCTGGGCGCAGACCATGATGGGGATATTCAGTTCCTTCGCCATGATTTTGATGCCCCGGGTGATCTCGGTGACTTCCTGCACCCGGTTGTCGATCCGGGTGGGGGATTTCATCAGCTGCAGATAATCGATCACCACAAAGGACACATCCTTCTGCCGCCGCAGCCGGGCTTTCATTTCCGGCACGGTGATGCTGGCGGTGTCGTCCAGGTAAATCGGCGCTTTGCACAGGATGCTGGAGGCTACGGCGATGCGGCCCCATTCGTCCGGCGTGAGGTTGCCCACCCGCAGCTTTTTGCTGGATACCCGCGCCTCTGAGGACAGCAGACGGTTCACCATCTGCTCCCGGGACATTTCCAGGTTGAAAAAGGCCACGCCCCGGTTCTGGTTAATCGCCACGTTCCGGGCGATATTCAGGGCAAAGCTGGTTTTTCCCATGCCGGGCCGGGCGCCCACCACAATCATGTCCGAGCGGTTCAGACCGGTGGTGATTTCATCCAGGGAAGAGATACCGGTGGGGATGCCCACGAACTGATCCCGGTCTCCTGAAGCCATTTTGGTGAAGATCTCGTAGTTGCTGGCTAAAACGTCCCGGATGGGCATCAGGCCGCCCTGCTGGCGGCCCTGACGGATATTGTAGATTTTCTGTTCCGCCGAATCCATCAGCACCCCGGCCTCAATACCCGGGTCCATGGCATCCTCAATGATCTCCCGGGAAACGGTGATAAGGGAGCGGACGTCATACTTTTCCTTGACGATTTTGGCATAATGGGTGATGTTGGAAACCGAAGGGACCAGCTGGGCCATCTTCAGCAGATAAGCCTTGCCGTCCTCTCCGGCGAAAAAGCCCTCGGATTTCAGGGATTCCAGCACCGTGACGAAATCGATGGTTTTGGATTCCATCATTTTGACGCTCATCACCCGGTAGACGGCCTGATGCTCCGGCAGATAAAAATGCTCCGGGCGCAGGAAATCCGCCACCTGATTCAGGCTGTTGGCGTCGATGAGGATGCTGCCCAGCACCGCCTGCTCCGCTTCCAGGCTGTAGGGCAGATTAAGACCGTCGGCCGGCAATTCATTGTCCCGCATAGCCGATTCCTTTCTGGTAAACTCCGGTTAAAGAGTAAAGGGCATTACTCGCTCACCATCACCGTGATTTTGGCCGTGATGCCGTGACTGAACTTGATTTCCGCTTCATAAGAGCCGAAAGCCTTGATATCCGCCATGGCGATTTTCCGTTTCTCAATATCCAGGCCGAACTGCTTTTTCAGTTCCTCCGCCACTTCCTTGGTGGTAACCGAGCCGAACAGCCGTCCTCCCTGGCCCGCCTTGGCGGTGAGCTTCAGGGATTTGCCGCTAAGCAGTTTGGCGGCGTCCTGGGCGTTCTTTTTCTCCATATCGTCGTGATATTTGGCCGCTTCCTCGCGGTTTCTCAGATCGTTCATCGCCTGGGCGTCCGCCTCCACGGCCAGGCCCCGGGGAAAAAGGAAATTCCGGGCGTATCCATCGGATACGTTCACCAGCTCCCCTTTCTTTCCCTGTCCCTTGACGTCCTGTTTTAAAATAACCTTCATATCGTCAGCCTCCTGTCCTGTGATGCTCTATACCAATTATTTTAATGGCCCAAGCCAAAAATCAAACCCTATCCTTCTGCTGCAGCTGGGCGGCCAGGGAGCGCTCCCGCTCCTCTAAATGCTTGTCGATGGCCTGCATCAGCTGCTGTTTGGCCTCCTCCATGGCGGTATCCTTCAGCAGCGCCCCGGCCATGGTCAGGTGTCCGCCCCCGCCGATGGCTTCCATCACCAGCTGGACGTTGAAATCCCCCAGCGACCGGGCGGAAATATTGACAGAACCGTTGTCGTTGAAAAGGGTGAAGGACGCCTCTACCCCCTTGATGGAAAGCAGCTCGTCCGCCGCCTGAGAAGCGGCGATGCGCACCTCCGGCCCGCCCGCTTCGTCGCAGGCGATGGCGGTATTTTTATACAATTCCGCCCGGGCGATGATGGCGGTTTTCTTGCGGTACATCTCCATGCTGCCGGAAAACATCCGCTTGACCTCCACCGTGTCCGCCCCCAGCTTGCGCAGATAGGCGGCGGCTTCAAAGGTGCGGACGCCCGCTTTCATCACAAAGCTGCGGGTATCCAGCATAATTCCCGCCAGCAGCGCCTCCGCCTCCAGACGGGTGACAGCACCGGTGCCTAAATACTGGATCAGCTCCGCCACCATCTCCGAAGCGGAGGATGAGTAGGGCTCATGATAAAAAATCACCGCGTTTTCAATATGATCCACCATCTTGCGGTGATGGTCGATCACCACCACCGTCTGGGCGCCCTCGTACAGCGGCGCCCATTCCAGCATCTTGGGATTGTGGGTGTCTGTGATGATCAGCAGAGTCCGGCGGTTTAACAGCGGCATGGCTTCATCCGGTTCGATGAAGATATCCCCCCGGCCCGCGTCCACATACCGGTCGATCAGCTCTTTAGCCAACGTTTTGCTCCGCTGGGTCACCACATAAGCCGGGCGGCCATGGTTGCGGGCAGAAGCCGCCAGCGCCACGGCGGAACCCAGGCAGTCCAGATCGGAGAACCGATGCCCCATCACCAGCACGTTGTCGCTGCCGGCGATCAGCTCCTGCAGGGCGGAAGCCACCACCCGGGTGCGCACCTTGGTGCGCTTCTCAATCCCTTTGGACACGCCGCCATAGAAGTCAAAGCCGTTCTTGGTTTTGACCGCGGCCTGATCGCCGCCTCGGCCCAGAGCCATTTCAATGGCCTGCTTCGCCATGCTTTCCGAATCCCGCAGGGTATCCCCCTGCCCCACCCCGATGGACAGGGTGACGCTCATATGATCTCCGGTCTGGATGGTCCGCACCCGGTCCAGGATATCGAACCGGCTGTCGATGATCTTCTGCAGATGCCGCTGCTCCACCACCACCATGAAATGATCGGTGCCGAACTTCCGCAGCACGCCGGTGGTGACGGAGATCCAGTCCTCCAGCATGGTTTCCACCCGGCCGGAAAGCTGCGCCCGCTCGCTGTCCCGGATATTCTGCATCATTTCCTCGATGTTGTCTATGTAGACCATCATCACCGCCGGGCGGCTGAGGGCGTATTCCTCCGCAATTTCCTTCAGCTGGGTATCGTCCACATAGTATAAAACGTAGAGGGTGGCTTCCCTGACCCGGACCGGGCTGATGTGCACCGTGTACCGCCTTCCGGCGTAGGTGACATCGATGAATTTCTTTTTCTGCAGATCCTTGAGGGAAGCGCCGTCGGTGATAACCCCCACCGACTCTCCGAACATCTCGTTGCCGTCCAGCACCTGATTGCGGAACAAATCGTTGTACCAGATGACCTCTCCGCTGGTCGCGGCCACCAGGACCGGCAACGGGAAGGCGGAAAGAGCATCCTGCTCCCCCTGATTGAGGCAGCCGGCGATCCGTTTGAGGTAACGGCTGACATCCCGCTGCATCCGTCCCAGCCGCCACGCGACGCAGAGGAGCACCGCAGCAAAAAGCACCAACTCCACATAAAAAAGGAGTCGGTTATAGAAAAAGGATACGGCGACAGCCGCCGCCAACGCGATTGTCAGCAGCAGAATAATCGCCGGGAATACCCAAAACCGCTTATTGTTTTCAGACTTCGGCTTCATGGCTGGCCTCTTTCTTGGGTGGAAATTCCCAAGGTCCGCCTTCCGGCGGCGCCTTGCAGCTACGGAAATGTCATCCGCCGCCCGGACGGATGATTGGCACGGGGAAACATGTCAATGAACGCCGACGGAACAGGGCAGGGATTTCTGCGGGAAGGAGCCTGACGGTTTCCCCGGCAGACCGCGGTTCCGCGTTTATAATACGCGAAATGCGGGCCACCATTTATGACCCGCAAGCGGTTTTCCAGAGGGTTGCTGCAAAAGGTTCTATTTTGCAGCAACCCCTTCTCCCATTCCGTCAGCGTCACTTATCAGCCCGCCGTCCTTACACATCCATGATGATGGGCAGAATCATGGGGCTGCGCTTGGTCTTTTGGAACAGCATATGGGACAGTTCGTCCCGCACCTTGGCTTTCATCGTGGTCCAATCGTGAGCGTGTTCCCGGCAGCACTCCTCCAGCACATTGCGGGCAATGGCCCTGGCGTCGTCGATGAGCTTCTCCGATTCCCGCACATACACGAAGCCGCGGGAGACGATATCCGGGCCGGTGACCACCTGCCCCAGGGAGGAATCGATGGCGGCCACCACCACGATCAGGCCGTCCTCGGCCAGATGCTTGCGGTCCCGCAGCACGATGCTGCCCACGTCGCCGATTCCCAATCCGTCCACCATCACCCGGCCGGCGGGAACCACGCCGGTGACCTCCATCTTGTCCGGGGTTAGTTCAATCACCCGGCCGATGTCGGAGATCAGCACGTTTTTCGGGCTCATACCCATGGATTTCGCCAGGTTGGCGTGCTTCTGCAGGTGTTTCTGCTCCCCGTGAACGGGAATGAAAAACTTCGGTTTGGTGAGGCTATGGATGATCTTCAGCTCTTCCTGGCAGGCGTGGCCGGAGACGTGAACATCGTACATCTTTTCATAAACCACGTCGCAGCCCCGCTTCATCAGCTCGTTAACCACCTTGCCCACGGTTTTTTCGTTGCCCGGGATGGGGGTGGCGGAGATGATGATGTAATCGTCCGGACCCACCTCCACCTTCCGGTGTTCGGAATAGGCCATCCGGGTCAGCGCGGACATGGGTTCCCCCTGGCTGCCGGTGGTGATAATGGTCATCTTGTCCTTGGGATAGCGGTTGATAACGTCGATATCCACAATCAGGCCGTCCGGCACGTTGAGATAGCCCAGCTCGGTGGCGATGCTGACAAAGTTCAGCATGCTGCGGCCGGATACCGCCACCTTGCGGCCGTCCTTGATGGCCGCTTCGATGATCTGCTGAATCCGGTGCAGGTTGGATGAAAAGGTGGCGATGATGATCCGCTTATGCTCCGCCTTTTTGAATAGGTTGGCAAAGCTCTCCCCCACCACCCGCTCGCTGGGGGTGTAGCCGGGGCGTTCCGCGTTGGTGGAATCCGCCAGCAAGGCCAGCACGCCCGCCTTGCCCAGCTCACCGAAGCGGCAGAGATCGATCATCTGTCCCTGAATAGGGGTGCAGTCGATTTTGAAGTCGCCGGTGTGAACCACGTAGCCGATGGGGGTTTTGATTCCCAGAGCCATGGCGTCGGGGATGGAATGATTGACGCTGATGAATTCCACCGACACCGCGCCGAACTTGACGACGCTGCCCGCTTCCACCACGTTCATCGCCACCTTGCCCGCCAGGCCGTGTTCCTTCAGCTTGGATTCCACCAGCGCCAGGGTCAGCCGCGAGCCGTACAGGGGCAGGTTCACCTGCTTGAGCAGGTAGGGCAGTCCGCCGATATGGTCCTCATGCCCGTGGGTGAGGACAATGCCCTGAATGCGGTCCTTGTTTTTCTCCACATAGGTGAAGTCCGGCAGCACAATATCCACGCCCAGCATATCGTCGTCGGGGAAGGCCATGCCGCAGTCGATCAAAAAGGCGTCGTTGCCGTATTCAAACAGGGTGATGTTTTTGCCGATTTCATTGAGACCGCCCAGCGGCGTCAGCTTCACCGGCGTCACCGGGGCTTTTTTAGGCCGTCCGCGGTTGGAGCGGGTGGTTTTTTTCTGCTGCTGTCCGCCTGCGGCGGCGTTCTTGGCCGGGGCCTGCGCGGCGGCCGGGGCTGGGGCGGCGGATGCGGCTGCTGCCGGCTTATTCCCTTCCCTGCCCTTTTGCGGTGGTCGGGTCCGGCGCTGATTCTGCGTCCTTCCCCCAGTTTTGGGGGCGCCGGATGCCGTGCCCGCCGTGTCTTTTTTGTTTTCAGTTGTCACAAATAGGATCCTCCATTCTTATTCGCCCTGCATCGCGGCGCGGCGCGCCCGGTATCCGGATTCTCTCCTCCGCCGGCGCAGACCACAAAGCTGCAGAGACATAAACAAACGAAAAACGTCCGGATTGTCAGAAAATCATACAATATAGCTTAACCCTATACCGCACGGGAAAAGAGCCCCACAAAAAAGTGAGGCTGTCCGATACCATACACACTTTTCCTGCAGGCGGCGCCGCACCGAAATCCGCGGCCCGCCCTTGTTATCCGAGCACATTTTCCATTGATGCCGATATTCTGAAGGGAGCATAAGCATCCCGTCCGTTCAGCCGCAACCGGAAGCCGGGCTCCCCGCCCGGACCTCCGTACCTTGTTTTATTATATTACTGTTTTTCCCCGGCAATGTCAAGGAAAACCATTTGCAGCCTCTGCTCCAGTTCCCCGCAGAGCTCCGCCGCCATTTCAGTGTCCGCCGCCTCGGCAGTGAGCACCAGACTCTTGCCCCGCTTGGTGGGGCGGACGGTGACCGTGCCGGTCTTTTCCCGGATGCGGGTGCCCTCCGCCGGGCCTTCCTCCGCCTGGGCGTGAAGCTCCCGGATGATCCGGCCGGGATTGCCCTCGCAGCGGATGGTTTTGGTGGCCACCGCAAATTCCGGCAGCGCCTCCAGCACCTTTGCCAGAGTGGTCCGTCTCTTTTTCAGCCAGCTGAGGATATACACCGCCGCCATCAGGCCGTCCCGGATCCAGGGCTGTTCCGCAGCCAGCTTCCGGGCGTCGGCGTCGCTGCCGTCCGCCGGACAGTGGAGATACCGGTGTCCCTCCCTGCCGTAACGGGCGGCCAATTCCTCCACCGCCAAAGGCGCGTCGTAAGGCAGCGCCAGTTCCTTACCGTCTTCCAGCAGCATATAGCACAGCGCGGCGGTCACCTTTTCCGGCCAGATATATCCCGCCTCCGGATCGAAGATCGACAGGCGGCGCCCCTCCGCGCCCAGGTGGAAGCGAATGCCGCCGGCCTCGCCGCAGCCCAGAATGGACAGCACAAAGGAGAGCATCCGCACCGTTTCATAGTCCGCTCCCCGGACCTCGGCATGCATGCCGCTGAGGCCGTCGGGAGCCATGCCAATTAGCTCCTGCCGGTACAGCTGGCGCATATCCGCCATGTTCACCGCTTCCTGCATATCCTCCCAGCCCACCCGGCTGAAATTCCCGGTGGAAAGCTTGGATTCCACCGACCGTTCCATGGACCGGGTGGCGGGCAGGCCTCCCTCCGCCAGCAGCCGGATGCAGCCCTTGGCGCCGCCGCTGAGGTACACCCCGGTGGGAATGCGGCTGAAATTCACGAAATAATCGAATTGGGGCGGAATACAAGCGCTGAAATCCCACACGCCGCCCCCCACCGAAAGAATGCCAGAGATCAGCGCCATTTTCAGCACGGCGGCGGCTTTATCGTGGCTGCAGCCCACCGCCACCTTGCCGCCTTTTGTCAGGCTGCCCACGGCGGCGCCCAGCCGGGCGCAGAATTCCGGCGTCAGCTCCACGCCGGTTTCCCCGCTGAAGCCGTTGTCGTCCAGCAGGGAGGGCTGATGGCCGCCGTCCCGCAGGTTATCCTTCTGGGCGGAGTTGTCCTCCACCGTTTTGCCCGGCCAGATTTTTACCTCCGGCAGCACGGTGGCGTGATCCCCCACCACGCCGCCTTCCCCGATCACCGCGCCCTCAAAAACAGAGGCGCCCTTGCGCACCGACGCGCTGTGGCAGAGCAGCGCCCCGGTCATGGAAGCGCCGTTGCCCACATAAGCGCTTTCCAGCAGCACCGATTCCCGTATCCGCGCGTTGCAGCCCACCCGGCATCCGTCGTCCAGCACCGCGAATGGCCCGATTTGGGAGGCGTCGCCAATCTGTACCCCTTCACCGATATACACCGGGGGAATCAGCACATAGTTTCCCGCCGGTTTGCTCCCCTTCAGCAGTAGGCCATCCGGCGCGATATCGCCGATGACCTTGCCTTCCAGGATATCCCGCTGGCAGGTGACATAGGAATGCAGGTCTCCGATATCGCACCAATAGGCGTCGGTTTCATAAGCGTAAAGGGGCATCCCGTCCCGTAGCAGCTGCGGGAACAGATCCTTGGCAAAATCAAAGGGCTTGCCGGCGGGGATGTGATCCAGCACCTCGGGGGAAAGAATATAAATCCCGGTGTTGGCCGCATCGGTCACCACCTGCGCCCAGCCCGGCTTTTCCAGGAATCCCGTTATCCGGCCGTCCGGGCCGTATTCCACCAGGCCGTATTCCCGGGGATCCTGCACATGGGTGACCACCAGCGTGACAGCCGCGCCGCTTTGCCGGTGAAACGCCTGCGCGGCCGTGAGATCGACAGTAGTCAGCGCGTCGCCGCTGATCACCAGAATCTCCTCCTGATTCTCCGCAGCACCGCCTGCGGCGAACCGGACGCAGCCGGCAGTACCCAGCGGCGTCTCCTCCTCCACAAAGCGCAGCCGGACCCCTTTGTAATGCTCCTCCAGATTGGCGGTGATCACCTGAGGCAGATACTGCATGGTGACGGCAGCGTCCCGGACGCCGTGCTCATTAAGCAGATCCAGAATATATTCCAGCACTGGGCGGCCGCAAAGCCTGGTCATGGGTTTGGGAATGTCGCAGGTCAGCGGGCGCAGACGGGATCCCTCGCCGCCCGCCATAATAATTGCTTGCATGTCGTGTTCGTCCTTTCCTGTGGCAGATACTGTTGTGTTTTAGGACCGATGGCCCGATCTGTCAGTAGTATGGGCAGGAATCGAACAAACTAACTCTTGTTTCCGGTATTTTTTTTGATATAATAACTTCATGCCGCCTGCATCGGCGGGAAGCGGAGGGCGGCTGCTGCCTGCTTTTCACTGGAATAAAAACCGGACGGCGGGCCGACATATTCTCCCCAACAGGTTGGAATACTAAGGAATGGCGGTATAGAGGATGAAAGAAGTCGAACTGTTCACCGACGGCGCTTGCTCGGGAAATCCCGGGCCCGGCGGCTGGGGCGCGATTCTGCGCTTCGGCGGCAGAGAAAAGGAGCTCTCCGGCGGCGAAGCCCAGACCACCAACAACCGCATGGAGCTGACCGCCGCCATTGAGGGACTGGCAGCCCTGAAGGAAAGCTGCAAGGTGACCCTGTGCAGCGATTCCCGCTACCTGATCGACGGCATCGAAAAGGGTTGGGCAAAATCCTGGAAGCGCAACGGCTGGCGCAAGGCGGATAAAAAGCCCGCCCTCAACGCCGATTTGTGGGACAAGCTGCTGACCCTGCTGGATCTCCATCAGGTCAAGCTGGTGTGGGTGCGGGGACACCAGGGCCATCCGGAAAACGAACGGTGCGACCGGCTGGCCGTGGCTCAAAGCGAGCGGTTTAAGTAAAATCGTCCCTCTGTCTGAAAAAAAGCTGGGAAGACGTGTAAGAATTGTCGTTTTAAGGCTTGTAATCTACACTAAAATGGTATATATTTGTTTCTGCAGGGAATCCTAGTAATTCGATAGACTATATGAAAGACGGCCTGATTCCCCGCCGCCTTTTGGAAAGGAAGCTGTTATGGGACGTTTTGTGTACGCGGATAACGCTGCCACCACCCGGCTGCTGCCGCAGGTACTGGATAAAATGATGCCCTATCTCACCGATCTTTACGGCAACCCCTCCTCCCTGTATTCCTTCGGCCAGGAGGCCCGTGAGGGCGTAACCGCTGCCCGAAAAGTCATGGCGGAGGCGCTGGGCTGCCTGCCGGAAGAGGTATTCATCACCTCCGGAGGCAGCGAGGCGGATAACTGGGCCATCAAAATGGCCGCTTGGAAGCAGGCGGAAAAGGGCAAAAAGCATATCATCTCCACCCAATTTGAGCATCATGCGGTGCTCCACTCTCTGCAGACGCTGGAAAAACAGGGGTTTGCAATCACCCTGCTGCCCGTTTATGATAATGGGATCATCCATCCGGAGGATCTGCGGGCGGCCATCCGGCCGGATACCGCTCTCGTCACCGTGATGTTTGCCAACAATGAAATCGGCTCTATTCAGCCCATCGCCGAAATCGGGGCCATCTGCCGGGAAAAGGGCGTGCTGTTCCACACCGACGCGGTGCAGGCTGTGGGCCATGTGCCGGTGGATTTCGCCGGGATGCAGATCGATATGCTCTCCCTTTCCGCTCATAAATTCCACGGTCCCAAGGGCATCGGCGCCCTGATAATCCGCAAGGGGCTGCGGTTCGGCAATCTCATCGACGGCGGCGCTCAGGAGCGGAACCGCCGGGCGGGCACCGAAAACACCGCCGGCATTGTGGGCATGGCGGAGGCGCTGCGGATCGCCTGCGCTCACCGGCAGGAAAACGCGCGGAAGGTATCCCTCCTGCGGGACCGGCTGATAGAAGGGCTGCTTGCCATCCCCCGCTCCCGGCTCAACGGCGACCGGGAGAACCGGCTGCCCGGCAACGTCAATATCAGCTTTGAGGGCATTGAGGGAGAAAGCCTGCTGCTGATGCTGGATTTCAAAGGCATCTGCGCTTCCTCCGGCTCCGCCTGCACCTCCGGCTCCCTGGATCCCAGCCATGTACTCTTAGCCATCGGGCTGGAGCACGCGGTGGCCCACGGCTCCCTCAGGCTGACCCTATCGGAAGAGACCACGGAAGAGGACGTGGATTATATCCTCCAATGTGTGCCGGAAGTGGTGGCCTATCTGCGGAACATGTCCCCTTTATGGGAACGGATTCAGGCGGAAAATCCCTGAGAATCATTGAAAGGACGGATAGACAATGGCTGCTTTTTACAGCGATAAGGTCATGGACCATTTCACCAATCCCCGCAATGTGGGAGAGCTTTCCGACGCCAATGGCATCGGAGAAATCGGCAACGCCAAATGCGGCGATATCATGAAAATGTACATCCGGGTTGAGGACGGCCGGATCGCGGACGTGAAGTTCAAGACCTTCGGCTGCGGTTCCGCGATTGCCACCAGCTCCATCGCCACCGAGATGATTATGGGCAAAACCATCGAGGAAGCTCTGCAGCTTTCCAACAAGGCGGTGGTGGAAGCCCTGGACGGCCTGCCCGCCAACAAGATCCACTGTTCCGTACTGGCAGAGCAGTCCATCAAGGCCGCCATTGCGGACTATTACCGGCGTCAGGGCATCGATCCCACGCCTATCGTGGGGGAGCTGCCTGATCCGGAAGCGGAAGCCTGTCACATATAACCCCATACAAAAGGAAACGCCGCCCGGCGCAATGCCGGACGGCGTTTCCTTTTGTATGTTTGGCCGGTTCTATCCGCCCAAAGCTTTCAGGCATCCCTTATCCGCGCCTATGGCCGCAAGCGCAGTTCAGGGCTGCCGGAGCACGTTTTTCCAAGCGGCCGCCTGCGGGGCTGTCCGCCGGCCGGCGGACAAGGATATCAACAGAGCGGAGAGCCCCATAAAGAGCGGCGCCGCGAAGGGAAGCAGCCGCAGAAGCCAGCCCAGCAGCCAGGCCGGTATTCCCATCCAGCGGATCAACAGATATATGGAGGCTATATAGCTTGACGACGGCAGCAGCCGGGTGAGCAGATGCGCCGCCAGCAGAAACACCGGCGGCCACACCCAGTCGGCCCGCTTCTGCAGCCGGCAGCGGAAAGCGCGCACCGTGTTGCGCAGGCTGAAGATGAATCCCAGCAGCCACAGTAGGAGCGCCGCCAGCATCAGCAGAAGCCAGGGCAGTATCTGAGGCTGGAAATCGAACTGCACCGTCATCCCCTCCTGCCCGATGGAAAGACGGCTCATACCCATCCACAACGTCCCGCCCAGAACCCAGATCCACAGCAGGTCCGCCGGCAGGGACAGCAGCAGTCCCATAAGATTCAGCACTCCCGCCTTCTTCATCTCCATCCCCTCTTTCATAGATCGTCTAGCGATAGTATAGCAAAAATCCATTCCGAAAAAAAGTGGCTGATTTATGTCGAATCCGCCCTTTTTTATGTCCCGTTTTCAATTTGCCGCTCCGGGCGCTATGCATCATGCATTTTTATGATATTATGAAACAGAAACGGAGGAAAAAGGGGGATTCACTCATTTGGAAACGGAAAAGGTTTGCTCCGCCTGCGGAGCGGTGAACAAAGAGACGGCGGTTTTCTGCAAGGACTGCGGCGTGTCCTTTCGTCATCCTTCCATTAAACGCGCCCAAACGCCCTATGCAGAGGAGTCCCAAGCCATCGACGGTGTGGACGTCTCCTATTACTATGCCTATTTGGGTGACAAGGGCGTCGGGTATATGGAGAAGTGGCGCAAAATGCGCCAACAGGGACGGCGGTTTTCCTTCAACGGCGTGGCTTTCTTTTTTACCTTCATCTGGATGTTCGGAAAACGGATGAGACGGCAGGCCATGCTCTATCTGGGAATCGCGCTGATGGTGCAGTGCCTGGCCTCGGTGGGGTTCACCCTGTACCTGCTGCCGGCCATCCGGGAATTCGCCGCAGTGGAAAAGGTCACCCAGGACCAGGTCGTCGATGCCGCCGAAGAGGTTTACGGCGCCTATCCCTATTATGCTCATCAAGGTGAAAACACCGACCCGGACGCCCAGGCCCGGGTACAGCTTCTGATGGAAAAATACCGCGCTTACCAGGCGGCGGAGGATGAGCTGAACCGCCAGGAAGCGCCGATGTTCTTCATCACCCTCGGCCTCAATCTCCTTCTCTCCCTGCTGATCGGCTGTCTTGCCAACTCTATGTATCTGCGGCATGTACAGAAGCAGATCGCGCAGGTCCGGATGATATCCATATCTCCGGAGGAACAGCGGGAACGGCTGATCCTCCGCGGCTCCTCCTCATCGATGGGGTACGTGGCCGGGATAGGGGTGAAGCTGGTGTACAACGTTTTAGCGGCGAGGGTGAGTACCCTGATAACCGCGGCGGTTATCCTGCTGGCGGCATAGCCCCAGACGCACAAAAAGACCGGGCAATCCGCCCGGTCCAAGTCCTGCCGAATCGTTCAATCCGGCATGTCGTCGTTTTCGATTTTGGAGATTAAATCTACCCGCCGCTGATGGCGTCCGCCCTCAAAAGGGGTTTCCAGCCATACCTTGGCGATCATGCGGGCCAGTTCCGGCCCGATTACCCGGGCGCCGAAAGCCAGCATATTGGAGTTGTTATGCAGCCGGGCCATCTGGGCGGAATAGGGCTCGCTGCACACCACACAGCGGATGCCCTTGACCTTGTTGGCCGCCAGAGAAATCCCCACGCCGGTGCCGCAGATGACGATACCCCGGTCGCATTCCCCGCTGGCTACCGCTTTAGCCGCCTTATACCCGTACACCGGATAATCGCAGCTGCACTCCTCAAAGGTGCCGAAATCCTTATATTCCAGTTTCATCTCGTCCAGCAGGCCGATGATCTCCCGCTTCATTGCCAGCGCGGTATGATCGCACGCCAACGCTATCATTGCCGATCCCTCCCCAATATTGCCCGTCGGGCAAGGGCGGATGGAACCGTCCTCACAGCCGATTCCATCGCCGCCCGCCGCAGGGCTTTGCGCTATTCAGTATAGCATGCCCAGCCCAACAGCGCAATATGATTTACACAGGGATCTTTTATAAGAAAAGGGGCTGCAGCTGGGTGCCCGCCTGCGCCGCGGTGATGGTATCCGGAATCCGGGAGAAATCCGCCACCAGGGAATTGGGCTTGTTGAGGGTGTCGTCCTGGCTCATGGGAACGAAGTATATATATTTGGTGTTTTTCAGCAGGGCAATGCTCCGCATGGAAGCGCCCAGAGCATCGTTGGTGGAAACCGCCAGAATCACCGGGCGGCTGCGGCGCAGGTGGCTTTTTACCGCCAGGGTCACCGGCGTATCGCTGATGCCGTTGGCCAGCCGTCCCAGAGTGGAACCGGTGCAGGGGGCTACGATCAGCACGTCGAACAGCCCCTTGGGGCCGATGGGCTCCACTTCCGTCAGGGTGAGCAGGGGTTCCCGGCCGGTGATCTCCTTAAGCCGGGCCTTGAAATCCTCCGCCCTGCCGAAGCGGGTATCCAGCCCCGCCGCATTGAAGGACATGATAGGGGTGATGTCGGCTCCCGCCTCCTGCAGCTCTTCCATCTGCTTCAGGACCCGGTCAAAGGTACAGAAAGAGCCGGACAGGGCGAAGCCAATCCGCAGGCCGTTCATTGGATCCCCTCCTTAATCATGTTGAGAATGGTGTTTTTGATGATGGCTCCCGCGCTTTTTGGGGCGACCCGGCCCGGCAGGGACAGGGCCCAGATGGTTTTGATCTGCATCTCCGCCGCGGCGGTGAAGTCCACCCCTCCCGGCCGGGAGGCCAGATCGATGAGCAGGGTATTCCGGTTCAGCCGGGCCAGAACCGCCCGGTCAAAAAGCAGGGTGGGGACGGTATTGAAAATCACGTCGAAGTCTCCGGCGTTGGCCAGCTGATTCAGCTCGATGGAGGAACAGCCCTGAGCCTCCGCCCAGGAGAGATCGGAAAATTTCCGGGCGGCCACGGTCACGTCCGCCCCCAAGGCGATCAGCAGGCGGGAGAGCACCCGTCCGATCCGGCCATAGCCGGTAATCAGGCACTGGGCGCCGCTGATGGTCACCGGCAGCTCCTCCATGGCCAATTGAATGGCTCCTTCGGAGGTGGGAACGGCGTTCTGCACCATCAGCTCTTCCCGCTGAAAATAATCGTGAATCCGCATGCCGCGGCTCTCCACTTCCTTATGCATCAGGTCGGAAACCTGTCCGCCCACCAGCAGCTGGTCGGCGTGCAGGGCGTTGAGCACCTGATCCAAGGTGATGCGGACCCGGGAAAAGGGAGCGTTGATGGTGGACCCGTCGGTGGTGACGGGCAGGGGCAGGATGACGCAGTCCGCCAGGGACACGGCTTGGGCGGGGTTGGTGCAGCCGGTGACGCAGGGCGGCAGATCGGTGCTGTCGAAGCCGGATGTAATCACTTTATAACCATCCACAGCCAGCTGTCCCGCCAGGTAAGCCGACCGCAGATCGCCGCCGATAACGGCGAACGTCTCTATGTTGTTCATACCGATAACCTCCAGAGGATAATCTTGCTATATCCTATGAATGCGTCCGGGTTTTGGTGCCTTTCTTCCGGAATTTTGGGGCTTGGCCGCAAAACCACGGACAGGCCGCCCCTGCTTGGAGCCAGGCAGCCATATATCCCAAAAACAACTGCGGTGGTTCCCGGCGAAATACAGAAATTTAGTGGTAATATTGTCGGGCGTATGGTACTATGATCCGTGCGAGGAGGGAAAACCATGTCTGATAAGCCCAAACAAAGACTCATTATCATCAGCGGTTCCCCCTGCGTCGGGAAAACAACGGTGGCAACCGCCTTGTTCGAATCCTATGAAAACAGCGCCTATTGCGACGGCGACTGGGTGTGGTGCGTCAATCCCTTTTCCATCGATGATCCGCGGCTGCGCTGCGGCGATAAAAACATGTCTTTTGTGATATCCACCTATTTAAACGCACATTTTGACACGGTCATACTTTCCACTGTGGTGGCCATGTACCCATCCATCCGGGAACCCTTATTGAAGGATATTACCGCTACAGACTACACAACCATTGGTTTTACGCTCACCTGCTCGGAAAAAACATTGGCCGAACGGCACCAAAAGCGCGGCGACCACAACGAAGTATCCTTTGAATGGCTCCGGATGGAACCCTACGCCGGCGACTATGTGATCGAAACGGATGATAAAACCGTCGCGCAGATTGTGAATGAAATCCGGGCAATCATCGGTTAAATATCCCCATACTGAAAGGATGAATCTTCATGCTGATTATGTGCCTGATTTTTTTGGCCGCGGCGGCCGGCGTCATTGTCCTGATCGCCCTGGACTGTGCCAAAAAGCTGCCTCTGACCGCGCCGCCGGGAGTGCTGGCGGCCGTCCTGCTGTTTTCCGCCCTTCTTCCAGGCTATCTGCTGCTGCTGGGCCGGAAGGCGATCCCCCTTGGCTGGGAAATCCTGCCCAGCGCCGCGGCCGCTTGTCTGCTGGGCGTTCTTTGCCTCTATATCATCATAAAAAGCAACATCCGGCCCCGGCCGCGCAGGACGGATGAAACGGACAAAATCCCCAGACGGCTGCGCAGTTCCCGGCGGCTGTTGGTCTATGCGCTGTTCTCCGGCGCTCTCTGGTTCCTGATTCTCGGCGTCTGCGGCGCTCTCGCCTGCCGGGCAGCGGAGGAACCCGTGACCCTGTCCGGAATTCTTTCCGGTATTTTTTTCCTGCTGACCAGTCCCCTGTCCACCGGATATATGATGATTATTTCGCCTTTTTTCCTCATTGTCGGTTTGCCGGTTTTTATATTTGCCTGGATTCCCTTTGTTCTCTCCCTGATATTCATCGGCTATATGGCCGTCCTGGGCGTGTCCGCCTTCGCCTTCGCTCTCAACGGCGTCTGCCGGGCAGCGGCGGAACCCCGGCTGCGCAAATGGCTGGCGCTGTTCATTCTGGCGCAGCTGATTCCGCTGCTGAACCTGGCCGCCATGCTCCTGCTGCTGATCCTGGAATCGGTGATGCTGCGCAAAACCGCCCAGCCTGGGGCAGCGTCCGCCGCCTGATAAAATCCAACAAAAAAAGAGATTGGCTTGTTTTTCAACGAGCCAATCTCTTTTTTATGCCATGTTTTATTTCTTCCGCAGATAAACCCGGGCGGCATGAGGCGCCAGAGTCACGGTCATATCGCCGGAAACCTCCAGCTTTTCGCCGGACCACAGCTCGGTATAGACGCCCGCCGGAACCATCTGGGAGGGACGGGTTTTCTCGTCGGTGGGATTAAAGAAGAGATAAGCCTCTTCCCCTGTGCAGGAAACGCCCCGGGCGATGGTGCAGTCGCTGTCCAGGAAAACGCAGCGTTCCAGCCGGTTGTCCAGCAGCTGCTGCATCCAGATCCGCTCGCCCTCGGTGAGCTCGGGCATGGGATCGCTGATGATCTGAGCGCCGCAGGAGGCCAGGGCGCAGGAGAGATGGAAACGCTTCTCCTCCTCGGTAAGCTCCGCGCCGTGAAGCAGCAGGCAATCGGGATCACCCAGCCAGAAGCTGCCGTGCTGATACTGACGGTGGAAGCACTCGTAGGTCACCTGCTTGACAACCGGCCAGTTCCGCAGGATATCGGCAGAAATCCGCATACCGTGAACCAATCCTAATGTGGGCCAAAGCGCAGAATTGCAGCCCAGCACGAAGGCATCCGGCCCCAGCACCTCCAGAATCGCCTCCATGCCCATGCGGTAAGCCTCGATGCTGGTGCAGTTGGGCTGATGACGGCGGCCAAAGGGCAGCGCCCCCCACATGTTGGCGTCCATCTTGAAGTAGCGGCAGCCCAAATCCTTATACATGGTGGAGAATACGTGCTGGAGATACCGGCGGGCTTCCGGATGGGATGTATCCAGCATATACCAGGGGCCGGCCCGCCAGCCCGGATAGGTCACCCGGTCGCTGCTCAGGGGCTTGCCCTCGTCGTCCATCACAAACCAGTCGGGATGATCCAGGAAAAGGCGGCTGTCCTTTTCCGCGGTGAAGGGAGCGGTCCAGATGCCGGGAACCATGCCGTGATCGGCGATTACTTTGCACAGTCCTCCCACGCTGACCCCCAGCTTGTCCGATTCATCCAGCCAGTCGCCCATGAACTTCTCATAGCCGTCGTCGATCTGAAAAACCTGCAGCTGCGGCAGCTTCTCCTGAATGGCTTCCATATTCCGGGTCAGCAGCGGCAGGTCGATATTGGTGCCGTAGCAGTACCAGGAGCACCAGCCGGTGGGCACACTGCCGCCCAGCGGCGGATGATTGCGGTGGATCATCTCCCGCAGCGTCTCATAGAGGGTTTCATATTTGTCGGCGGACATCGCCAGGAACTCTTCCAGCTCCACCGTCTCTCCCGGCTGCAGGGTGATCCCCTCCAGCACCTGGACAACCTCCACCCGGTCGGCGTACAGCCGGAATTCCCCCCGGAAGCGGCGGCAGGTGGTGAAGGCGTATAGGTCAAAGCCCTCGGACAGATTCAGCTGAAGCACGTTATAAACAGTGAACGCGCCTTCTGTCTGGGGCATACGGTAGTGATCCCGGTCGCTGACCGTGCCGGTGAGCCGGGGCTCCGCCAGGGTGCCGCCGTACATGGACAGCATGTTGTAGCCCTCCGCCCAAAACGGCGTGTCCATCGGATAATGGAGCTGCGTCAGGCTCACCTCTTCAATCTGTACTTCTTGGCCGCTCTCATTCACCGCCCGGAAAGCATCGGCCTCCCCGCGGGTGATCTCCACCCGGACGCCCTCCATCCGGCGGCCGGCCTTATCTCTCACAACCGGATCAAAATTATACGATGCGGTCATTGTCATCCCCTCCTGTTCGAATTGGTTTTAATTATATCCAAGGAAACCAAATATGCAAGATGTTTCCCTCTGTATACTGGGAAAAATATAAATAATGATGGGTTTTCTTAATTGTTCGCACCCCCCTGCTTTTATATGATGAAGATGGAAAATTTTCTGTTTTCCAACAATTTTCCCAACCAAAAACGGAGGGCATGGAATGAAGATTCAATTGATGCCGGATACCCATTTTCAAAAGGGCTTCACGGCGATGGGCCTGATGGACAAAACCGAGAGCCATGAGCCGGTGGGACAGCTGGTTTGCGGCCATCCGGAGGAGACACCCCGGTGGAGGCTCTGCGCCTGGTGCAGCCGCTTCAGCTTCGCCGACCCCACGCTGAACACCGTACATAACCCCGCCGAGGGGATTTACCTCTTTGAAAATCCCAGCAAAAGGGTGCATGTGGATACCAACCAGGGAATGATAGGCCTGGATCTGATGGCCTCCAAGGTATACGACCGGCCCCGTCCGGATCTGGATACCCCCTGGGCGCATCTGCTGATTGAAACCGACTTCACCAGCATGGAGAACCCAGCACCCGAATGCCGGCTGTGTAACCTTTCCTCCCTGCAGATGTCCATGCAGTGCCGCCTGGTCTATTTCCAGGGTGACCGAAGCGTGCAGGACGATGAGATCCACGCGGCCCAGTTCGTCTTTTTTCTGGTGATCCAGAACCGCAACCCGAAATCCGAAGGCTATGGCGAGATGATCTGGTTCTCCATCCCGGTGTTCGACAACCGTCACGAGATGATCGAGCGGAGCATCGCCTATGACGCAGGCACCAAGGCGCTGATGGTGTCGGTGGATCCCCACAGTTATCTCAGCGAGACCAACAACTTCTGGCGGGACGGCAGGATCGCCGCCGGACCGGACAGCCCCTGGGTCCAGGTCAAGGCGGATATTCTGGCGGAGCTGAAGGACGCCTATCAGCAGGCACGCCAGCGGGGCTACATCCCCCACACCCAGTTTGAGGATCTGTACGTGGGCGGCATGAACACCGGCTGGGAAATCCCCGGCGTTTACGACGCCCGGATGGATATCAAGGATTTACGGCTGGACGGCGTATACGAGGGCGATTGCGCCCCAAAATAAACCGATCATGAAAGAGGAGGCAGGATGATGCTGTATCCCAAAAAACAAGAGCCCTTGACTCTGGAGGATTTCCAGAATCCCGGCAGCGAATACCGCGGCGCGCCCTTCTGGGCCTGGAACGGCAAGCTGGACAAACAAACCCTGCTGGATCAGATCGACGTGTTCCAGCAGATGGGCTTCGGCGGATTTCACATGCACGTGCGCACCGGTATGGACACCCCCTATCTCAGCGATGAGTTTATGGAAATGATCAAAGCCTGCAACCAGAAGGCCCAGGAGAAGAAGATGCTCTCCTGGCTGTACGATGAGGACCGCTGGCCCTCCGGCGCGGCAGGCGGCTTTGTCACCTCCGACCTGCGCTATCGGGAGCGGTTCATGCGCCTCTCCCCTCATTTCAAATCCGAATACGAGGTGGACAAAGCGGCTTTCGACGCCAAGATCGCCGCGGGAGAAAAGCCCCTGGGCTATCGTCTGGCCTGCTATCGGATCACCCTGAAGGACGGCTATCTCACCGACTATCAGCGGCTGGAAACGGTGGACCACGGCGAGGACGACAGCGTGTGGTACATTTATTTGGAGCTGGACGCGGAAACCCCCTGGTACAACAACCAAACCTATGTCAATACCCTGGATAAGGCGGCGATTCAGCGGTTTATCCAGCTGACCCATGAGCGGTACTACGAGCTGCTGGGGGACCAGTTCTCCAAATCCGCGCCGGCGATTTTTACCGATGAACCCCAGTTCAAATGCAAGCAGACCCTGGACTATGCCGAAGAGCGCAAGGAAATCCCGCTTCCCTTCACCGACGATCTGCCCGATACCTTCCTGGCCCGGTACGGCTATGATCTGTTGGATCATCTGCCCGAGTTGTTCTGGGAACCCCGCGAGCTGTCCAAGGTGCGGTATCATTACCACGATCATCTGTGCGACCGCTTCACCGAAGCCTTCCCCAAAACCATCGGCGACTGGTGCGAGGATCACCACCTGGCGCTGACCGGCCACGTAAACGCCGAGCAGGACCTGACCTCCCAGACCTATTCTCTGGGCGAGGCCATGCGCAGCTATCCCCATTTCCAGCTCCCCGGCATCGACCTGCTGCTGGACCGCCATGAGTTTTCCACCCTGAAGCAGGCCCAGAGCTGCGTTCATCAGTGCGGCCGGGAAGGGATGCTCAGCGAAATCTACGGCGTTACCAACTGGGACTACGATTTCAAGGGCCACAAACTCCAGGGCGACTTCCAGGCCGCTTTGGGCGTCACCATCCGGGTGCCCCACCTGAGCTGGATGACCATGAAGGGAGAGGCCAAGCGGGATTACCCCGCCTCCATCTTCTATCAGTCCCCCTGGTACAAGGAATATCCCATGATCGAGAACCACTATGCCCGGCTGAACACCGCCATGACCCGGGGACAGTGCAGCGTCCGGGTGGGCGTGATCCATCCCATCGAATCCTTCTGGCTGCTGTGGGGACCCAAGCAGCAGACCGCCGCCCAGCGGGAACAGGCGGAAACGAATTTCACCAACCTGGTGGAATGGCTGCTCTTCGGTCTGATGGATTTCGACTTCATCTCCGAATCCCTCCTGCCCTCCCAGGACGGCGGCGGCGTGCCGCTGAAGGTGGGCAAGATGGCCTACGACGTGGTGGTGGTCCCCCCCTGCCTCACCCTGCGCCGCTCCACGGTGGAGATCCTGACCCGCTTTATGGAAGAGGGCGGCGACGTGGTCTTCTTCGGGGATCCTCCTGTGCTGGTGGACGCCCTGCCCAGCGGCGACGCCCGGACCCTGTGGGAATCCGCCAGGCATTACGCCTTTGACCGGATTCATATGATGGACGCCCTGGCCCCCTACCGCACGGTGGAAATCCTCAACGATCAGGGGATCCGCACCAATCACCTGCTGTACCAGATGCGCCAGGAGGAGGACAACCGCTGGCTCTTCATCAGCCATGTTTACCGGAAGCACAACTGGTATGAGTACGCGGAAAACGTCAAGATTATCCTGGAAGGAAATTGGGCTCCCACTCTGTACGATACCATGACCGGGACCATTTCCCCCATCCCTTACGAGCATCAGGGCGGCAAAACCATCATCAACCGCAGCTTCTATGCGGAGGACAGCCTGCTGATCCGGCTGGTTCCCTCCGACGTCGCCTGCCTGCCGGCGGAAGCGCCCCGGCAGTATGTGGACGGCTATCAGCTTCCCGAGCCGGAGGGCTATACCCTGTGCGAGCCCAACTCCCTGCTGCTGGATATGGCGGAATACTCCCTCAACGGCGAAGACTATCTGCCCCAGGAGGAAATCCTCAAGCTGGGCAATCTGGTCCGCGCCCGGCTGGGCATCCCCTCCTTCATGGAGAACCTGGCCCAGCCCTGGACGGTGAAGCAGACCGAAACGCCTCACGACAAGCTGCGGCTGCGGATCACCATCCACAGCGATATCGAGTGCGAAGGCGTACGTCTCGCCCTGGAAATCGAGGAGGGCCAGCGCATCCTTTTCAACGGCCAGGAAGTGGCAGTAAAGCCGGACGGCTGGTTCACCGATCCCTGCATCCAGACCGTGCCCCTGCCCGCGCTGAAAAAGGGCGAAAACGAGCTGATTCTGGAAATGGCCTTCGGCAAGAAAACCAACACCGAATGGTGTTATCTGCTGGGCGATTTCGGCGTGGAGGTCCGCGGCTGCCATTCCACCGTGGTCGCCAAGCCCGACCATCTGGTATACGGCAGCGTAGTGCCCCAGGGTCTGCCCTTCTACGGCGGCAGCATCACCTATCATACCTCTTTCGAATCGGACGGCGTTCACGGCGCGGAGCTGTGGATTCCCCGCTATTCCGGCCCGGTGATGACGGTGGATCTGGATGGCAAACGGCAGGGACCGGTGGCTCTGGCCCCCCATACCCTGGATCTGGGCGTGCTGCCGGCGGGCCGCCATACCCTGGATATCACCCTGTACGGCAACCGGATCAACGCTTTCGGCTGCGTCCACTGCACCGATACCGAAATGATCTGGTTCGGCCCCGACTGCTGGCGGACCAGCGGCAACGCTTTCGCCTATCAGTATCAGCTCAAGACCTTCGGCATTACCCAGAACCCCTGGATTCGTACCTATGAAAGCACCCATTGAGGAAAGGCGGAATATCAAAAATGAAAGACTCGGGACTGCGGCTGACAAGCCGCTGGCAGGTGACGGAGCAGGAATATAATCTGTCCACCGAACTGCAGGTGGCCTCCCTGCTTACCACCGGCAACGGTTATATCGGCGTGCGCGCCAGCCTGGAAGAACTGGGCAGCCTAGGCATTCAGGGCTGCTATATCCGGGGGGTGGCGGATACCATTGTGGATATTCGCCTGCCTTACTGCGATAATATGTACATGAAAACCTATTACGTCAACGAGGATAAGCTCAAGGATTTCGAGCGGCAGGAATGCGTGGTAAACCTCATCGATTTCCTGCTGATCCGCTTCACCATCGACGGAGAGACCTTCTTCCCCTGGCAAGGTACCCTGCATTCCTGGAAGCGTACCCTGGACATGGAAACCGGCTGCCTGTGCCGGGAGGTGGACTGGGAGAGCGCCAAGGGGGACCGGACCCGCTTCACCTTTGAGCGTTTTTCCAGCTTTGCCGACGATCACGTCTACTGCATCAAGGCTTCGGCCACCCCGCTGAACCACAGCAAGCCCATTGTCATCGACAGCGGCTTGGATCTGCGGACCAAAACCAACGGCCAGCACATCCAGATTCCCGTGGATTCCTGGGCGGAGGGACAGAGCCTGCTCCATGTCAACCGCAGCGGCTCCACCTATGGCTTCACCTGCTGCACCGGCGTGCGCAATGATCTTTACGGCGCGAAGAATCCGGTGTGGTCGACTCAGTCCGACCGCAAGGAAGTATTCTCCACCGTTTCCTTCGATTCTCAGGAAGGAAAAACCTACACCCTGGAAAAGAAGATCTACATCATCACCTCCCGGGATACTGAGGAGGACCCCCGAGCCGCCACCGAACGGGCGCTGGCCCGTTTCCAGGATCAGCGCTACGCCCAGCTGCTGGAGGACAGCCTCAAGGTTTATCAGCCGCTCTTCGCCAAAATGGATGTGGACATCCAGGGAGACGACAACGCGGACCGCTCCGTCCGCTTCAGCAACTACCACACCCTGATCTCCATTGCCCGGAACGACTCTGTCCATTCCCTGGCCGCCAAGGGCCTCACCGGCGAAACCTACAATGACTTTGTCTGGTGGGACGCGGAGGTTTATCAGACCCCTATCTTCACTCAGACTATGCCGGAAACCATCAAGAATGTCATCCTCTATCGTTACCGGCTGCTGGACGCCGCCCGGGAAAACGCCCGGCTGGAGGGACGCCGGGGCGCTCGCTTCCCCTTCACCTCTTCGGTGACCGGGAAGGAGACCATTTGGAGCGATGTCCGCCATCCCTTCATGCAGATTCATATCGTCTCCGACGTAGCCCTCAACGTGCTGCAATATTACACCTGCACCGGGGACGAGGCTTTCTTCCTGCAGTACGGCATGGAGATTCTGCTGGAAGCGTCCCGCTATTGGATGGACCGGGTGGAATACAATGCCGAGAAACAGCGGTATGAAATCCGTACTGTCACCGGCACCGACGAACATCACCCCTATGTGAACAACAATGCTTACACCAACTACAGCGTCTACATCGTGCTGCGGGAAGCCGCCCGGCTGTACGACAAGTTCCGGGCAGAGTGTGCGGAGCTGGCCCAGCGGATCGGCTTCACCGAGGAGGAACGGCAGGGCTTTGACCGGGTGGCGGATCAGCTTTACCTGCCCCTGGACCAGGAAACCGGCATGATCCCTCAATTCGACGATTATTTCAATCTCAGCCGAGACCTGGAGGTCCAGGGAGGCAGCACCGCCAAATCCTTCCAGATGAAGCAATCCGGCCTGTACAACAAGAGTCAGGTGATCAAGCAGCCTGACGTGATGCTGCTCTTCTCCTATATGAACCTGGATTTCGGCCGGGAGGTTTACAGCCGCAACTGGGATTACTATGAGGCCCGCTGCGAAGCTTCCTCCTCCCTGTCCTATCCCGTTCACGCCATCTGCTCCGCCGATTTGGATCAGCCGGAGCGGGCATACAAGTATCTGCTGAAAACCGCCCGCCTGGATCTGGACGACGAGCACGACTGCGCGGCGGCCGGCGTTCACGCCGCCTGCGCCGCCGGCGCCTGGCTGGCCTCGGCACGGGGTATCGCCGGTATGCGGATGACCTCCTGCAAGGTTACCTTTGATCCCCACTTTATTCCCTGGTGGAAGAGCCTTTCCTTCCATGCGGTTTGGCACGGGCTCTCCTATACGGTAGCGGTGGATAATCAGCACCTCACCGTCACCGCCGACGCCGGCAACAGCGCCGCGCTGCCGGTAACCTGCGCCGGGCAGGAAGTTCTGCTGGAAGCGGGCAAATCCGTCTGCTTTGACACGGGAATCCAGTTGAAAGGAGTTGGCAAGCACCATGCCTTTACAGGGCGCGATTTTTGATTTGGACGGCGTGATTGTGGATACCGCCAAATATCATTACCTGGCCTGGAAGCGGCTGGCGGATGAGCTGGGCTTTACCTTTACAGAGAAAGACAACGAACGGCTCAAGGGCGTCAGCCGGATGGCTTCTCTGGATATCCTGCTGGAAATTGGCGGCGTCACCATGAACCCGGCGGAAAAGGAAGCGGCAGCCGACAAGAAGAACGGCTGGTATGTGGACTACATCCGGCAGATCGATAAAAGCGAGCTGCTCCCCGGCGCGGAGGATTATCTCCGACAGTTGCGGGAGAAGGGCGTTAAAACGGCACTGGGTTCCGCCAGCAAAAACGCCGGGATCATCCTGGAGAACACCGGCATCGAGGCGCTTTTTGACGCGGTGGTGGACGGCCGCCACGTCACCAAGGCCAAGCCGGACCCGGAGGTGTTCCTGCTGGCCGCTCAGCGGCTGGGCCTTCCCCCGGATAAATGTGCTGTGTTCGAAGACGCCGCCGCCGGGGTGGAAGCCGCTCTGGCCGGCGGCATGACCGCCGTCGGCGTAGGCGATCCGACGATTCTCTCCCGGGCTAACCGGGTTATCAGCGGTCTGAATCAGGCGGAAAGCATCCGCGACCTGTGGAGGTAAAAATGATGGAAACCGTCGAATATATCCAGGACAACCGTTTCTCCCGAGGCTTTCAGGTTCACGGCCCCACCCACGAGGAGGGGATCATCGCCCGGTATCCCGGCGGCGATCCCCAGCCTCCCTGCTGGACGCTGGCCCAGTGGTGCGTCCGCCGCCATCCCTTGAATGCTGAAACACCCCGGACAGAGCTATCCGGCGGCGGATACCAGTATGAAACCCCTTCCCACACGATTACCGTCAAACCGGAAAGCAGCGAATACCGCCTGCGGCTGGAGCTGCGCTCCTCTCAGGAATACGGAGACCATCTCCGGCAGGATGGAGAGGATTGGCCCCATCTGCTGATCGATCAGGGCATTCCTCGGGATCTGCCGCCGCTGGGCCGGCTGCGCAATCTTATCTATAAAGCCCAGCTGCGGCTGGACTACTGCCTGACGCCGCTGGATACCGCGGCTTTCGATCCCGGACTTCACGGCGCGCAGGTGGTGCATTTCTTCACCGTCTCCGATCCAGTTTCCGGCAACTTTCTCTGGTTCGGCATCCCCTTCTTCGATACCCGCCGCCCCATCTATACCGGTTATATTGGCATTGACGGCGGCAAGGATGACGCCACCGGTAAGCTGATCTACACCTGCCCCCAGAAGCCCTTTTTCAGCCGACCGGCGGGCTGCGGGGAATGGATTCAGCTGGAAGCCGACGTGCTGCCCATGATCAAGGCCGGGGTGGACGAGGCCAACCGGCGGGGATTGAACTTTTCCGCTGAAATCGATAATCTGCTGCTTACCACCAACAACCTGGGCTGGGAGATGTTCGCCGCTTATGACGGCGCTTTTTCCATTCGAGAGCTTTCACTGACGGGGACGATACTATGACAACAAGTAAACAACAAGAAACCGGTCGCCAGCCGATCCTGTGGTACGATCATCCCGCTGTCGAATGGACCCAGGCACTTCCTTTAGGCAACGGCCGGCTGGGCGCCATGGTCTTCGGCGATCCCTTTCAAGAGCGGATCGCCCTGAATGAGGATACTCTGTGGACCGGCTTTCCCCGGGATACCTGCGTGCCCGGCGCCTCCCAGCGGCTGGAAGAGGTTCGCCGGCTGCTGGATCAGGGGAAAAATCTGGAGGCTCAGGCGATCATCGAGGAAAATATGCTGGGCTGCGAGGGTGACGCCTACCTGCCTTTGGGAGATCTGCTGCTTCACTTTGAAGGACAGGGTCCTGCGGAAGATTACCGCCGGGAGCTTCGTCTCGCCCAGGGCGTCTTCGCCCTTTCCTACCGGGCGGGCGGCACAGAATACCGGCGGGAGATGTTCGCCAGCGCCGTACATGATGTACTGGTCTTCCGCTTTACAGCTCACGGAGAGGGCCGTCTGTGCTTCCAGGTATCCATGGACAGCCCCCTGCGGCATCAGATCACCTTGGAAAACGGCCGCCTGCTGATGGACGGGGAATGTCCCTCAGACAATGAGATGAACTACAACGAGGAAGAGGATCGGCGGGGCGTCCGCTTCCTCAGCGCTTTAGAAATCCGCACTGACGGCAGAGTGGAAGGAACCGGCGACGGGCTGACGGTTCGGGACGCCGAGGAGGCGGTGCTTTACCTGGCGGTGAAAACCAGCTTCCGCGGCTACGACCAGCTCCCTCTTCCCGGCGACGGGGACTACCGGCGGACCTGCCTGACGGAACTGGACAAGTTGCCCCAGGACTATCAAACCATCCGGGAAGCTCACTTGCGGGATTTTAACGCTCTGTTCGATCGGGTTGACTTCTCGCTGCCAGAGGATCCCCAGCGGTCCGCCCTCCCCACCGACCAGCGTCTGGCGGCTTTTCAACAGGATCAGGAGGATCCCGGCCTTTACACCTTGCTATTCCATTACGGCCGGTATCTGCTGATCTCTTCCTCCCGGGAGGGAACCCAGCCGGCCAATCTCCAGGGCATCTGGAACGCCGAGCTGCGGGCCCCCTGGAAGTCCAACTACACCCTGAACATTAACGTGGAAATGAACTACTGGCCGGCGCTGGTCTGCAATCTGGCCGAGCTGCAGCGTCCCTTGCTGCAGCTGACGAAGGAACTGGCCCAGTCGGGACGGGAAACCGCCCGAATCCATTACGGCGCCAGGGGCTTTACCGCCCATCACAACACCGACTTGTGGCGGAAAACCACTCCGGTGTGCGGCCGGACCAACCACGCCTATTGGAATATGGGCGGCGTCTGGCTGAGCTGGCAGATGGCCGAATACTATCGTTTTACCCGGGATCGGAATTTCCTACAGGAGGAAGCGTACCCGGTGATGAAACAGGCGGCGCTTTTCTGTCTGGATCAGCTGAGGGAAGGGGCGGACGGCTTTCTTCGCGCCACCCCGGCCACCTCGCCGGAAAACTGGTTTCTCCTGGACGGGGAACCCTGCGCGGTGGCTTCCTCCGTTGCTATGACCAATTCTATGGTCCGCCATCTGTTCCTGGCCTGCGTTCAGGCTGCGGAGGAGCTGATGATCGACGCCGATTTCCGGGAGGAACTGGCGGCTGCGCTGGCAAAGCTGGAGCCCTACCGCATCGGCAGCCACGGCCAGTTGCTGGAATGGGACCAGGAATATCCCGAGACCGATCCCCATCACCGCCACGTTTCCCAGCTTTTCGGCCTGTATCCCGGCGATGATCTGCTGGATTCGACTCATCCGGAACTGCCGGAAGCCTGCCGCCAGACGCTGAATGACCGGGGAGACGACGGCAGCGGCTGGAGCCTTTCCTGGAAGGTCAGCCTCTGGGCGCGGCTCCGGGACGGCGACCGTGCGCTGAAACTGCTGCAGAATCAGCTGCGCTGGGTGGACGCCAAAACCATCAGCTATGAGGGCGGCGGCGGTTCCTATCCCAACCTCTTCGACGCCCATCCCCCTTTCCAAATCGACGGCAATTTCGGTGTAGCCGCGGGTATCGCGGAGATGCTGCTGCAGTCCCATCAGGGCTGTATCCGGCTGCTGCCCGCTTTGCCCGCCGCCTGGAAGGAAGGCGCTGTCCGCGGGCTGATGGCCCGGGGCAACATCCAGGTGGATATGGAATGGCGGGAAGGCCGGCTGATTCAGGCGACTTTCACCGCCCGGCAGGATACCCGGCTGTACGCTGCCTACGGTATCCGGATATTGGAAATCCCGCTGAAAAACGGAGTGCCGCTGACGGTGGACGGAAGCCTGCAGCCGGAGCATTAAATGGTAAAAGCGCTGTTTCATTTATCACTTTTCTCGCCAAAATTGGACAACTGAGAAAATTATAAATAGAAATGGGGTTTCTGGATTTCAAAATTTTTATGGAATTAGTATCATTTTAATTAGAGGGACACCTGAGACTGGACCTGTCAGATCCCAGGTAAAAGCAAAATATCCTCGGCATTTTACGGGGGATCCCGTAGGGAAAAATAGTTTGAGGAAAGGATGAATCAAATGAAGTTCAGAAAAATCGCAAGCATTTTCCTGGCTGCTGCCATGACCTGCGGCATGATGAGCGTGATGAGCGCTTCCGCAGAGGGCGAAACCGAGGAAGAGTACTCAAGAAGAGTTGACTTTTCCGGATTACTGGACGGTTGCAGCGGTGAAAACGACAAGTTGGAGAAAGGAGAGAAACTCTTATCAACCTGGGACTGCCTGGATGGCATTGAGTATCCTCAAGCCGGTCAGGTTATTAGCTGCAGTTCTTCCCAGCAAGCCGGATGGGGTGTTGCTAAGGGCGCTTTGATTGATAATTTTGACTACTATCGTCCCCAAGGAGACTGGGGTGTTTATGCCTTTGGCTGGATGACCGATCCCACGGTGAATTCGGTGGATAACGCTGTGGACGAGTTTGTCACCCTGAATATGCAAAAAACCTATCGGATTGATCAAATTTTCTTTGCTCCGATGGAGTCTTGGACGGATCAGGGCCTTCCTGCCGATTTTACCATTTCCGTTTCCACTGACGGCGAAAATTGGGTGAAAGTTGTGGAAGAGACCGGTAACTCTATTGCCAAGGTAAATGAGAACGGCCTCTTTGTTTACCCCATTCATCCCATTGAATGCCAGTTCGTCAAAATGGAGATTACGAAAGTTGCCGGTCCGGTTGGCGATAGTGTTTGCGTCTGCTTGGCTGAATTAGGCGTCTTTGAAACCAACCGTTCTCTTTCCCAGAAGGAGAGCCTGGTTCACCTGCTGGACGGCTATAACGGCTACGATGCCTTTAATATGGTAGAAGGTGGGAAGCCCATCACTGAGTGGGACTGCCTGGATGGTCCCACCATGCCGGAGGCCGGCCAGGTTATCACTGTCAGTTCCAGCCAGCATCACGGCTGGGGCGCCGCCAAGGGCGGTCTGATCGATGGCCATACGCACACCGATGGCAGCGGCTCCTGGGGAATGGGCAATGCTTTCTCTTGGTTCAGCACTTCGACAAGCTCTACCAGCCTGGATGTGGATCAGTTCGTTATCCTGAATCTGCAAAAGCTCTATCCGGTTGACAAAATCTTCTTTGGTAACATGGAATCCTGGAGCAACCAGGGTATGCCCTCAGATTTTACCATCTCTGTTTCCAGAGACGGCGAAAACTGGACAGAAGTGGTGAAGGAGACCGGTCTCGACTACACGGATGCTGAAGATGTGTGGAGTGCGAATAACCAAGCCTATGTCGACAGCGGTGTTTTCGAGTACCCCATTGAAGCGCAGTGGATCCAGTATATCAGAATGGATATCACCAAGATAGCGGGCATGAGTGTTGAAACCGACGGCAGCGGCACGCCTGCCAATATTGTGGTTATTTCCGAGCTGGGCATCTACACCACCACCGCTCCTGTGGCCCTGCCGGAACCCGAGCCCGAGCCCGAGCCGGAACCCGAGCCCGAGCCGGAACCCACGCCGGATCCCGATCCCGAACCCACGCCTCCCACCGGCGATACCAATATGATGGTTCTCTTCGTTCTGTGCGGCGTCAGCGCTCTGTGTGTCACCGCCAGTCTGCTGGTGCTGAAGAAGCGTTCCCGGAATTCCTAGTCTGTTAAACAGATAACGACAGATGGAGAAGCGGCCTTAAAACGGGAAGCTTCTCCATCTCTTGTTATCCGGTCAAATGAGACGTTGCTCCTGTCCCCTTCTTCATCCCGGGGACAAGGCCGAAAGAAAGGATGAATAATTTGAAGACCACCGCTATCCGGCGTCTGATATCCGGTACGCTTTCCGCGGCGCTGCTTGCCCTGACGGCTGCCGGCTGTTCCGACAAGCCTGCGGAAAGTTCCGCGTCGGGTGCTTCCACGACCTCCCCCAGCACATCCAGCACATCTTCCGCCTCCTCTACTGTCCCTTCCAACACTACCACGGCGCTTTCCGCTTCCAACACCACTACCACCACGGCTGCGAAAACGCCCGTCACCACCGCTCCCAACAAGACGAATCCGCCCGTCACCACCGCTCCCACCATCTCTTATCCCGACAAGGACTTTGATCCGGTGGATAAGTCGCTGCTTTACGGTGTGTGCTATGTGCAATATTCCATGTCCAACCGCGTGTCCAACGCCAAGGCCGCAGAGATGATCGCCGGCATCGGCGCCAAAAGCGTCCGGGTGTGGAATCACATGACCTATGTCATGTCCGACTACAAAACCATTGTCGATTCGGCGGCCGCCCCTTACCATGAGCTGTATAAAGCTCTCAAGGCTAAAGGCGTTAAGCAGATTATCGGCATGAGCCATTTCCATTACTTAGACATTGATCTGTCCCACTTCCCCAACGGCTGGAATTCCACCACCTGGGTGCCCAAGAGAGACAAGACTCCCGGCTCGGATTACATGAAGTTCCTGCAGCAATATGAAATCGCCTGGAAAACTCTGGCCGCTGAGTTTCCGGAAGTGGACTGCTGGGAAATCGGCAACGAATGGAATCACGACCCCTTCATGAACCCCATCGACTACACCGACGGCTCCAACGGCGTTTATGCCTTTTCCCTCAACGAGAAAGCGGATATCTCCACCGATCTGATGTTCGCCGCTCATAAGGGTATCAAAGCGGGAAATCCCAAAGCCACCGCCATCATGCCCGCCATGGCACCTGTGGACGGCATGTGGGGCATCATGATGGATCACTATCTGGAGCGCATCTACGACAACATCGACAGCGGCGCCTTCGGCTCTACCAATTCCGACGACTTCTTTGACGCTCTGGCCTGGCATCCCTACTCCCCCAGCAAATGCCCGGATGTCAACGATTGGGTGAAAGCCAACCAACGGCTGTACGCTATCGCCCAGGCTCACGGCGACGATGGCAAAAAGGTCTATCTCACCGAGGTTGGCTTCCCGGACGGGGGCAGCAGCGCCAACGACGCCAAGCATAAAGATTGGGTCAAAGAGATGTATCGCTTAACCAAGGAACAGCTTCCCTTTGTGGAATCCCTGCATTATTACCGGCTGTTTGACGACGGCGCGGATTCCTATGGTCTGTTCGCCGACCCCGCAGTAACCGGCGGTCAAATCAAGATTAAGGAAAAGGGCAAGGCTTATCTGGAAATTGCCGGCGGCACCGGTAAATTCAGCTGATTATCCTTTTCCCCGCGTTACCCGCAGAGGACGGCGTCGCAACGGCGCCGTCCTCCGTTCTACCCGATGCTGTCAGTAAAGGAGAAAAACATGAACATGCTTCCTTCCCGTTCCTTATTTTCCGGGCTGGTCGGCCTGCTGCTGCTGTCGCTGATCGGCTGCTCCGCCGCATCGGGCGGCTCCTCCCTTCCATCCTCTGCCGGCGACGGGTCTCAGGACGCCGCGCCGGGAAGCGAAATCTCCTCCCCCGCCAAGGAATATCCGCCAGTGAACCCGGAACTTCTGCACGGCGTTTGCTATGTCCATTATCTCATGAAAAACCGGGTCACCATCGACGAGGTAACCGATCTCATCGCCTCACTGGGCGCCAAAAGCGTCCGCTCCTGGAACCATTCCATCCTGTTTTCCTACGATTATAAAACCATAGACAAGAATCTGACCGCGCCTTATCATGAACTGTATCGGGTCATGAAAGAGAAGGGTGTGGAGCAGATCATCGGGATGGATCATTTTCATTATCTTCCAGACAATCCCGGGGTAATGACCACCCATGTTCCTTACCAGGACAAAACCCCCGGTTCGGATTACATGGTATTTCTGGAGAGCTATGAAGCCATGTGGAAGGCCCTGGCCGCCGAGTTCCCCGAAATCGATTACTGGGAAATGGGCAACGAGATGAATCACGACCCCTTCCTCAATCCCATCGGCTACACCGACGGCTCCAACGGCGTCGCCCCCTTCTCCCTGATGGAAAAGGCAGACATCACCACCGACATGATGTTCTATGCCAGCCGCGGCATCAAGGCCGCCAATCCCGACGCGGTTACCATTCTGCCGGGCATGGCGCCGGTGGACGGCATCTACGGCGTGATGATGGAACACTATCTGGAGCGTATCTATCAGAATATTGAAAGCGGGGAATACGGTTCCACCAATACCGATGATTTCTTCGAGGCTCTGGCCTGGCATCTATATGCCAACTCAAGACCCGATAAGGATTGGGTGGAGGTCAACCAACGGCTGTACGCCATCGCCCAGAAGCATGGAGACGACGGCAAAAAGGTTTATCTCACCGAAGTGGGCTTCCCGGATTCGGGCAAACAGGAGATGGATGAAACCCAGGGCGAATGGGTCAAGGAGATGTACCGCCTGGCCGCGGAGGAACTGCCCTTCGTGGAGTCGATCCACTATTATCGCCTGTTCAACGACGGGGCAGAATCCTACGGCCTGATGCAGGATCCATCAGCCGGATTCGCTTCCAAGGCCAAAGGCGAGGCTTATCAGCAATCCGCCGGGGGAACCGGGGATCTGAACCGTTTTGCCTTTTCGTAAGCTTTTTCCCGGAGAATCCGTCGGACAGCAACCCGGCTCACGGACGCAAATTCTTTCATCTCACAGCACAAAAGGAGTGTTCCAAATGTTTAACAAAAAAAAGTGGCTGCTCCCTCTGCTCACCGCCACCCTGGTGTGCGTTTCTGCCGGCTGCGGCAATGAAACCGCCACCTCTTCTTCGCCCTCCTCTGTCCCCGGCGCCTCTTCATCTAATCAGGGGGAATCCACCACCATTCCGACTCAGCCGGAGACCACCGCCGCGGCGGAGAGCACTCCCTCTTCCTCCGCTGCGGAGACTACCGCTCCTCCCGCCCCCACCACGACAGAGGCACCCCCTCCCCCCACTACCACCGCTCCCACAGTCAGCGGCATGGCGGCGGGAGAAAAAGCGACCTCACAAACCGTGGAATTCACTATGCTGTCCGCCCGAAAGGATCCTAATAACAGCAGCCGCTACCTTGTCACCTTCACCCTGAAAAACCTGGATGCATTGGAGCATCCCTACACCTATGCCCAGCGGCTGCATCTGCTGGCGGCGGATAAAACCCGGATTCCGGCCTCCTCCCTTTCCGCTGACGGCGTGGACCTCAACGGCAAATCCCTGGCCTCCGGAGATTCCATCACCGCCGAAGCGGTCTTCACCCTGCCGGAAGGCTTCCAGCCGGTGAACTTCACCTATACCTACGATATTATGGGCTTCGGCATCTTTACCTATCGGCTGGACGGCTGATGATCTCGCATAAACAGCAACCGCTCCGGATGTTTTTTTCTATCCGGAGCGGTTTATTTTTTAAAGGATTGTTTCCCTATCAAAAAAGAAAACCTGGAATGCAGTTCTGCATTCCAGGTTTTCTTTATATCGTGTGTTCTTTATTTCGGAACAATAACCGCCAAGGGGCCCACCGGAGCGGAACCGGCGGCATAATCCGGAGAACCTTCATAGGGGATCAGCGTCTGACAGCAGACCTGAGCGATCATCCGGGCATTGAAATCATTGGCATGGTTCACATTGTTGCCGCTGATATCGGTGAAGCGCTTGCGCCGCAGCAGCGCATTGTGGAAGCTGGTGACCTGGGCCACAGCCACGCCCTCTCCCTCCAGCTGGAGCAGCACCGGCTCGTATTCTCCCTGCTGGCCGTGGGTGAAGAGCACCTGGGGATGAGGCATGCAGGTGGAAATCAGAATAAATTCCGCATTCGGATTGGTCTTGCGGGTGATGTCAATGATGCCCTTCATATAGCGCTGATGATCTTCCTTCACCATACCGCCGTTGCTGCCGCAGTTGATGCCGAAATTGATCACCACCAGGTCCGGGTGATAAGCGGCTACCTTTTCCTCGGCGTTTTCCATGCCCCATTGGCTGTTCATGCCGCCGTTGGCGGTATTGAAGATGGTGATATCGTCGTAGCAGTAATGGGCCTTCAGCTCCATGGTGATCATATTGAAAAAGGTGGGCACATAGGGCGGGAGATTCACCGCGCCGGTGGAGTTGGCTCCGCACATCACGCTGTCGCCGTAGTAAACAATGTTGAGGTGCTCCTTATTTTCCAGCTTGCGCTGGGTGTTCGGCAGCAGATTGCCCTTGTACAGGGGGATGAAATCCTTCCAGGGAGCGGAATGCCGATAGGTCACGGCGATCTGCCGCTCATAGAAGAAGTAGCCCTCATGGAAGACCACATAGCCGCCTCCCACCATATCAAAGGCCTCGTTCTCCACCTTGACCTTGGGGTAATATTCCGCGTGGGTCATGATGGGAACCGACGAGCCCTCGGGAATGATGAGCATGCCGTTTTCCAGCTTCCAGTCCTTTCCCTCCTGATACAGGTGCTTCCAGTCGCTGGAGCGCACCTCCAGGATTTCATCCGCCGGATAAAGCAGCGGGATGGGCGGCAGCTTTTCCTGCTCGTCACGCACCACCATAACCGATTCATTGTAGACCGTGTTCCCCTCCCAATAGGGATACAGGCAGGTTTCCAGATCAAAGTGATCCGTGGCCGGCGCCTTGGGAAGGGGCCGGTTTGTCGTTGCGTTGTTCATTCTGGTCGTCCTTTCCATATGGGAATTGTTTCTGCTCATTACAGACCGCCTCATCCCCTCCAGAGAGAATGAGGCGGTTGATATTACATGTTGGCCTGTCCGCTGGTGGAGATACCCTGGATCAGCATCTTCTGGCAGAAGATGAACAGCACGATCAGGGGAATCAGGATGATGATGCAGGCGGCGTTTTTGGTGATATCCGTGCCGATCATATCGGCTGCCAGCCCCACCCGTACCCAGATGTTGGGAATCCGGTTGGCCACTACCTCCATATTGGACATATACCGTTCCGGATAGGTGATATCCGTCCACTGCCAGCAGAAGGAGAAGAGAAAAACGGTCATCATCATGGTTCTGGCATTGGGCAGCATCACGCTGAAGAAGGTCCGCACCGGTCCCGCACCGTCGATGGCGGCGGCGTTTTCCAGGTCCTGCGGCAGTCCTTTAAAGAAGGAGGAAAGAAGGTAGATGTACAGCCCCTCCTTCAGTCCCAGACCGCAGAAAGCCAGAATAAACAGCGGCCACAGGGTGTCGGTAAGATTGAAGGGACCGAAAAAGCGGAATTCCAGGAACTGGGCGATACTGTATACCTGAGGCGGAATCAGCATGATAACTATAACCAGCCCCTGAAAGAAATTCCGTCCCCGGAATTTGAAGCGGGAGAGACCATAGCCAACCCAGGTGCACACCATCATCTGGATAACGCCCACCGTCAGGGACATCACCAGGGTGGTGACGCCGGTTTTCGCCAGCTCCAGTTCCTTCCACGCCGTCTGCCAATAATACAGCGAGGGATGGCGGGGAATCATCCAAACGGTGGGATCCAGCAGATCGTCCGGATTCATGAAAGCCATGGATATCTTCTCGATGAAGGGCTTGAGGATCAGGAATGCCAAACCGAAAATGATGGCAAACCGAATCACCTTCCAGCAGAACATACCGATGGTTACCGCCCAGTTCCGTTCGGATTTCTTCCGGACGGCCGTCTTCTTTTCGGGAGAGGGCATCGTGTTTTCATTCAGAGCGCTCATTTCGATTTATCCTTTCCCCTGATCACCCGAACCATGAGCAGTCCAGCCACCGCAATGATGACGGCGATACAGATAAAATACAGCATATACATGGCGGTTCCCACACCGTATTTGGTGCTGCTGGAAGCGGTGATACTGCTGATATACGAAACCATGGGGTTGCCGTAACGGGTGAAGGTATCCACAATGGTGTAAACGGAATTGACGATAATGAGAGGACTGATCATGGGTATGGTGATCTTCCAGAACAGCTCCCAGCCGCTGCAGCCCTCCACCTTAGCCGCCTCGTAAAGCGACGGCGGAATCTCCTGCAAACCGGCCAGGAAGATGAAAATCTGAATACCGGAGGACTGCACCACCCGATAGATGCTGTTCGCCGCCCCGACGATGATGTCGGTCAGCGCCGAAGGAAGATTGATGGTGGAAAGCAGATCCTGCATGCCGGCCATCTGGAAGCTGTCCAGCGCCGTACCGGTCTGCACCACCCTGTCCCCCATTGTCAGAGCATTCATATCCTCAATCTTGGCGATAATACCAGTGGCCAGAAGCACCGGGATGAAAAAGATCACCCGGGCGAACACCCGTCCCCGGAACTTCTGATTGAGCACCGTGGAGATGAACAGACTGAAAATCACAATGACCGGTATATCGGTAATCAGATCACCGATTGAGGTCAGCAGATTCCAGGTGAAATCCCGGTCGCTGAACAGGGCGGTGTAGTAATTGGCGAAACCCACCCAGGAGAGGGTGTATCCCCCTTCGCCGATATGGATGTCGTTAATGGAATAGACAAAGGTCATAATCATGTTGGGAATAAAGAATACAGCCGCTCCGAGAATCAGAGGAAAGATGAATAGATAGCCGTAGCGGGACTGCTTACGTTCCAATGAAGCAGGCTTGCGGTGCGTTTTGCTCATTTGCCTTTCCTCCTTTCTCAGTTCAGCACGGCGAAATCCCGTGCGCCGATGGTCTGGCCGTTTACCTGGGCTTCACTGAAGCCGTAGTTCACGGCGATGCGGGTGCCGTTTTCATAGGTGGTCACCGTTACGTTGCCATCCAGCATTTCATGATTCACGATGGTCTGGCTGCGCAGGCCGGAAAACACCTGATTATAACGCTGATAGGTCTCCACCGCCCGGTCAAAGGACTTCTCCACATTCATGGAAAAACGCTGGGTGGCGTAATCGGTCTTCATCATCAGCCGGTCGTCCGCCGTGATCCAATCATAGTACAGGGAAGCGCCGCATTCCGCCGTATTCAGCAGGTTGCCTTCCCGGTCATATGTCCGGTTGTCCGGGGAGCCGGTGAAATCCACATAACCGTGAACCGCCATCTGGTAGAAGGGAACGCTTCTGGTTTCCGCATGATAACCGGAGCTGGTGAGGGGCATGTTGAGAATGCCGGAAACATAGGGCAGGGTGTAGATATTGCCGTAATCGGTGAGCAGGCTGTCGGTGTTGCCCGCCATGAATTCCATGGTCTCCCTCACCGCATCCTTGGACATGGATAGGTCGTAATCCACCTTCTTGCTGAAGTCGGAGGTAATGTACTCGCCGCCGGTGCTCCAGGAGAAGCCAAACAGGGATTTGTTGTCCTTCAGCTGCTTATCCACGCTGCCGAAGAATGCCCCTGCCAGATACCTGTAGATAGAGGGAGATACCGCCATACGGTAGTTGTTCTGCGTTTCAAATTCCAGTGTTACAGGGTTGAAGCCGCTGAGACTTGCCACGCTGCGATCCATCCGTTTGGCGCCGTCGCTGCCGGCTTTGAAACCGTCAAAGGAGCCATCGGTATAAACATAGTTGAAATCCGTATCCAGATACAGCCGGCCGCCGCTTTGCTTCAGTCCTTCCGCCAGGGCCACCAGCTGCTCCATACTGCCCATCTTGTTGGAGACATCCAGCCGATCGAAGAACGCGTGATTCAACCCTGCGCTGCCATATCCCTTGAGCCGGATCTGCAGATTGGTGATATCCGCTTCCTGCAGCCGCCGGGCCACTGCTTGAATGCTTTCAAAGGTGGACAGAGCGGTTTTCTTTTGATAAGGAATACCCAGGATGTTGGCATCCTCTACTAAAATGCCGCTGAAATCCAGATACAGGGGCATATCGCCGTCGGAAAGCCGCTGGGTCAGTACGCCGGTATCCAGCAGATACTGTCGATAACGGTTGGCCATGCCGGAATAGCTGCTCTCCTCCCCGGTGAGGACCATATACCGCACCTTGGGGAACTCATAAGCAATATGGTTGGCATAGAGATTAAAAGCGTCGATGTGCCGGTCCTCACCGATATTGGTAATATCCATTCCCCGGACATCAAAGGCGCTGAACACATGGTTCTGGGAATTGGCGCTGCCGATGGTATTGGCGGTTACCGTCGCCATGGCCGCGCCGCTCTCGATGACGGTGAAGAAGGCGTTCTCCCCTTGATTGTAGCCGAACACCGGCAGCGGGACGTTCCGGGACAGCTCCTCCTGCTCGGTCTTTACGATCGCGTCATCTTCGTTAAAAAGATGCTGGGAATACACCTGGTCTTCCCGCTTGTTGATATCGATCAGAGCGCCGGAACCGTCTGGCACCAGCATATAACCCTCTTTGTCGGCGCCGCAGTAGCCGAAGTATTCCAGCAGCAGAATCTGCTGCAGCACGTCGGTGTCGTTGTTCTCCCTGATCTTATCCGACAATACGGTGGCGGAGAAGCCGTCCTCCTCCAAAGTGTACTCCACCGGGACCTCAAAGCCCACCGGCAGCGCCATCATATCATCCGAGATACCGATGGCCGCCTTCTCGGCTTCATAATCCTCCTTCGTATAGCTGCTCTTTTTCATGTAACCGGTCACCCGTCTGAGGGTCGCGGGGGTTTCGGTGTCGATGAGCAGATACAGGTCCTGCTCCGCCAAAATCGGGTATTGGGCCAGCTTCTCATTGAAATCCTCCCGGCCCTCCGCTTTGGAATACAGCCGGTACTCCATTTTAAAGCGGCGGCGGTCGCTGTCGCTGGCTAAGCCGGGCAGCACCACGTTTTCAAAGGTTTCCTTGGTAAAGGCGGGGGGCGCGAAAATCGCGCTGGAATCCGTGCCGAAAACATAATAGACCCGGATGGTGTTTCCCTTGCGCTTCACCACAAAGTTCCCTTTATCCACGCTTTGAACTGCGGTCAGATACTGGGCTTTGCTCGATGTGTCATAATACAGCAGGGTCATCTCCGACTGCATCCGCTCCACGTTCTCAATGGCGAAGCTTTCCGCATTCTCCACATAGGAAGGATACGCGTAGCCGCTGCGTTTATCCGTTAAAATAAAATGTCCGGTGGCGGCGTCAAAATCCAGAGAAACCCGGTCGTTTTCCAGCAGAATATTTTCCCCGGTGACAACCTCCCAATCGCTGTCGTCCGACGAGGTGTAGCCCTGATGCTTGGCTTTCACCCCGGAGGAAGACGTACGGTCAGGTCCGGGAATGATGGATAGGCAGATCCCCACCACCACGCATACTATCAGCAAAATGGGGATCCCCACCTGCAAAACTCGTTTGATCTTCATTGTTCACCTCCGGCGCACTGACGCCGCATCAATAGAATCGGAACAGGATTTCCTTATACAAATTAAAGCCGAACGCAAACACTTCCTGCACCAGATTCACCAGCAGCAGACTGATAAACAGGATCAGGCAGATTCCCACCAGCGTCAGCAGCAGGGTGAGCAGCGCTTTGCCCAGGGAATAGTCGTGGGTCATCATCATGCCGAAGAAAAGCAGCGCTACCACCCAGATGATGGAAATGGTATTGAGCACCGTGTAGAACACGGCTTCCTCCGAGGTGAGCACATGGCTCATAATGAACAGAGGAATGCTCAGGTAGATATAGGGCTTCAGGGCAAAGCCGGTGGCGATAAAGATATCCTTCAGGCTGCCTTCGCCCTCCATCAGGGTGGTGAAACACCAGTTGGATACGCACCACAGCAGAATGGGAATCATCATCCGCGCCAGCTCGAACCAGACGTTGACCTGATCCGACGGCTTGCTGCTGAAGAGATAGCCGCTGTACTGGGCCCGGATCATATAAATCAGGGCGAAAAGGACGAAGAAGATCGCCGCGCTGGCAATGGAACCACGCTTCTCCCGCTTGATGTCCCAATAACCGTCGAAGGGATGGAACATGGCGTAGCTGCCGTAGCGCATCTCCCGCATCACCCGGGTCTGGGAAAGCCGTTGAACCGGCGCCAGCCTGCGCACCAATCTGGGCACAAAGATCAGCACCAGAATCAGCACCACCAGCAGAATGGCAATCGGGGTAAAGCGCTGGCTGATGTACTCGCTGCGGTACTCCTTAAAGGCTTGGGAGTAATAATACTTTTCATTGGTGGCCTGGAGCTTCTCCATGGCTTCGCTGAAGTTGCCGTTCTGAATATCGATCCGCGCCAGATTGATGTAGGCGATATCGTAGTTGGAGCACTGATCCAGCACCTGGTTCCAGGCTTCCTCCGCCTTGGGCAGGTAGCCTTCCTTCTGCAGGCCGACGGCATTATTGACGCACCGGCCGAAATCCGTGGGCGCGAATACGTCTATGCTGCCTTTGGAACGGTCGGTTACCAAAACGTCGTCCCCCGCCGCCGTCAGGCTGCTGGGAGAATAAAAGGAGCCGTTCAGGGCGCCCATGTTGCCGAAGACATACAGCAGGCTGCCTCCTTCGTCATAGGCGAAAACCCGGCCCATCAGGGTATCCAGTGCCAGATAGCTGCCGTCCTCCCGCACAGTGATATCCACAAAGCTGGTCTGGAGATACGCACCGGTGGAATCGGCATAATCCCCATCCCCCGATGGATAGCCCATTTTCGCGGTCTTGCTGTATTTCAGCACATTTTCGCCCTGGCTGTTCAGCCGGGAGATGGGCTTCACATTTTGGGTTTTGGCCGTCACATACAGGAAGCCCTTATCATCCATCTTCACCGCGTTGTATTCGGTGGGGACAATCTTCATCAGGGCGGCCGCCTGCTCTTTGGTGGCAAACCAGCGCCGGATGATCTGGGTAAAGGTGGGACTCACCTTGGGCGCGCCCATATAGCTCATGAACTCGCCGTTTTCATCCAGCTGTACCAGGCCCTGGTTGATGCCCTTGGCGATGACATACATCCGGCCGGCATAATCCACAGCCAATTGGGTGGGTTCATAGACATAATCCTCGGCCTGGGTCTCGATGACCGGGCGGCCGAATTCCCTGATGAGCTGGTGGCTGACGCCGTCAAAGCAGAGGATGCGCGCGTTTGCCGAATCCGCGACGTACAGCTTGCCGTCCACCGCGCACAAGCCGGTGGGATTGTTGAAATTGTCCTGCGTCCCGTTGTTGTCAAAGGGACCGATCACGCCTTTGAGGTTATATTGATTGTCCAGCATCACGATGCGGTTGTTGCCGCTGTCCGCGATGTATACCGTTCCCGCATTGTCGTAAATGATGCAGGAGAGGTCCTTAAGCTGTCCAAGCCCCAATGTTTCGCCGGTGATGGTTTTCACCGACGTATAGGCGGCCGGCGTCGCCACCGGCTCCCCCTCGGAGTTGTAGATATAGGGAAAATAACCCAGTCCTCCGTTCAGATCAGGGGAAGCGGCCGCCGGAAGAATAAGGCCGATCAAAACGGCCAAAACACATATGATTCGCTTCATAGGCCCGCTTCTACTCCTTCATTCCGGATGTGGACATGGTCTCGATAATGCTGCTCTGGGTGGTGATGAAGATGGTGATGGGCACCAGCATCATGATGACGGTCACCGCCGCGCCGACGCCGGCCCGGGCGATACCGCCGGCCAGAATCTGTCCCAAAGCATAGGAAAGGGTCTTCAGTTCCTCGTTAAAGATGAAGTTGGAGGCCCCCATATTCCACAGATTCTGCACCTGCAGAAGGGTCAGGGTCAGCCACGCCGCCTTGACGTTGGGCATGGCGATCCGCCAGAAAATCCGCCATTGGCCGGCGCCGTCGATCCGGGCGGCCTCCAGCAGGGAGTCGGGTATCTGCTCCATGAACTGCTTCATGAGATAAAGTCCCAGCGGCGTGGCGAAGGAGGGAACAATCAGCGCAAGATAGGTGTTGATCCACTTCAGGTTCGCCATGATGATGTAGTTTGGAATGGCCGTGACCGTGGCGTTGAACATCAGCGCCAGCACGATGATGTTGAAGATCACGTCCCTGCCGGGAAACTTCTTCTTCGCCAGCGGGAAGGCGCACATGGAAGCCAGAATCACATGGCCGAAGGTGCCCGCGACGGTGATAAAGACGGTGTTGAACAGGTACCGCAGAAAGGGCACCCAGGAATTGGACATGATGGTCATCATGTCGCTGTAGTTTTTCCCCGTCGGGTTAATGGGAATCAGCTTGGGCGGAAACAGCCACAACTCGTCCAGCGGTTTAAAGGAGTTGCTGATGCTCAGTATCAAAGGAGTCGCGGTAAAGAGCGCGAAAACCAGCATGACGAGAAAAAGAAGGATGGTGCCGCCCAGGGAGCGATTGACCCGGCGTCTGCAGATTTTGATCCGTTTCATACTCAGCCCCCCAGTTTCTTCAGCAGCCGCTGCACCACCATGTTGGATCCCACCATGATGACAAAGAGCATGGTGGCAATGGCGGAGGCATAGCCCATTTCAAACCGGACGTTGCCGTAATCCTGCAGCAGATGTACCAGGGTGTGCAGCGCGTAGTTGGTGCTGGGGAAGCCGAAGAGTCCGCTGATGATATCTCCCACGCCGAAAGAGGTGGTAATGCTCATCACCGCGCCGAACATCAGCTGAGGCCGCATGGAGGGTAGGGTGATGTACCACAGCTCCTGCCACCGGTTTTTGATGCCGTCCACCGAACCGGCTTCATACAGGCTCCGGTCCACATTCTGATAGCCGGCGATAAAGGACAGGAAACTGGTGCCCAGACTCATCCACAGGATAACCGCAATGGCGGTGCCCATCATATAATTGGTGTCGGTCAGCCACTGAATTGGCGAGTAGGTCAGCCCCAGGGACATCAGCAGAGAGTTGAGCAGACCGTTGGAATCGCCGTTGAGGATAATGGACCACACCATGTAGGCGCCGCCGCTGAGGGTGGGCGCATAGAACAGCAGCGTGAACACCGCCCGCAGCTTCGGCGGGAACTCGTTCACCAGCCAGGCCAGCAGCAGACAGAGGAAGAAGCTGACCGGACCGGTGACCACCGCCAGCACCAGGGTGTTTTTCAATGCGATCATAAACAGGCTGTCCTGCATGATCAGGCGGAAATAGTTGTTCAGCCCCACAAACTCAGGCGCTTCAAGAACATTGAAGTAAGTAAAACTCAGGAAAATGGAAATCAAGACGGGAAGCACCGTAAATACCACGAACAGCAGCATATACGGCAGTATAAACAGATAGTCGTCGGCATACCGGATCAGGGGATTCTTCTTCCTTTTCCGGGGCTTATCGACGCTTATTTTTGCTACTTGGTTCATGTTAGCCCCATTTCTCCGCAGACACGGTCGGACAAAACGCCTTGTGTCTCAGGCATGTTGATCATCAGGACACGGGCAGCTTGAATTCCTGCCGCTTATTCCGGATTTCATTGTTAATCTCCCGGGCGGAGGATACCATGGTCTCCCGCACGTCTTTGCCGTCCAGCACCACGTCGCGGAAGGCAAAATCAAAATAACGGGAGGTGAAATAGCCGCCGGGCACCTCCGGAATCGCTTTTACATACTGCCACTGCTCCGTCAGCGCCTCTTGGGTGCTGCGGTCCCAAGCGATGGTTTTCATCGCTTCCACATTGGCGGTGGGATAACGGGCGGCAGAGCCCATAACGCTTTCCAGCTCACTGGCGTACCGGGATTGGGTGTCCGCCTGGGTCCACCATTTCAGGAACTCCCAAGCCGCTTCCTTCTCCTCGGACTGTTTCATAATCACGCCGCCGGTAACCGTTCCGGCCACCGAATGATCCAGCACGGTTTCCCCATTCTCGTCGGTGCGGTAGGTGCCGGGCACCACCGTCATATCCCACATACCCTTAATCTCCGGCGCGAAAACAGACAGCTGATTATAGGTGGTGAAATCCGCGATGCCGATGGGCATCTCTCCCGTGCGGAACCGGTTGGCGAAATCAAAAGCAATGGGCTGCTTATACGCGGTATACAGCTCCGTAAACCGCTCAAAGGTATCGATTCCCTCCACGCTGTCCAGGGCGGTGGTCATGCCGTTTTCACTGTACAGGGATCCGCCGGCCTGATAGAGCATGGTGGCATAGTTGTTCAATGTGGTGGCGACGCCGAACATCAGATAGCTTTTCTGAATCAGCGGCAGCACCTTTTTCAAAAGGGAATCCCAGGAACGCAGATCCTCTTCATCGATTCCCAGCTCCTCCAGGATATCCTTGCGATAGAACAGCATGGGGAAGGTTTGGGTTTCCGGCAGGGCGTACAGACCGCCGTTATAGCTGAAAGGCTCCAGAGCGCTGCCATAAAAACGGCTTTTCACCTCTTCGGCGCCGGCGAATTCGGAGAGATCACAGACCGCGTTGCGCAGGGCGTAGTTCAGGGGGTCGGCCTGGGTCTGCTGCAGCGCCACATCCGGCCCGATGCCCGCCAGGGTCGCCGGCAGCAGGGAACCGGCGGAAACCAGCTGCAGATTCACGCCGATATTGCTCTTCTCCACAAAGACGTCATTGATCAGCTGCTTGATGATCTGGGCCTGATCCCGGCCCGCGGCATTGCCGGATGAAGCGCCGGCCGTGCTGGCCGCCGTCGTGACAACGGTGCTGGAGCCCACCCAAACGGTGATCTCCCGGTCCACATTGGCGCCGCTCTGGCCCACCGTGGCGTAATCCTGGAAGAAGGAGGAAATAAACTGCAGGAAATAATGCTTTGTCAGCCCGAAGAAATTGGCCTCCGCTTTGGGAGCCGCCTCCCCCGGCTTCAGCAGCTGAAAGGAATCCAGCTGCAGCGGCTGAGAGGTTTCACTCAACAACCAAGTGCCCAGACCGGATATGTTGTTGTTGAAATCATTCAAGCGGCGGCTGATGGTGGTTTCATCCTTCACCATGCCGTCCATCTGCAGATAGAGCTTCTGAATGGTCGCCGTGTTCTGACCGGCTTTTCCTTCTCCCAGCGCCTTGATCTCCTCTTCCACGGCCTTGAGCCGGGCACTGGTATCCGCCATTTTTTCAATCACTTCGGGGATGACTTTGTCAAACTGGTAATCCCGGTAAACGTCCGGATCTGGTCCGGTGAACATCACGATCCGGCGGTAGATTTCATTGAGATCCAGCACGATATCCTGCATCTCTCCCACAATGGAGGCGAAGCTGCCCAGGGTCACTTCCATCCGGATAACGTGATCTCCTTTAGGCAGCCAGAAGCGATAGCCTTCCCCGCCGGTTTCCTCGGCGCCCAGCACCGTGGATTGCCAGCTGCCGGAATAGGGGAACTCTATCTGTTCCGCTTCTGCGAAAGGCACCTTGCCATCTATCATCAGCCTTCTGGCGGACACATTGTTGGCTTTCGCATCCTGCTTGAAGCGCAGCGCGAAGGTATACAGTCCGTCCTCCGGCACATTGATTTCCCATTCCAGCCACTGTCCCGCCATCCCCCAACGATCGGTGCCGATGGTGTTGTAGCGGATCTTGTCCACTTCATAAGGGGTGCTCAGCGGCGATGTACGGTCATTGATCGGGTAAAGCATCTGATCTGATTTGTAGGCCGCGTTCTCCGCCTCCTTCAAAGGCAAAGACTGGGCGGCGTCGGTATACCCTTCCGCTTTCCAGGCGGCCAGCTGTTCTTCATAGGACAGCAGGTTTTCCGCCGTATGCAGCAGGATGGTGTGCAGCGCCGCGGGTTCCTTATCCGAGACGATGCGCAGGGTGTGCTGCCCTTCCGTCAAATAAAAACGCAGCGGGTCATTATAATAGCCTGCGGCGTCCCGAACCTCCGCCTCCATCCATTTGGGCTTTTCCACCTGGGTGGGCCGGATATCATTGCCTGTGGTATCCTGGGTAATGGGTCCGTTATCCGCCCAGGAACGGGAAAATTCCACTCCCGCCGCCTCTTCAAACGGCAGAGCCCCGTCGATATAAAAACTGCGGGTGATGGATCCGCCGGTGCCTTCCAGTGGGAAATACACCAGCCGCATATTATAGAACCCCGCCTTATTCACGGTGAAGGTATATTCCACATATCCTTCATCGCCGGTAAGCAGGGTTTTGCCTTCTTTTCCCTGATAATTGTCTTCCGTCGTCAGGTTTTCCATTTCCGCCGCTGTATAGCCGGCAGCGGAGATGGGCAGGTCCTGACCGGCGAAGGCTGCGTCCTTATGTTCTGTTAAATACGCCTGATAACTGCCAGGGGCGGCCGGGGAGGGGGCCTCCCCGGCGGGCGCGGTTTCTTCCGCGCCCAGCACGGGCAGAGCCCCCACCGACTGCACCAATAGGACGGACGCCGCCACGGACGTGATTATCCTGCGCATTCTGTTGAACCGTCTGTATTCCATATTCACTCACCTTCCGTATGGCCTGCGTCCGCCGAACTTAGGTCACGGCAGCTTGGCAAAAGCATCCTGGACATCTTTGTCATAAGCGCCGGCGATCGCCTGGAACGCCGCGTCCACCGTCTGCGTACCCCAGAAAATGGAGCCGTACTGCGCCACATTCAGAGCATCGCCCAAGGTCCGTACGTTGTAGCCCAGATCAATCACGCCGTTGTCGGCAGCCAGCTTCATCATCTGGCGGCTCAGATTATCGCCGTCCATGAAGAACTCCGCCGTGGTGTCCTCATCATAGGCGGTCATGTCTTTGGCATAATCCTCAATCGGCCGGGAAATCGCCCGGAAGATCTTAGCGGTCTTCACGTAGTCGGGATTGGTTCTGGTCATGGCGTAGCCCTGCAGGGTCTGCGCATAGGTCATATATTTGCTGGCGCTGGGTCCCTTGGGATATACCACCAGGCCGTAATCCAGGCCTTCCATCTGCTTGAAGTTGGTACCGTACCAAATACGGCCGGAAATAAAGCCGATTAAGCCTTTTTCAAAGCTGCTGAACAAGGTCTGCACGGCAGGCATATTGCCCCAGGTTTCTTCCTTCTTCATGTTGGGATAAATCTTCATGGTTTTATCCACATTGACAATCTGATTAAAGAAGTTCATCGCCGCCAGATATTTGGAATCCGTATAGGTGGTGGTGAGTTTGCCGTTGGAGCCTTCGGTTATTGCTTTGGCGCCGTTGGAAATCGCCAGAGCGCGACCGGGATCAGCATAAACATCCGCCCAGCCCAGACCATAACGGTTGGCGCTGGCTTTGGTGATTTTCTGGAGCATTTCCCGGAAAACATCCCAGGTCCAGGTGCCCTTCTGCGCCATCTGAGCGGGATCGTCTTTAATGCCCGCCGCCTTGAGAACGTCGCGGTTGTACCACAGCACGGTGGCGCCGCCTTCGGCAGGCCGCTCAAATTCCATGATATAGTTCTTGCCGTTGAGGGTGGTGTTCAGGTGAGTCTGGATCCATCGGGTGTCGTAAAAATTAACAATGTCGGCCACATCGTTCCAGGGACGCAGGAAGCCCGCGCCCGCCGCCGGGATCCACATTTCCGGCAGCATCTTGAGAATGTCCGCCACCTTGTCGCCCGCCATGATCCGGGGCATCAGAGCCTCCATGCCGCCGTAGAAATCGGTGATGCGGATCTTGCAGTTGTACTGCTTTTCCACCTCATCGAACCGCTGGTGGTACATCCGCTCCACCAGGCCGGCGTTATCCGGCGCTTCCCGGTTCATCCAGGGGTTGGCGATAACGAACTCATAGCCGCCCATGTTCTCCACGGTATCGTCATAGAGCTTACGCTCCGTGGACACCGGCGGTTTGTTGTTATTCGTGTTGGAACTGGTGCTGGTGTTGGAATTGGGCGTGGAGTTCGGGCCGGTGCTGGCATCCGAACTGGAGTCGGTGCTGGCATCGCCGCTGGAATTCGTGCTGGCATCAGGACTGGAACTGGTGCTGGAACCGGTGCTGGAACTGGTTTTGGAGCTGGTGGTCGAGCCTGAACCGGAGCTGGTGTCGGAATTGCCTCCACAGCCACTGGCCAAGCCAACAGTCAGCAACAAAGCAGACAGCAGTCCAACCATTCTGATATAGAGCTTCATGGGTACACTCTCCTTTTTTAAATTAACACGCATCGTTTAAGGTGCATGTTTAAGGCGATTAATAACGATAGGCCGCTTCGGCGCTGTAGTCGAGGTAATATTTCACAGCCTCTCCCGGCACATTCCAGGGGATATGGTTGCCGATACACATCATGTAGCCGCCGGACATTTTCGCCGTTTCCACCATATTGTCCACCATCTTTTTAATGGCGGCCTTATCCCCCGACTGCAGAATCCGGCTGTCTCCTTCTCCGGCGATAAAGGCATCCTTATGCCGCCGGGCGATAGCTTTATAATTGGTATAGGGTTCGGAGATGATTCCTCTGGCGCCGCAGGCCATCACATCATCCGCATAAGCATCCATACAGCCGTCGGCCATGAAGATGACCTCCTTACCCGCTGCCTTCAGCATACCGAAAAACTCCTCATACCGGGGGAAGATGTATTTGTTCATCCACGCCGGCGAGCAGATGGGACCATTCGTCATCACGATATCGTCATGGCAGACCACAAAGTTCACCGGCAGCCGGGCAAAAGCACGGAACAGCCGGCGGTTCAGTTCAGCGAATTCATCCATGATCCGCTCGAACTCTTTCTCCAGACAGATTTCCAGAAACAGTTCCCAGCCGAAGGTGAGCAGCGGCCACATGAACATGGTGGTGTAAATCCCCACATCCGCCGCGGAGCCTGCCGGCGCCTTATCGCCCCATTCGGCGGGATACCGTTTCCGATAGGTCTGATACAAAATCTCTTCACTGGAATAATCGTAAGGGGACACCGACGGCCAGTCGGTGAAATCCGCTTTTTTCAGCGGGCTGAAGGCCAGCGCCTCCTCCGCTGATTTGAAATAGGCTTCGCCGTGTTCCCAACCGCTTTCCGTATCCCCCCACCGGGTGGTGTGCCCCACCCGGTCCGCCTCCTGCTTAGGAGGCGGAATGGGTGTATCTTCGTCTGGAATCGGCAGCCGAAGCTGAGGATACAGCTGAGCCATTCGCTGGCGGCAGAGGCGGGGATGCCGGTAATAGTCGATGCCGGTCAGGTAGGTCTCGGCATCCGGATTGGACCAATGCTCCCAGTGAACCACCCGCCGGGGTCCCCGGCCCATAAAAGTCAAATAGCGCTCATCTTCCGTCATTCCTGCATCCCTCCTCCGCGCTCTTTTTATCGGATGTTTACGCGCTGGTTTTACGGCAGTTTCTTAAAGGTATCCTGGATATCCTTATCAAAAGTGCCTTTGATGGCGTCGATAGACGCTGCCACAGTGTTCTCCTGCCAGAAGATCGCGCTGATACCCGCACGGTCCAGACCCATCTGCAGATTGCGGACGCTGTAACCCACATCCAGCACACTGTTTTTGGCGCCCAGGCGCATCATCTTCTTGCTCATCTCGTCCCCATCCATGAAGAAATCGGAGACAATGTCGTTTTCATAAGCGTCGATATCCTCAAAGTCCTTGGTGGGGCGGGCAATGGCCCGGAAGATCTTGGCGGCTTTCTCATAATCCGGGTTGGTGGAGGTCATGGCAAAACCACCCAGGGTGTTGGAGCAGGAAATATAATCCTTCGCCGCCGGGCCCTTGGGATACACCACCATGCCGTAGTTCAGCCCTTCTTTCAGCTTGAGGGAACCGCCATACCAGATGCGGCCGGCGATAAAGCCCGCCAGACCCTTTTCAAAATTGTTGAAAACGGTTTCCACACTGGGCATATCGTTCCATTTTTCTTCCGTTTTCATGTTGGGATAGATCTTCATGGTTTTGTCCACGTTGACGATCTGATCGAGGAAATTCAGCGCGTCTATGTATTTTTGATCGCTGAAAGTGGCGACGTACTCATTTTTGCTGTTCATCGTCACCGCCATGGCGCCATTGGAAGCGGCCAGCGCCCGGAGGGGGCTGGAATAGGAATCCACCCAATGCAGGCCGTAGCGGTTGGCGGTGGGCTTGTTGATCTTCTTCAGCATCTCCCGGAAAACATCCCAGGTCCAGGTGCCGTCCAGAGCCATCTGGGCCGGATCCTCTTTGATGCCGGCCGCCTTCAGCACATCCTTGTTATACCACAGGAACAAAGCGGCGGAATCGGCGGGACGTTCATACTGCAGGATATAGGTTTTTCCTTTGAGCGTGGCGTTGGTCTGGGCCTCCAGCCAACGGGTATCATAGAAGTTGACGATGTCGGCCACATCATTCCAGGTACGTAGGAAGCCGGCGCCCGCTGCGGGAATCCACATTTCCGGCAGCATATTGAGCACGTCCGCTACCTTGTCTCCCGCCATAATCCGGGGCATCAGCGCTTCCATGCCGCCGTAGAAATCGGTGATGCGAACCTTACAGTTGTATTCCTTTTCCACCTCGTCGATACGCTGATGGATCAGCCTCTCAGCCAAGCCCGCGTTGTCCGGCGGTTCCCGATTCATCCAAGGGTTGGCGATGACGAACTCATAGCCGCCCATGTTTTCAACCTTGTCATCGTACAGCTTGCGTTCCATGGGCTTGGGAGGCTCCGGCGTGGTGTTGGAGCTTGTGTTGGAGCCGGGATTGGAATTGGGCGTTGAATTGGTGCCGGTGTTGGAGTTGGGATCCGTGCTGGAGTTGGCGCTGGCGTCCGAACCGGGATTCGAACTGGAATCTGCTTTGGAACTGGTACTGGAATTGGAGCTGGTGCCGGAAGCGTTGGAAGCGGTTCCGGAAGCAGTGGAGCTGGTGTCCTTGCCGCCGCCGCAGCTGCAAACCGTTGCGGCCAATAGAAGAGTCGCCAGAGATACGCTTAGAATAGATTTTACCCGTCTCATTGTGTTTCCCCCTCTTTTATTGTAAAGCGGTTGCCAATGGATAACAGAAATGCAGACAGACTCACGACTCACAGAAGCTGAATTTTAAAGGTCACCGGGAAATCGCTTTTAATGCCGGACAGCGGCTGAATTTTCAGCGCCTCGTCGTCAATAGCATACATCACGCTGCGGTTGAAGCCCAGCACCGAGATGGAGGTAATTTGTCCCTTGAAATGCGGCGATCCCTTCCGCAGCGCGCGGATATGCACCGGCTGACCCGTCCATTTCATGACAAAGGCGTAGATGACGCCTTTCTTATAGGTGAAGCGGATATCCTCATGGGTGTATTCGCCTCGGGCCGTATCGGTCATATAGCCTTCGGGGATCTCCGTCGGACCTTCCCCATAGATCCGCCAGAAGGTGGTGTCATAGATGGCTTCGCCGTTGGCGTCCATCCAGTTGCCGATTTCCTCCAGCACTTCCTTTTCCTCTTTGGCAATGGTGCCGTCCGCCTTGGGACCGACGTTAAGCAGCATACAGCCGTTTTTGCTCACCACGTCCACCAGATCGCAGACGATGGACTCCGCTTTTTTATACACATTATTTTCGATATATCCCCAGGAGTTGCAGCCCACAGCCGTATCGCACTGCCACAGCCGGGGGGAGATGGCGCTGAGCTGGCCCCGCTCCACATCGAAAACAGCGCTGCCCAGCGCAAAGGAATCGTGTTTGTAATCGATAGCCACCGGCACGCCCCATTTGAAGGCCCGGTTGTAATAATAAGCGGCGAACTTCCGCAGGTAGGGCTTAAAAGCAGGCAGCTCGATCCACCAGTCGAAATAGATCAGCTTGGGACGATAGCGGTCTACCAGCTCGCAGCACCGCACCAGCCAATCCTGCATATGCGCGATGAGCTGCGGCGTCTCCTCGTAGCCCTCCCAATCCTCGGGCGAGGGCATGGCTGGCCCGTAATATTCCTCAAAGTCCGGGTCATTGACGTCACCGCAGAGCCGAGCCCCTTCCATGAACCAGTAATGTTCGGCGCGGTGATGGGAAGCGCCCATAATCAGACCGTTGTGCTTGCAGGCTTCCTTCAGCTCTCCCAGCACGTCCCGGCAGGGTCCCATATTCACCGCGGTGAAGGGAGAAAGGTTGCTGTCGTACATCATAAAGCCGTCGTGATGCTCCGCCACCGGCACCACATAACGGGCGCCGGCGCGCTTGAAAAGCGAAATCCACTCTTCCGCATCGAACTTTTCTCCGCGGAAAAGGGGGATCAGCTCTTTATAGCCGAATTCATTCTGCGGCCCGAACTTTTCCCGGTGGTAAGCGTATTCCGGGCGATCCTCCTGATACATAAAGCGGGAATACCACTCGCTGCCGTAGGCGGGAACACTGTAAATGCCCCAATGGATAAAGATCCCGAACTTCGCCGCGCTGTACCAGTAGGGAGGTCGATAATCGCACAAAGATTCCCAAGTGTCTTTATAAGGACCCTTGTTAATCACTTCATCGATTTCCTTCAGGTAATTTCGCACATACGTCTCTCTGTCAACCGTTTTTGCCGCTTTTTGCACTTTCTCTTCACTCCCCAGTGATAATGCCGGACTTTTCCTGTTATATTTGAAGCCTTATAAGGCACTTTGTACTCTGTGCGGGATTTTTCCTAAATTACAGCACTTGCATAATCCTTGCCCTTTGTTATAATGAAGGCGGGTGATAAAATGAGCAACTGTGATATTCTCCTCGCCAATTTGAATATTAACTACATGGGTTTCCTCTATGAAAAGATGGGAGCCAAGGTTGGAGAGGACTTTACCGTAGGATTCAACAGCATCCAATTGGTCTGCGAAGGCAGCGGCTGGATCCGGGTAAACGGTAAGATGTACTGTCCGGAAAAGGGACACATCTGCCTGCTGCCGGCCAACACCGTCCAGGCCTACGGCCCCATCGGCGACAAATACATCAAAAAGTATTTCTGTCACTTCTATGCGGATGTGGACGGTCAAAACCTTTTTGACCTCATCGACTACGAGGCATCGGTCATGGTAAATGATTACAACAAAGCGCTGCGTCTTTTCTATGAACTGGAACGAATTCACGAACAGGATGATCTTCTCTCCACCCTGAGAAAAAAGCAGCTGATTCTCAATCTGATATGTATCCTGCTGGAAAGTCAGGACAATCCGCCCACCGTTCACCGGCATGAGGACAACATCACCATTAAGATCATCGATTACATCAACAACAACCTGAGCAAGAACATTTCGGTGACTGAACTGGCGGCCCTGTTCGGATACAATACCAACTACTTCACCAGCCTGTTCAAGTCCTACACCAACATGACGCCGAAGATGTACATCATCAATGCCAAGCTAAAAAAAGCGGTGACGCTGCTGTACGATATGAACCTCTCCATCGCGGAAATCGCTGAGCAGACGGGATTTGTCAATCAATATTACTTCTCCACATCCTTCAAGAAAAACTATGGTCTGTCCCCCAGTCAATATAGAGACATGTACATTAAAAATGCTGATTAAATTATACCAATTTGGTTAATCTAATTAAATTTATAAATTCCATGTCTATTTATAATTTTCTCAGTTGTGCTTTTTTCTCTAAAATTCGACGTCATTCCCGCCGCTGAAGAGTCTGCCAAAGCCTGGAAAAATCCGTGAAATTTCGCCTCTGGACCAAGGTTTTTCCCAGAATAAAGAAAGGTATCCAGCCTTTGGATAACGGCTTTACTTTTTTCCTCATCCCGTATATAATGCTCACAGAAGCATATTCTTCTACCCAGCCCCGGCTGAGAAACAGCCGCCTCAAGGCACACAGGCAGCATATAATAACAAACAAGCCGGCGTGGCCGGCTTGTTTTGCTGTAGACGATGATGAGATTGCTCTAACCTGACGAATCGGAGGAAAAAGCATGGCGAGTATGCGCAGGCGGCTGGATTCCCTATACGACCGGCTGGAGGACAACCGCCTCCTTCTGGCCGTGCGTAATGGTATCCTCATGACGATTCCCGCCGTCATGGCGGGTTCCATTGCCCTGCTGCTTATCAGCATTCCGCTGGACGGTTATCAAAACGCTCTGCAGGCGCTGTGGGGCGGCGCCCTGTATCAGATTTTTTCCGTTGCCCACGGAGCCACGCTGGGTTCCATCTCCCTGCTGATGCTGCTTGCCATCAGCTACAGCTATGCGGATACCACCCGGATGAGCGGCAAGGAAATCGTGCCTCTGGTGAGTCTGTGCGCCTACATCGCCTTTACCATGGGGGAAGATCTGAGCATCCACCCCACCATCTTTCAGAGCACATGGCTTTTCTACGCCATTCTGGTGGCTTTAAGCTCGTCGGCCCTGTTTGTGGGGCTGCTGAACCGCCTGCCCTTTCATCTGAAAACCTATGCGGACGGGGAAAACGCCCTGTTCCGCCAGGTATTCGCCACTATTCTGCCCGCGGCGATGGTGATCGCCCTGGCCGCTGTTCTCAATCGTCTGCTGACCACCCTTTTCGGGGGTGTGGATCTGCAAACCCTGCTGTCCGATTTCAACGCCGCCTTGTTCAGCCGCATCGGCATCAACCTTGGAAGCGGGCTGCTGTTTATTCTTCTGATGCATCTGATGTGGTTTTTCGGGATTCACGGCAGCAATATCCTGGACAATGTGGCGCGCAGCGTGTTTGAGCCGATTGTAGAGCATAATTGCCGGCAGATTGCCGCCGGGCAGGTCCCCGCGGAAATCGTCAGCAAAACCTTTTTCGATACCTTTGTGCTTTTCGGCGGCTGCGGAACCATGCTCTGCCTGATCCTGGCGATTTTTCTATGCGACCGGCGACGCAGCGTGCGCAAGCTGTCCAAAATCGCTTTGGTACCCGCTGTGTTCAATATGAACGAGCTGATGATGTTCGGCATCCCCGTGGTGTTCAATCCCCTGTATTTCATCCCCTTTCTCCTCACACCGCTGGTGCTGACCCTGGTGAGCTATTTAGCAACCTTTATCGGACTGGTGCCCCACACTATTCATTCGGTGGAATGGACCACCCCGATTTTTCTCAGCGGCTATGTCGCCACCGATTCGGCGGCGGGCAGCCTGCTGCAACTGTTCAATCTGGCGCTGGGTACCTGTATCTATATCCCCTTTGTCAAGCTGTCCCAAGCTTATCAGCGCCGCCGGGTTAAGGAACAGATATTCCGGCTGACCGAACTGGTGAAGCGGGCGGAAGAGGAAGGGCGGGAACCCCAGCTGACCACCATGACCGGTTCGCCGGGTCTCACCGCCAAAGGGTTGGCCGCCGACCTGCAGGAGGCCATCCGCTCCCGTTCCCTGGAGCTGTACTATCAGCCGCAGGTAAACAGTGATGGAAAAATTGTGGGAGCGGAAGCACTGCTGCGGTGGAAGCACAACATCGCCGGTTTCCTTTATCCGCCTTTGGTGATCGCTTTGGCTAAGGAAGCGGGGCTGATGGATCAGCTGGACGCCTTCATCATCGGCCAAACCTGCGATGATATGGAACGCCTGACCGCTGATTTCCCCCGGCCGCTGCAGGTATCCCTGAATCTGACGGCGGAACAGATCGCTTCTCCAAAGGTGATCGACAGTATTCTCCAGGAGACCGGCCGCCGCCGGTTCGGCGCTTCCCAACTGGGGGTGGAACTGACCGAGCAGGCCATGTTCAACATCTCCCCCGCCTCCAGCGAACTGTTGGACAGGCTGCGTCAGGCAGGCATTCTGGTGCTGATGGATGATTTCGGCATGGGTCACAGCTCCATGATGCATCTGCAGCATCATCAATTCGACGTGGTGAAGCTGGACGGGGCGCTGGTGCGGGATATTGAAACCAATCCCCGCAGCCGGGAAATTGTCTCCTCCATCCTTTACCTCTCCCGTTCCCTGCATTTTCAGGTATTGGCCGAATATGTGGAAACCACAGCCCAGCGGGATGTTCTGCGGGAATTGGGCTGTCTGATTTATCAGGGCTGGCTGTACAGCCCCGCCCTCCCCTTTGAGGAACTGAAGGAATACATCCGCCGGCATGAGGCTGGCGATGCTGCAGAGGAATAAAGAAACGGGTTCGCCGCAAGATGATGCAGCGAACCCGTTTCTTTATTTGCCGGCGGCTGTGCCGCCTCTTTTATAATGGCATTTATTGCATCTGTTTTCGGCCCCATTTTCTCCATACAATAAAGGAAGCCGCCGAGATCAGCACCGTGGCTCCCGCCGACAGCAGAAAAACCGGTGAAAAGGGCGTCAGGATGCTTTCTCCCATAAAGGTGGCGGCCAGCATGGTGGGCAGCAGACCCAGCAGCGATCCCGACGCATAGCGGCCATAAGGCACCCTTGTGGCCCCCAGTACCATGCTCACCACATCCCCGGGCAGCAGGTTGATCACCCGCAGAAAAAAGGAAAAGAAAAACTCGTTGTCCCGTTTAAGGGATTCCAGCCGGGCGATTTTGGGATACCGCTCCTGCAGCCGGTCGGCCAGATCCCTACCGGAAAAGCGGCCGATACAATAGGGCAGGGTGACGCAGATCAGCAAGCCGGTGAGATTCACGGCGATGGCAGCGGGTATGGGAAACAATACCCCGGCGGCGACATACAGCACCAGCAGCGGGAACACCACCGACAGGGATTTCACCGCGTACAGCGCCGCCATGGCAGCGGCGGCCAGCCAGGGATTTTCGGGGGTATAGGAAAGAATCTGCCGCAGATCGATCTTGCCGCCCCGGGTGACGGTCCATATGGTGCAGGCGATTACCAGCAGAAAGGGCATCACCTTCATGACTCCCAGCCAAAAGCTTCCTTTTTTTCGTTCCTTCCTCATGAGCGTCCCTCCCCTGCCCAAATTGACGAATACAGGGTTAGTATAGCCGAAAAGCGCAAAAATGTTCGAACAAAAGAGCGCCAATTCCTGCTAAAAGGGGCGCGGGATAATCCCGCGCCCCTTTTAATCGTTCAAGCCGTTAATCTTCCGCGTGGGGCTCCAGCAGGCCGTAATCCCCGTTGTGCCGTTTATACACCACATTGATCTCTCCGGAATCCATATTGCGGAACATATAAAACTGGTGTCCGGAGGTATTCATCTGCAGGATGGCCTCCTCCACGTCCAGGGGTTTGACAGGAAAACTTTTGGACCGCACCACATGAAATTCGGTTTCCTCTTCCACTGGTGCATCCCAATGGCTGTCGCTGAAAGCCTCCGCCCGCAGCCGTTTTTCCAGCCGGGTTTTGTTCTTCCGGATCTGCCGCAGTAAAACGTCCACCAGCCGGTCCACCGCTTCGTTGGCGTCCTCGCAGGCTTCCTCCGCGCGGAACACCAGCCCGCCGGTGCGGATCGTGATCTCCACCCGCTGCTTATTGGCGTTCTCCATGGAGACGGTCACATCCGCGGTCACGCTGTCCTCAAAGAACTTGTCCAGCTTGGAGAGCTTTTTCTCCGTTCTTTCCGTGAAGGAAGGACGCAGGGTGACTTTTCTGCCTGTGATGGTCATTTTCATACGATCAACTCCTATCTCTCCACTCCTTGTGGAATGGATTCTATAGATAGAATACCATATAAACGTGAACAAATAAAGTCAAATTTGTGAAGTTCTTCTCGACAAAGTCAAAGAACCGCGCTGCAATGGCGGGTGACATGGCAGCCCACGTTCACCGCCACCGGCAGACCGGCGATATGGGTGGGATAGGTTTCAATCGCCACGCCCAGCGCCGTGGTGACGCCGCCGAAACCCTGGGGGCCGATGCCCAGGGCGTTGACCCGTTCCAGGGCCTCCTTTTCCATCTCCGCGTAATAAGCGTCGGCATTGGGAACAGAGAGAGGACGGCAGAGGGCTTTTTTCGCCAGCAGGGCGCACAGCTCAAAATCCCCGCCGATTCCCACCCCCAGCACCATGGGAGGGCAGGGGTTGCTGCCCGCTTGACGGGCGGCGTCCACGATGCATTCCAGCACCTTATCCCGTCCGGCGGCCGGGGTCAGCATGGTAATCCGGCTCATATTTTCGCTGCCGAAGCCCTTGGGGGCCACCGTGATTTCCATCTCTTCCCCGGGAACCAATTCCAAATGCAGCACCGCGGGGGTGTTGTCCCCGGTGTTCACCCGGCGCAGAGGATCCCCCACCACCGAGCAGCGAAGCTTTCCCTCCAGATACCCCCGGGAGACGCCTCGGTTCACCGCATCGGCCAGAAGACCGCCGGTGATATGGACCTCCTGCCCCAGCCGGACAAAGACCACCGCCATGCCGGTATCCTGGCACACAGGCAGGTTCAGTTCCTCAGCCGTCTCCCAATTGCGTTTCAAATCCTCCAGGATATTCCGGGCCAGAGGCTGCTCCTCCCGGCCCGTGTCCCGGCGCACCGCGTCCTTAATATCCTCCGGCAGCTTCCGGTTGGCCTCCATGCACAGCCGGCGCACCGTTTCTTCAATTTGAACAGCTGTTATTTCCCGCATCGCCGCTTCATCCTTTCCATCGCCTGCCGATGATTTATACAATCCGCCGTCCGCCGGCGATCACCGCCAGCGGCTTCGCCGCCACCGTCAGCGGATCCCCCGGGAACAGGACCAAGTCGGCGTCCTTCCCCGGCGTGATAGAACCCACCCGGTCCGCGATTCCAGCAATCTCCGCCGCGCCCAGGGTGATGGCCCTCACCGCTTCCTCCCAGGGCAGGCCCTCCCGCACGGCCAAACCGGCGCACAGGGGCAGGTATTGAATGGGGATCACCGGATGATCGGTGATAATGGCAATGGGCAGTCCTGTCTTTTGCAGCAGTCCCGGCCCCGCCGGATTCAGGTCCCGCAGCTCCGGCTTGGAACGGTCGCAGAGCAGGGGGCCGCAGAGCACCGGCGCCCCTCCGGCGCTTACCGTATCCGCCGCCAGATGAGCCCCTGTGCCGTGGACGATGACATACCGCAGATGGAATTCCTCCGCCAGCCGCCGGGCGGTGAAGATATCGTCCAGGCGATGGGCGTGGAAATGCACCGGCAGTTCTCCCCGCACCACCGACAGCAGCGCCTCGCATTTGGCGTCGAACTCCGGCTCCTCCACCTCCTCGTCCTCCTCCGCCCGGCGTTTGTCCCGCTCATAGCGAAGGGCCAGGGCCAGCTGCTCCCGGATAATGGCCGCCGTCGCCATCCGGGTTACCGGCGCCTGATTCTTGCCGTGGTAGGTGGTTTTGGGATTCTCCCCCAGGGCCATTTTCATGGCGGCGGGAGCCAGCATCACTGCGTCGTCCACCCGGTCGCCGTAGGTTTTCATGGCGCAGAATTGGCCTCCAATGGGGTTGGCGCTGCCGGGGCCGGTGAGCACCGCCGTTACCCCAGCCGCCGCCGCCTCCGCAAAGCAGCGGTCCTGCATATTGATCGCATCCACCGCCCGCAGCTGAGGGGTGGCGGGATCGGTATCCTCATTACCGTCGTCCCCTTCAAAGCCCAGGCCGTCCTCCCACATGCCGATGTGGGTATGGACATCGATGAAGCCGGGGAAAAGCCAACCGCCGGCAGCGTCCAGCACCTCCCCCTCCCCGCCGGGCGCGGGCATGGCGCCCAAGGCGGCGATCCGCTCCCCTTCGATATCCACATAGCCGTTTTCGATGCACGGCCTGTCCACAGGAAAAATTTTGGCGTTGATGATCCGCATATTCCCTATCCAGCCTTTCCAACATATAATGCGCCGCCCGGGCAGAGCCGGCGGCAAGACAAAAGCCCCGTCGTCCCGGGCGGGACGACAGGGCGTGAACAACAAAGAAACAACTGTTTCAGCGGGAACCCCTGCGGGAAAAACCGCCGTGCTTGCCATCCATGGAGCGCTTCAGATCCAGCATCTTTTCATCGCTGGTCTGCTTAAAGCGGGACATCATATCCTCAAAGCTGCCGCTTTCACTGCGGGAGGACTGCCACTCAAAATTGCCGGGACGTCCGGGAGAAACAGGGCGGGGACGGGCGCCGGGACGCGGCTGCTCCACCGCTTTTTTCATCGACAGGCTGACCTTGCCATCCTCGCCGATATTGAGAATTTTAACCTTGACCGTCTGGTTCTCCGTAACGTAATCACGGATCTCCTTGACATAGGTGGGCGCGACTTCAGATATATGGACCATCCCCGTCTTGCCGCCGGGAAGCTCCACAAACGCGCCAAATTTGGTAATACCGGTGACTTTTCCCTCCAGAACCGCTCCTACTTCCAATTGCATAAACGCCTGATTTCCTCCTACTTTTGTTCCGTTGTGCTTCATACTGCTGACCATCTGTGCCTGGATTTATGAGATTTCGGGCGTTATGCGCCCGGAATTTCCTTGTAGATCGACTCGCCCGGCCTAGCCTGCCCGTTTTCCCGCGCCTGCTGCTCCTGATAGGACTCGTAATTCTCCATTTTATTCTTCTGATCGTCAATGAGGAGCTGCATGTTTTTGATTTCCTGATCGTAATTATCCAGCTGCCGCTGGCTGGCGCCCAATTCCATTTGGAGCTGGAGCAGCATCACGATCACATATATGGAAAACGCCAGCAGGGCCAGCCGAAGAAAAATACTCTTTTTCCTCTTTCTGTCCACTTTCATGGCTTTTGGTTCCCTTCTGTATTCAAACCGCTGGTGTCGGATGATTTCTTTCTATGATTATACAATAGAGAACCGGTACGTTTCAAGCCCTTTTTTAAAAAAACGGTGATTTTTTGCGGAATAAACATTAAAATTTTCAGCAAAAACTTTGCCGGGCGCCGCAAAAGGCGGCCCAGCATCCGAAAGGGCCAGAAAACAGCCCGCCAAAACAGCCGCCAGATCTTCAGAAAGGCAGCCACCGCCGCCTGGGAAAACCGCATTACCACCCGGCCGATGGTGAAATAGTAGGCAAAAAAACCGGCCAGCAGCCCCAAAAAAAGGTAAAAGCGCAGCTGGCCGTCCATCACTGAGAGGGAAAAAATAAAGGTGACCACGGCGCTGGACAAAAAGAAAAACAAATCCTGAAAGAAAATGGTCCGTTTGCCGGGACGCATCACCAGCCGGATCACCCGAAAAATGTCGTAATAGGCTCCCAGCAGGAAGCCCATCCCGCAGGAAAGGAAGAGCTCGTTTAACTGCTGGCCGTTTGTCATCTCCATAAGCCGGCCCCTTTACTTGAACAGTCGCCCGAAAAAGCCTCCGGATCGGGAGTGCACCTCCGCATAGGTCAGCGAATCGATGGATCCTTCCAGCGTCAGGTCCCCTGTTTCCACATTCAGACGATTGATATGCAGTCCCTGGCCTTTAACTGTCAGCTCCCCCATCTCCGTGTATATAACCACTGTTAATTCATCGAAGCTGTCCACATCCGATACGCCGGACACGGTCAGCGCCCGCCGGTCTTCCAAAACCAGGTGATGGGGCAGCTGAACCTGGTTTCTTTTATCCTCCGCCACTGGGCAAACCTCCCTTTCTCCCGTTCCGGCCGGCTTTACGGCCCGTCACTCATGTATACGCGCAGGGAGACAAAATTATGCCGGCGGAAAAGGCCGCGCCCTGGAATTCCTCTTTTTCCCAGTGAACAGTTGAAAAAAGCGCAGCCATCGTGTATACTGGAGGATAGCAAGAAGGAAAAGGACGGGAATCGTCATGAAAAAAGCGCCCAAGGGTTCTCTGCGACAATCCGTCACCCTGCTGGGGCTGGCGGCGCTGTGCATCCTCTATCTGCTGGAAGTGGATTATTCCCGGATCACCCCGCTCAACTGGGTTGCTTTCGGCATCATCGTCCTGACACTGGTGCCGCTGACCGTTTGGCTGATCGCCAAGGCGGTGCGGGCGGCCAGGGCCAGGCAGGCGCGGCGCACACCGCCCGGGGATGAGGAATAAGATCCGCTACGGCGGCTTTGTCGGTGAGAGGAAGGAAAATGGGTAGAAAAAGCGGAAGGGTGAATCGGATATGAAAAAGTTATTGGCTGTTCTCTGCGGAATCGTTTCGGTTTTCGGCGCTTTGTTTTTCGGCATGAAGCTGCTGGGCCGGTTTGCCAAGTCCAGTATGCGGCTGGATCTGAACGAGGAGGAGGCCGACGCTTCCCCGGAGGACGAGGAAACATAATGCCGGCGGCATCACGGAAAGGAATGGTTGCATTTCATGCGTTTGGATAAATATCTCAAGGTATCCCGCTTAATCAAGCGGCGCACCGTCGCCAACGACGCTTGCGACGCGGGGCGGGTTTTTGTCAACGGCAAGCCCGCCCGCGCCTCCTACGACGTGAAAGAAGGGGACGTGCTCACCATCAGCTTGGGAGCCCGGGAGGTCAAGGCCCAGGTGGTATCGGTGCAGGAAACCGTCGCCAAAAACGACGCGGCGCTGCTGTACAAGCTGCTGCCGTAAGCTGGAAACACCAAAAATATAGCCTGGGAAAAGCGTCGTTCCGTTTTTCCCAGGCTTATTATTATGCAAGCTTTCTTCTCGCTCTCATCCAACGATGAATACAACACACCGCGCAGATGGAACCCTCCATCCATAGAGAGAGGTTGGTATTATGAAAATTATCAGTTGGAACTGCGGCGGTAAATTTAGAGAAAAATTGAAGTATATCAAGAAGTATAAAGCAGATATTTACGTGATACAGGAATGTGAAAATCCATCACAATGCCAAGATGCCACATATCGCGCTTTTGCAGAAAATTATTCTTGGATTGGAGAAAATAAAAATAAAGGGCTCGGTATATTTGCCCGGAAAAACATAGTGATGAGACGGAATACCTGGGAAGCATATTGCCTGCGCTTTTTTATGTCGGTAAATATAAACAACAAATTCGATTTGCTCGGTGTTTGGGCCTGCAGGCCCTATATCGAAGAATACTATATTTACCAAGAGATAAACTTCTCACATTTTAATAACCATACTGTAATCATTGGCGATTTCAACAGCAACGCGAAATGGGACAAAAAATGCGGCAATAGATGCCATAGCGCAGTAGTTTCTAAACTTAGAGACATAAATCTGGTATCCGCTTATCACTATATGTTCCATGAACAGCAAGGGGCAGAAAGCCAGCCAACGTTTTACCTATATCGGCATTTAGATAAAGGATATCACACAGACCATTGCTTTGCCGACAAGAATACAATAAAAGATTATCAAATACTGTTTGAAGAGAAATGCCTTCAATTATCCGATCACATTCCCCTATGCATTTATCTTTAAACGAACGCATGTCGGTGAAATCTATTCACTATCGTGTGCTTCCTGCTACATAACAAGCAAGCAACAATTACAGAGCGCGGATGACCTTGCAGGGATTGCCGACGGCCAGGCTTTTCGGCGGAATATCTTTGGTAACCACGCTGCCCGCGCCGATCACACTGCCCGCGCCAATCGTCACGCCCGGGAGTATGATGGCGCCGGTACAGATCCAGACGTTATCTCCGATGACGACGGGATGGGTGTATTCCAATCCGGCCACACGCTGTTCTACATCCATCGCGTGTTCTTCCGTGATGATGCAAACATTGGGTGCGATAAACACGTTGTTCCCAATGGTGATTTTTCCGCTGTCCATCAGCTTACAGTTGACGTTGAGAAAACAGTTATCGCCCAGGGTGGTGTTATACCCATAAGTACAGAAAAGCGGCTGCTCCACCATGCAGTTGGCCCCCACCTGTCCCAGCAGATCCCGAATAGCCGCCTGCCGCGCCTCTCGGTCCAGCGGATGCAGATTGTTGTAGTCGTACAGCTTTTTCACCGTGACGTCCCGGTCCGCGGCAAGCGCGGGGTCACCGGGCTGATACAGCAGCTGTGCGTGGGATTTTTCCTTTTCCGTCATTTTCAGTACCTCACAATTAGGGATATTAGCCTCCCGCCGCCAACGGCGCGGCGGCCCTTTTGGTCGGCTGTTCGTTGTGCAAATCAATATTCCCGTACACCGGCTGATTCCACCGGAAGGAAAACGATCATTTTCCGGCGGGATCCGCTGCTGGAAGGGTGAGGGAATACCACTTGTCTTTTCCTTCTTTTCGTGGTACATTAGACTCCAGTAAAGACCGAATTAATGTTCAATCAAGATTGTTCGCCGTAAAAAACTCACCGGCCTGCTCTTCAAATGAATAATTGTTGAGCTCCGGATAATCCAGGAACTCCGCTGCCGTCATCCCAAACGCCAGCGCGATTTTATGAAGCGTCCTGATTTGGGGATTAAAGGTCTTTCCGTTCACCAAATTGTCAAGAGTGGATTGACTGACTCCGCTCATCTCCGCCAGCTTGTTCACAGACAGGCGGCGGCTGTTACACAACGACAATATTCTGTTGACGATTATAAGGGCGTATTCTCTGTCCATCCATATCATCCTTGCTATCATGAAAACATATCCTTCGCATTACCATCGGTTGACAAAGGGAAACAGGGTTTACCGGGGCCAATCGCGCCCCCGACCGTGTTATCCTCCTCGCCTTACGGAAACGCAAGCCGAGGAGGAGAAGGCAGTCAGCCGTTGTTTTTCACCCCATCCGGCCTGTTGCCTCTTGTCAACCGATGGTATGTTTTCATGATAGCAATAAAAGTATCCGAAATTACCCGTACACGGGTAATTGTATGCAAATTTGAAAGCCCGACGGCGCGGCGGGAGAGGAGCATATCACTGCGGAACCAGACCTCCGCCTGTTTGGACGGCGGATAAAGCAGGAGATGAGACATAATGTCGAATTCCAAATCCATATCCTTTGAGAACAGGGAGAAGTATATCGCATTGGGGCTGAACATCGCCTTCTACCGCAGGCAGGCCGGACTGACCCAGGAAGATCTGGCTGAACGGACCGATATCAGCCGTTCCCATCTCAGCGCCATCGAAGCGCCCAATGTAGTCCGGTCCCTTTCACTGGAGCTTCTCTTCCACATTGCCGCGGCTTTGGAAGTTCCGGTGAGCCGCCTCCTGGAGTTTTGATGAACCTTTGCCAAGTCGCACATTCGAAAAATGGCATGAACGCAGAGCATTCATGCCAGATAGAAAAAACGATATCCAAAAGTGCGGCCGCCGTTTTGGGAAGGGGATCGGCATTTCATTGCATCGCATTCACGCCGCTGGCCCAAAAATCGGGAATGACATATCCTATAAATACGACAAACACAGCTAAAAGCAGGATAGATACCATGCTTAATATTAAGCCCGACTTTGAAATTTTGTTGCGATATCCCTTTTTGAAGGGATACGACAGCGAAAACACAGGCCAAAACCGCATCCGCCTTTTTCCCGCGCAGAACCCGGCTGTCTTTCTTCCAAGCCGGGTTTTGTCTCCGGGCCGCAGGAGCCGTGGAGATTGGGGCAAAGCTCCAATCTCCACGGCTTTGTTATTCTTTTTCCGCCGGGGCCTCACACCGCCGGGCGGATTTTTTCCTCCGCCGTCATGCCGCTGCGGTCGATGGTGACGGACGCCTGATAGGCATAGCTGCACTCCCTGAGCTTCTCCGGCCACTCCTTTTCAAAGCCCCGGATCACTGACGGCAGCCGCTGCATGGTTAAGCGGCCCAGAGCCAGGATATCGCAGCCGTAGACGTTCACCGAGCTCTCCACCGCCGCACGCATATCCGCTTCCACAATCCGTTCCAGCCGCTGCTGAATATCCTGCAGCCGCACCGTATCCAGCGGGAAATTGCCGTATTCCTCCCGGATCTCCGCGCCGCATTCGGCCCGCAGACTGTAGCGCACCGTCTGGCCGGTGCGGGTCGGGGTGATCCGGATATCGGCGGCATTGATTTCCACCGTCACCTGGCCCTCGTCCGTATCCAGCACATAGAGGCAATTGTCCAGCCGATCCCGGATAAAGAGATAACCCCGGATGGCGGAAGCGTCCAGCTCCCCGGCCCAGACGCCGTCCCGGAACAGGGCGGCGCCGTCCAGCACGGCGGTGGCCTCCTCTCCCTCTCCTTCCACCCGTACAATGGGGATCACCGCATCGGCCATGCCGCTGAGCGCCCGCTCCACATCCAGCAGGGAGGCTCTGGCGCACTCTCCCCGCTTCTCCCCTTCGGTCAGCAGGTTCGCCAGCTGCTCCGCCGGGACGGCGTAGCTGGGTGAGGGCACCCGGATCAGATCCTCCGCTTTGCCGCGGCAGATCACCATATTCACCGTGGGACGGCTTTCATGATCCCGCATAAAGAAATCCAGCAGTTGGGGCAGCGGCATGGATTTGGCTGCTTCCATCCCCAGCGCCACCACCCGGTTGTGCAGAATATAGGTTCCCCTGCCGGTCTGGGTGGCAAAGGCCTGGATCGCGCCGGCAATGGAACGCCCCTCCACCGTATACACCTGGGTGGCGTTGTCCTCCTGCTCGGTGAGACTGCCCGACGTTTTCATGGTCTCGATGGCCTGGACCGACACTGTATACCCCTGGCTCATATCCGCGCCGTCTCCCGTGGGGTCCACGCCGATGGCGGTTACCACTACCTTCCCCGTGATTTCCGCCTTGTCCCGGAAACCTGGCAGCAGCGCCATACCCACGGCCAACGCCAGAATCACCGCCCACATTTTCATCCTTTCCGCGCCTCCTTCAGGCGTTTATTCCGCACCGCGTCGGCGGCGATCAACACCAGGGGCAGCAGCACCGCCATCACGGCGATGATCCCCACCGATATTCCCCAGATAGCCGCCCGCTCCTCCAGCAGCGGTGAGTTGCCCAGCAGCAAACCGGGGATCAGCACCAGCAGCCCGCCTCCCAGGGCATAGAGCAGCTTGAAGCGCTCCCCGCCGATGCGCTGGACACAGCTCATATACTGCATGGCAAAAAAGGCCATTTTGACAAACAAAGCGGTTAGCCACAGCGCCGCGGCCAATATATCCACCCGCTGCAGCACCCCGATTTGGGCGGTGGTTACCGCTGTGTAATAGGGAAACAGCACCATCTCGCCATAGTCTCCCAGCACCCCGGCGGAGGTGGCCTGGATCACGATGACCCCCACCGCCGCCAGCACCGTCCAGGTGAAATAATGACGGGTCATGTTCCCCTTGACGTAGGGCAGCAGCAGGCCGATGCTCACCACCTCCAGGGTGCGTGGCAGCTCCTCCAGCGTTCCGGCAATCACCGGCGACAGGCCGTCGTACAGCGGCGGCGCAAAGCAGAGGGGATCCATCTGGGGCAGCAGCGACAGGAAAACAAACACAACCATGGCCGCCACCCCGGCGATAATCAGCACCGCCGTCCGGCCCACCGCCTGCAAGCCGTGGAGGGCCGCCAGAAAAGCCGCCACCACCAGGGCCGCGCACAGGGCGATCCGGGACATATCCGGATTCAGGGCGCTGCTGACAAAGTGATCGAAGCGCATCAGCGCGATCATCTGGATATACAGGCTCACCAGCGCGTAAAGCCCCGCCACCACCAGACCGCCCCGGCCGAAAAGAATGCAGGCGTAATCCACCGTGCCCGCGCCGTGGGTGCGCCGGGCAAACCACCAGACAGGCAGATAAAGCAGTAGCAGCAAAGGGATCTGCAGCAGGGTGGCGATCATAAAATCCGTGGCGTGGGAGGTTTGATGCAGCGTCGGCAGTGAGGTAAGGGACACGGCCAACCGGCTGGCCAGCAGAATGGCGATCAGCTGTCCCCCGCTGATCCGACTGTCTTTTTCCACCCTTATTCCTCCTTTTTATCCGATTTGGACGCCGCCCGGGAGGTGGCGATCTGGGAGCCGGGCACATTCTGTACACGGAATTTCTGCTTCCACAGCTTGCGCCAATCCGCCCGGATCAGCACGTCCATCATGTCCTTGGGACTGAAGGGAGACAGGGGCGCCATATAGGGAATGCTTTGGATGTTCATAGCACAGACGCTGCAGATAAACAGGCAGGTCCCCAGCATCACCCCGTAAAGTCCCAGCGAGCCTCCCAGCAGAATGAAGGCAAAGCGCAGGATCGCCATGGCGCCGTACAGGGAGGGGATGACAAAGGAGCTCATGGCCGTCATGGCGACGATAATCACCATCGGCGCGCCCACCAGTCCCGCACGCACGGCGGATTCCCCGATTACCAGAGCACCCACGATGCTCACTGCGTGGCCGACGGATTTGGGAAACCGCAGCCCCGCCTCCCGCATGATCTCGAACAGGAAGTGGATCAGCAGGGCCTCCACCATCAGGGGGAAGGGGGTGGCCTGGTTGGCGTTGAGAAAGCTCAGCAGCAGCACCGGCGGGAACATCTCCGGGTGATAGGTGCCCACCGCCACATAGATGCCCGGCAGCAGCATGCTGACAAAGAAGGAAACGTATTTAATCAGCCGCAGAAAGGTAGCGTAATAGGGATTCAGGGCATAGTCGTCCATGGACTGGAAGTGTTCCACAAACAGATAGGGGATCACCAGCACGAAGGGGGTGCCGTCCACCAGCACCCCAATGCGGCCCTCGGTGATCTTGCCGCAGAGGGTATCCGGCCGCTCGGTAACGTCCACGCCGGAAAACAGAGAGAGATGCCGGTTTTCCAGGAAGGGCTGGATATACCCCGACTCCAGCACCACGTCCAGGGGGATGGAAGCCAGGCGTTCTCGGATATCCCGCAGCAGCCGGGGGGATATCCGGGAGCGCATGTAGCACATGCACACCGCCGTGTTGCTGGTCTTCCCCACCGACATCATCTCAAAGGTGAGATCCGGGGTTTTCAGCCGCCGGCGGATCATGGAGATGTTCACCCGGATCGCCTCGGTGAAGCCCTCCCGGGAGCCGCGGACCGTCACCTCGGTGGAGGGCTCCGACACGCCCCGCATCATGAATGCCTGCAGGCCGCCCAGCACCGCGTAAGGAGCGCCGTCCACCAGCACCGCGCCGAAGCCGGAGGCCACCAGGTTGATCAGCTCCTCCATGGTGCACACCTGCAGCATATCCGCATAGCCCAGCACATCGTCCCGGATGTGATCCAGCAGCGCCTGAGGGGTATAGCTGCCGGTGATGGAGGTGATGGGCAGGATAACGGCGTCGGCCATCATATGGCGGTCGATCATCCCTTCCAGGGTCACCACCGCCGCCTCATGGCCGCAGATGTTCAGCCGCCGGATGGTTAAATCCGCGCTGACCCCGAACTGGGTGCGCAGATACACCAGGTCATCCATCAGCACCCCGGTGATGGGAACCGACGGTTCGGGAGGCTTCACCTCCTTTACATCCATTTGAGTGGTCTGTAAGAATTCCTTCAGCTTTTTGAACATCCGTCAACCCGCCTTTCGCCTTGACCGCCCGCACCGCTTGGTCCGGTAATGCCTGTATTGTGTCCGGAAAAACGGGAATATATTCCGGTTATCCGACCCATACTATAGCCACGCGGCTCCTGCTGATCCATCCCATCTGTTTCCGGGAGTCGCGCATCCTCGGCCGCCTGAGCCGGAAAGGCAGGACTGTCATGACCATCACCGCCATACGCACTGTGATCATTTACATTTTTCTCATCGCCGCCATGCGCATCATGGGCAAGCGCCAGCTGGGCGAGCTGCAGCCGGTGGAGCTGGTGGTGACCCTGCTGATCTCCGACCTGGCCGCGGTGCCCATGCAGGAAAGCGGCATGCCTCTGCTGGTGGGGCTGGTCCCCATCTTCGTGCTGGTGGCGATGGAGCTGCTTCTCTCCGGCCTGATGCTCAAGGTCCCCTGGGTTTCCCGCATGATCAGCGGCAACCCCATCGTCATCGTCAACAACGGCAAACTGGATCAGAAGGCCCTCAAGCGGCTGCGGCTGACCCTGGACGATCTGATGGAAAGCCTGCGGCAGCTCAACTATTTCGATCTGCGGGACATCCAGTACGCGGTGGCGGAAACCAACGGCAAGATCAGCGTCTTCCCCATGCCCGCCAAGCAGCCGGTCACCTGCGGAGACGTGGACCGGGTTCCCCAGGACACCGGCATGCCGGTGGTGGTAATCAGCGACGGGAAGATCTCCCAGTGGGCCATGGAGCTGCTGGGATTGACGGAGGAATGGGTACGGGATATCCTGATCCGGAACAACGTGGCGGAGGAAGACGTATTTCTTATGACGGTAGATAAATCCCGGCAGTATTTTATCCTGCGCTGCGACGAAGCCAAGGCGCAGGCCGCCGGGGCCTGATTCCCCTTTTTTGGAAAGGATGGGTTTACCAGATGAAACGAGTGGTTCTCGCCATCGTGCTGCTGGCAGCGGTGGCGGGGTTGTGCGGTTTATCCCTTTACACCCAGGTAAGCGGCGCCGGCTATCTGCTCACCATGACTGACAAGCTGGAGGACGCTTATCGGGCGGACGATCTGGAAGAATGCCGGCAGCTGGCCGAACAGTTCACCCAGGAATTCCAGCAGCGGACCCGGTATTTCCCCTTCTTTATGCGCCACGGAGACATCTGGGCCATCGAGGAAACGGTGATTGCCCTGCCCATCTACCTGGAAACCGACGATCTGCAGCATTTTTTATCCGAGCTTGCCAAGTGCCGCAGCCAGCTGGAAAAGCTCTATCAATTGGAGCTTCCCCTGCCGGAAAATATATTGTAAATCGGACAAACCGCGGCGTGACACTGTCACGCCGCGGTTTGTTTTTCGTCCATGCTCTTACGTTTTATCTTCTGAATTATAGGAATAGACAAAATGTATTGATTATTTTATTTGGAATATAGAAATATATTTTTGGAGTTTACATGTGGTAAAATTATATATATAATGAATATAGAAAGAAAATAACCAAAAATCGGTGGAGGGATGATTCCCATGGCGTACCTTTAAAACGCAACAAATAAGAAAAAAGCGGAGGATGTGTAGAATGAAAAAGAGATCCGTCAGACGACTGCTGTCCTGGTTTTTGGTGATCGCCCTGTCTCTGATTCCGCTGCAATCCCAGGCTTCTGCCGAAACCGCGCTGAATAACGAAGCGGAATCCATAGCCTCCCGATTGACTTCGCTGGCCGAATTGGATACCATTATGACCGAGGAGCTCTCCATGCGGGAGGAATCCGTGAAGGTATACAGCATCGGCAGCAACGGCTATATCGCCGCCGTCTATAATGATCCCGTCCACTATCAGGACGCGTCCGGTCAGTGGCGGGAGATCGACAACCGCCTCACCGCCGTGACGGCGGAAACAACCAACGGCGATTCCGCCGCTTATTACCGGAACACCGCCAGCCCGCTCACCGTACAGTTCCCCGCCTCCCTGACCGCGGAAACACCGCTGCGGATCGCCATCGGCGAATTGGAATTGGGCATGGCTCTCCAAAGTGCTGTGGAGGGTTTGGAAACCGCCCAGGCGGCCAAAACCATCGGCGCCGCTTTTCAGGCTCAAACGCCCGCGCAGTCCCCTCTTCCGGAGCAGCTGGTGATGGCCGAAGAAGCGGCGGCCCAGATTCAGGCCCGGCTTCCCCAGGAGGAAAAACTGGCAGAGGTGAACGCCCTGCTGGCAGCGGAGGCGGATCCGGAGGCCCGGCTGGAAATTCTGCGGAACGCCAAAATGGAGCTGGATCATCAGAAATCCGTGGTGGATTATGAGGACGTGCTGCCGGGGGTAACCCTGCAATATGTTCTCCACGGGGACGAACTGAAGGAGAATTTGATCCTCTCCCAAGCGCCCAGCCAAACCGCTTATACCTTCGCCCTGACCTTCAGCGGCTATACCGCCCGGCTGCAGGAGGACGGCGCGGTCTTCTTCCACAAAATCGGGGAAAACGGCGCAGAAGCGGAGGAGCCTGCCGCCGTCATTCCCGCCCCCTATATGTTCGATGCGCTGGACAACATGAATTTCGATATCGCCGTGGAACTGGAGCCCACCCCCACCGGCGCGCTCTACCGCCTGATCCCCGATGGAGATTGGCTGCAGGACCCGGAGCGGCAGTATCCCGTCACCATCGACCCGGCGGTGAAGGACAGCCGCACAACGTCCACCTTGGCGACGGATATCATCGACAACGGCGTTATGGAAAGCGATCCCACCACCGTCTATTACACCACCAACCGCTTTTATGTCGGCTCCCATGTATCCGGAGGCAAAGCTTACGCGGCGTGGACCTATATCCAGCTGCCCCGGATCAGCGCCATTTCCACCAGCGATTTTATTTTAAGTGCGGAATTAACTCTTACCCATTATCCCACGGCGTCATGGCAAACGGCGGTAAATAATATCTATCAAATATTCAGCACCAGTTCCTGGGATGCCACCACTCTTTGCTGGAACAATAAACCTGCGGCCACCGGCAGTCTCCAAGGCGTTATATACTCAACAACCAAGGATCAACCGTTAAGTAATGATAAGGCTTCAATAACAAAACTGGCTAGGACATGGTACTCATCCAGTACAGCAGCCTGCCGTTTCGTCATCAAACCTCAGGAAGTTCGTCTAAACGCCACCAACCGCACCTGTTATTACAGCAGCGACTGCGGCTCTGCCGACCAGGCCAAAAGGCCCCAGATGTCCGTCGTGTTTTACAAGGGAAGCCAAACGACAGGCATCACTAATAACGAGATATACTCTCTCAGAAATTCATACTGCGGTCAATATCTGGATGTTCCCAACGCCGGCGGTAGCGGTTCTCAGCTGATTCAATGCAAACTCAATGGCGGAACCAATCAGCAATGGCGGACAGAATATTGTGGCGGCGGTGTCTACCGCATCGTTCCCCAGCATAACATCGCCCTGCGCCTTCATATTCCCAACGCCCAAGATACGGAAGGTGTCAATGTCGAGGTCTATTCCGTTTACGACGATGGACGGCAATACTTCCAGATAATATCCAACGGGGACGGCACTTACCGTATCCAGCCGTTATGCAGCAGCACCCGGGTACTCAGCGTCCGGGGACCCAGTACAGCGGAATTAGCCAAAATTGAACTCAAAACCTGGACTGGCGCTTCCCAGATGCGGTGGACATTCATTCCAGCGTTTAAAAATGGTGTGGATTATATACTCAGTTCAGCAGATGAAGACGATCCCGGATACAACTCTAAAACTTTTTCGATTCGAATCGCCAACCAGAAAGGATTATATACCGCTCATGAAAGCGATGCGATCGCCGCAATGAATGCTTGGAATGCCCAAGCTGGAACCTCTATAACCAGCAACAGCAGCGCCGTCAACTCTATTATAATTGAAGAATCTGGAAGTGGAGGACAATATGTATTGGGCTCATATAATGCGGACAGCAAAAGCAATGGGCGAGCAAATCGCTTTACGATCCGCATATATCAAAAAACTATAGACACCCATCCCTCTTTTTATTCTCTAACCGCTGAGCAAAAAACAACGGTTTACCGCAATACCATCGCTCATGAGTTAGGACATGCGCTGGGCTTAAACGACAATCCAACAGGCGCTGCCAGTATCATGAAGTATTCCTATACACCTTGGAGCGGCTATTATCCCGAACCCGCGGATGCTTACGGTGTTAGAGTTTATTTTAGAGAATAGAACCGAATTATAGAAAGGAGGCCAATCTCAAATGAAAAAAGTTATAGCTACTGTCATTTCAAGTCTGCTTTTCCTTGGTTTAGCAGGCTGTTCAGCATCCGAAGCAGACCCCACCTATGTGGAGGAACTAATCAAACTTCCGGATAGTAAAGAGGTTCTGTTGGAGCATACTGAAATGATTGCCGTTATCAAGGTTATGGACACTGAGATCATGGAATTTCCTGATGCTTTCGATTCGAAAACAGATTCACAAAAATACTATATATCGACAGCAAAAATTGAAAAAGTTTTTATGGGAGAACAGCCGGAGGCGCAGGAAGTCAAAATTCTTCAGCGGGGCGACAATAAAACAAAAATCTATAAAAGCGTGATATATAGTGGCGGATATCTCGAGACCGAAGACAGATGGTTATTACTCTTAAATGAACTGCCTGCAGAAGTGCAGCAACAGTTTGAAGAAACCATAGGTCAGATTCCTTATGAAGTTTGTCCGCTAGTAGGACAATACAAACTGAGCGCCGATGACAACTTCATCTCTATCACTGATGAATCTAAAAAAATGTTTGGCAATTTGCAATCGGTGGATTCTATGAAGGTAGTATGTGATCAATATCTTCAGAAAAAGGAAAGTATATCGTAATATTGCACAGCCCTCCAAGGCTGTCGATATACCGTCGGCCGCCTTGGAGGTTTGATACGGGAGAGAGGATATTTCATGAAATGGAGCAAATGCCTGACGGCGCTGGCAGTTCTAGCGCTTCTGACCGCCGGTTGCAGTAACACCGGAAGCAAATCGTCGAGTGAACACGATTCTGCTCAATCAACGATCTTGACGGAGGCAGAAAGTCAGATGAACAACAGTTATCCTCCAACAAGCCAAGCTATTGAGACATCGGAAATCCTCAACCACAGCAGCGTGGAAAGTCTGAACAAGCTTATCACCACCGCTTACCCCCAGGAGGAACTTATTCGTTTTCTATCCTATTTTGAATCCGATAATTTCAATACGATGTTAGACCATCTCAATGAACATTATCCGGTGGAATGCCTGCGCAACTTCGACGACAGCTTGACCTATTGTATTTACAAACTTCAGGAAGGCGGATTGCTGTATGTCTTTTTTCACGGCACTTCACTGAAATTCGCCGATTATGTTTTTGTAGTAAAAGAGCCGCTTACACAGGACAGCTTCCGCCGAATAAAAAAGGGCTCTAATCTTACGGACGTGGAAGCGGTAGACCCAGGAACCAAACTGATTCACTCCACTAAGAAAAAACAGCCCTATGGAATGGAATACCTGTGGAAAAAGCAAACCTATCACATGGTTCAGGGCGGCTTTATGGCTATTCAGTATACGACCGACAACTGGGAAGATTATGGCAATTACCGTGTGGAATCCATCGAATTCGTACCCAACGGTTCTCCGTTGATTAAGGGAGTCAATGACGAATTCTACTGTTTGGACGGAATATCGACCTATAGGCTTTTACCCCAGGATTATCCCGAATAAAACGATCTCACGGACGGCATTCTGGAAATCGGGTATGATATCTCCGGCAGCACGCCCAAGGTGATGATTATGAAGTACGCGGAGGATTATCAGATCGAAGAGATCGCTGACAGGAGCCGTTATTATAACTGTGAAATCCTGCCCGCAGACCGAATCGAATAAGAACAGGGAATGGTTGCATTCAGCATAAAACACAGGGAGCCGTGGAATTCCACGGCTCCCTGTGTTTTATCTGTCCGATATCCGCCGGCTGAACAGCACCGACAGAGCCAGGAAGCATTCCGCCGGGTAATACAGCAGCAGGCAGAGAAAATCGAAAATCTCGCCGGCGCGGGCGAACTGATTGAACACCAGCATCAGGTCCGACAGGAAGAACAGCAGCGTTCCCAGCAGCACCATCAGGCGGAAACCTTTATCCAGCTCCCTGGACAGGGCCAGGGAGATCCCTTTGGCGAGCATACAAGAGATGATGACTGCGTAGACATACACCACCGCTTTCACGCTGCCGAAGGAAAAGCCGGGATAAAAGGTCAGCAGGCAGACCGCACCGGCTATAATGCCGGCAGCCAGGACAAAATCCCGGGCCTTGGGCCGCTGCACTGCCAGAAAGGCGGCCAGAAACAGCACATGCCCCACCGCGAAAAGGGCAGCGCCGCCGGTGAAATCGAAATTCAGCACAATATCCCCCGCGCAGGCGAATCCCTGGCCGACGAACAGAATCCAGGGATAGGCCCGGCCCTTGGCGGCCCGTCGGACAAAGAGCAGATTGGCAAGACAGCACGCCACAAACAGCAGGCTTGCCGCCGCCTTCAGCCAGTCCCGGGCGGGTTTATCCAGAGGCAGGAAGCGGGAGGCGTAATAAAACCAGCCCACCCCTAAAACCAGCAGACACAGCAGGATGTTGACCGCTTTTTCCTTTTTGGTAAATCCCTGCACGGATGGAGAAACAGACAGCGCCATAAGAATCGACTCCTTTTGATACGGCCGCGGGCGGACCTTTCCTTCCGCTATTCGCCGGCCATTTTTTGCAGATTCTTCCGAATGATTTCCAGCGAGCGGTAAAAGGCCGCCCGCTCCTCCTCAGCAAGGCCCCGTCCCCCCTCTTCCAGCGCCTCGTCGATCTTCCGGTTGAGCTGTGCCGTGACCGCTCTCCCCTGATCGGTGAGGGTGTGGCGGCAGCGATAATCCCGCTTGCCGTCCGTCTGTTCATGAAGGGTCAGCCCCCGCTCTTCCAGCTCCGCCAGGGTGCGGGAAACGGCGGCCTTGTCTTCTTTGCAGAAGGCCGTCAGCTGGGCGGCGGTGAGCCCCTGGGGATTCCCGCCCAGATAATACAGGCACATGGCGTGGTTGCCCCGCAGCCCGTATTTTCTCATTTCCGCCCGCTTGATTTTCTGCACGCAGCGGTACACCTCCGCGATGGAGGCGGCGAAGATTTCAAAACGCCGGTTCATCCCACTCCCCCTTTGAAACCGAATGAGGATTTTGGGGGTATCATACTCCAAAGATGTTGACAAATCAACATCTTTGGAGTATGATACCCCTCTTTCAGCAATCCGCATGAGAATGCCGGGGCTCGGTTCCAGGATTTCTATTTGACAAATTTCCTACAATCCTTCATAATAGAGGGAAGGATTCGACGCGAAAGGATGAAACAGCATGGGACTGACACTGGCGCAAAAATTGATTCAATCACATCTGGTTTCCGGCGAGATGACCCCCGGAACCGAGATCGGCCTGAAAATCGATCAGACCCTAACCCAGGATGCCACCGGCACCATGGTTTATCTGGAATTTGAGGCCATGGGGGTTCCCCGGGTGAAAACCGAACGTTCGGTAGCCTACATCGATCACAACACCCTGCAGACGGGGTTTGAAAACGCCGACGACCATCGGTATATCCAATCGGTGTGCAAAAAGCACGGGCTGTATTTTTCCCGCCCGGGCAACGGCATCTGTCATCAGGTGCATCTGGAGCGGTTCGGTATTCCGGGCAAGACCCTGATCGGCTCGGACAGCCACACCCCCACCGGCGGCGGCATCGGCATGCTGGCCTTCGGCGCCGGCGGCCTGGACGTAGCCGTAGCCCTGGGCGGCGGCACCTATTACATCACCATGCCCAAGATTGTGGAGGTCCGTCTCACCGGCCGCCTGCAGCCCTGGGTGGCGGCGAAAGACGTGATTCTGGAGGTGCTGCGCCGCCTCACCGTCAAGGGCGGCGTGGGCCGGATCATCGAATACACCGGCCCCGGCGTGGCCTCCCTGTCGGTGCCGGAACGAGCCACCATCACCAATATGGGCGCGGAGCTGGGCGCTTCCACCTCCGTCTTCCCCTCCGACGACGTGACCCGCGCCTTCATGGAAGCCCAGGGCCGGGAAGCGGATTGGACGGCCCAGGCCGCTGATCCGGACGCGGTGTACGACGAGGTGGTGGAAATCGACCTGTCCGCCCTGCAGCCCCTGGCGGCCTGCCCCCACTCCCCCGACGCGGTGCGGACGGTGGAGGAAATCGGGGAGATCAAGGTGGACCAGTGCTGCATCGGCAGCTGCACCAACTCCTCCCTGCTGGATATGCTGAAGGTGGCCGCCATCCTCAAGGGCAAGACGGTGCATCCGGACGTGAGCCTCTCCATCGCCCCCGGCTCCAAGCAGGTGTACAACATGCTGGCCCGCAACGGCGCCCTGGCCGATCTCATCGCCGCCGGCGCCCGGATTCTGGAATGCGCCTGCGGCCCCTGCATCGGCATGGGCCAGTCTCCCAACAGCGGCGGCGTCTCCCTGCGGACCTTCAACCGCAACTTTGAGGGCCGTTCCGGCACCGCCGACGCCCAGGTATATCTGGTAAGCCCGGAAACCGCCGCCGCTTCCGCCCTGACCGGGGTGTTCACCGATCCCCGCACCCTGGGCGAGCCGCCGGTGATCCAGATGCCCGCGGCCTTTGAAATCAACGACAACATGATCGTGCCCCCCGCGCCGGAGGAAGAGATGGACCAGGTGGACATCCTCCGCGGTCCCAATATCAAGCCCTTCCCCAAGACCGTGCCGATGCCGGAGAGCATCGCGGCCAAGGTGATGCTCAAGGTGGAGGACAACATCACCACCGACCACATTATGCCCGCGGGAGCCAAGATCCTGCCCCTGCGCTCCAATATCCCCGCCATCTCGGAATACTGCTTCACCCGCTGCGATCCCGATTTCCCCGCCCGCTGCAAGGCGGAGGGAGACGGCATCATCATCGGCGGGGCCAACTACGGCCAGGGCAGCTCCCGGGAGCACGCCGCCCTGGCGCCCCTCTACCTGGGCATCAAAGCGGTGGTGGTGAAATCCTTCGCCCGCATCCATGTGGCGAACCTGATTAACGCCGGCATCCTGCCCCTGACCTTTGAAAATGAGGCGGATTACGACAAGATCCACATGGGCGATGAAATCTGCCTGCCCGACGTGCGGGAGAAGCTGCGCAAGGGCGAGGCCGTGGTGCTGGAGAACAAGACCACCGGCGAAACCATCCCGCTGCACAGCGGATTCTCCCGCCGCCAGACGGACATGCTGCTGGCAGGCGGCTTGCTGAACTACACCCGCGAGCAGAACAAAGGCTGACGCGGGCACTGCCTGGAAAGGAGGCTTGGAGGAAAATGGCGAAAAACGAACATATTTCCATGTCGGTGGTGCGGCGGCTGCCCCGCTATTACCGCTTCCTGTACGATTTGAAGGAGAACGGCGTCACCCGCATCTCCTCCCGGGAGCTGTCTCAGCGGATGGGTCTCACCGCCTCCCAAATCCGGCAGGATCTCAACTGCTTCGGCGGCTTTGGCCAGCAGGGCTACGGCTACATGGTGGAACAGCTATACAAGGAAATCGGCCGCATCCTGGGAATGGACCGGCTGGCGGATACCATCCTGCTGGGGGCGGGCAACCTGGGCCGGGCCATCGTCAACCACATGGATTTTGAAAACCGGGGCATCCGTCTGACGGGCATTTTCGACGATGCGCCGGAGATGGAAGGCACCTTTGTCCGGGGCCTGGCGGTGCAGCCCACCGCCAAGCTGGAGGAATTCTGCGCCGAACACCATCCCACTGTGGCGATCCTCTGTATCCCCAAGGAAGCTGCCCCCAAGATTGTGGAGCGTCTCACCGCCCTGGGGATCAAGGGCTTTTGGAATTTCAGCCACTACGACATCGCCCATGAGGTGGAAGGTGTGGTGGTGGAAAACGTTCATCTGGGCGACAGCCTGATGACCCTTTCCTACCAGCTGAAAAAGAACGACTGAGAATCAAGCGCATCCCCCTGTGCCGGACCCATCCGGCGCGGGGGGATTTGTATATGACCGCAGCGTGAATGCTCTTCACAAAACGCGATTTGCTTTATCACAAAAAGCAACCCAATCCCTTGCTCAATAAATATAGTTGATTTATTTGAATTATTTCGAAAACTGTTGAATTTTGTTCTTTTTTGTGCTATAATGAGGCAAAATACTGAGGATGGGATTCCATGAAGAATATAAAGTTCATTAAAGAACCGGGATATGTGTATGACTTGTTCTTTATATTTATCCTCCACTTTAATCAAGATCATTTCATGGCACGGATAATTAATTACAACCAATCCTCAGAAGACACCGAGTTTTATACCCGCATAGATAACGACTACGGCAATATCTCCGACGAACTGTTGCCTTTTTTCTATATCAAGGAAAACAGCAGTCAATGCTTCATGTCTGCATATTACCATAATCCATATAGAAGCCTCTTTCCCACCACCTATAATCTGCAGACCGTACAAACAGCGCTGCTGAACCATGAGGAGGTTATCACCAATCTTCTCAAATTTTATTTTATGGATATCGAGGATCACGAACTGAGGGAATGTAAACGCTCCCTGCACGCCGTTGGCAAGATGATTAAATCTTCCTCGTACAGCGATAAGATCAAGACCAGCCTGTACGCCTTTTTCTTAGAACCGGACCTTGTAATACAAAAATTATCTTATGAAATGATGGAAAAGTCCTTTCAGCTATCCCAGCACTACGAAAAAAATTTGCGCAAACTGGGTGATTTACAGAATCAGCTGGATATCGACGCCCTGACGGAAAAGCTGAAACTGTATAAATCTCAAACCTGTAATCTCGATTATTTCGATGAGATCTATGTGACTTTTTGCCTACTCGATAAAAATTTGATAAAAGCAAACTTGTCGGATAAGGAAATTGTTCTATTTTTGGGATTCGATTATCTCAATTATTTGGAATATGTAATTGCTAGAGACGATGTACCGGAACTGCATATTTTCGCTAACGCGCTGGCGGAGAAAAACCGGGTGGAAATTTTGGAGATGATCTATCGCCAGGGGGAAATCACCATCCGGGACATCGAACAACAGATGGGCCTGACCGGCACCAACGCTTATTACCATCTTTCCCTGATGATCCGCGCCAATATGCTGAAAACCCGCAACCAGGGCCGAACGGTGCTGTACAGCCTCAATGACCGCTACTTTGCTGTCGTGTGCGACATGCTCAGTAAATACGCAGACAGAAGGAGGAAAAACTCATGAGAACGTGGACAAGGCCGACCATAGGCACGCTCAAAAGCAGAGAGCTTGCCGTCTATATCCATGCCGCTGCCAGATCGGGTATTATGTGTATAGGCGGTGAGCTTAGGTAAAATCCTATAATACCAAGGCCGCTGCCGGTATGCCGGCGGCGTTCTATTTTTATCGGGTATGAGCAATCAGGCCAAACGACGAGGGAATGAATCGGATGAAGAAGATTACATTTATCAAAGAGCCGGGGCGGATCTATGATCTTTTTTTCCCCTTTGCCTTGCATTTCAATCATGAGTATTTCCTAACCGATATGGTGAATCATCAAATGTCGGCGGAGGACACTAAGTTCCTCAATCAGATTCACAAGGAGTTTGACGACATTCCCCACGAGCTGCTTCCCTTCTTTTATATTAAAGAGCGCGGAACCTGCACCTTTATAACCGGGACATATTATGACCCCTATGACCATTTGTTTCCGACCAGCTACAGCCTGGAAACGGTCCAAACGGCGCTGATGGACCACGACGACGTGATTACCAAGCTGCTCAAATTTTATTTTCAGGATATCGATGAGGCGACGCTGGCGGACTGCAAAACCTCGCTGCGCACCGTGGGCCGGATGATTAACGCCTCTCCCTACAACGACACGGTCAAAAGCAGTCTCTATGCCTTTTTTCTGGATCCCGATCTCATCATCAACAAGCTATCTTATGAGTTGATGGTAAAAAACTATCAGATAACCCACCTGCATCAAACCCGCGCCAAGAAACTGCTGGAAGTGCAGAATCAATTTGATTTTGAAGTGCTGGCCTCCAAGCTGAAGCTGTGCGATCCCCTCCCATGTGACCTGTATCGCTTTCAAGAGATTTATGTGACCTTTTGTTTGATTAATAAAAACTGCATAAAAGAGCGTTTTCTAGGCGATACCGCGGTGTTGATTCTGGGCTTTGATTACCTGCGGGAACTTGAGGATATCCTGCCGCCCAATGTCGTTCCGCAGCTGTATGTTTTCGCCGGTGCTCTGGCCGACAAGAGCCGGATGGATATACTGGAACTCATTTACCGCAATCAGGAGATCACCGTTCGGGATATCGAGCAGGAGCTGGGGCTGACCGGCACCAATGCTTATTACCATCTTTCTTTGATGCTCAAGGCCAACATCATCACTTCCAGAAGCCAAGGCGGACAGGGCCGCACGGTATTCTACCGCGTGAATAAGCATTACTTTTCTATTATCCGGGACATGATGGACCGATACGCCAACTAAAGGCGTTTAGATAACACCACAACGCCCCAAAACCGCTGCGCGGCAAAGCTGCCGGCAGCGGTTTTTCTTTTCCCCTTCTCACGCCTCAAAAATCAACCCATGTTTGTATCCTGTCAATATTCCCTCCATTGGAATCAACCGGAGATTGTATTATACTAATGGCATGGAAGCTTCCGTAAAACGAAAAAGGAGGAAACATGCATGCAGGAAGAAAGCATCGGGAGAATCATCGCCGGACTGCGCAAGGAAAAAGGCTGCACTCAGGAGGAACTGGCGAAGGCTGTGGGGATTTCCACCCAAGCGGTTTCCAAATGGGAATGCGGCGGCATGCCGGATTTGGAGCTGCTGCCTGCTATCGCGGATTATTTTCACATCTCCATCGATACTTTATTTCACCGCAATGTGGAGGATTACAGTGAACTGCGAACCGCCGTCAACCAGCAAATCGCCGCTTATGAACAAGCCGCTCGTTTTCCCGCCGCCATGGAATACTGCTGGGCGCTGCAAAAAGGCCTGATGGGACAAACGCAGGACAGCGGCTCCTGGGAAGAAGTGGTACACATTGCAGGGGATCACCGCTCGTATTCCCAAATACTGTTCCCGGAGGGAATCAGCCTCTTTTCCCTGAGAGCCGCACTGCCTTATTTTCTGCTGATGCCAGAGCCGGAGCAGGGCTGGAAAAAGGGATTGGACGACAAGGAAGCCTATCACCGTCTTTTCCAGCTATTAGGGGATCAAGAAACTCTGGACTGTCTGTTTTTCCTACATGAACGCGTGAGTGAAAATCCCTTCACGCCCAAACTGCTGGAAAAACATCTGAACTTGTCCGGAGAAAAGGTGATGCAGATTTTGGAAAGCCTGAAATCTTATGCCTTCATCACCGAAGCGGAAATCGAACTGGACGACGTCAAACAGAAAATTTATACATTTCGGCCCAATCCCGCCTTCGTGGCCCTGCTTGCCGTCGCGCAGGAACTCATTCATCGGCCCGTCAACTTCAACTATTACTGCGGCCATAGGCAGAAAACGTATTTATAAAAACCTTGCCCGTTTGAAAAAAATCTGGCCGCAAAAAAACAGATGCAGGATAAACCCTGCATCTGTTTTTTTGCCTTTTTATCTTGGCTGCAGCACGGCGGCCAGCTGGCGGTCGGCGGAAAAGGTGGCCGCGTTATACAGCACCAGAATATCGGTGATGTTCTCCTTCCCCATCCAGGTTTGGATATTCTCCTTGAAATAGCGGGGGTCCAAAAGGTAGATGGTCTCATAATGGGCGGTGAGGAAGGGCGCAAAGGAATGGGCGTAGGAATCCTTCACCACCAGCAGACGGCGGCCGTTCTCCGTCCCGGTACGCACCACGGTCAGGGGATGGTTGCCCCCGAGAAAATAGGTGTATTTATCCCGCCCCAGCAGGGCCTGAGGATCATACAAGCCGTCGGCAAAGGTTTTGCCTCCGTCCACGGAAAAGCTGCACGCCGCCAAATCCGCCGGTTCCCAGGCCGTCAGGGGATCCGGCTTTATCCAGGGCAGGTTGGCTTTGGAAAAGAGGGTGCCGGTAAAATCATCGGCCACGGTTGTTTCCCGGAAATTCGTCAGCGGCTGGGGCTGGAGCCCCGTCGCTTTGGCCCAGGCCGCATAAGCGGCATAGGCTCCCCTCCCCGTCCAATGGTGATCGGTGCGGAAATAGAGGCTTTCCCGGTCCTCCACGGCCAGCAGGGCGGCGGTGGGATCGCAGAACACCGCCGATTCCCCCAGTGCTTCCTTCATCCGCCTCAGCAAAGCCGCTTCATCCGCCACCGGCGCCAGGGCGGGCAGGTCCTCCGGCAGGATGGTGGCCGCCGTGGGGACCAGCATCACCGAGGTCCGCAGCTCCGGCCGGTTCTCCCGGGCTTTTGCCAGGAAGGCGGCCACCGCCCGGCAATTGCGCTGCTCCCAATCCACATCCGCCGGATCGGGCAGGGCGAAGAGGCGGTCCTTTTTCCCAAAATACACCCGGCCGTTATCCGGCCGGCCCAGCCCCAGCTGGGTCATGGTTTTCAGGGCCACCCAGCTATCCCGGGCGGGAAACTGATCGGTGGTATAGCTCTCAAACTGGGAGCTGAATTTCCCGGAAAATATTTGGTCGGCGTTCACCACCGGGAAGGTTTGCAGGTAGCGGTTCTCCGCTTCGGAATACTCCCGGGCGGGGGTCAGCAGGTTCCAGACCAGGCCGCCGCCCAGCAGCGCCACAAAGAAGAGAGACAGCATTTTTTCCTTTTTCATCTTTCTCTCTCCTTAGAATCGAAAATACAGGAAGGGATTATAAGAGGCGTCCACCAGGAAGGCCACCGACAGCACCATGCCGCCGCCCACCAGCAGCATCTCCCCCGCTCCCGCCAGGGCCGGACGCTCCAGCAGCTTGGCCGAGGCCCAATCAAACAGCTTTTTGGGCAGCGGGGTGCTGCCCAGGATCAGCAGCGCCAGCAGCAGGGCGTTGCTGTAAAGAAGGTAGAGGCTGCGGCTGTCCCACAGCGCCTGGCCGTAGCCACCGAACAGCGCCCGGATCAGCCCCAGGCCGTCCCCCAGGGAATCAAAGGCGAAAATGGCCCAGCCCAGCACGATCAGCAGCAGGGCATAAACATGGCGGAAAAAGCGGGGAAGCCTATCCAGCAGCCGGAGCAGGAAGAGCTTTTCCAGTATCAGGATCACCCCGAAATACAGGCCCCAGGCCACGAAGTTCCACCCCGCGCCGTGCCAGACGCCGGTGAGCAGCCAGACGATCAGGATGTTGCGGATCTGCCGCAGCAGACCGTGGCGGTTGCCTCCCAGGGGGATATAGACATACTCCTTGAACCAGCTGCTCAGGGACATATGCCACCGCCGCCAGAACTCGGTGATGCTGCGGGAGATATAGGGATAGTCGAAGTTCTCCAGGAAATGGAAGCCGAACATCCGGCCCAGGCCGATGGCCATATCCGAATAGCCGGAGAAATCGAAATAAATCTGAAAGGTGAAGGCCAGCAGACCCAGCCAGGCGGTGAGCACCGGCATGTCCGCCGCCTCCATCGCGGAAATCGACTCCCACACCTGGCCCACGGTATTGGCAAGCAGCACCTTCTTGCAAAGTCCCGCGGCAAACCGCCGCACACCCGCGCCGAATTCGTCGAAGTTCTCTTCCCGGCAGCGCAGTTCCCCGGCCACGGTGCGCATCCGCACAATAGGCCCGGCGATAAGCTGGGGGAAAAGGGAAACATAGGTGCCGAAGGAGACGATATCCCGCTGGACCTCCACGTCCCCCCGGTAGAGGTCCACAATGTAGCTCATGGCCTGGAAGGTATAAAAGGAGATGCCGATGGGCAGAGGCAGATGCAGCAGGGGCAGGTCCGCCCCGGTGAGGGCGTTCACCGTGCCGATGAGAAAATCCGCGTACTTGAAAAAGCCCAGCAGCAGCAGATTCAGCGCCACGGCCAGGGCCAGCACCCGTTTGGGATGTCCGCCCCTAGTCTTTTCCCGCTCCAGCCAGAGGCCCAGCCCGTAATCCATGGCGATGGAGAAGAGCATCAGCAGCACATAGGTGGGCTCCCCCCAGGCGTAGAAAAAGAGGCTGCACAGCAGCAGGACCAGGTTCTTCCAGAAAATCCGTCCGCGGGGAACGATGGCATACAGCCCCAAGGTGACGGGAAAAAAGTAAAAGAGAAAAAGCGGCGTGCTGAAAACCATGTTGTTCCCCCTGGTTCGATAATATGGCGGGCCGCGTCAGGCGGCGGGCAGAATCTCAAATTCCTGGGTGCCCATGCAGCCGGGGGCGATCTCATACTTGAGGAACACCACCACCACATGGCCCTGCTGGTTGATATAAAAGCCCTGATCCTCTGAGATGGAACGGAAGCCGCCGTCCTCCGGGGCAAAATAGACCGCCTCGTCGTCCGCCGCCATCCGCTGTTGGATCTGTTCCCGGACGCTTTGGTTGACGATCTCCCTATAATTCGGGCCCAGCAGGTCCCGCAGGGTCAGGTCCTTCCCCGTCTGCAGATCGATGTTGTAGAAAAACAGCTCCTCGTAATAGGTGGCCTGGGTTTCCGCCTTGGTGATGACGAAGGAAACCGTGTCGCCGTCGTTGCAGTGAAGCCGATAATCCACGAAGATTTCCACCGGAATGAAGTCCTCTTCCCGGCCGCCGGTGGCGACATACGCCTCCTTGTAGCCCTGGGCCCGCTGCCGGGCCTCCTCCACCAAGGCGTTCATCTCATACTGGATCTCGTAATTGATCCGTCGTTCCAGCTCGTCGTTGCCGGTGTTTTCCAGGGCGGGGAGATTGACGATCAGGGTGTCCGCGCCCTCGTCCTTCTCCATCTGCACAAAGGTGAATACCCGGGCCACGTTGCCCACCACCGGGATATCATACAGGTTTTTCGCCAGCACCGGGCTGGCATTGACCGCCACCACGAAGATCATGCACAGCGCCGCCGCTCCGCAGACGGCATAACGGGTCACCGGCCGGGATTTCTGCCGCCGCTCCCGCTGGATCCGCTCAGCGGTCCGCACGCCGGCGCGGATGGTTTCCTCCAGCTCTTCCGGCGGCTGGATGGACCGATACGCCTCCTTGGCGTCTTTCCAGAATTTCATATGCCTAAAGCCCCCTTTCGGGATATGCTGTGGGTCAGCCGATTTCACAGCCCAATTCCACTCTCAGCCGATCCAGAGCTTTATATAAACGGGATTTGACGGTGTTGACATTGGTCCCGGTTACCCGGGCGATGTCTTCCAGCTTCATATCCTCGTAAAAGCGCAGCATCACAATGGTGCGCAGCTTGGGTTCCAGACCTTCCACCGCCCGGTAAAGGTCCAGCCGCTCTCCCATATCCTCGGGGAACACCGCATCCTCCGGCGTTTCCTCCACCAGCACCAGCCGGCGGCTGCGGCGGAGATAGCCCAGGCTCTCATTCACCAGAATCCGGTATACCCAGGGCTTGACCGCATCGTCGGATTTCAGGGAGGAGAGATGGGTCATGGCGTTCACCACGGTATCCTGTACCACATCCAGCGCCGCCTCCCGGCTATGGACATAGGCAAACGCCAGCCGGTACAACGCCGCCTGGTTGTCATACAGAAATTCGGTTAAAACTGCCCGCTGCAATGGCGCCGTCTCCCCCTGCCCGAATGGATTGCCGCCTGTGCGGCGGAAGCTCATGCTGGATCAGCCCAGCGCTTTGTCCACGATCTTTTTGGCGGCGGCGGCATCGTCCGCCACGCAGAGCACCACGAAGCTGCCCTTCTTCACCAGCACCGGATTCCCCAGCTTGGTCATCTCCGCCGGGACATAATCCTCAAAGGCGGTTTTTTGATTTTCCACCCGCTCCTGGGCGGCCTTGTACAGCCGGTCCGCTGCGGCCTTGTCCGCGGCCTCGAAAACGGCGATCTCCTCCGCCGTGGCTCCCGAACTGATATACAGCTTCCCGGCCTTGACGTCCGCTGCGTCGATGGTATAGAGGGTATCCCGCACCGTATCCTCCGCCGCGGTCATCTCATCCTGGAAGGTCAGGGAGCTTTTCAGCTCGTCCGCCAGGGCGGCGGCGTCCGCCTCCACCTTCTTTCCGCCGCAGCCGGCGGCCAGCACCGCCAGCACCAGCGCCAGAAGCAGCGCGCCGATTTTTCCGTGTTTCATGGGCAGAACCATCCTTTCTTTGGCAAAACGATTTTCAGCAGTATTTACAGGGTGTGGCTTTTCAGATATTCCCGCCACTTGACGCAGTAGGCGGGCTTGAGATGGATGCCGTCGGTGGTGGCTTCCGCGGGCAGCACGCCCTTGTCATCCTCCACCGCTTCAGCCACGTTGAGGTAGTGCACGCCCTTCTCCTCACACATCTTCACAATCAGGGAGTTGTACAGCCGGATCCGGTCGTTGGTGTAGACATCGCCGCTGTCGGATTTGGCCTGGCTCACCGGCATGATGGACTGGATATAGACCACCGCATCCGGCTGCAGCCGCTTGATCTCGTCCACCAGCTCGCCGTATCGCTGGATAAAGACCTTCTCATACACCCAGCCCAGCTCGTTGACCCCCAGCATCACATACACTTTGCCGAACTTGTGCTTCTCCAGCGCCTGCATGATGGTGATTTTTTTGTCGCTGCCCGCTTCTTTCACCGATTCCTTGGTGAAGATGGTGTTCACCATCAGCCCTTTGTGGGTGTAGAAGGTGGCGTTGTGGAGGCTGCCGTAAAGCATCAGCCCCTCGGTGCGGGAATCCCCGATGAAGACCGCGTCGTCAAAATAGGCGTTGTCCGCGCCGGCGATGGTGGTGCCGGAGGCGGAGGAAGCGGTCTGCCCCGGCTGACCCTGGGACTGACTATTAGGGGCGGTGGTACCCGGCTCCCGGTTGGTGGGGCGGGTGGTGCTGTGGGCGGCGCTCCCCCCCGGCGCGGAAGCCGCAACGGAGGAGCCTCCCTCCACCGGCGGCAGCTTATGACCGTTGAAGATAGCGGCCAGCGCCACGATTCCCCATAAAAACAGCACAATCACAGCCACAGCCATTACGGCCGTATTGACGATTCTTTTCCGGCTGCCGCGCCGACGACCCTTTTCGCTTTTCATGGGAAATCACGCCTTTCCTAGTCCTCAATGATAAGATGCGCCAAAAAGCGAAAAAGTTGTAGGGAAAAGCAATTATTTTCAAAATTTCCCAGCTTGCCGCCGGATTCCCGCAAAGCGGCGGATGGACCGGTATAAAGGGATGAATAGGAAAGCGTCAATCTTCCGAAGCCGCGTCGATCCAGGACTGCCAGACCTCCGGCCGGTATCCCACGGCGGCCTTACGGCCGCAGCGCACCACCGGGGTTTTCAGCATTTCCTGATGCTCCAGCAGCTTTTCCTCCCGCTGGCTTTCCAGCGCCAGATAAGCGACGTAATGGGCGGCATAGGCGGGAGATTTTTCATCCAGCAGCGCCTCCAGGCTTCCCACCGCCGCCCGGATATTCCGGTATTCCCCCGGGCTCATCCCCTTGCGGGTGACGTCGATGAGCTGGTAGGGGATGCGGCGTTCCTTGAAAAAACGCTCCGCCTTTTTGGTATCAAAGCATTTGGGCTTGCCGAAAATCTGAATGTTCATCGATCTGTTCCTTTCTTTTCCATCTTTCCCATTCTGAAGGGGGATACTTTATCAGACAGAAAAAGAAACGCCGGTTCCCCTGCGGCGTTTCTCTTTTGCTGTAGAAATCAGCGGTCGATATATTTCCCCTGCGTCCGGCGACGCCAGATCAAGACCGCCGCCGCGCTGCCGCCGGCAGCGATCAGCAGGATGCCGGGCGCCAGCAGCAGCCCCAGTCCCGGCCCTTGATCGGGCTGCGGCACCGAAACGATCACCTGCTGCGCGGAGGTGGTGGTCGTGGGAACCGCCGTTTCGACGGTGGTTGTGGCGACGGCTTCCGTCGTGGTCGGGACGGGCTGAGTCGTCGGCGGCTGAGTAGCGGAAGGCTGCGTGGCGGGCGGCTGGGAGGTGTTGGGTTTGGTCTCCACCGGCAGGGCCTTCCAGGGAATACAGGGGTTCACATTTTCAAAGAAATCGTTGCCCACTCGGTCCTGGCCCACCGTGGTATAATACAGCCCAAACTGGCGGCAGTCGTTCTTACCGAAATCCTCCACCTTCCAGTGGGGCTTTTGCTGAGAAACATGGCAGGCGAACCCCTTTTTCGCCATCTCCAGGCCGGTTTTGCCGCCGAAATGGGAGAGGGGCTGGCTCCAATCCATCACCAGACGGTTCTGGTCATACAGGTGGAGGTAGCATTTTTTCACCTGCCAGAGCCCGTATTGCTCCGCCAGCTCCGGATAAGCGGCGGGATCGCTGCTGATCTCCAGAGCCTTGCGCAGGGTATAGGTGTTCAAAATATGGACGCCGTGGCCGTACTCACCGTTGATATCCTGTCCCAGCACCACATCCGGTTTGAACCGCCGCAGCAGCTTCACCTGATATCCCAGCACTTCCTTCTCATCGTACTCGGCCAGGGCGCTTTTGAAGGTCTTGCAGTACAGGTCGGGGAAATCCGAAATCATGGGATAGGCGGTGACCCCCACCGTCCACAGGCCGTTGAGCAGCTCATGGGTCCGCCGCGGGCCGTGGTTGGTCAGGTAGGCCACCTGTACCTTTTTCTGAAACTCTCCGGCATAAACCGGCAGCGCGCCGCCGAACCACAGCAGCTCATCATCCGCATGGGTGGAAATCAGCAGCAGATCCGCCTTGTCCCACATGGGTTTCCACTGCTGCACCCAATTGGGCACCGGAGCGCCGGCCGCCAGCACAAACACGTCCGCGATGGAGCCGCCGGAAATCAGATGCAGCTCCAGCGCGGTTTCCCCCGCGGATTCGATGGGAACATACTGGTGAAAAAAGGTGGTTTCCGGCCCGGTATAAAGGCTGAGCGGCTCCTCCCCCTTCAAGGAGCGCACCTCCCATTGCTTGGGAATCTCCTGCCAGCGGATATACAGCCCGCCGATGGCCTGGGTACTCTCAATCCGCACGGTGCTGCCGGCCCCGCCGGTCCAGATGCTGCGGAAATTATCGTCCGCCAGGCTGCCCTTGTTTTTTTGATCGGCGGAAACGGTGAAGCTGCACTGTTTGGTGATATGATCCTTGTTCGCCGCCTGTGCGGGCGGCTGCTGCCGGATCAGCAGCAGAGGCAGGAGCACCGCTAATATCAGCGCCCTTTTCCTCATTCCTACCACATCCTTCTCGCCATTTTACACCAGTATAACATACAAAACCTATCACCGCAACACTGCCATAAGCAAAGTTTAGAAGGATTTTAGTGGAATTTAAGAAAAAAACGGGGGTCCTGCCGGAACAGGTCCCCCGTCAGCGGATGAAAATTTTGTGATGGACGCCGTTCAGCCCAGGGCCTCGTAAGCGTCCCGCACCGTTTTGACCCCCACCACCTCGATATCTCCCCGGGGCGTGAGGCTTTTCAGATTGTGATAGGGTACCAGCACCCGGGTGAAGCCCAGCCGGGCGGCCTCGGTGATCCGGCTTTCCGCGTTGGAAACCGCCCGGATTTCTCCGGCCAGCCCCACCTCGCCGAAGGCGACGATTCCTTCCGCCACCGGCTTGTCCTTCAGGCTGGACACCAGGGAGAGGGCCACCGGCAGATCCGCCGCAGGCTCGTCCAGCCGCAGGCCGCCCACCACGTTGACATAGGCGTCCAGGTTGGAGAAGAAGTAGCCCGCCCGTTTTTCCAGCACCGCCAGCAGCAGGGAGAGACGGTTGTAATCGAAGCCGGTGGACATCCGCCGGGGATTGCCGAAGCCGGTGGGAGACACCAGCCCCTGCACCTCCGCCAGAATGGGCCGGGAGCCCTCGATGGCGCAGGCGACGCAGGTGCCGCTGACATTCACCGGGCGGCCGGAAAGCAGCATCAGGGAGGGGTTCTCCACCTCGCAGAGCCCCTTGTCCCGCATCTCGAACATACCGATCTCATTGGTGGAGCCGTAGCGGTTTTTCACACAGCGGAGGATGCGGTAGCTGGTGTGCCGGTCCCCCTCGAAATACAGCACGCAGTCCACGATGTGCTCCATCACCTTGGGGCCGGCGATGGCGCCGTCCTTGTTGACGTGCCCCACCACGAAGACCGGAGTATCCGACTGCTTGGCCGCCCGCATGATGGCGGCGGCGCATTCCCGGACCTGGGTGACGCTGCCCGGCGAGGAGGCCACCGCCGCCAGGTTCATGGTCTGGATGGAGTCGATAATCACCAGATCCGGGGCTTCCTGCTGCATACAGCCGATGACCGTGTCCACGTCCGTTTCACACAGCACGTACAGGCTGTCCCCCGCCACCCCCAGCCGGTCGGCCCGCATCTTGATCTGCCGCTCCGATTCCTCGCCCGAGACATAGAGGATTTTCAGGCTCTCCCCCAAATAGGCGCAGATCTGCAGCAGCAAAGTGGATTTGCCGATGCCCGGGTCGCCGCCGATGAGCATCAGCCCGCCCCGGACGATGCCGCCGCCCAGCACCCGGTCCAGCTCCTTGAGACCGGTGAGGTAACGCTGCTCCCCCTTGGGGCTGATCTCCCCGATTCGCCGGGCCAGCCCCCGCCCCACCGCGGTGGGGGCGGAAATCCCCTGGGTTTTGGCTGGAGAGCGGACCTCCTCGTTCATGGTGTTCCATTCCCCGCAGGAGGGGCATTTCCCCACCCACTTGGGGGATTCGCAGCCGCATTCCGAGCAGACAAAAACGGTTTTCACTTTGGGCGCCATCGCCTTCTACATCCTTTCCGGGAGGCCGGGCAACCCGGCCGCTTGTTTTCTTTTTCCCCGCCCCTATGCCTGGGGGCCGTACTGCAGAATACCGCCGGCAATGGCGAAGGCCATTTGAGAACGGTATTCCGGATCCTTGAGCTTCTCCAATTCCGCCGGATTGGAAAGGAAGCCGCATTCCACCAGCACCGCCGGCACCTTGGTCTTATCCAGCAGATAGATATTGGAATCGGCTTTTTTCAGTTCCCGCTTGTTCTCCGGCTGCAGCAGGGTCAGCACGCTCTGCCGGATCTCGGTGGCCAGGAGCTTGCTCTCCGGGTTATTGGCGGAATAAAACACCTGGGTGCCGTAGTATTTGGGAATCTCAAATTTGTTCTGATGAATCCCCACCACCAAGGAGGCCTGCTCATACATCGCCAGGCGATTCTTCAGGTCCCCCACCTTTTTCTCCCGCACCGTCTGGCAGTCGGGATCATGGATGGAGATATCCTCCGAGCGGGTCATCCGCACCTCGTACCCCATGATCTTCAGCATATCCCGCAGCGGCAGGGCGATACTGAGATTGATGTTCTTTTCCTGGGTGCCGTCCGCCGCCACCGCGCCGCCGTCCTCCCCGCCGTGGCCGGGATCGATCAGCAGACAGGGACCCGCCTTGGGTGTCACCGAAGTGCTGCTTACCAGCCCCACCTGCATCACCGCAATAAAAATCGCCAGCAGCGCGCAGGCCCCCAGCGGCAGGGCCGACCATTCCCAGATCCTGCTCCAATCCAATCGTCTGAGCCGTCCGGGTATTTCCTTCATCCAATGGGTATCACGCCGTTCCTTTGATCCATTCATCCAACCACCCCGTGCCAGTTTATGAACCGGGCGGCCGGATTATGTCACATGCCGTATAACCCATCGGCGGCGCGGCAAACTGTAACTGCGGGCATGACGGCGGCGGATACGGCATAGGTATAAAACAAAAGGGGCGCTGAAGTATGAAACAAGCGGCGATGCTGCTATTGACATTCACCCTGCTATTCACCGGCATCGCACCGGCGGGAGCGGTTAAAACCACAAAGCGGACGGAGATCCGGCTGGTTTCCTTAGGAGATTCCATCGCCCGGGGATACGGCTGCCGGCCGGAGGAAGCCTACGGCAGTCTGCTGGCAGACTATATCGGAGAGCTGGTAACGCCCGCTCCCTATCCTGTCCGCTATGTCAACTACGGCACCGATGGGGACACGGCGGGGGATCTTCTGGAGAAGCTGAAAACCCGGGGGGATATCCGGGAGGACGTCCGGCTGGCGGACATCCTCACCATCAGCATCGGGGGCAACGACCTGATTCATCAGCTGCGGGATCTGCTGCCCAAACAGGACGATTCCCTTTTGGGAGGCGTTTCCAAGCTGGCGGCCGCCCTGCGGGAGGGGCTGTCGGAAGCCCGCTCCCAGGAGGTGTTCCGCCAGTTTCAGGCGGATATGGACGGGGTTTTCAGCCAGCTGAACCAGCTGTGTCCCGACGCGCTGGTGATCCTTACCACCATTCCCAATCCCACCGACGACGACACCCTGGGACCGATCATCCAGCGGTATCTGGAACGGTTCAACAACCACATCCGGGCGGGCTGCGGCTGCCGGGAAGGGCTGATTCCTCTGGCTGCGGACAGCAACGCCGCCTTCGCCGCCTATACCGGAAAAGAAGACTTGACCTTCACCCACATCGATTGGTCGGAATTATGGACCCTGAAGCTGGATCCCCATCCCACGCCGGCGGGTCATCAGATCATCGCCCAAACCCATATCCCCCTGATGGAGGAACGGCTGACCGAAATCCGCACCGCCTGGCTGCACAGCGCCGTCCCCAAGGAAGAACCCGGGCTGCCGTCGGAATCCGCCGGGCCGGAACGGCTGCTGCCGCCGCTGGTTCTGGCGGTTTTCGCCGGAGGAATGCTGCTGCTGGCCTTGGCCTGCCGGCGGCGGCAATTGTAAAAAAGGGCTGCTGCAAAATGTTTCATTTTGCAGCAGCCCCGGGATACGGTTTCCTGCGGAAGAAAACCGGGCTCCAGCCGCCGCTCAGCGGCGGCGCTTTTTCTTCTTGGAGTTGACGTAAATAAACTTCTCCGACAGGGAAATCTGCTTATATCCCAGCACATAGGAGAAATGACAGATCAGCGGCAGCACCGCCAGGAAGAGGAAAAATACCAGCATCGCCACCCAGGAAAGCTCCCCGATGGTCTTCATACCCGTGGTTACCCGGTTGAAAATCGGCATGAAGGGCAGATTGAGGAAGCGGTAAATAGCGTAATACCAGCCGCCCGTATTCAGCAGCTTGCACACCAGCAGCGCCAGGTAAGCCACGGCGGCGGGAAGGGTTGCCATCAGCCCCACCTTCAGGCCCCGGAGCTTATCCTCCTCCATATGGCCGAAGTTCACCGTGTTTTTATCCCGGTCCCCCTTGCTCCACAGCACCGCGTAAGGGAAGGCGATAAACAGCAGCAGCATGAGGGTCTGGGATACCACATCCATGGCGACGGCTGCGCCGGTGGGAATCTCCGAACTGATGGGCTGCAGGACCTGATTTTCCTCCAGATCCTCCTGCATCTTTTTCAGCTCCTCATCGCTGGGAACGGAATTGATCTCCTTCACGATGACGGCGGAACTGTCCTCCGTCTTTTCCACTACCCGGTAGCCGATGGTTTGGGTAGTCATGCCGGTCACCAGCACGGTGACGGACATATACAGAAACAAGCAGAGAAAGGCGGCCACTGCGGTGCGCCAGAACACCCCCAGTGCCAGCTTGAAGTTTTCCTTTTGAACATCGGCCTTACTGATATCGTTATTCGCCATTGCCAGCCCTCATTCGTCATCGGCAATATGCCGACGGTATTTTTCCCTTCATAGGAAACCATGGTGAACGGACGGAAAGCGGATGGCACGGGAGGGGTCCTGACGATGGGAAAAGTTTCAGGACGCTGCACGCCGATCAGCTCCAGCTCGTTTCCACCATCATATCACAGGAGACCGGTTTGCGCAACCGGCTCCGGCTCATTTGTGATACTTGCCGCCGCCGGAAATCTGCATGGCGCGGTAGATCTGCTCCAGCAACATCACCCGGGCCAGCTGATGGGGAAAGGTCATGGGAGACATGGACAGCCGCAACCGGGCCGCTTCCTTGACCTGAGGCGAGAGGCCCCAGGACCCGCCCACAGCCAGCGCCACATGACTGGTTCCGCCCACGGCCAATTCCTCCAGCCGCCGGGCCAGCTCCGGCGAGGAAATGGTTTTTCCCTCGATGCACAGCGCCCACAGGGCCGCCCCCGGCGGCACCTTCGCCAGTAGCCGCCTGCCCTCCGCCCGAAGACAGGCTTCGATCTGGGCGGCGGAGGGGTTGTCCGGCAGCCGCTCCTCCTCCACCTCCGCAATCGTCAGTCGGCAGAAGCCGCCCAGCCGCTTGCCGTATTCCCCGCAGGCTTCCCGCCAATAGCTTTCCTTCAGCCTGCCCACGCAGGCAATCGTTATATTTAACATATGTTAAAACACCAGCATCGGCTCCGTGTCGTACCGGGGCGCGACCCGCAGCAGATAATCCTGTCCTTCCTTCATCCCGGCCTGGTTCAGAGCGGCCTGAGAGGTTATGTAAGCCACCTCGGGGGTGTTATTGTCCTTGCTCAGATGGGCGAGATAAAAGCGGGTGGTCCCGCTCTCCGCCAGTCCCGGCAGGGAAGCGGCACACACCTCGTTGGAAAGATGGCCGGTATCCGCCAGAATCCGCCGTTTAAGATAATAAGGATAAGGACCGTTTTCCAGCATCCGGACATCGTGATTGGATTCGATCTGCACCAGATCGCAGCCGGAGAGGGCGAAACGCACCGTATCGCTCATATAGCCCATGTCGGTGGCTACCGCCAGCCGGCGGTCATCCGGGGTGCACACCCGGTAGCCCAGGCTTTCCCGGCTGTCGTGGGAGGTGCGGAAGGCTTCCACCCACATGCCGGCAGCCTCCATCCCTTCCTCGGGGATGGCGTCATAAGCGCCGGAAAGGGCGTCGGCTTCCAGCAGCGCCTCCAGGGTGCCCGGCGAAGCGAAAACCGGGATGCCGTAGCGCTTGGTGAGGATCTTCAAGCCGCAGACATGATCCGAATGCTCATGGGTGACGAAAATCGCCGCAATGGAGCAGGGATCCACCTCCCGCTGCCGCAGCGCCGTTTCAATCCGCTTGGCGCTGACCCCCGCGTCGATAAGGATGCCGCTCTCCGGCGTTCCAATATAGGCGCAGTTGCCGCTGCTCCCGCTGAATAATGGGCAATATCGCGCCATGCTTGTCCGCCTCCAGAATTGAAATAAAAGGGGGATGCCGGGCATCCCCTTCAAACAATCGGCGGGGCTGTTGCAAAATGTTTCATTTTGCAACAGCCCCGTTCACAAATAGCTGTTAAAGCGCCTGACGCAGCGCCGCATCCGGCAGGGATACCAGCCGGATATTGGCTCCCAAAGCGGTCATCTTGGCTTCCAGGTTTTCATAGCCCCGCTCGATGTGATGAATCTCCTCGATTTCGGTGGTGCCCTTCGCCACCAGGGCAGCGATCACCAGGGCCGCGCCGGCCCGGAGGTCCACCGCCTTTACCGGGGCGGCGGTGAGCTGGTCCACGCCCTGGATGACGGCCACCTTGCCGTCCACCTGGGCCTGGGCCCCCATCCGCCGCAGCTCATCGATATAGCGGAAGCGGTTTTCAAAAATGCTCTCGGTGATGATGCTGGTGCCCTCCGCGATGGAGAGCAGCACCGCCGCCTGGGACTGCATATCCGTGGGGAAACCGGGATGGGGCATGGTTTTCACGTTGCAGTGGCGCAGCGGACCGGTGCGGCGCACCCGGATGGAATCGTCGAATTCCTCGATCTCTCCCCCCATCTCCTGCAGCTTGGCGGTGATGGATTCCAGATGCTTGGGGATCACCCCCTGGATCAGCACATCCCCGGCGGTGGCGATGGCCGCGGCCATATAGGTGCCCGCCTCGATTTGATCCGGGATGATGGAATAGGTGGTGCCGTAGAGCTTATCCACGCCCCGCACCTTGATGACGTCGGTGCCCGCGCCCCGGACATCCGCGCCCATGGAGTTGAGGAAGTTGGCCAAGTCCACCACATGGGGTTCCTTGGCCGCGTTTTCGATGATGGTGGTGCCCCGGGCCTTGACCGCCGCCAGCATGATGTTCACGGTGGATCCCACCGTCACCATATCCAGATAAACGGAATTGCCGATGAGCCGGGGGGCGTTGACCTCGATCATGCCGTGCTCCACCGGGGCCACGTCCGCGCCCAGGGCGGTGAAGCCCTTGAGGTGCTGGTCGATGGGCCGCAGGCCGATCTGGCAGCCGCCGGGCATGGAGACCCGCGCCTTGCCGCACCGGCCCAAAAGGGCGCCGATGAAATAATAAGAGGCGCGCATATGGCGGGCCAAATCGTGAGGGACCACGTGGGTATGAATGCCGCGGGGATCGATATCCACCGCATTTTTATTGACGCGGCGCACTTCCGCGCCCAGAGAGGACAGGATTTCCAGGGTTGTGGAGACATCGGCAATGTTGGGTATATTTTCAATACGGCAAACGCCGTCGGCTAATATCGCTGCGGGAAGGATGGCTACCGCCGCATTTTTGGCGCCGCTGATATCTACTTTGCCAACCAAGCGGTTTCCACCTGTGATGATATATTTTTCCAAATTCGGCCACACTCCTCCGAAATTTCAACATTCCTATTATATCACCAAACGGGAAAAAATCAAATCAAAAATACTGTAACCGTTTGGATTTTCTCCCGTTATTTCCAACCAGCGTTAAAAAGCCTGATTTCAAGCCGTTTTTGCTCTTTTGTGAACCGGCGGAAGGGCGCTGCCAATTTTTGTAAAATTGACAATTCCCTGTTATCCGGCCGGCGGAAGAAGCTCTGCATTCCTTCTCTTGGCGGGGAAGCCGAAACAACCCGGAGCCCCCCGCTCAATCTCCGAAGGTCATGCCGATCTCCCGGGCCATCTGCACCGTTTCGCAGTTGGGGGGCACCTTTTTCAGCTTGCCCGCCACCTCTTCCAGCGGCACCGGCACGATCTGGTTATCGATCATGGCGCACATGCAGCCGAAGTGCTTTTCCCGGATCAGCCGGGCCGCCGCCGCGCCCAGCATGGTGGCCAGCATCCGGTCATAGGGACAGGGCGGGCCGCCCCGCTGGAAATGACCGGGGACGCACACCCGGGTCTCGGTTCCCACATAGGGTTCCAGTTCCTCCGCCAGCCGGTAGGCGATGGAGGGATAGCTTTCCTGGGCCCGGGCGGCGGCCAGCGCCTTTTTTCCCAGCTTCGCTTCCTCCTTGGACAAGGCCCCCTCCGCCACCGCCAGGATGGAAAAGCTCTTCCCCTGCTTGCGGCGGCGCTGAACTGCGGCGCCCACCCGGCGGATATCATAGGGAATCTCCGGCAGCAGCACGATATCCGCTCCGGCGGCGATGCCCGCGTGAAGGGTCAGCCAGCCCACCTTATGGCCCATGACCTCCACAATAAACACCCGGCCGTGGGAGGTGGCGGTGGAATGAATGTAATCGATGACGTTGGCCGCCACATCCACCGCGCTCTGAAAACCGAAGGTGACATCGGTGCCCCAAAGATCGTTGTCGATGGTCTTGGGCAGAGTAATCACCGGAACTCCCTCTTCCCGCAGCAGATTGGCGGTTTTGTGGGTGCCGTTGCCCCCCAGGATCACCAGACAGTCCAGCTTGAGGGAAGCCACGGTTTTCTTCATGGCCGCCACCTTATCCACCCCGTCCTCCCCGATGACCCGCATCAGCTTAAAGGGCTGGCGGGAGGTGCCCAGCACCGTACCGCCCTGGGTGAGAATGCCGGAAAAATCCTCCGGCTTCATCTTGCGGGCGTTGCCGCTGATAAGGCCCCGATAACCGTCGATCACGCCGTAGATCTCCACCTCGTCAAAGGCCTCGTACAGCGCCTTGGCGACGCCGCGGATGGCGGCGTTGAGGCCCTGACAATCCCCGCCGCTGGTTAATATCCCCACTCTCAGCATATTTATACGACCTCTCCTGTCAAATTTTTCCGTCCTTTTCCGCCGTCTTTCCGGCGGCTTCCTTTTCCTTGGCGATATAGGCCGCCCGGGCCCGCTTCGCCAGCTCCAGCTGGCTGTTCACCGCCGGACGGCCCCGGCCGTCCACCATGGCGTAAGCGCCGTCGGCGCTCTGCTCCCGGGCGTTGACCGTGTCCTCCAAAGTGAGGTCGATAACCTCCTCCACCCGGCGGCAGATGGCCTCGTCCTCCACCGGGAAAACCAGCTCCACCCGGCGGTCCAGGTTCCGGGGCATCCAATCGGCGCTGCCCAGATACAGCTTGGGATTGCCCCCGTTCTCAAACCGGAAGATGCGGCTGTGCTCCAGCAGCTGGCCCACCAGGCTCACCACCCGGATGTTCTCGCTGACCCCGGGCACCCCCGGAATCAGGCTGCAGATGCCCCGCACCGCCAGCCGGACCGGCACCCCGCACTGGGAGGCGGCATACAGCCGGTAGATGATATCCGGGTCCAGCAGGGAATTGACCTTGGCGTAAATCCCGGAGGGCAGGCCGTTTTTGGCGTTTTCCATCTCCCGGTCGATCATCTTTTGGAAGAAGGGGCGCATCCCCTCCGGCGCGGTGACAAAGCGGTTGTACTGGGGCGGCCGGGAATACCCGGTGAGGACATTGAACAGGCTGGAAGCGTCCGCGCCGTAGCTCTCCCGGCAGGTGAACATCCCCATATCGGTGTACTGCCGGGCGGTGGAATCGTTGTAATTCCCCGTCCCCATATGGACATACCGCCGCAGGCCGTCCTCCTCCCGGCGGACCACCAGCAGAATCTTACAATGGGTTTTCAGCCCTGCCAGGCCGTAGACCACATGGCAGCCCGCTTCCTCCAGCTTCAGGGCCCAATGGATGTTGTTCTCCTCGTCGAACCGGGCCTTCAGCTCCACCAGCACGGTGACCTGCTTGCCGTTGTCCGCCGCCCGCATCAGCGCCGCGATAATAGGAGAATTGCCGCTGACCCGGTATAACGTCTGTTTAATCGCCAGCACGTCGGGATCCTCCGCCGCCGTACGCACAAAGTTCACCACGCTGTCGAAGCTCTCATAGGGATGATGGACGAACCGGTCCCGCTCCCGGATGGCGGCGAACATATCGCTCCAACCGCAGAAATCCGCCGCCGGCACCGGCGTGATGGGGGGCAGCCGCAGCCGGTCGTCCAGGGAGCTGAGCCGGAAGCAGAAGGTCAGATCCAGAGGACCGCCGATCTCATAGATATCCAGGTCGTCCACGTCCAGCATCTCGGTGAGGAATTCCTTCAGCTCCCCGTCGCAGCGGCGGGACAGCTCCAGCCGCACCGGCTTGCCACGCTTGCGCTTTTTGATGGACTCCTGGATTTCGATCAGCAGGTCCTCCGATTCCTCGTCGATGTCCAGATCGGCGTTGCGGGTGACCCGAAAAGCGGCTACCGCCTCAATGTCATGGAGCTCGAACAGCTCCTCCAGATGGGCTTCGATAATGGTTTCCAGCAGCACGAAGGCCCGCCCTTCCTCACAGGGCAGCTCCACCAGCCGGGGCAGGATGGAGGGGACCTGGACCACGGCGAAGGCCACCTCCCCTTCCCGTTTCAGCCGCAGGCCCAGATTGAGGCTTTTGTTGCCCAGCATGGGAAAGGGCCGGCTGCGGTCCACCGCCAGGGGAGTCAGCACCGGGAAAAGCACATTGCGGAAATAATCCTCGGTGAAATGCCGCTGGTCCTCGGTGAATTCCTCCGCCTTCAGCAGAAAGAAGGCCTTCTGCCGCAGCAGGGGGATCAGCGACCTGGAGAGGCAGGTATACTGCTTCTCCACAAAGGCGTGGATCTTAGCGGAGAGCAGCTTCAGCTGCTCCTGCGGGGTCAGTCCGGCGGCGTCCGGTTCCCGGTAGCCTGAACGGACCTGTTCCTTGACGCCGGCCACCCGCACCATAAAAAATTCATCCAGGTTGGAGGCGGTGATGCCTAAAAACTTGAACCGCTCCAGCACCGGGTTATCCTTTTCATAGGCTTCCTCCAGCACCCGGGTGTTGAAATCCATCCAGCTCAGCTCCCGGTTGGTGAAAGGCAGCCTGGTTTCCTTCTTCATCTTCCCTCGTCTCCTTTCATCCGTCAGGCCAGCAGTTCGCTTTTCCACACCAGAACCGGCTGAATGCCGAAAACATCCTCAAAGAGAGGGGCGCATTCGGCAAAGGCCCATCGCTCCAGCAGCGGCTCTTCCCTGCCGGAGACGGTCACCACCAGCCGGTCCGGCTCCAGCCGCAGCTTCAGCCCGGTGATCTTCCCTCGGCGGGATTCGTCCAGCGCGTCCGCCATCACCAGCATGGCCGCCAGCTTATCCACCAGTAACCGCTGTTTCTCCGGCAGCGTCTCCCCGGCGGTGACTGTTTCGATGAAATCCCCATAGCGGGCGATCTCCCCGATCAGCGCCGTGTCCTCCTCGCTGAGGCCGTAGAGATAAGCCTGCTTGATGGCGTCGTAGGTGGAGCGGCCGGAATCCTTGGCATTGGCGCTGTAGCCCACCTCATGGAGAAGGGCGGCGCATTCCAGCAGCACCAGCCGCTTGCCGCTGACCCCGTGGAGCTTCTTCAGCTTGCCGAAAAGCATCACCGCATATTCCCGCACCCGCTGGGCGTGGGCCATATCGCTCATCCCGCGGGCGGCCATTTCCGCGGCCGTCGCCACCGCCCCCTCCCGCTGGATGGTCTCGAATTCCCGGCGTTTGGTTTCATAGAGCATCTGGTCCGCCAGCAGGTCGATGATATCCACCGGCGGGGCGGTCATAAAGGAAGCCTGGGTGAAATCCAGCATCCGCAGATACAGCGCCAGCATGGGCAGCAGCTGCTCCGCCGCCCCCTCGCTGATGGAGAGATACTGGGCCGCCACCGGGGCGTGCATCCCCTTGATCCGGTCGTACAGCTTTTCCAGCTGCTTTTTTTCAATGCGGTAAACCCCGTTTTCCAGCCGGGCGCCGCACAGAGGGGCGATGACCTCCAGGTTGCGTCCGGTAAGAGTCAGGGCGTCGAAGCGCCGCTCCCCCAGCCGCAGTGTCAGCCGCCGGAAATAGGTTTCCACATATTCCTCCAGCGCCTTGCAGAAGCCGGCGGTCTGCTCCTCCAGGCTGCGCAGCGTCTCCCCCAGTTTCTGAAAGCCGATGGTAATGTTGCAGGTCTGCTGAATGATCCGGCCGTCCCAGGCGGCCACCCCGACGCTGCCCGTGCCGATATAGGCCAGCAGGGAAGCCGCCGGCACCGCCGGCATTCCGGCCAGGGCGGCGTAGACCAGGGCGCTTTCCTCCCCGTTCTCCAGCACCTCCACCACCAGGTTGTTCTGGGTTTTCAGCTGATCCACCACATAAGCCCGGTTGCGGGCCTCCCGCAGAGCGGTGGTGGCGATGGCCCGGTACTCGGTCACCCCATATTCCTTCATCACCTGGGAATAGCCCCGCAGGATGGCGGACAGCCGCCGCACGCTTTCCACGCTGATCCGGCCGGAGGTGAACACCTCGTGGCCGATGCGCAGCGGATGCTCCAGCAGCTCCAGCCGCTGGGTTCCGTTTTTACCCGACTGATAGACGCCCATGCGCACCGAACTGGAGCCGATGTCCAGCACGGCGACGGCCTTCCACCGGCGCGGTTTATCGCTCATGATCCTTTTCCCGCCTCTCTGAAAAAGAATAGTATCTCCAGTATAACCCATTTTTTCCCCATCGTAAAGAAAGTCCCCGGGGATTTTACAAGACCTTAACAGTTCCGCCTGTTTTACGCCGCGGCTCTTGTATTTTCTCCCCTCCAAGCGTATACTGATTCCGACGAATCGGAGTGAAAAGGAGGAATCCCCATGACCCGCAAAATCGTTGTCCACGCCCATCGAGGCGCATCCGCCTATGCGCCGGAAAACACCCTGCCCGCCTTCCGCCTGGCAATGGAAATGGGAGCCGACGGCTTCGAAAACGACATCCACCTCACCCGGGACAAGGTGTTTGTGCTCAGCCACGACGGCACCATCGACCGGATGTCCGACGGCAGCGGCGCCATCCATGAGATGACGGTGGAGGAATTGAAGCGGTACGATTTCGGCGCCAAGTTCGGCGCTAAATTTTCCGGCACCCGGATTTCCACCCTGGACGAAATGCTGGAGCTCACCCATGGCATGGACATCCTCAACATCGAACTCAAGGGGCCGCTGCCCGCGGGACAGGATCTGGATGAAGCCCTTTCTATTCTATACGCTTCCCTGGAAAAATATCATTGTGCGGATCGGACGATTATTTCCACCTTTGAACACGTCTGGGGCGGAAGGATCAAGGAACGGTATCCCCGGCTGCGGGTGGGGCTGCTCTACGGTGAACGCTTCACGCCGGAGGAAACCCTGGCTCTGGCGGAAAAGTATCACGCCGACGCCGTCCATCCGGATCTCAGCGTTCTGACCCCCGCCATCGTCGCCGCCTGCTGGGAGAAGGACGTCCAGATCAACGCCTGGACGGTGAATTCCCCCGAGGACATCCAGCGGGCCATCGAGCTGCAGGTGGACGGCATCATCACCGACGTGCCGGATAAGGTGCTGGCAGCCCTGGGAAGAGGCCCGGCGGCACGGCAGGGATAAAAAGCAAAAATCCGCCGGAAAAATAATGGCTCTGCCTGTTGACAGGGCGGGGCCGGGATGCTATAATAATGCCTGCGCCGCAGGGCGTTCCCATCATAAATGCGAGAATGCTGGAACTGGCAGACAGGCACGTTTGAGGTGCGTGTGCTTTTAGCGTACGGGTTCAAGTCCCGTTTCTCGCACCAATTGCAACCGTCAGAAAATGGCTTCAATGCTAGGTTTCTGGCGGTTCTCTTTTTCTCTGTTTTCGGTTTTGGTCGTTATTGCTGCAAAAACATACCAAAAGAACCCCACAAATAAGAGAGCGGGCGGCAGGGTGTTCCCCATGCTTCCCGCTCGTCTTTTTCAGTTATGGCTATACAATGATTGGGCGAACCGGTAGATTAGGCTCAATTGGCGCGGACTGTGGATATTGCCAAGGATGCAGACAATCAAGCCCTTGTATGTAACCTCATCAAGTTCATTCATCTGTGCCCACCACCTTCAACAGAGCGCAAAGCATCTCGGTTCCCACCCTTGGATCAATGCCCTTTCGGTGCATGTGCAGGGCCAGCTTGAGGATATTGGGAGG